>NZ_JANHLE010000021.1 GCF_028682475.1 Pseudomonas putida
AGGTAAAATCACCCGCTGGGTCCCTCTACCCAGTACAAGAGGCATGCCATAAATTGCGCAAGCCATGTAAACCGGGGCTTGCAGCCGTTCCTGGGGTGACTGGAGCGGTTTTCCAGCGGAAAACCCGATAAAAAGTGCGCAACTTCTTGCGCAGTACTGTGCAAGAAGTTGCGCACTCGGCTGCAAGCCACGTGGGCCGTGGCCTGTAGCGATAAAAACGGGGTAAAACGGGGGAATTATGCAAATTCGAGTGCGCAAGAAGTTGCGCACTCGCCACGAACCGAAAGGCGGGACTGCGAGGGGAAGCGTAGGGTCGGATGAAGGGATAAGAGTTTTGCGCTCACTCATAGAACTCCTTCAGCGCACTGCATTAGGCCACTGTGCCGATTTCGTCGTTCGCATGACTTAAAGGCATCAAGCCTGCCAGCCAGCGGACAAGCCACTCTGTCGTTCACTTCCCTGAACGGACGCGGCCTGCCCATGAAACGCATCAGCGTGATCGACTCCCACACCGGCGGTGAACCCACCCGCCTGGTCATCGACGGATTCCCTGCACTTGGCAACGCCAGCATGGCCGAACGCCGCCAGCGCCTGGCCGAGCAGTACGATCAATGGCGTAGCGCCTGCATGCTGGAACCGCGCGGCAGTGATGTGCTGGTTGGCGCGCTGTTGTGCGAGCCGGTGGACCCCAGCGCCTGTGCCGGGGTGATCTTCTTCAACAACACCGGCTACCTGGGCATGTGCGGCCACGGCACCATCGGTCTGGTGGTGTCGCTGGCGCATCTGGGCCGCATTGGCCCGGGGGTTCACCGTATCGAAACCCCGGTCGGCACCGTGCAGGCGACCCTGCATGAAGACCACTCGGTCAGCGTGCGCAACGTACCGGCCTACCGTTACCGCAAGGACCTGACACTGGAGGTGCCGGGCATTGGCCGAGTGGTCGGCGATGTCGCCTGGGGCGGCAACTGGTTCTTCCTGATCGCCGATCACGGCCTGAACGTCGCCGGCGACAATATCGAGGCGCTGACCGCCTATACCTACGCCGTGCAACAGGCGCTGGAACAGCAGGGCATTCGCGGCGAAGACGGCGGCCTGATCGACCACATCGAACTGTTCGCCGACGACCCGGACGCCGACAGCCGCAACTTCGTCCTCTGCCCCGGCAAGGCCTACGACCGCTCGCCCTGCGGCACCGGCACCAGCGCCAAACTCGCTTGTCTGGCCGCCGACGGCAAGCTGCAGCCAGGCCAGGTCTGGCGTCAGGCCAGCGTGATCGGCAGCCAGTTCGAAGGTTCGTTCGAGGCCGACGGCGAACGCATCGTGCCGACCATTCGCGGCCGCGCGCACATCAGCGCCGAAGCCACGCTGATCCTGCAGGAAGACGACCCGTTCGCCTGGGGCATTCGCCCATGAGTCGTGGTGCCGTGGCCGATGTGATCGTGATCGGTGCCGGAATCATCGGTGCAGCCTGCGCGCAATCGCTGGCCGCCCGTGGCCTGCAGGTGCTGGTACTCGATGCCGGTCTGCACGGCGCCACCGCCGCGGGCATGGGCCACCTGCTGGTGCTCGACGACAATGCGGCCGAGTTGGCGCTCAGCCAGCATTCACTGCAACGCTGGCGCGAACTGGCCCCACTGCTACCCGAAGACTGCGCCTACCGCAGCAACGGCACCCTGTGGCTGGCGGCCAATGCCGAAGAGATGGCAGTGGCCGAACATAAATTCAACGTACTGCAAGCCCAAGGTGTGGCCTGCGAGCTGGTTGCCGGACACGCCCTGCGTCAGCGCGAACCGGCGCTGCGCGAGGGGCTCGAAGGCGGTCTGCTGATCAATGGCGACGGCATTCTCTATGCCCCGGCCACCGCGCGCTGGATGCTGCAATCGCCGCGTATCGAACAGCGCCGGGCGCGGGTCAGCGCGGTACAGGGCAAACGGGTGCGCCTGGACGACGGCCAGTGGCTGAGCGCCGAGGCCGTGGTGCTGGCCAACGGCATCCAGGCCACTGACCTGTGCCCGGAACTGCCGATCGAGCCGAAGAAAGGCCACCTGCTGATCACCGACCGCTACCCCGGTACTGTCACCCACACATTGGTGGAACTGGGCTACGTGACCAGCGCGCATAACGCCAGTGGCCCGTCCACCGCCTGCAACATCCAGCCACGCCCGACCGGCCAGCTGTTCATCGGCGCTTCGCGCCAGTTCGGCACCACCGACCCGGCGGTAGAAGGCTGGATGCTGGCGCGCATGCTCAAGCGCGCCACTGAATACATGCCGGACCTGGCGCACTTGAACGGCATCCGCGCCTGGACCGGCTTTCGCGCCGCCAGCCCCGACGGCCTGCCGCTGGTGGGCCGCCATCCGCAGCAGGAGGGCCTGTGGCTGGCGGTCGGTCACGAAGGCCTTGGCGTCACCACCGCCCCGGCGACCGCCGACCTGCTGACCGCCCAACTGTTCGATGAAACGCCACCGCTGACGGCGCAACCCTATCTGCCTGAACGCTTTCTGGGAGTACTCGCCCATGCCTGACCTGACCCTCGATGGCCGCCCGCTGCAGGTGGCTGACGGCACCAGCGTGGCCGCCGCACTGGCGTTGGCCGGTGATGGTTGCTCACGCACTTCGGTAAGCGGCCAGCGCCGCGCGCCGCTGTGCGGCATGGGCATTTGCCAGGAATGCCGGGTGAGCATCGATGGCCGCCGACGCCTGGCCTGCCAGACCCTGTGCCGCGACGGCATGCGCGTGGAGACCCGGACATGAGCGAACACACCAACCTGCTGATCATCGGTGCCGGCCCCGCCGGGCTGGCTGCGGCGCTGGCCGCCGCGCCGCGTGCCGCGCGCATCGTGCTGCTTGACGACAACCCGCTGCCGGGCGGGCAGATCTGGCGCGACGGGCCCCAGGCCAAGGTGCCTGCCCAGGCCCGCCAGCTGCGCGAGCAGGTACTCGCTTGCGACAATGTGCACTACTACAGCGGTACACGGGTAATCGCCCAGCCCGGCCCGGACACCTTGCTGGTGGAAGATGCCGAGCGTGGCTGGCAGATCCGCTACGACCGGCTGATCCTCTGCACTGGCGCCCGAGAACTGCTGCTGCCCTTCCCCGGCTGGACCCTGCCTGGCGTGACCGGTGCCGGTGGATTGCAGGCACTGATCAAGGCCGGCCTGCCGGTGCACGCGCAGCGCATCGTCATCGCCGGCAGCGGGCCCTTGTTGCTGGCCAGCGCCGCCACTGCCAAAGCCAACGGCGCCCGGGTGCTGCGCATTGCCGAACAGGCGTCGGCCGCCGCCGTCGCCGGCTTCGCCGCGCAATTGCCGCGCTGGCCGCAAAAACTCCTGCAGTCCTTCAGTCTGTTCGACCGTCAGTACCGCAGCGCCAGTCATGTACTTGCCGCACTCGGTAGCGACCGTCTGGAAGCCGTGCGCTTGATGCAGAACGGCAAGATCGTGGAAATCGCCTGCGATCGACTGGCCTGCGGCTTCGGCCTGATCCCCAATATCCAGCTGGCCCAGGCCCTGGGTTGCGCCGTCGAACATCAGGCCGTGGCAGTAGACCTCTGGCAGGAAACGACGCTGCCCGGCGTCTATGCAGCAGGCGAATGCACCGGTTTCGGTGGCAGCGAGCGGGCTTTGGTGGAAGGCGCCATTGCCGGCCATGCTGCGGTCGGCAATCGCCAGGCGGCGCAGCGCCTGTTCCGCCGCCGCAGCCGCTGGCATGGCTTTGCTGCCGCGCTGAACAAAGCCTTCGTCCTCGACCCGGCGCTCAAGTCGCTGGCAACTGGCGATACTTTGGTATGCCGCTGCGAGGACGTCCCCTATTCCGCCCTCGCCGGACACAGCAACTGGCGCGACGCCAAACTTGCCAGCCGCTGCGGCATGGGCGCCTGCCAGGGCCGGGTCTGCGGCGCGGCCACCGCGCATCTGTTCGGCTGGCAACCCTCAACGCCACGCCCGCCGTTCAGCCCGGCGCGCATCGACACCCTGCTGTGCCTGAAGGAAACACCCGGCGCTTGAGATAAGCGCCGGGGACCCTCTATGATCCCGACGGTCGCCCCCGGACCGTCCGCGCCATGCACGCCACGCTCAACCACTTCGCCCCCTGCGATCTGCCGACCCTGCTGAGCAGCCTGCAGCCCATCGCGCCGCTGCTCGACACCCTCAACGACGTGGTGTTCTTCATCAAGGACCGCGAAGCGCGTTACGCCTTCGTCAACCAGACTCTGGCCCGGCGCTGCGGGCGCAAGCACTGCGATGAGCTGCTCGGCCTCACCGCCGAACATGTGTTTCCCGCCCGTTTCGGCCCGCTCTACACCGAGCAGGACCGCCGTGTGCTGAGCAGCGGCCGGGAACTGGCCGACCAGCTTGAGCTGCACCTGTATTTCGGCAACCAGCCGATCTGGTGCCTGACCCACAAGCGCCCGCTCAAGGACGCCAACGGCAACATCGTCGGGCTGGCCGGGATTTCCCGCGATCTGCAGTTGCCGCAGTCGAACCACCCGGCGTTCCAGAAACTCGCCGCCGTCGACGCGCATATCCGCGCGCACTTCAGCCGCCCCATCAGCCTCGCCGAACTGACCGCCATCGCCGGGCTTTCGATCGCGCAACTGGAGCGTCATTGCAAACGGATCTTCCAGCTCACACCACGACAGATGATTCACAAGGCGCGGCTGGAAGAAGCGTCACGCTTGCTGCAAAACCCCGACCTGCCGATCACCGACATCGCCCTGCGCTGCGGTTACACCGACCACAGTGCCTTCAGCCGCCAGTTCCGCGCCCTCACCGGGCTCTCGCCCAGCCAGTACCGCGACAGCCAGCGCTGAGTGTTCCTTTAAGGGGCGCTGCGCGCACGCAGTGCTCCCATATGTAACACCCGCTGCTCACCCGCCCGACTGCAGTTAAATCGCCTGCAACACCTCCCCTTTGCTGCAGACGCCCTAGCTCATGGGCTGAAGGATTATTCCCACAACCACAACAAAACAGGCACGGCCATTGCACTACAAAATATCGTATACGAAATTACCAATACGATATCTAACAGCACTTAACCGACCACGAGGCATCTATGAAAAACCGCACATTTGCCGTAGCCCTCAGCGCTGTTCTCAGTACCGCTTTTGTTGCCAACGCCCAGGCCGACAAGCTCGACGACATCATCGGCTCCGGCAAGCTGCGCTGCGCCGTAACCCTGGACTTCCCGCCCATGGGCTTTCGTGACGAAGCCAACAAACCCGCGGGCTTCGACGTGGACTACTGCAACGACCTGGCGAAGATTCTCGGGGTCGAGCCCGAAGTGGTCGAAACACCCTTCCCTGACCGCATTCCGGCCCTGGTTTCCGGGCGCGCCGACGTGATCGTGGCGTCCACCTCCGACACCCTGGAGCGCGCCAAGACGGTCGGCCTGACCGTGCCCTACTTTGCCTTCCAGATGGTCGTGCTGACCCGCGACAACACCGGCATCAACAGCTTCGACGACCTCAAGGGCAAGGCGCTGGGCAACACCAGCGGCACCTATGAAGCCATCGCCCTGGAGAAGGATGTGAAGAGCTGGGGCAGCGGCAGCTTCCGCGCCTACCAGTCGCAGAACGACACCCTGCTCGCCGTCGCTCAGGGCCATATCGACGCCACCGTGGTCACCAACACCGTCGCTGCGGCCACCCTCAAGTCCGGCAAGTACAAGAACCTCAAAGTCGCCGGTAACGCGCCTTACGTGATCGATTACGTTTCGCTGGGTGCCAAGCGTAACGAGTACGGCCTGCTGCGTTACCTCGACCTGTTCGTCAACCAGCAGGTGCGCACCGGGCGCTACAAGGAGCTGTTCACCAAGTGGGTCGGCACCGAAATCGCCCCGACCGACCTGACCGTGCCACAGGTCTACTACTGAGGTGGGCAGCATGACCAGCACTCCCAAACCCCTGACCGGGCGTAGCCTGGTCGAGGGCGCGGCCCAGGGCGAACTGCTGTTCGCCGACACCGGGCTGAGCTTCTGGGGCGGGGTCGACCCGTTCAGCGGCGAAGTGATCGACCGCCATCATCCGCTCAGCGGCCAGTGCATCGCCGGGCGGGTACTGGCGATCCCCAGTGGACGTGGCTCGTGCACCGGCAGCAGCGTGATGATGGAACTGATCAGCAACGGCCACGCACCGGCAGCACTGGTGCTGGCCGAAGCCGACGAAATCCTGACCCTCGGCGTGCTGGTCGCGCAGACCTTGTTCGGGCGTTCCCTGCCGGTGCTGTGCATCGGCAAGGAGGCTTTCGCCGGATTGCGCAGCGCAAGCTTTGCGCGGCTCGACGGGGCACACCTGAGCACCTTTGCCCAGGCCCCCGCCGATGCCTGGCAAGCACCCGCCCCAGCCCGGGCTGAACGCCCATTCACGACGGCACTGGCCCTGACCGCTCAGGACCAGGCACTGCTCGATGGCAGCCACGGCAAGGCTGCACAGGTGGCGATGCAGATTGTCCTGCGCATGGCCGAGCTGCAAGGCGCCGAACAGCTGCTGGACGTGACCCAGGCACACATCGACGGCTGCATCTACACCGGCCCCGCCAGCCTGCGCTTCGCAGAACAACTGGTGCAGTGGGGCGCGAAGGTGCGGGTGCCGACCACGCTCAATTCCATTTCGGTCGACCAGCGCCGCTGGCGCGAACTGGGCATCGACCCGGCACTCGGCGAGCCGGCCAGTGCCCTGGGCGATGCCTACATGGCCATGGGCGCGCAACTGAGCTTCACCTGCGCGCCGTACCTGCTCGACAGCGCACCGACCCTGGGTGAACAGGTGGTCTGGGCCGAATCCAACGCGGTGGTCTACGCCAACAGCGTGTTGGGTGCGCGCACGCTCAAATACCCCGACTACCTCGACATCTGCATCGCCCTGACCGGCCGTGCACCGAGCATCGGCTGTCACCTCGACAGCCGGCGCAAGGCCCAGCTGATTGTTGAGGTGCCAGTGCTGGACGGCCTCGACGACAGCTTCTATCCCCTGCTCGGCTACCACATCGGCGCCCTGTCCGGCTCACGGATTCCCCTGGTGCGCGGGCTGGAACAGGCACAACCGAGTCTGGACGACCTCAAGGCCTTCGGCGCCGCCTTTGCCACTACCTCTGCCGCGCCGCTGTTTCATATTGCCGGGGTCACACCCGAAGCGCTGGACCCGGCGCAGGTCCTTGAACCCGGCGTGAACCTGCCCCGCGAACGCCTGCAACTGAGCGAACTGCTACGCAGCTGGTGCGCGCTCAACAGCGCCCGCGAGCCACAGGTCGATGTGGTGTCGCTGGGCAACCCGCACTTTTCGCTCAGCGAGTTCGCCGTGCTTGCCCGTCTGTGCCAGGGCCGACACAAACACCCGGACGTGGTGGTGGCGATCACCTGCGGTCGCACCGTGCTCGAACAGGCCCGCGCCGCCGGACATATCGCCGGGCTCGAACGCTTCGGCGTGACCCTGGTGACCGACACCTGCTGGTGCATGCTCGGCGAACCGGTGATCCCGCCGACGGCGCGCACACTGATGACCAACTCGGGCAAATACGCCCATTACGGCCCAGGTCTGGCCGGTCGTCCGGTGCATTTCGCCAGTCTCGCCGAGTGTGTCGAGTCGGCCTGCAGCGGCCAGGCCAGCGCTCGCCTGCCCGCCTGGCTGCAACCTGCCGCCTGCAAGGAGAGCCCCGCCCATGTTTGACTACACCTTCCAGTGGCGCTCCGCCCTGCGTGCCCTGCCGGACATGCTGGCCGGCGCCTGGGTCACCTTCGAGACCGCTGCGCTGTCGATGATCTTCGGGGTGCTGATTGCCCTGGCCCTGACCGTCATGCGCGAAGGCAAGCAGCCGCTGCTGCGCGGCTTTGCCGATGGCTGGGTGTCGATTGCGCGCAATACGCCCTCGCTGTTCCAGATCTACATCCTGTACTTCGGCCTCGGCTCGCTGGGCCTGCATGTCAGTTCGTGGATCGCCCTGCTGGCGGGAATCACCTTCAACAACGCCGGGTACCTGGCGGAGAACTTTCGCGGCGGCCTCAAGGCGGTACCGACCACGCAGATGCGTGCGGCGCGCTCGCTGGGCATGAGTGCCTTCCAGACCTACCGGATGATCGTCATCCCGCAGCTGCTGCGAGTGGTGTTCTACCCGCTGACCAACCAGATGGTCTGGGCAGTACTGATGACCTCTCTGGGGGTGATCGTCGGCCTCAACAACGACCTCACCGGCGTGACCCAGGACTTCAACGTCAAGACCTTCCGCACCTTCGAATACTTCGCCCTGGCGGCAGCGCTCTACTACGTGATCGCCAAGGCGATTGTCGCGGTAGCCCGGCTGATGGCCTGGCGACTGTTCCGTTACTGAGGAGCCCGGCATGTTTTCCACCGGATTTACCTGGAACGACTTGAAGTTCCTGCTCGACGGGGCCCTGGTCACCGTGCAGCTGACCTTCTGGGCGATTTTGCTGGGCACCTTCGCCGGGCTGCTGTTCGGCCTGGCCCGGGCCTTGTGGCCCCGGCTCAGCCTGCCGCTGGCGTGGGTACTGGACGTGTTTCGCAGTGTGCCGCTGCTGATCCAGTTCGTGCTGTTCAACTCGTTCAAAAGCATCGTCGGGCTGGACATCAGCGCCTTCAGCGTCGGCTGCATCGTGCTCGGCGTGTACACCGCCGCGTACTTCACCGAGATCGTCCGCGGCGGCGTGCTGGCGGTGTCGCTGAGCGTGCGCCGGGCCAGCCGTTCGCTGGGCATGAGCTACCTGCAGGATTTGCGCTGGATCGTCCTGCCGATGGCCACCCGCGTGGCGTTTCCCGGCTGGCTGAACCTGGTGCTGGGGGTGATGAAAGACACGGCGCTGGTGATGTGGATCGGCATCGTCGAACTGCTGCGCGCCTCGCAGACCATCGTTACGCGGATTCAGGAACCCCTGCTGGTGCTGTGCATCGCAGGCCTCATCTACTACGTCATGAGCCTGGTGGTTGCCCGCCTGGGCGCCCGACTGGAAAGAAGGTGGCAGGAAAATGATTGAGATCCAGAACGTACACAAATCCTTCGGCAACCTCGAAGTGGTCAAGGGCGTGAGCCTGACCGTGGACAAGGGTGAAGTGGTGTCGATCATCGGCGGCTCGGGCTCGGGCAAGTCGACCTTGCTGATGTGCATCAACGGCCTGGAGCCGATCCAGAAAGGCAGCATCCGCGTCGACGGCGTCGAGGTGCACAACCGCGCCACCGACCTCAACCGCTTGCGGCAGAGGATCGGCATCGTGTTCCAGCAATGGAACGCCTTTCCGCACCTGACCGTGCTGGAAAACGTGATGCTCGCGCCGCGCAAGGTACTGGGCAAGAGCAAGGAGCAAGCCGAGGAACTGGCGGTCAAGCAACTGACCCACGTGGGCCTGGGCGACAAGCTCAAGACCTTTCCCGGCAAGTTGTCGGGCGGGCAGCAACAGCGCATGGCGATTGCCCGGGCGTTGGCGATGTCGCCGGACTACATGCTGTTCGACGAAGCCACCTCGGCACTCGATCCACAACTGGTGGGTGAAGTGCTGGACACCATGCGCATGCTCGCCGAAGACGGCATGACCATGGTCCTGGTGACCCACGAGATCCGTTTCGCCCGCGATGTCTCGGACCGCGTGGCGTTTTTCCGTAACGGCCTGGTGCACGAGATCGGCGCGCCGGACCAGGTGATCGGCAACCCGTTGCAGCCGGAGACGGCGGCATTTTTGAAGTCCGTGAAGTAACAGCATCGCGGGGCAAGCCCGCTCCCACCGGGAACCTCGGTGGGAGCGGGCTTGCCCCGCGAAGAGGCCCCGCCCTTCAACACAAGGAGTCCCGTGAATGCGTTCCTCAAAGATCATCCACATCGTCAATTGCCACGCCGAAGGTGAAGTCGGCGACGTCATCGTCGGCGGCGTCGCGCCACCGCCCGGCGCCACCGTCTGGGAACAATCGCGCTGGATCGCCCGCGACGAAACCCTGCGCAACTTCGTCCTCAACGAACCGCGTGGCGGCGTGTTCCGCCACGTCAACCTGCTGGTGCCGCCGAAGGATCCGCGCGCGCAGATGGCCTGGATCATCATGGAGCCTGCCGACACCCCGCCGATGTCCGGTTCCAACTCGCTGTGCGTGTCCACCGTACTGCTCGACAGCGGCATCCTGCCGATGACCGAGCCCGAAACCCGCCTGGTGCTCGAAGCCCCCGGCGGCCTGATCGAAGCAGTCGCCGAGTGCCGCGACGGCAAGGTCCAGCGCGTGGAAGTGAAGAACGTACCGTCGTTTGCCGACCGTCTCGACGCCTGGATCGAAGTCGAAGGCTATGGCTCGCTGCAGGTCGACACGGCCTACGGCGGCGACAGTTTCGTCATTGCCGACGCCCGGCAGCTGGGTTTTGCCATCCGCCCCGACGAAGCCAGGGAGATTGTCGAAATCGGCCTGAAGATCACCCACGCCGCCAACGAGCAGTTGGGCTTTCGTCACCCGCTGAACCCGGACTGGTCGCACATTTCCTTCTGCCAGATCGCCGCGCCGGTTGAATACGAAAACGGCATCGCCACCGCTGCCAACGCCGTGGTCATCCGCCCCGGCAAGATCGACCGTTCACCTTGCGGTACCGGCTGCTCGGCACGCATGGCGGTGATGCAGGCCAAAGGCTTGCTCAAGGTCGGCGATCGCTTCATCGGCCGTTCGATCATCGGCTCGGAGTTCCACTGCCGCATCGATTCGCAGACCGAAATTGCCGGACGCGCGGCCATCTACCCGTGCATTTCCGGACGCGCCTGGATCACCGGCACCCACCAACTGCTGCTCGATCCGAGCGATCCATGGCCGCAAGGCTACCGGCTGTCGGACACCTGGCCGGGTGCCTGATCACTAAGTCATTGATTTTCAAACACCCTTAAAACCCGATCCGCCACACACGAAAAAAACACTGGTCGACATCACACACTTTTAATATCGTATACGAAATACAATAAACAACCGGAGAACACCATGAGCAAGCACGTAAACTGGAGCGGCGTCTTCCCTGCGGTCACCACTCAATTCAACGACGACTTCTCGATCAACCTGGAGAAAACCCATGAGGTGATTTCCAACGTGATCCGCGATGGCGTCTCGGGCCTGGTGGTCTGTGGTTCGGTGGGTGAGAACACCTCGCTGACCGCCGAAGAAAAGATCGCCGTGACCGAAGTCGCCGTCGACGCCTCGCGCGGCCGGGTACCGGTGATCTGCGGCGTGGCAGAATTCACCAGTATCCAGGCGGCCAAAGTGGCCAACGCGGTGCACAAGGCCGGCGTCGACGGCGTGATGCTGATGCCGGCGCTGGTCTACGGCTCCAAGCCGTTCGAGACCGCCGAGCATTACCGCTACGTGGCCAAGCATGCCGACGTGCCGCTGATGGTCTACAACAACCCGCCGATCTACAAAAACGACGTCACCCCGGACATTCTGATTTCCCTGGCCGACTGCGACAACGTGGTGTGCTTCAAGGACTCCTCCGGCGACACCCGGCGTTTTATCGACGTGCGCAATGAAGTCGGCGATCGCTTCGTCCTGTTCGCAGGCCTCGACGATGTGGTTCTGGAAAGCATCGCCGTCGGCGCCCAGGGCTGGGTTTCGGGCATGTCCAACGTGTTCCCGAAAGAAGGCGAGACGATCTTCCGCCTGGCCAAGGCCGGACGCTTTGCCGAAGCCCTGCCGATCTACGAATGGCTGATGCCGATCCTGCACCTGGATGCCCGCGCAGATCTCGTGCAGTGCATCAAGCTGTGCGAAGCCATCGCCGGTCGCGGCAGCGCCCTGACCCGTCCGCCACGCCTGGCGCTGCCGGAAGCGGATCGGCTGTTCGTCGAGCAGATCATGGCCAAGGCCCTGGCCAACCGTCCGCAGCTGCCGGACGTCGGCCTCTGAGTGATGACCGGGCCGGCTCCATTGTGGAGGCCGGCCCGCCTGTTTTGCGCCCATACAGGAAACGCCAGCATGTCCAGTCACCCTTCCCGCGCAACCACCCCTGCAGGTTTGAAACGTGTCGTCGCCGCAGCCATGGCCGGCACCGTCGCCGAATGGTATGAGTTCTTCCTTTACGGCACCGCCTCAGCCCTGGTCTTCGGCCAGTTGTTCTTCCGCCAGACCGACAGCCCCGTCGACGGCATCATCGCCGCCTTCGCCCTGTATGCCGTGGGCTTTCTCGCCCGTCCTCTGGGCGGGCTGGTGTTCGGTCACTACGGTGACAAGTTCGGCCGCAAGCGCCTGCTGCAATTGAGCCTGGTGGTGGTCGGCATCACCACCTTCCTGATGGGCTGCCTGCCCGGTTTCGACAGTATCGGTTATGCCGCGCCGGTGTTGCTGGTGCTGCTGCGGCTGATTCAGGGCTTTGCCTTCGGCGGTGAATGGGGCGGCGCCATCCTGCTGGTCTCCGAGCACTGCCCGGACAACCGCCGCGGCTTCTGGGCCAGCTGGCCGCAAGCCGGGGTACCGGCCGGTAACCTGATCGCCACCCTGGCCCTGCTCCTGCTGTCGAGCACCCTCGCCGAAGAGCAGTTCCTCGCCTGGGGCTGGCGTGTGGCGTTCTGGTTCTCGGCCGTGGTGGTGCTGATCGGCTACTGGATCCGCACCAGCGTCGACGATGCGCCGATCTTCAAGGAGGCCCAGGCCCGTCAGGCGCAAAAGGCCGAGCAGCAACTGGGCGTGGTCGAAGTCTTGCGCCATCACTGGCGCGCAGTGCTGGTCGGTATCGGTGCTCGTTTTGCCGAGAACATCCTCTACTACACCGTGGTGACCTTCTCGATCACCTACCTCAAGCTGGTGGTGCACAAGGACACTTCGCAGATCCTCCTGCTGATGTTCGGCGCGCACCTGCTGCACTTCTTCCTGATTCCGTTGATGGGCTACCTCTCCGACCTGGTCGGGCGCAAACCGGTGTACCTCACCGGCGCGGTGCTCACGGCGTTCTGGGGTTTCGTCGGCTTCCCGATGATGGACACCGGCAACAACTGGCTGATCATGGCGGCGATTACCCTGGGGCTGGCCATCGAGTCGATGACCTACGCGCCCTACTCGGCGCTGATGGCCGAGCTGTTCCCGACCCACGTGCGCTACACCGCCCTGTCGCTGTGCTACCAGGTCGCGCCGATTTTCGCCGGCTCCCTGGCACCGCTGATCGCCATCACCCTGCTCAACAAGTACCACAGCTCGACACCGATCGCCTGGTACCTGGTTGGCGCCGCGCTGATCTCGATCGTCGCCGTCGGCCTGACCCGCGAGACCCGTGGCAAGTCGCTGCACGCGGTCGACGCCGAAGCTGCTGCACGCATCGCCGCCGGGCAAACCGCGCCTGTTCGCCAAGGCAGTTCGCTGGCCTGACCCCACCCTTGATATGGAGTGTTCCATGCCGGACATCATCGGCCACAACTACATCGGCGGCGCGCGCAGCGCCGCTGGTACTGTCACCCTGCAAAGCCATGACGCCAGTAGCGGTGAAGCGCTGCCTTATTGCTTCCATCAAGCCACGCCCGAAGAGGTGGACGCCGCCGCTCGCGCCGCACAACTGGCATATCCGACGTTTCGCAACTTGGCACCGGGGCGGCGGGCAGAATTCCTCGAAGCCATTGCCGCACAACTGGACGCCCTCGGGGATGATTTCATCCAGTTGGTGACCCGTGAAACGGCGTTGCCCAATGCACGTATTCTGGGCGAACGCGGGCGCACCAGCGGGCAGATGCGCCTGTTCGCCGAGGTCCTGCGCCGGGGTGATTTCCTTGGAGCACGGATCGACCGCGCGCTACCCGATCGGCAACCGCTGCCACGTGCGGACCTGCGTCAGTACCGTCTCGGCGTCGGTCCGGTCGCGGTGTTCGGGGCGAGCAATTTCCCGCTGGCCTTCTCCACTGCGGGTGGCGACACCGCCGCCGCGCTGGCCGCTGGCTGCCCGGTGGTGTTCAAGGCGCACAGCGGCCATATGGCCAGCGCCGAGGTGGTCGCCGATGCGATCATCCGCGCCGCCGAACAGACCGGCATGCCCAAGGGCGTGTTCAACATGATCTACGGCGCCGGCGTGGGCGAAGCGCTGGTCAAGCACCCGGCGATCCAGGCGGTCGGCTTCACCGGCTCGCTCAAGGGCGGACGCGCGCTGTGCGACATGGCTGCGGCGCGACCACAACCGATTCCGGTATTTGCCGAGATGAGCAGCATCAACCCGGTGCTGGTACTGCCGCAGGCGCTGGCCAGCCGTGGCGAGCAGATCGCCCGCGAACTGGCCGCCTCGGTGGTGCTAGGTTGCGGTCAGTTCTGTACCAATCCAGGGCTGGTCATCGGCCTGCGCTCACCGGCCTTCAGTGCCTTCACCGAGCAACTGGTCGGACAACTGGCCGAGCAAGCCGCGCAAACCATGCTCAATGCCGGCACCCTCGCCAGTTACGGCAAGGGCGTACAGGCGTTGCTTGCCCATCCGGGCATCAGCCACCTGGCGGGTCAGCCACAACAGGGCAGGCAGGCCCAGCCGCAGTTGTTCAAGGCGGACGTAAAACTGCTGATTGAGGGTGATCCGTTGTTGCAGGAAGAAGTCTTTGGCCCAGCTACCGTGCTGGTCGAGGTGGCCGATGTCGGCGAGTTGCATCAGGCCCTGAGCGGTCTGCACGGTCAGCTGACCGCGACACTTATCGGCGAGACAGCGGACCTGCAAGCCCATGCCGAATTGCTGCCGTTGCTGGAACAGAAAGTCGGACGCGTGTTGTTCAACGGCTACCCGACCGGCGTCGAAGTCTGTGATGCGATGGTGCATGGCGGGCCGTATCCGGCGACATCGGATGCGCGTGGCACCTCGGTTGGCAGCCTGGCCATCGAGCGTTTCCTGCGCCCGGTGTGCTACCAGAACTGCCCGGATGCGCTGTTGCCGGAAGCGTTGCAGAACGCCAATCCATTGGGCATTGCCCGCCTGGTGGACGGCCAGAGCAGCCGCGGACCACTGTAACAACAGTCCATCCCGGTGGGAGCGGGCTTACCCCGGGTACAAACCGGGGACATCCTTTACATTTCAAACCGCGTCCAGGCCTAAAATGTGTAAACCATGTCCCCGGTTTGCTGTGTAAAGGATGTCTCCGGTTGTACACCCGCGATGCTTTAAAGCGGATTCAACTCTCTATTCTCAAGGGCATCGAGCAAAGCCTCAGTCAGCCCCTTGGCCATTTCCACTGAATGCAGGGTGGACCAGAGAAAGCCCTTGGATGATTCATCGATACCATCGAAAGCCTTGTTTCCCGTGTCATACGCACAACGCAAGTACAGCGAGATATGCACCAGGGCGTCGTGCGGGGCGAGGCCGGCGTTGACGGAGAACAGTTGCGGGTGACCAGCGGGGCAGTCGCCGAACGGTTTTTCGAGGGTGGGATAGAGCGAGGGTATTGGTGGATCGGGGACGATTTTTTTCATGGCAGCCTCCTATTGCATAATTGAGCCGCCTACCACTTGTTTCCACACAAAGGGGTGGCAGCTGTACGCGGGGTGGAAAACCGGGGCAATAGGAGCCAAACCCGGCAGACACGAATGTCTCCCGCGCACAACCGCCATAAAGGCTACTCCTTAAATTGCTTTCCGGGTTTCCACACCCGGTCACTTAAACGACAGTGACTAGGCGAGCCTATTAGGACTGGTTTCCCAGAGCAATCAGAAGTGCATCGACAGACCGCGTAGGTTATTTCCTAGGACCTGAAATAACCAGATTTAAAATCTTTCGAAGCAATTTGACACCCCGCGCACCCAAAGCAAGAGCGTAGCGAATTGTGCTTTTGATCTTGATCCACCCGCCCCGTTAACCAGTAGGGCTGAGTGGAGGTGTCGTGGAGGGGCTAGCGCGCAGCGCCTTCGGCGTTAGCCGAAGTTGCGAAGCGTAGAGTTGCTTGCAACTCGTAGCTCGCAATGCCCCGTAGCGGCACCGGAGCGAAGGGACCCGAAGCGTAGCGTAGGGCCCCTGGTGGGGCGAGCCCTTTGCGTTACTTTGGGGCGTTTGCCAAAGTAACCCGCCGTAAGGGCGGAAAGGTGACTTAGCGCCACCCTCGCCGATGGATATGTACACAAACCCGGGGGCCATCACAGGGCAATCCCACCCACCGGGCAGTCCAGACAGACCGTAGGAGCGGATTTACCGGGACGCCGGACCGCCGCGAAGGGGCGCAGCACGGCCCCAAAAGATAGGACCGCTACGCAGTCCTTCGCGGCGGTCCGGCGCTCCGGTAAATCCGCTCCTACAAGACAGTTGCTCCCACCGAGGGGGTCAGGCCAACAACGCCTTGAGATCGTTGTACAAGGCTTCTGGAATCTCTACGCCCTCTACCAGGCTGTGCGCTCGCGCCGCATAACGACGCTGCGATGGCAACCGCGCACCCTGCCCTTCGATACTTTCAAACACGGTTTCGGCGCGAGCCAGATGCTGATCGGCAGCGTCTCCGAGAAACCGCTTCGGGTCCAGGGCAATCAGCAATTCACCATGGTAAGGCGAAGATTTGCTGCCATCGGCATGGGCCAGCGATTCAGCGCTGGTCAGGTCACCAATCAACGGCCCGGCAATCAACTCGACCATCGCCGCCAAGGCCGAGCCCTTGTGCCCGCCGAAGGTCAGCATCGCACCACGGTCCAGCACCACATTGGGATCGGTGCTGGGCTGGCCGTGTTCGTCCACCCCCCAGCCTTCAGGGATCGCCTTGCCCGCGCGCCGATGCAATTCAATGTCACCCCGAGCAATGGCGCTGGTGGCGAAATCGAACACATAAGGATGCTTGCCATTGCGCGGCCAGCCGAACGCGATGGGGTTGGTGCCGAACACCGGCTGGTGCCCGCCGGCCGGCGCAACCCAGGCATGACTCGGGGTAAATGCCAGGGCAACCAGGCCGGCGTCGGCCAGTTGCTCGATCTCAACCCACAAGGCAGAAAAGTGCACACAGCGATTGATCGCCAGCGCCGCGATGCCATTGCTCCGTGCCTTGGCCTGCAGCAGCGGCAAGCCCGCCTGGAACGCCAGCTGTGAGAAGCCGCCAGCGGCGTCCACACGCACGATCGAGGGCGCTTGATCGATCACTTCGGGGCGCGCGTCGGCGACCACTTTGCCGGCCTTGAGCGAGCTGACGCAGCCCAGCACCCGGTACAGGCCATGGGAGGCGCAACCGTCGCGCTCACCGGCAACGATGGTGTCGCTCACCGCCTGGGCATGGTCGGCCGTGAAGCCGTTGTGCAAGAGGATCGAATGCGCGAGCGCATGGGCATCGGACAGCGTCAATCGGATCATGGTCATCTCCTTGAGCAGACTGTCCAGTCTGCCCGAGACCTGCCCTTTCGGCTTGATCGCTTTGGCCCGTTGCGATGACGAACTCGGCACAGCCTACGTGCGGCGAAGACCGTTGCGCCTGGCGGCTAATCCTCAGCCTCGGGGAAGTTTCGACAACTCTTGCGTTCGGCCAGTTCTTTATCGCTGGGACGCTGTGCGACGAACACCGCATGACCGTCCTTGTAGATTTCCAGGTACCCCCATTCCAGGTCTTCTTCCCGTTGACCGGGCTGTGGCGGCGTACGCCACCAGGGTTCTCGACTGATCAGCTGCATGGGCAAGGCTCTCGCTGAAAATGTCCTTTCACTATAGACAGCGGCTTGCGCCAATTGAGTGCAAACCCACTAGAATGGGCAACCTTCCCCTTCCGGCAACCTCCATGGATATCGAGCTGGCCCGCACCTTCCTTGAAATCGTCCGCAGTGGCAGCCTGGTCTCCGCCGCCGAACGCCTGCACGTGACTCAGACGGCCATCACCGCGCGGGTGCAGAAGCTGGAGCAGCAACTGTCTTGCCAGCTGTTCATCCGCAGCCGCAGCGGCGCGAGCCTGACGGCCGACGGCGAAGCCTTCGTGGTGTATGCCAACCAGCTGGTGCAAACCTGGGAAGCCGCGCGCCGCGACCTGCCGCTGCCTGAAGGCTGTCACCAGGTGCTGCACATCGGCGGAGAGGTGAGCCTGGGCAACCCGATGGTCCTCGAATGGGTCAGCGCCCTGCACCGTAGCATGCCCAGCCATGCAATCCGTAACGAGGTCAGCGACGGCGAGTCATTGCTGCGCAAACTGGAATTGGGCGTGCTCGATGCCGTGCTGGTGTACCAACCAACCTATGGGCCGGGCCTGCAGGTCGAGCAGTTGATGGAAGAAAAGCTCATCCGCATCCGCCGCAAAGACAAACCCGAGCCGTATATCTATATCGACTGGGGCCAGGCTTTTCGCCGTCAACACGATGCCGCCCTGCCCGAGTGCGCGCGCCCGGCACTGAGTTTCAACCTCGGCCCGCTGGCCTTGCAGTTCATCCTCGAGAACGGCGGCAGCGGTTACTTTCGCACCCGCGTGGTCCAAAGCTACCTGGACAGCGGTATTTTCGAACGCGTGCCCCAGGCGCCAGAGTTCACCTACCCGACCTACCTGGTACACGCCCGCGAGCGCGACACCGAAGCCCTGCAACAGGCCTTCAGCATTCTGCGCCAGCTGGTGGCCGACGGTGACAGCGACTGGTCACAACGCTGGGATCCGGTTATCTGAGCGCGACGCGGTACTGAGCAGGTGCCGCTTGAGTCCGGCGATCAGATCGGTCTGGGTGATCACTCCGACCAGCTGTTGCCCTTCCAGCACCGGCAGACAATGCAGGCCCTGCTCACTGAGCAACGGGATCAACGCCACAGCCGGTTCATCGCTGCGCACGGTAATCACCGGCCGGCTCATGATCTGCTCCACGCGCACCTGCCGACGCCGGAACAGCCCGCGCCAACTGAACCGCCCCTGCGCCATCGCCGCACCGACCATATCGCTGAGTGTCACAATGCCCACCAGGTGCCGCGCCTCGTCCAGCACCGGCAACGCCTTCAGATGGTGGTTCGACAACTGCTGCCAGGCCTTTTGCAAGGTTGTGCCAGGCGTCGCCTGCTGCACATCCCGCGACATCACCGAAGCGGCGGTAATGCCGCCGAGGCTACGCTGCAACGCATGCTGCTCGGTGGCCAGAATGATCCGTTCCAGCTCATCGCGGGTGATGTCGACAAACTCACCCAGCTCCTCCAGCGCCTGGTCCAGGTCCGCGCCGCTGACCCCGACCCGCTCACTGGCAATCACATCGGCGGTGTGGTGCAGATCTTTGCGCGGTGCGGCGGTCTTCGGATAGCGAACCCCGGTCAGGCGGTTATAGATCACCGCCACCGCCACCAGCACCAACGCATTGAGCATGATCGGTTCAAACAGCTTGTCGCCCAAGGCCGTCAGCGACGAATCCGCCAGCACCACGCTGACCGCCACCCCGCCACCCGGTGGGTGCAGGCAGCGCAGCAAGCACATCACCACCAACGCCAGGCCCAGCGCCAGCGCCGCCACCCACAACGCCGAACCGAACCAATGATGCAACACCAGCCCGACCACCGTGGCACAGGCATAGCTGCCGACAAACGGCCAGGGCTGCGCCAGCGCCCCGGAATGCACGGCAAACAGCAACACCGCCGAAGCCGCCAGCGGGCCGAGCAAGTGCAGGGCTACGTTACTGCCAAAGGCGTAACTGCAGGCGACGCCAGCCAGAAACAGACCGAGCAGTGCGCCAACGCCTGCTCGTAGCCATTCTTTCGGGGGGATGTTCAGCGGGGCCGGTATCAGCCGGGCCAACCAGTTGTTCAGACGACGGGAAGACATGGGAAAATCAGCTACCTGGCAGTAAAAAAAGCCCGGCCAAAAGGGCTGGGCTGAGTATCGCGAGGGGCAATACCGAATGGGCTCCGTCCGTGGAGATGGAATTTTGGGGCTTGCGGGTGATGCGTGGAGGGATTTTGACGGGGATGTGTGAGGGGGTGGTAATTCAAAAAACTGAGGGTTGGGTGCAAAAATTTTGAGGGATGCGCGGTGATTTACTCAGCGGGTGTGTCTGAGGTGTCACTCGATTCAGCTGCCAGTTTCAGTCGGTCGGCTTTGCTGATGTATTTAGGCTTGTTTTTCGGCGCCAGTTTGGCGCTGGCTTTTTTCGCGTGAGCCTTCAACAGCTGTTTGATTTTCTTTTGACGGTTCATTTTTTTACCCGGATGGTCAATGCTCGAATGATATCAGCTCCACGGCCTTCAGTTGAGTTGCCGGCTAGGAGACGACCCTGTTGCGCCCCTCTTGCTTGGCACGATAGAGGCGCTCGTCAGCCAGCCTCAGCACCGCATCCGGTGTGGCGGACTCTGCGCTTGGACAAGCCACCCCGACCGAGACGGTCAGCTTTCCTATACCGGGAATCTCGCTGGCAGCAACGCTTTCGCGGATCCGCTCAGCGATGACGGTTGCTACCGGCAGCGTTGTGTCAGGCAAGACCAGGATGAATTCTTCCCCCCCATATCGGCACGCCAGATCACCGACTCTGGAGTTTTGCTTGAGAATATCCGCGATGAACTGCAGTGCGCTGTCGCCGGCGTCATGGCCGAAGCTGTCGTTGATGCGCTTGAAGTGATCGATGTCCACTACAAGCACCGAATAATGCTCTTCGGCTTCCTCAAGCAATTCCAGTACGGCGGTCATTGCCCGGCGATTGGCCAGGCCCGTCAGCGGATCGCTCTGGGCCTCCTGGGAAAGTCGACCAAGCTTTTGCTGCAACAACTGTACGCCGGTCAACATTGCCCGGCGAATCGCCGCGGCTTCACGGTACCAGGCGTTAACCCGTTGTAGCTGTGTGGTGGTTTCAACCGCTGCCAACTGCAGGGCAATCGCCGAAAGCTGGCGCAAAGGCCGGGTGATCAGCGCCGTGGCAGCGAAGATCAAGCCGAGACCGACGATACCTGCCGGGATCATGCCCTCGAACACCTCTTTGAACAATCGCCCCAGCGAGGCAAGCGCACGCTCGGAGGGTAGTTGCACCACCACCGCCCAGCCTGCAAACGGCACAGGTGCGTAGCCGGTCAGCATCGTAGTGTCTGCGTGAGCGGGGACCGGCAGCGAACCGATATTCCCCTGTAATGCCGCCTCTACCGCTGCATTGCCATTCACCGCCTCACCAATCCTCTTCTGGTCCGGGTGGTACAGCAGCCGTCGATTGCCATCCACCACCCAGGCCAGCGTGCCCTCCTGATGAAAGTGATTGCTGATGACGCTGTGGAGCACGCTTTGCTTGCGCAAGTACACCGAACCACCGATTGCACCAAGGAACTGCCCGGCCGCGTTGAATATCGGTTGCGAAATCGCCACGACCAGATTGCCGGTCACCGAAAGGTAGGCAGCACTGATCAAGGGACGCCGTTGGGCAAGGACGAACTGAAGGCCATCAGGACGCACAGTGGCGCCGGCCATCTGCAAGGTATCCGGATAGGCCTGAAGCACCTTGCCCTCGGCATCAACGATCACAATGGAACTGAAATCCGCATCCTGGGCTTGCAAACGCAGGGCCTCGGCCCTAAGAGACGCAGGATCGCCCCACTGCGTCGACAAGACGTCGGCGCTGTATTTCAGGCGGTTTTGGGCTGCCGTCAGGAACTCGCCGATACTGGAAGCGACTTTGGCCGCATAGGCGCTGTTGGCCTCCAGTGCCGATTGGATCAAAGCGTCACGCTGGACTCGATAGGCAACGATCAGCCCATTGGCGAGTGTCGCCAGGACAGACAGTAGAACAACGAAGAAAATCAGCCCGCGCAAATCAATGGGAAAAAGCCTGTTTCGCATGCTGCGGCCTCTTTTGCAGCGGGAGCGCCAAAACCGGGTTTCACCTCTGGAGTTGAGAGCATAGTTGCTATTCCCGCCACTTGATGTTCAGCGATTTGGCATTGACGCTCCACATCAACCACCTAATGCAATGATCCCGAGCATCAGGGCCGTGCCAACGACCGCCAGTATCATCCCGCTCGCCCAGGGATTGCCGCCCGAGTGGCGAGCCAGCATCCAGCCGGCGACAAACAGCAGCACCAATGCCACCAGGTTGGATGCGCGCACTGCCAGTGCCGCATCGCCGGTCAGCAGGAATGGAATCACAACCGGAAAGGTTGCCAGCACTACCAACAAGAAAACGCCCAGGGCCCCAAGGAAATCAATCATCCCCAAGCGCGTGCGAACCGGTTCGTCGGCGCCGCCGCGCATAGATTGGCGCAACATCTCCAGCACCTCCCTGCTCGCTGCAGCAGCGATACGCGGCGGTAGCGCATCGGCGATCAGCCCCCGCCCTGCCTCCGCGTCGGCATCCTGTTGCAGGAAGACCATCAAATTCCGGTTGCGCGTACGTTCGGTCCATGTCCGCAGCAAGTACATGACCGCGTCGGCGAGGCCCCAGGCCAGGTTGCAACCGAAGGCGGCGATCAACATGAGCCGCACGTCCTCACGGCCTGCCGTCGCGACACTCAAGGTACCCACAAACGTCATCGCCATAAGCAACCCGAAGATGACTTCGGTCACCCGGTCGACGGGATCGAGAATTCTATTTCGGCTGTCTTCGTTGGGCCTGGCCATGCCACCCTCACTGCATCTCGTCATATGGACGTCCGCCCCCTGTGCGACGATCGGCAACCGGCTGCATCAGGGAGAAGCGTTGCATCGCGCCAGCGTCACCAGCGCACCGACAAGCATGGCTTAACTCTTCCAACCTTGCGCGGGTTCACAGTGCGAATAGAAGCTGCTGAGCCGCTATATGTCCCCGCTCATACGGGTAAAGACCCGCACCCACCGTGATCTGTTGTTGCCCAGAGAAAACCTGCACAATTGCCGGTTTTGCCGAAAAGGATTTCTTCATGCAGCGCATTGTAATTCTGGGCAACGCTGGCAGCGGCAAATCAACCCTGGCGCGCGCGTTGGGCAAGCGCCTGGAGGTGCCTGTCGTGCACCTGGACAAACTGTTCTGGGAACCCGGCTGGGTCGAGCCGGATGCCGACGCATTTCGCCAACGTGTAAGCCAAGCAGTTACATCAGACGCGTGGGTCTGTGAGGGCAACTACTCTCGACGAACCTTTGATTTAAGGCTGCCCCGCGCGCAGTTGATCATCTGGCTGGATACGCCACGCTTTACCTGCTTTCGCCGGGTGATTATGCGCAGTGTGTTGAACCGCCCCCGCGCCGATATGCCCGCAGGGTGCAGCGAGAAACTGGACAGGGCGTTTCTGACTTTTCTCAACTATGTGTGGACCTTCGACCGGGACTATCGCCCTTCTATCGAGTCGATGCGACTGGCCGTTGGGCCGCTTGTTCCCGTCGTCCACTTACGCGGTTCCCGGCAAATAGCCGAGTTTTTACATGGACATACCCTCCAGAGTTGGGGCACTACACCCACTGATTAAACGCAAATTCCCCACTCATATACCCACCAGCCATAGAAATAATTAGAAACATCTCGCTAATAAGTCTGAACATTTTTTTCACATATGGCACTTGGCCCACCTGTTGCTTGCGCCCCTCCAAGCGCTGCAGCTGCCGTCTCCACTGGGGGGACAGCAGGTTTCGCCGTTCGGCATGAAGCGAGGGGAAAAGCATGAAAAACGCTACACCGGGGGTACATTCGCGAAGCAGTTTGTGGGGGCCAGGGCTGGTCTCGGTGATGTTGATCAGCGCCAGCCTGGCATCGGTCAGTGCCGCCCCCCTGGATGATTTCGGCCCACCGCCACCGACCGACCCGTCCGCCTTCGCTAACCCGCCTGCCGACCCCAAAGTCGCCCTGGAGGCCCTGAAAGCCTTGCCGCCAGCCAACCAGGGCGCGCTGGCCCTGCCCAACGGCGCATTCGGCGACCGCAACACACCACGCGCCGACAACGTACTGCCACCCGCCGCACAGACCTCGTTCAATTACCCTACCAACGGCAAACCCAGCCCGCTGTTCGGAGCCCTGCCCTTCACCCAGCAATTGCTGTTGTTCGAAGAGTTCGGCACGGAAAAATTCGACCCAACGTTGCCGGCGCCGCCGCTGACGTTCCCGATACCGACGAAGGGCCCCGCCCCGCAACAAGACCCCGACAGCGTGGCCCGCAGTGTGCCTTCAAGCGCTGCGCTCGACGACTACATGCGCCAGCCGGGGTTGTTTCCGTTTCCATCGCAGTATTCCAACGTGCTCGATCGCAACCCCTGGAAGGCGCAAATCGAAGACTTCCTCAACCGCTATCCGGTGGGGTCTCCGGCTGAAGGGCGGCCACCGGGAAAAGGCTGGTCACATCAGCGCTGGAACGAGTTCTTCCCCCAGGTCGATTTCAAAACCGTGCAGACGGGTGCGAGGATCAACCTCGGCCTGCGCGATCGCGGCCAATTACACCATTACGCAGTCGGTGAATTCGGCCCCGGCGGGCTCTACTACCAGACCTCGGACCTCCCGACCACGACCGGCACGACCCGCGGTATCGACACCCGCTTCCATCCGAATATGCCGGTGCAAAATCACAATTCGCTGTGGACCTTCGACGGCACCTTCCCGGTCAAACTGTTGATGGCCCGCTACGGTCAACCACTGCTGATGCGTCATTACAACGGCCTGCCGATCGACCCCGCGGCCAACGCAGGTTTCGGCCTGCACACCATCAGCACTCACGAACACAATGGCCACGCCCCCGCCGAGAGCGATGGCTACGCCAATGCATATTTCTTTCCGGGGCAATACTACGACTATCGCTGGCCGCTGCAATTGGCCGGTTACGACAGCATCAACACCGACGCCCAGGACCCGCGCGCGGCATTCCCCTGCTCACCGGGAGAAAAGCTGTTCGTCAACGACCGCAGTCCCGGCCTGAAGACCTGCGACAACGGCAGCATCAAGATTCGCGGCGACTGGCGCGAAACCATGAGCACCCACTGGTTCCACGACCACATGCTCGATTTCACCGCGCAAAACGTCTACAAGGGCAACGCAGTGATGATGAACTACTACAGCGCCCTGGATCGCGGTAACGAAGCCCTCGACGATGGCGTCAACCTGCGCCTGCCCAGCGGTTCGGCGTTAGCCTGGGGCAACCGCGATTACGATGTGAACCTGTTGGTCGCCGACAAGGCCTGGGACGAAAACGGTCAACTGTGGTTCAACCCGTTCAACACCGATGGCTTTCTCGGCGACCAGATTCTGGTCAACTGGCAGTATGAGCCACGCCTGAGAGTGCGGGCGCGCAGCTATCGTTTCCGTATCCTCAATGGTTCGGTGTCGCGCTACTTCAAGTTTGCCGTGGTCCGTGAGGTCAGCGGCAATGGCGGCGAATTCCCGGGGCCACCGGGATCTGGCGTGTCCTATGCGCGGGTGCCGTTCCACATGATCGCCAACGACGGCAACATCATGGAGCATGCCGTGCCGTTCGACGGCAGCATGGACCTGGACGGCGATGGCGACCGCCAGAACCACAACGCCATCCTGCCGACCCAGGGCATCGCCGAACGCTTCGACATCATCATCGATTTCGGCAAAAACGGGATCAAGCCCGGCGACAGGATCTACTTCGTCAACCTGATGGAGCACAAGACCGGCAAGGGCCCGGAGAAGAACGCACTGAGCCTGGCCGACGTGCTGTCGGAGAAGTACAAAGCGGTGATCAAGCAAACCAGCAAAGGCCCGCAATGGGACAAGGGCGATCCGGCGGTGGGCAAGTTCCTGCAACTGCTGGTGCAGCCTTACAGCGGCCAGGACCTGAGCATGAACCCGGCTGACTTTGAACCGGCCAAACCGGGCAAACCTGCCGGTAAATACATGATCCCCTTGACCCTCGACCGCGACAACCCGGCCGTACAGGCCAGGCTCAAGGCCGCGCGCCATCGCGAGTACATTTTCGGCCGTTCCGATGGCACCGACGAGGCACCGTGGACGATCAAGACCGACGGCGGCCTGGGCTACAACATGGACCCGCGGCGCATCAGCGCTGCCCCGCAACTGGCTACCGGGCCGACCGACGCCGGGTTCTCTGGCGACGGCACGCTGGAAGTGTGGAAGATCATCAACGGCGGCAACGGCTGGAACCATCCGGTCCATGTGCATTTCGAGGAAGCCATCATCCTCAGCCGTGACGGCAAGGCGCCGCCGGAATGGGAGAAATGGGCGCGCAAAGACGTGTACCGCATCGGCGAAGGGATCGACAGTTCAGTCGATGTCGAAATGGCCATTCATTTCCGTGAATTCGCCGGCACCTACATGGAGCACTGCCACAACACCCAGCATGAGGATACCTCGATGCTGCTGCGCTGGGATGTCGAGCATCCGGGGCAGTTCCAGTTGATGCCAACCCCGCTGCCTGGCTGGGACGGTGTCACCTACGTCAACTCTGCCGCGTTGCCGACATTCCGCACCGGCGATAGAGACGACGACCACCAGGGCGAAAACAAGAAGCCGCTGGCCAACCCCGACAGTGCCATCAGCAACAACGGCAAACCGTTGCTCATCAACGTGCTGGCCAACGACACCGACCCCGACGGCAACCTGCCGCTCAAAGTGGTGGACCTGACCCAACCGGACTCCGGCCTGGGCAGCACCAGTACCGATGGCTTGCGCGTCACCTATACACCGCCGGCGATTGTCCCGGCGCCGTTTACCGCGACCTTCACTTATAACGCCAGTGATGCCAAGGATGCGGTCTCGGAGAAACCGGCAACGGTATCGGTGGCCGTCAGCGCCGCGGCGGTCAACGAAGAACTGGTGATCAGCAGCGCCACGGTCACCGCCCGCAGCAACAACCGCTACACCTGGGAGCTGGCGGGCACCACGTCACTCGGTACCGGGAATACGATCACGATGAACGCCTCGACCGTCGCCGGCCCGCTGAGCCTCGGCACGACGATGCTCAGCCCTAGCGGTTCCGGGGCACGCTGGCGGGTGTCGGTGACCACCACCGGTAGCGCGCCGACAAGCAGCCCGAGCGTGACCGTCAGTTCGTCCGCAGGAACGAAGGTGACGGCGCCGGTGGTCGTGCGCTAGTTGGTGGGAGATACCGTGTTGCCCTTTACCGGGCAACTGCTGAATTCGGGCCAAACCGTTGGCCCGAATTCAGCACGCTGTAAATGCGGTGGAGCATTTTACGCACGGCGCGTTATAGCAAGCTGTGCTAACAGGCGATGTAATTAGTTGAGGTCTTCAAAGTAGGCGGCGATGTTACGAGGTTGATCTATGCTGCTAAAAATAGCCGGGGCATTCGGGCCCTCTGCCTGGAAACCACACGAAATGCCAACAAAAATAGCGCGCCGTGGGATAACAAGGAGTACGATTTTCAAGTATTCCCTAGTTGCAACGCTATTGTTTTCTGCTATCAGCATTCAGCAGGTGAGTGCTGCAGCAATCGCTAGTGCAAAGCCGGTACTGAGTGAGCATGCACCGGCGACCCAGATCAAGGACCCCTCTCACACGGGCGCCAGCGCTTCAGCCACGCGCCCTGCCAACTTGTCTATTCCTTCAAGAACACATGAAGCCTTACTGAAAGGGACGCCGCAAGAGGCAAAAGCCTGGATAAATAATTTATCAACCATGGAGTTGGAATTTTACCTCGACGCGCTGAGCCCTGACACGTTGGAAAAAATAGGCATATCGCCAGTTTTTCGCAAAGGCAGCGAAACCGGAATCCAACTACAGCAACTCAACAGCATGACCGAGGCGAACAAACAAAAATACATCGAATTCATTGAGTCGAGCATCAATGAGCAGACAAAAAAATTCGTACTTGACTTAAAGCCGGGCGCCGCTGAGCTCTTGCTTGAATTTGCGCATGAAAAAGGGATTCAAGAGCAAGACCCTTCAAAACTTAACACTGACATTGTTCGTCAGTGGCGGAGCGCCTTGGACAAGGAACTGAAAGAGCTTTCAGACAAGTTCCCATTGCACGATGAATCAAGACCTGAATTACGCAAAACAATTTTACAAATGACAAGTGATCACTCGCTGCTTTCCAACGCTCATGAGAACGAATACGCAAAAAATGCACTATACGACTACCTGAAAACCTCCCACCTCTCAAAATATGGTATCGAAAATTGGGAATTCAGAGCAAAGCACTACGAGGCCCTGTGGGAAGTTCTGCATCGGCTGGATGATCCCATACCCGGCGGTGAGCCAGAATTGGTTTTCTTTCTAGATTCGGCCTTAGCCCGATCGTCAATCGTTAACATGAGCGCAGCATGGGCTGAGCGAGGCCATCTTGAGCCGCGCCTGTTGAGCCATGAAGATATTAATCGATTTCTTTCGGAGTTTTCGGGAAAAACATTGATCCTGGTTGGCCATATTGAAAATCGGCAGTTTGTCCAAGATCGTGGCGCGGGGCGGGAGCCGCTTAAAATGGACATCCCGGTGCTTGTTGAAAAAGCGCAGCAGCGCGGTGTTTTCCTGGTACCTATAGGTTGTAACTCCGCGAAAGAAGGCGCTTTTTTTGGTTTCACACGGCCGATTCTCAGTGACGAGGTTGCCGAGCTTCTTAAAGCTATTCCTGCTGGTTCTTTATCGTTAGGAGCGCTGCTTTCAGCCTTCAATAAAATAGGCTCAATATCGATTGATTCTGATAACTTCAATCAGTATCTAGAGGTTACCGTGCGTAAATCGGTAAGTGGTAGCGACAGGAACGACGAGGCAGCGATTACAGTGACGCGTTACCCATCTACGCTCCATGGAAGCAACATCCCCTTTAGCGCCTACCAAATTTCCTGGGAGTCGGCCAATAGACCTATTTCCGACTCCGGGGGGATTGGCGCTTGGCGGGCCAGCTACAGATCGGGCCCCATTGGGACCTTATTTGGTACAGGGTTAACATTGGTGTTTTGTGTCGCCGGATGGATTTATATCAGAAAAAATATAATTCGCCGTCGCACCCTGATTTCCAGATCTGAAACATGGGCATTACGAGGGGTAGTTGCAATTGCTTTTATTTTTTTTGCTGGCGCATTGATTCATATATTTTGGACGCTCGGCTGGATGACGTGGGCTTTCGTCGCCGCGTTTCTCCTGGTCTTAATTCTTGAACCGGACAAAAAGGAACACACATGAACACTAACGTCCTGGTTGGCTATCTTGAGACGTCCAACCCTAGCGCACTTGATCTGCTGAGAAACAAATTCCCCGATAGCCAAAAAATGCTCTCCGGCGCCATGAAGTTCGGTGTAGAAGACGAAAAACCTGCGGGTACCGACGCCCCACATAGGGCAGCCAGCTTTGAACTAATAAAAGCAACGACCGAACAGCTTGGTAAAGACATCGACTCTCTAGTATCGGTCATGAAATCCAGCATGTTGCTCGTGCGCCGAATTCGGTTGAGCAGTTCAATAGTCGCTGCCGCCACAGGCATTATCAGTGCGGCGCTCGCCTACATGGCCCAAGGCACCCCATTGGCGAATGACAAGGTTGCTGCTGGTGTCGCTGCGGTAACTGCTCTCAGTGGATTTCTAGGCGTGTTTGCTGACCACTTCGAGCGCACTCCAATCGGCGTAAAATTTGGCGGAGTGGAAGAGCTGACGAGTTTGATCACTATGCGCACAGACGTCGAGAGAGTGTCGATTCGTGCTCGCCATGACAACCTGGACCCTTGCTCTGAAGAGGAGATCAAACAATCGCTCGGCCTTGTCACTGATATATCGCTGAAGGTACTTAGGTTAAAATATTTGAGTCCGAGTTAACGTTTCGACAGCAGCAGCTTAATTAGGCTGCTGACCATCAAGCTGCGCTGAGTTCCACTTACTTTCGACTTCAGCAGATGTGCACCCTACCTGAATCAAAGGCCACCCACGAGGACCGCCCCCCTCCGGTCCTCTGGCCGCAACACTGTCTGCGAATACTCAGCTACTGATCTGGCTCAACTATTAGGAATAGCAGAGATTCGTGGTCAGGTGCCTTTGCTGGCCGCCAGATAATGGGCAACCAGCGCATTGGCATGACCATGCCCCAGACCATGCTCAGTTTTCAGCCACGCCACCATTTCCATGTGCTTTTTACCACTGACTGTCTTAAGCAGTTCCAGCCAATGACTGATGGGCTGTCCGTACTTTTTTTCAATCGACGGAAAATACGAAGCGGGTCCTTTGACTTTTGCATCTTCGCTCACGGTGCACTCTCCTGTTCCATCGGTTTCAACGAAACTCCGCATAAGGCTTGAGCGGGTTCACCGGCAACGGCAGGTTGCCCTGCCAGGGGTCAAAGCTGTAACGCAGGTAGAGCAACGCGCGATTGGGCGAGTAGTCTTCGCTGCGCTGCAGGGTGAACCCGCCGCCCAGCACCCAATGATCATCCAGGCGCCGCTCGACCATGGCCTGGGCCAGATAGCCCAGGCCCTTGTTGTTGTCGCCTTCACGCGTACCGTCGATGTTGCCTTGCGCCCCACCATAGTAGTTGACGATGTCATCGTTGACCGAAGACAGCGGGAAGGTACGCTCATCATCACTGCGCGCCCAGGAATAGCCCAGCGAGCCTTCCAGGTAAACCGACCAGTCAGGGTTGCGCCAGGCGTAGCTGACCGGCACGCCGAACGACAGGTAGCGCTGCGGGCTGTAGTAACCGCCCTGGCCCAGGGTGTAGCCGCTGAGGTTGCGGTCGTACTGCCAGGTCATGGCCGTGGCACCGATGCGCAGTTCTTCGTCAACACGGTTGATCAGGCGGTAGTAGTACCCGCCCAGGGCGCGCCAGCGCTTGTTGTCTTCGACGTTCTTGCCCTGCAGCCAGTGGTAACCGAGGCTGGCCCACACGCCATCGTCCAGGCCATGATCACGACTCAGGCCCAGAGTAAGCCCGGTAGCCGTCACCCCACCCCAGCTGATACCGGTGCGCGGATCCTCGGCGCCGGCGTAGGACAGCAACGAGTTGTTCATCGGCCGCCGCGAGCCGGTCAGCGACCAGCCGATACCGTGGGTCTTGCCATCGAAGGTGACGCCGCCCAACAGGTTCTGCACCTCGAAGCCCATGGGCGAAGTGCCGATGTCGGCGCTGATGCCATCGCCCTGCCAACCGGCGGCCAGGGTGACACCATCGGCGGTTTCCTTGCCGCCAGGGCAACCCGTGTTGGTAACGCCCTTGCCGCCAAACGAACAGCTGCCGAAGGCTTCGCGATGCAGGCCGTCGGCGTCAGTATCGAAACTCGCCGCACGTAGTGCCACCTGCTCGACACGGGCAAAGCCGAGGCCATCACCGACCGGCATCTGTGCATGGACCATGGTCGTCGAGGTGGTGAGATCGGAAATACCCTCGGCACCATCGTTGTCGCGCCAGCCGTAATCCTGCTGGACGGTCACGGTCGGGCTCTGCCGCTGATAGCGTTTGTCGACATCCTGGCGCAGGCTTTGCAGTAACCAGTCGTCTTCATCCTTGGCGCGGCTGGCGCGGGTCAAGGCGATGTCATCGCGCGGGCTGGCCTGTTCGGCACTCAGCAACCCGGCATCGCGCATGGCCAGTGCGTAGTAATCCAGCGCCTGGTCTGCCTGTTCGCGCGGCAGCGTGCGTGCCAGGTCGCGGTAAAGCAAGGCATCCGGGGTGGTCTTGCGCTCGGCCACTTCGGCCAGCAGCACCCGCGCCTTGTCACGCTCACCCACCGCGGCCCAGGCATTGCCCAGGCGCCGTCGCTCGTCGACGCGCTCTGCAGGTATCTGCGGTTCATCGCGCTGCAGCATCTGCCGGGCAGCCGTTGTCTCGCCGCGTTCGATCAAGACCTCGATATGCCCCAGACGCGCCTGCGGGCTGTCCGCTTGCAGGGCCAGCATACGGGTGTAGTAGCCATCGGCTGCACTCAGATCCCCCGACTGCCGCGCCCAGCCGGCCAGTTGCTGCAGGTCGCCCAGCTGTTGCGTGACCGGCTGACCGGCAGCCAGTTGGCCTTCCAGCACAGCCATCGCCCCGGCAATGTCGCCACTGTCGGCCAGGGCGCGGGAGCGGTCGAGAACCACCTGGCGCTGCAAGCGCTTGTGCAAGGCCTGCATGCCGTCGTTCCACTGCCGGGCGGGCACTTGTTCAAGGCTGTCCAGCCCGGCCTGACTGCGCCCGTCCGATTCCAGGTACAAACCATGGGCGAAGCGTGCGCTCGGTTCCTGGCCCTGGCGCGCCAGCAGATCGGCGAACACGGCATCCGCTTGCGGCCCCTTGCCCTGCATGCGCAAGGCGCGGGCCAGATCGCTGGCCAGCCACGGGTCGTTCGGCGCGAGCTGACGGGCCTGACTCAATTGACGCTCGGCGCCCGCCCAGTCCTGGCGCTCCAGCGACTGCCGGGCCTGACTGCGCAACAGCGCCAGTTGCGAACTGCCAGCCGACTGTCCATTGCTCTGCGCAGCCCACTGGCGCTGCCCGGCCGGCAAGCTGGCGACGTAGCGCGAATGACGTGCCGGCGATTGCGCCTGGTACAAGCGTGACAAGGCGCGCACGGTGTTTTCGTTGCCCGGCTGCAGGCGCGACGCTTGCAGGTAGTACTGTTCGGCGCGCGGCAGTTGCTTGCGCGCCATCGCCACATTGCCCAGTCCGAGCAGCGCCAGCGGTTCCTTGGGATCACGGCGGGCGGCTTCTTCATAAGCCTGTTGGGCGACGTTGTAGTTGCCTGCGTTCAGCGCCTGACGGCCGCGTTGCATCAGCAGCCAGTATTCGGTGGACGCCAGCAGTTCGTGCCATTTACTCAGGATATAGGTGTCCTGCTCTTCGGCGACCGCCTGCTTGAGCCAGTCGAGCGCCTCCTGACGACGGCCCTGACGCGCCAGGGCCAGGCCCAGGTAGCCCTTGAGGGTGGCGTCCTTCGGGTACGCCACCAGGGCCTTGCGCAGGTTGCGCTCGGCCAGCGCCGGGGTGCGCTTTTCCACCAGCATGCGGATGCCCAGTTGACCGGCACGCCAGGCTGGATCACCGGTGAGTTTTTGTTGCCCGGCCAGCAGTTCCTGCACCTGGGCTTGATGGGAATCCCCGGGGTAGCGCTCAAGGAACGTCTGCCAGGCACGGACGCTGGCATCGCTGACCGGTTGCTTGCTCAGATAAGCGTATTCCAGGCCGGCCGCGAGGTTGCGTGACTGGCTTTCGCCGGCCATGCGCTTGACCACGATCAGCGCCTCGTCGTTGCGTTTGGCGCGGAACAACTGCTCGGCGAGAAACTGCTGCAGTTCCGGACTGCCCGGGTACTGCTTGTCCAGGGCATACAGGTGGTCGATGGTGGTGGGCAACTGCTCGGGCAAGCGACTGCGGATGCGCCAGTACTCCAGCGCCAGCTCCAGGCTTGGCGGCTCGCCCTTGCCAAACGCCGCGTCATAACGGGTCAGTGCCTCCTCGAAACGCCCGGCCGTGGCCAGCAGACGGATCTGTTGCAGGGTCTGCTCGCCCTCCCCGCTGTTCATTTCCAGCAGGCGCTGCATCTGCCGGTCTTGCGGGCTGTCCGGGGCCAGGCGATGCAGGTCGGCATACAGTTGCCGGGCGCGGTCAAGTTCGCGGGTGCGCACCGCCTGGCGGATCGAGGCGGTGAGCGCGTCGAGGTTGTTCGGCTCCAGCAGGCGCAAGCGCGCCAGGGAGTCTTCCACCAGGCTCTCGCGGTGCGTCGCTTCGCCCAGGCGGATCTGCTGCATCAGCCATTCGCGCTGTTCGCCACGGTCAGCGGGCTGGGCCAGCAGCGTCAGAGGGACGGCGCTCAGGCACAGTAATGTCGTCAGTTTTCGCATTGCGCTTTTTCCCAGCCGGGTACCAGTCTTCCTTTGGCGTCGAATCGATAGCGACGCTCATCCCATCCCTGGCCAAACAGGCTCAGTACGCGGTTGTAATATCCACTGGCCGGCGCTTGCACCAGGCGCTGACGTTGCTGTTGCAGGCCATGCTGCTCTTTCAGCGCCGTCAGCAGCGGCAGCAAGGCGGCCGAAAAGCCCGCCGGGCCGTGACCACTGGCCTCACCCGTTTCGACATTGACGGTTTCCGGCGGAACGCCTTGTTCGAGGGTCAAGGCAACCATGGGCCGGTAGCGTTCGAGCAACGCCTGACGACCGCTGGCAGCCGGGTCGAGCATGCCCAGCCACAAGTACACGCGGATGGCATCGTAACTGCCCTTGGCACCATTGACCGGGTCACTGGCCAAGCTGCCGTTGTCGCGCAGCGCCAGCCAGTCGGGGGCCAATCCCTTGGGCGCACTGTCGAGCAACAGTTTGCGGCTGTTACGCGCCAGCTCCTCCCAGAGCGGCGCCAGTTCGGCAAAACGGTCCAGCACCTGCGGCGGCAAGTAGCTGGGGTTCAGCCGGGTGCCCTGCGCGGTGGTAAAGCCGCGATCACCCGGCAGCAGCATCACACCGACGCCGGGCAGCGGCCGCAAGGTCTGTGCGGCAACCCGCCAGAGCACCTGGATGGCCAGTTCGCGATACTCGGCCACGGCCCACAAACGCCCGGCTTCCAGCAGGCTGTAGGCCAGCCACAGGTCGGCATCGCTGGCGTTGTTGGCGTCCAGCACGCGCCATTTGCCTTTGTCGTCCTGCCCCCACTTCCACGCCGGCAACTGCTTGCTCAGGTTGCCGCCGGCGAGGTTGTTCTCGGTCCAGTTGAGCAGTTGTTTGAAGCGCTCGTGATCGTTCGCCACCAGGGCGAAGAACAGTCCGTAGGTCTGCCCTTCGGAGGTGCTGATACGCCCTTGGGCCGGATCGATCACCCGCCCGTCCGGGCTGACCAGGTCAGCCTTGAACTGCTCCCAGGCCGGCCAGCAACTGGCCGTCGCGAGCGACGCGCACAGCCACAGCGCACCGCCCAGCAGCCACTTCGAAGCGGTCATTCCTTGCCCTCAAGCAGGCGCCGGCGCGCGACCCAGGCCAGCAGACGCCAGGCCACCACGCCCAGCAGAACAATGCTCAGCACCGCGCCCAGGGCCAACAGCACCGGGTGATAGGAGAGCTTCACCCAGAGCAGCATCCACCACGGCAGCCGACCGACGAAGTAAGTGTCGCCGACATAGTGGCTGCTGACGCCGCTGCTGCGGATCAGGCTGACCGAGCCGCGGATATGGTCATTGAGCTTGCCCGGATCGGTCAGGGCCTGGCGCAGCAATGTGTAGTCGGCATTGTCGCTGGCCAGCAGCGCAACGATGCTGCGTTGCGAGTGGAACGGCGACTGCATGCCGGTGATCGCCGCAATCGGCGCGCGGGCGATCACGTCGACCTGACTGGCAGGTTTGTTGCGCACATCTTCACGCAAGCGCTGCGCACTGCTGGCATCCAGCGGCCACGGCGAGCGTGCCTGGCGTAGCCAGTCGCGCGAACGGTCGAGCAGCAGGTTCAGCTCACGGCCGTTGCCGTTACGCAGGTCGTCCGGCAGCGGGCCGAGCACCAGTAGGTCGGCGTCGGCCTTGGCGGCCACCGCCCAGTCGTCAGCCAGTTGCAGCCCGAGTGCCGGGTAACCGATGCGCGAGGCCATCCCGGCGACCAGGTCGAGCATGGTGCCCAGTTGCAGTTCGTTGGGCTTGCCCGGCATCAGCAGCAGGGTCTGCGACAGGTCGGCCATGCGGCTGAAGGGGAAGGCACTGCGGGCGAACGCGCGCAGGTCGGGCATGGCGATGTAGTGGTAGTAGCCGGACAGATCGATGGTCGAGTTCTCGTCGATGGCTGCCTGCACGTCCGCCGGCAGGAAGGTCTGGCACTGGCCGTTCTGGGCGTTGCCGACCTTGCTGGCGAAGCTGAAGTCGTAACGCAGCTTGTTGCGGTCTTCGACTTTTGCTGCCGGTACCAGGGTCTTGTCGGACAGCGTCGAGGTATCCGCGGAGAACACCCGTGTGCGCAGTTCCTGCAAGGCCGCGCCCATACCGTCGGAGCCTGGCAGCGGAATGCTGCCGACGAAGTGATCGTTAAGGCGGATGGTCAGGCGTGATTCGTCGGTGACCACCGGTGGCGTGTAGCGATACAGGGTCTGCACGGCAACGCCCTGGTTGCGCCAGACGAACAGATCAGGCGGTACGTTGAGCGACAATTCGATCGGCTGCGGCCGCAGGCCGTTGACCTGCAGCTGGCCCGGGTATTCCTGCAGCTCGGCGAAACGCACCGGGCGGTCGGTACGCACCCAGTTTGGCGCATCGTAGGGTTCACGTGGCTTGAGCTCCTGAACCCCTTCCACCGCCACCCGCGAGCCACGGAACAGGTCAGTGCCCACGGCCAGTGCCGAAGCGGCCTTGACCAGATCGTCTTCGTTGCGACCGAGCACCAGCAGCACCTTGCTGTAGCGGTTGTCCGGGTGGGTGATCTGCTGAATCACTGGCCCTTCTACCGGCGGAAAACGCTCAAGGTCGGCGAGGAACGCCGGACGCCGGTCGTTGGTGGCGAAGACAATGCTCGGCAGCGGTTGCGTAGCGGTCTGTGCCGGTAGCTGGTTGTAGAGCACCGGGAAGGTCGCCATGCGCCATTTCGCCTTGCTGCCGAAATACGAGGCGATAATCGCTGCGGCCTTCTGCTCGCCAAGCCCCGGGCTGCCGGCGAAGACCATTGGAATGCTCAGTTGGTCAGTATCGCGTGGATCAAAATACGGCAGCGGGAAATACGCCAGGTCGTTGTCGGTGACCAGAGCCTGCTCATCGACCCGGATCACGCTTTTGCGGCTGACGTTCAGCCACAGCGAACTGTGTGCCGGGTCTTCGCAGATGTCGGTGTAGTGGCCGACGAACTCCACGCGCACGCGGTTGAAGTCCTGTACCAGTTTCGGATCGAGGGCCATGCGTTGCTGGCGCTGCTGGCCGATATCGTCGGCACTGATCGGCACCACACCCATGAGTTCGTCGTTGAGATAAACCCGCAGGTGCGACAGACGCGGCACCAGCGCCGGTGACGGGGTGAAGTTCAGCTCCAGCTCGACGCTGCTGGCGAGGCGGTCGCGACGCAGGCTGAATTCGATCTGGTCGCTGTTGCGCACGCCCATCAACAGACTGTCGCTACCGCGTCCCAGACTTTCGAAAGTTTGTGCACGCAACCAGTGGGGCACCTGCGGCGCCGCAGTCGTGGTTGCTGGCTGCTCTTCGGCCGCCAGGGTGAACGGCAAGCCCATGGCCGCCAGGAGCAGAGCCAGGGTCCATGGAGACAGGAATGAACGCTTCATGTCGTACTCTTCATTGAGTCGGAGGGAATGGGACGCGGCATCCGCGGGAAGAAACTGAGCAACCAGCGGGTTGCGCCGATGATCGGCATGGCCGGCAGGCGCACCCAGGCCGGGGCATACTCGATGACCCGGTAGTAGCCCATGGCTCCCAGTGCCAGCACATCGAAGAAACTGCGCAGTGGCCGGTCCGGCACATGGCTGTCGCTCCAGCCAAGCCAGTTGTCGGCGCGGGCGAAGGTGCACTGCACGTAGTCGATGCGTTGCTGCACGGTCAGCTCCGCCAGGCTGATACCGACCTTGCGCTCGGCGCAGCGCATGACCCGGCCAGGGAACACGAACTCGCGCCCGGCCCGCTCCAGCAGCAACAGCACCTGAGTGTCCGGCGCCAGCGCGCGGGGGCTTTCCAGCTCGATCCCGGCACCGCTGTCGGAGTAGTCGTAGAGCAGCCCCGGATAGAGATGGCCGTCGGGCAGGCGCAAGGCTGCCGGCAGTTCCACCGGCACACGCTGGAAGCGCCGCACCTGACGAACTTCGGCCGCCACCGCCAGCGCTGCACCGATCAACAGCAGGTTGTAGATCACCCACAACGAACTGACGATCACCGTGCCGTACTCGTTGCTCGGCCCGTAGAAAAAGCGCCAGACCGCAAAGGCCAGGCCCACCACGTTGAACGCGGCCAGCACCAGGTAAGGCCGGGCGATGCGCCAGTCGAGGCGGTCGCTCTCGTTCATGCCGCCCTTGACGGTGACGTCGAAGTTGCCACGTTTGGGCGAGAACAGTGCCACCAGGGTCGGGCGCATGATGTACCAGGCCAGCACCGACTCGTAGACCTCACCCCAGAAGGTTTGCCGGTACGGCCCCTGGACCCGCGAGTTGACCAGGCTGGCATGCAGCATGTGCGGCAGCACATAGAGCAACAACAGCACCGCCGGGGCATAGATTACATAGGCATGCAGCAGCAGGAACGCCAGTGGCGCGGTGAGGAAAATCAGCCGCGGCAGCCCGGACAGAAAATGCAGCATGGCGTTGGCGTAGCACAAGCGCTGGAACAGGCTCAGGCCCTTGCCCAGCAACGGGTTGTCCATGCGAAAGATCTGCACCATGCCGCGTGCCCAGCGAATACGCTGACGCACATGGGCGGCCAGGCTGTCGGTGGCCAGGCCCGCCGCCAGGGGAACGCGCATGTACGCCGAGTTCCAGCCGGCACGGTGCAGGCGCAAGGCGGTGTGGGCGTCTTCAGTCACGGTCTGGGTGGCAAAGCCGCCGATGTCGTCCAGCGCCGAGCGGCGCAATACCGCGCAGGAGCCGCAGAAGAAGGTGGCGTTCCACAGGTCGTTGCCATCCTGGATCAGGCCGTAGAATAACTCGCCTTCGTTGGGCTTGCGGCGGAACGAGCCGAGGTTGTGCTCGAACGGGTCGGCGGAGAAGAAGTGGTGCGGGGTCTGTACCAGGGCCATTTTCGGGTCCTGGAGGAACCAGCCTACGGTCAACTGCAGGAACGCCCGCACCGGGATATGGTCGCAGTCGAACACCGCGACCAGATCGCCGGTCAATTGCTCCAGCGCGTGGTTGAGGTTGCCCGCCTTGGCACCGTGATTATCGTGACGGTCGATGTAGCCAACCCCGATCTCTTTGGCGAAGGTACGAAACTCTTCGCGGGCGCCGTCATCAAGGATGTACACCTTGAGTTTGTCGCGTGGCCAGTCCAGGCCAAGGGCCGCCATGACCGTGGTGCGCACCACCGACAGGTCTTCGTTGTAGGTCGGGATGACCAGATCGACACTCGGCCACAAACGCCGGTCTTCTGGCAGGGCCAACACCGGCCGGCGCAACGGCCAGACGCTTTGTACAAAGCTGAGGATCAGCACCAGCCAGGAATAGGTCTCGGCCAGCAACAGGATCATGCCGAGGATCAGGTCGAGGTCGTTTTCCCAGTGCAGTGTCGAGGTGTAGCGCCACCACAGGTAGCGGCAGGAGATGGTGATCGACAGGATGATCATCATCAGCGTCGGAAAACGCCCGGGCATATAGCGCATCAGCATCGCCATCGCCCCCAGGGTGACGACGAACACCAGCTGTGCATAGAGGTTGAACGGCGAGGTAATGCACAGCAGCGCGATGACCATCCCGACCACTGCCAGGGTCCAGTAGAACACCCGTTCGCCGGTCGAGCCGCTCGCCTTGATCCGGCGCTGCGTCTGCGCCAGGGCGTCGCTGCGGCCGATAAGCCGCGGCAACCTGCGCATCAGCCCTACCAGCGGCAGGCGGGCGCGTTGCACCCCGGTATACAGACCGCGCCCCAGGCGTTGCCCCCAGCGAATGCCCTTGCCCCGTTTCAGATCGGCACCGCGTTCCGGACGTGCGGGGCGTAGCAGCAACAGCCAGAGGGTCTGCACCAGGCCACGCAGCGGGTCGCCGAGGCTCGGACGTTTATGCGCAAGCTGCGGATAATACTGACGCCAGTTGCGCAGCAGCCGTTGCCACTGCGGCGAGTCCAGGCGCAGAAATACCCAGGCCAGACTGGCACCGATGCTGAGCACGACGGCCGTAAACGGGCGTGCACCGCGCTGGCGATAGGCGCGATAGCGATTCATACGCGACGGGCCTCCTGTGCCAGTAGCCAGGTCGCCAGGCTGCGCACGTCATGGCTGGCCAGGGAGTCTGGCGCGTAGTGGCCCACCGGGCTCTTCCAGGCCAGCGCACCGGCCATGGCCTCGTCGCGGTGGATCAACTGGGGAATCAGTTGCGCATGGCGTTCGCCCCAGAGCAGCAGCAGGTCGCGTTGCAACTGGCTGACCGGGTCGAAACGGTTGACCAGCAGCAAGTCGCCGCCCGCCCCTTCAGTACACAACAGCGCATGGCATGCGGCGTCCGCCTCCACGACCCGGACACGCCTCGTCGCCTCCGGCAACAGCGGCAGCGCCGCTTGCCCGGCCGGCAACGTGGCGGGCAGGTCCAGCAGGATCCAGTCAAAGTGCGCCTGCAGGGTGTGCAAGCGTTGCGGCCACTCCTGCGGCTGGGTCCGTTGACGCTGCTCCAGCACGCTCAACGCCTGCGCCGACAGCTGCCCGAATGGCAGCAGGTACAAGCCCTCCACCACCTGCAGCAAGGCCTCGTTCCAGCGTCCCTCGGCGTCCTGGTCGACCGTGGCCCAGCCATCTGGCGCCTCCAGGGCCAGGTTGCAGTGCAGGCGCAACAGGTTGCGCGGGTGCAGGTCGACCATCAGCACGCGTTGCTGCAACAGGTGCAAGGCAAAGCCCAGGCCGGCAAGCACCGACGTCGTACCGACACCACCACGAATACCGCTCAGTGCCACCACCGTCATAGGGTCGGCGCCTGGTGACTGACTTGCGCGATTGTGACGCTATCGCTCGACCAGCCATCGCTTTCGGCCAGTAACGGCCAGCGCCGGCAGGCGGCAAGCAGCTCGCCTTCGCGGCTGATGTCCTGGTACGGCATGCCTTCATCGCCCAGGCGCTGTTTGAGCCGGGCGATGTCATCGCTGCGCAGTTTCCGCTCGTCCTCGGTCATATCGCCTCCTCTTTGTTCGCGGCTCATTCGGGATACAGCATCCATTGCGTTTGTCCCTTGATGCGTACGTAGGGCCGGCCCTGGAACTCGACCACGGCAGAATCGGAGTTCTCCGAAACTGCCGCGGTGGTCGGCAGGTCGTGGGTCAACGCCGCCAGGTCGAGCGGCCCGCCCTGCTGTGCATACAGCCGGGCAATCAGCTCGGAGACCGCCAGGTAGCTGGACGGCGCAGTGACATGCTGAGGCCCTTGCTGGTCGTTTTCGCCCATGTTGATCAGCTTGATCACCGCCGGGACGTGGGTGATGGAGCGCGACGGAATCTCGCGCATGCCGGAAATCTGCATGCGGTCACCGTGCACCGCCGCACCATGTTCCGGCACCAGCACCAGCACCACGCGCCGCCCGCTTTGCTCGACCATGTCGATGAACTGGTCGATGTCGCCGAGGAAGTTCTTCGCCCGTTCCTGGAACGAGGCGCGCCGGGTGCTGCCATCGGCATTGGTGATGCGGTTGCCGTCATGCAGGGTGATGGTGTTGTAGAACAGCGACACCGCAGGTTTCTGCTCCTTGAGCCGATGCGTCCACCAGGCCTGCAGCACGTCGTGGTCGCGGGCAATGTTGGCGCCGTCGTACGACTTCAGCGCCGTGGGGAACTCGTCGCTGCTCATCAGCGGTGCAGGCAGGTGCTGACCGGCGAGGAAGGTCATGTATTTACGGGTGATCGGGCCGTTGTGGTTGAGCATCAACTCGGGGCTGTAACCGAGCTTGGCCAGGTTGTCGAACAGCATGCACTGCTCGTTCGCCGGCTCGTACAACTTGATGTGATGCGGCTGGCCACAGCTGGCGCGCAGCATGCGGATCGCTGCCGGGCCACTGTATGAAGTCGCCGAGTTGAAGCGGTCGAACACCACGTTCATGCGCCGGAACAAGGCGTTGTCGCGCATGCCGGCATCTTCCAGATCGTCCCAGGCCAGCGAGCAGACGTTGAGCACCAGCAGGTCGAATGGCTCGGCCGTCGGGTTGCGCTCCGGGAAGCGGGTCATCTTGCCCGACTGCTCGCGATAGAACTGATCCAGCCAGGCATCGATGGCCTTGCTTTCGGCCAGCGGGCTACTGGCACCCTGGTTGGTACCCGCCTCGCTGGCGACCGACTGCACCGGTGCACTGATCGCCGGTAAAGCGCCGACCAGGTACACCCACAGCAGCAACGCAACGCTGACCAGCGTCAGGCGCACCCACGGGGCAATGAACAAGTAGGCCAGGCCGATGGCCAGGAGCACGCCGAGCACGTCCCAGTTGACGAAACGCCCAAGCAGGTCAATGACGTAGTCGACGGAAAACGCCAGCACCTCGGATTGCTCGAACAGCCTGCGAATCGGCGGGTACCAGGTGTCCTTGTAGAGCAGCGCGGCCCCCAGTGGCACCGCAACAGCGTTGCGCAGGCGCGGCAGCCATGGCCCCGGCAAGGGCAACAGCAGCCCGGCGGCGAGCAATAGATTGAGCAGCGCGTTGAAGTCCAGCAGGCCCATCCATAACAAGACAAACTTGCCGAGGAAATACAGGTTCCAAAGCCCCAGCTCCGGCCATTTCAGTACCGGCGCTGTGGCGACCGCGTCACTCATGGACGCCCTCCTTTTCGGCATCATGATTAATCCGCACACCCCGGGCGATGAGGTGGCGCGGTGGCAAACGGCGACTGAACCAGGTGACCAGACGTTGGCCCAACAGGAACAAGGCAATCGCTAGCGGTGCAGTCAATAAAGCGGTGAGGCCGATGACCCACAGCAGTTCTTCGTAGGTCATTGGCGCGCCTCCAGCACTTGCAGGGAAATCTTCTGTGGCTGTAGCGGCCGGAACGCCTCGGTGTCCGGCTGTGCCTCAGCCGGGTCGAGCACCAGGGCGTCGACCGCGGCGCTGTCATCGGACTGGAACTGCGGCAGCGACAGCACTTGCGAGGGCAGCACACTTTCGTAACCGCCAAGCACATCCTGCCAGGGCAGGCGGAACACATTGCGCAACGCGGCGTCGACCAGCGACGGGCTGCAGGCGAACAGGAACAGATAAGGCACATCACCGGCGATGCAGGCGATATCGCCATAGCGGCGCAGTTGCAGCTCCTGCAGCAGTGCGGTCGGGCTGAGTGTTGGCAAGGGCTGCAAGCGCAGCAACTGGTGACGCACCTCAGTGCCGACGGTGTTGTCGGCCATCTTCTTCGCCGCCGCAGCGAACGCCCGTGGCGACAGGCAGCCACGCACCTGCAGAGGCTGCAGGCGGGCTAGCAGCGCTGACGGTTCGGCCGCCAGTGGACGCTGCCAGCGGTGGCCCTGAATCGAGCGCACCAGGGTCAGGAAGCGCAGAAACGGCGTGCCCAGCGGCACCACCAGATTTGCGCCGCTGGCCAGCAGCAACTGTTCTTCGTGCTGACGCAGGCCTTGCAGCATCTCGCGTACCACCAGTTTGACCGCGCGCCCGCAATGACTGCGCAACTGGTACAGGCGCCTGGCCAGCGCGTTGACATCGTCGGTGCCGCTCAAGGCGAAGATCACGGTCGCCGCCTGCGCATCCATGCCCCGTTCCAGCAGCGCGTCCGGGTCGCCGAACAGGTGCCATTGCGCGGTTGGTGGCGTCTCGCCGGCCAGCACGGCAGTGTCTGCCAGGACCTGGCGCTGATCGTTGGCGATCGGCGCGGCGCGGTCATCGTCGGGGCGAGGCGACACGCGGAACCCGCTGCCCTCGTCTAACAGGAGGAAATCATGCGGGCCGTTGACGCCGGCGTCGTTACTCCAGAAGTGCACCAGCAGATGCCGCGCGCCCTGGGCCACGTAGACCTGGGCCAGGCCGGAAATGTTGTCGTTGTGGCGCAGCAGAATATCCAGCAGCGCCGGTGGTGGAGTATCGCCGACCACCAGCAGCGTACTGCCCACCGAACGCAGCCAGTCCTGAGCCCGGGAGCACCACAGCGCCAGGGATTCTGCCACCAGTTCGTCCCAGCCTTTGTGCGGCACCCGGATCAGCCAGATCGCCCCTTCCCCACCGCGCACTCGCGGCACGTCCTGGCGCACCGCCTGGATCATGTGTCTGGGGGACATCGCGGGCAGGTCGAACAGGGTCAGATGCCCTGGCCCGCGATCATCGGGAATCGCCTTGACCAGGTCGCGCGAGGCGCCGGCGGCATTGACCAGCAAGGCCCGCGCCGAGGCCGGCAGGCTCATCAGTAATTGTGTGCACAGCCGGTCGGCGGTGTCCGGCGACTCGCAGGCCAGCCAGTACAGGCCACCAATGCGCATTTCCGCTTGTCTGTCGGGAAGACCGGGCAATACCGGTGTCGACGCATGCAATAGCCACCTCCTTGAGGGCACAGGACAACAGTCCATCCAGTCAGGCGCGGTTGCAAAACAATGCACACACTACACGCCTCAATCCTGTCGAGCGTGCTGGGGGTTAAAAATAGAACGGGCCTGCAGCAAAGACTTTAGACCGATTTTCTCAAGTCGTATGACCTGCAGCAAAATCAAGCCGAGTGTCACCGTCAGCACCTCCGAATTTCGCTGGCCAACCCGTTCCATTGGTTGGCTATTTTGCGCGCGGCGAAATATCGGAGTTTGATGCAGGTCAGCAGTGGCGGCTAATGATCAACTGACGTGTAGCCGCCTGCCGGACGCCGCTTAAAGACCACTGAACATGCCAATGATCACGGCATTGACCAGGTCGATGAAAAAGCCGCACACCAACGGCACGATCAGGAATGCCTGGTGGGCCGCACCGTACTTTTGCGTCACGGTGGTCATGTTGACGATGGCCGTCGCCGTGGAGCCGAGGGTGATCCCGCCGAATCCGGAAGCAACCACACTGGCTTCGTAATCACGCCCCATGCAGCGGAACACCACAAAGTAGGTATAGAGAACCGTCAGCAGCACTTGCAGGGTCAAGGCGCACAGGATGAACATCAACGCCCCGCTGAGCTGCCATAACTGCAGCCCCATCAGGGCCATGGTCAAAAACATGCCCAGACAGATATCGGAGATCAACGCCAGGCCCAGGCTCGCACCGCTCCAGCTTTTGAGCTTCTGCTCGCCGACAACGGCAAGCACAACGTGGTGGATGACGATGCCGGCGAACAGGCAACTGACGAATTTTGGCAGGGTGATGCCGGCATCGACCAGCAGCAGGTTGAGGCCATAGCCGAGCATCAGCGTCAGGTTGAGCCACATCCAGGCCCAGAGCACATCGTAGTAGTTCACGCCCTTGTTCGGTTGATGTTCGAGAATGCCGATCTCCAGCGCGGCATCCCGGGAAGGCGTCAGGTTATGGCGCCGTATCAACTGGTTGGCGATCGGGCCGCCGATCACGCACGCAGCAATCAGGCCGACGGTGTTGCTGGCGATGCCCAGTTCATGTGCGTTGCTGATGCCGAGCTTCTCGACGAACAGCGGCGCCCAGGCCAATGTTGTGCCCACCCCGCCAGTCAGGGAAATCGAGCCGACCATCAACCCCGCCTTGGGGTCGAGGCCAAACACCTCGGCCAGGCCCATGCCCAGGGTGTTTTGCAGGACGATGAAGACACTGGCGAGCACCAGCAGGATCACTAGCGGGCGTCCGCCCTTGAGCAGTTGGCGTACATCCGATTTCAAGCCGATGCCGGCAAAGAAATACAGCAGCAAGGTGTCGCGAACCTGCAGATCGAACTCGACTTGGATATTCAGACCGAAGTACAGCAGGCTGGTCACCGCGGCACAGACGAAACCGCCGACAACCGATTCGGGAATGCAGTATTGACGCAGCAAGGTGCTGTGCTGGACAAGGGTTTTGCCGAGGAAAAGCAGGAGGATCGCAAGGGTAAAGCTCACGAGACCGTGAACCGGGAAAAGCTGGGAGGTCATCAACGCCTTCCTCTAATCTGAAAAAAGCATTATCACGATTTGCCCACTGCCGGTTCAGATCCGAATCAATAAAAGCTGATTCAGATCGCCCGCGTGGCGCACATTGACCAACCGGCGTGTTGGCCCCGGCAAGGATAGTCTCGTTCCATTCGTTACACACACCATCGCGGACGGGGCATCGCGGGGCAAGCCCGCTCCCACAGGGGGGGCATAGTGCCGCGCACGATTGGACAACTTTTGCGGCCAAAGCTACCGTCAATTGAAGTGCGACAAATCAGTGTCCACTCACCGTACGCTGCGAAACCTGCACGGGGCCGCGGCGCCGTGGATCTACCCCTTGATGTCCCGGCTGGAGAAGGTGCAGCGCCGCACACGGTGCAACCCGGCTGAGTTACCTGCACTGTCATCAGAGGGTCACGCTATGGTCACCGGAGAAGAGCTGTTCGCACTCGCTGCGACCAAGAAAGGCCAGAAATACGTGAATGTCCTGGTCCCCAAGGACAACCCGAACTGGAACGGCCCGTGGGACTGTGCAGAGTTCGTCTCCTGGGTGCTGTTCCAGAAGCTCAAGAAGCTCTATGGCTGCATCGACAACAAGGGCAATCCGGCGATCACTGAAGCGTACTCCGGCGCCTGGGTCAGAGACGCAAAGGATGGCACCCTGATCGTCACCGACGAGTCCGATGCGATGCTCACCGCCGGGGTCATTCTGATCCGCAAACCACCGCTGCCCGGGCAGATGGGCCATGTCGCCATTACCGATGGCCACGGCAAGACCATGGAGGCCGCCGGTACCAACCTTGGCGTTCGCGTCGGCAATGTCAGCGGCCGGGTCTGGGACCATATCTGCAGGGTGCCGAACGTTGCCTACAGCAGCGATGCGCGGGTGCCGCGCCTCAAGCCGCAACCACAGTTCATTCGGCTGCAAGAGCCGAACATCAAAAGTGCGAAGGTCAAGGAAATCCAGAACTGCCTGAAGGCCCTGGGCATTGACCCGGGAAAGATAGACGGCGAGTACGGTCCGCATACCACCGCTGCGGTGATTGCCTTCCAGGCCACTCACCGCCTGGTTGCCGATGGTATTGTCGGCCCGGCGACCGCCCGGGCGCTGAAGATCGAATGGCCCTGAGGCAGATGAGCAAGCCACGCCCGGTTGCGCTCAACGCTCTACATCAAGGAAGCGAACCACCTCTCCCAGCACCGCCTCAGGCGCCTCCCGGTGCGGGACATGGTGACAATCATCGAGGATCACGTACTCGCTGGGCCCTTGCGACAACCGGGCGATCCGCTGCGGGTGCAGCGCTGAGCCGTATTCATCATGCTCACCGTGCAGCACCAGTGCCGGGCAATGAATGGCATCTACGGTGCTTTCGATGGTCCAGTCGCCGAAAGCCTCTGCAAGCCATGTTCGGGTCCAGGCCGTCAGTACCCAGGGCGCTTTATCGCCATGGTATTTTTTCAAACGCGCCAGGTGCTCGGGCTGTTCGAACTGTACCTCGGCGGCACGAATGCCTTGCAGCGTGCGCTCTTCGACAAATGCCTGCGCAGCGATGGTGATCAATGCCATGCAATGTTGTGGGTACAAAGAGGCACAGACTGCTGCCATTGCCCCGCCGACGCTATGGCCCAGGACGACAAAACGCTCGACCTGTAACGCGGTCTTCAGGTGGGCAAAAAAGTACTCGGCTTCTTCGCGGATGAACTGCCGCGGCAAGCGTCCCGGATACTCATCGGACTGACCGAAGCCGAGCCGGTCATAGGCAATCACCTCTCGTCCAGTGGCCTGGCACAGCTGCCGGGGGAAGTCCCGCCACAGGGCAATGCAGCCCAGAGAGTCATGAAACAGGACTATCGGTGGCCTGTCCGGATTGCCCGGGCCATCGGCGGGGAACCATCGACGACAAAACAGCCGCCCTTGCGGTGTATCGATCCACAGCTCTTCGGTGTTGATTGACAATGACATGCGCAACCTCGGTTGATGGTTCCAGCCGCAGGATAGCAAGTTCAGAGTGGGCGTAACGGTCTTTGTGGGAGCGGGCTTGCCCCGCGATTGCGGGCTATCCGCCAAATCGCATCGCGGGGCAAGCCCGCTCCCACTGCAAGCCCGCTCCCATTCAGCGGCGGCTGATGACCACCTCCAGGTATTCACTGGGCACCACCAGCGACGAGGCCCCAGCCACGTTGTTGTCGTTCAGCAGTTGGGTAAGATCGCGTTCCAAAGCATAGGCGGCGTCACTCTGCAACGCGGCAAAGGCTTTGTGCACCGGGCCGTACCAGGTTCTGAACACGTCGATGAAATGCGCCGCCGAGCGATAGCGGAAATTGAACTGCTGACGGCTGACATTGATGACCCCGACGTTGTCGCCGAACAGCTGCTGCAACTGTTCTTCGTCACCCCAGCGCGACGGCGGCAGCGCCCCGGCAGGTGGCGGGACGTGCCGCCCGAGGGTCTTGAACATCTGCCCGATGAAACCTTGTGGTGTCCAGTTCGCCAGCCCGATCCGCCCGCCTGACCGGCAAACCCGGCTGAGCTCTCTTGCCGCCTGGGCCTGGTCGGGGGTGAACATCACCCCGAAGGTCGATATCACGGCATCGAAGGCACCGTCGGCAAAAGGCAGCGCCTCGGCATCGGCGGTTTGAAACACTACGCTCAGGTGCTCGGCCTGTGAGCGCTCTTCACCGCGTTTCAACAGCTCGGGCACGTAGTCTGTGGAGGTAACCTGACAGCCGCGCCGTGCAGCGGCAAGGGTCGCATTGCCGTTGCCGGCCGCTACATCGAGGACCTTTTCGTCCCAACGCAAGTCGCAGGCTTCGGCCAGGCGTTCGCCGACCAGTTGCAAGGTCGTACCGATCACTGCGTAATCGCCACTGGCCCACGCCGTCTGCTGGCGTGCCTTCAAGGCATTCAAATCCAGGGGTGTGCTCATTGTCTGCACCTGATGTATCCGCGCGGCCGTCAGCCTCTGCGGCGGTCAACGCGCCTTGGTCTTGTGGGTTGTTCACATCGCGGCGGCGGGCCGAGGATCCGCGCCCGCGCCTGCGACCAGATAAAACCCAACGCTGCCTGCGGTACAAGAACCGTTGGATACATGCATATAACCTTTGCGAATACCCCCCTCTGTCGGAGCGGGCTTGCCCCGCGATTACGGCAACCGAGCCTGCTGGTCGGCATGGTAGGACGACCGCACCAGCGGCCCGGACGCCACGTTCCTGAAGCCCATCGCCAGTGCCTGTTCGGCAAACCAGGCAAAGGTATCGGGGTGGACGAAACGCTGCACCGGCAGGTGGCTGCGCGACGGCTGCAGATACTGCCCCAAGGTCAGCATGTCGACCCGATGCTCGCGCAGGCGCTGCATCACCTCGATCACTTCGTCATCGGTTTCCCCCAGCCCCAGCATCAGCCCGGACTTGGTCGGTACCGCAGGCACGCGATGCTTGAAGTTTTCCAGCAAGTCCAGCGACCACTCGAAATCCGAGCCCGGCCGTGCCGCCTTGTACAGACGCGGCACGGTTTCCAGGTTGTGGTTGAACACATCCGGCGGCTCCTGTTCGGTGATCGCCAGGGCCACGTCCATGCGCCCGCGATAGTCAGGCACCAGAGTTTCCAGACGGATACCTGGCGACAATTTGCGGATCTCGCGCAGGCAGTCGACGAAATGCTGGGCGCCACCGTCGCGCAGGTCGTCGCGGTCGACCGAGGTGATGACCACGTACTTCAGGCGCAAATCGGCGATGGCAATGGCCAGGTTCTTTGGCTCATCGACGTCCAGTGGCTTGGGCCGGCCGTGGCCGACGTCACAGAACGGGCAACGTCGGGTACAGATGTCGCCCATGATCATGAAGGTCGCCGTACCGCCGGAGAAGCACTCGCCCAGGTTCGGACACGAGGCTTCCTCGCAGACACTGTGCAGTTTGTGTTTGCGCAGCAGCGCCTTGACCCGCGCTACTTCCGGCGACGTTGCAATCTCCACGCGGATCCACTCGGGTTTGCGCGGTACCTCTTCGGTAGGCAGGATCTTCACCGGGATACGCGCCACCTTCTCGGCACCGCGTAGTTTCACCCCGGTCTGCAACGGCTGCGGGCGAGTGGCGACAGCTTGGGTTTCGTTCATGCTCATGCTCCGGCAATCTGGCCTTCAGCCACGGTAGTAACGTTGCGCCACGAACGGCGTGCGGACGACGACCATCGGCACCCGCTTGCCGCGCACCAGGGCAAAGACTTCGCTGTCCATCGACGCATGCTCGCTCTGCACATAGCCCATCGCCAGCGGCCCACCCAGGCTCGGGCCGAATCCGCCACTGGTAACGCGACCGATCACCTGCTCTTGGGCATCGACGATCAGCGCCCCTTCGCGCACCGGCACCCGCTCTTTGGGCAACAGACCGACGCGCTTGCTGACCACGCCTTCGCGCTGCTGGGCAAAAATCCGCTCGGCACCGGGGAAGCCACCGGCGCGTACGCCATCGGCACGCCGGGCCTTGGAAATCGCCCAGGTCAGGCTGGCCTCGATCGGCGTGGTGCGCCGCTCCATGTCATGGCCGTACAGACACAGTCCGGCCTCCAGGCGCAGCGAATCCCGGGCGCCCAAGCCGATGGCCTCGACCTCGGCCTCGGCCAGCAGCGAACGGGCGAGCATCTGCGCAGCCTCTGCAGGCACGGAGATTTCATAACCGTCCTCACCGGTGTAACCGGAGCGGCTGACGTAGCAGTCGACACCGAGCATCCTCACTTGGGCGAACTGCATGAAGGTCATGCTGCCGACCTGCGGCGCCAGGCGTGCCAGCACCCTGGCCGCCGCCGGGCCTTGCAGGGCGAGCAAGGCGCGGCTGTCGAACAGCGACTCGACTTCGCACTGCCCTTCCAGATGCTGCTTGAGGTGGGTCAGGTCCTGGTCCTTGCAGGCGGCATTGACCACCAGGAACAGCTCGTCGTTGCCCAGGTTGGCGACCATCAGGTCGTCGAGGATGCCGCCATCGTCGTTGGTAAACAGTGCATAGCGCTGCATGCCCACCGGCAGGTCGATGATATCGACCGGCACCAGCGCTTCCAGCGCCTTGGCGGCACCGGCGCCGCGCAGGCGGATCTGGCCCATGTGCGAAACGTCGAACAGGCCGGCCTGCTCACGGCAGTGCAAGTGTTCCTTGAGCACGCCCAGCGGGTACTGGACCGGCATGGCGTAGCCGGCGAATGGCACCATGCGCGCCCCGAGTTCCAGGTGCAGACCCTGCAACGGCGTTTGTTGTAGTTGTTCTGTGGACATGGGTGACTCCTAGCATTCGATGATGTTGACTGCCAGCCCGCCGCGGGCCGTCTCTTTATATTTGCTTTTCATGTCGGCACCGGTCTGGCGCATGGTGCGGATCACCTTGTCGAGCGAGACGAAGTGCTGGCCGTCGCCGCGCAGGGCCATGCGTGCGGCATTGATGGCCTTGACCGAGCCCATGGCATTGCGCTCGATGCACGGCACCTGCACCAGCCCGCCAATCGGGTCGCAGGTCAGCCCGAGGTTGTGCTCCATGCCGATTTCGGCGGCGTTCTCGACTTGCTGCACGCTGCCACCGAGCACTTCGCACAAGGCCCCGGCCGCCATCGAACAGGCCACCCCGACCTCGCCCTGGCAGCCCACTTCGGCACCGGAGATCGAAGCGTTTTCCTTGTAGAGGATGCCGATCGCGGCGGCAGTGAGCAGAAAACGCACCACTCCGTCCTCGTTGGCCCCCGGTACGAATCGCGTGTAGTAATGCAGTACCGCCGGGATGATGCCGGCCGCGCCATTGGTCGGTGCGGTGACCACCCGTCCGCCGCTGGCGTTTTCCTCATTGACCGCCAGGGCGTAAAGGTTGACCCAGTCGAGCACCGAAAGGCTGTCGCGCAAACCGGCTTCAGGGCTGGCACTCAACTGCCGGTGCAGCGCCGCGGCACGGCGCTTGACCTTGAGCCCGCCAGGCATGATGCCCTCGGTACGGCAGCCGGCCTTGACGCAGTCCTGCATCACCTGCCAGATGTGCAGCAAGCCCTCGCGCGTTTGCTCCGGGCTGCGCCAGGCGGTCTCGTTCTCGGCCATCAACTGGCTGATCGAGAGGCCGTGCTGGGCGCATTGCGCCAACAGCTCGCGCCCGCTCAGAAAGGGAAAGCGCAGCGGCGTACGATCTTCGACGATGCGGTCGGCGCCCACCGCCGCTTCGTCCACCACAAAGCCGCCGCCCACCGAGTAATACTCGCGACTGCACAGCTGCAGCCCGGCCGCGTCGAAGGCGCGCAAGATCATGCCGTTGGGGTGATAGGGCAAGGGCTTGCGGATCATTGCCAGGTGTTCTTTCTCGACGAAGCGGATGCGCTTCTCGCCCAGCAGCGCCAGCGTCCCGCTCTGGCGAATCATCCCCAGGCGGTCGGCCACCATCGACGTCTCGACGGTATCCGGGTGCTCGCCCTCAAGCCCCAGCAGCACAGCCTTGTCGCTGCCGTGGCCTTTGCCGGTGGCGCCCAGCGAGCCGTACAGCTCGGCACGCACGCCCTCTACCTGGGCCAGCAGCCCCTGCTCCCTGAGCCCTTCGACAAAGCGCGCCGCCGCGCGCATCGGCCCGACCGTATGGGAACTGGACGGGCCGATGCCCACCTTGAACAGATCAAAAACACTCAGCGACATACAGGCCTCCGCCATCGTACCCAGGGATCAGGCCGGATAAACCGGGAACAGCTTGCACAGCTCGGCCACCTGCCGCGCCACCTGGGCCTCGACGTCGGCGTCACCGAGGTGGTCGAGGATGTCGCAGATCCAGGTCGCCAGGGCACGGCACTCCGGCACCTGGAAACCGCGGGTGGTCACCGCCGGGGTGCCGATGCGCAGGCCCGAGGTCACGAACGGCGATTGCGGGTCATTGGGCACGGCGTTCTTGTTCACCGTGATGTGCGCGCGGCCCAGGGCGGCGTCGGCGTCCTTGCCGGTGATGCCCTGGCGGATCAGGCTGACCAGGAACAGGTGGTTGTCGGTACCGCCGGAGACCACGTCATAACCGCGCTGGCGGAAGATTTCCGCCATGGCCTGGGCGTTCTTGATGACCTGGAACTGGTAATCCTTGAAGCCCGGTTCCAGAGCTTCCTTGAAGCACACGGCCTTGGCGGCGATCACATGCATCAGCGGCCCGCCCTGCCCGCCCGGGAATACCGCCGAGTTGAGCTTTTTCTCCAGTTCGGGATCGGCCTTGGCCAGGATCAAGCCGCCGCGCGGGCCGCGCAGGGTCTTGTGGGTGGTGGTGGTGACCACATCGGCATACGGCAGCGGATTGGGGTACAGGCCCGCCGCGACCAGGCCGGCGACGTGGGCCATATCGACGAACAGAAAGGCACCGACCTTGTCGGCGATCTGACGGAAGCGCGGGAAGTCCAGGGTTTTCGAGTAGGCCGAGAAACCGGCGACAATCATCTTCGGCTGGTGCTCGACGGCCAGACGCTCGACCTCGTCGTAATCGATCAGGCCGTTGGCGTCGATGCCGTACTGCACGGCGTTGTACAGCTTGCCGGATGAGCTGACCTTGGCACCATGAGTGAGGTGACCGCCATGGGCCAGGCTCATGCCGAGGAGGGTGTCGCCGGCTTGCAACAAGGCCAGGTAGACCGCCGCGTTGGCCTGGGAGCCGGAATGTGGCTGGACGTTGGCGTAGCCTGCGCCGAACAGCTGTTTGGCACGGTCGATGGCCAGTTGCTCAACCACATCGACGTGCTCGCAACCGCCGTAGTAGCGCTTGCCCGGGTAGCCTTCGGCGTACTTGTTGGTCAGCTCGGTGCCCTGGGCCTGCATCACTTGCGGGCTGGTGTAGTTTTCCGAGGCGATCAGCTCGATATGGTCTTCCTGGCGCTGTGCCTCGCGGTGGATGGCGGCGGCCAGTGCTGGGTCGAAATCGGAGAGGGTCAGGCTCTTATGGAACATGGTGGTTTTCCTTGTTATTAGCGTTCAAGCAAATGGCAACAGCTGCCGGTAGGAGCCCGCTTGCCTGTGGGAGCGGGCTTGCCCCGCGATTGCGTGCAGCCAGTCACATCGCATCGCGGGGCAAGCCCGCTCCCACCGAGGCATCGTCAAGCGTCTTGGTAGATCGACATCGGCGGGCAGGCACAGGCCAGGTTGCGGTCGCCGTAGACGTTGTCCACGCGCCCCACCGGCGGCCAGTACTTGCTCTCGCGCAGCTCGGCCAGCGGATACACCGCCAGCTCCCGGCCATATCGATGCGGCCATTCACCCACCAGCTCGCTGGCGGTATGCGGTGCGTTCTTGAGCGGGTTGTCGAGCTTGTCCAGGCTGCCGTTTTCCACGGCGCGGATTTCCTCGCGGATGCAGATCATCGCCTCGCAGAAGCGGTCCAGCTCTTGCTTCGACTCGCTCTCGGTAGGCTCGACCATCAAGGTGCCGGCCACCGGGAAGGACATGGTCGGGGCATGGAAGCCGAAGTCGATCAGGCGCTTGGCCACGTCCTCGACGCTGATGCCGCTGCTGTCCTTGAGCGGGCGCAGATCAAGAATGCATTCGTGAGCGACCAGGCCGTTCTCGCCGGTGTAGAGCACCGGGTAGTGCTCCTCCAGGCGCCGGGCGATGTAGTTGGCACTGAGGATCGCCAGCTGCGACGCACGCTTGAGCCCTTCCCCACCCATCATGCGGATGTACATCCAGGTGATCGGCAGGATGCTGGCGCTGCCATACGGCGCAGCGCTGACCGCGCCGTGCTTGTTGTCCATGTGCGCGTGCCCCGGCAGAAACGGCGCCAGATGCGCCTTGACGCCAATCGGACCGACACCCGGACCGCCGCCACCATGGGGAATGCAGAAGGTCTTGTGCAGGTTCAGGTGCGACACGTCGCCACCGAACTTGCCCGGTGCGCAGAGGCCGACCATGGCGTTCATGTTGGCGCCGTCCAGGTACACCTGGCCGCCGTGCGCATGGATGATGTCGCAGATGCGGGTGATGCCGTCCTCGAACACACCATGGGTCGAGGGATAGGTGATCATCAGGGCGGCCAGTTGATCCGTGTGCTGCTCGGCCTTGCGTTGCAGGTCGTCAACATCGACGTTGCCGCGCTCGTCGCAGTTGACCACCACCACGCGCATGCCGGCCATCTGCGCGGTGGCCGGGTTGGTGCCATGGGCCGACGACGGGATCAGGCAGACATCGCGCCCCGCCTCGCCACGGCTGGCGTGATAGGCGCGGATCGCCAGCAGGCCGGCGTACTCGCCTTGGGAGCCGGCATTGGGCTGCAGCGACATGGCGTCATAACCGGTGGCCGCGCAGAGCATGGCCTCCAGTTCGTCGGTCAGCTGGCGGTAACCCAGCGACTGCTCAGCCGGGGCGAACGGGTGCAAGGCGCCGAACTCGGGCCAGGTGATCGGGATCATCTCACTGGCGGCGTTGAGCTTCATGGTGCACGAGCCCAGCGCGATCATGCTGCGGTCCAGGGCCAGGTCCTTGTCGGCCAGGCGTCGCAGGTAGCGCATCAGCTCGGTTTCCGAGTGATAGCGGTTGAATACCTGATGCTGCAGGAACGGCGTCTCGCGCAGCAGCTGCGTCGGCAGGCAATCGGCGGTGTCGGCGGCCACGCCAGCGAAGTCCGGAACTGCCTGACCGGGCGCAGCGAAGACTTGCCACAACGCCTCGACAGCCGCCTGCTCGCAAGTCTCATCCAGCGACAGGCCGACCCGCTGCGCGTCGATCAACCGCAGGTTCAGCTGTGCCGCGTTGGCAGCGGCCAGCACCTCGGCCACAGGGCGCGCGGTCACCACGCTGACGGTGTCGAAAAAGTGCTGCTGCTCGACCTTGTGCCCAAGCTGCAGCAGCCCGCGCACCACAATCGCCGTCAACCGGTGCACGCGCCGGGCGATCTGTGCCAGGCCCTGTGGGCCATGGTAGACCGCGTACATGCTGGCGATGTTGGCCAGCAGCACCTGCGCGGTGCAGATATTGCTGGTGGCCTTCTCGCGGCGAATGTGCTGCTCGCGGGTCTGCATGGCCAGGCGCAGGGCCGGCTTGCCGAAGCGGTCGATGGACACGCCGACCAGGCGCCCGGGCATGTCGCGCTTGAAGCTGTCACGCGTGGCGAAAAACGCCGCGTGCGGGCCGCCGAAGCCCAGCGGCACGCCAAAACGCTGGGCGCTGCCGAGCACCACGTCGGCGCCGAATTCACCCGGTGGTGTCAGCAAGGTCAGCGCCAGCAGGTCGGCGGCCACCGCCACCAGCGCGCCGGCAGCATGGGCACGTTGCACCAGGGCGCGATGATCAACGATAGCGCCGGTGCTGGCCGGGTATTGCAGCAACAGGCCGAAATAGCCCTCCAGGTTCTGATTCAACAGAGTCGACTCATCACCGATGACCACTTCGATACCCAGTGGCTCGGCACGGGTGCGCAGGACGTCGAGGGTTTGCGGATGACAATGGCTGGAGACAAAAAACGCCGGCGCCTTGCTCTTCGCCAGACGCTTGCAGAAGGTCATGGCCTCGGCGGCGGCGGTGGCTTCATCGAGCAACGAGGCGTTGGCGATTTCCATGCCGGTGAGGTCGCTGATCAGGGTCTGGAAGTTCAGCAATGCTTCCAGCCGGCCTTGGGAAATCTCCGGCTGGTACGGGGTGTACGCGGTGTACCAGGCCGGGTTCTCCAAGAGGTTGCGCAGGATTGGCGTCGGCGTGTGGCAAGGGTAATAGCCCTGGCCGATGTGATTGCGAAACAGCTGGTTGTTCGCGGCGATGTCCTTGAGCGAGGCCAGCGCCTCGGCCTCGCCCTGCCCCTGGCTCAGCTCAAGCACGCTGGTGCCCTTGATGCTGTCCGGGATGACGCTGTCGATCAGGCCGTCGAGAGTGTCATGGCCGATCAGCGCCAGCATCGCGTCTATGTCGTCCTCGCGTGGGCCGATGTGGCGGGCGATGAACTCGTTGGCGGTGGTCAGAGGGGTGGATGCAATGCTCATGTCGGCCCCCTGGCTCAGGCGTTGTCGGCCAGGAAGCGGTCGTAGCCTTCCTGGTCCATCAGGGTGTCGAGGTCGGCAGGGTTGCTGACCTGGATACGGAAGAACCAGCCGTCCTGCATCGGCGAGGCATTGACCAGCTCGGGGTCGTCGGCCAGAGCCTGGTTGACCGCCACCACGGTACCGCTCAGGGGCATGCTGATGTTGCTGGCGGCCTTCACCGACTCCAGCACCGCGACTTCATTGCCCTCGCCGTACTCGCCCGGCTCCGGCAGCTGAACGAACACCACGTCCCCCAGGGCCTCCTGGGCGTAGGTGGTGATGCCGACGGTCAGCTCGCCAGTCGCTTCCAGGCGCAGCCATTCGTGTTCGGGAGTAAAACGCAGCGTGGTCATGGATCTTCCTCTCTTGTTATCAGGTGGGTCCTTGTGCAGGACTAATTGATACAAGAGCAAGGGCAGTGCCAACTTAATAAAATCGTTATATTTCAGCTAGTTATGTGAAATAACCAATCAACCTCAAGCCTCTGCGCTGGAGCGAAATCGCTCCGCTACATGAACCCGGCAGCCAGCCCTGACGGGATTGGCCAATGAAGCCGCGGCCCACGCCCGACTGGAGCACAATCACTCCAGTGGAGCGTATTCGAACCAGACTGCTACGAGACCCGGCTGGCGATGCCGTATTTACGCAAGCGCTGGCCGATGGCCGTGTGCGAAGTCTGCAGGCGCACCGCCAGTTGCCGGGTCGAGGGATAGGCCGCATACATCGTTTCCAGCAACGTCTTTTCGAAACCCTGCACAGCCGCTTCCAGGCTGGTGACTTGCGGTACTTCGGGCTGCTGGTTGTTCAGAGCGGTACCGGCCAGTTCCAGGTCGTCGCAATCGATCACCTCGCCTTCGCTGATGGCCGCGGCGCGGAAGATCACGTTCTGCAACTGGCGCACGTTGCCGGCCCAGCGATTACCCAGCAGCAGCGGATGGGTGGCCAGCGCCAGCCGGCACGGCGAGCGCTGGATCTGCGCGCAGGCCTGACGCAGGAAGTGCTCGGCCAGCAGCAGGATGTCGCGGCCGCGCTCGCGCAACGGCGGCACCAGCAGATTGAGCACGTTGAGGCGGTAGTAGAGGTCTTCGCGAAAGCTGCCTTCGACCACCATGTTTTCCAGGTTGCGGTGCGTCGCGCAGACCACCCGCACATTCACCCGCACCTCGCCGCCACCACCGACCCGGCGAAAGCTGCCGTCACTGAGAAAGCGCAGCAGCTTGGCCTGCAGGTACGGCGACATCTCGCCCACTTCGTCGAGGAACACCGTGCCACCGTCGGCCAGTTCCAGCAGGCCCGGCTTGCCGCCGCGCTGGGCGCCGGTAAAAGCACCGGCGGCATAGCCGAACAGCTCGCTCTCGGCCAGGCTCTCCGGCAACGCCGCGCAGTTAAGCGCCAGGAAGGACGCATCGCGGCGCACGCTCAATGCATGGCAGGCACGCGCCACCAGCTCTTTACCAGTGCCGGTTTCGCCTTGAATCAACAGCGGCGCTTCCAGGCTTGCCACCTTGTGCAGACGCGCCTTGAGCTCCTTGAGCGGCGTCGACTCACCGAGCAGCGCCTGCAGCCCTTCGGCATGATCGTGCAGCAGCGAAGCCAGGCGCTCGCCGATACGACTGGGCGGATACAGGGTCAGCAGGCCGCCCACCAAAGCATCGGCGCCGCCGCTGATTGGCGTGGCCTCCAGCAACAACGCCTGGCCCTGCAGGCTCACCTCGCACATCGGCAGGCGAAAGCCCTTGTCGATCAGGGTCTGCGCCAGCTCGGGTTCGGCGAACAGCCGGGACAGCGGCTCACCGGCTGGCTCGCGACCGACCAGGCTGACCAGCGTTGGATTGGCCAGCAGCACATGGCCACCGGGGTCCACCGCCAGCACCGGATCGCTCATCGCTGCAAGCAAAGCCTCCAGTTGCAAGTGCCGGCGCTGGCCGGGGAGAAAGTCGACAAGCTCCACCGCCTGGACCCCGACCACCCGCATCAAGGCGTCGTGAAGTTCGTCCAGCACAGCCTGTGACAACGCCGGTGCATCGATATAGACGTTGGGCGGGATCATTTCCACCGCGTCCAGGTTGAGGTTGCGCGCGCCCAGCAACGCCAGGATCTCCTGGGTGATGCCAACGCGGTCGATGAAGGTGACGTGAATGCGCATGACGACTCCCTGGTTGTACAAAGACCACAGGGGGACGGCCTCTTGTGCCGTCCCCCCGGGGTAAAAACGTGAATGTGGCGATCAGTCCGCGTCGTAGGACAACTGCACGCCCTCCGACTTTTTCTGACGCATCGAGCGGTAAGCCAGGCCGAGGATGACGAACCACACCGGGACGAACACCAGCGCCTTGCGGGTGTCTTCTTCCAGCGCCAGCAGGGCCAGCATCGCCACGAAGAAGACCAGGCAGGCCCAGCTCATGAAGATACCGCCCGGCATGCGGTATTTTGAGGCGCGATGCAGGTGCTCGCGCTGCTTGCGGTAGGCCAGGTACGACAGCAGGATCATCGACCAGACGCACATGAACAGGATCGCCGACACCGTGGTGATCAGGGTGAAGGCATCGAGCATGTTCGGCACCAGGTAGATCACCAGCGCCCCCGCCGACAGGCAGACACAGGAGAAGATCAGACCGTTGGAAGGCACTGCGCGGCTGGACAGCGCCTTGAACTTGCCAGGCGCATCGCCATCCACCGCCAGGCCATAAAGCATGCGGCTGGTGGAAAAGACGCCGCTGTTTGCCGAAGACGCGGCAGAGGTGAGGACCACGAAATTGATGATCCCGGCCGCCGCCGGCAGACCGGCCAGGACGAACAGCTCGACAAACGGGCTCTTGTTGGCGACCACATCACGCCATGGCGTCACGGCCATGATCGCGACCAAGGCGAACACATAGAAAACAATGATGCGCAGCGGAATCGAATTGATCGCCCGTGGCAGGTTGCGTTCAGGGTTTTTGGTTTCTGCGGCGGTGGTCCCTACCAGCTCGATCCCGGCAAAGGCGAAGATCGCAATCTGGAATCCGGCGAAGAAGCCCATGGCGCCATGGGGGAACATGCCGCCGTCATTCCACAGGTTGGCCAGCGACGCAACATCACCGGCAGGTGACTGATAGGCGGCGACCACCATGTACAGGCCGGTGCAGACCAGTGCGCAAATCGCCACGATCTTGATCATCGCGAACCAGAATTCCAGTTCACCGAACATCTTCACGGTCAGCAGGTTGAGCGAAAGCAGCAGCCCCACACAACTGAGTGCCGGCAACCATTGCGGGATATCCGGGAACCAGAACTGTGAATAGGCGGAGATGGCGATAACGTCGGCAATGCCGGTCACTATCCAGCAGAACCAGTAGGTCCAGCCGGTGAAAAAGCCTGCCCAGGGTCCCAAGAGATCAGCGGAAAAATCGATGAACGACTTGTACTTGAGGTTGGACAACAGTAACTCGCCCATTGCCCGCATGACAAAGAACAGCATGAAACCGATGATCATGTAGACAAAGATGATCGAGGGACCCGCCAGGCTGATGGTCTTGCCGGAGCCCATGAACAGGCCGGTGCCGATGGCACCCCCGATAGCGATCAGCTGGATATGGCGGTTGGATAGATTACGTTGGAGTTCGTGCGCTTCGCTGTCAGGCGAACCCGGCGTCGAGTTTTTCATTAGGCTTTACCTTGCTAGTTTAATTGTTTTTATAACGTCACAAGTTCAAACACCTCAGCCGGTGCGGCGGAGTGCCAATGAAAGAGCAAGCTCTATGCCAGGCGAAAACGCGTGGTTTTATGCGGTGTTGTGTTCAGTGGCTGTAATGAAGTCACTCCATGAAAAGTGGTTAATCAGGCTGTTCACAGGTGCTGAAGCGTCGTAACGCCTGCGCTCGGGCCCACTGTAGCGGTTTCGCTCCAATGGAACGCATTCAGTCCGGCGTGTGAGAGCAGCTAACTGTGGGAGCTGGCCTTGCCAGCGATGCAGACGCCGCGCAGCGCCTGACACCGCAGCGATCCTATCGCCGGCAAGGCCGGCTCCCACAAGAACAGCAGTGTCCCTGGCACTAGCGGGTCGTCAGGCACTTACCTTGCGCTTCGGTGCGCGGCTGCGCTGTTCTTCTTCCCAACCCTCCACCAGACCGACCGGTGCTTGGGACGGCGCCAACGGCTCGCGCCCGCGCACAAGGTCCGCAGCCCTTTCGGCCAGCATGATGGTCGGCGCGTTGAGGTTGCCGTTGGGCTCGCTGGGGAATACCGACGAGTCGATCACCCGCAGCCCCTGCAGCCCGCGCACACGCAGTGAAGAATCAACCACCGCCATGTCATCCTCACCCATGCGGCAAGAACCACAGGGATGCATGGTGCTTTCCATGTTGGCGCGCACGAAGGCGTCGATTTGCTCATCGGTCTGCACCTGCGGCCCCGGCGCCAGCTCCTCGCCGCGGAAGCGGTCCATGGCCGGCTGGGCGATGATTTCCCGGGTCAGGCGCACGCAGCGGCGAAAGCCCTCGCGGTCCTCTTCGCTCTCCAGGTAGTTGAAACGGATTTCCGGGTGCTGATACGGGTCGGCCGACAGGGCCCGCACATGGCCACGGCTCTTGGGCTTGTTCGGCCCGGTCAGCACCATGAAACCGTGGCCCTTGAACGGTTTGTCGCCGTCGTAGCGCATCGCTGCCGGCAGGAAGTGAAACTGGATGTCCGGCCAGCGCAGGCCCTTGGACGAGCGGATGAAACCGCCCGCCTCGAAATGGTTGCTGGCACCCAGGCCATCCTTGAACAGCAGCCAGCGCAGGCCGATCATCGCCTTGCCCAGCAGGTTCATTTTGCCGTTGAGCGTCACCGGCTCCTTGCAGGCGTACTGGATGTAGATTTCCGAGTGGTCCTGAAGGTTTTCACCGACCCCTGGCAAGTCGTGGCGCACTTCGATACCGGCCTTTTTCAGCACCGCTTCCGGGCCGATGCCCGAGCGCTGCAACAGGTGCGGCGAGCCGATCGGGCCGGACGATACCAGCACCTCGCGGTTGCAATAGACCTTGTGGGTCAGGCCGCCTTCGTCGTACTCCACGCCCACCGCACGCTTGCCGTCGAGCAGAATGCGTCGGGTCATGGCATGGGTGACCACGGTCAGGTTGGGCCGGGTCATGGCCGGGCGCAGGTAGGCATTGGCGGTGGACCAGCGCACGCCGTCCTTGACCGTCATGTGCATGGCGCCGAAGCCTTCCTGCATGTAGCCGTTGCAGTCATCGGTCTTGATGTAGCCAGCCTCGGCACCGGCCTCCACCCAGGCGCCGTACAACGGGTTCTGCATGTTGTTGCCGTTGTTGGTGGCCAGCGGCCCTGCCCCGCCGCGATAGTCATCGCCACCGAACTTGTAGGTCTCGGCGCGCTTGAAATACGGCAGGCAGTTTCGGTAGCCCCAGTTCTTCGCGCCCAGGCTTTCCCATTCGTCGAAGTCACAGGCGTGGCCACGGATGTAGACCAGGCCGTTGATCGACGAGGAACCGCCCAGCACCTTGCCCCGTGGGCAGTGCAGGCGCCGGCCGTCCAGGTGCGGCTCGGCGACTGTCTCGTAGCGCCAGTTGTACTTCTTGGTGTTCATCGGCAATGAGAACGCACTGGGCATCTGGATCAGCACACTGCGGTCGCTGCCGCCGAACTCCAGGACCAGCACCGAAGTACCGGCGTCCTCGGTCAGGCGGTTGGCCAGAACGCAGCCGGCAGAGCCCGCACCAATAATGATGTAGTCGTATCGCTTGTTCATGGTTTTAATCCTTTGCGCCGAAGCCTGCGGCCTCAATGTTGCGTTCTTTGCCCTTGGAGTAGCCGCCCCAGCCCAGCCGCGTGGCCAGTAATCGGGTCAGCCCGTAGTGCACCAGCCCGGCCAGCAGGCAGGACGGCAGCGATGCGGTAGCGAAGGTGAAGAAGCTGGTATTGGCCAGTGTCTGCGGGTTGAACACCACCACATAGATCGCGAACCCGGCCACCAGCGCCAGCAGTGCGATGGGGTTGAAACCCTTGCAGAAGCGCACCGGCGACGCGCCTTCCGCTGCATACACATGGCGCAGGTTGACGCGCTGGTGACGCAGGAAGAAGTAATCGGCGATGCCGATACCGGCCAGCGCACTGTTCAAGGCCGAGGTCCATACCAGGAAGATGAAGAAGCCGTCGTAGATGCCCGGAAAGCACAGCACGATGAGCACCGGAAGCACGCAAAACAGCCCGATCAGTACTCCCCAGCGCACACTGCGCAAGCGCTCGCCGGCCAGTTGGCGCAGGCCGATGACGGCGGTGTAGAGGATGTTGACCATGCCGGTCAGGTTGGCCAGCGCGAGGAAACTCAAGGCCACCACGCCGAAGCCCACACCACCGGCCAGGCGCATCCAGGCGGTAGGGTCGCTGCTGCCCAGGGTGGACGCGGCGAACAGGCTGACGGTTTCGCCCAGCGCGGCGGCGCCGAAGATGCCCACCAGGTTGGGCCAGAACGCCGTGCGCTGGTTGCTGCACAAGCGCGACAGGTTGCCGATGTACGGCCACCAGGAGAAGCCGGCGGCGATGTTGATTTCCACGGCGATCATGAAGTTGATGCGCTGATCGGCAAACGGCGGCTGCAACGGCGGCATGGCCAGCAGCTCGGCGAAGCTGAAGCGCTGGGAGATGAAGTACATCAGCGCCAGCATGATCAGGATCAGGCTGGGCGCGATCACTGCGCTCAAGCGGCGGATCATGTCCGGCCCGCGCATCGCCACCAGCGCCGCCAGGACAATGGCCAGCAAGCCACCCGCCGGTACCAGCCAGCCGTCGCCGTCGGGCTGGCTGTGCTGCACCAGGGTGTCGAGGTTGTCCAGCGCCCGCCCGCACATCAGCCCCAGCACCGCCAGCCAGCCCATGGTCAGCACCACCACCGACAGTACATAGACCAGGCGGCTGCCGTTGATACCGAACATGCTGCGCAGGTAGGTGAACTGCTCGACACCGTATTTGCCACACGGCAGGCAGGTGGACGAGGCGGCGAGAATCACCCCGATGATGTTACCGATAACGATCGCACTGATGCCTTGCAAGGGCCCGACGAACAACGCCGTGGCGCCACCGATCAGAAACACCCAGGTGGCCACCGCCAACGCCGAGTTGGCATAGGCAAAGCCCCAGAAGCCCCACACCCGCTCGCTGGGCAGCAACGGGGTATCGCCGCGTTCGGCGCTCAGGCGAAATTCCTGCTCTCTGGACTGGCTCATGGGTGGCCTCCCAGAAAGTAGGCACCGGCAACCATCACCAGGGTCAGCAGGGCCAGCGCGAGAAAATCACCAGCGCTCAATGCGCCGGGCCAGTCCGCCCTGCGCTCCAGTTCTTCATAGGCGCGTATGCGCCGGTCCAGGTCTTGCGCACGCTCTACATCCACTTGGCTGTTCATGGGCATCACCTCGATAGGTTCTTGTTCTTGAAATACGATGCATGTGAAACCCGCGCCGCCCGCCAACCGTCAGCGACGCAGGTTTGCCCTGTGCCTCAGGGCAAGGTGATCCAGACCGCCTTGGTCTCCAGCAAGAACTCCAGTTGTTCGGCGCCCATGTCCTTGCCATAGCCCGACTGCTTGTAGCCACCGAACGGCATGGAAGGGTCCAGGGTGCTATGGGCGTTGACGTAGACCGTGCCGGCACGCAGTTGCGGAATAAGGCCGTGAACCCTGCCCAGGTCATTGGAGTAGATCGCCGCCGCCAGGCCGAACACCGAATCGTTGGCCAGGGCCAGCGCCTGCTCCTGAGTGTCGAACGCTGCGGTCACCAGCACCGGGCCGAAAATCTCCTCGCGGACAACGCGCATGTCGTTGTTGCAATCGGCGAAGATCGTCGGCTGTACGAAGAAGCCCGGGCCTTCGAGCGGTTCGCCGCCGTAGTACAGCTGCGCCCCTTCGGCCTTGCCCAACGCGATGTAATCCAGCACCCGCTGCTGTTGCTGACGCGACACCATGGGGCTGATGAAGCAGTCCGGGTCCAGGCCTGGAGCGATCTTCAGGGTCGCCGTGTACCTGGCCAATGCTTCGAGGAATGCGGGGTAGATGCTGCGTTCGACGTAGGCGCGGGTACCGGCATCGCAAACCTGCCCCGAGTTGAAGAACACACCGTTGGCGACCGCCTCGGCCGCCGCCTCGATATCGGCATCGGCGAACACGATCACCGGCGACTTGCCGCCGAGTTCAAGGGTCAGGCGCTTCATCTGGTCCATCGCCGCCTTGCCCACCGAGCAGCCCACCGGGGTGGAGCCGGTGAAGCTCAGTTTGTCGATGCCCGGATGGCTGGACATCGCCTCGCCGACCACGCTGCCGCGCCCGGTGACGATGTTCAGCACGCCGTCGGGAATGCCCGCCTCCTGGACCAGCTCGGCGAAACGCAGGGCTGATAGCGAAGTCAGTTCGGCCGGTTTGACCACCACGGTGCAGCCGGTGGCCAGGGCCGCGCCAAGCTTCCAGGCCATGGTCTGCAACGGGAAATTCCACGGCACGATGGCGCCGACCACGCCCACCGCTTCCTTGCGGGTGTAGGCCAGATAATTGCCGGGCAGCGAGGGTTCGACGGTGCGGCCGTGAATCTTGCTGGCCCAGCCGGCGAAGTAGCGCAGCGTATCGACCGTGCCCTGGATATCCACGGCACGCGCCTGGGCGACCGATTTGCCCATGTCGATGGACTCGATCTGCGCCAGTTCGTCGCCATTGGCGTCGATCAGGTCGGCCAGACGATGAATCAGGCGCTCGCGCTCCAGCGGCTTGAGCTGGCTCCAGGGGCCGCCGTCGAACTGCGCACGAGCAGCACGCACCGCGCGGTCCAGGTCTTCAGCGGTGCCCATCGGTATACGCGTCAGCACACCCTCGGTAGACGGCTCGATGACCTCGGCGCTGGCACCGTCACTGGCCTCAAGCCACGCCCCACCGATGAACATACGCTGAGGTTTGCAGAGAAAACGCTGGGTAGCCTCGGAAACGCCGAAGGCTTGCAGGTAGGTTTTTACCTTGTTGTCCACGGGAAGTCTCCGGATCAGCGCGCGTTGGCGCGCGCGTGGAAGATAAAGCCGATGCTGTTCATCAGCAGCTGCGCGGCGAGGATCGAGGTAACGCCTGCCGGGTCGTAGGCCGGCGCCACTTCCACCAGGTCCATGCCGACGATCCGGCCCTGACTGCGCCGGGCCAGGGCCTGGATGATTTCCAGCACTTCGTAGTAGAAGAAGCCGCCATGGCTCGGTGTCCCGGTGCCCGGGGCAATGGACGGGTCGAAACCGTCGATGTCGATGGTGATGTAGTAGTCGCGGCCCTCGGGGATCTTCGCCAGCACACCTTCGCAACCCAGGCGGCGCACATCGCGCACCGAGAGGATCTGCGAGCCGGCGTCGCGGGCGGCATCGTAGTCGTCGCGGTTCGAGGAAGACACGTTGCGGATGCCCATCTGGGTCATGCCGACGATATGGTCCAGCTCCGAGGCGCGGCGCAGCGGGCTGCCGTGCCCGTAGCGCACGCCGTGGCGTTCATCGACAAAGTCCAGGTGCGCATCGAAATGCACGATGTGGATCGGCCCGCGCCCTTCGAACGCCTTGATCACCGGTGCGTGGATCGAGTGGTCACCGCCCAGCACCACGGGCATGGCGCCTGCTGCGAGGATCTGGCGCACGGCCGACTCGATGTTGGCGTTGCTCGATTCCATGTCGGTATGCACGATATCGGCATCACCGACATCGACCATGCGCAGTTGGTCATCGGTCAGATAGGTGGCGTCATCTTCAAAGTCGTAGGCGCCGGCATGACCGAAGGAGAACAGCGTCGATGCCTCGCGGATGCCGCGTGGTCCGAAACGTGCGCCGGAGCGCCATTGGGTACCCATGTCGTTGGGCGCGCCAAGGATCGCCACGTCGGCATCGATAGCCGCCCAGTCGGTGCAAATCGGCGACTTGGCGAAGGTGCAATGGCCCACGAAGGGCAGGTTCAGACGGCCGGATTCATAACCGTGCTTTGCCATGTTCGAGTTTCTCCACGTTATTGTTCTGGTCAGGAGACGGGGCGACTGCTCGACCACCGTTGCAGCCACTATGGCGGCAGGCCGGTGAGGGAAAAATGCGCAAGTGCAGATGCATACATCGCCGGAGCCGAAGTATCCGTACGGATGTCAGCCCCCCGCAAAACAGCCATTGCGGTCGGCACACGCCCATGGTTAGCTTGGAAAAAAACAACAGTGCCCGTGCGTTCATATCAGCCGCCGCGATGTGACGCCCGACCGGGAGGCCTTGGTGATCCAGCTCCACGACGTCGACCTGAAACTGCTCAGGGTTTTTACCACCATTGTCCGGTGCGGCGGCTTTTCCGCCGCGCAGGCCGCGTTGAACGCCGGCCAGTCGACAATCAGCGAGCAGATGACGCACCTGGAAACCCGCCTGGGGGTCAAGCTCTGTCAACGCGGGCGCAGTGGTTTTCGCCTCACCGAGCAAGGCGTGGCCATTCATGAGGCGACCCTGAAGTTGCTCAGCGCGGTGGAGAGCTTCTGCCTGGACGCCGACGTGCTCAAACAGCACATCAGCGGCAAGCTCAACCTCGGCATCATCGACTCCACCCTCACCGACCCCGACTCGCCGCTGCCGCGTACCACCCAGCGCTTTGTCTCGCGCGGCCACGATGCTCATCTGCATATCTACATCGGTGCCCCTGCGGAACTGGAGGAACGGGTGCTGGACGGGCGTCTGCACCTGGCCATCGGTCACTTTCCCCTGCGGGTATCGGGGTTGTCCTACCTGCCGCTCTACAACGAAGCCCTGGGGCTCTACTGTGGCCGCCGCCACCCGCTGTACGCCAGCAAGGCGTCGAACGGTCGCCTGCTGGAGGACGTTCGCGCCTGCCGTATCGTCGTGCGTGGTTACATGAATGAGTACGACCTGGAGCAACTGGGCGTGACCAAGGCCGCTGCCACGGTCGAGAACATCGAGGCGGCGGCGATTCTGATCATTTCCGGCGCCTATGTCGGCTTCCTGCCGGTGCACTTCGCCGAGCAGTGGGTCAAGACCGGCGAGATGCGCCGCCTGGGTGCCAGCGCGCTGGACCTGACCTCGCCGTTCGACGTCATCACCCGTCGCGGCGTGTCGCCGCCACCGATCCTGCACGCCTTCCTCGAAGACCTCGCCGCCTGCATGCACCAGCCACTGCCTTGAGCGGGTCTGCTACTGTTGCAACAGCAGTTTTCAAAGGAGGCGCAACATGGACTCTTTCACCGGCGGTTGCCTCTGCGGCAACGTACGAATCGTGGCCTCGGGGCGCCCCTACCGGGTCGGCCTTTGTCATTGCCTGGACTGCCGCAAGCACCACGGCGCGCTGTTCAACGCCTCGGCAATATTCCCTCAGGATGCAGTGACCATCGAGGGCGAGACGCACCAGTACGCCGGCCGTCATTTCTGTCCCCGCTGCGGCTCGTCGGTGTTCGCCCGCAGCGCCGACGAGATCGAGGTACACCTGGGTGCCCTCGATACTCCGGATCAACTGATACCCACCTATGAAAGCTGGATTGTCCGCCGCGAATCCTGGTTGCCGGCGTTTGCGCTCAGCAGACGCTACCCGCGCGATCGCGATCCCAGCGGGCGCTTTGAGTCGTAACCCTTCCCCGCCCGCTCATAGCCGTACTCTTGCCAGCCGATAGTAAAAATCTCTTGTACTAACCCCGGGCGGGAGGAAGATGGTGTGATCAGCGACCTGCTCAAACAAGGCCTGAATCATGAACGCTCGCCCGCGCTGCACTGCCTTCCATGAAGCAGGCCACGTCCTGGCCTTCTGGTGGAATGGCCAGCGCATCAAGCGAGTGACAGTACGCACCCGTGCCGAAGCACTGATCGGCCCGATGCTTGATCTGCGCGGCAACCTGCAAGCGGTCAAGGGCCTGGTGGAGGCTGAGTACCTGGTACCATTCCCCGCCTTCGAACCACCGAGCATCGCTGAACACCTGCCCTCGATGATCGACACCCTTGAGCGCGACCTGGTGGATTGCTTTTCGGGACCGGTGGCCGAAGCCATCTACAGACACTGTCCACTCGACAGGTGCCTGCAGCGTAGCGGCGCCGGTGACCACCAGCGCGCCATGGAACTGATCCGCTTGCTTCCGGCGCGCAGGGTACTCGACGCTGAGCCCCTGGCCATCGCCCGGGCCAGCTGCCTGGTGCATCGGTACTGGTCGGTTGTCAGTGCTGTCGCACAGTTTCTGCATGCCCAGGGCACGGTCAATGGCGAGGAAATCAGCGCTCTGTTGTGCCAGCTCAGCGGCGAGTCACCGACACCGCTGGGCAACCTGCTGAGCACCCTCGACACACGTCATCATCGTCATCCCGCCACCCGGTTACGGCCTGTCTGCCTGGCGTGATACGCGGTGGACTATTTCAGTACCGCTCAAGCGATCCGTGCTGACGTTTCCGGAGTCTCCCTAAAACCCCGATAATCACTGAATGGTTGTTGCAATGTTTTTTTTATAATTGCTTAACCTATTTTTTACCGAACGAAATCCACTCTGCGCGCCGTATTGCTTATGAAACTTGTTCGCCTTAACGAAGGGCGGCCACATCAAACAATTCTGGAGCGCGCGATCGAATGAACAAACTTCCACAGATTACCCTGGCCTTCTGGGTCATGAAAATCTGCGCAACTACCTTGGGCGAAACAGCAGGCGACCTGCTGTCCATGACACTTAACGTGGGCTATGCAATCAGCTCATTAATCCTGATCAGCGTGTTTCTGCTGACCCTGGCAACACAATTGTTATCCAAGGCCTATCACCCGGCGCTTTACTGGATAGTCATACTGTCGACCAGCACCGCGGGCACAACCATGTCCGACTTCATGGATCGCACCCTCGGGCTGGGTTATGCCACCGGTTCGATGATTCTGATCGCTGTCCTGCTGGCCATCTTTGCCCTGTGGCGCCTGAGCGGCGACTCGCTGAACGTGAACAAGATCCAGACCTTGCGTGGCGAAATTTTCTACTGGATGGCCATCCTGTTTTCCAACACCCTGGGGACTGCGCTGGGGGATTATCTGGCAGACGATTCCGGTCTTGGATTTGCCGGGGGCGCCTTGTTTATCGGCTCAACCATTGGCGTAGTAGTGCTGGCCCGCTACTTCACCAAACTCTCCCCAGTGCTGTTGTTCTGGGCAGCATTCGTCCTGACCCGGCCATTCGGTGCAACCCTTGGTGATTTCCTGACCAAGCCCCATGAAAAAGGCGGCCTGGATTTCGGCACCATTGGCTCGTCGCTGGTACTGGGTGGGGTGCTGCTGGCGATGATTGTCCTGGCTTCGACCCTCAAAGCGCGCAACGAGCGCGCCGTTGCACAGCTCTCCTGACCAACACGCAGCAGAAAAAAGAGCAGGCCATTACAGCTTCTGCTCTTTTTTCAGTGTTGGGCCTGGAAGACCAAAGTTGGCGGGGCGCGGTTACTAAGGTTTTTTTTACATTTATTTCACTCCTCCCCGACACACCGCTCCCTACAGTGCCGTGACTCTGTGCCGCGAGCACTCATCCTGTGTTCGGAGTGAACATATGTTGCAGGAGCTCATCAGACACCCCAGGTTGTCTCAACGCTTAAAGTCGCATGTACGGTTGCCAGGCAAGCTTCTGGTCATCGCCCTCTGTGCCCTGATTGCGTTAGTGCTTTTCTGCACATGGAACTCCACACGGGCGCGAATCCCGCAGCTGGAAAGTGATCAACAGATTGTCAGCAGCGGGATCTATGCTGAATGGGCCAAAGGCAATGTCATGGTCCTGATTCGCCACGCAGAGCGCTGCGATCATTCACACAACCCATGTTTGAACGATCCCACGGGTATTACCGTTGCCGGTAGCCAAGTGGCGACAGAAGCGGGGAAAGGATTTCAGTCGTTGGGCTTGAAAAATGCTCGAGTGCTAAGCAGCCCTGAGGTGCGGGCCCAACAAACAGCGGGCTTCATGTTCGGCCCGGCCATTGCCACACAAGACTGGCTCAACCAATGCGATAGCAGTTATGCCAACAAAGCCTTCAGCCACAAACAGCCGGGACACAACCTGGTGCTGGTCACCCACAGCAGCTGCATCGACGAGCTTGAACAAAGCTTTCAGGTTCCCGACAGCGAACGCTCAAGCGCCTATACCAGCGCACTGTTCGTCGCCATGGACACCAACGGCAAGGCCCGGATTCTCGGGCAAATGAATGCCGATAAATTGCGCAACCTTGTCACTCACCCAGGGAATTGAACATGCCCCCCGCTTCTCGCGCCCGCTATTACTTGGCCAATCTGGGCTTGCCGCTGCTGTTGGCGCTGGTGGTCTTTATATGCTTTGACCTCACCACAGCGGACCGATTGATCAGCAATATGCTGCTTGACCCGGCGACGGGGCAATTCCCTTTATTGCATGATCAATGGTTTGAAAAAGTCACGCACAAGTGGCCGAGGATATTGCCTGACTGGACAGGCGAGTTGTCGATCATCGGTGCACTGTTGTCGTTCGTATGGCCGCGTCTTTCCGGTAATCCCCAGGCGCCGATGACCCGTCTGCTGGTCGCGACCCGAATTGCACCGGTATTGCGTTTTACCACGCGCTATCGCCGTGACTTCCTGTTTATTATCGTCGCCTTCGCCTTGTCCACCGGGGTGATTCACTTCCTGAAAAGCCACACCGGTGTGTATTGCCCGGTGGAGACCACGCTATATGGCGGCCCGCATCCGCACCTGGAGTGGTTTAGCAACTTCAACTTGCTGGAGAAGGCAGCTGACGGCCGCTGCTGGCCAGGCGGGCACGCCTCCAGTGGTTTCACCCTGCTGGCACTGTATTTTGTCGCCCTGCGCCACCGCTGGCCGCATTCGCGCAAACTCCTGGCGGCTATCCTGTTGATCGGTTTCGTTTACGGAACAACCCGGGTGCTACAGGGTTGGCACTATATGTCGCATACCTTCTGGGCGGGTATTTTTGTCTGGCTGACGACGTGGGTAACTGCCCTGGCGTTTTATGGTCGTCTGGCGTTACAAGCCGCACCGCAACACTTGGACAGCAGGTCATCGGTGCAGGTTTTAAACACAGTCTCACCTGTTCCGGACCCCGACAGTTAAAACGGCCAGATTAAAAACCAATTCAATAACTTGCAGATAATAAAAAGCGTACAACCTGACGCCAGCCTACGTGAAGTACCTGGTTGAAGGAATACAAAAACGCTCAGCTATTTCTGTTTCAAACGTCGTTACTGCCAACTACAAGTCGCGGTTCAGGTCGGGAATTGTTTATGGTTTTGCTTGCTGAAAGAATAAGAATAATTCGCAGCATTGAACAAAAGTGGTGGCTGGCTAGTTTACTGCTGGTACTGTTTGCCGCGTCGCTATGGGCCAGGCCGCTATTGCCGATCGACGAGACCCGGTATGCCGCTGTTGCCTGGGAAATGCACATCACCGGTAACTGGCTGGTGCCGCATATCAATGGCGAGCCCTACAGCCATAAACCGCCATTGCTGTTCTGGCTGATCAACATTGCCTGGCTGGTCATCGGCGCCTATGACTGGGTGCCGCGCCTGGTCGGGGTGCTGATCGCCTTTGCCGACCTGTGCCTGCTGCAAGTGCTGGCGAACAACCTGTGGCCTGATCGCCCCACGCTCGTGAAGACGGCCACCTGGCTGCTGCTGGGTTGCCTGACATTCACATTCTTCAGCACCGTACTGATGTTCGACCTGTTGATGATGGCAACGGTATTGATTGCCCTGATCGGATTGGTGCGAGCAGCCAGAGGAACACCTTCGGCCTGGGGGTTGTTCGCCGTGGGTGTCGGGCTTGGCCTCCTGGCCAAAGGCCCTGCGGTATTTCTCTATCTTATGCCTTGCGCCCTGCTGGCAAAGTGGTGGGCCCGCCGCGCGCCCATTGCCATCGGATGGCGCTGGTACTGGCATTTGCTCCTGGCGACGCTGCTCGGTATCGCCATCGCCCTGATCTGGGCGATACCGGCAATCGAGCAAGGCGGCGAGGAGTACCGGCAGATGATTCTGTGGGGGCAAACCACAGGGCGCATGGCCAGGGCCTTCGCTCACGCACGCCCATGGTGGTGGTACCTGCCCCTGCTGCCGGTCATGTTTCTGCCGTGGACACTTTGGCTGCCTCTGTGGCGGCAAATACCCACGATCTGGCGTAACACCGGCTTGGCAGAACGCTTTTGCGTGGCCTGGTTCGCCCCCGGCCTGCTGGCATTTTCGCTGATCAGCGGTAAACAGATTCATTACCTTGTGCCCCTGTTCCCTGCCTTGGCGCTACTGGGCGCTAGCTGTCTGCAGCAGGCATCCCAGCCTTCGCGGCTGGGCAAGGTGCTGCCCGTGCTGCCGTTCTTGATCGCCGGCGCCCTTGCCGCCTGTGCCCCGCTGTTGGCCAGCCACTTCGGCTGGCCAACGTGGGTGAGGCAGCTGTCACCGCTGCCAGGCGTCGGGCTGATGCTCCTTGCCCTGGCGGCCCCTGTTTGGTTGAACGGGCCAAACGGCGCGGCGCGTCTGAGCGTGCTGACAGTGCTGTTTGTTGCCTTGGCGCACGTTGGCATCCTGCGCGAGGCCGTGACTGACCATGCCATGCCCGGGATGAACGCATTTCTGGCAGAGCAGGCAAAACAGGGCACCCCCATAGGCTTTTCCGAAGATTTCCGCGACCAGTACCCCTTCACCAGTCTCCTCGGACAGCCAGCCCAACTCGTCCCTTTCAAACATGAACTCGCCTGGGCCAAGGCAAACCCCCAGGGCGTGCTGGTCATGGAGCAGAAAGGGCTGGCGGCGCAAACATTGCTACATGCTGAAGCATTTGAACCCAGCGGTTCACGGCACATCGTGGCGTGGCGCGCCCAGACGTTATTGGACAACCCGTCCTGGGCCGCTCGGCGCCCTGACGCGCAGAGCCACTATTAGCGTAGGCACTCACACCGGTTCATCAGTCTGTTACCACAGCAGACGATAGTGCGGCACAAGGTAAATCACGTGTTTTCTTCGTTTTATGGATTGCTTGGGGAACGGTAATAAATGAAGGTCACAGTTTTTGGCACTGGATACGTCGGTCTGACACAGGCTGCGTGCCTGGCACGGGTCGGGCACTCGGTGTGTTGCGTCGACGTCAATCAAGAGCGGATCGCCGCCCTGCGCGCAGGCGAATGTCCGATCTTTGAACCAGGGCTTCCCGAACTTTTGCGCAAAGGGCTCGACAGCAACCGTCTGCACTTTACGACTGATGCAGTAGAGGCCAGCCGCTTCTCCGACATTGTTTTTATTGCCGTGGGCACCCCGCCGAACGCCGACGGCTCGGCTGATTTGAGCCAGGTGTTCGCCGTTTTGCAGACCCTGCTGGAACATGCCGACGGGCCACGAATCATTGTCAACAAATCGACATCACCGGTGGGTACTGTCGACCGCCTGCTCAGTGAAATCGCTGCCAGCCCCAAACGCGACCTGGGCTTTGAGGTCATCAGCAATCCGGAGTTCCTCAAAGAAGGCTCTGCGGTCGACGATTGCCTGCGACCAGACCGGATCGTCATTGGCGGTGCCAGCGCGCACGCACTCGAACAATTGCGCGAGCTCTATCTGCCCTTCAGCCGCAATCGTGAAAAGATCGTCGAAATGGATGCGCGCAGTGCCGAGCTGACCAAGTACGCAGCGAACTGCCTGTTGGCCACCAAGATTTCATTCATCAATGAAATGGCCAATCTGGCGGAACAGGTCGGGGCCGATATTGAGCAGGTTCGTTTGGGGATCGGTTCCGATCCACGCATTGGCTATGACTTTATCTACGCCGGCTGTGGTTTCGGCGGTTCGTGTTTCCCGAAAGACTTGCGTGCCTTGCTCAAGGTCACCGAACAAGCCGGTATGCAGGCGACTTTGCTGACCGCCGTGGAGCAGGTCAATTATCGACAGAAACACCGGCTGTTCGAGAAAATTCATCGCCATTACGCCGGATCGTTGTCCGGCAAGGTCTTCGCGGTATGGGGATTGGCGTTCAAACCCAATACCGATGACATCCGCGAAGCCACCAGCCATGTACTGCTGGAGGCACTCTGGGCAGCAGGTGCCTGTGTCCAGGCGCACGATCCGCAAGCCATGCCCGCCATGTTGCAACACTACGGTCCGCGAGACGATCTACGCCTGGTCTCAAGCAAGGAGCAGGCGCTGGAAGGTGCCGATGCGTTGGTGGTGGTCACGGAATGGCAGGATTACCGGGTCCTGGATCTGGACCAGCTACGTGCTCAACTGCAGGATCAGGTGGTGTTCGACGGCCGCAACCTGTTCGTCCCGCAGACGCTGCTCGAGGCAGGTATTGTCTACTACGGAATTGGCCGTGGACAGGAGCCAAGATCATGACCGTACTGGTCACCGGCGCTGCCGGTTTCATTGGTTTCCACGTGGCACGGCGCCTGTGCGAACAAGGCATCGAGGTGGTCGGCATCGACAACCTCAACGATTATTACAGCGTGGCGCTCAAGCAGGACCGCCTGGCCATTTTGCAAAAAATGCCCGGCTTCACCTTCAAGCGCCTGGACATCACCGACGCTGCAGGCCTTGCCGAGGTGTTCAATAGTCACCCCTTCGAGCAGGTCATACACCTTGCGGCGCAAGCGGGGGTGCGCTACTCGCTGGAGAACCCGCACGCCTACGGCCAATCCAACCTGGTGGGGTTCATCAACCTGCTCGAAGCCTGCCGCCACCAGCGCACCAGCCATTTGATCTATGCGTCCAGCAGCTCCGTGTACGGTACGAACGAGCAGATGCCGTTTCAGGTCAGCGATGCGGTCGATCACCCCATATCGCTCTACGCCGCCACCAAGCGGGCCAACGAACTGATGGCCCACAGCTACTCGCACTTGTATCAGCTGCCGACCAGCGGGCTACGCTTCTTCACCGTCTATGGCCCCTGGGGCCGTCCCGACATGGCCTTGTTCAAGTTCACCGAGGCGATGCTCGCCGGCCAGCCAATCGATATCTACAACCACGGTGAGATGGCCCGGGACTTTACCTACATCGACGACATCGTCGAAAGCATCTGCCGCCTTCGTGACCGCCCGCCCGTGGCCACGGACAACACGGCGCCCTACCAACTGTTCAATATTGGCCGCGGCCACCCCGTCCCGCTGCTGGCGTTCGTCGACGCGCTGGAGAAGGCTTTGGGCATCCGCGCGCAACGCCGACTGCTGCCACTACAGCCCGGCGATGTGCTCAAGACCTGGGCCGATGTTTCGGCACTGACGCAATGGGTCGGTTACCAACCCCAGGTGTCGGTCGAAGCCGGCGTACAGGCATTTGTGCAGTGGTATCGCGACTATTTCCAGGGCGAGTCCTGCCCTTCTCTTACCCAACAGGAACAGCGATGACCGAGCGCATTTCTCTCTCCGTACTCATCCCGGCCAAGAACGAAGCCGCGAACTTGCCTGGGCTGCTCAAAGAAATCCGCAGCGCCTTGCAGGGCGAGGCCTATGAAATCATCGTGGTCGACGACGGCAGCACCGACGGCTCGTTGAAGTTGCTCGGCGAGCTTATGCGCGGCGAAATGCCTGAGTTGCGGCTCCTCGAGCACAAGCGCTCGCTGGGCCAGAGCACCTCGATCTATCACGCGGCTCAGGCAGCCCGCGGCACCTGGCTGGCAACCCTGGACGGCGACGGCCAGAACGACCCTGCAGACATTCCTGGCATGTTGGCGCTGGCCCGCACTCGGCAGGAAGGTGATGACGCCGTTCAGTTGATTGCCGGGCATCGGGTCAACCGCAAGGACACCGCCAGCAAACGCTGGGCCTCGCGCTTTGCCAACGGCCTGCGCCGGCGCTTGCTCAAGGACGCCACGCCTGACACCGGGTGCGGGCTCAAGCTGATCGACCGCAAGGCTTTCCTGGCACTGCCTTATTTCGATCACATGCATCGCTACATTCCGGCGCTGATCCAGCGCCATAACGGACGCATGCTGGTTCACCCGGTCAATCACCGGCATCGTCAGGCGGGTGTGTCCAAGTACGGAAACCTTGATCGTGCCCTGGTGGGGATTGTCGATCTGTTCGGCGTCTGGTGGCTGATCCGCAGAACACGCCTGAATGTGACGGCCCAGGAGGTTCAACCATGAAATTCAATAGCGAGACCTTATGGCTGGTGCTCGGCTTTGCCGGGCAGGTGGTGTTCACCGGCCGCTTCGTCCTGCAATGGCTGTACAGCGAGTACAAAAAGCAAAGCGTGATCCCCGTGGGATTCTGGTACCTGAGCATGCTTGGCAGTGCCCTGCTGCTGATTTATGCGATCTACCGCGAAGACCCGGTGTTCATTGCCGGGCAAGCCTTCGGGCTGCTGGTGTACCTGCGCAATCTTCAGTTGATCAACCAACAGGCCAAGAACCTCAAGGAAGAATGAGACCGTGCGACTATTTTTGTCTCCCCGCCGTGAAGGCTTGTTTCTGGTAGTACTGGCTGTCGTGCTGGTGGGTGCAGGGCTCGGTCTGCGCCTGCCACAGAACGTCGATGAGGAACGGTTCCTGGGCGTAGCCCTGGAAATGCTGCAGAACGGTAGCTGGTTCGTTCCGCACCGGGCTGCAGAAATCTATGCCGACAAGCCACCGCTGTTCATGTGGGCGATCGCTTTCTTCACCTGGCTCACCGGTAGCCCCAACATCGCGCTGTACCTGCCTGGCCTGCTATCAGCCGCGACGGCCACCGCCGTGCTCTACGACCTGGGCCGACGCCTGTGGAACCGGCGCACCGGGCGCAACGCGGCCTTGCTGTTTCTGGCCACGTACCAGACCTACAGTATCCTGCGCACGGGTCAGATCGACAGTTTCCTGTGCCTGTGGGTGGCGCTAGGGTTCTACGGTCTGGTCAGGCACTTGCTGTTAGGCCCGTCCTGGCGCTGGTTCTATATAGGCTGTGCGGCCATGGGGTTTGGCATCATCAGCAAAGGCGTGGGCTTCGTTCCCGCCCTGATGCTGATCCCCTACGCCTATGCCGTTCGCAAAGGCTGGCCTGGGGTGGTGGCAATGCCCGGGCAGGCCGGCCGATGGGCGCTGGGCTTGTTGGTGGTACTGGCCGCGTGCTGCGTGTGGCTGGCGCCGATGGTGATTTCGGTGGTGCGCGATGGCAACCCGGAGGGGTTGGCCTACCTGCGCGAGATTCTGCTGCATCAGACCGCGAACCGCTACGCCAATGCCTGGGATCACCGCGAACCGTTCTGGTACTTCTTCGTCAAGGTCATTCCCAAATACTGGCTGCCCATCGTTCTTGCCCTGCCCTGGCTGATTCCGGCCTGGCGTCGACAACTGCAAAAACAGGATGGCCGGACCTTGGTGCTGCTTGGCTGGGTCCTGCTGGTCGTGCTGTTCTTCAGCCTGTCGACCGGCAAGCGCAAGCTGTACATCTACCCTGCCCTGCCTGGATTGGTTCTGGTTGCCGCGCCGCTGCTGCCGTGGCTGCTCAAACGCTGGTTCGCACACCGACCGCTGGCGCGTCGGGTGTTCACCGGCGTCGCAGTACTGTGGTTCTGCCTGTGGTTCGCCCGTGGGTTCATCGAACCTGTAAAGGACGGACTCAACCCGCACCAGCGCTTGATGGCCCAGGCCGCAGCAGTGACCCGCGGCGCTGATCTGGTACTGGTCAACTGGCGCGAAGGTCATTGGCTGTATGCCCGCCAACCCATCGTGCATTTCGGCTTCATGCAACATTCAACGGTCGAGCAGGCCGCCGGTTGGCTGCAGTTGCACCCAGGTGCCTATGCGCTTGTCCCTGGGGTGAAACTGGCCAATTGCTTCGACCCGGAAAAAGCCCATGCGCTGGGTGCGACATCCCGTGCCGATTGGTTCGTGGTAGGTGCCGACGCCGACAATGGTCGCTGCCGTCCTGCACCACCCGAGAGCGTTTTCCGCTTCGACTGGAATCTCGCTGTTCGTTGACCCTGCCTCTTCGGCCCTCTACAGAGAGTAATAAAAAAAATGATTTCGCAAAGCGTGAAGTCGGCCAACTGTGCAGCTGGTAAGCAGCCGCGCGCCCGGTCATCGCTCCGACGAGCACTGGCGGCAACCCTTGCCGTGCTGCTACTTGGCCTTGCCTACCTGTTCTCCAACCATTTCCACCTCCATCAGCAGCTCTACCAGTTGAGCTGGACGTGGTTCAAGGGCGATCGGGCACCTGGCCGCAATATCTGGCTACCGGATTACCATGTGACCATCGACGCAAAACCGGTTGCGCCAGGCCTGGAAAACCTGTCCGGCGTTACTTACGATTATGATCAGGACCGTCTGCTGGCGGTCACCAACAAGGGGCCCAAGCAGATACTCGTGCTGAGCAAGGACGGCGACATCCTGGCGCAGTATCCGCTTGAAGGGTTCGATGACACTGAGGGTTTGGCCTATTTGGGCAATGGTCGAATCGCGGTGGCTGACGAATCGCTACAACAGCTCGACATCATCACACTGCCTGAACAACCACGCACCATTGCAGTGGAGGAAGCGCAGTTCATTGCCCTGTTGATCAATCCGACTCACAGCAACAAGGGCTTTGAAGGCGTCACTTACGACGCGGCGAATGATCGACTGTTTGCCATCAAAGAGCGTGACCCCAGACAACTGTTCGAGGTGACAGGGGTAATGCGTTCCATCGATCAGGGGAAGTTGCAAATCAAAGTCATCGATCGCCAGGACTGGATCGACAACAGTGTATATGCACGGGATCTGTCTGACGGCTACTACGACCCGCGTACGGGGCATCTGCTGATTCTCAGCGATCAGTCCCGCTCGATCACCGAGCTGGACGCCAGCGGGAAGTTCGTCAGTGTTCGTTCGCTGGTCGGGGCGCTGTCAGACTTGCAACACAGCGCCCCGCAACCCGAGGGTATGACCATGGATCGCGACGGTAACCTCTACGTCGTCAGCGAGCCGAACCTGTTCTACAAGTTCACCCGGCAGCCCCGCTAGGCTGCCCGGTTGTACTACTGCTCCGCCACCTGGCCGGCACTCGCTGGCTCGCCGGCCAGGTGGCCAGCTTCGCAAGGCTGGAACATGTCCAGTTGCCCACGGTACGCCGTGGTCTGGACATTCATCAGCCCGAGTACCGAGTGGAACAGGTTGTCGTGGGACAACGTCTCACCGGTGCGTTGCGCCATACAGGGCAACGAAATACCGCGCCGCACCGCCAGTTGAGGAGACATCCACAGCACCATCGGTACATGGGTCTGTTCCTGCGGCGCCATGGCATACGGAAGACCGTGCAGGTACATGCCCTTCTCGCCCAAAGATTCTCCGTGGTCAGAGACATAAAGCATGGCCGTGTCGAAGCGTGTGTCATTGCTCTTGAGCAATTCGATCACCTGGGCCAGCACGTGGTCCGAATAGACCAGGGTATTGTCGTAGGCATTGAGAATGGCCTGGTCCTCACACTGGTCGAGCTGGTTGTCACGGCAAACCGGGGTAAAGTGCTCGAATGCGGCCGGGTAGCGCTTGTAATAGGCCGGGCCATGGCTACCTTTCATGTGCAGCACGACCACCGTGTTATCGCTGCGTTCATCAAGGTACTGCTGCAAACCCGACAACAGGACTTCGTCGAAACACTCACCGGCATTGCACACCTGGGCGATCTTGGCATGGGAAAGATCTTCGCTGGGCACACGGTCGCAGGCGCCTTTGCAGCCTGAATTGTTGTCTCTCCACAGCACGGAGACACCCGCGCGCTGCAGAACGTCGAGCAGGCCTTCGCGGTGGCTGGCATATTGGTCTTTCCAGCGCTTGCGGCCCAGGTCCTGGAACATGCAGGGCACGGAAATGGCGGTTGCGGTGCCGCATGAACTGACATCGCGAAAACTCAGCACGCCCTGGCTGGCCAACGCCGGGTTGGTCTGGCGCTCATAACCATTGAGGGAGAAATTCATGGCCCGGGCGGTCTCGCCTACGACCAGGACCAGCAGCTTGTGGCGACCGCCTTCAGTCACCTCGACACGTTGCCACGCGTCTGTTCCCACTTGCACGAACGCTTCAGGCCTGTGCAACGCACGTTTGGCATAACTGTGAAGGGCACCCAGCACATTCGAAGGAACCAGTATCAAGCGCACTTCTCGGTTGTTACGTAGCAATGACGCATAAGACTGGTACTGCGTTGCCACCACGCCCGCAACCAATGCAATCACTATCGCAAAGCTGCCAAGACGCCAGACTGCCTGCCGCCGCCAGGTCGGGCGGGCCAAAGGCAGGCGGTAGATCACCAGCACCGGTAGCAGGCCAAATCCCAGCAGCCAGAGCACAAACTTCAGGCTCACAAGGTCGCTCGCCTCGGCCGGGTCGGTCTGGAACAGATTCATCAGCATTGGCGCATCGATAACAATGCCAAAGTGCGAAATGAAGTAGCTGGCCGCTGCCGACACGACAATCAGGATAGCCAGCACCGGACGCAGCAATCGCCCCCAGCACAACACCCAGAGAATGATGAAATGCCATGCCATCACGAACAACGGCAAGCTGATCAGAAATAAAGGATTACCGTTTTCGAAACCATCCACCGCCCGCCAGACGGTCGACCAGAAGGCCGAGTTGACTGCCACGGTCATCCACAGGGCGACCAACAGTATGACGATAACTGGATTTATCCCTCCCTGAATTAGCTTCTTCCCTTGGGAAGTTACAGCTTCCTTGTTCATTAGCGCACCACTCCTACATCACATGCCATTGTTGTTCTATTTATTTATTTGGTACTTTCGAGGGCAAGCGTGGGCATGGCATTTTGTTGCCAGCACTCCCCCCCAAGGCACAATCAAGCCAATGCTTACAAGTGCAAGCAATAACAGGCTTTCCTCGACAACTCGAAAAAAGTCCAGCACCGCGCAGGCCAGCACCAGGAGAAATCCGAAAAACGCAACAACGCCTGGCCTGATTACAAGGCGACCTAACTTCAGGCGTTTTTGTTGGCTGAATCCAATCAGTGTCAGATAAATCCAGGTAACCGCCGACAGCATAAACAGCGCCAGAAACATCAACCGATAGCCAAACATCGATTCAGGCCTTGTGCAGCGTCCTCTTTGTATGGAACGCAGATTATTAGCACTCTAGAAATGCCAACATGAAAAATATGTTAAAAACATATTGGAAATATGTCTTTCTAATCGATGGCATAACTTCAGCGCGCAACGCTGCATGCGTTAACTCAGCATTGGGGCCAGCGCAAGCATACCCGCCAGCCCGTGCGGTTGACGGGGTCGCCATAGCCCACATCGATCACCCCACCTGTGCGCTTGACCAGGGTTTGTACGATCGAAAGGCCTAGACCCGAGCCTTCCTCAAGACTGCCCGAGCCACGATAAAACGGGTCAAAAACGCGCTCCCACTCCTCTGGAGCAATACCCGGCCCATCGTCACAGACACAAATCTGCACGTGCTTTTCGATGCAGTGTACCTGCACATCAATGCTCCCCAGGGGCGGGGCATAGCGGATGGCGTTCTCGACCAGGTTCTTGATGATTGCCCGTAGCTCAACTTCGCGTAATGCCAGGTAGGCATCGCCACCCTCGACACCGATATCGAGCTGCTTGTGTTCAGCCAACGGCATGAGGTCTTCGAGGACCTGACGGCATACTTCATGAACCGAGACCCAGGCCGTTGATTGCTCACCCGCCTGGGCACTCGCCAACGTCAACAGCTGCTCGATAAGGTTGCGGCTCCTGCGGATACCTCGGCGCAACAGTTCCACCTGCTTGTGCGCGGCGCTGGGCATCTGCGCAGCCTCAAGTGCCTCAGCCTGCAATGAAAGCGCGGTAAGCGGCGTACGCAGTTCATGCGCCGCATCGGCAACAAAGCGCTTCTGGCTCTCCAGCGCCCTGGCAACACGTTCAAGCAGGCGGTTGATTGCATGGACGAAGGGGCGGATTTCGCTGGCCAACGCCTGATCGTCGATCGGACGCAGATCGTCATCTTGGCGACGGTCGAGCATCGATGCCAATTGAGCGACAGGGCGAAACAACTTGCGCACCAAGTCTGCAACCACCAGCAGCAGGACGGGAAAAAGAATGGCAAAGGGCAGCAACCCGCGCCAGGCACTTTCGCGTGCATCGCGGTTGCGGATGTCTATCTCCTGGGCGACTGCAAAGCGCTTGCCTGAGGCATCCGTGCTCACCAAGACGCGAAACGGCTCATCACCTACCTGTACGGTAGACAAACCGTTGGCCACCGATACAGGGATAGGCAATGGCAGATGGCTGTCGTCAGCGTGGCTGACCTTGGCACCATCAGCCAGAAACTGGACGATGATTCGCGTCTCCTCATCATCTTCGGCCAAGGTGTGCTGGGTCGATGGGTACTGGAACGTTACGCGTTGGCGCGCAATCAGCGCGGCGACCTGGCGCAAACTGTTGTCCTGAAGCTCCAGCGCCTCGTCAAAGGCCGAGAGGTAGGCAAAAACCCCGGTCAACGTCGCAACCAGCAAAATCGCCATGGACAATGCCAGCGACAAGCGCAGCTGCAACGAATGCCTCAGACGCCCTTTGAGACCAGCCATCCCAGCCCTCTGACGTTGCGGATCACGTCGCTGCCCAACTTTCGCCGAAGCCCGTGGATCAGGAACTCCACGGCATTGCTTTCGACCTCCTTGCCCCAACTGTAGAGTTTGTCTTCAAGCTCACTACGGGAAAGAATGGCCCCCGGGCGAATCAACAGTGCCTGCAACAATGCAAACTCCCGATTCGACAGCTGCACTTCCGGCTGGTCCAACACCCGAGCGCATTTGGTGACAGGGTCCAGGGCTACAATGCCGTTGCCAAGCTCAGGCGCCGCCCGCCCCCCTTTGCGCCGCATCACGGCGCGCATTCTGGCCAACAGCTCTGCCATTTCGAAGGGCTTCTGAATAAAGTCATCGGCCCCGCCATCCAGCCCCCGCAGCCGGTCATCAAGACCCTGTCGGGCGGTGATGATAAGCAACGGGACAGGGTTTTCGGCAGCGCGAAGGTGCTGCAAGACCTGAAGGCCATCCTGCCCCGGCAGTCCGAGGTCGAGCAGCACCTGATCATAGGCGTGTGCGCGCAAGGCGGCCTCGGCCGTCAGGCCGTTAGCGACCCAGTCGACAGCGTAGCCTGAGGCTTCCAGTGCTGCCCGGACCGCGTCTGCGATCATTTCGTCATCCTCGACCAACAGGACTCGCATTTCACCTCCAGAACGGGTCTCGCCTCAGGTCAGCCTTGTCCACGGCCCTGCAGTGCATCGAAGGTCTTGAGCAGGTCGTCCATGGCGCTCTTGCACGTCGTCTGTTGCGGCTGACTGGCCCGCAGTGCGTCGAGCGAGTGGTCGATGGCCTTGTCCAGGCGATGCCAATCCGCAGCTGCGCGCGGTTTTATCCCGGCCTCGGCATCGTCCCAACTCTGCTCCAGGTCCTTGATGCGGGCTTTTGCTCCGGCCAGGTCCTGCGCATCGACCTTGCCCGCAACATCCTGCGCAATGCTACGAAACGGGGTCAGATCACCCAGTTTAGTGGCGTTGCCAATGCCAGCTGCAGCCTGTGTCGGCTCATCAGCCTTGGAGCATCCTTCAATGACGCTGACAGTGCCCGCCAGGCAGACCAGGGCAATAGATAACAGCATCGGGCGGCTTTTGATCATGAGTGTATACCTCGTTTTCAAGGAGCAAGACGTTTGGATTGGTCCGAGCCCACCTGGGCAACGGCCACCAGCATGAGAATCACGCAAAGAAACAGCGCACTGGTCCAGGTCGCGCCCATACCAAGGCCACCATAAAGGCGTGACTGGGTCAGGAGATCGCCCAGCGAAGCGCCTAGCGGGCGGGTGAGGATATAAGCGATCCAGAAGATCAATACGCTGTTGGCTCCCAGGCGCCAAGCCATCAGACACGCGGCGATCAGCCCAGCGAAAATCAGCACGCCGACAGCAAACCCAAGCCCCAGCGCCTCCGTGGCGAGGTCACCGCCAGCGGTCCCGAGTGCGAAGGAACACAGCACGGTGGTCCAGTAGAACAGCTCACGCCGAGGGGTGACGATCAGGCGGATCGAAAGGTTACGCTCCACGGCGTACCACGCCAGGAAGTTCGCAATCAGCAGTACCGAGAAGACCGCGGTGCTGGCGTAGAGGCTGACATCCAGTTCATCGGTGAGAATATCGGTGATCTGGGTGCCCAGAATGCTCACCAGCACCACGCACAGCCAGTACACCCAAGGCTCACAGCTACGCTTGCGCATTTGTATGAATAGCGCGACGGCCAGCAACACGGCCATCACCACGCTGGTGATACCCAGCCCCCAGCCGACGTCTACGGCGAGAAAATCGGCGAAGGTTTCGCCCACTGTCGTGGACATTATCTTGATGATCCAGAAGGACAGCGTCACTTCCGGGACCTTGTTCAACCAGACGGTGGATGATTTCATTGCGCGCCTCTCTTCGGCCTTTGATGTCGACAAGATGAGAAGAGGCAAACTACAGATGAAAACTTAGGTGTACCTGAGCGCCGATAACGTTCCGTTGGCGTTACCGGCTAACAAGACCTGTCATACCGGTATGGCGCGGTTCAGAAGTCGACTGTTGCCGAGAGCTGCAGGGCGCGCGGATAGCCAGGTGAAATGGCGCCATAGGAAGCGACGCCTGACCAGTACTCCCGGTCGAAAACGTGTAATGCTGAACTGCGCTGCAAGCGAACAACTGCACGTCATTCCCGGTCCTTGAATGAGCGGATCAGGTTGTCGCGCAGCTTGACCACCGCACGCTGAACCTGGGTGAACTCTTCTACGCTCAGGCCGGTGGCTTCGAACAGGTCCACGTCCGAGCCCTCGTCGCGCAACTGCCGGCCATCACTCGTCAGCCGGATCCGCACCTGACGCTCGTCCTCCGGGTCGCGCTGGCGTTGTACGTACCCCATACCTTCAAGCTTCTTGAGGATCGGCGTCAGGGTATTGGATTCGAGAAACAGCTTTTCGCCCAGGCTGCCGACGGTCTGGTCGTCCTGTTCCCAGAGCGCAACCAGGGTGATGTATTGGGTGTAGGTCAGACCCAGTCGCTCAAGTTTCGGCTTGTAGGCTTTGCCGAAGGCAAGATTGCTCGAATAGACGGCAAAACACAGAAACTCCGAGAGTTTCAGGTCGGCAGGCATCGTGGTGTCAGTGGGTTTCATGGCTATCCCTTGTTGACTAGAGCAGAACGAGGAACGGCCAGGCGAGCGTATAAAACGTTCACCTGGCCTCTCTTAGCTGACATCCCATGCGATTTAATCGCATGCGAGTTAGCTGATGGTCCTTTCCCGCCGGTTCGATGTCAAGACTACGGCCGCTTGCCCACCTGCCGGGTTACTCGGTGATTGCTTTCAAGGTGACCTCGATGTTGCCGCGGGTGGCCTTGGAGTAGGGGCAAACCTGGTCGGCGGCATGCACCAGGGCGTTGGCCACTTCTGGGTCCAGGCCTGGCAAGCGCGCGGTCAGTCGGGCCTGGAGCAAGTAGTCCTTGCCGGTCTGGCCAAGGTCGACTTCGATCTCGATCGCCAGCCCTGCAGGCAGTGCCACCTTCATTTCCTTGGCGACCAGTTCCACCGCTGCGATGTAGCAGGCCGACCATGCGCCGGAGAACAGTTGTTCGGCGGTCGGATGCGGTGCAATGGCCTTGAATTCGTGGGCAGGCTTGCTGGCGCCCGGTGACGACAGCTGGATGTCCAGGCCGCGTGCGGTGGTACCGGCGACGCTCAGGGTGGTGTGGGTTTTGCCGGTCAACAGGACTTTTTCGATCTTGCTCATGGGGGGTGTTCCTCTGGATTTGCTTAGGTTGTATCGCTAGCGATTTAGTCGCATGCGATGGATTAATATTCAAGCAAGCACGCGTTGACGTCAACAGCGCCGGATGGCGCTGCGACGGACGGTCTTATCGTGGGTTAAGCCCTAGTGCACCGCACGCGTGACCAGGTAACTCAGCAGCTCAGGCTCGTCATCCAGTTCAATCGTGCGTACCGGCCGCGGCAGGTTGTCCAGCACCGTCCGCCAGAAGGCCTGGGCGGTTTCGTCCTGATCATAGAAACGCACCAGCCAGTCACTCTCCCCGCTCATCAGCACCTGGCTGGCGATGGCGCGGCCGATGCCTTTGCGCCGGTAACGCTTGAGGATGAACAGGTCGGCCAGTTCCAGGGCATTGAGTGCCGCGAACTCGCTACGCTCAATCAACAGGAAACCGGCGATGAAGCCATCGACCAGGATCAGGTTGGCGCTCCACTGCGGCTCCTGCCAGTAGCGGATCAGGTGCTCTTCGTGGATGTAGAAGCGGCCGTCCACTTCCACGTCCTCTTGCTCCCAGTCCGAAGACTCATAGGCATAGAACTGATACAAGTTGCGGATCAGCTCAGCCTGCTCAGGGCCGGTTTGCAGCAGTTCGACAGTGAAAGGGATCGAAGGCATGGGGATCTCGGTCAATAAACAGGTAGCGCGTTTTTCGCGGGCGCTATTGTTGACAAAAGCGCTGACCAATACCAGCAGCAGGAGACCCGCCCATGACCTACAGCGAACCCGCGCGCGACCCGGCGCCGATGTCGCGGCCCACGGTCGTCGCCTACGCGATTGGCCTGCCATTGGCTTTGCTGGCATTGATCTTCCTGCCTGCCGGCAGTCTCGCTTGGCGACCCGGCTGGATCTTCCTTGGTGTGCTGATACTGGCTTTTGCGGTATCGGCGCTGGTACTCGCCCGGGTCAATCCGGTGATCTTTCGTGCGCGCAGCCGCTTTCAGGCCGGTACCAAACGCTGGGACAAAGCACTCCTGGCGGTCATCCTGCCGGCAATGGCTGCCGTCTTGCCTGTGGCAGCCCTTGATGCCGGGCGCTTTCATCACACCTCGGTACCGGGCTGGCTGGTGCTGCTGGGCTATGCTGCGGTACTGCTGGGCATCGCCGTGACCGGATGGGCGCAGGCGGTCAATCCGTTTTTCGAGCCCGGGGTGCGCATCCAGTCGGAGCGCCATCAGCGGGTGATCGACAGCGGCCCGTATCGCTTCGTCCGTCATCCCGGCTATAGCGCAGCCCTCTGGCTTTTCTTCGGCATGGGGTTGGCGCTGGGCTCATTCTGGGCGCTGCTGCCTGGCGCAGTGGCAGCGGCACTTCTGGTTGTGCGGACAATTTGGGAAGACCAGTTGTTGCAGGCCGAACTGGAGGGTTATGTCGACTATGCCCAGCGCGTGCACTACAGACTGGTTCCCGGTATCTGGTGATACAGCAAACGTGGACCGCCCCATCGCCGGCAAGGCCAGCTCCCACACTGTGAACTGCCCCTGTGGGAGCTGGCCTTGCCGGCGATGAAGTCCCTGCGGTATTCAGATACGCGCCAGCGCCTGGGCCAGGTCCGCGCGCAAGTCTTCGACGTCTTCCACCCCGACAGACAGGCGCACCAACGCATCACCGATACCCAGCTGCGCGCGGGTTTCGGCGGGGATGCTGGCGTGGGTCATGATCGCCGGATGCTCGATCAGGCTTTCCACCCCGCCCAGGCTTTCGGCCAGGGCAAAGATGCGCACGCTTTCGAGAAAGCGCCGGGCGCCAGCCAGGTCGCTGTTGAGGTCCAGGGAAATCATCCCGCCAAAACCATGCATCTGCCGCCGTGCCAGACCGTGCTGAGGGTGCGAGACCAGCCCGGGATAATAGACCCGCGCCACCTGCGGCTGGCGCTCCAGCCAGTGCGCCAGCTCCAGGGCATTGCTGCAGTGACGCTCCATGCGCAAGGCCAGGGTCTTCACCCCGCGCAAGGTGAGAAAAGCGTCGAACGGCCCGGCAATCGCCCCCACCGCATTCTGCAAAAAGCCCAGGCGCTCAGCCAGCTCGGGGTTGCCCACCACGGCGATCCCGCCAATCACGTCGGAATGGCCGTTGAGGTATTTGGTGGTCGAGTGCAGGACGATATCGAACCCCAACTCCAGCGGCCGCTGCACCCAGGGGCTGGCAAAGGTGTTGTCGGCGACACAGAGAATGCCGCGCTGCTGACAGATGTCAGCAACGGCAACCAGATCGGTAAGCCTGAGCAAGGGATTGCTGGGGGTCTCGACCCAGACCATGCTGGTGTCGTCTTCCAGTGCCGCTTCGAAAGCCTCAAGGTCGGTCAGATCGACAAAGCTGAAGCGATGCCCGGCGCTTTGCCGACGGACCTTGTCAAACAGGCGAAAGGTACCGCCATACAGGTCATTGCCAGAAACGATGTGCGAGCCGGCTTCGAGCAGTTCAAGGACATTGGCGATGGTCGCCAGCCCCGAGGCAAACGCGAAGGCCTGGGTGCCCCCTTCAAGGTCCGCCACGCAACGCTCCAGGGCCCAGCGCGTGGGGTTGTGCGACCGCCCGTAGTCCAGGCCTTTGTGCACGCCGGGGCTTTGCTGGGCATAGGTGGAGTTGGCATAGATCGGCGGCATCAAGGCCCCGGTGGACGGGTCCGGGGTCTGTCCGGCATGGATCACGCGAGTGGCGAAGGCGCGCGGCGCGGTGGTTTCGTCGGGCTGGCTCATGGCAAGGACCTGCGCAGGTGGTTGAGCATGTCGACACGGGTAATCAGGCCATAGAAGCCCGAGGCATCGGCGATGATCGCCACCAACCCACGGTCGAGTTCCGCTTGCAGTGTAGTCAGGCTGGCACTCGGCGGCAGGGTTTGCAGCTTGTCGGTCATGGCGCTGGCAACCGGCAGGCGAAAGTGCGTGGGGTCGGCGTGCATGCCGACGAGGATATCCGACTCGTCGATCACCCCGACCAGCCGCTGGCCGTCTTCCAGTACCGGCAGTTGCGAGACATCGGCCAGGCGCATGCGCTGGAAGGCGGTGAGCAAGGTGTCGCCAGGGCCGACGCTGATCACCCGGCCATCCTCGAAACGCCGGGCGATGAGGTCGCGCAAATCACCATAGTGCTTGAGCTGCAGCAGGCCCTGGTCGGTCATCCACTGATCGTTGTACACCTTCGACAGATAACGGGTGCCGGTGTCGCAGACAAAGCTGACCACCCGTTTCGCTTCGGTCTGTTCGCGGCAATAGCGCAACGCCGCAGCCAGCAAGGTACCGGTCGAGGAGCCGCCGAGAATGCCTTCAGCACGCAGCAGCTGGCGGGCATGGTCGAAGCTGTCCTCATCGCTGATCGAATAGGCCTGGCGCACGCTGGATAAATCCGCGATGGAGGGCACGAAATCCTCGCCGATACCTTCCACCGCCCAGGAACCGGGGGTGCCCAGGGCACCGCTGCGGCTGTACTCGGCCATCACCGAGCCGACCGGATCGGCCAGCACCATCGCCAGGTCCGGTTGCACCCGGCGAAAGAAGCGGGTCAGGCCGGTCAAGGTGCCGGCCGAGCCGACACCGACCACGATGGCGTCCACGTCATGGTGCATCTGCGCCCAGATTTCCGGTGCCGTGCTGCACTCGTGGGCCAGCGGGTTGGCCGGGTTGTTGAACTGATCGGCGAAGAACGCCTCAGGAATTTCCGTGGTCAGCCGCGCCGCCACGTCCTGGTAATACTCCGGATGCCCCTTGCCGACATCGGAGCGGGTGATATGCACCTCGGCGCCCATCGCCTTGAGGTGCAGGACCTTCTCGGTGGACATCTTGTCCGGCACCACCAGCACCACCCGATAGCCCTTGGCCCGGCCGACCAGCGCCAGACCCAGGCCGGTATTGCCCGCAGTGGCTTCAACGATGGTGCCACCGGGACGCAGGCGGCCATCGCGCTCGGCCGCATCGATCATCGCCAGACCAATGCGGTCCTTGATCGAGCCACCGGGATTTTGCGATTCGAGTTTGAGGAACAAGGTACAGGGGCCGGTATCGAAACGGCTGACGCGGACCAGCGGCGTGTTGCCGATCAGTTCGAGTACGGCTGGGCGGGAATCGTTAGGCATAGGCTCACCTCGCAGCGGCAGTGGGTGCGGGTTGAACAGCGGCCTATGGTCCAACCCGGGCGGCGCCTCGTTTGGACCATAGGCGCGCTTGACGCTCACCGCAACCGTTCACGGCCAGCCGGTAGTTTGCTCCGCTTGTCAGGCTCCGCCGCGAAAACAAGAGACGCCCCAGGCCGTCAGTTTGAACGGCAAGTGGTAATGCTGGCCCGGGTCGGCCACACCGAAGCGGTAGACCAGTTCATCGAGAAACGGCAGCACTGGCAGGGCCGTGCCTTGAGCACGATAGAAATCGGCCACCTGCAGGCTGACTTCATAGACTCCGGCGCTGCAGCGTGCGGCCTGGCCGTCCAGCTCTGCCAGCAAACCGTTGCTGGCGATGCGCCCGTGGCAGATCAGCTCGCGCAACCCACCCTCCAGACGCACCAGTCGCACCTCCAGACCTTGCGCCACACAGCCGCTGGCAACATCGACGATATGAATGGAAATGCCTGCACTCATGACCAGAAGCCCTTGTGCGGTTCAGCCGCCTCCGCTTCAAGCATCGGGCCGAGGACACTGACCTGGCGTTGCCCGCGGGCAAACACTTCGCGGCATGGCAGCGAGAACGTCGGGTTTTCCGGATGATCGCCAGTCAGCCCCAGTAGCGCATGTTCAGACAAGGCATACACCACCCGGCCGATACCGGTCCAGTACACGGCGCCGGCGCACATGCAGCAGGGTTCGGCGCTGGTGTACAAGGTGCAATCGGCCAACGCCTCCGGGCTCAGGCACTTGGCTGCCTGGGCGGCGGCGACCAGTTCGGCATGCTGGGTCGGATCACCTTCAGGTGGCATCGAGTTGTTGCCGGCCTGGGCAATCACCTGACCATTACGGTCCGCCACCAGCGCGGCAAAGGGATGGCGGCCGCGTTGCCGGGACTGCTCGGACAGCTCAATGGTACGGCGCAGCAGTTCAAGGTCCAGCGCGCTGACGCCAGCGGGGGTGAGGTTGGTAAAGCTGGTCATGGGAAACTCCTTGGCAGTGATAAAGGGAATGCGTCAGTCAGCCAGTCCGGCGTCGCTGGCGAGCGTCTCGGTTGGCTGTTTTTCGTTGTTGAGCAGGACGTTGAGGACAATGGCCGTGATCGCGCCGAGGAAGATGCCGCTTTCGAGCACCAGCTTGAGTGCGCCATTGGCGTGTTCGAACAACGCCGGGAAGGACATCGGCAACACCCCGACGCTGACCGACACCGCGACGATGATGCCGTTGCGTGTGCCTTCAAATCGGACCCGGGAAAGCTCCTGGATACCGGCAACCGTGGTCATGCCGAACATGACGATGGCGCACCCACCGAGCACCGGCGTCGGCACTGCGGCAATCAACGCGCCCAGCTTGGGAAACAGGCCCATCAACACCATGATCGCGCCGGCTGCGGCCACCACGAAGCGGCTCTTGATGTTGGAAAGCGCAATTAGGCCAGTGTTCTGGGTGAAGGCGTTGTAGGGGAAACTGTTGAACAGCCCGCCGAGCATGGTCGACAGACCGTCAGCACGAAAGGCATTGCCGAGGGTCTGCTGGGTGGTCGGTTTACCGGTCAGTTTGCCGATGGCCAGGCAATTGCCAGTGGTCTCGGCCATGATCACCAGCATCGCCAGGGTCATCACCAGGATCGGCATCAGCGAAAACTCAGGCATACCAAAGGCCATCGGCGGGCTCAGTTCGAACCAGGCCGCTTCCCCCACCCGGCTGAAGTTGGTCATGCCGAAGGCGGCGGCAATCAGACTGCCGACGAACAGGCCGATGAGCACACTGAGGTTGCCGATAAAGCCGGAGAAACGCGCATAGATCACCAGCGTCACCGCCACCGTGGCCAGGCCCAGCAGCAGGTTGGCCGGCTTGCCGAAATCATCCGCGCCCGGGTTGCCCCCACCCAGCCAGATCGCCGCAGCCGGCATCAGCGAGATGCCGATGATGGTGATCAGGCTGCCGATCACGACCGGCGGAAAAAACCGCAGCAGACGGCTGAACACCGGCGCCAGGGCGATGGTGATCGCACCCGCGGCGATCACCGCACCAAAGATCTGGCTGAGGCCGAACTCCTTGCCGATCATGATCATCGGCGCCAGGGCGATGAACGAGCAGCCCTGGATCATCGGCAAGCGCGCGCCGAACTTCCAGAAACCCAGGGTCTGGATCAGGGTGGCGATGCCGGACGTCAGCAGGTTGGCATTGATCAGCATGACGATCTGCGCCGAGGTCAAACCCAGGGCGCTGCCAAGAATCAAGGGAACCGCTACGGCGCCGGCATACATCACCAGTACATGTTGCAGGCCGAAAGTGAACAACTGGCGCAATGGCAGGACTTCGTCCACCGGATGAACCCGTTTTATGCTCATGTCGCGTGTCTCCTGAAGGTGCAGCTTTTATTGTTGTTAAGGCTGGCCGGCACAGGAATGCTTGACCCGCGCTGATAGTTACCCGGCTCAAGCGATGGAACAAGTTAGTAGCTATCGTTTTGATCGATGGATGAAACCTTGCGTAGCGGGCGTCGGCAGGCGAGGATTGGCCCGCACCCTCCCCCGCCCAAGGAGCCGTCACCTTGCGTTTCTCACTGGATCAGCTGTCGATGTTCGTCGAGGCGGTGAAAACCGGCTCGTTTTCCGCAGCCGGGCGCAAGCTGGGTAAAACCCAATCGACCATCAGCGCCGCCATTGCCAACCTGGAAACCGACCTTGGGGTGGAGTTGTTCGACCGCTCCAGCCGCAACCCGGTGCTGACCGCCAGCGGCCAGAAGATGCTGGTACAAGCCGAGGCCATACTGGAGCGCTGCCTGACCCTGGAGGCGCATGCCGATTGCCTGAGTGAAGTGATCGAACCCAGCCTGACCCTGGCCATCGAAACGCCCTACGGCCCGCTGTTACCCGTGCTCAAAGCGTTCGAGCAGACCTTTCCCTATGTCGACCTGGTGATTCGTCACCCGGTGCATGGCGACGTCAGTGAACTGGTGGCCAAAGGCGAAGCGGTGCTGGGCGTGGCCTTTTCACAACCGGGGTATGTGCAGGAACTGGCGTTCCAGCAGTTGGGCAAGCTGATCATGCTGCATGTGTGTCATCCGCAGCATCCCTTGGCGCACATTGCCAACCTGAACTTCGATGACCTGCATGTGCATCGGCGCCTGGCGTTCAGCGCCCATGCCAGCAAGCTGCCGAGCAGCGAATACCTGCGCTCAACCCAGGTGTGGCAGGCCGAAAGCTACCTGGCATTGCTGGAAATGGTCCGTGCCGGCCTCGGCTGGGCCACGCTGCCGCGCCAGTTGATCAAGCGCGAACTGGCCAGCGGCGAACTGGTGGAGCTGCAGCTTTCGGCCTACCCGTACACTGACTGGCAGGTGGGCGTCGACCTGCTGTGGTCCCGGCAACGGCGCCTGGGCAAGGCCGAACGCTGGCTCAAGGAGCACTTGCAGGCCAACAAGGTGTTCGAGCTGGACCGCAAGGGGCAGACCACCACCTTGTGAAGGTGATGTCTGCCCTGCCCGCCTGTGATGCTGTCCTGATCAGTAAGTACCGCGCAGGGTCAGCATGAAGTTGCGCGGGTCGCCATAGTAGTTGCCATAGGTCGAGGTGCCGACGGTCTGGTAGTACTTTTTGTCGAACAGGTTGTTGCCGTTGAGGGTGAGGTCCCAGTGTTCGTCGAGCTTGTAGTCCACCAACGCACTCCAGGTGGCATAACCGCCCTGGCTGAAGTCGAACGGCACGTTGCTCTGCGCCACGCTGGCATCAGCGTTGAAGCGCGTGGCGGTGCCTGACACATAGGTCGCACTCTGTACCTGCACGCCACCGCCGACCTTGAAGTCCTGCAGCACCCCCGGCAAGCGGTAGGTGGTATAGAGTTTGAACAGGTGCTTGGGCATGACCGTGCTCAGCGGCGTGTCGGCACTGCGATTGCGGTTGAGGTTGAAGGTGTAGCCACCGATCAAGGTCCAGTCCGGCATCAGCTCACCCGAGGCCTCGATGTCCACCCCCTTGCTGACCACCTTGCCATTGCTCAGGTAACAGCAGCTGCCGGCAAACAGGTTGCTGCTGTCGGTATAGCCTGGGTCCCTGACCGCTTCGTCTTCACGGGTGGTGTAGTACAGGGCGATGTTGGTGTTCAACGCGCCGTCGAACAATTCGCCTTTCAGACCGGTTTCGTAGGTCTTGCCAGTCATCGGTTCAAGCGGGCTGCCCGGCTGTGGTCCGGAAAGCTTGTTGGACTGTGGCTTGTAGATTTCCGAGTAGCTGGCGTAGGCCGACCACTCTTCACTCAGGTCATAGACGATGCCACCGAAGGGCGTGACTTTGGTGCCGATGCGTTGGTCGACGTCGGACACCGGTGTCCACTGGGTACCGCTGCGGGTCTGGTAGGTCTGGTTGAAGTGATAGCGCTGGGCCCGTGCGCCGAGGATCAGGTGCAACGGCTCGGCCAACTGCAGCCGCAGGCTGGAATACAGGCCGTACTGGCGCTGGGCGTTGGGGTTGTAGTCGCGGCTGTAATCGGTGTGGTTGGCCGGTTCGTCCCATGGCGTGGCGTCCGGGTCGAAGACATCCACCGGGCCGCGTGCCCCCGGATGCGGCGCGGTGCCCAACCAGCGGCTGTCGATGCGCTGATAGTCAGCCCCGAGTACCAGCTGATGATCCAGTCCGAAAGCCTGGAAGTTGCCGGCCAGGTTGACGTCGTACAGGTGCTGCTCGTTTTCCTGTCGGCTCTGGGTGCCGTACCAGACCACACCCGTGTGGGTGTTGGGGTCTACTGCGTTGAGGGTGGAGGCCGTCTTGAACCAGGAGACATCCCAGATGTTGGTGTACGACAGGTTGAGCTTCCAGTCGTCATTGAAGCGATGGTCGTACTTGGCAAAATACTCGCGCGCCGTGGTGTCGGCGAACGCCCAGTTCTGGGTCAGGCCGGTGTGGCGCGGCAGGCCGAGGTCGGCACCGTTGCTGTAACGCGGCACCGAACTTTGCGTGCCGTTTTCATGCGACTTGTTGTAGCGCACCCCGAAAGTGAGCATGTCGTCGTCAGTCACGTCGGCTTCCATTACCCCGTACACCAAGGGCTTTTCCGTGCTGCGCTTGTCGACGAAGTACTGGCGATCGGTATTGGCCACCACCAGCCGCCCACGCAGCCGCCCGTCCCAGCCCATCGGCCCGGTGATGTCCAGTTCCTGCCGGTAGTTGTCCCAGCTGCCGGCGCTCAGGCTCAGCTTCAGCTGGTTGTAAGCCATTGGCCGTTTGCGCACCAGGTTGATGATGCCACCCGGGTCGCCCGAGCCGCCGAACAACGCGCCGGAGCCGCGCAGCACCTCAACGTGGTCGAACTCGGCGAGGTCGAAAATGTTCGAGGAGTAGAACGACCCCATCGCCGTGCCCAGCGCCTGAGGCGCGGCGCCATCGATCTGCAGGTTCTGGATGGAGAAGCCGCGCGAGATGAAATCCTGGATACGGAAGGTGGTGCTCTGGGTAATCACCCCGGGCGTGACCTTCATCGCTTCGTTGATGTCGGTCAGTTGCTGGTCTTCGATCAGCTGGCGGGTGATCACCGCCACCGACTGTGGCGTTTCACGCAGGCTGGTCGGCGATTTCGAGCCGACACTGATCAGGCCCGGCGCGTAGCTGCCGGTGTTCTCGGTGCTCTCGCCCATGCCCTGACCGGCAACGGTCGTCACACCCAGCTCCAGGGCTTGACCGGTTTGCGCATCGGCAACCGGCAGCAGCACATAACCACTGTCGCTGTGGCTGATGCGAAACCCGCTGCCGTCGAGCAACCTGGCAAAACCATCCTCCACCGTGTAGTTGCCTACCAGGCCCTGGCTACTACGCCCTGCCAGTTCATCAGCCTGGAACACCAGGGCGACACCCGCCTGCTGGGCGAAGCGGTTGAGGGTGCTGCTCAGCGATCCGGCCGGGATATCGTAGCGCTGCTGGGTCTGGGCCACGGCCAGTTGCGGTGAGGCCACGGCAACACCGGCACACGCCAGGTGGATGCACAGCGCAATGGGGCTCAAGGCCTGCGAGTCAGCAAATCGACGCATGGGAAAACGGCTCCTGTTTTAATCATGTTGGCCTCTTGCTTGACGGGCCACGCTGACAATGCGGAACCATTGGGAATGATTATTTTTCAGTTTTTGTCCGTTCAACCCGTGTCCACAGCGGTGTGTACTGCTGCAAACGAATCGGCAAGGCCTGGGCCAGCAACTGCAGCGCGCGGTCGGTGTCGTCCAGGGGCAGGACGGCGGAGACGTTGAGGTCGGCCAGCGCGCTGGCGTCAAACTGCAGATGGCCGCGACGCTGACGAGCCAGTGCCTCAAGCACCTGTGGCAGCGGCACCTGGTCGACCACCAGTTGATGCTGCTGCCAGGCCTGTTCAAGGCTGGCCGGATTGATGTCCGGCAAGCGCCCCAGCGCATCCTGACGCACCCAGGCACGCCCCTCGCGTTGCACTTCCAGCGACTGGCTGTGGTCGGCGCTCTGCACCGCGACCGTGGACTGCAGCATGCTCAGTTCGCTCTGCCCTTCCCCGCGGCTGACCACAAAGCGCGTGCCCAGTGCCTTGAAGCTGCCGTCGGCGGTAACCACCACAAAGGGCCGCGACGGGTCGTGCGCGACATCCACCAGCACCTGGCCGCGGCGCAGTTCAATACGCCGCTGACCGCCATCGAACTGCTGGTCGATGGCAGTGTTGCCGTACAGGGTGATGCGTGTACCGTCTTGCAGGGTGCGCGTCTGCCATTGGCCTGGGGCGGTGTGCAGGTCGGCGAACAGATCGTCGACCCGGTAGCCGCTCAGGCTCAGGACCACGCCAAGGTTGGCCAGCAGCACGCCAATGCCGAGCAGATGCCGGGCCTTGAGGCGACGCTTGACCGGCACCTGCAACGCAGCCCGCGCCGGCGCCCGCTGCGAACGCAGGCTGTGCAATTGCGCAACCACGCTGCTGATACGCTCGAAAGTGGCCTGATGGCGGCTGTCGAAAGTACGCCAGCGCTCGAACGCCTGACGCTCCTGCGCGCTCAATTCGCCTTCGCTCAGGCGCAGCACCCACTCGGCAGCCTGAGCCTCGATGCTGTCCTCGGCGTTCATCGCGCTCACACGTCGAGGGCCTGGTTACAGTGCATCAGCGCCTGCAACAGGTACTTGCGCACCATGCGTTCGGACACCTCAAGGCGCTTGGCAATCTGAACCTGGGTCTGTTCATCCAGGTAGTAATCGACGAAGGCCTGACGCACCTTGTCGTTGAGGCCTTCAAGGACAAAGGCGATCTGCTCCAGGGCTTCGAGGGTGGCGAGGATCTGTTCTGGCGACTGGTGGCCCTCCAGCACCTCGACGGTCAGCGCCAGCTCACGCAAGTAGGCGTCTTCGATGTGTTGGCGGCGGGCTTTGTCGATGATCAGCCGGCGTGCCGTGGTGCTGAGGAAAGCCCGTGGCTCGCGGATGCCGACCAGCGAATCACGCGAACCGAGAATCCGCAGGAAGGTGTCCTGCGCCGTGTCGGCAGCGTTCTGCGGGCAGCGCAGTTTGCGCCTTAGCCAACCGAACAGCCAGCCGTGGTGCTCGCTGTACAGTTCATGAATCGCACGCTGGAAAGTCGGCTCGACGGCAGCCATGAACACACCCGGCACATGTAAGTGAGAATTGTTCCGAATAGTATCCAGTCGCCCCTGCCCTGCGCAACCTCTGCTGCCGACGCACCCTGAAAGATAAGCGAAAAATAAGGCAAACTGCTGGCCCCCCGCCGCCTCCTTCGTTGGCAAACTTGCTTTCCTTTCAACAGCTTAGGTTGACACTATGCGGGCTTATGGATTGACCCTTGCAGCGTTGTTTCTCGCCACTTTCGCCCTCGGTGCCCAGGCCAAGGCGCTGGGCAAGAATGATCGGTATGTGTGCAGTTGGGGATCGGATATCGCCGCTGGCGCACAGCAATCAAAGTTGTCGGGTGTGACCCTGTACTCGGCGCGGAAAAAACTGCAGGTGCGCAAATTCCCCAAGCCGTGGATGCGCATGACCGCCATGGGCATCACCGAGCAGACCTACAACAGCCAGTCGCGGCTCAAGCCGGCAGCGATCAAGCAGACTTACTACGAGCAGTGTGTCCAGCACGCGGTCGCGCAGCGCTAGCGAATGGCCGCGTGTATGATCTTCAGCCTTTTGGTCCTGGACGCTTAAACGCATGGATAGCACATCGGCGTATCACGGCAGCTGCCTGTGCAGCGCCGTCACTTACCGCATCGAGGGGCCGATCAAGGCCGTCAGCCATTGCCACTGCAGCCAATGCCGCAAGGCGCATGGAGCGGCGTTTGCAAGTTATGGCAGCGTGCCAGGGACAAGCTTGACGGTCAGCGATCCCGATCAACTGCTGCGCGTATTCAGGTCGTCGCCAAGTGTCAGTCGCAGCTTCTGCTCGACCTGTGGCGCGAACCTGTTCTGGCGCAATGCGACAGGGCCATTTGCCGATTGGGTCAGCGTCGCCCTCGGGACGCTGGACACAGCGTTCGAACCTGCCCGGCAGAAACATGTGCATGTGCAGTCCGGGCTGTCCTGGCTGGACTTGCCCTGCGATTGGACAAGCGCACAAAGCCCACCATACTGACTTGTCACTGCAAGCGAGCACGCAAGCAGCGCACCCAGGCTTATCTGCGTAATAAGGAGTTCCCATGGCAGGATGGTTTGAGTTGAGCACCAGCAGTGACGGTCAGTACCGCTTTGTTCTCAAGGCAGGTAATGGCGAGACGATTCTTACCAGTGAGCTGTACAAGGCCAAGGCCTCTGCCGAAAGTGGCATTGCCTCGGTCCAGGCCAACAGCGCTACGGATGAGCGCTACGAAAAGAAAGAAGCCAGCAATGGCAAATTTCATTTCAACCTCAAAGCCGCCAACCACCAGATCATTGGCAGCAGCCAGATGTATGCCACCGCGCAATCGCGTGATGCCGGCATTGCTTCGGTGAAAACCAATGGCAGCAGCAAGACCATCAAGGACAATACCTGAACGCAAGGCCCCCTGTGCACGCCAACCGTGTGCACAGGGGGCCTGTTGCCCTCGCATGACGAGCCGTGCCGACAATTGCCTTTTGCCCAGAGTCAGGCCTATAGTCGCAGCCGGCGTCATCCACGCCACCCGTCCGCGGAAAGGGCTGCGCCCAGGACAGTACTCCAGGAATTCTCACTACGACTCCCGGCCTGACAGCGGACAAGGCTCGCACAAGGAGTTCGTATGTCTGCTCGACTGTCGTCGCCGTCTCATGATGGGCGCATCAACCTTGAACAACAGCGCAAGCGCGCCAAAGAACTGCTCCAGCGCCTGCGCTCGGGCACGGCGCCGGAACAACTGGCGCAACTTCACGCCTCACCCCTCACACCACGTCTGGCGGATGCCCAATGGCTGATTGCCCGCGATCTGGGGTTTGCCAGCTGGCCCAAACTCAAGGCGCATATCGACGCCATCGACTTTGCCGCACGCCACCCTCGGTTCGTCGCCGACGATGAAGCGCGCACCCAGCATTGGCGCTGTGGCAACGACATCGAGCACAGCTTGCACCTGGCCGGTTTTACCGGCGCGTTTCACATGTTCACTGATCCGCTGTGCATGGGCCCGGTACGCGACCTGCCGAGCGAGCAGTACCAATCGCTGCGCATCGACTACATCAGCCAGGCCTACGCCCTTGACCGCCTGCAAGTGCAGCGCAAGATGCTTGATGAGTACGGTCACCTGCCGTCTATTGGCGATTGTCCGCGCGCTGTGCTCTGGTGCGAAGCAGACGCCTACGATCAGCTGTTTCTGATTCGCTTGCTGTCGAGTCTGGAGCGCTTGCCACAGCGCCTGGAAGTGATTCAGATCGACGCCATGCCCGGCGTGCAGCGTTTTATCGGCATCGGCCAGCTGGCGCCGGATGTACTGGCCTGGCTGTGGCCGCAACGCCAGGCGGTCACCGAGCCGATGTTACAGCTGGCGCGACAGGCCTGGGCGGCGTACTGCGCGCCGTCACCCGAAGCCTGGGCGCAACTGGCACACCGCCAGGACCTGGCCCTGCCCTTCCTGGCGCGTGCCCTGTTACGACAGTTGCAGGAGTTGCCGGGGCTGAGTGATGGCCTGTCGCTGAGCGAGCGCCTGTCATTGCAGATTATTGGCGAGTTTGGCGAAGTACCCTTCGGGCGGGTGTTTGCCGAACTGATGGCCAAGCGTGAACCGCTGCCATTTCTGGGCGACACGATGTTTCACGCGTTGTTGCGGCCGTTGATTGATTCGCCGACGCCACTGGTCAGCGAAGCGCAGACTGAGCTGGAATGGGTGCGACGACCACTGAAGCTGACGGCCCTGGGTGAGCGGGTGTTGGCGGGCGAGGCTTACTGGCTGGACCAGCAAGCGCCCGAGCGCTGGGTCGGCGGTGTACGCCTGTTGGCCGGGCAAGGGCATTGGGCACTGGACCAGAATCTCTGGCCGGTGTGGCGAGCATAAACGAGGTGG
>NZ_JANHLE010000022.1 GCF_028682475.1 Pseudomonas putida
GGGGGATCAGCGCCAGCTGTTGAGCAGTTCGGGCAGCTGCGACAGGCGCTGGATTTCGGCATCGGGACGGTTGTCGGCCTCCCAGGTCTTGCCCTGCGGGTTGAACCAGATCGCCCGCAGGCCTGCACGCTGGGCGCCGGCAATGTCGTCGCCGGGATGATCGCCAATATGCACCGCCGCATGCGCTTCAACCTCACCTTGGCGCAGCGCTTCAAGGAAGGGCTGTGGATCGGGCTTGCCAATCCCCAGGTCTTCGGCACACAGGGCAAACTTGAAGTAGTCGGCTAGCCCCAGGCGACGTACATCGGCATTGCCATTGGTGACCACGCCAAGGGTGTAGCTGTGGCGGAGGATCTCCAGCACCGGCTGGACCTCGGGGAAGATATCGATCTGGTGGCGAGCGTGGAGGAACACCTCGAAGCCTTCGTTGGCCAGCTCGCGGGCTTTGTTCTCGCTGTAGCCGACGTCCTCAAGGGCGTGAAACAGCACACGGCGGCGCAGGGCGCTGATGCGGTGCCGGAGTCCGGGCTCGGCCTGCACCAGGCGCTCACGGATGGCGTACAGGTGCTCCACCGGTACTGCGCCAAGGTCCGGCGCATTGGCGGCCAGCCAGTCGCGCAGGATGGCTTCGGCGCTCACGATCACCGGGGCGGTGTCCCACAGGGTGTCGTCCAGATCAAAGGTGATCAGCTTGATACTCATGAATCGCTGCCCTTACTGCGTTTAGCCCGAGGATGGGCGCTGTCATAGACAGCGGCCAGGTGCTGGAAATCAAGGTGAGTGTAGATCTGCGTGGTGGCGATGTCGGCATGCCCGAGCATCTCTTGCACGGCGCGCAGGTCCTGGGATGATTCGAGCAGGTGGCTGGCGAACGAGTGCCGCAGCATGTGCGGGTGCAGGTTCTGGCCCAGCTCACGTTCGCCGGCCGCCTGGACCCGCAGCTGGATGGCCCGTGGACCGAGGCGACGGCCCTGGCGGCTGACGAACACCGCCTTGTCCTGCGGGGCGCTGATGCCGCGCAGCGCGAGCCATTGTTCAAGGGCTTCGCGGGCTTTGCGGCCGACCGGCAGCACGCGGGTCTTGCTGCCCTTGCCGTGCACCTGGACCAGGCCTGCGGGCAGGTCGAGCTGGTCGGTATCGAGGCTGGTCAGCTCCGACAGGCGCAAGCCGGAGGAATAAAACAGCTCGAGCATGGCCTGGTCGCGGCGGGCGAGAAAGTCGTCTTCAACCGCGCCTTCGAGCAACTGCAAGGCACGGTCGGTGTCGAGGGTTTTCGGCAGGCGCCGCTCACCCTTGGGCGCCGACAGGCCATTGGCCGGATCGTGGCTGCACAGGCCTTCGCGGTTCAGGTATCGATAGAAACCGCGCACTGCCGAGAGCAGCCGGGCCAGGCTACGGGACGCCTGGCCGTGATGATGCTGGCGGGCGATGAACTGGCGCAGGTGCTGGATCTGCAGGGCATTCCAGCTGTCGATACCGCTCTTGGCGCAGAACGCCAGAACACTGTCGAGGTCGCGGCGGTACGCCAGCTGGGTGTGCTCGGACACCTGGCGTTCATTGCGCAGGTGCGCGCAAAAGGCCTGCAGCTGGCGTTCCATCAGCGCACCGGGCGCAGGGTCTGGGTAAAGCGTGGCACCACGCGGCCAAGTACTTCGGCGATGTAGCTGAGGAACAGGGTGCCCACGGAGCTTTTGTAGTGTTGCGGGTCACGGCTGGCGATGGCCAACACGCCATGCAGACCCTGGTGGTTCAGGGTGGCGACGGCGGTGGAACCGACTTCCTTGCGCTGGTCTTCACCGAACAGGAAGTCCAGCTCATGGTCGCGCAGATTGCCGCTGACTGTCTTGCCGCTGCACAACAGGCCGCCGATGGCTTGCTGGGCGTCGGCGCTGTTGACCCAGCGCCCGACCGGTGCGGCGGTTTCACCGAACAGGATCAGGCTGACAAAGGGCACCTTGAATTCCTGGCGCAGGCTGTCTTCGACGGCTATGACCACGGCTTCCAGGCTGTCGGCATCGAGCAGGTCGAGAATCAGCCGGCGGGTCTTGTCGAACAGCCGGTCGTTGTCACGGGCCACGTCCATCAACTGCGAGAGACGGTGGCGCATCTCGATGTTGCGGTCGCGCAGCAGCTTGAGCTGACGCTCCACCAGCGAAACGCTGTCGCCGCGCTGGTGGGGAATGTGCAGCTCGCTGAGCAGTTCGTCGTGTTCGGCGAAGAACGTCGGGTTGTCACGTAGAAAGGCAACCACGGCCTCAGCCCCGAAGGCGGGCGTCGAGCCCTCGGCGCTAAGGTCGGTGGGCTGTTCGGCAGGAGCCTGGGGCTGATCGGTCATGGTTGGCACTCACTCATAGACGAACCTGTCCTTCAAAGACGCGTACGGCAGGGCCAGTCATCAACACCGGCTGGCCGGGGCCGGCCCACTCGATGGACAGGCGTCCACCGGGGAGGTCGATCAGCAAAGGCGAGTCCATCCAGCCCTGGCTGATCGCCGCTACGGCAGCGGCGCAGGCACCGGTACCGCAGGCCTGGGTTTCCCCGGCGCCACGTTCCCAGACGCGCAGTTGCGCGCGATGGCGGTCGATGACCTGGATGAAACCGACATTGACCCGCTGCGGGAAGCGCGGATGGTGCTCGATCTGTGGACCCAGTTCATGCACCGGGGCACTGTTGATGTCGTTGACGCGCAGCACGGCGTGCGGGTTGCCCATCGACACGGCGGCCAGTTCGACCTGTTGCCCGGCCACCTCCAGCGGGTAGCTCAGGGCCTGCGCCGGGGCGTCGAACGGAATCTCGGCCGGCACCAGGCGTGGCGGGCCCATGTCGACGCAGATCTGCCCGTCGTTGCGCACGTCCAGCTCGATGATGCCGCCCTTGGTTTCCACGCGGATGCGTTTTTTCGCGGTCAGGCGCTTGTCCAGCACGAAGCGCGCGAAGCAGCGCGCACCGTTACCGCACTGCTCGACCTCGGAGCCGTCGGAGTTGAAGATCCGATAGCGGAAATCCACCTCCGGATTGCTCGGCGCTTCGACGATCAGCAACTGGTCGAAGCCGATACCGGTGTGACGATCGCCCCATTGCTTGGCGTGCTTGGGCAGGATGTGCGCATGCTGGCTGACCAGGTCGAGGACCATGAAGTCGTTGCCCAGCCCATGCATCTTGGTAAAACGCAGCAGCATGGGTTTACTCCGGCAGCAGGCTTTCGCCGGCGAACAACTCGGCTACGGTTTCCCGGCGGCGCACTTCGAACGCCTGGTCGCCATCGACCAGGACTTCGGCACAGCGGCCACGGGTGTTGTAGTTCGAGCTCATGACAAAACCATAGGCGCCCGCCGAGTGCACCGCCAGCAGATCGCCTTCGGCCAGATTCAGCGTGCGCTCCTTGGCGAGGAAATCGCCGGTTTCGCAGATCGGTCCGACCACGTCGTAGGTACGGCCTTCACCGGCGCGCGGCTGCACGGCGGTGACGTTCATCCAGGCCTGGTACAGGGCCGGACGGATCAGATCGTTCATGGCCGCATCGACGATGGCGAAGTCTTTGTGTTCGGTGTGCTTGAGGTATTCGACGCGGGTCAGCAGGACACCGGCGTTGGCCACGATGTAGCGGCCTGGCTCGAACACCAGGGCCAGATCGCGCTCGCCGAGACGTTCGCGGATAGCCTTGATGTAGTCACCGGCCAGCGGCGGCTCTTCGTCACGGTAGCGCACGCCAACGCCGCCACCCAGATCCAGGTGACGCAGGTGGATACCGCAGTCGCCGAGGCGGTCGATCAGCGCCAGCAGGCGGTCGAGGGCGTCGATGAAGGGTTCCAGGGTGGTCAGCTGCGAACCGATGTGGCAGTCGACACCGACCACTTCCAGGTTGGGCAACTGGGCGGCGCGGATGTACACCTCTTCGGCATCGGCGATGGCGATACCGAACTTGTTTTCTTTCAGACCCGTGGAGATGTACGGGTGGGTGCCGGCATCGACGTCCGGGTTGACCCGCAGCGAAATCGGCGCGCGCAGGCCCATTTCGGCGGCCACCACTTGCAGGCGCTCGAGCTCGTCAGTGGACTCGACGTTGAAGCAGTGCACGCCGACTTCCAGGGCACGACGCATGTCTTCGCGGGTCTTGCCGACACCGGAGAACACCACGCGGTCGGCGCGGCCGCCAGCGGCCAGAACTCGCTCCAGCTCACCGCCGGAAACGATGTCGAAACCTGCGCCCAGGCGGGCCAGCAGGTTCAGCACGCCGAGGTTGGAGTTGGCTTTGACGGCAAAGCACACCAGGTGCGAAACACCCTGCAAAGCGTCGGTATAGCTACGGTACTGGGCCTCGATGTGGGCGCGCGAGTAGACGTAGGTTGGTGTACCGAAACGTTCGGCGATGGCCGACAGGGCCACGCCTTCCGCGAACAGTTGACCGTCGCGGTAGTTGAAAGCGTCCATGGGTTACCCTTACTGGTGCTTGTGCGATTGCGACTTTTGACCGTCTTTGCTGTCGTCTGGCAGGTACAGCGGGCCCTTCTGGCCGCAGGCGGAAACAAGGCAGGCAACCGCGACGAGCGCCGCGAGGGTGGAGATCAGGCGCTTCATGGCGTAATCCTTTGTAATAAGCAGTATTGCGCCCGAGTATACCGAGCACCTGCCGCCTTGCCTATGCGGGCGGCCCGCCGTCGGGCGGGGGGCTGCCGGGGGCAGGCGGCGGGCGTTATCCTTTGCATTCGGCGCGCCGCGCTCGTATCTTGCCCGGCTTGCGTGTGTGCAGACATTTTTGAGGTTCTTGCAATGAGTTTGACCGAAGCGCGTTTTCACGACCTGGTCGACGCGACCCAACAGGCCCTGGAAGACCTGTTTGACGACACTGACCTGGATCTGGACATGGAGAACTCGGCAGGGGTCCTGACCATCAAGTTCGACAACGGCAGCCAGCTGATCTTCAGCCGTCAGGAGCCGTTGCGCCAGCTATGGCTGGCCGACAAATCCGGTGGTTTCCACTTCGACTACGACGAATCGAACGGCAAGTGGACCTGCGAAAAAACCGAAGAGTTGCTCGGCGAGATGCTTGAACGCATCGTCTGGGATCGCATCGGCGAAAAGCTCGACTTCGAAGAGATCTGAGATGAGCGACACGCCAAAGCCGGCCAAGCCGCTCTACAGCAATGTCAGCCCGGCGGTGCCGTCGCCCTGCATCAGCACCTGCCGGCTGGATGAGCACAAGGTCTGCATTGGCTGTTTCCGCCATGTCGAAGACATTCGCCAGTGGCGCTCGGCCGACGACGCGCAGCGGCGGCAGATCTGCCAGCAAGCTCAGGTTCGCCGGCAACAGGCAGGATCGGCCTAACCCCTTCAGCTATTGTGTATTTACTTGGCTGTGGTAGTGTCGAACGTGCTTCGGCTGTGCCGAATTCCTGCAAACCCCGCCCTTGGGCGGGGTTTTGCTTTATATCGCTCAAAAAAAGGAGTCTGACTGGATCATGAGCACCAAGCCTTCCATTATCGTCACCCGATTGGACGTTCAGCGTCTCGAGCGTCTGATCGACAGCCTCGATGAGAAGACGCAGGATTCTCCGGGTGTGCTCGCCTTGCAAGACGAGCTGGACCGCGCCGAGCAGGTCGGTCACGAGGAAGTTCCGGCCGGTGTCGTGACCATGAACTCCCGGGTTCATTGCCGCGAAGAAGCCAGCGGCAAGGACTACCACCTGACCCTGGTCTACCCGAAGGATGCCAACGCCGACGAGGGCAAGATCTCGATCCTCGCGCCGGTTGGCAGCGCGCTGCTGGGCCTGTCGGTGGGCGCCAAAATTGATTGGTCACTCCCGGGCGGCAAGACCCTGAAGCTTGAGCTGCTGGCGGTCGAGTATCAGCCAGAAGCCGCGGGCGACTTCGACCTCTGAGCCTTATGCCTGCGCCAGGGCCTCGTTGAGCGCCCGCTCCAGCTCGCCCTTGTAGCGCAGGTAAAGAATGCTCGACCCCAGACCGTCGGCCAGTAGGCCAGACAGATCCAGGTCGGTGATGTAGCAACGGTAGCGCTCGGCCTCGCGGCGCTGCCCGATGATTTCGCCGGCGACCACGGCATACAGCTGGTCGCCGTGCTCAAGCTCGGAAAACTCCCGCTGATTGCAGTACAGCGTTACCTGCACGTCATCGCTGGCGCCTGCCTGCAGAATCGCCTGCACTTCGTAGTAGGGCGTGTCGATGGCGGTGATCGCGACCTGCCTGGCTTCCACCTGGCGGACCTTTCCGGTGCCTGATGGCAACAACTGGTAATAAAGAATATCCAGCGAGCCCTGGGCTTGCAGGCTGTCCAGCGGCAGGCGGGCTTCACGGCGAAACACGATCGCTTGCACAAACCGCTGCAGCGGTAGCAACAGGCTGTTTTCATCATGAAACGGCAGGCGTTGTTGCCACAGCGCGTTGTGTTCATCCAGCACGTAGACGTCCGCCCAGGCCTCCTGCACCCGATAGAACAGCTGAATGCACTGCGGCTGGCCCAAGGGCAGGATCTGGGCCAGGTCCAGTTCCTGCAGACCGTTGGCGTCCAGGTGCAGCGGACTGTAGTCGCTGCGTTCTTCGCTGAGGTAACGCAGCACGGCATCCTGGCCATCAAGCGTGACCAGGTTCACCGCGCCGGCCTGCAGCTCCAGTACATGCGTGTGCTGCTGGACCTGCAGCAGGTAGCGGTAGTTGAGGTTCTGTGCCAGCAGCGCCTGGGCAGTGGTGAAGACTTCCTCTACGCGCTGGGCGATGGCCTGGGCACGGTTATGGCAGAAGCAGCGCACCCGTAATCTGGGTGGCGGGTTGGCGCCGAGGTTGCCGAGGTAATCACGCAGGCAGCGTAGCAAGGCATGCTCGCCGTCGTAGCGGTGCACCTGGACCTCGTTCCAGCTGTTGAGGGTGACCTGGTCCAGGGTCAGCACCAGGTTCTCGCGCACCCCGGCATAGCTCAGCGAGTCGGTGCGCTCGGTGGTCATCAGGATGTTCAGGTCGCGATGGTGGCGCAGCGGGTCGATGCCGACGTTGACCAGCAGGAGGATTTCGTCTGCCACGCTGGGCTGAAGCAGGCGCTGTTCACTGACTACCGGCAAGGGCAGGGCGACGCTCTGTTGCAAGCTGCCGAGCAGGTTGAACAGCTCGTACTCGCTGAGGTCGCTACTGCCCGGGTGCAAGGCCAGGCGCGTGCTGCTGTCGATCACGCCGTTGCGGTGGGCCCAGGTCAGCAGTTCGAGCAGCTCGCGACAGCGCTTGATCGGGGCGAAATGCTCCCATTCGTGTACGCCCAGGTTGCCGTTGTACAGGCCCCAGTGGAGTTGCCCGGGTTCTTTGCGGTTGGGCGACTGGACCAGGGTCAGGGTGTCTTCGGCCAGATCCGGGGCGATCCCCGGGTTGATGAATTCGACTTTGCCGGCGCGGCGTTCGAAGGCTGCGTACAGGCGTCGGCCGAGGACGCTGAGGTCACGCTGGTCGATGCGGCAGGTGGCGTTCTGGCCACGGGCAAACTGGCACAGGAAGCGGTAGCTGTAATTGAGCTCGGCCACCAGTTCGCGGCGCTCGGCCTCGACCTGGCGCACTTTCCACTGGCTGCGGCTGTCGAGCAGCGTCAGTTGGCGCTCGTCCCAGCCCCACTCCCGGCTCAACCGCTGCAGCAGTTCACGCTGCCAGCTGGCGCTGCGCTGACGGGGCAGACCACTGAGCTTCTTGTTCACCTTCAGGTACAGGCTGCGGCGCACCAGTTCCAGGCGTTGCTGTTCGCCGCGCCCCTGCAAGTACTGCTCGATGCGCCGGTAAATCATCATGTACGGGTCGAGCTCGTCGAGGTCGAGGCGATTGGCGAACACAGCCTGTTTGAACTGCAGGCTCAGGCACTGCACCTGCGGGTGTTCGCTGGCATAGACCTCGGTCAGCAGCAGCTTGAGTACGGATTTGTAAGGCGACTCGATGCCCTTGAACAACTGCCAGAGCCCGGCGCCGACGAATTCGCCGGGCGGGATGTGCGCCAGGTGGCCGAGGTCGAGATGGTTCTCGGCGCGTACGAAGCGTTTGGACAGCAGGGTTTCGATGTAGTGGTGATAGCGCGGTTCTTCGTAGACCGGCACCAGCCACCACAAAGGTGTACGTCCGGCGAGCCAGATGGCGGTGCGGTAGAACTCGTCGAGCAGCAGGTAATGCTGAGTGGTGCCGCAGTCATCGGAGCTGAGTTGACTGTCGCGTTCACCTTTGACGAAGTTCTCTGGTTCGATCAGGAACAGGTGGGCTTCGGCACCCTGGCTGGCGGCCCAGCTCTCCAGGAGCTGGCACTTTTTGCGCAGCTCAGCCATTTCGCTGTCGCTGAGGTCGGCGGCGTGGCAGACCCAGACATCCATGTCGCTCTGCTCGGCCTGGGCCAGGGTGCCCAGGCTGCCCATCAGGAACAGGCCGTGGATCGGCTGGGGCGGGTTGCCGCGGCGGGTTTTGTAGGCGAATGAACGGGTCAGACGCTGGGCTTCGGCCAGCAGTCGGGCGTCCGGTTCGAAATTGCTGACACCCGCCGGCGTGGTGCCGGACACATAACCGGGCAGCAGCGGATGGTTGACGTGGAAGAACAGCGGCAGCAGGGTCATGACCTGCTGTTGACGGCTCGACAGTCCCTCCATGGCCCGCTCCAGGCGCCCCTGATTGAGCGTCAGGAAGCGTTGGCGCAGCTGGCTGAGCACCTTGCGGTCAATGCCCTGATCAAGGTCGGGGCGAATTTCGTGGGGGTGGTTCATTGCGAGCTCAAGCCGGCCGTCTGGGGGAAGCTATGGCGAGTTTAAGCGTTAATTTAATTTTGACGCCATTTTATTAGCGGTGAATGCATCGCGGGGCAAGCCCGCTCCCACAGGCGGTGACTAACCCTGTGGGAGCGGGCTTGCCCCGCGATGATCCGTGTTCTCAGGCCGGCTGGGCGACGTTCAGGATGGTCAGCAGCTGCTGTGCGTGCTCGGCAGCATCATGCCCCAGACTGGTCAGATAACCGCCATCGGGCTGGTCGGTCAGTTGCTTGTCGTACAGGCGTTGAGCTGCAGCGATGAGGTCTTTGGAGGCAGTGTTATGGACCTTGATGCCTTCCTGGCTGCTATCCAGGTTGAACAGGGCAAGGACTTCCAGCTCGGCAATCAGTTCGGGGGTAAACGACATAGAGACTCCGACTTCCAGACAAGGAGGGCAGCACCGTCGCCGGTGCCTGGTTTTGCAGTGTAGTCAGGGAAATCCTGCTTTGCTTCAGTCCTTTTCCGGCGGAAGCTCGGGCAGGGTGCGCAAGGCGGTTTCGTACCATTCGGTGTTGAAGGCGCGGTCGTCTTCGAGCATCGCGTCGATCTCGTGGGCCAGCACATGGGCCATGAGGTTGAGGATGTCGTCGCGCTCGTAACCCACCAGGGTCAGCTTGTTGAACGTGGCTTTGGCCGCCGGCGGGTTGTCGCTTTCAATCTGGTTTTCGATCGCTTCGATCAGGGTCGACTCGGCGAACTCTTCTTCGTCGTTGTCGATATCGGTTGGCTCGCTCATGGGCGATCTCCTCTGAAGGGGTGTCCAGTTTGCCACGAGAAAAGCGCCAATGCCTTGCTATCGACACTCTCCATGATGCTGGTCAGTACCCGGTCACGGGTCTATAACAACCCGGCCAACCCCTTTACGGCCTGGAGGCTGTTTTCATGCTCAAGCTTCATGGATTCGCGGTCAGCAACTACTACAACATGGTCAAACTGGCGCTGCTGGAAAAGGGCGTAGCCTTTGAAGAGGTACTGTTCTTCGGCGGTCAGAGCCCCGAAGCACTGAAGATGAGCCCGCGCGGCAAGGTGCCGACGCTGGAGACCGAACACGGTTTTCTCAGTGAAACCAACCTGATCCTTGATTACATCGAGCGGACCCAGGCAGGTAAGGCGCTGTTGCCGGAAGGGGTTTTCGCCCAGGCCAAGGTGCACGAGCTGGCCAAGGAGATCGAGCTGTACATCGAATTGCCTGCCCGCGCCTGCTACCCCGAAGCCTTCTTCGGCGCCCAGGTCGACCCGGCCATCAAGGACAAGGCCAAGGCCGAGCTGCTGTTGGGGATTGCCACCCTCAAGCGCAACGGCTCGTTCAGCCCCTATGTAGCCGGCCACAGCCTGACCATCGCCGATGTGCTGTTCTGCTTCAGCGTCGACCTGGCGTATGCGGTGGGCAAGAAGGTATTCGGCATCGATGTGCTGGAAGACTTCCCGCAAGCGCGCGAGCTGCTTGAGCACCTGAAGAACAATCCGAATGTGCAGAAGATCGCGGCCGACAAGGAGGCGCAGATGCCGGCGTTCCTTGAAATGGTGCGCGGCGGCAAGCGCTGACAGCGGATGCAGCAGGCTCGCGGCAGGACGCCGGCGAGCCTGTGCGCAGGGCTTAGCGGCTGGCCAGCAGCGCCTTGCCGCGGGCTACGGCGGCGCGTACTTGCGCCGGGGCGGTACCGCCGATGTGGTCACGGGCGTTGACCGAGCCTTCCAGAGTCAGCACGGCGAACACGTCCTGCTCGATCTGGTCGCTGAACTGGCGCAGTTCATCCAGGCTCATCTCGGCCAGGTCTTTGCCGCTATCGACACCGTACTTGACCGCGTGGCCGACGATTTCGTGGCAATCACGGAACGGCAGGCCACGACGTACCAGGTAGTCGGCCAGGTCGGTCGCGGTGGAGAAACCACGCAGGGCGGCTTCACGCATGATCGCGTGGCGCGGCTTGATCGCCGGGATCATGTCGGCAAAGGCGCGCAGCGAATCGCGCAGGGTGTCGGCGGCGTCGAACAGCGGCTCCTTGTCTTCCTGGTTGTCCTTGTTGTAGGCCAGCGGCTGGCCTTTCATCAGGGTCAGCAGGCCGGTGAGGGCGCCGAACACACGGCCGGTCTTGCCGCGAACCAGCTCGGGAACGTCCGGGTTCTTCTTCTGCGGCATGATCGAGCTGCCGGTGCAGAAGCGGTCAGGCAGGTCGATGAACTGGAACTGGGCGCTGGTCCACAGCACCAGCTCTTCCGAGAAGCGCGACAGGTGCATCATCGCCACGCTGGCAGCGGCGCAGAATTCAATGGCGAAGTCGCGGTCGGAGACGCCGTCCAGCGAGTTGCCGCCCACGGCTTCGAAGCCCAGCAGCTGGCAGGTCAGTTCGCGATCGATCGGGTAGGTGGTGCCCGCCAGTGCGGCGCTGCCCAGGGGCATGCGGTTGGTGCGCTTGCGGCAGTCGACCAGGCGCTCGTAGTCACGGCTGAGCATCTCGAACCAGGCCAGCAGGTGGTGGCCGAAGGTCACGGGCTGCGCGGTCTGCAGGTGGGTGAAGCCGGGCATGATGGTCTCGGCTTCACGCTCGGCCTGCTCCAGCAGGCCCTGCTGCAGGCGGGTGATCTCGGCCAGGATCAGGTCGATTTCGTCACGCAGCCACAGGCGGATGTCGGTGGCGACCTGGTCGTTGCGGCTGCGCCCGGTGTGCAGCTTCTTGCCGGTGATGCCGATGCGGTCGGTCAGGCGTGCTTCGATGTTCATGTGCACGTCTTCAAGGTCGACGCGCCAGTCGAAGTTGCCGGACTCGATTTCAGTCTGGATGGTTTTCAGGCCATCGATGATGGTGTCGCGCTCGGCGTCTGTGAGCACGCCGACCTTCGCCAGCATGGTGGCGTGGGCGATCGAACCCATGATGTCGTGGCGGTACAGGCGCTGGTCAAAATTGACGGAGGCGGTGAAACGGGCGACGAAGGCGTCGACGGGCTCACTGAAGCGGCCGCCCCAGGACTGATTGGTCTTGTCGGTGCTCATGGATTCACTCGTTGGAGGCGTGAACGGAAAAGTGGCGTCGATGATAGCAGGGTTGAGGCGCGTGCCGCAGGACGGCGGTCGGGGCAAATGCGTGATTATGTCGCGGCACAGGCAGGCGACAGCACGTTCTTAACAGGATATTTATCGAATGAACGGCAGTGTTCCGGCAACCGTCTACAGTTGGACAGAGGCTCGGCATGTTTCCTGCCGAACCAGTGAATCTTTAGCCATCGTGCGAGTCTGAGCGTGGATTGCCGTGACGGTCGTCACCTCACCTGTCTACGCTACCCTTGTGCGAGACTCACGCAGGAATCCAGCGCAATATGAATGTCCTGATCGTTGATGACGAAGCCCAAGCCCGGGAACGCCTGAGCCGACTGCTTGGCGAACTGGGGGGCTATACCGTGCTGGAGCCCAGCGCCACCAATGGCGAAGAGGCTCTGGCCCTGATTGACAGCCTCAAACCCGAGGTGGTCCTGCTCGACATCCGCATGCCGGGCCTGGACGGTCTCCAGGTCGCCGCTCGCCTGTGCGAGCGCGAAGCCCCGCCTGCCGTGGTGTTCTGTACCGGTGATGATGAATTCACCGTACAGTCCTTTACGGAAAGCACCCTGGGTTATGTGCTCAAACCGGTAACGGCCGATGCCCTGCGCGAAGCGTTGCGCAAGGCCGAGCGACCCAGCCGGGTGCAACTGGCGGCGCTGACGCGTCCGGCCGCCGAGAGCGGCAGTGGCCCGCGCAGCCACATCAGTGCGCGAACCCGCAAAGGCATCGAACTGATTCCCCTGGATCAGGTGATTTATTTCATCGCCGATCACAAGTACGTGACCTTGCGCCATGAAGCCGGCGAAGTGCTCCTGGATGAGCCGCTCAAGGCACTGGAGGACGAGTTCGGTGATCGTTTCGTGCGGATTCACCGCAATGCCCTGGTGGCCCGCAATCGCATCGAGCGTTTGCAGCGCACGCCGCTGGGGCATTTTCAGCTGTTTCTCAAAGGCCTCAATGGCGATGCCCTGATCGTCAGTCGGCGGCATGTGGCGGGTGTGCGCAAGATGATGCAGCACCTCTAGGCCGGGATTGGAGAATATTCCTACCAGGGATGGTTAATTTCTCCTGTGACATAGATCTGCAAGCGGGTCGGAATGAACTGGTATCATCCGTTACATCTATCTTTGTACGGATCGATCCATGTCCACTCGTGAAATCCGCATTGCCACGCGTAAAAGTGCCCTTGCCCTGTGGCAGGCCGAATACGTCAAAGCCCGTCTGGAGCAGGCTCACCCTGGTCTGCTGGTAACCCTCGTGCCTATGGTCAGTCGCGGCGACAAGCTGCTCGACTCGCCGTTGTCGAAAATCGGTGGCAAAGGCCTGTTCGTCAAGGAACTGGAAACCGCATTACTGGAAAACCAGGCCGATATCGCCGTGCACTCGATGAAAGACGTGCCGATGGACTTCCCCGAAGGTCTGGGCCTGTACTGCATCTGCGAGCGCGAAGACCCGCGTGACGCCTTCGTTTCCAATACCTTCAAGAGCCTCGATGAGCTGCCTGCCGGCAGTATCGTCGGCACTTCCAGCCTGCGTCGTCAGGCCCAACTGCTGACCCGTCGCCCAGACCTCCAGATCCGTTTCCTGCGCGGTAACGTCAACACTCGCCTGGCCAAGCTCGACGCCGGCGAGTACGACGCGATCATCCTCGCCGCTGCCGGCCTGATCCGCCTGGGCTTCGAAGCGCGCATCACCTCTGGCATCAGTGTCGACGACAGCCTGCCGGCCGGTGGCCAGGGCGCGGTGGGCATCGAGTGCCGTAGCGCCGACCGCGAAATCCACGCCTTGTTGGCGCCATTGCACCATCAGGACACGGCTGACCGTGTAACTGCCGAGCGAGCGCTGAACAAACACCTCAATGGCGGCTGCCAGGTGCCGATCGCCTGTTACGCAGTGCTGGAGGGCGATCAGCTGTGGTTGCGCGGTCTGGTCGGCGAACCGAGCGGCGGCAAATTGCTGACCGCCCAGGCCCGTGCGCCGCGTGGCGATGCTGAGGCGCTGGGCGTCCAGGTGGCCGAAGACCTGCTCAAGCAAGGCGCCGAAGACATCCTCAAAGCCGTGTATGGCGAGGCCGGTCACCCGTGAGCAGCTGGCGCCTGCTTCTGACCCGGCCGGCAGAGGAATGCGCCGCACTGGCACAGGTGCTGGCGGAGCAAGGCGTTGCCAGCAGCAGCCTGCCGCTGCTGGAAATCGAGGCGCTGTGCCTGGATGAGCCCCAGCTCGGCCTGTTGCGTGCATTTGATCGCTACGCTGCGATTATCGTGGTCAGCAAACCGGCTGCGCGCCTGGGGCTGGCGCAGCTGTTCCGCTATTGGCCGCAGTTGCCTGAGTCAGCCTGGTTTACCGTGGGGGCTGCGTCTGCGCAGATTCTTCAGGACCAAGGCTGCCAGGTCAGCTTCCCGCCGGCTGGCGACGACAGCGAAGCACTGCTGCAGCTACCGGCGTTGCACCAGGCGATTGCCGGCCCGGCACCGCGGGTATTGATCATGCGCGGCGAAGGCGGGCGCGAATTGCTCGCCGAGCGTCTCACCGAGCAAGGTGCTAGTGTCGATTATCTGCAACTCTACCGCCGCTGCCTGCCGGTCTACCCGCACGGCGCTTTATCCGCGCGCATTGCCGAGGAACGCCTGAACGGCCTGGTGGTCAGCAGTGGACAGGGTTTTGAACACTTGCGGCAACTGGCCGGGGAGAAGTGGCCGCAGCTGGCGCAACTGCCGCTGTTCGTGCCTAGCCCGCGTGTTGCCGCGCAAGCCCGGGATGCCGGGGCACAGAATGTAGTGGACTGTCGCGGCGCCAGTGCCGCGGCGTTGTTGGCAGCCCTGCAGCAATTGCCTGCACCTGCCCTCTGAAGCGCTAAGCTGATTGGCGACGAGCCCAATGCAAAGGATGGATACGTGAGCGAAACTGTCTTGCCCAACGATGACTTGCAATCGACGCCAGACGCGTCTGAACCCTCCGCCACTGCGCCGGCCAAACGTGCGGGCAACGGCCTGGCAATTCTGGCCTTGCTGCTCGGTGCTGCGGGCGTTGCCGTTGGCGGTTGGGGGGTATGGCAGGTGCGCCAGCTCCAGGGTGCCGAGCAGGGCCAGGGCCAGTACCTGCAAGCCTTGGGCGAAAAGACCCAGGCGCTGCAATTGCGTGAACAGCAGATGTCGGCGCAGCTGGCGGGTTTGCCGGCTGCTACCGAGCTTGAAGACCGCCGCCGCCTGGTGGCGCAACTGCAGGGCGATCAGCAGCGCCTGAGCCAGCGCCTGGAAAGTATTCTGGGTGCCAGCCGCAAGGACTGGCGCCTGGCCGAAGCCGAGCACTTGCTGCGCCTGGCCAGTCTGCGCTTGTCGGCCCTGCAGGATATCGTCAGTGCTCGTGCACTGGTGCAGGGTGCCGATGACATTCTGCGCGAGCAGAGCGACCCGGGTGCCTTTGCCGCACGTGAGCAACTGAGCAAGAGCCTGGCCACCCTCAACAGCGTTCAGCAACCGGACCGGACCGGTTTGTTCCTGAAGTTGGCGGCCCAGCGTGAAATGGTCCAGCAGCTCAGTGCGGTGTCGCCGGAATTCAACACCGATGCCGATGCCCTGGGCGCCTTGACCGCTGATGGCGATGGCGCCAGTCGCTGGTCGCAGTGGTGGGCAGAGCTGTCCAAGTACTTCCAGATTGATTTCAACGCTGACGAAAATGTTCGTCCATTGCTTGCCGGGCAGTCGCTCAATCAATTGCGCCTGGCGCTGAGCCTGACCCTCGAGCAGGCCCAGTGGGCCGCACTGAACGGTGAAGCGAAGGTGTACACCCAGGCCCTGGATGATGCGCGCAGCGTTCTGCTGGCCAACTTCAACCCGGACAACCCGCAAAGCAAGGCGATGCTCGATAGCCTCAATGCCTTGGCCGAGGAGCCGGTATCGGTGGTGGTCCCGGACCTGGCCGACAGTCTCAGCGCGGTTCAAGCCTACCTTGAGCGTCGGCACTTGCCGGTTGAGGAGGCCAAGCCATGAAGCGCGTCTACCTGCTGGCGGTGGTGGCCATTGCGGCCGCGGCCGCACTCGGGATCGCGATCGCCAAGCACAGCGGTTATGTGCTGATTTCCTACGGCAGCTTTCGCTATCAATCCGGGCTCTGGGCGGCACTGGCGGTGCTGGCCAGCCTCATTCTCGCCGTGCTGCTGGTGCGCTATCTGGTCGGTCTGGTGCTGACCTCCAGTGGCGTGGTCAATCCCTGGTCGCGGCGCAACCGCAGTCGTCGTACCCGTCTGGCCATCGAACAGGGCCAACTGGACCTTGCCGAGGGTCGCTGGGCCAGCGCCCAGCGCCACCTGCAACGCGCCGCTGAGGCGGAGCGTCAGCCACTGTTGTACTACCTTGGCGCTGCGCGCGCTGCGAACGAACTGGGGCGCACCGAAGACCGTGACAACCTGCTCGAACGCGCCCTGGAGCGCCAGCCGCAAGCGGAGCTGGCGATTGCCTTGAGTCATGCCCAGTTGCAGATGGATCACGGTGAGAGCGATGCGGCGCTGGTTACCCTGCAAGCCATGCAGGAGCGTCATCCACATAACGCCCAGGTGCTGCGCTTGCTGCAGCGGTTGTACCGTGAGCGTGGTGACTGGTCGGCACTGATCCGGCTGATGCCCGAGCTGCGCAAGGACAAGGTCCTGCCCGCTGCTGAACTGGCGGAGCTGGAGCGGCGCGCCTGGGGCGAGAACCTCAGCCTGGCCGCCAGTCGTGAAGGTGAAGAACAGAGTGCCCGTCAGTCCCTGGAGCGGGCCTGGCAACAGTTGACTGCCGCTCAGCGCCAGGAGCCGCAACTGGTGCTGGCCTATGCCGAACAACTGCGTCAGCTGGGCGCCGAGAGCGAGGCCGAAGAGGTCCTGCGTACCGCGCTCAAGCGCCAGTACGAAAGCCACCTGGCGCGGCTTTATGGCCTGGTGCGCGGCACCGATCTGGCGCGCCAGCTGCAGACCGCCGAAGGCTGGTTGAAGCAGCACGGCGATGACCCTGGCCTGTTGCTCACCCTCGGTCGGCTGAGCCTGCAGAATCGCCTGTGGGGCAAGGCGCGTGACTACCTGGAAAGCAGCTTGCGCCTGCAGCGCAATCCCGAAGCCTGCGCCGAACTGGCACGCCTGCTGGCCGGACTGGGTGACACCGAGCGCAGCAACCAGCTGTTCCAGGAGGGGCTGGGCCTGCTGGACGAACGCCTGCTGGCGCTACCCTTGCCAGAAGCGGTTCGCGCTTGAGCTACCCTTGGGCTTGCGCTAATCCGCAAGCCCAAGGCCTCGGCGAAAACGCCTACAAACTCCTACTCCCTCGTCCGACAATAGCTGAATATATTTCCGGCTTTTTTCGCGACCATTCCCTTTATAGTCAATGACTTATCCTATTTGTCGTGCCTTGAAACAAGATGCGGCAATCCTCTACCGTTGAGATCTGTCTATCTCGATTGCGGAACTACCATGCCGTTGGCTCGCTTGCGTTCAATGTTCCTTCCGGCCTTGCTGGCCTCGGTACTGATGCTGGCTGCTGCGTTCTATCTTGAATGGGGCATGGCGCTGGAGCCGTGTCCACTGTGCTACAGCCAGCGGCTGTTTCTGGGGAGCTTTGCACTGGTCTGCCTGTGCGCGGTGGTACAGGCTCCCGGACGTCTGGGGACGCGCATTTATGCGGCGCTGGCGCTGTTCTTTGCGGCGGGTGGAGCGCTGCTTGCGGCCAGGCATGTGTGGTTGCAAGGTACGCCGCTGGCGAACATGGGTTGCCAGCCATCGATGAGCTATTTCTTCGAAAGCCTGCCACTGAGCCAATCGCTGAAAATCATGCTGCTCGGCAGCCCTGAATGCATCACCATCAACTGGAGTTTTCTCGACCTGACGGTCCCCGAGTGGAGCTTGCTGTCATTTGTGCTGTTGGTGGCACTGCTACTTTTGCGCCTGTGTGCGCACAAGCGTTCGCTCATCAGCCAGCCGGCAAAAAACTGAAGCAATCGATTGCACGTGCAAACGACCGGCGGCACCTTCATAAGGTATTAAACACTTGTATGAACTTTGTCGTCTGCGTACCTTGAAGCCAAGGGCGCACGGGAATAATCTCCCTGCACGCATACCGAAAACACAGCTGCTCGATGCCGTCTGCTGATTTCACCATTGCTGCGCACACTTGCGAGCGGGGGCAGGCGCATTACCCAGAAGGGAAGAGATCGCCATGCTAGATAGTTGTCAGAATGCTCAGGAACGCTGGGGTGGGGTTCACAAGCTCATTGACCGCTGGTTGGATGAGCGTGCAGAGCTGGTAACGGCTTTTCGCGAGTTGCGCGATGCCAAGCCGGCATTCGCCGACAAGGACAAGAGCCGGGACTTCTGTGCGGTGCTGATCGATTATGTTTCGGCGTGGCATTTTGAAGTGAGCGAGCAACTGGTCAGCGAAGCCAAGGCCTTTGGCGATACGCGAGGGCTGGAGCTGGCGAAGCAGATCAGCCCGCGAATCGATGCGACCACCGAAATTGCCTCGGCTTTCAACGATCATTGCGATAAGGGCGACTGCAACGACCCTGAGCGCTTTGCGAAGAAGTTGACCGAACTCGGCAGCTTGTTGCATGAGCGCTTCGAACTCGAAGACTGCCTGATCGAAGTACTGCACAACGCGCACAGCGAAGAGGGCGCGGTACAGGCCTGATGGGTGTGCCGACGCTTCAGTCGGCGACCCCCAGCAACTCGATCTCGAACACCAGTGGCGTGTAGGGCGCTATCACGTCGCCCGCGCCTTCAGCACCATATGCCTGGGCTGATGGAATCACCAGACGCCACTTGGACCCTGTCGCCATCTCTGGCAATGCTACTTGCCACCCCTCGATCACACTGTCCAGATTGAACCATTGCGCTTGCTGGTTCTGATCGAAGACAGTGCCGTCTGGCAACTTGCCGACATAGCGAACCTGGACTTTGCCTTTTGCGCCGGGTTTGGCGCCGCTGCCTTTGACCAATTCTGTTACCAGAATGCCTGCGGCTAATTCGCGCACTCCAGCGTGGGTTCGCTCAGCAGCCATGAAGCGTTTTTCCGCAGTCAGTAACTGTTCACTTTGCGCGTGCAGCGCCGCTTCATTGGCGCGGCTTTCATGTTCGCTGAGTATGACCGCCATGCGTTCTTTGCTCAGGGCCAGCGGCTTGTTCTGATAGGCCTGGCGTAACCCCTCAAGCAAGGCTTCCAGTTGCAGGTCAGGAACTTCTGTACGCAGACGTTCGCCAAGGCTGGCGCCCAGGCTGTAGGCCAGGTCGTGATCATTTGTCGTGGTTTCGGCGGGCGCTGCCATGAGCGCTGCCGGCAATAGAAAAACAGCTAACACTAGATAGCGCGACACTGGCGTACTCCTGCTTCAGCGGAAGTAAAGTATGCCAGCCTTGCTCTGCGACTTCGTGCAAATATCAGCAACACTTTGTGAAGCATCTACACTTGATTCCAGCTGCAGCGATAACAACTTTGCCCAGGCATGCAACGCGGCGCCTTCGATACTGTCAACATGCCCTAGCGGCGGTAGCAGCAGAAGCATAGTATGAGCCGCACTCTCGTCAGCCAGGAGGTAAACCATGTCGGCCAATAAGAAGCCAGTAAGTACGCCGTTGCACCTGCTCCAGCAACTCTCGGGCAGCCTGCTCGATCATTTGGAAAATGCCTGCTCGCAAGCGCTGGCTGATGCTGAAAAATTGCTCGCCAAGTTGGAAAAACAACGCGGCAAGGCACAAGAAAAACTGCACAAGTCACGTCTCAAATTGCAAGACGCGGCCAAGTCCGGAAAAGCCAAGGCACAAGCCAAGGCCAAGTCGGCAGCGGCTGAACTGGAAGAGCTGCTCGACTCGCTGAAAGAGCGCCAGTCGCAGACCCGCACCTACATTCTGCAGCTCAAGCGCGATGCCCAGGAAAGCCTGAAACTGGCCCAGGGTGTCGGCAAGGTCAAGGAAGCGGCTGCCAAGGCGCTGACTCAGCGTGAGGCAAAACCTGCGCCTGCAGCAGCCAAACCCGCCGCCCGGGCCGCGAGCAAACCTACCGCCAAACCTGCGGTCAAAGCCGCCGCCAAACCGGCAGCAAAAGCGCCTGCGCGCACCGCCGCTGCCAAGCCTGCTGCAGCAAAAGCGCCCGCCAAACCTGCGGCCAAAACTGCCGCCGCTAAACCTGCTGCGGCGAAAGCGCCTGCTAAACCTGCAGCGGCAAAACCGGCAGCCAAGCCTGCAACCAAAGCCGCGGCTAAACCAGCGGCCCGAACCGCTGCTGCAAAGCCCGCAGCCAAGCCTGCGGCTAAACCTGCAGCAGCCAAACCTGCAGCCAAGCCAGTGGCAGCGAAAGCAGCGGCCAAACCTGCAGCCAAACCAGCAGCAGCCAAGCCTGTTGCGGCAAAAGCGCCAGCCAGGCCTGCGGCCAAACCCGCAGCGGCGAAAGCACCCGCCAAGCCAGCAGCGGCCAAACCTGTTGCCGCGAAAGCACCTGCAAAACCTGCGCCCAAGCCTGCTGCCAAAGCACCTGCCAAGCCGGCCGCACAGCCTGTTGCCGCCAAGCCTGCCAGCGCACCGGCGCCAGCAGCTACCGCGCCAACGCCTGCAGTCAGCGCACCGGCGAGCAGCGCGCCGACTGCATCTGCAACCTCGGTAACGCCGCCTCAGACGCCGTCTTCGGCATCCTGAGCCGACTGCATCACGGCGCGCAGCATGTGCAGCGCGTCGTGATGCAAACCACCGTCCATTGACGCCAGGCATTGCAGCCAGTCGACGTCAGCTTCGGGTGTTGCTGCCCAGCCTTCACAAGCCTCCTGCAAGCGCTCCAGCACAATGCGCTCTGCGTTCAGTTCCAGTCCCTTCACTTGCTCACGCAAACTCGCCAACTGCGGATCCTGCATGGCCGCATTGCGCCATTGCTGACGCAAACTGCGTAGCGGTTTGACTACGTTGCTCTGCCAGGTCTCGGCCACTTCCCGTAATGCTTGCAGGCGTTGCTCGCTCGGCATCACCCCCCGCGTATCAAGCCAGGCTGCGCACAGCAGCAGACAGACATCGCCGCCGTGATCCTGCCATTGCAGGCAGGCTGCCTCGATGCCTGGGCGGGCGTAAAGATTCAGGGCAAAATTCCACAGGTCGGTGTGCATGGTCCCACTCGCGCCAGTTGCCGACGAAGCTGGTAGACTCCGCGGCCATTATGATCAGACTATCGAACCTCACTTTACAGCGTGGTCCCCAGCGCCTGCTAGAAGGCGCTGAGTTGACCCTGCACGCCGGTCACAAGGCCGGCCTGATCGGCGCCAATGGCGCCGGTAAATCCAGCCTGTTCGCCTTGCTGCGCGGTGAGCTGACGCCCGACTCCGGCGACTGTCAGCTGCCGGCCGACTGGCGTATCGCGCACATGCGTCAGGAGGTCGATACCCTCGACCGCCTGGCAGTCGACTATGTACTCGATGGCGACATCCGCCTGCGCAAGGTGCAGGCCGATCTCGCTGCCGCCGAAGCCGCCCATGACGGTACGGCGCTGGCGCGTCTGCACATCGAACTGGACAGCGCCGACGGCTACACCGCCGATGCCCGTGCTCGCAAACTGCTGGCCGGTCTGGGTTTCACCAACGAGCAGATGGACCGCCGCGTCGGCGACTTCTCCGGTGGCTGGCGGATGCGCCTGAACCTGGCCCAGGCGCTGATGTGCCCCTCCGACCTGCTGTTGCTCGATGAACCGACCAACCACCTCGATCTCGATGCGATCCTCTGGCTGGAAGACTGGCTCAAGGGTTATCCGGGCACGCTGTTGCTGATTTCCCACGACCGCGATTTCCTCGATGCGGTGGTCGATCATGTCGCCCATGTCGAGCAGTGCAAGCTGACCCTTTACCGTGGTGGTTACACGGCGTTCGAGCGCACCCGCGCTGAACGTCTGGCGCAGCAGCAACAGGCCTACGAGAAGCAGCAGGCCCAGCGCGCGCACATGGAAAAATACATCGCCCGGTTCAAGGCCCAGGCCACCAAGGCCCGTCAGGCGCAGAGCCGGATCAAGGCCCTGGAGCGCATGGAAGAACTGTCGGCGGCGCATGTCGATTCGCCGTTCGACTTCACCTTCCGCGAGTCGGAGAAAATCTCCAGCCCCTTGCTCGACCTGTCCGAAGGTCGCCTGGGCTATGGCGACAAGACCATCCTCGAGAAGGTCAAGCTGCAGCTCACCCCGGGTGCACGTATCGGCTTGCTGGGCCCCAACGGCGCGGGCAAGTCGACCCTGATCAAGAACCTGGCCGGTGAGCTGGAGCCCTTGAGCGGACGCCTGGTGCGCGGTGAAAACCTTTCGGTGGGCTACTTCGCCCAGCACCAGCTCGACTCGCTGGACAACAAGGCCAGCCCGTTGCTGCACCTGCAGCGCCTGGCCCCGACCGAGCGCGAGCAGACCCTGCGCGACTTCCTTGGCGGCTTCGACTTCCGTGGCGGGCGTATCGACGAGCCGGTGCTGAATTTCTCCGGTGGTGAGAAGGCCCGCCTGGCCCTGGCGTTGATCGCCTGGGAGCGTCCGAACCTGCTGCTGCTCGACGAACCGACCAACCACCTGGATCTGGAAATGCGCCTGGCGCTGACCATGGCGCTGCAGGAGTTCAGCGGTGCGGTGCTGGTGGTGTCCCACGACCGTCACCTGCTCAAGAGCACCACCGATGACTTCCTGCTGGTGGCTGACGGCAAGGTTGAAACGTTCGACGGTGACCTCGACGACTACACCCGTTGGCTGGTCGAGTATCGCCAGCGCAATGCGCCGGTCAGTACGGCGCCGGTCAACGCCGACAAGACCGACAAAAAAGCCCAGCGTCAGGCAGCGGCAGCGCTGCGTCAGCAGTTGGCCCCGCACAAGCGTGAAGCCGACAAGCTGGAGCGCGAGCTGGGTACCCTGCATGAGCAACTGGCCAAGATCGATGCCAGCCTCGGTGACAGTGCTCTCTACGAAGCTGCACGCAAGGATGAGCTGCGCGACTTGCTGGCCCAACAGGCCAAGCTCAAGGTCCGCGAAGCAGAACTGGAAGAAGCCTGGATGGCCGCCCTTGAGCAGCTGGAGACCATGCAGGCGGAGCTGGAGGCGCTGTCTTGATGGCGTCGTTGCAGTTGCCGGTGCCGCCGGAGTGGATTGCACCGTTCTGGCTGGGTTTGCAGATCCTGCTGATCCTCTGCGCTGCATTTGTCCTGCAGCGCCTGGTCGGGCGCTGCCTGAAGCGCCTGGGCGAGCGTTATCCCTTGCCGCCGGAGCTGATGATGCCGGTGCGCGGTGGTCTGCGCTGGCTGATCATGGGCAGTGCGCTGGTGTTCGTGCTCGAGCGTCTGGGCGTGTCCGCCACGGTGCTGTGGACGGCGTTGTCCGGCTTCGTTGCTGTTGCAGCGGTGGCGTTCTTCGCCATGTGGAGTGTGCTGTCGAACCTGCTGTGTGCAGTGCTGATCTTCACCGTCGGGCCGTTTCGCATCGGCGACGTGGTGGAACTGGTCGAGACCATCGACAAGCCCGGGGTGAAAGGGCGGGTGGTGGCCATCAACCTGCTGTTCACGACCCTGATCGAAATGCCCGAAGCCGGTGGCGCGACTGTCCAGGTGCCCAACAGCCAGTTTTTCCAGAAGTCGGTCAGGCGCTGGCGTGGGGCCGAGATCGTGCCGCTGGTGGGTGAAGACAAAATCGTCGGGAAATGATCGGCCGCTGAAAAAAACCGTGGTTATTTTTTCGCCAGCGCACTAGCTTAGAGCTTTGTAACAAGCTATGGCCGAGGTGTGCGATGTCGTTGGAAACGTGGTTGGCATTTTTTGCCGCTTGCTGGGTGATCAGTCTCTCACCGGGCGCCGGGGCGATTGCCTCGATGTCCTGTGGCCTGCAGTACGGCTTCTGGCGCGGCTACTGGAACGCCCTGGGCCTGCAGCTGGGCCTGGTGCTGCAGATTGCGATCATTGCTGCCGGCGTTGGCGCCATCCTCGCAGCGTCCGCTACCGCGTTCCAGGTGATCAAATGGTTCGGCGTTGCCTACCTGGTCTACCTGGCAGTCAAACAGTGGCGCGCCTTGCCGGCCGACATCAGCGACGAGTCTGCCGTGCGGCCCATCGGCAAGCCGCTGAGTCTGGTGTTCCGCGGCTTTCTGGTCAACGTCAGCAACCCTAAAGCGCTGATCTTCATGCTGGCGGTGCTGCCGCAGTTCATCAACCCGCAAGCACCGCTGTTGCCTCAGTACCTGATCATTACGGCGACCATGGTGACCGTGGACCTGCTGGTCATGGCCGGATACACCGGTCTGGCGGCGCGGGTGCTGCGTTTGCTGCGCACACCCAAGCAGCAGCGGCGGATGAACCGTACCTTTGCCGGATTGTTCCTCGGCGCTGCGACCTTGCTCGCGACGATTCGCCGGGCGCCGGTCTAAGTTTGGATGAGTTCTCGGTGGGAGCGGGCTTGCCCGCGATAGCGATCTGTCAGTCACATCGCCTCGCGGGGCAAGCCCGCTCCCACAGTGAAAAAAAGGCGACCTCAGGGTCGCCTTTTTTGTGCTCGAGATGAAATTGTCACTAATTTTTACTGAGATTGCCGCGCAAACCTTGAGCGATCGCCATTGGAAGTGAACAATGCAATACCTCGCATTGTTATTTGAGATTGGCTCATGATTCCCCGTTCCCGCTTGCTCGCCTGGTTGCTCTGGCCAGTGCTGGCACTGAGTAGTTCTGTGCTGCTGGCCGACACAGTCGAAAACGCCGCCAAGGCCTTGCACCTGCTCGACTACATCGGTGCCGACTACCCGGCGACGGTCGAGGCGGGCAAGGTGGTGGACGACGGCGAATACCGCGAGCAGCTGGAGTTCACGGATGTGCTGCAAGGCCTGATCGGTGGCTTGCCCGCCCGTGCCGAGCAGCAAGCGCTGGAGCAGGGCGTGGTCAGCCTGCGTGAGGCGATCAATCAGCGCCAGGACGGTGCCAGCGTCGCGCGTCAGGCCCGCCAGCTCGGTGCGCAGCTGGCAGTCGCCTATGAAGTCAGCCAGGCCCCTGTCATCACCCCGGACCCTTCTCGCGGGGCACCGCTGTATGCCCAGCACTGCTCGGTCTGCCATGGCGATAGCGGTGCCGGTGACGGCCCGGCGGGGGTAGGCCTGGAGCCACCGCCGGCCAACCTGCGCAGCAGCGAGCGCCTGGCCCGGCTGAGCCTGTACGACCTCTACAACACCTTGGGGCAGGGCATCGAAGGCACCGACATGCCGTCCTTTGCCGATCAGCTCGACGAACGTCAGCGCTGGGACCTGGCCACCTATGTCGCCAGCTTCACCGCAGATCCGGCCCAGGCCAAGGGCGAAACGACCTATAACCTCGCGGATCTGGCACGTCAGACGCCGCTGGAAGTTGAAGCGGCGCAAGGACTGGAAGCGGCGGCGGTTTTCCGTGCACAGCGCGCCCAACCGCCGCAGGTGCAGCGTGGCCCGGCGCAATTGCTGGACTACACCGCCAACACCCTGGACAAGAGCCTGGCGGCCTACCAGAGCGGTGACCACGAGCAGGCCTATGACCTGTCGGTAGCGGCCTACCTGGAAGGCTTCGAGCTGGTCGAAAGCTCCCTCGACAACGTCGATACCAACGTGCGCAAAGACACAGAAAAGTCGCTTATGGCCTACCGCCAGTCGCTGCAGGATGGCTTGCCGCTTGAGCAGGTCAGCCAGCGTCTGCAAGCTGCCAAGGCGAAACTCAAGGAAGCCGCCGATTTGCTCGGTGGTGATGGCCTGAGCTGGTCACTGAGCTACATTTCCGGCCTGCTGATCCTGCTGCGCGAAGGCCTGGAAGCCATTCTGGTGCTGGCGGCCATTCTCGCCTTCCTGCGCAACACCGGCCAGCAGTCGGCGGTGCGTAGCGTTAACATTGGCTGGGGCCTGGCGTTGCTGGCCGGTTTCGGTACCTGGGCCCTGGCGGCGTATGTCATCGATGTCGGCGGCGCGCAGCGCGAACTGCTGGAAGGCTGCACGGCGCTGTTCGCCAGTGTCATGGTGCTGTGGCTGGGCGTGTGGATGCACGATCGCCGGCACGCGGCGGCCTGGCAGAATTACATCAAGAGCAGCCTGGTCAGCGGTGGCGGGCGCTTCGGCTTTGCCTTGCTGGCGTTCTTCTCGGTTTACCGCGAGCTGTTCGAAGTGATTCTGTTCTACGAAACGCTGTGGTTGCAGGCCGGGCCTGGCGGGCATCAGGCGGTACTGGCCGGTGGCGCTACGGCGCTGGTGCTGCTGGTGGGGCTGGCCTGGGTGATCCTGCGCGGTTCGGCGAAGCTGCCGCTGGCGCTGTTCTTCAGCATCAACGCGGCATTGTTGTGTGCATTGTCGGTGGTGTTTGCCGGTCACGGGGTCAAGGCCCTGCAGGAGGCCGGGGTGTTCGGTACCCGTCCGGTGGCCTTCTTTGACTTCGACTGGCTGGGCATCCACGCCGATGCCTACTCGCTGGCGGCGCAAGTGGTGGCCTTGCTGGCCATTGCGATTCTCTACGGACGCAGCCGTCTGGCCGAGAAACGCCGGGTATCAGCGGGCTGAATTGAAGCCGGGCGGGCGAGCAGGGATACTGTCCGCCCGTATTCGTTGGAAGCTGTTGTCATGCGTATCTGGATCGATGCCGATGCCTGCCCCAAGGCAGCCAAGGATCAGGTCGTCAAATTTGCCCTGAAACGCCAGCTGGAGGTGGTGCTGGTGGCCGGGCAGAGCCAGATCAAACCGGCGTTCACCTGCGTCAGGTTGATCGTCGTGCCCAGCGGGCCGGATGCTGCCGACGATTATCTGGTCGAGCATGCGCTGCCGGGTGAGCTGGTGATCTGCAGCGATGTGCCGTTGGCCGACAGGCTGGTCAAGAAAGGCGTGGCCTGCCTTGATCCGCGTGGACGAGAGTTTGACGAACGCAACATGGGCGAACGCCTGGCGGTGCGTAACCTGTTCACCGACCTGCGTGAACAGGGGCAGGTCGGTGGTGGGCAGGCGCCCTATGGTGATCGCGAGAAGCAGGCCTTCGCCAACTCCCTGGACCGCATCCTCACGCGGCTGGCGCGCGAGTTTCCGGGCTGATTGAAACCATTGTGGGAGCCGGCCTTGCCGGCGATGAGGCCAGTGTGGACCCATCGCTGGCAAAGCCAGCTCCCACAGAAGGGGTGTTCACTGCTTCTGGTGGCCGATTCAATCGTTCTCGTGAGTCAGTTCCAGCACCCGGTCAACCAGCTTGTAGATACCGCCAGCCGCTTCGCTGATCGACTGCGCGAGCATGTAGGCCGGAGTGCTGACCAGCTTGCGCTGGGTATCTTCGACGATGTCATGGACATCGCACTCTTCGTGGGTGGCGCCCATCTTGACGATCGCTGAACTGGTGCCGGCATCGTTGCCGATGGTGCAAACCACGCCAGGGCCGTAGATCTTCGCCGCCAGGGCAGGGGAGATGCAGATCAGGCCGACCGGTTTGCCGGCTTCGGCGAAGGCTTCTGCCAGGCTCAGCACGTCCGGGTGGACGCTGCAGCCCGGGCCTTCAACGGCAAAGTTGGAGAGGTTTTTCGCCGCGCCAAAGCCACCCGGCACGATCAGGGCGTCAAAGTCCTTGGCATCGGCTTCACGCAGATCCTTGATATTGCCGCGGGCGATACGCGCCGACTCCACCAGGACGTTGCGCGATTCGGGCATTTCTTCGCCGGTCAGGTGATCGATTACATGCATCTGCGCAATGTTCGGCGCAAAGCACTGCACCTGGGCGCCACGCTGGTCGAGGCGCAACAGGGTGATCACGCTCTCGTGGATTTCGGCGCCGTCATAGACACCACAGCCGGAAAGAATTACTGCAACTTTTTTTGAGGTCATGCCCATTACTCCCGTGTCGAGGCGCTGAATGGCCTCTAAATTGGCAGATGTCCAATCACCACGTCCACTCTCTCAGTGTCCTTGGTCGTTGGATGCGCTTTTCAGGAAGAGGTTCTGGGCGTGCCTGCCGTGGCGCGGAGTTATGGCCGGTCACTGTCCTGGTCGGCTGCGCGCTGTTCGGCCTCGATGGCCGCCGCTTCCTTGCGGGCAACACGTGCGGCCTTGAAGCGCCGGCGCAGCCACAGCAGGCCGCCGAAGGCCAGCAGGCCGCCGAGCACCCATAGCTCGTACTTTTTCACGTTGCCCAGCAGGCCTTCGAGAATGGCACCGAAGTGATAGGCCGCGGCACCCAGGGCCAGGGCCCAGACCGCCGCGCCGATGCCGTTGAGCAGCAGGTAGCGGCGCGGTGGGTAGCCGGACAGGCCGATGGCCACGGGCATGACCGTGCGCAGGCCGTAGACGAAGCGGAAACTCAAAACCCAGATATCCGGATGGCGGCGGATGTGCTCCAGCGCCCGGTCGCCCATCAGCTGCCAGCGCGGTTTGCGCGCCAGCAGTTTGCGCCCGTGCTTGCGCCCCATGAAGTACCACAGCTGGTCACCGGCATAGCTGCCGAAGAAGGCCACCAGGCACACCAGGTTGATATCCATGTATCCGCGGAACGCAAGGAAGCCGGCGAGAACCAGGATGGTCTCACCTTCGAAAAATGTGCCGAGAAAAAGGGCAAAGTAACCAAAATCCTGCAGGAATTGTTGGAGCATTTTCTGGGTGCTGGCGAAATGAACGCGCAGCCTAACCCTTCGTGGCCGTTGGGGAAAGTATCCAAATGTGTCTCGACGTTAACATTTCCTCCAAGGACAATGACTGCGTCCTCAAGTCGCAGGGTTGTCCCAGGCTGTCATTCAAGCGTCATAATGGCCGCTTATAACTGTCGCGCTCGCCCGCCTGCGCGGGCTCAGGAGTCTGCCGTGAGCTTTACCCCCGCTAACCGTTTGTTTCCTGCCACCCGTCTGCGTCGCAACCGTCGTGACGATTTCTCCCGTCGTCTGGTACGCGAAAACGTGCTGACCGTCGATGACCTGATCTACCCGGTGTTTGTCCTCGATGGCGAAAACCGCCGTGAGGAAGTTGCCTCGATGCCGGGTGTCGAGCGTCTGAGCATCGACCTGTTGCTGGAAGCGGCGCAAGAGTGGGTGAAGCTGGGGATTCCAGCCCTGGCCCTGTTCCCGGTGACACCGACCGAGAAAAAATCCCTCGACGGTGCCGAAGCCTGGAACCCGGACGGTATCGCCCAGCGTGCCACCCGCGCCCTGCGTGAGCGCTTCCCGGAGCTGGGGGTGATCACCGACGTTGCCCTGGACCCGTTCACCACCCATGGTCAGGACGGTATTCTCGACGAAGAAGGCTACGTACAGAACGACATTACCGTCGATGCCCTGGTACGTCAGGCCCTGTCCCATGCTGAAGCCGGTGCCCAGGTGGTAGCCCCTTCGGACATGATGGACGGCCGCATCCAGGCCATCCGCGAAGCCCTGGAGCTGGCAGGTCACGTCAACGTGCGTATCATGGCTTATTCGGCCAAGTACGCCAGCGCCTACTATGGCCCGTTCCGCGATGCGGTCGGCTCGGCCCTGAACCTGGGAAAGGCCAACAAGGCCTCCTACCAGATGGACCCGGCCAACAGCCACGAAGCCCTGCATGAAGTGGCTGCGGACCTGGCCGAAGGCGCCGACATGGTCATGGTCAAGCCAGGTATGCCGTATCTGGATATCCTTTATCGGGTCAAGGATGAATTCAAGGTCCCGACCTTTGTCTATCAAGTCAGTGGCGAATACGCCATGCACATGGCCGCGATCCAGAACGGCTGGCTCAGTGAAGGAGTGATCCTGGAATCCCTCACGGCCTTCAAACGGGCAGGAGCTGATGGCATCCTGACCTATTTCGCTGTTCGCGCTGCTCAATTGATGAGAGGGCAGTAACGCCCTTCAGGAACGCCAGATGAATAACGAAGTACTCAGTGATATCGAGATGAAGCAAGCCCAGCCCGTGCCGGAGCAGATGCTCGAAACGCCGCCGGAGCCTGCTGCAGTGCCAGAGCCTGTGGCCGAGGTCGAGGCGCCTGCGCCTGCGCCCGCCCCGGTGGTGGCGGCACCGGCTATCGCTATTCCCGGTCTGGATGACAGCAGTCTCTACATTCACCGCGAGTTGTCCCAGCTGCAGTTCAATATCCGTGTGCTGGAACAGGCACTGGATGAGAGCTACCCGCTGCTGGAGCGGCTGAAGTTCCTGCTGATCTTTTCCAGCAACCTGGATGAGTTCTTCGAAATTCGTGTGGCGGGCCTGAAGAAGCAGATCACCTTTGCCCGTGAACAGGCCGGCGCTGACGGCCTGCAGCCGCACCAGGCACTGGCGCGGATCAGTGAAGTGGTACACAGCGAGGTTCATCGCCAGTACGCGATCCTCAACGATGTGCTGCTGCCGGAGCTGGAAAAACACCAGATCCGCTTTATCCGCCGCCGTCACTGGAACACCAAGCTCAAGACCTGGGTGCGGCGCTTCTTCCGCGACGAGATCGCGCCGATCATTACTCCGATCGGCCTCGATCCGACGCACCCGTTCCCGTTGCTGGTGAACAAGAGCCTTAACTTTATCGTCGAGCTGGAAGGCGTCGATGCCTTCGGCCGCGACTCCGGTCTGGCGATCATTCCGGCGCCACGCCTGTTGCCGCGGGTGATCAAGGTGCCGGAGGATGTCTGTGGTCCTGGCGACAACTACGTGTTCCTCTCGTCGATGATCCACGCCCACGCCGATGATCTGTTCCAGGGCATGAAGGTCAAGGGTTGCTACCAGTTCCGTCTGACCCGTAACGCCGACCTGGCGCTGGACTCCGAAGACGTCGAAGACCTGGCCCGGGCCCTGCGTGGCGAGCTGTTCTCGCGCCGTTATGGCGATGCCGTGCGCCTGGAAGTCGCCGACACCTGCCCCAAACACCTCTCGGACTACCTGCTCAAGCAGTTCAGCCTGAGTGAAAGCGAGCTGTACCAGGTCAATGGCCCGGTCAACCTGACCCGGCTGTTCAGCATCACCAGCCTGGACAGTCACCCTGAGTTGCAATACACGCCGTTCACACCAGCGATCCCCAAGCTGTTGCAGAACGCCGAGAATATTTTCAGTGTGGTTGGCAAGCAGGACATCCTGCTCATGCACCCCTTCGAGTCGTTCACGCCGGTGGTCGATCTGCTGCGCCAGGCCGCCAAGGACCCGCATGTCCTGGCCGTGCGCCAGACCCTGTACCGCAGCGGTGCCAACTCGGAGATCGTCGACGCACTGGTCGATGCGGCGCGTAACGGCAAGGAGGTCACTGCGGTGATCGAATTGCGTGCGCGTTTTGACGAAGAGTCCAACCTGCAGCTGGCCAGCCGTCTGCAAGCCGCCGGTGCGGTGGTGATCTATGGTGTGGTCGGTTTCAAGACCCACGCCAAGATGATGCTGATCCTGCGTCGCGAGGCCGGCGAGATTGTGCGCTACGCACACCTGGGTACCGGCAACTACCACGCCGGTAACGCGCGTCTGTACACCGACTACAGCCTGCTGACCTCCGACGACGCCCTGTGTGAAGACGTCGGCAAGCTGTTCAGTCAGTTGATCGGCATGGGCAAGACCCTGCGCATGAAGAAGCTGCTGCACGCACCGTTTACCCTGAAGAAGGGCATGCTCGACATGATCGCGCGGGAAACCCAGTTTGCCCTGGAGGGCAAGCCGGCGCACATCATCGCCAAGTTCAACTCGCTGACCGATCCGAAGATCATCCGCGCCTTGTACAAGGCCAGTCAGTCAGGCGTGCGTATCGATCTGGTGGTGCGCGGCATGTGCTGTCTGCGTCCGGGGATTGCCGGGGTCTCGCACAACATTCAGGTGCGTTCGATCATTGGCCGCTTCCTCGAGCACACGCGGGTGTTCTACTTCCTCAACGGCGGCGAGGAGCAGATGTTCCTGTCCAGTGCCGACTGGATGGAGCGCAACCTCGACAAGCGGGTCGAGACCTGCTTCCCGGTCGAGGGCAAGAAGCTGATCCTGCGGGTGAAGAAGGAGCTGGAAGGGTACCTGACCGACAACACCCACGCCTGGATCCTGCAACCGGACGGCCGCTACGTGCGCAGCACGCCGACCGGCAACCAGAACCCGCGCAGTGCCCAGGCCGCTCTGCTCGAGCGCCTGAGCAACCCGGTCCTCAGCGTACGCTGAGGACGAAGCCGACCCGGGTCAGCCACTCGGCCTCCAGGCCGAAGTCGGCCTGGGTCAGCTGATTCTCTTCCAGCCAGCCGGCCGGGAACTCGACATCCAGGCTATCGCCGTTGGCGTGCAGGGTCACTGTCGGCATCTGCTGGGTGCCGCGGATGTGGTGGAACAGGATCGCAAAGCGCAGCAGCACGCACAGACGAATCAGTTTGACGCCTTCGTCGCCGAATTCGGCGAACTTGTCCTTGGGAATGTTTCGGCGGTGGCCGCGCACCAGCAGGGCGAGCATCTGCTGGTCTTCGCGGGAGAAGCCGGCCAGGTCGGAGTGCTCGATCAGGTAGGCGCCGTGCTTGTGGTAGTGATAGTGGGCGATATCCAGGCCCACTTCATGCACCTTGGCCGCCCAGCCGAGCAGTTCACGCCAGATACCGTCTTCCAGGTCCCAGGCCTTGGCCACCTGGTCGAAGGCGTGCAGGGCTTTGCGCTCGACCCGGGCCGCCTGGCCCTGATCGACGTGGTAACGCTCCATCAGCGAGGTCAGGGTACGTTCACGCACGTCTTCATGGTGATGGCGGCCGAGCAGGTCGTACAGCACGCCTTCGCGCAGGGCACCGTCGCAGTGGTCCATGCGCTGCAGTTCCAGCGCATCGAAAATCGCTTCCATGATCGCCAGGCCCGCCGGGAAGATCGCCCGGCGGTCCGGTTTGACGCCGTCGAAATCAATCTTGTCGGTTTCGCCCAGCTTGAACAGCTTGCGCTTGAGCCAGGCCAGGCCCTCGGCGTTGACCTCGCCGCTGCCCATGCCGCCTGACTTGAGCGCCAGGCCGATGGCGCGGATGGTCCCGGAGGAGCCGATGGCTTCGTCCCAGGTCAGGCGGTGCAGGGCGTTTTCGATGCTCATCAGTTCCAGGCGCGCCGCGGTATAGGCCTGGGCGTAGCGCGCCGGGGTGATCTTGCCGTCGCGGAAGTAGCGCTGGGTGTAGCTGACGCAGCCCATTTGCAGGCTCTCGCGCAGCAACGGCTCGAAGCGCTGGCCAATGATGAATTCGGTACTGCCGCCGCCGATATCGGCGACCAGGCGTTTGCCGGGGGTATCGGCCAGGGTGTGGGAAACGCCGAGGTAGATCAGGCGAGCTTCCTCACGACCGGAAATGACTTCGACCGGGTGGCCGAGAATTTCTTCGGCGCGGCGGATGAACTCGCCGCGGTTGCGCGCCTCGCGCAGGGCGTTGGTGCCGACAATGCGCACGGCGCCATCGGGCATGCCGCTGATCAGCTGGGCGAAGCGCTTGAGGCAATCGAGGCCGCGTTGCATCGACTCTTCGTTGAGCTGGCGCTCTTCGTTGATGCCGGCGGCCAGCTGAACCTTCTCCCCGAGCCGCTCAAGAATGCGGATCTCGGTATGGTGGGCCTTGGCCACAACCATATGGAAACTGTTGGAGCCCAGGTCAATGGCAGCGATCAAGGACAGATTCTTGGCTGGGGTTTGCGGCATGGTCATGGTTTCTCGGTCGATAACCCGGCAATCCTGCCACGATCCACGGCTGACGCCAACGCGCAGCGTATCAAGGCTTGATGTGGGGCAGGTTGATGGAGGAAATATGACTTTCCTGTGAGCGCACCGATATGCGCGGTCATGCACAACTATAGTTACACTCAATCGTCCGTGACTTCCTGTAAGTCGCCGGTGCGGCTATGATGGGCCACGTTTTTTTGCTTACGACCTTGGAGACTTCCATGAGCAGCGATCTTATCAAACACGTCACTGACGCCACCTTCGAAGCCGAAGTCCTGAAGGCTGAAGGCCCGGTGCTGGTCGACTACTGGGCTGAATGGTGCGGCCCTTGCAAAATGATCGCTCCGGTTCTGGACGACATCGCCGCTACCTACCAGGGCAAACTGACCGTCGCCAAGCTGAATATCGACGACAACCAGGAAACCCCGGCCAAGCACGGCGTGCGTGGCATCCCGACGCTGATGCTGTTCAAGAACGGCAACGTCGAGGCCACCAAGGTCGGCGCACTGTCCAAGTCTCAGCTGGCAGCCTTCCTGGACGCCAATATCTGAGTGAAAAAAGCCCCGCATTCGCCGGGGCTTTTCTTTGTCGGGTGACTAGACGGCAGAAAAAGCAGGTGTTACATTCGGCCTCGCACTGTTTCTTCGGTGCCCTCTGCACGCCGTCGCCGACGCATCCCTAATTCGAATCAGTACGCGATCCTGTCGCCTTCTCTGCGGCGCGGCTTCATTAAGCCAGAAGCTTAATTTCCCCTTCTTACATGATTACGTCACTCCCCTTATGAACCTGACTGAACTCAAGCAAAAGCCGATTACCGATCTGCTCGAAATGGCCGAACAGATGGGCATAGAAAATATGGCCCGTTCGCGCAAGCAAGATGTGATTTTCTCCCTGTTGAAAAAGCATGCGAAAAGCGGCGAGGAAATCTCCGGTGACGGCGTGCTGGAGATTCTCCAGGACGGCTTCGGCTTCTTGCGCTCGGCGGATGCTTCCTACCTGGCCGGCCCGGACGACATCTATGTCTCGCCAAGCCAGATCCGCCGTTTCAACCTGCGCACCGGCGACACCATCGTCGGCAAGATCCGCCCGCCAAAAGAAGGCGAGCGTTACTTCGCCCTGCTGAAAGTCGACACCATCAACTTCGACCGGCCGGAAAACGCGAAGAACAAGATTCTGTTCGAAAACCTGACGCCGCTGTTCCCTAACGAGCGCCTGAAGATGGAAGCCGGTAACGGTTCCACCGAAGACCTCACCGGCCGGGTGATCGACCTCTGCGCCCCGATCGGTAAAGGCCAGCGTGGTTTGATCGTTGCACCGCCAAAAGCGGGCAAGACCATCATGCTGCAGAACATCGCGGCGAACATTACCCGTAACAACCCCGAGTGCCACCTGATCGTTCTGCTGATCGACGAGCGCCCGGAAGAAGTGACCGAAATGCAGCGCACCGTGCGCGGCGAAGTGGTTGCCTCGACCTTCGACGAGCCACCAACCCGCCACGTGCAGGTTGCCGAAATGGTCATCGAGAAGGCCAAGCGCCTGGTTGAGCACAAGAAAGACGTGGTCATCCTGCTCGACTCGATCACCCGTCTGGCACGTGCCTACAACACCGTGATCCCGAGCTCCGGCAAGGTTCTGACCGGTGGTGTCGATGCTCACGCCCTGGAGAAGCCAAAGCGTTTCTTCGGTGCTGCGCGTAACATCGAAGAAGGCGGCTCGCTGACCATCATCGCCACCGCACTGGTTGAAACCGGTTCGAAGATGGACGAAGTGATCTACGAAGAGTTCAAGGGCACCGGCAACATGGAACTGCCGCTGGACCGCAAGATCGCCGAGAAGCGTGTGTTCCCGGCCATCAACATCAACCGTTCGGGTACCCGTCGCGAAGAGCTGCTGACCGCCGACGACGAGCTGCAGCGCATGTGGATCCTGCGCAAGCTGCTGCACCCGATGGATGAAGTAGCGGCCATCGAGTTCCTGGTCGACAAGCTCAAGCAGACCAAGACCAACGACGAGTTCTTCTTGTCGATGAAGCGCAAGTAAACGAGTGCGTTGCGCAAAAGCCGGGGCAACCCGGCTTTTTGCTATCTGTACTTTGGCTATTCAGGCCGGCCGGGTTAGGCGATACACTTTGCACCCCGACCGGTACGGCGAATACGAGGCTTTTGCATGCAGTATCGCGATTTGCGCGACTTTATCCGTGGCCTGGAACAGCGCGGCGAACTCAAGCGCATCCAGGTTCCGATCTCTCCAGTCCTGGAAATGACCGAAGTCTGCGACCGCACCCTGCGCGCCAAAGGCCCGGCGCTTCTGTTCGAAAAGCCCACGGGCTTCGACATTCCGGTGCTCGGCAACCTGTTTGGCACCCCGGAGCGGGTGGCCATGGGCATGGGCGCCGAGTCGGTCAGCGAGCTGCGCGAAATCGGCAAGCTGCTGGCCTTCCTCAAGGAGCCTGAGCCGCCCAAGGGCCTCAAGGATGCCTGGTCGAAGCTGCCGATCTTCAAGAAGGTCGTGTCGATGGCGCCGAAAGTGGTCAAGGATGCGGCTTGCCACGAAGTGGTCATCGAAGGCGACGACGTCGATCTGGGCATGTTGCCGGTGCAGCATTGCTGGCCGGGCGACGTCGCGCCGCTGATCACCTGGGGCCTGACCGTGACCCGCGGGCCGAACAAAGAGCGTCAGAACCTGGGGATCTACCGCCAGCAGGTGATCGGCCGCAACAAGGTGATCATGCGCTGGCTCAGCCACCGCGGCGGCGCCCTGGACTATCGCGAGTGGTGCGAGAAGCACCCGGGCCAGCCGTTTCCGGTCTCCGTGGCCCTCGGCGCGGACCCGGCGACCATCCTTGGCGCGGTAACCCCGGTGCCCGACACCCTGTCCGAGTACGCCTTCGCCGGCCTGTTGCGCGGCAACCGTACCGAGCTGGTCAAGTGCCGTGGCAATGACCTGCAGGTGCCGGCCACCGCCGAGATCATCCTCGAGGGTGTGATTCATCCGGGCGAAATGGCCCCGGAAGGCCCGTACGGCGACCACACTGGCTACTACAACGAAGTCGACAGCTTCCCGGTGTTCACCGTCGAGCGCATCACCCACCGCAAGAATCCGATCTACCACAGCACCTACACCGGCCGTCCGCCTGATGAGCCGGCGATCCTCGGTGTGGCGCTCAACGAAGTTTTCGTGCCGATCCTGCAGAAGCAGTTCCCGGAAATCACCGACTTCTATCTGCCACCGGAAGGCTGCTCCTACCGCATGGCGGTGGTGACCATGAAGAAGCAGTATCCGGGGCACGCCAAGCGCGTCATGCTCGGGGTCTGGTCGTTTTTGCGACAGTTCATGTACACCAAGTTCGTTATTGTCACCGACGACGACATCAATGCCCGGGACTGGAACGATGTGATCTGGGCGATTACCACGCGCATGGACCCCAAGCGCGATACGGTGATGATCGACAACACCCCGATCGACTACCTGGACTTCGCTTCGCCGATTTCCGGCCTGGGCTCGAAGATGGGCCTGGACGCGACGAACAAGTGGCCGGGAGAAACCAGCCGTGAATGGGGACGGGTCATCGTCAAGGATGAAGCTGTCACCCGGCGGATCGATGAGCTGTGGAACCAGTTGGGAATAGACTAAATGCAGGTAACCTTGCAGCCGTCCGGGGCGGTGTTGGCGCTCAACCCCGGCGAACGGATTCTGGATGGGGCGCGACGTCTTGGTTACGACTGCCCGCAGAGCTGCCGCAATGGCAACTGCCACGTCTGCGCGGCGTTGCTGGTGGAAGGACGGGTGCGTCAGGACGGGCAGGAGCGTGACCATGGCGAGCTGTTCACCTGCATCGCCGAACCGCTGGAGGACTGTGTCTTGTTATGGGATGGTGTGCTCGCGTTAGGCGAGTTGCCAGTACGGACACTGGCCTGTCAGTTGAGCGAGTGCGTCGAGGTCGGTGGCGACGTCTGGCGGGTGCGCCTGCGCGCGCCAGCGGGCAAGCTGCCGCGTTACCACGCTGGGCAGTACCTGATGATCGAACGCGAAGCGGGCGACAAGGCGGCCTTCTCCCTGGCCTCGGCACCCCACAGCGGGCGCGACCTTGAGCTGCATGTACTGGCCCGCGAGAACAGTGCGGTGGCATTGATCGCCCAGTTGCAACGCAACGGTATGGCGCGACTCGAGATGCCGTTTGGCGATGCGCACCTGGCCGAGCTGCCCGATGGCCCGCTGGTGCTGATTGCCGCAGGCACCGGCATGGCGCAAATGCACAGCCTGATCGAGCATTGCCGGGCCCAGGGCTTCAAGCACCCGGTTCATCTGTACTGGGGTGTGCGCCTGCCGGAAGACTTCTATCAGATCGAGCATTGGGCCGAATGGGAGCAGTTGCCGAACCTGTTCCTGCACAAAGTGGTCAGTGACCTGTGTGGCTGGGAAGGGCGCTGCGGGATGCTACATGAAGCGGTCTGCGAGGATCTGAACGATCTGGCAGGTGTGCACGTCTATGCCAGCGGTTCGCCCAATATGATCTATGCCACCCTTGATGCACTGGTCGAAGCCGGAATGGACGCTCACCAGATGCGCGCTGATGTCTTCGCTTATGCCCCTCGCGGTTGAATGACGGAATAAGGCACGCTGCAATAGCGTGCCGGTTTAATAACTGCCGTTGTTTGTGCCGGGCATAAGGCAATTATTATTGCCGGCAGCGTAAATAACTTTCGCTACACTTGGAATAACACCCGGCTGTTCGCTCAAAGCCTTGCTGCAGGGCGCTTCCGGGGTGAGGTGAGGCTTGTGTTAAATACACCATCTGCCGTACGGTAAGTACACGGATGACGTATTCGTTTACAGTGACTCACTTCAGTAGTTCACGAGGAATTCTGGCGGCAGCTATGTCGGCGATTGAAACTTCATCTTTGCCTGTGGCTTATCCTCCGTTGCTCGATTTCGGACAACAACTGTCTCGCGAGCAACTTCAACATTCGGTTCAACACACCATGTCACGCCACCAGGGTGGCCCGGTCTGGCTGTTTGCCTACGGCTCGCTGATCTGGCGTCCGGAGTGCAACGCCGCCGAGCGTCGGCGTGCCAGGGTGCATGGCTACCATCGCGGGCTGTACCTGTGGTCGCATGAGCACCGGGGGACGCCGGAGTGCCCTGGGCTGGTCTTCGGCCTTGACCGTGGCGGCTCGTGCAGCGGCTTTGCCTACCGCCTGCCAGACGAATGCCTGGAAGACTCGCTGCTGGCCCTGTGGCAACGCGAAATGCCTTATCCGGCTTACCGGCCGCACTGGCTGGCCTGCCGCCTGGACGATGGCAGCAAGGTGCAGGCCTTGGGTTTTGTGCTGGAGCGGCATTTGCCGTGTTATGCCGGCAATTTGCCCGACGATCTGCTCAGTCAGATTTTCGCCAACGCCAAGGGGCGTTATGGCAGTACCCGTGACTACGTCGAGCAGACCCTCCATGCCCTGCGTAGCCACGCCATGCCGGACCGTAATCTGGAGGCCAGGTTCCGGGCGGCACTGCATTCGGTGGGAGCGGGCTTGACCCGCGATGTGATGTGACTGGCAGTGCGCCATCGCGGGGCAAGCTCGCTCCCACCGGCTCAGCGAAGAGTCACCACCAGCTTGCCCAGCGCTTTACGCTGACCGAGCAGGTCGATGGCCGCGCCGGCCTCGGCCAGCGGGAAGGTTTGCGACACCAGTGGCTTGAGCTTGCCCTCGGCGTACCAGGCAAACAGCTGCTTGAAGTTCGCCGCGTTGTCCGCGGGTTGGCGTTGAGCGAAGGCGCCCCAGAACACGCCAAGCACTGCCGCGCCCTTGAGCAGCGCCAGGTTCACCGGTAGCTGCGGGATGCGTCCGCTGGCAAAGCCCACCACCAGCAGCCGGCCGTTCCAGGCAATGCCGCGCACTGCCTGGTCGAACAGGTCGCCGCCGACCGGGTCGTAGATCACATCGACGCCGTTGCCAGCGGTCAGGCGTTTGATCTCGTCCTTGAGGCTGTGCTCGCTGTAGTTGATCAGCTCATCAGCACCGGCGGCCTTGGCCACGGCGAGCTTCTCGGCGCTGCTGGCTGCGGCGATGACCCGCGCGCCCATGGCTTTGCCGATTTCCACCGCTGCCAGCCCGACCCCGCCCGAGGCGCCGAGCACCAGCAGGGTCTCGCCGGCCTTGAGCTGACCGCGTTGCTGCAGGGCATGCATCGAGGTGCCGTAGGTCATGCCAAAGGCGGCGGCGTGGGTGAAGTCCATCTGCTCAGGGATCGGCAGCACGTTATAGCCCGGCACGGCCACCTGCTCGGCAAAGCTGCCCCAGCCGGTCAGGGCCATGACCCGGTCGCCGACCTTGAGATCCGTGACTTTTTCGCCCACCGCGCTGATCACCCCTGCTGCTTCACCGCCGGGAGAGAAGGGCAGCGGCGGCTGGAACTGATACTTGCCTTCGATGATCAGGGTGTCGGGAAAGTTGACCCCGGCCGCATGCACGTCGAGGAGAATTTCGTTCTTCTTCGGTATCGGGCTTGCGACCTCTTCCAGGACCAGACCCTGAGCCGGGCCCAGGGTTTTGCACAACACTGCTTTCATCGGGACTATTCCTTTGCGCGTAGTGGCCGATAAGTGTAGGTGGGTCAGGTGTCGGGTCAACGAGCATGGCCCGTCCTGATAGGCCGGCATAAGCCCGGGCTTGGGTTTGACCGGTGCGCTGGGTATGCTGGCGCCAACTGTTTGAGGAGCGAATTCGTGAAAGCGTGGATCTTGATGGTACTGGCGCTGATGCTGCCGATGGCGGCCATGGCCGAAGAAGCCAAGGAAGGGGAACCGAAGGTCTCCTACATCTCCCTGAGCCCACCGTTTGTGGGCAACTACGCCCTGGATGGCGGCCCGAAGCTGCGTGTGTACAAAGCCGACGTCGCCCTGCGGGTCAACAGCGATGCTGCCGCGACGGCGGTGAAGCATCATGAGCCATTGATCCGCAATCAACTGGTGGCGCTCTTCACTCAGCAGAACCTGGAAAGCATGAGCAATGTCGAGGCCAAGGAAAAGCTGCGTCAGGAAGCCCTGAAGCAGGTCCAGCAGGTGTTGGAGAACGAAGAAGGCAAACCGCTGGTGGATGACCTGCTGTTCAACAACCTGATCGTGCAGTAACCCACCCGGCCCTCAGGACGTCAGGCTGCGGCGAAAGCGTCCCAGGGCCACGGCGAAAAATGCCAGGCCGATGGCGGCCAGGGCCAGCAGGTCGGGCCACACCACCGCCAGCCCGGCGTCACGGAACAGGATCGCGGCGCTGAGGCTGACGAAGTGGGTCGAGGGCGAAAGCTGCATGACCCACTGCAGCCACTGCGGCATGCTGTCCAGCGGCGTACTGCCGCCGGACAGCAAGAGCATGGGGATGATCACCGGAATCGCCAGCAAGCCGAATTGCGGGGTCGAGCGCGCCAGGGTGGCGAGGAAGATCCCCAGCGCGGTACTGGCAAAAAGATACAGCGCGGTCACTGCCAGGAACAGGCCCAGCGAACCTGCCAGCGGCACGCCCAATGCCCCTTTGACCACCACTTCCAGCGACACCCAGGTGCACAGCACCACCACCAGGGCATTGCTGCCGATCTTCGCCAGCATGATTTCCAGCGCCGTCAGCGGCAGCACCAGCAGGTGATCTAGGGTGCCGTGTTCGCGTTCGCGCAGCAGTGCGGTGCCCGTGAGGACAATCGCCAGGATGGTGATGTTGTTGACGATCTGGATCACCGCCAGAAACCAGCCGCCTTCCAGGTTCGGGTTGAACAGCGCCCTGGGGCTGATCAGCGCCGGGCTGCTGCTGGCCGCCGAACCCTGGTTGGCGTAGTCCAGCAATTCGCGTTCGAAGATCCGCCCGATGTAGCCAGCGCCCATGAACGCCTGGCTCATGGCTGTGGCATCGACATTGACCTGCAGCTCTGGCGAGCGCCCGGCGAGCAGGTCTGTCTGGAAGTTGACCGGTACGTTGATGACGAAGGTGTACAGGCCACTGTCCATGGCCTGGTCGAGCTGGTCGTAGGCCAGCGGCACAGCGGTCTGGAATTCGGGTGGCTGCAGGGCCTCGGCGAGCTTGCGCGACAGCAGGCTGTGGTCTTCGTCGATCACCGCCACGCTGGCGTTGTGCACGCCGATGATCGATCCCGCTGCCGGCATGTAGATCGCCACGCTGAAGGCATACAGCAGGAACAGCAGCAGTACGCTGTCGTGGCGCAGGCTGGTCAGCTCTTTGAGGCCCAGGCGCAGGGTGTGTGCCAGACGATGCATCAGACCTCCTGCTTTTTCAGCATGGCCAGGCTCAGGCCGGTGAAGCCGAGGAAGAAGCCCAGCAACGCCAGGCACTGTGGCCACAGCTCACGCAGGCTCAGGGCCTTGGTGAACGTGCCGACGGCGATATCGAGAAAGTAGCCGGCCGGGAACAGCTGGCCCATCAGCGCCGCCGAGCCATCGAGCGAGGAGCGCGGCACGATCAACCCGGAGAACTGGATGGTCGGCAGGCTGGTGATGATCATGGTGCCGAGGATCGCGGCGATCTGGGTGCGGGTGAAAGCCGAGATCAGCAGGCCCAGGCTGGTGGTTGCCAACAGGTACAACAGACCGCCACAAGCGAGCGCCAGGGCGCTGCCTTTGAAGGGTACGCCGAACAGCCAGCGGTTCATTGCCACCAGCAGCGCCAGGTTGATCAGACTGATTGCCAGGTACGGCGCCTGTTTGCCGAGGAGGAATTCCAGGCGGGTCAGCGGTGTGGCATAGAAGTTGGTGATCGAACCCAGCTCTTTCTCGCGGACAATCCCGAGTGCCGTGAGCATGGCCGGAATGAAAGCCAGGATCAGCGCCATCACCCCGGGGCCGATGGCATTTACGCTGACCACGTCCTGGTTGTAGCGAAAGCGGGTTTCCAGGCGCACCGGGGATTGTCCGGGGTGCGCCCTGCTGCTCAGGGCCGCCAGTTGTTCGAGGTTGGCCTGATGCACGGCTTCGACGTAGTTGCGGCTGGTCTCGGCGCGAAACGGCATGCCACCGTCGAGCCAGGCCGCCACCACCGGCTGGCGTCCGGCATGCAGGTCGCGACCGAATCCGGGTGGGATCTCCAGGGCCAGTTTGATTTCCGAGCGCTGCAGGCGTTGGTGCAACTGTTTCGAGTCGCGAATCGGTGCTTGCTCGGCGAAGTAGCGCGAGCCGCGGAAGGCTTCGAGGTAGGCGCGGCTTTGCGGGCTCTGGTCCTGGTCGTACACGGCGAACGCCAGGTTCTCCACGTCCAGCGAGATGCCGTAGCCGAAAATCACCATCATGAACAAGGCACCGAGCAGGGCGAATGCCAGGCGTACCTTGTCGCGCAGCAGTTCTTTGCCTTCGCGGGTGGCCACGGCGAACAGGCGTCTAATGCTGAAACCTTGTGACATGACTATTGGCGTTGCCGAGGCAGGTGCATCCAGCTGGGCTGTCGCCACAGGCGTTTCGCTCGGTTCCTGGGCCTGTTCCAGGCAGGTGACGAAAGCGTCCTCCAGGGTCTCACCGGCGAATTGTTGTTGCAGCGCAGCCGGGGTGTCGCAGGCCAGTACCTTGCCGGCGTGCATCAGGGAAATGCGGTCGCAGCGCAGCGCTTCGTTCATGAAGTGGGTGGACAGGAAGATGGTCACCCCCTGATCGCGCGACAGCTCGATCAGCAAGCGCCAGAAATCATCGCGGGCAGCCGGGTCGACCCCGGAGGTGGGCTCGTCGAGGATCAGTACTTCCGGGCGATGCAGTACGGCGACCGCCAACGACAGGCGCTGGCGCAGGCCCAAGGGCAGGGCGCCGGATTGCTGGTCGGCGATAGCGCCGAGGTCGAAGCGCTCGATCAGCTCGACGATGCGCGGCGCGCTTTCGGCTTTCGGCAGGTCGAACAGCCGCGCGTGCAGGTCGAGGTTCTGCCGCACACTGAGCTCGCCATACAGCGAGAAGCTCTGGGACATGAAACCGACCCGCTTGCGCGTGGCCAGGTCCTTGGCGTCCACCGGACGGCCCAACAGCATGGCGCTGCCTTCACTGGCCGGCATCAGGCCGGTAAGCACCTTCATGGTGGTGGTCTTGCCGCAGCCGTTGGAGCCGAGAAAGCCGAAAATCTCGCCACGACCGATGGCAAAACTGACCTTGTTCACCGCAGTGAAATCACCGAAGCGCAGGGTCAGCTCATGGGCTTCGATGGCAATCTTCGTGTCGCCGTCAGGGCGCGGTGGAATCTGCAGCGGTTGCGCGTCATGTGCGCTGTCGCCTTGATAGTGGGTGAAGGCATCATCCAGCTTGCCGCTGGCGGTAGCACCGGCCAGTTCGTGGCTGAGCCCCGCGGCAATCAATCGGCCGCGATCGAGCATCAGGCAATGTTCGAACTGCTCGGCCTCTTCCATGTAGGCGGTGGCCACCAGCAGGGTCAGTTGCGGCCGCTCCTGGCGCACCTGTTCGACCAGCTCCCAGAAGCGCCGGCGTGACAGCGGATCGACGCCGGTGGTCGGCTCATCGAGGATCAACAGGTCCGGCTCGTGGATCAACGCGCAGCACAACCCGAGCTTTTGCTTCATGCCGCCGGACAGCTTGCCCGCCGGCCGTTCGGCAAAACGGGCGAGGTCGGTGGCCAGCAGCAAGTTATGCATACGCTGCTCGCACTCGGCGGCACTGAGGCCGAACAGGGTGGCGAAGAAGCGGATGTTTTCGCGGATCGACAGTTCCGGGTAGAGGTTGTTGCCCAGACCCTGCGGCATGAAAGCGATGCGCGGGTACAGGCTGTTGCGATGACGGCGCTTGCGGATCGAGCCGCCGAGTACCGACAGCTCACCGCTTTGCAGTTTTTTCACCCCGGCAATCAGCCCGAGCAGGCTGGACTTGCCGGCACCGTCCGGGCCGATCAGGCCGCAGCGGGTGCCGGCTGGCAGGTTGAAGGTGATGTCCTGCAGGGCGTCCAGCTTGCCGTAGCGGTGGCTGATGCCCTCGGCTTGCAGCGCCAGTGCGTTCATTGCAGGTTCGCCGGCCAGTCCACTTCAGCGGTGCGCACATAACCGGCACCGGGCATGCCGGGCTTGGCCTGCGGTACGGCACTCGGGGCGGTCAGGCGCAGCTTGACCCGGAACACCAGCTTCTGGCGTTCGTCGCGGGTTTCCACCTGCTTCGGGGTGAACTGGGCCTTGGCGGCAACAAAGGCAATTTTTGCCGCCAGGGCCTTTTCCGGCAGGGCGTCGAGCACCACCCGGGCCTGATCGCCGACGGTCAGGCGACCGGTAGTCGAAGCCGGCAGGTAGAGGTTCATGTACTGATCGTTTGGATCAATCAGCAACAACACCCGGCCACCGGCGCCGAGTACTTCGCCAGGTTCGGCCAGGCGCAGCTGGATAACGCCGTCGATGGGCGCGCGCAGGCTGCTGTCGTCGATCTCGCTGGTGAGTTGCGCGACCTGGGCCTGGGCGGCGCCGATCGCGGCCTTGATTGCGGCCAGTTGTGCGCGCGCGGCGACCACCGCGGAACTGGCGGTGTCGTAGCGTGCCTGCTGCTGGTCGAGCAACTGCTGGCTGGCGTATTTGCGCTGGAAGATTTCCCGCACCCGCTTGAGTTCCTGACTGGCCAGCAGCAGTTCGCTCTGGCGCAGTTGCACGTTGGCCTGGGCGGCGGCGTAGTTTTCCTCGGCCCGCAGCACTTCGGCTTCCGCCTGGTTGCGTTGCGCTTCGAGGGTACGGGTGTCGATGCGCGCCAGTAGCTGGCCCTGGCGTACCTTGTCGCCTTCGTCGACCAGCACTTCGGCCAGGCGTCCGGGGATCTTGCTGGCGATCTGCACTTCAGTGGCTTCGAGCCGGCCGTTACCCATGCTCAGGCCATCGGGCAGACGATCGTGCAGGGATTTCCAGTAACCCAGGCCGCCTGCGGCCAGAAGCAGGGCGATCAAGGCGCCGGCGAAAAATTTCGGGGTATGTTGGCTCATCAGTCTGCATCCTGCTGCGTTCACGTCAGAGTGTGACGCGGCACCGATCCTGGTGCTTTGATGTTGGTCAAATTGATAGCATCCTACCCGGTTTAACGCAGCGCGAGTACCGCGGCCCATTGTTCGGGGGTCACCGGCATCACCGAGAGGCGACTGCCTTTCTGTACCAGAGGCAATTCGGCAAGCGCGGTCTGCTGTTTGAGGTAACCCAGGCCCAGCACCTTGCCGAAGGTTTCCACATGGGCAACGTCGACAGCGCTCCAGGGGTTCTTCTCGACGTTGGCCTTGGCGTCGAAGTAATGGCTTTGCGGATCCAGGGCGGTCGGGTCGGGGTAGGCGGCGGCACTGATCCGGGCGATACCGGCAATGCCTGGCTCAGGGCAGCTGGAGTGGTAGAAGAAAAATTGATCACCGACCGCCATGCTGCGCAGGAAATTGCGCGCCTGATAGTTGCGAACGCCGTCCCAGCGCGCTTCCTGCAAGCGTGCCAGATCCTTGATCGAAAGTTCGTCGGGCTCGGATTTCATCAGCCAATAGGCCATGGCGCTGCTCCTGGTAAAAATTTGAAATAACCTGATGCATGAAACCGACAGTCGGTTGGCGTCAAGGTTTGCGTGTCGTCTCAGGTTGTCGGAGAATGCGCCACTTTTAAGCTTGACGCTGCTGCAACCACTAAAAACCGTTGCTGACAACGTGATCAGTTTGCCTGAGGGGGGCAATCAATGAATCGCAAACCGGACTTGCTCTGGATTCTGGTGTTTCTGTTCGGTTTGGGTGTGGTCACTACCGGTTATGCGCAAAGCCTTTGGGAGCGCAAACTCGACGCTCCTTACGAAATGCCGGTCAATCCGCAACAGCGTTGATCGCCATGCTGGCGCCTTTCAAATGGGCGCCAGGTACCAGCCACGGTCCGAGACCGTTCCCTGCAGTGGTACGTCCCAACTGGCCTGGGCCAGTCGCTCGACTTTTTGACATTCATGGGCCAAGCCTAACAACAAGGGCTTTTTCCATGCCTTGCGCCGTGCCTGATAGGCCAGGCTGCGATCATAGAAGCCACCGCCCATGCCCAGCCGGCCACCGACTTCATCAAACCCCACCAGTGGCAGCAGGATCAGGTCCAGCGCCCAGATCGGCCGTTGCCGCGCCAGATTGATGTGCGGCTCGGCGATGCGAAAACGGTTGGGCCGCAGCTTTTCGCCGTGTTCGATACGCTGGAAAACCATTTTGCTTCTCGGCCAGGCGTGCAGCACCGGCAGATAGGTGCGCTTGCCGCGCCGCTGGGCTTCGCGCAGCAGCAGACGCGGATCGATCTCGCAATCATTGGGCAGGTACAGGGCGATGTGGCGGGCGCGGCGGAATAGCGGATGCTGGGCCAGTTGCCGGTACAGTCCAAGCGCGGCCTGACGTTGCTCGGCCGGGCTCAAGGCGCGGCGGGCATCGCGTAACAGGCGGCGGAGCTGGGGGCGGGTGAGCGGCGCGGTGTCGGTCATGGCACGGGCGTTCCCAGAGAGGGCTGCCTGGCGCAGGGCGGCAGCTCGATTTGCCCGCGCAATTACGCGTGCAAAGGTAATTCAGGCTCCCCGACGAACCGCTGTCGGTGTAGCCCTTGAACCCGAAAGTTCAAGGTGGAGATTGCAGGAGGCGTTAAGGCTTTCCGTCAAGCGGACATGCACACCGGCCCCACGTGCAACCCCCGTGGTTGTGCGTATCGGCTCAGGGACATGACCGACTGGCAAGCACTCCAGGGAGTGGCGCCAGTATACCGATACTCAGCCCTTATTTGAATCTTGATCGTCGGCCAGTGCCTGATCGACCCGTTCGAGCAGATCGCGCACCTGTTCGCGGGAGGCGCCGCCTGCCGGCGCTTCAGGGCGTTCCTGGTTGTGCAGCAGGTCGTGGGTGATGTTCAGCGCGGCCATCACCGCGATCCGGTCGGCACCGATGACTTTGCCGCTGCTGCGGATTTCGCGCATCTTGCCATCCAGGTAGCGCGCGGCGCTGACCAGGTTGCTGCGCTCTTCGGGCGGACAGATGATCGAATATTCTTTGTCGAGGATCTGAACGGTGACGCTATTGCTTGAACTCATGAGTCTTGCTCCAGGGCCTTGAGTCGCAAAATCATCGATTCGACCTTACGCCGGGCGATTTCGTTTTTTTCGATGAGGTGGGCGCGCTCCTCGCGCCAGGACTTTTCCTGAGCTATTAGGAGTGCATTTTGCCGTTTTAGTTGCTCGACTCGCTCAATCAGCAGTTCGAATCGGCCCATCAGCGTTTGCAGATCGTTCTCTTGCATTGGTTGCCACTCGATTCGCTCTGGGGGTGGTTGCCCGGTTTATGCCCCGACCTGCCCCGAGTTGGCCACGTCGATGGTCTTGGCGCGCCTGCCGGTGCTAGGATACAAGGTCTTCATTCTAGTCATTGCGCCGTCTGGCGCCTAGTTGCCCATGCCCAATACCAATTCGCCGTACACCGCTTTCGCCACCTTGCTCAGCAGCAACGGGCATCCTGTTTCCCCTGCCGAGCTGCACGGGCTGTTGCTCGGCCGCAGCTGCGCCGGTGCCGGCTTCGATGCCGAGGCCTGGCTGGCCGACGCCGCCCACCTGCTGGAAAACGATCCGGCAGACAACGTTCGCAACGCTTTGATCGGCCTGCAGGAGATGGTCAAAGGCGAACTCACCGGCGACGATATCACTGTTGTCTTGCTGCTGCCGGGCGATGACGCCACGCTGACCGACCGGGCTGCTGCCCTGGGTGAGTGGTGCAAGGGCTTCCTTTATGGCTTTGGCTTGAACTCGGGTGGCTTGACCCTGAGCGCCGAGGCCAAGGAAATTCTCCAGGACCTGGACGCGATCTCCCAGGTCCAGGATGCCCTGGAAGAATCCGAAGACGGCGAAAGCGACTACATGGAAGTCATGGAATACCTGCGCGTCGCGCCGTTGCTGCTGTACACGGAGCTGGCCAAGCCGGTCGAGCCTGCCGCCAAACCTTCGTTGCACTGATTGCTGAGGGACTCCACTGCCCATGAGCCATATCCCCAAGTCGGAATACGCCCGTCGACGCAAGGCGCTGATGGCGCAGATGGAGCCCAACAGCATCGCTATTCTGCCCGCCGCCGCGGTTGCCATTCGCAATCGCGACGTCGAGCATGTGTACCGCCAGGACAGCGACTTCCAGTACCTCAGCGGTTTCCCCGAGCCTGAGGCGGTGATCGCCCTGATCCCCGGCCGTGAACACGGCGAATACGTGCTGTTCTGCCGTGAACGCAATCCGGAACGTGAGTTGTGGGACGGCTTGCGCGCCGGCCAGGAAGGCGCGATCCGCGACTTTGGCGCCGATGACGCCTTTCCCATCACCGATATCGACGACATTCTGCCCGGCCTGATCGAAGGCCGTGACCGGGTCTATTCGGCCATGGGCAGCAACCCGGAATTCGATCGGCACCTGATGGAATGGATCAACGTGATCCGCTCCAAGGCCCGTCTTGGCGCCCAGCCGCCGAACGAATTCGTTGCCCTGGATCATCTGCTGCATGACCTGCGCCTGTATAAATCGGCGGCAGAAGTGAAAGTCATGCGCGAGGCTGCGGCGATTTCTGCACGGGCTCATGTGCGGGCCATGCAGGCCTGCCGTGCGGGCTTGCGCGAGTACAGCCTGGAAGCCGAGCTGGACTACGAGTTCCGCAAAGGCGGGGCGAAGATGCCGGCCTACGGCTCGATCGTCGCGGCCGGACGCAACAGCTGCATCCTGCACTATCAAGAGAACGACGCGCTGCTCAAGGACGGGGATCTGGTGTTGATCGACGCGGGTTGCGAGATTGACTGCTACGCCAGCGACATTACCCGTACCTTCCCGGTCAGCGGGCAGTTCTCAGCGGAACAGAAGGCGATCTACGAGCTGGTGCTCAAGGCGCAGGAAGCCGCGTTTGCGGTCATCGCGCCGGGCAAGCACTGGAACCACGCCCATGAGGCGACGGTTCAGGTGATCACCGAAGGGCTGGTGGCGCTGGGGCTGCTCAAGGGCAAGGTTGAAGAGCTGATCGAAAGCGAAGCCTACCGCGCCTTCTACATGCACCGTGCCGGACACTGGCTGGGCATGGATGTGCACGATGTCGGCGAGTACAAGGTCGGTGGTCAGTGGCGCGTACTTGAACCCGGCATGGCCCTGACCGTGGAACCTGGCATCTATATCGGTGCCGACAACCAGAGTGTCGCGAAAAAGTGGCGCGGCATTGGTGTACGTATCGAGGATGATGTAGTGGTAACGAAGCAGGGCTGTGAAATCCTGACCTCAGGTGTGCCGAAAACGGTCGCTGAAATCGAAGCCTTGATGGCTGCTGCGCGCAGTGCCGCGGCATGAACCGGGTGAACCTGGCAATCATCGGCGGTGGCCTGGTTGGCGCCAGCTTGGCGCTGGCCCTGCAAGCGGGAGCCAAGGCGCGTGGCTGGAAGATCCTGCTGATCGAACCCTTCGCACCGGGCGACACTTACCAACCGAGCTATGACGCCCGCTCCTCGGCGTTGTCCTTCGGCACCCGGCAGATTTACGAGCGCCTGGGCCTGTGGCAGCAGATCAGCCGCCGCGCCGAGCCCATTCGCCAGATCCAGGTTTCCGACCGTGGCCGCTTTGGCGCCACGCGTCTGGATGCGCTGGAGGAAGGGGTTCCCGCCCTGGGCTATGTGGTGGAGAACGCCTGGCTCGGGCAGTGCCTGTGGCAAGGCCTGGATGCCGAGGTGGTGAGCTGGCGTTGCCCGGCTGAAGTGACTGCCATGCAGGCACTGGAAGATGGCTATCGTCTGTCGCTCAACGACGACACCGTGGTCGAGTGCGATCTGGCGGTACTGGCCGATGGCGGTCGTTCCGGCCTGCGCGAGCAACTGGGTATCCATGTCAGTCAGCGGCCTTACAACCAGAGTGCGCTGATTGCCAACATCACCCCGAGCGAGGCCCACTGCGGCCAGGCATTCGAACGCTTCACCGATGAAGGGCCGATGGCGCTGCTGCCGTTGCCGGAAAACCGCTGTGCGCTGGTCTGGACCCGCGCCGGGATGGACGCCAAACGCCTGGCCGAGCTGGACGAACGCAGCTTCCTGAGCGAGTTGCAGGAGGTGTTCGGTTACCGTTTGGGCGCATTGCGCCAGGTCGGCGCACGGCACCTGTACCCCTTGTCGCTGATCGAGGCCCAGGAGCAGGTACGTCCGCACCTAGTGGTGCTGGGCAATGCCGCCCACAGCCTGCACCCGATTGCCGGGCAGGGCTTCAACCTGTCGCTGCGCGATGTGCAGTCACTGGCCGAAGGCCTGCTGGCAGGGCCCGCAGTGCCGGGGGACTTTGCCACACTGCAGGCCTACCGCGAGCGTCAGCGCCTGGATCAGGACCTGACCGTGGGCTTCTCCGACCGCGTTACCCGCCTGTTCGGCAGTGCGCAACCGCTGGTTGCCACCGGACGTAACCTGGGGCTGCTCGGGCTCGACCTGTTGCCGCCGGCCAAGCGTTGGTTTGCCCGCCAGGCCATGGGCCTGGGAACCCGTCCGGACCCACGGAGCTGAGCATGGACGATTCGCGCAAACTGGCCCGGCGTGCGCGCAGGCTGCGCTGGCGGCTGAACTTTTATCCGCCCTATATCGGTGCCGGCATTCACGTGCAAAGCATCAGTCCGGACTTGCGCCAGATAAAGGTGCGCATGGGCCTGGGTTGGTTCAATCGCAACTACGTCGGCACCCAGTTCGGCGGCAGCCTGTATTCGATGGTCGATCCGTTCTACATGCTGATGCTGATGGAACTGCTGGGCCGCGATTACATTGTCTGGGACAAGGCCGCCAGTATCGATTTCATCACCCCGGGCAAAGGCCCGGTGTTCGCTGAATTGCGCATCGACGATCAACTGCTGGCGGATATCCGCGAGCACACGGCAGGCGGCAAGAAATACCTGCCACGACTTCAGGTCGATATCCGTGACGCTGCCGGCGAGCTGGTGGCGCAGGTCGACAAAACCCTTTACGTGCGGCTCAAGCCGCAAGCGAGACAGGCTTAAGGCATGGAAATGCGCGCAGATCTGTTGATTGTCGGTGCCGGTATGGTCGGCAGCGCCCTGGCCCTGGCATTGCAGCACAGCGGCCTGGAGATTCTCCTGCTCGACGGCAGTCCGCTGTCGGTCAAGCCCTTTGATGAAGAGGCCGCCTTCGAGCCGCGGGTCAGCGCCCTGTCGATGGCCAGCCAGCGCATCCTCGAGCGCCTGGGTGCCTGGCAGGGGATCGAGGCACGGCGTGCCAGCCCTTACTCGGACATGCGCGTCTGGGACGGCAGCGGCACCGGTCAGATCCATTTCTCGGCGGCCAGCGTGCATGCCGAGGCGCTCGGGCACATCGTCGAGAACCGGGTGATACAGGATGGCCTGCTGGAGCGCCTGCACGACAGCGAAGTCGGCCTGTTGGCCAACGCGCGCCTGGAGCAGATGCGCCGTTCCGGTGACGAGTGGCTGCTGACCCTCGCCGATGGCCGCACGTTGCGCGCGCCGCTGGTGATCGCCGCTGACGGCGCGAACTCGGCGGTGCGGCGTCTGACCGGCTGCGAGACCCGCGAATGGGACTACCTGCACCACGCCATTGTCACCAGCGTACGCTGCGCCGAGCCGCATCAGGCAACGGCCTGGCAACGTTTTACCGACGATGGCCCGCTGGCCTTCCTGCCGCTGCTGCGCGATGGCCAGCAGGATTGGTGCTCGATTGTCTGGTCGACCACCCCGGAGCAGGCTGAGCGTCTGATGAAGCTCGACGATGCCGAGTTCTGCGCGCAACTCGAACGCGCCTTCGAAGGGCGCCTCGGTGCCGTACTGCAGGCCGATCCACGACTCTGCGTGCCACTGCGTCAGCGCCATGCCAAGCGTTATGTGGCCGAAGGCCTGGCGCTGATCGGTGATGCTGCGCACACCATTCATCCGCTGGCCGGGCAGGGGGTCAACCTGGGCTTTCTCGATGCCGCGGTATTGGCTGAAGAATTGCTGCATGCCTACGAACGCGGTGAACGACTGGCGGATGAGCGCGTGTTGAGCCGCTTCGAGCGCCGGCGCATGCCGCACAACCTGGCGCTGATGGCGGCGATGGAAGGCTTCGAGCGCCTGTTCCAGGCTGATCCGTTGCCGTTGCGCTGGCTGCGCAACAGTGGCCTGAAATGGGTTGAGCAACTGCCTGAAGCCAAGGCGCTGTTCGTTCGTCAGGCCTTGGGGCTCAGTGGTGACTTGCCAGAACTGGCAAGGGCCTGAAGCCAGTTCTTCTTCTGTCGTAACATCTGGTAACTCCTCCCCAGTGAGTTCGGTTGAGAAGGCAAATGGGATTAACTACCATTTGCGCCTCTAATTTGAACTCCGAGGACTGCACCATGTTGCCACGCAAGCACGTATTGGCCGCCCTGGCTCTGACCCTGTTGGGCGGCACCGCCCAGGCGGCGGACGAGGTGGTGGTGTATTCCTCGCGCATCGACGAGCTGATCAAGCCGGTGTTCGACGCCTACACCGCCAAGACCGGGGTCAAGGTCAAGTTCATCACCGACAAGGAAGCGCCGCTGATGCAGCGGATCAAGGCCGAGGGGCAGAACGCCACCGCCGACCTGCTGCTCACCGTCGATGCCGGCAACCTCTGGCAGGCCGAGCAGATGGGCATCCTGCAGCCGATCAAATCGGACGTCATCGATGCCAACATTCCCAAGCAGTATCGCGCTTCGTCCCACGACTGGACCGGCCTGAGCCTGCGCGCACGGACCATCGCCTACTCCACCGAGCGGGTCAAACCTGAAGAACTGACCACCTACGAAGCCCTGGCCGACAAGAACTGGGAAGGGCGTCTGTGCCTGCGCACGGCGAAGAAGGTCTACAACCAGTCGCTGACCGCAACCCTGATCGAAACCCACGGCGAGAAGAAAACCGAGGAAATCATCAAGGGCTGGGTCAACAACCTGTCCACCGACGTGTTCTCCGACGACACCGCCTTGCTGCAAGCCATCAATGCCGGCCAGTGCGACGTCGGGATCGTCAACACCTACTACTACGGTCGTCTGCACAAGGAAAACCCGAACCTGGCGGTCAAGCTGTTCTGGCCGAACCAGGCTGACCGTGGCGTGCACGTCAACCTGTCGGGCATCGGCCTGACCAAGTACGCGCCGCATCCTGAAGCCGCGACCAAACTGGTCGAGTGGATGACCGGTGAAGAAGCGCAGAAAATTTTCGCTGGCGTGAACCAGGAATTCCCGGCCAACCCGAACGTCGCACCGTCGGAAGAAGTCGCGGCCTGGGGTACGTTCAAGGCTGACACCATCCCGGTTGAAATTGCTGGCAAGCGTCAGGCTGAGGCAATTCGCCTGATGGATCGGGCTGGCTGGAACTAAGCGCAAGGCTTTATCCTTTCGGGGCCTAGTCAGGCCCCAATCGCCGGCAATGCCGGCTCCCACAGTGGGAGCTGGCCTTGCCAGCGATCGACCGCAACGCGGTCGTCATCACTGCACAGAGATCTCCTTTTGGCTCACCCCGCCCAACGCCGCTGGTATCCCCTGGTTTTCGCCATTGCCGCCCTGGTGCTGCTGCCGCTGAGCGTGCTGCTGTTGTCCTGGCAGTCGGTCGACATGCAGATCTGGTCGCACCTGCTCGATACCCAGATGAGCCGCCTGTTGGGCAACACCCTGACCCTGATTGTCGGCGTCGGCGTTGGCGTCACCTTGCTCGGCGTGAGCCTGGCCTGGCTCACCAGCCTGTGCGAGTTCCCCGGGCGGCGCTGGCTGGATTGGGCATTGATGCTGCCGTTCGCCATCCCAGCCTATGTGCTGGCATTCGTTTTCGTCGGCCTGCTGGACTTTGCCGGGCCGGTGCAAACCCTGCTGCGCGAATGGTTCGGGCCGATGCACCTGCCGCGGGTTCGCTCCACCGGTGGGGTGATCATCGTCCTGGTACTGGTCTTTTACCCTTACGTCTACTTGCTCGCGCGCACCGCCTTTATGGCTCAGGGCAAAGGCCTGATGGAAGCGGCGCGGGTACTTGGGCATTCGCCATTGCAGGCGTTCTGGCGAGTGGCGTTGCCCATGGCACGTCCGGCTATCGGCGCCGGTGTCGCCCTGGCCTTGATGGAAACCCTGGCCGATTTCGGTGCGGTGTCGGTGTTCAACTTCGACACCTTCACCACGGCGATCTACAAGACCTGGTATGGCTTCTTCAGCCTGTCGAGTGCCGCGCAGCTGGCGAGCCTGTTGCTGCTGGCGGTGATGCTGGTGCTCTACGGCGAACGCCGTGCCCGTGGCGCCGTGCGCGGCAGCAACGAGCGTCCACGGGGCAAGGCGCTGTACCACCTGCACGGGATCAAGGCGCTGGCGGCCAGTGGCTGGTGCCTGCTGGTGTTCGCCTGTGCCTTCGTCATCCCGCTGCTGCAATTGCTGGTATGGTTCTGGCAGCGCGGACGCTTCGACCTCGATGAGCGTTACACCAGCCTGATTCTGCATACCCTCTACCTGGGGGCCATGGCCGCGCTGATCACCGTCTGTGTCGCTCTGGTGCTGGCGTTCGCCCGCCGGCAATCGTCCGCACCGGGTATCCGCGCCGGGGTCGGGCTGGCCAACCTGGGGTATGCCTTGCCTGGCTCGGTGCTGGCGGTGTCGATCATGCTGGCGTTCAGTTACCTGGATAACCAGGTGGTGGTGCCGTTGTCCAACTGGCTCGGCGGCGCTGGCCGGCCACTGTTGCTGGGCAGCCTGTCTGCCTTGTTGCTGGCTTACCTGGTGCGCTTCATCGCCGTGGCCTACGGGCCACTGGAAAACAGCCTGGGACGGATTCGTCCTTCGCTGCCGGAAGCCTCGCGCAGCCTTGGGGTCAGTGGTCCGAGATTGTTTTTCAAGGTGTATCTACCGCTGCTGGTGCCTGGCGCCTTGAGTGCGGCCTTGCTGGTGTTCGTCGATGTCCTCAAGGAAATGCCGGCAACCTTGCTGATGCGACCCTTCGGCTGGGACACCCTGGCCGTGCGCGTGTTCGAAATGACCAGCGAAGGCGAGTGGGCGCGGGCCTCGTTGCCGGCGCTGACGCTGATCCTGGTCGGCCTGCTGCCGGTCATCGGCTTAATACGACGTTCGGCCCGGCATGTCGGTCAAACGCGCTGAGGATGTCAGCCACCCAGCTTGCAGCTACAATGCGCGGCATTCGCTGCGGCCGGTCCTACAGACCGGGTAGCTGAAATGCTGCCAACAGCCGTTGCTTCGCCACGCCCGGAAGGAGAAACCCATGGGACTGCGCACGCCTCTTTATGACCTGCACCTGGCGCTAGGCGCCAAGATGGTCGATTTTGGCGGTTGGGACATGCCCTTGCATTATGGCTCGCAGGTCGAAGAGCACCATCAGGTGCGCCGTGACTGCGGGGTGTTCGATGTTTCCCATATGACCGTGATCGATGTTCATGGCGCGCAGGCTGCTGTCTGGCTGCAGCGTCTGTTGGCCAATGATGTCGCTCGACTGACTGCAACCGGTAAGGCCCTGTACAGCACCATGCTCGACGAGCAGGGCAAGGTCATCGACGACATGATCGTCTACCGCTGCGAAGACGGTTACCGTCTGGTGGTCAACGCTTCGACCCGCGACAAGGACCTGGCCTGGTTGAACGCTTGCAAAGGCAGTTTTCAGGTCGATTTCAGCGAGCGACCGGAGCTGGCGATCCTTGCCATCCAGGGGCCAGAGGCCCGTGCCAAGGTCGCCGAACTGCTAACGGCATCGCGTGCAGCCCTGATCCGTGAGCTCAAGCCGTTCGAAGGCCGCGCCGAAGGCGACTGGTTTATCGCCCGTACCGGCTACACCGGCGAAGACGGTCTGGAAATCATCTTCCCGGCTGTGCAGGCCCCCGCATTTTTCAACGATCTGGTCGGCGCAGGTATTGCCCCGAGCGGCCTCGGTGCGCGTGACACGCTGCGTCTTGAAGCCGGGATGAACCTGTATGGCCAGGACATCGACGAAGCGCATACCCCGCTGACCTCAAACCTGGGCTGGAGCGTGGCCTGGGAGCCGGCTGAGCGTGACTTCATCGGGCGTAACGGTCTGCTGGCGGAAATCGAACACGGCGTCGAGCAAAAACTGGTCGGCCTGGTGCTGGAAGAACGCGGTGTGCTGCGCGCCCACCAGGTGGTTCGCGTCGCCGGGATTGGCGAAGGAGAGATCACCAGTGGTAGTTTCTCTCCTACGCTGAGCAAGTCGATTGCGCTGGCGCGGGTGCCGATGGCAACCGCCGATCGTGCCGAGGTGGAGATCCGCGGCAAGTGGTACCCGGTGCGGGTGGTCAAGCCGACCTTCGTGCGCCATGGCAAGATTCTGATCTGAACCTAATTCTGGCGGGCCTACCGCTGACCCTATCGAGGACAACAAGATGAGCAATATCCCCGCCGACCTGCGTTTTGCTGAAAGCCACGAGTGGGCCAAACTGGAAGCTGACGGTACGGTGACCGTCGGCATTAGCGATCACGCTCAGGAAGCACTGGGTGATGTGGTGTTTGTCGAACTGGTGGAAGTCGGCAAGGTCTTCGCCGCAGGCGAAGCGGCGGGTGTGGTCGAGTCGGTCAAGGCCGCTTCGGACATCTACGCGCCGGTCAGCGGTGAAGTGATCGCGTTCAACGATGCGCTGGCCGACAGCCCCGAGTCGCTGAACAGCGACCCGTACGCCAGCTGGATCTTCAAGCTCAAGCCAAGCAACACCGCCGAGCTGGACAAACTGCTCGACGCTGCTGGCTACCAGGCGGCCATCGGCGAATAGTTTTCACACAAAGCGGCAATCTCTTCCTAGACTCAATATGCCTCGACTGGTCGGGGCTTGGTCCAGGAAGAGAGAGCCGCTATGTCCCAGTCGCCGTCCCTCAGCCAACTGCACGACCCCAATCCATTTCTGCGTCGCCACCTGGGGCCTGATGCCTCGGAGCAGCAGGCGATGCTTCAGCGGCTTAGTCTGAGCAGCCGCGGTGAGTTGATCGAGCAAACCGTGCCGCCGGGCATTCGCCTGAACCGGCCACTGGACCTGCCCGCCGCCCTGGACGAGCAGGCCGCCCTGAAAAAGCTCAAGGGCTACGCCGAGCAGAACCAGGTGTGGACCAGCCTGATCGGCATGGGCTATCACGGCACGATTACGCCGAACGTCATCTTGCGCAACGTCTTGGAAAACCCGGGCTGGTACACCGCCTACACGCCTTATCAGCCGGAAATTGCCCAGGGCCGCCTGGAAGCCTTGCTGAATTTCCAGCAGATGATCATCGACCTCACCGGTCTGGACCTGGCTAACGCCTCCTTGCTCGATGAAGCCACCGCGGCCGCGGAAGCCATGGCCCTGGCCAAACGCATGGCCAAGTCGAAAAGCAATGTGTTCTTTGCCGATGAGCACTGCCATCCCCAGACCCTGTCGGTGCTGCAGACCCGTGCCGAAGGTTTCGGCTTCGAACTGGTTATCGACGCTGTGGATAACCTTGGCAATTACCAGGTGTTCGGGGCTTTGTTGCAGTACCCCGATACCCATGGCGAGATCCGCGACCTGCGGCCGTTGATCGAGCAACTGCACAAACAGCATGCGTTGGCTTGCGTTGCCGCCGACCTGCTCAGCCTGCTGATGTTGACCCCACCGGGTGAGCAGGGTGCCGATGTGGTGCTGGGCACCTCACAGCGCTTTGGCGTGCCGATGGGCTATGGCGGTCCGCATGCCGCCTATTTTGCCTGCCGGGATGAGTTCAAGCGGGCCATGCCCGGGCGCATCATCGGCGTGTCCAAAGATGCCCGCAGTAACGTGGCGTTGCGCATGGCCCTGCAGACCCGCGAACAGCATATCCGCCGCGAGAAGGCCAACTCCAACATCTGCACGGCGCAGGTGCTGCTGGCCAACATCGCAGCGTTCTATGCGGTGTATCACGGCCCGGAAGGCTTGCAGCGCATAGCCCAGCGCGTGCATGCGCTGACCTTCGTCCTTGCGGCGGGGCTGGAGAGCAAAGGCATCAAGCGTCTCAACCAGCACTTCTTCGACACCCTGACCCTGGAAGTCGGCGGCAGTCAGACGGCGATCATCGAAAGCGCCGAGGCGGCGCAGATCAACCTGCGCATCCTCGGTCGTGGCCGGTTGGGCGTGAGTCTCGACGAGACCTGTGACGAAACCACGGTACTGCGTCTGTTCGATATCTTCCTTGGTGCCGACCACGGCCTGGATATCGCCAGCCTCGATGCCCTGGCCTTGCCGGAAGGTATTCCGGCGGCGCTGGCGCGGCACTCGACCTTCCTCACCCATCCGGTGTTCAACCTGCACCACAGCGAAACCGAGATGCTGCGTTATCTCAAACAGCTGGAGAACAAGGACCTGGCACTGAATCAGGCGATGATCCCGCTGGGCTCCTGCACCATGAAACTCAATGCCAGCAGCGAGATGATCCCGATCACCTGGCCAGGCTTTGCCCTGGTCCATCCGTTTGCCCCCGCGGCACAGGTACAGGGTTACAAGGCGATGATCGATGAGCTGGAAGCCTGGCTGTGTGCGATCACCGGCTTCGACGCCATCTGCATGCAACCCAACTCCGGTGCCCAGGGCGAGTATGCCGGGCTGATGGCCATTGCCAAATATCACCGCAGTCGGCATCAGCCTCATCGCGATATCTGCCTGATTCCTTCATCAGCCCACGGCACCAACCCGGCGTCGGCGCAGATGGCGGGGATGCAGGTGGTGATCGTCGAGTGTGACGAGGCCGGCAACGTCGATCTGGCTGATCTCAAGGACAAGGCACAGGCGGCGGGTGAGCGCTTGTCGTGCCTGATGGCGACCTATCCGTCGACCCATGGCGTGTATGAAGAGGGCATCAGCGAAATCTGCGAAGTCATCCACAAGCAGGGTGGCCAAGTGTACATGGATGGCGCCAACCTCAATGCCCAGGTCGGCCTGACCCGGCCGGCCGATATCGGTGCCGATGTCTCACACATGAACCTGCACAAGACTTTCTGCATTCCCCACGGCGGTGGCGGCCCGGGCATGGGCCCGATTGGTGTGCGTGCGCACCTGGCGCCGTTCGTTGCCAGCCACCCGGTGATACCGGTTCCCGGCCCGGACCCGAAGAACACTGCGGTGAGTGCCGCGCCCTGGGGTAGCGCGAGCATTCTGCCGATCAGCTGGATGTACATCGCCATGATGGGCCAGCAACTGGCCGATGCCAGTGAGGTGTCGATTCTTTCTGCCAACTACCTGGCCGAGCAGTTGGGTGGCGCATTCCCGGTGCTCTATCGGGGGCGCAATGGGCGGGTGGCGCACGAATGCATCCTCGACCTGCGGCCGCTGAAAGCCATGACCGGGATCAGTGAGGAGGATGTGGCCAAGCGCCTGATGGATTACGGTTTTCATGCCCCGACCATGTCGTTCCCGGTGCCGGGCACCCTGATGGTCGAGCCGACCGAGAGCGAGTCGAAGGCCGAGCTGGATCGCTTCGTCGAGGCGATGCTGAGCATTCGTGCGGAAATCCGTGAAGTGCAGGACGGCAACTGGCCGGCAGAAGACAACCCGCTCAAGCATGCGCCGCATACCTTGGCGGATGTACTTGGGGTGTGGGAGCGGCCTTACAGCATTGCCCAGGGCGTTGCGCCCAGTGAGCATGTGCGCCTGTACAAGTACTGGCCGGCGGTTAATCGGGTGGACAATGTGTTCGGTGACAGGAACCTGTTCTGTGCCTGTGTGCCGGTGGAGGATTACCGGAGCTGATCGCGGGGCAAGCCCGCTCCCGCCAGTGGGAGCGGGCTTGCCCCGCGATGAATTACTGCGCTACCGCATTCTTGGCCAGGATCGCCTGGGCCAGGTCCATATCGCTGACCTCAAGGCCAGGATTGTCGGCCCGGACTTTCTGGATAGCCGATTCCAGGTACGGGCCACGAATTGCGCCTTCGCTGGCAACGAAGCTACCGGCATCATCCTGTGCGGCGATGACCAGTTTGTGATCCTTCGACGTCAGGTAGGAGGAAGCGGTGGTCGCGCCGGAGGAAATGACATTGCGCCAGAATGTATCGGCCATGGCCGAACCGACTGGCACGGAGAGCAGGGCAAGGGTCGCGACTGCAAGTTTGAGACGCATCTACGGGTGACTCCAACTGAGGTTAACTGGCAGGTTGGATCGGTTCGCCCGCCGCTAGTTCCCTGGTGCAACACGCAGCACTTCCGCCGCCGTGGTCAGGCCTTTCGCCACCTTCTGTGCGCCGCGCTGGTGCAGGCTCGTCAGGCCTTCGTCGCGGGCTTGCCGGCGCAACATGGCCAGGTCGGTATCGTCGCAAATCTGGCTGCTCAGCCGTTCGTCCATGCACAGCAGTTCATGGATACCGGTACGCCCGTGATAGCCGGTCTGCCGGCACGCATTGCAACCTTTGGCCTGATAACCGGCTTCACCTTCCGGCGCCGGGACTTTGCAGGCCCGGCACAGCGTACGTACCAGGCGCTGGGCCATGACCCCGATCAGTCCGGCCTTGATCAAGTGCGGTGCGACACCTAGCTCAAGCAGGCGGTTGATGGCGCTGCAGGCGTCGTTGCTGTGCAGGGTGGAGAGCACCAGGTGACCGGTCAGTGCTGCCTGGAAGGCCACCTGGGCGGTTTCCAGGTCGCGGATTTCACCGATCATGATGATGTCCGGGTCCTGGCGCAGCAGGGCGCGGGCGCCTTCGGCAAAACCCAGGTCAATGGCCGGATGGACCTGCAGCTGGTTGAAGCCGGGTTCGACCATTTCGATCGGGTCTTCGACGGTACACAGGTTGACCTGCGGTGTGGCCAGGTACTTGAGGGTGGCGTACAGGGTGCTGGTCTTGCCGGACCCGGTCGGCCCGGTGACCAGGATCAGGCCGTGGCGCTGGCCGATCAGCGCTTGCCAGCGCAGCAGGTCGTCACCCTCCAGCCCTAGCTGGCGCAAGTCCTGCTGCAGCAGGGTGGGGTCGAAAATGCGCAACACCAGCTTTTCACCGAAGGTGGTGGGCAGGGTCGACAGACGCAGCTCGACTTCGTTGCCAGCCGCCAGGCGGGTCTTGATCCGGCCATCCTGGGGGCGGCGCTTTTCCGCAACGTTCATGCGCCCAAGGGTTTTCAGGCGGCTGATGATCGCCAGGGTGACCTCGGCGGGGAACTGATAGACCGGGTGCAGCAAGCCGTCGATGCGAAAGCGCAAATGGCCCTGGTCGCGCCGGGGTTCCAGATGGATATCGCTGGCGCGTTGATCGAAAGCGTACTGCAGCAGCCAGTCGACGATGGTGACGATATGGGCATCATCGTCTTCGCGCTGCTGGCCGTTTTCACCCAGTTCGAGCAGTTGTTCAAGACTGCCCGGTGAAGACGAAGCGATTGGCTGGCGGCTGGCACCGTTGACCGAGCGGGCGAGGTGGAAGAACGCCTGACTGAACTGGCGAATCTGCACGGGGCTGGCCAGCACGTGCTTGATCGGGCGTCGCAGGACCTGGGCCAGATCGGCTTCCCAGGACCTGACATAGGGCTCGGCGCTGGCCACGGTGACGGCAAGGTTATCCACAGCAATCGCCAGAATGCCGTGACGCCGGGCAAAGGCTGCGGACATCAGGCCAGTGGTGGCGTTGAGGTCGAGTTGCAGCGGGTCGATGTACAGGTACGGCAGTCCGGCCTGTTTGGCCAGCCACTGGCACAGGGTTTCCAGGTCCAGGCGCTGTCCGGGTTGGCGTGGATCAGGCAGGGCCTGGCGGGCGATGTGCTCGAGCGGGTGGACGTCGCTGGCCAGGTGATGCGTTCGCAGTAGCTGAGCGGCGTCCGGGTTGATGAGTCGAGCGTCGAGCAGGTCGGTCAGCAGGCCGTCCAGGCTCAGCCTGCGATCCTCGTCGCTGACAGTCATGTGGCGTCCTTGCCTTGCTGCCTGAAGGGGTGGCAAACACAAGCGTAGTTGACTCTGGGCAATAGCAAGGACGATCTGCGTATCCGGGCATTTCCAGGCTCAGTCCGGACGCTGGGCCTGTTGCAGGCGGACCTCGTCGACACAGATAAGATTGCGCATTTTCTGGGCAATGAGTTCGGCGCGGTGCCAGCTCAAACCGGCAATCTCGATCTCGATGTCGAGCAGATCGCCCTGTTGCTTCATCAGCACTTTATGCGGCGTGAGGAACTGCAGGGCGAACAGGTTCAACACCCGGCACAGGCTGTCGGGTTCGGCTTCGACCTGCAGATGGTAATGCACGCAGCTGTGGGCACGGCCGACGGCCCAGACGTCGTCACGCAGCGGGGTCAGCGGGCTGTCGAAGCGTTCAAGTGCGCTCATGGGATTCTCCGGATTCAATGCGAGAAATTTTCACATGCGCAAGCCGGTATTTTTTCTCTATGATCGACAGATATGGCGAATGTTCGACTTGTTCAATTCGCAAAAGCGCACATTGTGAGAATAGTTATGCAAAGCGAACTGGATGCTTATGACCGCCGCATTCTGGCCCTGCTGCAGGAGGACGCTTCGCTGTCCAGCGCGCAGATTGCCGAGCGTGTCGGTCTTTCGCAGTCACCCTGCTGGCGACGGATTCAGCGCTTGAAGGAGGAGGGGGTGATACGCGGCCAGGTGACCTTGCTCGACCGCAAGAAGATCGGCCTGAACACGCAGATTTTCGCCGAGGTCAAACTCAATGCCCACGGGCGCTCCAACTTCACCGAATTCACCGAGGCGATTCGCGGGTTTCCGGAGGTGCTGGAGTGTTATGTGCTGATGGGCGCGGTGGATTTTCTGTTGCGCATTGTCACCCCGGACATCGAAGCCTACGAACGGTTTTTCTTCGAGAAGCTGTCGATGGTACCGGGGATCCAGGAGGTCAACTCGATCGTGGCCTTGTCCGAAATCAAGTCCACGACCAGTCTACCGGTGCTGCGCTAGGGCTTACTTGCGCAGCAGATGCTTCCAGCCGCGGCTCTGGAACACGGCCATGGCCTGATCGGCACGGGCTTGCAGAACTTCGCTGCGCACCTCAGCTTCCACTTCGTCGCTGATCGACTGGTTGGCCAGCTCGTGCAGCTTGTTCAACTCACCGAACAGGCGGTCCAGATCCGGGCTCTCCAGCACCTGACGGGCATGGTGCAGCCAGGCCAGCAGACGCTCGATACGCGGCAGCTGTTCGGCCAGGTCTTCCGGCTGGCGATGGTACAGCGGCAGGTTCAGGGCCTTGGCCTCGTCGGCCAGCAGCACGTTCAGCCAGTTGCCCAGCTGTGCTGCGCCTTGACGGTCGCCGCGCTTGTTGCGCTCGACGGTCCAGCCACGGGCCAGCAGCCAGCGCGAGGTTTCCAGGGAGAACTGACCCCAGCGGGTGTCCAGCAGCTCTTCGGCGAACTGCTCGGGGGCGGCACGGCGCACGTCTTCGTCGTCATTGCCGGCCAGTACCAGCGGGCGCCAGTCTTCCAGCAGCGCGTCGAGGCTGCTGCGCAGGGCGGCGGTGGTGGTACGCGGCGCGGCCTGACCGAGGCTGCTGGCCAGCGCGCGCAGTTCGGCCAGGGCCTGAACCCAGTCCTGCAGCAGGCGCCAGTGGCCATTGAAACGGTATTGTTCGGCCAGGCGCTGGCTGGCGCCGAGCAGTTGCCAGCCGAGGGCGGCGAAGGCGTCGTCCAGGGGCATTTCGGCGCTCAGTTCGGCAGCCGGCAGGCTCAGCGCGTAGCTGGCCGGATCGAGCAGGCGATAACCGCGTTCGGCCTTGCTGATGTCGCAGGGGAACAGCGGCAGGGTAGCGGACAGTTCGGCGGCCAGTTCCAGCAGCGCTTCCGGTTCACCTTCGCGTAGTTCCAGCTCCAGCTCGCAGATTTCTTCCTTCTGCTTGCCAGCGACCACGGTGCCCAGGTCCAGGGCTGCTTCGATGACCACTTTGGCTTTGCCGCGGCCCCAGGCGATTTCCGCGTATTCGCGGGTGAAATCGGTGGTGAACAGCGCTTTGATGGCCTTTTTGTCCAGCTCGGCGAGTTCGGCCGGCCAGCATTGCTCGTCAAGTTTCTTCAGGTCCAGCTTGGCCTTGGGCAGCTGCCACTCGTGCTCGTTGCGCTGGGACAGGCCAGCGACGCTCTGGCCGCGGGTCTTGAGGGTCTGGATGACCGCTTCGCCGTCGCGGCGCAGGCGCAGTGCGACCTTGGCGGCGGCCAGGTCACGCTCCGGGGTGTCGAAGTACTGGTTGAGCAGCTCGCGCTGCTGCCAGCCAGACTTGTTGCGCTTCTTCAGCAATGGGTGTTCGCGCAGCGCGGCGAGGGTCTCGCGGCTGACCCGCAGTTTGATTTCGGTTTCTTTGTGCATTGCTGGGTAATCCAGGCTCGGATGACAGGGAGCGTCTTGGCCGTGCAGTGTACAGGACTCGGCCGCCGACGGTTTATTCCAGGTGCCCGATGGCCCTATGATGGGTTTCGCCTCAAGGAGAACGCGCATGCCGCTGCCATCGCTCAAAGACCAGTTCGCCGCGCTGATTGCCGCGCCTTCGGTCAGCTGTACCCAGCCTGCGCTGGACCAGTCCAATCGCGCGGTAATCGACTTGCTGGCGGGCTGGCTCGGTGATCTGGGCTTTGCCTGCGATATCCAGCAGGTGACGCCGGGCAAGTTCAACCTGCTCGCCAGTTACGGCAGCGGCCCGGGCGGGCTGGTGCTGGCCGGGCACAGCGATACCGTGCCCTATGACCCGGGGCTGTGGCAGACCGATCCATTGAAGCTGACCGAAGTCGACGGGTGCTGGGTCGGCCTTGGCAGTTGCGACATGAAAGGCTTCTTCGCCTTGATCATCGAGGCGGTGCAGCCGTTGCTGGCCCATGATTTCAAGCAGCCGCTGCTGATTCTCGCCACCTGCGACGAAGAAAGCTCGATGTCCGGCGCCCGTGCCCTGGCCGAAGCCGGTCGTCCCTTGGGCCGGGCGGCGGTGATCGGCGAGCCGACCGGACTCAAACCGATCCGCTTGCACAAGGGGGTGATGATGGAGCGCATCGACATCCTCGGCCGCAGCGGCCATTCGTCGGATCCAAGCCTGGGCCACAGCGCGCTGGAAGCCATGCATCAGGTGATGGCCGAGCTGATGGGCTTGCGCCGGCAATGGCAGAAAGAATTCAACAACGCCCAGTTCAGTGTGCCGCAGCCGACCCTGAACTTTGGTTGCATCCATGGCGGCGACAACCCCAACCGCATCTGTGGCCAGTGTGCCCTGGAGTTCGACCTGCGGCCGTTGCCGGGCATGGACCCGGAGGCACTGCGTGCGGCCATCCGCCAGAAACTGGCGCCTCTGGCTGAGCAGCACCAGGTGAAAATCGACTATGCCCCGCTGTTCCCCGCCGTGCCGCCCTTCGAGCAGAGCGCCGATGCGGAACTGGTGCGCCTGGCCGAACGTCTTACCGGGCATCGTGCCGAAGCGGTAGCCTTTGGCACCGAAGCGCCTTATCTTCAGCGCCTGGGCTGCGAAACCCTGGTACTGGGGCCGGGCGACATCGCCTGCGCCCACCAGCCGGGCGAATACCTGGAAATGTCACGCTTGCAGCCTACCGTGCGTCTATTGCGTGAGTTGATCGAACATTATTGCCTGAGCCCGGTAATTGCCCGCTGAGTTCAGCCGTTTTGCCAAAGGAGATTGCGCGTGACGCCAAGCCTGTTCCGACGATAACCCTTCGAGCGCTGTGTGCTTTCCCGTTCTTGTCCCTTTTTCTACAGGCTCTGTGGTTATGCCCGATTACGTCAACTGGCTGCGTCATGCTTCGCCTTACATCAACGCCCACCGGGAATGCACCTTCGTGGTCATGCTGCCCGGTGACGGGGTCGAGCACCCCAATTTCGGCAATATCGTCCACGACCTGGTGCTGCTGCACAGCCTCGGGGTGCGCCTGGTGCTGGTGCATGGTTCGCGCCCGCAGATCGAAACCCGCCTGGCCAGCCGCGGCCTGACCCCGCACTACCATCGCGGCATGCGCATCACCGATGCGGCCACCCTGGAGTGCGTGATCGATGCCGTGGGGCACCTGCGCATTGCCATTGAAGCGCGCCTGTCGATGGACATGGCCGCGTCGCCGATGCAGGGTTCGCGCTTGCGCGTGGCCTCCGGCAACCTGGTGACCGCGCGGCCGATCGGCGTGCTTGAAGGGGTGGATTATCACCACACCGGTGAAGTACGCCGGGTGGACCGCAAAGGTATCAATCGTTTGCTCGATGAGCGTTCCATTGTCCTGCTGTCGCCGCTGGGTTACTCGCCGACCGGCGAGATCTTCAACCTGGCCTGCGAAGACGTCGCGACCCGTGCCGCCATCGAGCTTGAGGCCGACAAATTGCTGCTGTTCGGCGCCGAACGCGGCCTGATCGACGAGCAAGGGCGGCTGGTGCGGGAACTGCGCCCGCAACAGGTGCCGGCGCATTTGCAGCGTCTGGGCAGTGATTATCAGGGTGAGTTGCTCGATGCCGCCGCCGAGGCCTGCCGTGGCGGTGTGGCGCGCAGCCATATCGTCAGCTATGCCGAAGACGGCGCCTTGCTGACCGAGCTTTTCACCCGTGACGGTGGCGGCACCCTGGTGGCCCAGGAGCAGTTCGAGAAGGTGCGTGAGGCGGCGATCGAGGATGTCGGCGGCCTGCTTGATCTGATCAGTCCGCTGGAAGAGCAGGGCATCCTCGTGCGGCGTTCGCGTGAGGTGCTGGAGCGTGAGATCGAGCAGTTTAGTGTGGTCGAGCGCGAAGGCATGATCATCGCCTGTGCGGCGCTGTACCCGATTGCCGATTCCGAGGCGGGGGAACTGGCGTGTCTGGCGGTCAATCCCGAGTATCGCCATGGCGGTCGCGGTGATGAGCTGCTTGAGCGCATCGAAACGCGGGCGCGCGCGATGGGGCTCAATACCCTGTTCGTGCTGACCACGCGCACGGCGCACTGGTTCAGGGAGCGGGGCTTTGTGCCGAGCGGGGTCGAGCGGCTGCCGGCGGCCAGGGCTTCGCTGTACAACTATCAGCGTAATTCGAAGATTTTCGAGAAGGCTTTGTAGCTTTTGGGGCTGCTTTGCAGCCCATCGCCGGCAAAGCCAGCTCCCACAGGGTTTTGTGTACACCCTCCCATGTGGGAGCTGGCTTTGCCAGCGATGAGGCCCTCAAGGCCCATACAAAAAATGCCGTCGATCACAGAATCGACGGCATTTTTTTATACGGTATGCAGGTACCAGTTGTACTCAAGGTCGGAGATGGAGTGTTCGAACTCCTCCAGCTCGCTTTCCTTACAGGCCACGAAGATATCGATGTATTTCGGATCGATGTACTTGGCCAGGATCTCGCTGTCGTCCAGCTCGCGCAGGGCATCACGCAGGTTGTTCGGCAGGCTCTGCTCGTTCTGCTCGTAGGAGTTGCCTTCGGTCGGCTCGCCCGGTTCGACCTTGTTGGTCAAGCCATGGTGAACACCGGCCAGGACAGCAGCCATCAGCAGGTACGGGTTGGCGTCGGCGCCGGCTACGCGGTGCTCGATGCGCACGGCATCCGGTGAGCCGGTCGGTACACGCAGGGCCACGGTACGGTTGTCCAGGCCCCAGCTTGGCGAGTTCGGCACGTAGAACTGGGCACCGAAACGGCGATACGAGTTGACGTTCGGGCAGAGGAACGCCATCGACGCCGGTAGGGTCTCGAGCACACCGCCGATCGCGTGACGCAGTGCGGCGTTCTGCTCGGGATCCTCGCTGGTGAAGATGTTCTTGCCATCTTTGTCCAGCACCGAGATATGGACGTGCAGACCATTACCCGCCTGACCCGGATAGGGCTTGGCCATGAAGGTGGTGTCCATCTCATGGTCGTAGGCGATGTTCTTGATCAGGCGCTTGAGCAGTACCGCGTAGTCGCAGGCCTTCATCGGGTCGGCAACGTGGTGCAGGTTGACTTCGAACTGCGCCGGGGCGCTTTCCTTGACGATGGCGTCGGCAGGGATGCCCTGCTCCTTGGCGCCTTCGAGGATGTCCTGCAGGCAGTCGACGTACTCGTCGAGGTCATCGATCAGGTAAACCTGGGTCGACATCGGACGTTTGCCGGAAATCGGCGAGCGCGGCGGCTGTGGACGGCCGTTCACGTTTTCCTGGTCGATCAGGTAGAACTCCAGCTCGAACGCGGCGCAGATGGTCAGGCCCATCTCGTCGAACTTGCTCACCACCTGGCGCAGGACTTCCCGCGGGTCGGCAAAGAACGGCTCGCCTTCAAGTTCGTGCATGGTCATCAGCAGCTGCGCGGTAGGGCGCTTCTGCCAAGGCTCGTTGGACAGGGTGTCGGGGATTGGATAGCAAATGCGGTCGGCATCGCCGATGTCCAGGCCCAGGCCGGTGCTTTCGACCGTGGAGCCGTTGATATCCAATGCGAAGAGGGAGGCCGGCAGGTTGATGCCTTTCTCGTAAACCTTGTGGAGGCTGGTGCGCTCGATGCGCTTGCCACGCACCACACCATTCATATCTGCAATCAGAAGGTCAACGTAGAGAACCTCAGGATGTTCCTTAAGGAACGCGTTCGCTTCGTTAAGCTGAACGGCACGCGGGGGTACCGACATGATGCAACACCTTTGTTGTTAAAAATATCAATCAATGGGGGCTTGCAGCTCCAGTCAATCGGAAAGCCCTACTGAAGTCAAGCCACGCCCATGATGCCCTAAAACGGCCCTCGAGCGGCATTTTTGCTGCAATTGAGGGCGCAGACAATCGCTGCTTTCGTACGGTATGAGCGATCTTGAGCGGGCCGTGTTCTATTTTTTACGGGGGTGTTGTGTAAAAAAATGAACAAGGCTAAGCTCGGTGGCAACCCATAACATCAATAATACCGGGGGTTACATGTCACGCCTGCCGACAACCGGCATCACCCTCTGCCGCGCGCAGATCGGTTTGCACGCCCTTTACGCGAGCACCTATCGCTGCGCGTCAGTACCCCGTACCCCGGCTGAAATAATTGACGGCGCGGGCAGCCTGCCTGTTGTCGCTGCTTCTTCGAATACCTTCTGCCTTCACTATAGCGGCCCTCGCCGCGGTATGCCCCTGCGCGGCTTTTGCTTTACCTGGGCGCGGCATCCAGAATGTCTGGGACGGCCCACTCCGGGTGTCCTGACGACTGTCCAGACATTTACCTCCTGAGGTATTTATGAGTAGCAACCTCGACCAGCTCACCGATTGGTTGAAAGAACACAAGATCACCGAAGTCGAGTGCTTGATCAGCGACCTCACCGGTATCACCCGTGGCAAGATTTCTCCAACCAACAAGTTCATTGCCGAAAAAGGCATGCGCCTGCCCGAGAGTGTCCTGCTGCAGACCGTTACCGGCGACTACGTCGATGACGACATCTATTACGAATTGCTGGACCCGGCCGATATCGACATGATCTGCCGCCCCGACGAGAACGCGGTGTTTCTCGTGCCTTGGGCCATCGAGCCGACGGCTCAGGTGATCCACGATACCTATGACAAGCAGGGCAATCCGGTCGAGCTGTCGCCGCGCAACGTGCTCAAGAAGGTGCTGAAACTCTATGCCGACAAGGGCTGGCAGCCGATCGTGGCGCCAGAGATGGAGTTCTACCTGACCAAGCGCTGCGAAGACCCGGACTTCCCGCTGCAACCGCCGATCGGCCGCTCTGGTCGCCCGGAAACCGGCCGTCAGTCGTTCTCCATCGAAGCGGCCAACGAATTCGATCCGCTGTTCGAGGACGTCTACGACTGGTGCGAGCTGCAGAACCTGGACCTGGACACGCTGATCCACGAAGACGGCACCGCGCAGATGGAAATCAACTTCCGTCACGGTAACGCCCTGGCTCTGGCCGACCAGATCCTGGTGTTCAAGCGCACCATGCGTGAAGCGGCGCTCAAGCACAACGTCGCCGCCACCTTCATGGCCAAGCCGATGACCGGTGAGCCGGGCAGTGCCATGCACCTGCACCAGAGCATCATCGACGTGCACACCGGCAAGAACATCTTCTCTGATGCCGATGGGCGCATGAGCGAGCTGTTCCTCAACCATGTCGGCGGTCTGCAGAAGTTCATCCCGGTGGTGCTGCCGCTGTTTGCCCCGAACGTCAACTCGTTCCGCCGCTTCCTGCCTGATACCTCGGCGCCGGTGAACGTCGAGTGGGGCGAAGAGAACCGTACCGTCGGTCTGCGCGTACCGGATGCCGGACCACAGAACCGCCGGGTCGAGAACCGTCTGCCAGGCGCCGACGCCAACCCGTACCTGGCGATCGCCGCCAGCCTGCTGTGTGGCTATATCGGCATGGTCGAGGGCATCAAGCCAAGCGCACCGGTCCAGGGCCGTGGTTACGAGCGGCGCAACCTGCGTCTGCCGCTGACCATCGAGGACGCACTGGAGCGCATGGAGAACTGCCAGGCGCTGGAACCGTACCTGGGCAAGAAATTCATCACCGGTTACGTCGCCACCAAGCGCGCCGAACATGAAAACTTCAAACGCGTAATCAGCTCCTGGGAACGTGAGTTCCTGCTGTTTGCGGTCTGATCAACCCGGAGCCGCAGGACCGCGGCCGTCAGAAAACGGAGAAGCACATGAGCGTCAACAACCCGCAAACCCGTGAGTGGCAAACCCTTAGCAGTGAGCATCACCTGGCGCCTTTCAGTGACTATAAACAGCTGAAAGAGAAGGGCCCGCGGATCATCACCAAAGCTGAAGGCGTGCACTTGTGGGACAGCGAGGGCAACAAGATCCTCGACGGTATGGCTGGTCTGTGGTGTGTGGCGGTCGGCTACGGTCGTGAAGAGCTGGTTGAGGTCGCAGCCAAGCAGATGCGTGAGCTGCCGTACTACAACCTGTTCTTCCAGACTGCGCACCCACCGGCGCTGGAACTGGCCAAGGCAGTCTCTGACGTAGCGCCAGAAGGCATGACCCATGTGTTCTTCACCGGCTCCGGTTCTGAAGGTAACGACACCAACCTGCGTATGGTCCGCCACTACTGGGCAGTCAAGGGCAAGCCGCAGAAGCAGGTGATCATTGGCCGCATCAACGGCTATCACGGCTCCACCGTGGCCGGTGCCGCGCTGGGTGGCATGAGCGGCATGCATGCGCAGAGCGGCACGCTGCCGGGCATCGTGCACATCCCGCAGCCGTACTGGTTCGGTGAAGGTGGCGACATGACCCCGGACGAGTTCGGTATCTGGGCCGCTGAACAGCTGGAAAAGAAAATCCTCGAAGTCGGCGAAGACAATGTCGCCGCCTTTATCGCCGAGCCGATCCAGGGCGCTGGCGGCGTGATCATTCCGCCAGACACCTACTGGCCGAAGATCAAGGAGATCCTCGCCAAGTACGAGATTCTGTTCATTGCTGACGAAGTGATCTGCGGCTTCGGGCGTACCGGCGAGTGGTTCGGCTCCGATTACTACGACCTCAAGCCTGACCTGATGACCATCGCCAAGGGCCTGACCTCCGGTTACATCCCCATGGGCGGTGTGATCGTGCGTGACGAAGTGGCCAAGGTGGTCAGCGAAGGTGGTGACTTCAACCACGGCTTCACCTACTCCGGTCACCCGGTGGCCGCCGCTGTGGGCCTGGAAAACCTGCGAATCCTGCGCGACGAGAAAATTGTCGAGCGGGTCAAAGAGGAAACGGCACCGTATTTGCAAAAGCGTCTGCGCGAGCTGAACGATCACCCGTTGGTGGGCGAAGTACGTGGCCTGGGCATGCTCGGCGCCATCGAGCTGGTCAAGGACAAGGCCACCCGTGCCCGTTACGAAGGTCAGGGCGCTGGCATGATCTGCCGCCAGCACTGCTTCGACAACGGTCTGATCATGCGCGCGGTGGGCGACACCATGATCATTGCACCACCGCTGGTGATCAGCCGCGAAGAGATCGACGAGCTGGTGGAAAAGGCGCGCAAATGCCTGGACTTGACGCTCGAAGCGCTGAAATAGCCAAGTGCTAGGCTAGCGTAATGGCATCATCGTGTTTCGAGGCGTGCTTTCCTTGAAAGTGCGCCTTGGAACTTGCCAGACTAGCGACTGTTTCAGTCGCCCGAAGCTTGTGCCGTAAAGAGCCGGCCACTGGACAGATGGCTAAATAAAAAATTCTGGAGCATTACGCATGAAGAAATTGGGCAAGACGTTGTTGGCTATGTCCCTGATGGGCGCCATGGCCAGTGCTGTTCAGGCGGATGACAAAGTGCTGCACGTCTACAACTGGTCCGATTACATCGCACCGGATACCGTCGCCAACTTCGAGAAGCAGACCGGCATCAAGGTCGTCTACGACGTCTTCGACAGCAACGAAACCCTCGAAGCCAAGTTGCTGGCAGGCAAGTCCGGCTACGACATCGTCGTACCGTCGAACAACTTCCTGGCCAAACAGATCAAGGCGGGTGTCTATCAGGAGCTCGATCGCTCCAAGCTGCCGAACTGGAAAAACCTCGACGAAGACCTGCTCAAGGCCGTTGGCGATGCCAGCGACCCGGGTAACAAATATGCGTTCCCCTACATGTGGGGCTCGATCGGTATCGGTTACAACCCGGAGAAGGTCAAGGCAGCGCTGGGCGTCGACAAGATCGACTCCTGGGACGTGGTGTTCAAGCCTGAGAACATCGAGAAGCTCAAGAGCTGCGGCGTAAGCTTCCTCGATGCCCCGACCGAGATGATCCCGGCGGCGCTGCATTACCTGGGCAAGCCTACCAACAGCACGAACAAAGCTGACCTCAAGGCAGCCGAAGACCTGTTCCTGACGGTTCGTCCTTCGATCGCCTATTTCCACTCCTCCAAGTACATCTCGGACCTGGCCAACGGCAACATTTGCGTGGCCGTGGGGTACTCGGGTGACCTGGAGCAGTCCAAGGCCCGTGCTCACGAGGCCGGTGACAAGGTCAAGCTGGACTACGTCATTCCGAAAGAAGGCGCCGGTACCTTCTACGACATGGTTGCCATCCCGAAAGACGCAGCCAACGTTGATGCTGCCTACAAGTTCATGGACTTCCTGATGCAGCCGGAAGTCATGGCCGGTATCACCAACGCCGTGCGCTTCCCGAACGGCAACAAGGCGGCTACCCCGCTGGTGGAGAAAGACATCTCGGGTGATCCGAGCATCTATCCACCGGCTGATGTGAAGAAGCTGCTGTACGCCATTGCTGACCCGGGTGCTAAAGCCCAACGCGAGATCACTCGCAGCTGGACCAAGATCAAGTCGGGCAAATAAGCCCGATTCACCCTGGGCGTGGTGCTAATCACGCCCAGGATCGCGGAAAGTGGCAAATTGTTTTTGCGACATGCGTGTATCGAAGGTAAGTTGCGCGCCGGTTTGGTTATCGGGCAGGGATTTCTGCCGTATGACTCGGGCACTTTTGTAGAGGACCTCTCACTTGTCTAATTCTCTATTTCGCAAGGCCATGCTGGCTGGAGCGGGTCTGACGCTGGCGATCAGCGTCCAAGCGGCGCCCACGGTGCACATTTACAACTGGTCGGACTACATCGGCCAGACGACACTCGCGGATTTTGAAAAAGCCACCGGGATCAAACCGGTGCAGGATGTCTTTGACTCCAATGAAACCCTGGAAGGCAAACTGCTGGCCGGTCGTACCGGCTATGACGTGGTCGTGCCGTCCAACCATTTCCTCGGCAAGCAGATCAAGGCGGGCGCGTTCCAGAAGCTCGACAAGTCGCTGCTGCCGAACTATTCGAACCTCGACCCGGCGCTGATGAAGCGCCTGGAGAAGAACGATCCGGGCAACCAGTACGCCGTCCCCTACCTGTGGGGCACCAATGGCATCGGCTACAACGTCGAGAAGGTCAAGGCGGCGCTGGGCACCGACACGATCGATTCCTGGGCCATGCTGTTCGAGCCGGAAAACATCAAGAAGCTCTCCAAGTGCGGTGTCGCCTTCCTCGACTCGGCTGACGAGATGCTCCCGGCAGTGCTGAACTATATGGGCCGCAACCCCAACAGCACCGATCCCAAGGACTACGCCGACGCCGAGAAGAAGTTGCTGGCGGTGCGTCCTTACGTGACCTACTTCCACTCGTCCAAGTACATCTCGGACCTGGCCAATGGCGACATCTGCGTGGCCGCCGGTTTCTCCGGCGATGTGTTCCAGGCCAAATCCCGTGCCGAAGAAGCCGGCAAGGGCGTGGACGTGGCCTATGTGATTCCCAAAGAAGGCGGCAACCTCTGGTTCGACATGCTGGCGATCCCCAAGGATTCGACCAATGTCAAAGAGGCTCATGCCTTCATCAACTATTTGCTGCAGCCTGAGGTCATTGCCCAGGTCAGCGATTACGTCGGTTATGCCAACCCGAACCCCAAGGCTGGCGATCTGATGGATCAGAGCGTGCGAACCGACGCAGCGGTTTATCCACCGCAAGAAGTGCTGGACAAGTTGTACGTCAACTCGGAGCTACCTCCCAAGGTGCAACGTTTGATGACCCGTAGCTGGACCAAGATCAAGTCGGGCAAGTAAAAATCCAGAGTCCGTCACGGCAGGGGCGGACGCAAAAAATCTTGTTGGGAGTTTCACAAATGGCTGTTGCCTCCGGTGCCTATAAGAAAGCCCTCGAGGGCGACCAGCAACCTAAACAGGTGCTGGTCAAAATCGACCGGGTCACGAAAAAGTTCGACGAAACCATCGCCGTAGACGATGTGTCCCTGGAAATCAAGAAGGGTGAGATCTTCGCCCTGCTCGGTGGCTCCGGTTCGGGCAAGTCCACCTTGCTGCGCATGCTGGCCGGCTTCGAACGGCCGACCGAGGGGCGCATCTTCCTCGATGGCGTCGACATCACTGACATGCCGCCCTACGAGCGGCCGATCAACATGATGTTCCAGTCCTATGCGCTGTTCCCGCACATGACCGTGGCGCAGAACATCGCTTTCGGCCTGCAGCAGGACCGCATGCCCAAGGCCGAGATCGACGCGCGTGTCGGCGAGATGCTCAAGCTGGTGCACATGACCCAGTACGCCAAGCGCAAGCCGCACCAGCTTTCCGGTGGTCAGCGTCAACGTGTAGCCCTGGCGCGCTCCCTGGCCAAGCGCCCGAAACTGCTGCTGCTCGACGAGCCGATGGGCGCACTGGACAAGAAGCTGCGTTCGCAGATGCAGCTTGAGCTGGTCGAGATCATCGAGCGGGTCGGCGTGACCTGCGTCATGGTGACCCACGACCAGGAAGAGGCCATGACCATGGCCCAGCGCATCGCCATCATGCACCTTGGCTGGATCGCCCAGATCGGCAGCCCGATCGACATCTACGAGACCCCGACCAGCCGCCTGGTCTGCGAGTTCATCGGCAACGTCAACCTGTTCGAGGGTGAAGTGGTCGAAGATGCCGAGGGTCACGCGGTGATTGCCAGCCAGGAGCTGGAGCGCAAGATCTACGTCGGTCACGGTGTGACCACCTCGGTGGAAGACAAGCGCATCACCTACGCACTGCGTCCGGAAAAACTGCTGGTCACCACCCAGCAGCCGACCTGCGAGCACAACTGGTCGCGCGGCAAGGTTCACGACATCGCCTACCTGGGTGGCCACTCGGTGTTCTACGTCGAACTGCCTGGCGGCAAGATCGTCCAGTCGTTCGTTGCCAACGCCGAACGTCAGGGCACCCGGCCGACCTGGGACGACCAGGTTTACGTCTGGTGGGAAGATGACAGCGGCGTGGTACTGCGGTCATGAACCTGCGCAAGCTCAAGCGAGCCTTCAACCGGATAAAGCCTGAAGGGCGCCACATGGTGATCGGCGTGCCGTTCATCTGGCTGTTCCTGTTCTTCATGCTGCCGTTCTTCATCGTCCTGAAGATCAGCTTTGCTGAAGCGGACGTGGCGATCCCGCCGTACACCGAAATCTACAGCTACGTCGAAGACAAGGTGCAGCTGGTGCTGAACATGGCCAACTATGGCCTGTTGACCGAGGATGAACTGTACATCTCGGCGTACCTGGGCTCGTTGAAGATGGCCTTCTTCAGCACCCTGTTGTGCCTGTTGATCGGCTATCCGATGGCCTATGCCATCGCCAACGCCCGCAAGGAGACGCAGACGGTCCTGTTGCTGCTGATCATGATGCCGACCTGGACCGCGATCCTGATCCGCGTTTATGCCTGGATGGGCATTCTCAGCAACAACGGCCTGCTCAACAGCTTCCTGATGTGGCTGGGCCTGATCGACCAGCCGCTGCAGATCCTCAACACCAACCTGGCGGTGTACATCGGCGTGGTCTATTCGTACCTGCCGTTCATGATCCTGCCGCTCTACGCCAACCTGGTCAAACACGACCAGAGCCTGCTTGAGGCCGCATCGGACCTGGGCTCGAGCACCTTCAACAGCTTCTGGAAGATCACCGTGCCGCTGTCGAAAAACGGCATCATCGCCGGCTGCATGCTGGTGTTCATTCCGGTGGTTGGTGAGTTCGTTATCCCGGAACTGCTCGGCGGTCCGGAAACCTTGATGATCGGTAAAGTGCTCTGGCAAGAGTTCTTCAACAACCGTGACTGGCCGGTGGCTTCTGCCCTGGCGGTGGTGATGCTGGCGATCCTGATCGTGCCGATTCTGCTCTTCAACCGTAGTCAGGCCAAAGAGATGGAGGGCAGGGCATGAAGCGTTTCAGTTTCTCCAAGCTGATGTTGATTCTGGGCTTGTTGTTCATCTACCTGCCCATGCTGATCCTGGTGATCTACTCGTTCAACGCCTCGAAGCTGGTGACGGTCTGGGGCGGCTGGTCGATCAAGTGGTACGTCGGCTTGCTCGACAACAGCCAGTTGATGGGCTCGGTGATGCGCTCGCTGGAGATCGCCTGCTACACCGCGATTGCCGCGGTAGCGCTGGGCACCCTGGCGGCCTTCGTGCTGACCCGGGTCACGCGCTTCAAGGGCCGTACCCTGTTCGGTGGCCTGGTCACCGCGCCGCTGGTAATGCCCGAGGTGATTACCGGTCTGTCGCTGTTGCTGCTGTTCGTGGCCATGGCGCAGATGATCGGCTGGCCGCAGGAGCGCGGTATCGTCACCATCTGGATCGCGCATACCACCTTCTGTGCTGCCTATGTGGCGGTGGTGGTGTCGGCGCGTCTGCGTGAGCTGGACCTGTCGATCGAGGAAGCGGCCATGGACCTGGGTGCCAAGCCGTGGAAGGTGTTCTTCCTGATCACCATCCCGATGATCGCACCGTCGCTGGCGGCGGGCGGCATGATGTCCTTCGCGCTGTCGCTGGACGACCTGGTACTGGCCAGCTTCGTCTCCGGCCCGGGTTCGACCACCTTGCCGATGGAAGTGTTCTCGGCGGTGCGTCTGGGCGTGAAGCCGGAGATCAACGCCGTGGCCAGCCTGATCCTGCTGTCGGTGTCGCTGGTGACCTTCATGGTCTGGTACGTCAGCCGTCGTGGCGAAGAGCGCCGTCGTCGGGCGATCCAGCAGGCCATCGAGGAAAGCGCTGCCGATTCCTGGAAACAGCCGGAAGTGGGTCGCGCTGCGGCGTCTGTTTCGGCCTGACCTGCAAAACATCGCGGGGCAAGCCCGCTCCCACAAGGTGAATCTGTGGGAGCGGGCTTGCCCCGCGATGGCTTCCAACGCTCACGCTGCCCCGCCGACTGATCAAGCTCAAAGGAATTGCATTAGTTACAGCGGCGGCGCATTCGCTGATCTACGCTAACACTCGCATCTCTGTATCGATCTGAACATGCAAGGAGCCTGCATGACGGTGTTGCGTATTGTATGGGTCGTCAGCCTGGGCTCGATGCTCGTGCTTACCGGCTGTGGCGAAAAAAACACCGCTGAACTCGAGCTTCGCAGGGTAGGTGTACAACAGGTTCAACCCAGTGACTTTGCCGCCTCTGTGACCCTCACGGGCGATGTCCAGGCACGGGTGCAGGCGGATCAGTCGTTCCGCGTGGGTGGCAAGATCATTTCCCGCAGTGTCGATGTTGGCGATCACGTGAAGGCCAACCAGGTCCTGGCCCGGCTCGACCCCAAGGACCTGCAGGCTAATGTCGATTCGGCCAAGGCCGAGGTATTTGCCGAGCAGGCACGGGTGACCCAGACCAGTGCAGCCTTTGTCCGTCAGCAAAAACTGTTGCCCAAGGGCTATACCAGCCAGAGCGAGTACGACTCGGCCCAGGCGGCACTGCGCAGTAGCCAGAGCGCCTTGAAGGCCGCCCAGGCGCAACTGGCCAACGCCCGTGACCAGCTGAGCTACACCGCACTGGTGGCCGATGCCGCTGGAATCATCACTGATCGCCAGGCTGAAGTCGGCCAGGTGGTGCAGGCCACCGCACCGATCTTCACCCTGGCCCACGATGGCGAGCGTGATGCGGTGTTCAATGTCTACGAATCCTTGCTGGTCGCGCCGCCGAGCAGCGATACGATCATCGTCAGCCTGGTGGACAACCCGAAAATCCAGGCCAAGGGGCATGTGCGTGAAATTACCCCGACCGTTTCCGACCAGAGCGGCACGGTGCAGGTCAAGGTGGCGTTGGACGATGTACCGCCCGGTATGGAGCTGGGTTCGGCGGTCAGCGCCACTGGCCATGCCCAGGGCAAACCGAGTATCGAACTGCCCTGGTCGGCGTTGACCAAGGCCCTGCACGATCCAGCCGTATGGCTGGTGGGTGAGGGCAACAAGGTCAGCCTGCGACGGGTCAAGGTCAGTCGCTATCTGACTGGCAAAGTGGTCATCAGCGAAGGACTCAAAGGCGGAGAAACCGTGGTGGTGGCTGGCGGGCAGTTGCTCACCCCAGGCATGCAGGTGGAAGTCGCACCGCTCAAGGACAGTGGGGTAGCGCAATGAAAGCAGTCGCACTGAGCCTGTGCAGCGTGTTGTTCCTGGCCGGTTGTGAAAAGTCTGCCACAGACGCCGAGCCGATCCGTCCGGTGCTGTCGGTGATCGTTCAGCCGCAGGTACAAGCCAACCTCGGGCGGTTTGCCGGCACTATCCAGGCGCGCTACGAGAGCACCCTGGGCTTTCGCGTGGCCGGTCGTATCGCCCGGCGCTGGGTCGATGTCGGCAGCGAGGTGAAGCCGGGCGATACATTGGCCAGCCTGGATCCGGCCGATCAGCGCAACCAGTTGCGCGCTGCCGAGGGCGATCTGGCCAAGGTCCAGGCCCAGTGGATCAATGCCCAGGCCGATGCCCGTCGCCAGCAGCAGTTGTTCGATCGCGGCGTCGGCGCCCAGGCACAACTGGACGCCGCCCAGACCAACCTGAAAACCACCGGTGCCTCCCTGGAGCAGGCCCGGGCCGCCGTCGCCCAGGCGCGAGATCAGCTGGGCTACAGCGAACTCAAGACCGATCACGCCGCAGTGGTCACCAACTGGCAGGCAGAAGCGGGGCAGACCGTCAGTGCCGGTCAGCCGGTGGTCACCCTGGCCCGCCCGGATATCAAGGAGGCGGTCATTGACCTGCCGACCTACCTGGCCGAACAGTTGTCTGCCGACCTGAAGTTCGAGGTGGCTTCGCAGCTCGACCCGAGCATCAACACTACCGCGACCTTGCGCGAACTCGAGCCCCAGGCCGACGCTGCCACGCGAACCCGCCGTGCCCGCCTGACGCTGGCCACTACTCCCGAGTCCTTTTACCTGGGGACGGCCATCAGCGTCACGCTGACTTCGACGGTGTCGCCGCGCACCGAGTTGCCGGCTTCCGCGTTGCTTGAAGAGGATGGCCAGCCCCGCGTGTGGGTGGTCGACCCGCAACAGAACACGGTGGCCACCCGCGAGGTGAAACTGCTTGAGCGTACCGCCACCAGCGTGGTGCTGAGCTCGGGTGTCGAGGCGGGAGAGCGTGTTGTCACCGCAGGTGTTAACACCCTGAAACCGGGCCAGAAGGTCATAGTCGATGAGGAAGACCCGCGATGAAAGGAAGCTTCAACCTGTCGGAGTGGGCGCTGAAGCACCAATCCTTTGTCTGGTACCTGATGTTCGTCGGCTTGCTGATGGGCGTGTTCTCCTACATGAACCTGGGGCGTGAGGAAGACCCTTCATTCACCATCAAGACCATGGTCATCCAGACGCGCTGGCCGGGCGCAACCCAGGACGAGATGCTCAATCAGGTCACCGACCGCATCGAGAAAAAGCTCGAGGAGCTCGATTCGCTCGACTATGTGAAGAGCTACACCCGGCCGGGTGAGTCGACGGTGTATGTCAACCTGCTCGATACCACCCCGTCCAAGGACATTCCCCAGATCTGGTACCAGGTACGCAAGAAGATCCAGGACATTCGTGGGCAGTTTCCCCAGGGCATCCAGGGGCCGGGGTTCAACGACGAGTTCGGTGACGTCTACGGTTCGATCTATGCCTTTACCGCCGACGGGCTGACCATGCGCCAGCTGCGCGACTACGTCGAGCAGGTACGTGCCGAGATCCGCGAAGTGCCCGGGCTGGGCAAGGTCGAGATGATCGGTACCCAGGACGAGGTGCTGTACCTCAACTTCTCCACCCGCAAGCTGGCCTCGTTCGGTATCGATCAGCGCCAGGTGCTGCAGGCCTTGCAAGCGCAGAACGCGGTGACCCCGGCCGGGGTGATCGAAGCCGGACCTGAACGTGTGTCGGTGCGCACTTCCGGCCAGTTCGCCTCGGAGAAAGACCTGGAAACGGTCAACCTGCGCATCAATGACCGCTTCTTCCGCCTGGCCGATATCGCCGAAATCCAGCGCGGCTATGTCGATCCGCCGGCGCCGCAGTTTCGTTACAACGGCATGCCAGCCATTGGCCTGGGCATCGGCATGAAGGCCGGTGGCAACATCCAGGTGTTTGGCGCCGATCTGCATAAAATGATGGACCGGGTGATCAGCGAGCTGCCGGTGGGTGTCGGCGTGCATACCGTCTCCGACCAGGCGGTGGTGGTGGAAGAAGCCGTCGGCGGATTCACCAGTGCCTTGTTCGAGGCGGTCATCATCGTGCTGGTGGTGAGCTTCGTCAGCCTGGGCATTCGCGCCGGCCTGGTGGTGGCCTGCTCGATTCCGCTGGTGCTGGCCATGGTGTTCATTTTCATGGAGTACAGCGGCATCACCATGCAGCGTATCTCCCTGGGCGCGTTGATCATTGCCCTGGGGCTGTTGGTGGACGATGCGATGATTACCGTGGAGGTGATGGTCACGCGCCTGGAAATGGGCGAGACCAAGGAACAGGCGGCGACCTTCGCTTACACCTCGACGGCCTTCCCGATGCTTACCGGTACCCTGGTGACGGTGGCCGGCTTCATGCCGATCGGTCTCAATGCCAGTTCGGCGGGGGAATATACCTACACGCTGTTCGCGGTGATTGCCGCGGCATTGCTGGTGTCCTGGGTGGTGGCGGTGGTGTTCGCGCCGGTACTGGGCGTGCATATCCTCAACGCCAAGGTCAAACCGCACGATGAAGAGCCCGGGCGCGTCGGCAAGGCCTTCGAACACAGCTTGCTGTGGTGCATGCGCCATCGCTGGCTGACCATCGTTGGCACCATTTTGCTGTTCGTGCTGGCGTTGTTCTGCATGCGTTTCGTGCAGAACCAGTTCTTCCCCTCTTCGGACCGTCCGGAGATTCTCGTTGACCTCAACCTGCCGCAGAACGCTTCGATCGAAGAGACCCGCAAAGCGGTGGACCGGCTTGAAGCAACGCTCAAGGGCGACCCGGACATCGAGCGCTGGAGCACCTATATCGGCCAGGGCGCAATTCGTTTCTACCTGCCACTGGATCAGCAACTGCAGAACCCGTACTACGCCCAGCTGGTGATCGTCAGTAAAGGTTTCGAGGAGCGCGAAGGGCTGATCAAGCGCTTGAAGCAGCGTTTGCGCGAGGACTTCGTCGGTATTGGCAGTAACGTCCAGTCGCTGGAAATGGGCCCGCCGGTGGGGCTGCCGCTCCAGTACCGGGTGATGGGCCCGGACATCGATCAGGTGCGCAAACATGCCATTGCCCTGGCGGCCCTGCTCGACAGTAATGACAACGTCGGCCAGATGATTTACGACTGGAACGAACCGGGCAAGGTGTTGCGCGTGGAAATTGCCCAGGACAAGGCGCGCCAGCTTGGCCTGTCGTCCGAGGACGTGGCCAATGTCATGAACAGCATTGTCAGCGGCACGCAGATCACCCAGGTCAACGACAGCATTTACCTGATCAACGTCGTCGCCCGCGCTGTGGACAAAGAGCGCAGCTCGCCGCAGACCCTGCAGAACCTGCAGATCGTCACCCCCAACGGCACCTCGATTCCGTTGCTGGCCTTCGCCACTGTGCGCTACGAGCTGGAGCAGCCGCTGGTCTGGCGTCGCGACCGCAAGCCGACCATCACCATCAAGGCGGCGGTGCGTGGCGATATCCAGCCGACCGATCTGGTGCGTGAGCTCAAGCCGCAGATCGACGACTTCGCCAGTAAACTGCCGGTGGGCTACAAGGTTGAAACCGGCGGTACGGTGGAGGCCAGTGGCAAGGCTCAGGGGCCGATCGCCAAGGTCATACCGCTGATGCTGTTCCTGATGGGCACGTTCCTGATGATCCAGCTGCACAGTGTGCAGAAGCTGTTCCTGGTGGCCAGCGTGGCGCCTTTGGGGTTGATCGGTGTGGTCCTGGCACTGGTGCCGACGGGTACGCCCATGGGCTTCGTCGCGATCCTCGGGATTCTCGCGCTGATCGGCATCATCATCCGTAACTCGGTGATCCTGGTGACCCAGATACACGAGTACGAAGAGCAGGGGCTATCCCCCTGGGCCGCTGTCATGGAAGCCACCAACCATCGCCGCCGGCCGATTCTGCTGACGGCGGCGGCGGCGAGCCTGGGCATGATCCCCATCGCCCGTGAGGTGTTCTGGGGGCCAATGGCCTACGCGATGATCGGCGGGATTATCATCGCCACCCTGCTGACCTTGCTGTTCCTGCCAGCCTTGTATGTGGCCTGGTACAAGATCAGGGAGCCACAGGGGCATGCCGGCGATAGGCACAACGCATAAATCACAGGCATAAAAAACCGGCGCACCAGGCGCCGGTTTTTATTTGCCGCGTGACTTACAGCCCGTCGAGCAACGCCTTGTTGCGTACCGCGCCCTTGTCGGCGCTGGTGGCCAGCAGGGCGTAGGCTTTCAGTGCGGTGGTCACTTTACGTGGACGCACTTCCACCGGCTTCCAGCCCTTCTTGTCCTGCTCAACACGACGTGCCGCCAACTCTTCATCGCTGACCAGCAGGTTGATCGAGCGGTTCGGGATGTCGATCAGTACCTTGTCACCATCCTGCACCAGGCCGATGGCGCCGCCGGCAGCCGCTTCAGGCGAAGCGTGGCCGATGGACAGGCCCGAAGTGCCGCCGGAGAAACGACCGTCGGTGAGCAGCGCGCAGGCTTTGCCCAGGCCTTTGGACTTCAGGTAGGAGGTCGGGTAGAGCATTTCCTGCATGCCCGGGCCGCCTTTCGGGCCTTCGTAGCGAATGATGACGATGTCGCCTTCCTTCACTTCGTCGGCAAGAATGCCGCGCACGGCGCTGTCCTGGCTTTCGAAGATTTTCGCGTTGCCTTCGAACACATGGATCGACTCGTCGACACCCGCGGTCTTCACCACGCAACCGTCCAGGGCGATGTTGCCGTACAGCACGGCCAGGCCGCCTTCTTGCGAGTAGGCGTGCTCGACACTGCGGATGCAGCCGTTTTCACGGTCGTCGTCCAGGGTTTCCCAGCGGGTCGACTGGCTGAACGCGGTCTGGGTCGGGATACCGGCCGGGCCGGCCTTGAAGAAGTGGTGCACCGCGGCGTCGTCGGTCTGGGTGATGTCCCACTTGGCGATGGCTTCTTCCATGCTCGGGCTGTGCACGGTCGGCAGGTCGGTGTGCAGCAGGCCGCCACGGGCCAGCGAGCCGAGGATGCTGAAGATGCCGCCAGCGCGGTGGACGTCTTCCATGTGGTACTTCTGGATGTTTGGCGCGACCTTGCACAGCTGCGGCACTTTGCGCGACAGGCGATCGATATCGCGCAGGTCGAAATCGATCTCGGCTTCCTGAGCGGCGGCCAGCAGATGGAGGATGGTGTTGGTCGAGCCGCCCATGGCGATGTCGAGCATCATGGCGTTTTCGAACGCCTTGAAGTTGGCAATGTTACGCGGCAGCACGCTCTGGTCGTTGTCGCCGTAGTAACGCTTGCACAGCTCGACGATGGTGCGTCCGGCCTGCAGGAACAGCTGTTCGCGGTCGCTGTGGGTGGCCAGGGTCGAACCGTTGCCCGGCAAGGCCAGGCCCAGGGCTTCGGTCAGGCAGTTCATCGAGTTGGCGGTGAACATGCCGGAGCAGGAACCGCAGGTCGGGCAGGCGCTGCGCTCGTATTCGGCGACCTTTTCATCGGAAGCGCTCGAGTCGGCGGCAATGACCATGGCGTCGACCAGGTCCAGACCATGGCTGGCCAGCTTGGTCTTGCCGGCTTCCATCGGTCCGCCGGAAACGAAGATCACCGGAATGTTCAGGCGCAGGGCGGCCATGAGCATGCCAGGGGTGATCTTGTCGCAGTTGGAGATGCAGACGATGGCGTCGGCGCAGTGGGCGTTGACCATGTACTCGACCGAGTCGGCGATGATCTCGCGGCTCGGCAGCGAATAGAGCATGCCGTCGTGGCCCATGGCGATGCCGTCGTCGACCGCGATGGTGTTGAATTCCTTGGCCACGCCACCGGCGCGTTCGATCTCGCGGGCGACCAGCTGGCCCAGGTCCTTCAGGTGCACATGCCCCGGGACGAACTGGGTGAACGAGTTGGCGATGGCGATGATCGGTTTTTTGAAATCTTCGTCTTTCATCCCGGTGGCGCGCCACAAAGCGCGTGCGCCGGCCATGTTGCGGCCGTGGGTGGACGTTTTCGAGCGGTAATCAGGCATGAAGCACTCCTGGCGGCTAATCAGGTAACAAAAAGGGGAGTGAGCTTCTCTTGTCCTTTGCACCGAAGGCAGGTGGCCGCTGGTACGGATGAAGCCGAGATCGCCGCGGGATCGCCGTGCGCTCGGCCAGAGCTCATAAACCCGCCGGGGATGACTGGCGATGAATAGCCCGATTCTACACCGCTGGCGCCGCGAAGGAATGGCGTTGTAGATGGTTGGTGGCGTTCGGCGGCGCTATTGCTCTGCGAATGGTCTGTCAGACCGCTTGTAAGCCTGACTGTAGGAGCATTCTGAAATGCCGCGAAAGCCCGGAAAAACGGCTGTTCGCGCTTGCCGAACTGGCTATCATCCCCGCGCCGCATGTGCGGCTTACGAGACGACACCCTTAATGGACCTTCCCAGTTTCAGTTCATCGCGAACCTACATTCTGGCACTGAACGCAGTGGCGTCAGGGCTGCCCGTTAGCTGACCGACAGCCTTGCCGGTCGGCCTCCAGGCACCTGCGCTGCTGCCTGGAGATCGATATGACCACGATTCACCAAGCAAACCCGGGCGGATTGGCCTTGCCCCGTGAGCAAGCCCAGGCCCGTCGCGACGACCTGCTGCAGGCCGGGCGCTACCCTGCAGGGACTGCAGGAGCGCTGATGAGCAGCCACTACTCGTGTATCTGCAGCGGCCTGAGCGCAAGCCAGGCCATCGACATGCTGCGCCGCGAAGCCGCCGATGCCGAAACCATCTATCAATCCTATGTGCTCGACGAGCAAGGCAACTTGCTTGGCACGCTGTCGCTGCGTGAGCTGATTCTGGCTACTCCTGAGCTGCCGGTGGAACAACTGATGGTGCGTCCGGTGCTAAGCGTCAGTACTGTCACTTCCCAGGAAGAAGTGGCCAGGCGAATCAGTGAGCACGACCTGCTGGCGTTGCCGGTGCTGGACAGCAGCGGGCGTCTGGTGGGCATTGTCACCTGTGACGATGCCATGGACGTAGTGGTCGAGGAGGCCACCGAGGATTTTCACAAGGGCGCCTTGATCGGTACCCATCTGGGCAATCTGAAGACCGCGACGGTGGGTTTGCTCTATCGCAAACGCGTGCTGTGGCTGGTGCTGCTGGTGTTCGGCAACCTGTTTTCCGGCGCGGGTATCGCCGCTTTCGAAGACACCATCGCTGCGCATATCGCCCTGGTGTTTTTCCTGCCTTTGCTGGTGGATAGCGGCGGTAATGCCGGCGCCCAGTCGGCAACCTTGATGGTCCGCGCGCTCGCCACGGGTGAAGTGGTCATGCGTGACTGGCTGAGCTTGCTCGGACGTGAATGCGGCGTGGCGTTGGCCCTGGGGGGCACCATGGCGGTTGCGGTGGCGTCGTTGGGGGTATTGCGCGGTGGTCCGGATATCGCCCTGATCGTTGCCAGCAGCATGCTGGTCATCGTTCTGCTCGGTAGCCTGATCGGCATGAGCCTGCCGTTTCTGCTCAGCCGCATGAAGCTTGACCCGGCCACTGCCAGCGGGCCTTTGGTGACGTCGATTGCCGATGCCGCCGGGGTGCTGGTGTATTTCGGGATTGCTTCGCAGGTGTTGGATATCTGAGTGCCCATCGCGGGGCAAGCCCGCTCCCACCGGCTGGATCAACCTGTGGGAGCCAGCCTTGCTGGCGATGCCCGGCGTAGCCGGGCCAGGGCCGCTACGCGCCCCATCGCCGGCAAGGCCGGCTCCCACAAATAAGCAGGTGACAGCCAGTTGCTCACACAGTGGGAGCGGGCTTGCCCCGCGATGTACCTTAACTGTTAGGCAGCAGTCGGCAAGTAATGCTCTTGATGTAACGGGTTTCCGGGATCGCCGGGTGGACCGGGTGATCCGGGCCCTGGCCGCCGCGTTCGAGCAGCTGGATGTTGCGGTCCAGGTGGCGGGCGCTGGTCAGCAGGATGTTCTGCAGATCATCCTCGGGCAGGTGCATAGAGCACGAAGCGCTGACCAGAATGCCGTCCTTGGTCAGCAGGCGCATGGCCTGTTCGTTCAGGCGACGATAAGCGCCCTCACCGTTTTTCAGGTCTTTCTTGCGCTTGATGAAGGCGGGCGGGTCGGCAACGATCACGTCGAAACGCTCTTCGGACGCTTTCAGCTCCTTCAGCGCTTCAAACACGTCGCCTTCAATGCAGGTGAGCTTCTCGGCAATGCCGTTGAGCGCGGCGTTGCGCTCCACGCCATCGAGGGCAAAGCCCGAGGCGTCGACGCAGAACACTTCGCTGGCGCCGAAAGCACCGGCCTGCACACCCCAGCCACCGATGTAGCTGAACAGATCGAGGACGCGCTTGCCCTGAACGTACGGGGCCAGACGCGCGCGGTTCATGCGGTGGTCGTAGAACCAGCCGGTCTTCTGGCCTTCCATCACCGGCGCTTCGAATTTCACCCCGTTCTCTTCCAGGGCAACCCACTCCGGCACCAGGCCGAACACGGTTTCGACGTAACGGTTCAGGCCTTCGGCATCGCGGGCGGCCGAGTCGTTCTTGAACAGGATGCCGCTTGGCTTGAGCACCTGGACCAGGGCGGCGATGACGTCGTCCTTGTGCAGTTCCATGGTGGCCGAGGCCAGCTGAACGACCAGAATATCGCCAAAGCGATCGACGACCAGGCCCGGCAACAGGTCGGAATCGCCGTACACCAGGCGGTAGAACGGCTTGTCGAACAGGCGTTCACGCAGCGACAGGGCCACGTTGATGCGGTGCACCAGCAGCGACTTGTCCAGCGCCAGCTTTGCGTCACGCGACAGCAGGCGGGCGCAGATCAGGTTGTTCGGGCTCATGGCCACGACGCCCAGCGCCTTGCCGCCGGCGGTTTCCAGAATCGCCTGGTCACCGGCCTTGAAGCCATGCAGCGGGGTCGCGGCGACGTCGATTTCGTTGCTGTAAACCCACAGGTGGCCGGCGCGCAGGCGGCGGTCGGCATTGGCTTTGAGACGAAGGCTGGGCAGGGACATGACGTCGCTCCGGGAAAAAAGAGCGGGAGTATAACCTGATGCCTGTGGCGCTGATGGGAATAGCGACAAATTGCAACAGAGCAGGGGCCTTTCGCTTCACCCTTGGCCAGTACGATCGGGTTAGAATCGCCGCTCAGCCCCGAGTGTGTACTTATGTCCCAGGAACTCTCCGCCGAACAGATCCAGCACGCCTTGCAAGGCATCAGCGTGCCGCCGCAGCCGCAGATCATGGTCGATCTTCAGTTCGAGCAATACATGCCTGACCCCGACCTTGAGGTGATCGCCAAACTGATCGCCCAGGACCCGGGCCTGTCGGGCGCCTTGCTCAAGCTGGTCAACTCGCCGTATTACGGCCTGACCAACAAGATTGCTTCGATCCAGCGCGCGGTGAACCTGCTCGGCAGTCGTTCGATCATCAACCTGATCAACGCCCAGTCGATCAAGGGCGAGATGAGCGACGACACCATCGTCACCCTCAACCGTTTCTGGGATACCGCCCAGGATGTGGCCATGACCTGCCTGACCCTGGCCAAGCGCATCGGCTCGCAGGCGGTTGACGAGGCTTATGCCCTTGGCCTGTTCCACGACTGTGGCGTGCCGCTGATGCTCAAACGCTTTCCCGACTACATGGGCGTGCTCGAAGACGCCTACGCCAATGCGGGCGCCGACAAACGGGTGGTCGACACCGAAAACCAGGTGTTCAACACCAACCACGCGGTGGTTGGTTACTACACCGCCAAGTCCTGGCGCCTGCCCGAGCACCTGAGCAATGCCATCGCCAACCACCACAATGCCCTGGCGGTGTTCAGCGATGATTCGGCGCGTAACTGCCAGCTGAAGAACCTGCTGGCGATCCTCAAGATGGCCGAGCACATCTGCTCGTCGTACCGGGTGCTGGGCAATCAGAGCGTCGACCACGAGTGGAATGCCGTTGGGCACCTGGTGCTCGACTATGTGGGGCTTTCCGAGTACGACTTTGAGAACCTCAAGCAGACCATTCGCGAATTGGGCAGTCACTGATCCATGCCGGAACTACCAGAAGTCGAGACCACCCGGCGCGGTATCGCGCCTTACCTGGAAGGCCAGCGCGTCAACCGGGTGATCGTGCGCGACCGGCGCCTGCGCTGGCCGATTCCCGAGGACCTGGATATTCGTCTGTCCGGGCAGCGTTTCGTCAAGGTCGAGCGTCGCGCCAAGTACCTGCTGCTCAATGCCGAAGTCGGCACGCTGATCAGTCATCTGGGGATGTCCGGCAACCTGCGTCTGGTCGAGATCGGCTTGCCGGCCGCCAAGCATGAGCATGTGGATATCGAGCTGGAGTCGGGCCTGGCCTTGCGCTATACCGACCCGCGCCGTTTTGGCGCGATGCTCTGGAGCCTCGATCCGCTTAACCATGAGCTGTTGATCAAGCTGGGCCCGGAGCCGATGACCGACCTGTTCGACGGCGAGCGCCTGTTCAAGCTGTCGCGGGGCAAGTCCATGGCGGTCAAGCCGTTCATCATGGACAACGCGGTGGTGGTCGGGGTCGGCAACATCTATGCGACCGAGGCGCTGTTTGCCGCAGGCATCGATCCGCGCCGCGAAGCCGGGAGCATTTCACGGGCGCGCTACCTGAAGCTGGCGATCGAGATCAAACGCATCCTCGCCTGCGCGATCGAGCGCGGTGGTACCACCTTGCGCGACTTTGTCGGCGGTGATGGCCAGCCGGGCTATTTCCAGCAGGAGCTGTTCGTCTACGGCCGCCGGGAAGAGCCCTGCAAGGTCTGCGGCAGCATCCTGCGCGAGGTCAAGCTCGGCCAGCGCGCCAGCGTGTTCTGCCCGCGCTGCCAGAAGTGAAGGTGCTCAGCGCGGGCTGAGCACGTCGGCGGCACCCACGCCACGCGGGTCGCTGGCGGCTTCCAGGGTCTGCCTGGACTTATCCCAGTACAACACTTGCTGATTGCCGTAAGTGCGGCCCAAATCCTTGAGCGTGTAGCCGCGTGCCTGTAGTTCACGCTGCTGTTCGGCGCTGAACGCCCCCGGTTCGTGCTCGACCACATCCGGCAGGTACTGGTGGTGATAACGCGGTACCGCGGGCCAGTTGGCGACCGGCTTGCCTTCGAGAAAGCCCAGCATCGACAGCAACACCATGCTCGGAATCCGGCTGCCGCCCGGTGTGCCGAAGGCGGCGAACTGTGTCGGGCTCTCGATGAAACTCGGGCTCATGCTCGACAGCGGCCGTTTGCCGGCCGCCACGGCATTGGCCTGGCTGCCGGCCAGGCCGTAACTGTTGCTGCCACGTGGGTCGGCGGCAAAGTCGTCCATTTCGTTGTTCAACACCACGCCGGTGCCAGGTGCGCTGAACGCTGCGCCGAAGGGCAGGTTGACCGACAGCGTCGCGGCCACGGCGTTGCCGTCGGCGTCGATCACCGCGAAGTGGGTGGTGTGGTCGCCTTCACGCCAGGCCGGGGCGGGCGGCAGACTGCTGCTGGGCGTGGCCTGATGCACGTCGATGCTGTCGGCAAGGCGGGTCAGGTAATTGCGTGCCAGCAGTTGCGGCAGCGGGTTGGCGACGTAATCCGGATCGCCGAGCAGGCCGCGGTCGCGGTAGGCGCGACGCAGCACTTCCAGTACGTAATGGCTGCGTTGCACCGGCTCGGCGCTCTGCCAGGGCAGGCGCTGCAGCATCGCCAGGCTCTGGGCCAGGGCCACGCCGCCGGCTGAAGGCGGTGGGGCGCTGATCAGTTCGCGCTGGTCAGCCAGCTGGTAGCGCAACGGTTCGCGTTTGGCCGTGCGGTAGTTGGCCAGGTCATCCAGGCTCCAGATTCCGCCTGCGGCCTGCACGCCCTGCACCATGGCCTGGGCGGTCGGGCCTGCGTAGAAACCCTCGCGGCCCTGGTTGGCCAGGCGCTCGAGGGTAATGGCCAGTTCGGGCTGGCGGATCTGTGTGCCGAGGGCCGGTACTTCACCGTTCTGGAGGAACAGCCGGGCGCTTTCCGGGTCGTCGCGCAGGGCGCTCAAGCGCATCTGGGCCCGGTCGCGGTAAATGCGGTCGACGGCAAAACCCTGGTTGGCCAGGCGAATAGCTGGGGCCAGGGTGTTTTTCAGCGGCAGTTTGCCGTACTGCGCGGCGAGGTCCGCCAGCGCTGCCGGCAAGCCGGGAATCGCAGCTGCCAGCGGGCCGTTGATGGACAGGCCAGGCTGAACCTTGCCGTCCTTCAGGTACATGGCTTCGCTGGCTTTGCCCGGCGCGCGCTCGCGGGCGTCGATAAACGCATAACGTGCAGGCGTGTCGCCTTCGCGCAGGAGGAAGAATCCACCGCCACCGAGTCCTGAACCATAAGGCTCGACGACCGCCAGTGCGGCGCTGACGGCAATGGCCGCATCGAAGGCATTACCGCCTTGCTCAAGGATTTCCCGCGCAGCAGCCGTGGCTTCGGCATGCGGGCTGGCAATCGCCGCACGTCCCGGGCCTTGTGCCAGGGCGCTGGCCGTTGCCAGCGCCAGGACGGTGCCAAGAAGCAGAGGCGCGAGACGGGCGACGAACGGCATCAGGCCTTGCCGGTGATTCGGCGGTATTTTTCCATCAACTGCTCTTCAGTTTCCGGATGGGCTTCATCCAGCGGGATGCAGTCAACCGGGCAGACTTGCTGGCACTGTGGCTCGTCATAGTGGCCGACGCACTGGGTGCACAGGTTCGGGTCGATCACGTAGATCTCTTCGCCCTGGGAAATAGCGGCGTTCGGGCACTCGGGTTCGCAGACGTCGCAATTGATGCAATCGTCGGTGATGATCAGGGACATGGGGACTCCGGCCCGGGCTCAGAACCCGGGCATTTGAAAACCAATGGACACAATTGTGCCGCATTAGCGCCCGCAGTGCACGCGGGCGCCGTGGTCAAATCACCGATGTCACTTCTTGAAGCGTTCGGTCAGGGCCTCGGCGACGATCGGATGGACGAATTTGCTGATGTCGCCACCCAGTGCCGCAATTTCCCGGACCAGGGTCGAGGAAATGAACGAATAACGCTCGGAAGGGGTCAGGAACAGGCTTTCGACGTCCGGTGCCAGCTGGCGGTTCATGTTCGCCAGCTGGAACTCGTACTCGAAGTCCGAGACGGCCCGCAGGCCGCGCAGGAACACATTGGCCTGCTGTTCCTTGGCAAAGTGCGCGAGCAAGGATGAGAAGCCGATGACTTCGACATTGGGCAGGTGCTTGGTGACCTCACGAGCCAGTTCCACCCGTTGTTCCAGCGGGAACAGCGGGTTTTTCTTGGGGCTGGCGGCGACCGCAATGATCACCTGGTCGAACAGCCGTGAGGCACGCTCGACCAGATCGCCATGGCCCTTGGTAATAGGGTCGAAAGTACCTGGGTACAACACTCGGTTCATCGCGTCGTCCTGGCAGGAGTGCGTTGGGGAATCGGATGGTATCGCAGCAGTGGCAGTCGGCCAAGTCGCCTGCGCACGCTGAAGGCACTATAGACAGGCTGTCCATTTGTTGTCATCTCCCGGCACCCAGGCGCTCGATCAGGCCATCGGTGAGCCGCGCCGTGAGGCCGTACACCGACAATTGCGGGTTGGCGCCGATGCTGGTGGGGAACAGTGAACCGTCGTGGATCGACAGGTTGGCCAGCTGATGATGGCGTCCCAGACTGTCGCAGACCGCCTGGCGCGGGTCTTCGCCCATGGCGCAACCGCCCATGACGTGGGCGCTGCCCAGGCGTGTGCGGAACAGCTCAAGGCTCAGGCCGTCGATCAATTGCCGGGCCTCGCCCAGGGTTTTCACGTGGCGGCTATCGCTGTGCAGCGGCAATACCGCCTCGGCACCGGCGGCGAACTGGATCTCCGCCATGCTGTGGAAGGCACGGCGTACGCCGTCCCAGGCGTAGGGCGAAACCTGATAATCGAGTACCGGCGCGCCATCGCCGCGCAGCTGGACTTCACCGCCGATGCTGTCCGGGTGAAAGCCGTCACGCAGCAGCGCGAGCATCACGTGGGTGTTGGGCAGTTGCTCCATGCGCATGGCATTTTCAGTGCCGAAGCTGCCCAGCAGGGTGCTGGCTAGCGCCGGGTGCAGCGGCGGGACTTCGAGTTTGTAACCGATCGGCCCGCTGACGCCGTCGCGCCACTGGAAGTGGTCGGAGTAGATCGACTGCGGCGCGCCGTAGAACGGGTTGACCTTGTCCTTGAACAGCCCGGCGCTGAAGTTGACCAGGTGCAGAAAGGTGCGCTTGCCCAGGCGTTCATGCGGGTCCGGGGCATCCGAGCGTAGCAGCAGGCCCGGGCTGTTGATCCCGCCACCGGCGAGGATGTAGTGGCGCGCCTTGACCTGGATCTTGCGCCCGGTCGGGTTCACACAGCGCTCATCCAGCGCCAGGCATTGCAGGCTGCTGATGTGCTCGCCGTCATGGATCAAGCGTTCGGCGCGGGCCAGATAAAGCAGCTCGCCGCCTTTTTCCAGGGTGGCGGGAATGCTGGTGACCAGCATCGATTGCTTGGCATTGACCGGGCAGCCCATGCCGCAGTAACCCAGGTTCCAGCAGCCGCGCACGTTGCGTGGAATGACTTTCCAGCTGTAATCGAGGGCTGTGCAGCCGCGCTTGAGCACCTCGTTGTTGGCATTCGGCGGCATCACCCAGGGGGCGATGCCCAGGCGCTGCTCCATGCGTTCGAACCAGGGTGCCAGTTCGGCGCTGCTCAGGCCTTTGACCCCGTGTTCGCTGGCCCAGTGCTGCAAGGTCGGCTCGGGGGTGCGAAAGCTCGAGGTCCAGTTGATCAGGGTGGTGCCGCCCACTGCGCGGCCCTGCAGGATGGTGATGGCGCCATCCTTGCTCATGCGGCCGATGCCTTCCTGATAGAGGTTGGCGTAGGCCTGGTCTTCGAGCAGGTGAAAGTCGCTGCTGGTCTTGAGCGGGCCCTCTTCGATCAGCAGCACCTTGAAACCAGCGGCGCTGAGCAGTTCGGCACTGGTGGCGCCACCGGCACCGCTGCCGATGATGACGATATCGGTTTCCAGGCTCAGGTCCTGGTCCAGGCGCGAGGCGTCACGGGCTTTCCAGCCGCGGCCAAGGCCTTCGCGAAACAGGTCGGGTACGGGCATCTTCAGCCTCTTGTCGTTATCGGATGATTCAGATCTTGGGTGGGCCTGGGTAGCCGCAATGGGCCCAGGACTGCGGCATCTCGTACCAGGCCATCTGCAACAGCTGCAGCAGGGAGGCGTGGCCCATGCGCAGCAGATTCAGCGAACTGTTCTCCCAGCGCTGCAAAAAGGCCTGGATGTGTTCAACGCTGGCGTTTTCCCAGCTGCCCCAGATACCGGTCAGCGGCCCTCGGGTCACCGGCAGGGCGAGTACATCGAACAGTTGCAGGGTCAACTTGAGCATGGCCGGGGACAAGCTGGCGAGCTTGTTGTCCAGCCGTTGCAGTACGGCTTCAAGGTGTTCGGCGGCGGTTGTACCGGCAAGAATGACCGGGATCAGGCTGCGCAGAATCGGCAGGTCGCTCTGGCGCAGGCTGATGAAACCGCTGGCCGGCGTTTGCGCCGAGCATCCGGTGAGGCTGGCGCCCAACCCGGCGGTGGCCAGGAAGGCACTGGCGCCGAGGCTGAACTTTAGCAGCCCGCGGCGGCTCAGGGCGGGTGTTGCAGGCAGACTTGTAGTCATTGTTGTTATGCCTGGTCGGGGGTGTTAGCGGATGAAGAGTTTGTACACCAGCTTGCTCAAGGCCTTGCCATAGGGCGGGTAGATCAACCGTGCGGCGTTGAAGCGCTGCTTGGCGAACACCGCCTTGGCCTTGCTGAAGGTCAAGAAGCCCTCGTGGCCGTGGTAGTGGCCCATGCCGGAAGGGCCGACGCCACCGAACGGCAGGTCGTCCTGAGCCACGTGCAGCAAGGTATCGTTGAGGCAGACGCCGCCGGAGTGGGTCTGTTCCAGGACTCTCTGCTGCTCGGCCCGGTTGTAGCCAAAGTAGTAGAGCGCCAGGGGACGCGGACGCTGATTAATGTACGAAAGTGCCTGATCAAGGCTGTCGTAGGGCACCAGCGGCAGCAGCGGGCCGAAGATTTCGTCCTGCATCACACGCATCTGGTCATTCACCTGCAGCAGCAGGTGAGGTGGCAAGCGCCGACCTTGGCGTGCTTCCTGCGGGTACAGGTCAACGATCTTCGCGCCCTTGTCGCGGGCATCGCTCAGGTAGCTTTCCAGGCGCGCCAGGTGACGCGGGTTGATGATCGCGCTGTAGTCCGGGTTGTCTGCCACGCGTGGGTAAAAGCGATGAACCACGTTGCGGTAGGCGGTGGCGAAGTCGTCCAGGCGTTCGCGTGGCACCAGTACGTAGTCCGGCGCCACACAGGTCTGTCCGGCATTCAGGGTCTTGCCGAAGGCAATGCGTTCGGCGGCGTCGGCCAAAGGCACGCTGGCCGAAACGATGGCCGGCGATTTACCGCCCAGCTCCAGGGTCACCGGGGTCAGGTTCTGTGCCGCCGCCAGCATCACATGACGGCCGACACTGGTGGCACCGGTGAACAACAGATGATCGAAGGGCAGGCGCGAGAAGGCTTCGCCGACATCGGCTTCGCCCAGCGCGACGCTGACCAGGTCTTCGGGGAATACCGATTGCAGCAGTTGCTTGAGCAGCAGGCCGGTCGCCGGTGTGGCTTCGCTGAGTTTGAGCATCACCCGGTTACCAGCGGCCAGGGCACCGGTCAACGGGCCGATGGCGAGGAACAGCGGGTAGTTCCACGGCACGATGATCCCGACCACGCCCAGCGGCTGATACAGCACCTTGGCGCTGGCCGGCTGGAAGGCCAGGCCGACCTTGCGCGGTGAGGCCTTCATCCACTGTTTGAGATGGCGTTCGGCATGGTGCAGGCCCTGGATGCTCGGCATCAGCTCGGCCAGGCGGGTTTCGTCGGCACTGCGGCCGCTGAAGTCTTCGCTGATGGCTGCGATCAGTTCGTCCTGATGGGCGAGCAGCAACTGGCGCAGGCTCTTCAGCCATTGCCGGCGTTGGGCCAACGGCGGCATGGGGTTTCCGGCAAACGACTGGCGCTGGGCGTTGAACTGGTCGTTCAGGTCATCAACGGCAGTCGCAGGCAAAAGACGAGCAGCATCGGCAGTCATGCGAAACTCCACGGCAGTGTTTTTCTAGAGCTTATACTCTATTCTGAGTGTTTTGCGATCCTTTTTTAACCCCAGGCAGGTACATCCACCTTCGGATAAACCGTAAGATGGACCTATTCAATCAAAGCCCGGTCTCTGGAGCTGATCATGGCCCCGCGTATCAAGACCCGCGAACGCATCGTGCAGAACAGCCTGGAGCTGTTCAACCAGCAGGGCGAGCGCAGTGTCAGCACCAACCACATCGCCGCCCATATGGAGATTTCCCCGGGCAACCTGTACTACCACTTCGCCAACAAACAGGAAATCATCGCGGTGCTCTTCACCCAGTATGAAGAGCAGGTCGAAAGCTTTCTGCGCCCGCCGCAAGGGCGGCCCTCGACGGTCGAAGACAAGCGCTTCTATCTCAAGGAGCTGTTGGCGGCTATGTGGGACTATCGCTTTTTGCATCGCGACCTTGAGCACCTGCTCGACAGTGACAAGGAGCTGGCGGCGCGCTACCGGCGATTTTCCCAGCGTTGCCTGATCCAAGGCCAGGCGATTTACCGCGGCTTCGTCGAAGCCGGGATCGTGCAGATGGATGCCGTGCAGATCGAGTCGCTGACCCTCAACGCCTGGATCGTGCTGACTTCCTGGGTACGCTTTCTGTGTACCACCCGGGAAAATTCGGCGCATTTGAGCGAGGATGCCTTCAAGCGCGGCATCTATCAGGTGCTGGTCCTTGAACTTGGCTTTGTCACCGCCCAGGCCCGCCCGGCGGTGGATGCCCTGTGTCAGGAATTCTACGTTTCGCTTAACCAGGCACTGGAGCAATAAGCGCCCAGGCCGTATCCGTTCAATCGTTCAGGAGACTGTCATGCCCCTCGCGCAACTGATCACCGCCCAGCAATTGGCCGACCGCCTGGAGGCGCCGGCGCTGGTGATACTCGATTGCCGCTTTGCCCTGGAAGACATCGATTATGGCCAGCGCAGCTATGCCGAGGGGCATATTGCCGGAGCGCATTTCGCCGACCTTGAACGCGACCTGAGCGGCCCGGTGATCAAGGGTGTGACCGGGCGTCATCCGTTGCCGGATCCGCAGCACCTGATCGAGCGTCTGCGCGCCTGGGGAATCAACAACGACAGCGAGATCGTGCTTTATGACGATGGTCCTGGTGCATTTGCTGCCCGCGCCTGGTGGCTGCTGGCCTGGCTCGGCAAGCGCAGTGGGGTATCGATCCTCGATGGTGGCCTGAAGGCCTGGCATGCGGCCGGTTTGCCGTTGAGCCTGGATGCTGCGGCCAAGCGCGAGGGCAACTTCAGCGGCGAGCCTGATGCGGCGATGGTGCTTGACGCCGAACAACTGGGTGAACGACTCGGTCAGCCTGACCTGACCCTGATCGATGCCCGCGGCCTGCCACGTTTTCGCGGTGAGGTAGAGCCCATTGATCCGGTGGCCGGGCATATACCGGGGGCGCAATGTGCTGCATTCACCGACAACCTGGGGGCTGACGGGCGGTTTCTGCCGGCGGCTCAACTCAAGAAGCGCTTTGCCGAGAAGCTGGGCAAGCGTTCGCCAGAGCAACTCGTGGCGTATTGCGGCTCTGGAGTGACGGCGTGCCATAACCTGTTTGCCCTGGCGTTGGCGGGGTATCCGCTGGGCAAGCTGTATGCGGGGTCGTGGAGCGAGTGGATTACCGATCCGCAGCGTCAGGTTGCCACGGGCGACTGACAGCATCGCGGGGCAAGCCCGCTCCCACAGGATGGATTAGCCTCTGCT
>NZ_JANHLE010000023.1 GCF_028682475.1 Pseudomonas putida
ATATCGCCCTTAAGAGGTGTCCGGGATCATTAGACCAGTTCAATCCCGCTCCCACAGGATTAAGGAATCCCTGTGGGAGCGGGATTGCCCCGCGATGCTTTTCAGGCCTGCAATGGTGTAAATTCACAGATCGCCTTGCAGCCTTTCGGAGGGCACCCAGATGGCCCAGGAACTCTACACCCGCACCAATCAGAAGATTTACTTCGCCGGCCTCGCTCTCGAAGCCATGGGCAAAGCCCAGGATAGCCGGGCGATGAATGCCCAGGCGTTGACTCAGGCTGAGCGTGAGTCGGCGCTGTTTCACCTGTACGGCGCACTGCTGGGGCTGTGTCACGAGATTGCCGGGTTTTACCGCTTACCACAGGCCGGTGCCCCGCGTGCAGAGCTGCTGCTGACTCGCGAAGTGCTGGAAGCTGTAGCGATTCCCGAGATGGCCGAGCTGGTTGAACTGGCTGAGCAGCGGGAAACCTGGCTGGCGCAACTGTTAGGCGCTTATGCCGATTTGTTCCGACCGCCGGTCGCGAAAAAAGCGCCGAAAACTGATGTCACCCAGCCGTTGATTCAGGCCGTGAGCCTTGATGAGCCCGAGATAGCGCCACTTTCGCGGGAAGAGCTGGAGAGCTGGCGGCAGAACCTGAAGGGGCTGACCGTTCGTTTTCGCGAGGGCTTGAGTGAGTGCTGATTGGGACGCTCGCTGGTACAATACTGGCCTTTCGTGGAGAACTGCCCCTTATGCCAACGTCCTTTCTAGAAATTGTCGAGTTGCCGGATGGCCGGATCGAGCTGCGCCGTGCCGAGGACGAAGGTTCCCTGGTGACCCTGGATTTCTCCGAGGACGCCAAGGCTTTCCTGCAAGGTCAGCACGTGGAAGTGGCCAAGGCCATGCTCAGTGTTGGCGTGCAGATGGCCGGCAAGCTGGTGGAAGGCGAAATCGAGCGAGACGACGGACCGCGCGTTCTGCATTGATCGCCCTGCAGGGCTTCCTCGTCCTGAGGAAGCCTGGCGAAACCCATCAATACTTGACCTGAATATCAGCCAAGGCGGATGTTCAGGCTCTGTGCGTCTCCGGCGCGTGCGGCGGTGCTCAGTTGCTGGCGGGCGCTGCTGCTGACCGTGCTCAGCCAGCTGACCACAGTATGGCTGCGGCCCAGGCGCAGGGCTTCGCAGGCCAGTTGCAGAGCGCTCTGGTTACCGCGTGGTTGCAGCAACAGGATGCGCTCACGGTTCAGGCCCGCTTCGCGCAGCCATGCCTGGGTCAGGCTTGGCGGCGGGGCGATCAGGGTCAGCCAGCGCTCGTCCTGTTCTTCGCTCAATTCGCTCAGATCGCGCAGCATGGGGGCCAGCAGGCTCTGGCAGTTGCCCAGCGCACCACGCAAAGACAGCTCGCTGAAAACCTGAGCTGCGCCAGGGTGCGGCGCAGGCTTGGCGGCTTTCAGTCCGGGCAGCACTGGCTGGGCCAGGAATGCTTCGAACAGGGGCAGTTGTGTTTGCTGCGGTACATTCTGTGATGCTGGGGGGAGCTGCATGACGCCTCCTTTACCGGCGAATGACGCCGACACTCAAGCCCTCGATCACCAGCTCCTGGTCTTTCAGGTTGACTTCGATGGGGGCGAATTCGGGGTTTTCAGCAATCAGCCAGACTTTGCTGCCTTCGCGCTTGAAGCGCTTGACCGTCACCTCGTCACCCAGGCGGGCGACCACGATCTGGCCATTGCGGGCTTCGCGGCAGGTGTGGACGGCGAGCAAGTCGCCATCAACGATGCCGACATCCTTCATGCTCATGCCATGGACGCGCAACAGGTAGTCGGCCCGGGGGTGGAAGAAGGCCGGGTTGATGTTGCAGGATTCCTCGATGTGTTGCTGGGCAAGAATCGGTGCACCGGCGGCGACACGGCCGATGATCGGCAGGCCGCTGTCTTCGGTCTTGGCTTCAAGGCCGGGGATGCGGATGCCGCGCGAGGCGCCCGGGGTCATCTCGATCGCGCCCTTGCGGGCCAGTGCCTTGAGGTGTTCCTCGGCGGCATTCGGTGACTTGAAACCCAGTTCCTGGGCGATTTCCGCGCGGGTGGGCGGGAAGCCGTTGTCTTCCAGGCAGCGCTTGATGAAAGCCAGAATCTCAGCTTGGCGTGGCGTCAGTTTTAGCATGTCGATCGCTCTGTCTTTTTATACAGTGACTGGGATTATATACAGTGGGTGGCAAGCTGCAAGCATCAGGCTGCAAGAAAACCCGGCGCCAGGTGCGAATGTCCTTGCAGCTTGCGGCCTGCAGCTGTGATTTAATACGTGACCGGGTAGGCACAAAACGGCTGTGCGGACTTGACAAAACACCGCTTTGAAACGTATGTTTCAAACAAGTGTTTGTCAGGCGGAGTAGTCATGGCCCAGTCGGAAACCGTTGAACGCATTCTCGATGCTGCCGAGCAGTTGTTCGCGGAAAAAGGTTTTGCCGAAACCTCATTACGGCTGATCACCAGCAAGGCCGGCGTCAATCTGGCGGCGGTGAACTACCATTTCGGTTCCAAGAAGGCCTTGATCCAGGCGGTCTTCTCGCGTTTCCTCGGTCCTTTCTGTGCCAGCCTCGAGCGTGAGCTGGAGCGTCGTCAGGCCCGCCCCGAGCAAAAGCCGAGCCTTGAAGAGCTGCTGGAAATGCTGGTCGAGCAGGCGCTGGTGGTACAGCCGCGCAGTGGCAACGACCTGTCGATCTTCATGCGCTTGCTGGGCCTGGCCTTCAGCCAGAGTCAGGGGCATTTGCGGCGTTACCTGGAGGACATGTACGGCAAGGTGTTCCGTCGTTACATGCTGCTGGTCAACGAGGCCGCGCCGCGTATTCCACCCATCGAACTGTTCTGGCGTGTGCATTTCATGCTCGGTGCCGCAGCGTTCAGCATGTCCGGGATCAAGGCACTGCGTGCTATTTCCGAAACTGATTTCGGCGTCAACACCTCGATCGAACAGGTCATGCGCCTGATGGTGCCGTTCCTCGCCGCCGGCATGCGTGCCGACAGCGGTGTCACTGACGAGGCCATGGCTGCCGCGCAGCTGCGTCCGCGCAGCAAATCCTCAAGCAGCACGGTCGCCGCCAAGGCCTGATGCCATGGCTGGGCGCGGCGAGCCGCATCGGCTAAGCTAGCGCCCATGCCCAGTCTCGATTTACTGCACATTTCCCTTGCCGATCAATGCCTCTACGGGTTCACCCGGGGGCAGTTGTGTCTGCGTCTGCCTGTGTCCACCGCGTTCAATGGAGCCGGTGAGCGCAATGGCTCCGGTTGTACGCCGCGTGGCCTGCATCAGGTCCGGGCGAAGATCGGTGCCGGGCTGCCGCAAGGTGCGGTGCTGCGCGGGCGACGCTGGACCGGCGAGACGTGGTCAGTTGAACTGCATGAACACTTTCCCGGTCGTGACTGGATCCTCAGCCGTATCCTCTGGCTCAGCGGTTGCGAGCCGGGAATCAATCGTCTGGGTTCGGTCGACACCTTCCGTCGCTACATTTATCTGCACGGCACGCCTGATTGCGAACCTATGGGCGTGCCGTTGTCCCATGGCTGTGTGCGCCTGCGCAATGCCGACCTGCTGCACCTGTTTGACCAGGTGCCCGTGCATTGCCCGGTGCGCATCGAAGAAGCCGCGTGCCCCGAATGGGCCTGCGCGCCCCTGAACTGAAGGATCAATTATGAGTGCCAGCCTGCAAGGCTCCTTGATGGTGGACATCGCCGGTACCTGGCTGACCGCCGAAGATCGCCAGCTGTTGCGCCAGCCCGAAGTGGCCGGCCTGATCATCTTTGCCCGTAACATCGAAAGTCCGCGTCAGGTACGTGAACTGACCGCTTCGATCCGTGCCATCCGCCCGGACCTGATTCTGGCAGTCGACCAGGAAGGTGGCCGGGTGCAGCGCCTGCGTCAGGGCTTTGTCCGCTTGCCGGCGATGCGTGCGATTGCCGATAACGACAACGCCGAATACCTGGCGGAGCAGTGCGGCTGGCTGATGGCTACCGAAGTGCTGGCGGTTGGTCTGGACCTGAGTTTCGCCCCGGTGCTGGACCTTGATCACCAGCGTAGCGCCGTGGTCGGCAGCCGCGCGTTCGAAGGGGATCCGCAGCGTGCCAGTGTCTTGGCTGGTGCTTTTATTCGCGGTATGAACGCCGCTGGCATGGCGGCATGCGGCAAGCACTTCCCAGGGCATGGCTGGGCTGAGGCCGACTCCCATGTCGCCATCCCGACTGACGAGCGCAGCCTTGAGCAGATTCGTGCAGTAGATCTGGTGCCGTTCGCACGGCTCAGCGGTCAGCTGGCGGCGGTGATGCCGGCGCATGTCATCTACCCGCAGGTCGATAACCAGCCGGCAGGCTTCTCGCGCCGCTGGTTGCAGGACATTCTGCGCGGCGAGCTGGGCTTTGACGGGGTGATCTTCAGTGATGACCTGTCGATGGCGGGTGCTCATGTGGTGGGTGATGCGGCCAGTCGTATCGAGGCGGCATTGAGTGCTGGGTGTGATATGGGCCTGGTGTGTAATGACCGGGCCGCTGCCGAGCTGGCATTGACGGCGGCGCAACGCCTGAAGGTCAAGCCGTCGCCACGCATTGCACAAATGCGCGGGCAGGGCTTTGCACGTACCGACTATCGCCAGCAGCCGCGTTGGCTGGAGGCGTTAGGGGCGCTCAAAGAGGCTCAACTGGTCGATTGATACCAGTAGCCAATCGCCGGCAAGGCCGGCTCCCACATGGCAATACCAGCACCCTGTGGGAGTTGGCATTGCCAGCGATGAATTCAACCCGCCTTCGACGTCTTGCGCTTGCCAGGCAGCGGCGCAAACAACGCATCGATATCCTCCGCCGCCAAGCGCCAGTCCCCCGCCTGACGCCCATCCAGCACGCCGGCCGCCAGCGCCGACTTCTCCTGCTGCAGCTGCTGGATTTTCTCCTCCACCGTGCCTCGGGTAATCAGCTTGTAGACGAACACCGGTTTTTCCTGGCCAATGCGATAGGCGCGGTCGGTAGCCTGGTTTTCCGCCGCCGGGTTCCACCAGGGATCGTAATGGATCACAGTGTCGGCAGCAGTCAGGTTCAGGCCAACACCGCCGGCCTTGAGGCTGATGAGAAATATCTGCAGGCGCCCGCTCTGGAAGTCCTGTACCGGTGCCCGGCGATCGCGGGTTTCACCCGTCAGCAGGGCGTAGGCGATGGACCGCTGCTGCAGTTCGGCCTCGATCAGCCGCAACATGCTGGTGAACTGTGAGAACAACAGCACGCGTCGCCCTTCGGCAAGCAGCTCCTCAAGCATTTCCATCAGGCTCGCCAGCTTGCCCGAGTGGGCGCCACGGGCGGTCGAGGCCTGGCTGTTGACCAGCCGCAGGTCGCAGCAGACCTGACGCAGTTTGAGCAAGGCTTCGAGGATGATGATCTGGCTGCGCGCCACACCCTTGCGTGTGATCTCCGCGCGCACCTTCTGGTCCATGGCCAGGCGCATGGCCTCGTAAACATCGCGCTGCGCATCGCTGAGCTCGACCCAATGGACCATGTCGGTCTTGGCTGGCAGCTCGGTGGCCACCTGTTCCTTGGTGCGCCGCAGCAGGAATGGCTTGATCCGTGCGTTGAGATGCTGCAGGCGCTCATCGTTGCCCTGGCGCTCGATCGGTACCCGGTAATCACGGTTGAATGCCTTGGCATCACCCAGCCAGCCGGGCAGCAGGAAGTGAAACAGCGACCACAGTTCACCCAGGTGGTTTTCCAGCGGCGTACCGCTCAGGCACAGGCGCTGGCGTGCTTCCAGCTGGCGCGCAGCCTGAGCGGCTTTGCTGCTCGGGCTTTTGATGTACTGCGCCTCGTCGAGGATCAGTACATGCAGCATCAGCTCCTTGAAGTGCTCCAGGTCCTTGGGCAGCAGAGCATAGGTGGTCAGCAGCAGGTCGTAGTCCTGCAGCTTGTCAAAGTGCTTGCGTCGGCCGATACCTTGCAGGGCCAGGACCCTAAGACCGGGGGCAAAGCGCGCCGCCTCATCCTGCCAGTTGGGAATCAGGCTGGTGGGCATGACTACCATGGCTGGGCGAGTCAGGCGTCCAGCATTCTTTTCGGTGAGCAGGTGGGCCAGGGTTTGTAAGGTTTTACCCAGGCCCATGTCATCGGCGAGGATACCGCCGACTTCCAGCTCGCGCAGGGCCTGCATCCAGCTCAGGCCTTCAAGCTGATAGGTGCGCAGCGTAGCGTTGAGGCCTTCCGGTGCCTGAACCGGTTGCCGACGGATATCACGCAGGCGTTCGCCCAGGTTGCGGACCCGATCGCCACCTTGCCAGTTCAGCGGAATGTCTTCCAGTGCGTTGAGGCGGGTGGCATCGAGCGTGGGCAGGCGCAGGCTGGCGTCGCCCGACTCACGCAGGTAGAAATCGCCCAGCGTTGCCAGTACGGGCTTCAGTCGTCCGTATGGAAGTGCTACTTGCAAGCTGCGACGTACTTCGCCCTGGTTGGCGGGAATCTGCACCAGCAGGCTTTCGTCGTCGCGGCGCTTGTTCAGCTGGGCAGGATTTAGCAGTTCCGGGTGAGTGCGTAATACAGTGAGCAGTATGGGCAGCAGGCTCAAACGTTGGCCATTGACCTCAATGCCCACTTCCAGGTCGAACCAGTCGCGCCCGCTGGCTTCGTCAATATGGGCGTACCAGTTATCGACCTCGGCAAGATTGAAGGCGAAATCGTCGGTGTATTCGATCTCCCAGCCTTGCTCGCGCAGGGGCGGTAGATCGTTGAGCATGAATCGTAACCAGGCGCCTTCGGTTGCCAACTCGAAAAGCTCGCCTGCGCTTTCTGGCAGTGCTTTGCTTTGTCGGGTGGCCACTTTGAAGCCCAGATCCAACAGTTTCTGACGTATCAGTTTCTCGGCATCGGTCTGGCGCTGGATGCGCTGGTTGGTGGTGCCGTCGAGGCGTGTGATTTCCGTGCCTTGCCTGCCGCTGGCGCGGATGCCGTCATATGCAAAGGAAAGTGCGGCGCGGTGCTGGTGCTGGCGTTGCATCCTGCCCGATTGCGGGACATAAGCGCTGAACTCATGGCTGCCCAGAATCAGGTGGGGCGTGGGGGCAATACCGTTGATGATCGTCTCGCTCAATGTTCTGGGGGTGGGGATCTGCCGGTTGAGGGTCTGGATCCTGTGGCTGAAATTCACCACCTGGCTTTCAGGCACCAGCGGTGCCAAGGCGAGGGAAGCAGCAGTCACTTCATCATAGTTGTGGTTGAGCAGGCCAATCTGATCCAGTTCGGCATCAACGTAGTACAGCGGTTTCAAGGCCAGTACCAGCTTGAGTAGCTTGCCCTGGTAGTACCAGCCGCCTCTGTAGTTTTCGCTGTTGAATTTTTCCCAGCGAAACTCACCTGTCCGGGCTGGGCCTGGTTTGAGTGGCTGTTCACCGGCCGTCAAAAACAGACGCTCGGTGGCAAGTGCATGTTCAAGCAGCTCGGTGCCCTCACTGTCTTCGAGGTTGACACCGCTCGAAAAAGCGCCGGTAGATGTACCGGCAACTACCATGCGTAAAAATTTCGCATCGTTTTCAGTCAGGTAGCCAGGGTTTTGTCGCAGTATTTCGTGCGGGTAATGGATCACCTTGAGGTCTGTGAGGCGGCCATCCTTGAGGCGCTTGCATTTGTACGGTGTGATAGTGGCTGTGCCGTTTGCCTCGAACTGAAGCTCGTACATCAGGGTGCGCGTGCTGTGCTCGGCACGTTTATCGGCGTCTGGGCCTGATTTTTCCAGGCGCCCCAGCCAGTGCTCCAGTGCAGGGCTTAACTGCTCGCCGTTATCCTTCTGCTTGTCCGTCTGTGGCACGGGAAGCGACATCAGGTGGTACAGGGCTGCTGCGCAGTGCTTGCAGTCGAAGCCGACCGGACAGGTGCAGTCGGCGTTCAACGAAGAGGAGTGCTTGCCTGGCCTTACGCTGATGGACTGGGTGTAGACGTTGGCACCTGAGCCGCGACAGACCGAGGTAAGGTTGTAATCCTTCAGGGATATCACCTTTACCCGGTTTTGTTCGGCATAGCGGAACCCCTTGTCCAGCGCATTGGGTGGGAAGGACATGGCCCAGTCGTTATCTTCGAGCACTTGTCGCAGCGTTTTCGGCATCCGATTACTGCTCCATCATCTCCGGCGCAGGCGCGGGGGGACTGGCTGGCCGGTTGGCCGTCACTTTGAGCAGCAGGGCCAGGTGGCCGCCGTCAAGGAAGGTCAGTTCTCCATTTTTTACCGTGCTGTTGCTCTGCTTGAGCTGTTCGCTCTGGATCACCGCGCCATTGCCATCGAACTGGTTGACCCAGAGGCTGGCCTCGACGCTGATAAAGCGCTCTTCCTTGAGGTTCAGGTTGCCCTCGATCGGGAAGTGCCCGAACTGTTCCTTGCCGTCACTGATGGCGACGGTGCCGGCGCCCTGTTTCCAGGCTTTGTGTAGCAGCACGGTGTACTGGCTGTCGGCGCTCAGCTTGGCCGCTTCGTCGGTCATGGCCGGTTGGCGCAGGTCGCCTTCGGCAATGGCCTGGGCGCCAGCGCTCCAGTCTTCCGGGGCGGACTGGCTGGTAATCGCCGGTACGGCGTTCTGCCGTACCAGGATCATTTCGACCTGATAAACGCCTTCAGCAAAAGCCGCTGGAGCGAACAATGCCAGCAGCAGGGTCAGGCAGCGAATGGCACGCATGGATCTTCCTTCACGCAGATTGTGGGGTCAGGCGCTCGAACAGCGCCTCGAGGTTGTTGAAACGTTCTTCCGGGCGTTCCATCGGCACCATGAACTTGAATTGGGTGGCGCCTTCGAATTTGTAGCGCTTGGGCTGGCCCTGGATCAGCTTGATCAATACCAGCGGATCGACCGGGGTCTCGGCTTCGAACTCGATCTTGCCGCCGTTGGGGCCGGCATCGACTTTTTTGATGCCGAGCTTCTCCGCCTGCAGTTTGAGCAAGGTCAGGCGCACCAGGTTCTTGGTCGGCTCGGGCAGCAGGCCGAAGCGGTCGATCATCTCGACTTGCAGGTCCTTGAGGCCGTCTTCGTCCAGCGCCGAGGCGATGCGTTTGTACAGGATAAGCCGTGCGTGCACATCCGGCAGGTAGTCTTCGGGAATCAGCGCTGGCAGACGCAGGTTGATTTCCGGGCCACCGCCCAGCGGCTGGTCGAGGTTCGGCTGGGTGCCCTTGCGGATGGCCTTGACCGCACGCTCGAGCATCTCCATGTACAGGGTGAAGCCGACCGCCTGGATCTGCCCGCTCTGGCCTTCGCCGAGCAGTTCGCCGGCGCCGCGGATCTCCAGGTCGTTGGTGGCCAGGACAAAACCGGCACCCAGGTCCTGGGTGTTGGCGATGGCCTCCAGACGCTTCTCGGCATCCGGGGTGATCTGCTGGCGCGGCGGCGTGAGCAGGTAGGCGTAGGCTTGGTGGTGGCTACGACCGACCCGGCCGCGCAACTGGTGCAGCTGGGCCAGGCCGAACTTGTCGGCGCGTTCGATGATGATGGTGTTGGCGCTGGGCACGTCGATGCCGGTTTCGATGATGGTCGAGGCGATCAGCACGTTGAAGCGCTTGTGGTAGAAGTCGCTCATTACTTGTTCGAGTTCACGCTCGCGCATCTGCCCGTGGCCGATGCCGATACGCGCTTCGGGGACCAGTTCGGCGAGATCGGCGGCGCATTTCTCGATGCTCTTCACATCGTTGTGCAGGTAATACACCTGGCCGCCACGCAGCAGCTCCCGCAGCAAGGCTTCCTTGACCGTGCTCTTGTTCTGCTCCATGACGAAGGTGCGCACCGACAACCGGCGTGCCGGTGGGGTGGCGATGATCGACAGGTCGCGCATGCCGGCCACCGCCATGTTCAGGGTGCGCGGGATCGGCGTGGCGGTCAGGGTGAGGATGTCCACCTCGCTGCGCAGGGCCTTGAGCTGTTCTTTCTGACGCACGCCAAAGCGGTGCTCTTCGTCGATGATCACCAGGCCCAGGTCTTTGATCTTGACGTCGTCCTGCAGCAGCTTGTGGGTGCCGATGACGATGTCGATCTTGCCTTCGGCCAGGTCCGCCACGGCGGCGGCGACTTCCTTGGGCGACTTGAAGCGGCTCATCACTTCCACGGTCACCGGCCAGTCGGCAAAGCGGTCGCGGAAGCTGTTGTAGTGCTGCTGGGCGAGCAGGGTAGTCGGCACCAGAATTGCCACCTGGCGGCCACCGTGCACGGCGATGAAGGCTGCACGCATGGCCACTTCGGTCTTGCCGAAGCCGACGTCGCCGCAGACCAGGCGGTCCATCGGCTTGGCCGCGAGCATGTCTTCGCGCACCGCTTCGATGGCGCTCTGTTGGTCCGGGGTTTCTTCGAACGGGAAGCCGGCACTGAAGGTGGCGTAATCCACCGACGGGTCGGCGAAGGCATAACCTTTTCGCGCCGCACGCCGGGCATAGATGTCGAGCAGTTCGGCGGCGACGTCGCGCACCTGTTCGGCAGCCTTGCGCTTGGCTTTCTGCCAGGCTTCGGAACCCAGCCGGTGCAGCGGCGCCAGGGCGTCGTCGCTGCCGGTGTAACGGGCGATCAGGTGCAAGTTGGCCACCGGGACGTAGAGCTTGGCGCCCTCGGCGTATTCGAGGGTGAGGAACTCGGCGGCCTGGTTGTCGATTTCCAGGGTCGCCAGGCCCAGGTAGCGGCCCACGCCGTGGTCGATATGCACTACCGGCGCGCCTTCGCGCAGCTCGGTAAGGTTCTTGATCACCGCGTCGTTGTTGGCGTCGCTGCGTTTGTCGCGGCGCCGGCGCTGCATCACCCGCTGACCGAACAGCGGGCTCTCGGCGACCAGGGCGATGGCCGGGTCGTCGAGCAGCAGGCCTTCGTCCAGCGGCGCGATGGTGATTGCCAGGCGCTCTTTGCCCGCGACGAAGGCGTTCCAGCTGTCGACGGTTTGCGGGCGCAGCTTCAGGCGTTCAAGCAGCTCCAGCAGCACTTCGCGACGGCCCGCCGACTCGGCGGTGAACAGCACGCGGCCAGGGAACTGGTCGAGAAAGCCCGACAGCGCCGCCAGTGGCTGGTTGGCCTTGGCTTCGATGGCCAGGTTCGGCAGGGGCTGGGCCGGGAAGCGCTCACGGCCGGCGCCGCTGTCGATCTCATCCTGGCTGACCACCACGCGCGGCCAGCTTTTCAGCCGGGCAAAGCAGTCTTCCACTGGCAGGAACAGCTCGGCCGGCGGCAACAAGGGGCGCGACGGGTCGATGCGGCGCTCTTCGTAGCGGTTGCGTACATCGCTCCAGAAGTGCTCGGCGGCCTGCTCGGCACCTGGCAGGGAGAACACCTGGGTGTCCTGCGGCAGGTAATCGAACAGGGTCGAGGTGTCTTCGAAGAACAACGGCAGGTAGTACTCGATACCGGCCGGGGTGATCCCGCTGGACAGGTCCTGGAAGATCGGGCAGCGGCGGAAATCGACGTCGAAGCGCTCGCGAAAGCGTGCCTTGAAGCGGGTCACCGCCTCTTTTTGCAGCGGGAACTCGCGGGCCGGCAACAGCCGTACCGACTCGACCTTATCGATCGAGCGCTGGGTTTCCGGGTCGAAAGTGCGCAGGGTCTCGATTTCGTCATCAAACAGATCGATGCGGTAGGGCAGTTTGCTGCCCATCGGGAACAGGTCGATCAGCGCGCCGCGCACGGCGAACTCGCCATGCTCGTACACCGTATCGACACAGCGGTAGCCGCTGGCTTCAAGGCGCGTGCGCATCTGTTCGACATCCAGCTTCTGGCCGATGTCCAGCACCAGGCTGCTACCGAGCAGGAAGCTGGTCGGCGCCAGGCGGTGCAGGGCAGTGGTGATCGGCACCACGAGAATGCCGTGATCAAGTTCCGGCAACCGGTACAGGCTGGCAATCCGCTGCGAGATGATGTCCTGGTGCGGCGAGAACAGGTCGTAGGGCAGGGTTTCCCAGTCGGGAAACGGCAGCACCGGCAGCTCGGGCGCGAAAAAGCGCAGCTCCTGTTCGAGCCGGTCAGCGCTCTGGCTGTCCGCGGTCAATAACAGGGTGAAGCGCTTGGCGGCGCTGGCAGCCTCGGCAATCGCCAGGCTCAGGGCGGCACCCGGCAGGTTGCCCCAGGTTTGTTTGCCGGCAGTGGCCGGCAGGTGCGGTAGACGCAGAACAGGCACGGGAGGTCGAGCTCCAAGCGTTGCGACAAAGACGCCAATTGTACCGGTCACAGGCCCGTGCTGTCAGGTTTGCGCAGGCTAAATACATGGAGTGACAGAGTGGCGACAGGCGCTCATTGCTCGATGGGCTGCGGGGCGTCATAATGTAGCCCCTTTTTTCTGTCCCTACATGTGGAAGGTTCCCGTGACTCAGAAGCCCGACCAGTGTCTTGGTGAGTGGATTGATCGTGAAGCACTTGCAGAAGCGATGATCCCGCTTATCGGTCAGCTCTACCGCAATAACAATGTGGTGAGCTCGATCTATGGCCGCAGCCTGATCAACCGTTCGGTGATCTCGATCCTCAAAGCGCACCGCTTTGCCCGTCATCGCCAAACCGACGAAACCGAACTCTCTGTCCACGAGACATTCCCGCTGCTCAAAGCCATGAGCGAGCTGAAACTGGGCGCCGCTTCGGTCGACCTGGGCAAGCTGGCCAATAAATTCAAGCAGGAAGGCAACGGCCGTAGCGCCGAGCAGTTCGTGCGTGAAGAAATGGCTGACGTGGTTGGTCAGCAGAACGCTTCGGCGCGCAAAGGCACCGACGTTGTGCTGTACGGCTTCGGTCGTATCGGCCGCCTGCTGGCGCGCATCCTGATCGAAAAAACCGGTGGTGGCGACGGCCTGCGTCTGCGTGCCATCGTCGTGCGCAAAGGCGCCGAGAACGATCTGGTCAAGCGTGCCAGCCTGCTGCGTCGTGACTCGGTTCACGGCCCGTTCGATGGCACCATCACCATCGACGAAGCCAACAACACCATCACCGCCAACGGCAACCTGATCCAGGTTATCTACGCCAAGAGCCCGAGCGAAGTCGACTACACCCAGTACGGCATCGAAAACGCGCTGATCGTCGATAACACCGGTGTATGGCGTGACGCCGACGGCCTGGGCCAGCACCTGGCCTGCCCGGGCGCCGCCCGCGTGATCCTCACCGCACCCGGCAAAGGCGCGCTGAAGAACATCGTCCACGGTATCAACCATGGCGATATCACTGCTGACGACAAGATCATCTCGGCCGCTTCGTGCACCACCAACGCCATCGTGCCGGTGCTCAAGGCTGTCAATGACAAGTACGGCATCGTCAACGGCCACGTCGAAACCGTTCACTCGTTCACCAACGACCAGAACCTGATCGACAACTTCCACAAGGGCAGCCGTCGTGGCCGTGCCGCGCCGCTGAACATGGTTATCACCGAGACCGGTGCCGCCACCGCAGCCGCCAAGGCGCTGCCAGTGCTCAAGGGCAAGCTGACCGGTAACGCGATTCGTGTTCCTACGCCGAACGTGTCGATGGCCATCCTCAACCTGAACCTGGAAAAGGCCACCAGCCGCGAAGAAATCAACGAGTACCTGCGCCAGATGGCCATGCACTCGGATCTGCACAAGCAGATCGATTACGTCAGCTCCCAGGAAGTGGTCTCCACTGACTTCGTCGGCTCGCGCCACGCTGGTGTGGTCGACGCTGAAGCCACCATCTGCAACGATAACCGTGTTGTCCTGTACGTCTGGTACGACAACGAATTCGGTTACAGCTGCCAGGTTGTGCGCGTGATGGAAGACATGGCCGGTGTAAACCCGCCAGCTTTCCCACGCTAAGCTTGGCTTGGTTGTGAAAGACGGGAACCTCAGGGTTCCCGTTTTTTTTGCCTGAATTTCCAGGAGGACGGATGCGCAACGCGTTGCTGGTGAGTGTGCTGGTGAGTCTGATGGGCTGTGGCCAGGGCGACACGCTTGAGCGTGTCAGCGGGCCGACCATGGGCAGTCGTTACACCGTGCAGTATGTACGCACGCCGCAGGGGCCGACGCCTGAGCAGATCAAGCGTGAGGTGGAAACGATCCTTGACGGCGTCGACAAGCGCTTCTCCACCTATCGCAGCGATTCGCTGACCGAAACCTTCAACCGCTTGCCCGCCAACAGCTGTCAGCCCATGCCGGCAGATGTGCTGGAACTGGTGCGCGTTGGTGAGCAGCTGTCGCAACAGAGCGGCGGCGCGTTTGACCTGACAGTGGAACCGTTGCTCGACCTGTGGGGCTTCGGGCCGCAGTCGCGGATGGAAAAAGTACCTGACGCCCAGGCGCTGGCGGCTGCTCGCGAGCGTGTCGGGCATGGGCATTTGCGCATAGTGGGCGAGCAGCTTTGCAAGGATGCGCCGGTGGAGGTGGACTTCAACAGCATCGCTGCGGGGCATGCGGTCGATCTGGTGGTTGCACGGCTCAATGCCTTGGATGTCGCGGATTTACTGGTCGAGATCACCGGTGAACTCAAAGCAGTGGGGCGAAAACCGGATGGCAGCAGCTGGAAAGTGGCTGTCGAATTGCCCCGCGAGGATCGCCAGATTGCCCAGCAAGTGTTGGCGGTGGATGGTTTTGGCGTATCGACCTCCGGTGACTATCGCAATTATTTCGAGGAGAATGGCCAGCGCTATTCGCACACCTTCGATGCGCGCCTGGGGCGGCCGGTGAAACATGAGCTGGCAGCGGTGACGGTGTTCGACCGTTCGGCGCTGATGGCGGACGGGTATTCCACCTTGTTGCTGATCCTCGGGCCGCAGCAAGGCTGGGACTTTGCCCTCAGCCATGAGATCGCTGCGGTGTTCGTGACCCGGGTTGGCGACGGTTTCGTCTCCCGTAGCACGCCGGCGTTCGAACAACTGGCGCTGTAGGAGCGGATTTATCCGCGATTGGGCACAACGTCGCCCCGGTTCCCTATTCCCGATCCGGGGCCGCTTCGCGGATAAATCCGCTCCTACAAGGTTTGTGTAAATGACATGTAGTGCAGAGAAAAATAGCCTACGACGCGACCAAGGGTTAATGTGCGCGGCGTTCAAGCTTGATTAGACTGCACCCGAATTTTTTCATGGCGCCGCTGGCGACATGATCTAGCCCCGCTCGCCAATGTGGCAAGCGGGCCTGTTCTGAAGGAGTACGCATGGCTGTCTACAACTACGACGTAGTGGTGCTGGGTTCCGGCCCCGCAGGAGAAGGGGCGGCAATGAATGCTGCCAAAGCAGGACGCAAGGTGGCGATGGTCGATAGCCGTCGCCAGGTCGGCGGTAACTGCACCCACCTGGGCACCATCCCGTCCAAGGCCCTGCGTCACTCGGTGCGCCAGATCATGCAGTTCAACACCAACCCGATGTTCCGGGCCATTGGTGAACCGCGCTGGTTCTCGTTCCCGGACGTGCTGAAAAGCGCCGAGAAAGTGATCGCCAAGCAGGTCGCTTCGCGTACCGGCTACTACGCCCGCAACCGTGTCGATGTGTTCTTCGGCACCGGCAGCTTCGCCGACGAGCAGACCATTGAAGTGGTCTGCGCCAACGGCGTGGTCGAGAAACTGGTGGCCAAGCACATCATCATCGCCACTGGCTCGCGTCCGTACCGTCCGGCCGACATCGATTTCCATCACCCACGGATCTACGATAGCGACACCATCCTCAGCCTCGGTCATACCCCGCGCAAACTGATCGTTTACGGCGCCGGGGTCATCGGTTGCGAATACGCTTCGATCTTCAGTGGTCTGGGTGTGTTGGTAGAGCTGGTGGACAACCGAGGCCAGTTGCTGAGTTTCCTCGACTCGGAAATCTCCCAGGCGCTGAGCTACCACTTCAGCAACAACAACATCACCGTTCGCCACAACGAAGAGTACGAGCGTGTCGAAGGCCTGGACAACGGTGTGATCCTGCACCTGAAGTCGGGCAAGAAGATCAAGGCCGACGCCTTGCTCTGGTGCAATGGCCGTACCGGCAACACCGACAAGCTGGGTCTGGAAAACATCGGGATCAAGGTCAACAGCCGTGGCCAGATCGAAGTCGATGAGAACTACCGCACTCACGTGCCGAACATCTACGGTGCTGGTGACGTGATTGGCTGGCCAAGCCTGGCCAGTGCTGCCCATGACCAAGGTCGCTCGGCGGCTGGCAGCATCGTCGACAATGGCAGCTGGCGCTTCGTCAACGACGTGCCGACCGGTATCTACACCATTCCGGAGATCAGCTCGATCGGCAAGAACGAACAGGAACTGACCCAGGCCAAAGTACCTTACGAAGTCGGCAAGGCCTTCTTCAAAGGCATGGCGCGGGCGCAGATTGCCGGTGAGCCGCAAGGCATGCTGAAGATCCTGTTCCACCGCGAGACCCTGGAAATCCTCGGCGTGCACTGCTTCGGTTACCAGGCTTCGGAGATTGTCCACATCGGCCAGGCGATCATGGATCAGCCGGGTGAACGCAATACCCTGAAGTACTTCGTCAACACCACCTTCAACTACCCGACCATGGCCGAAGCCTATCGGGTAGCGGCCTACGACGGTCTCAACCGGCTTTTTTGAGCGGCTCCGGCCGGTGGCCTGAGCCGGCCGGGGAGACCGATTTCAGCGATTCTCGAGGGTGGCGCTGGCCAAACCGGGAAAGTCTGTAATCAGGCTGTCTACGCCGAAGTCGGCGAGCCTGCGCATCAGCGCCGGCTCGTTGACTGTCCACACTGACACGTGCAAACCCTGGCGCTGAGCCTTGATCAGACGCTCGGGGGTGCACAGTGTCCAGTTCAATGCCAGCAAGTTGCACTCATAGTTCTGGGCGACCTTCAGCGGGTCGAGCCAGGCGTACTCGGCGACCAGACCGCGAGAAATATCCGGTGTCAGTTCCAGGGCCGCTCCCAGCACTTCCCGTGAGCTGGAAGTGATGGTGATCTTGTCGAGGAGGCCGAACTGCTGGGCCATTTCGCGAATAGCTAGCACCGTGATCACGGCACGGGTACGCGAGGCGCTCTTGACCTCCAGTTGCCAGTGCTCGAAATCGCATTTTTCGAACAGTTCTTCAAGTCGTGGAATGGGGCAGGGTGATACCCAGCCCGGGCCACCTTCGCGGGCATCGTACGTCACCAGGTTTGCCGCTTCGTGCTCGGCCACCTTGCCGCGTCGGCCGGTGGTGCGCTTGAGGCTCGGGTCGTGAATCACCATCAGCTCGTTGTCAGCCGACAGGTGCAGGTCCAGTTCGCAGCGGCGCACGCCGTGCTTGAGACACTGCTGGAAGCTGGTCAGGGTGTTTTCGGGGGCTTCGCCCTTGGCGCCACGGTGGCCGTAAATCTGGGTCACGTTTGTTCCTTCAAGAAAGGGTGAGACTCAAGAAGCGCTCGGGGCGTTCTGTTCCAGTGCCTGGCGTCGTTGTTGTGCCTGTCGTTGCAGGATGTAGCGAGCCAGCAACTGGCGCTGGGCGTCGGTCATGTCGACAAACTCGCTGCCGATTTCGTACTGACCGTCGGCCTGTTGATCGCAGTGGGTGACTCTGGCACGCAGCAGCAAGCCCAGGGCTTGCGGCATCAGCACCATCTTCACCGCGACCCGGCTGCCAGCAGCGAGCGGCTGGGCCTGGTTGAACTCGATCCCGCCTTCGGACAGCACCACCGGTTGTGGTGCGCTGAGCTGCCCGAGCAGGGTTTGCGCAACCACAGCGCTGAGCAAGTCGATACGTTTATTCTGCGCCTTGAGGAACGCGGCCAGGGTGCGATCCTTGTCGCTGAGCTGGCGCAACAGGTGCTGGGACTCGAATTCGCTCAGGTGCAACTCACTAAGCAGGTTGAAAAGTGGTGAATCATCTTGCAACAAGTCTGGGCCGAGGGCTTCAGTAGCACTCAGCGGGCTAATTTCCAGTGCGATCCTATCGTCGATACGGTAGTATTCGCGGCGATCTTCTTCATCTAATGTCGACATGGCGAACCCATGGTAGCGGCGGTGGTCTGAGTGTAAAGCTGCTATTCAAGCCCCGCCACAAGGACGTTCCTCTTTCATCCGAACAAGCCCCGACATGTTCAGACCTCTCTTCGTATTCATCGGTACGCGTTACACCCGTGCCAAGCGCCGTAACCACTTCGTCTCGTTCATTTCCCTGACCTCGATGATCGGCCTCGCCCTGGGCGTGGTGGTGATGATCGTGGTGTTGTCGGTCATGAACGGCTTCGATCACGAGATGCGCACCCGGGTATTGGGCATGGTGCCCCATGCCACCCTGGAAACTGGCCAGCCGCTCAACGACTGGCCTGCCCTTGCCAAGCAAGTAAAGCAGAACCCGCAGGTTGTGGCGGTTGCACCCTTTACCCAGATGCAGGGTTTGCTGACTCACGACGGCAAGGTGCAGAAGGTGCTGCTCAACGGCATCGACCCGGCCCAGGAACGGCAGGTCTCGATCATCGACAACTTCATTCGTGAAGGTAAGCTCGACGCCCTGGCGCCGGGTGAGTTCGGCATCATGATCGGTGACAAGGCGGCGGCCAAGCTGGGTGTCGGCATCGGCGACAAGCTCACCTTCGTCGCTCCGGAGGTCACCGTGACCCCCGCTGGCATGTTTCCACGCATGAAGCGCTTTACCGTGGTCGGCATCTTCCATGTCGGTGCCGGTGAAATCGACGGCTACCTGGGTCTTACCAACCTGTCGGACCTGTCGCGGCTGCACCGCTGGAAAGCCGATCAGGTCCAGGGCCTGCGCCTGAAGTTCGACGACCTGTTCCAGGCGCCGCGCGCCGCCTGGGACATCGCCCAGAACCTGGGTGACCGCGAGTTCTACGCCCGTGACTGGACCCGCACCCATGGCAACCTGTACCAGGCGATCCGCATGGAGAAGGCCATGATCGGCCTGCTGTTGCTGCTGATCGTGGCAGTGGCGGCGTTCAACATCATTTCCACCCTGGTGATGGTGGTCAACGACAAGAAGGGCGATATCGCCATCTTGCGTACTCTGGGTTCGACCCCGGGGCAGATCATGGCCATCTTCATGGTCCAGGGCACGGTGATCGGCGTGGTCGGCACCTTGATCGGCGGGGTAGTCGGGATTGCCGCGGCACTGAACGTCAGTGCGGCGATTGCCGGGCTCGAGCGCCTGATCGGGCACAAGTTCCTCAATGCCGACGTCTACTTCATCGACTACCTGCCGTCCCAGGTCATGGCCGAAGACGTGTGGATGGTCTGCGGTGCGGCATTGGTCCTGAGTTTCCTCGCCACCCTGTATCCGGCCTGGCGTGCGGCACGCACCCAGCCTGCGGAGGCGCTACGTTATGAGTGAGTTGGGCATGAGTAATAAAGCAGTGCTGAGTTGCCGCAACCTGGGCAAGTCCTACGAGGAAGGCCCGGAGAAGGTTCAGGTGTTGTCCGGTCTGCAGCTGGAGCTGCACCCCGGGGAGCGGGTGGCCATTGTCGGCAGTTCGGGTTCGGGCAAGAGTACCTTGCTCAACCTGCTGGGCGGTCTCGACACCCCGACCGAGGGCAGCGTCTGGCTTGCCGGTGAAGAGCTGTCGGCGCTCGGTGAGCGGGCCCGTGGCCTGCTGCGCAACCGCGCGCTGGGCTTCGTCTACCAGTTCCATCATCTGCTGCCGGAGTTCACCGCGCTGGAGAACGTGTGCATGCCGTTGCTGATTGGCCGCACCGCCATCCCCGAAGCGCGCGAGCGCGCCGAGGCGCTGCTCAAGCGCGTCGGTCTGGGTCATCGCCTGAGCCACAAGCCAGCCGAGCTGTCCGGCGGTGAGCGCCAGCGGGTGGCGATCGCCCGCGCCCTGGTCAATCGCCCGGGGCTGGTGATGCTCGATGAGCCCACCGGTAACCTCGACCACCACACCGCCCAAGGCATCCAGGACCTGATGCAGGAGCTGAGCAACTCGTCGCAGACAGCCTTCCTGGTGGTCACCCATGACCTCAACCTGGCGCGGCAGATGGACCGTGTGCTACGCCTGGACGATGGCCACCTGGTACCGATCTGACCTGGCCGTGCAGCGTGCCCGCGCGCTTTGGCGGGCACCGTGTTTCTTTTCTTTACCTGGGTGCTTCCGTTCATGTTCAGACCCTTGTCTATTTTCATCGGCGCGCGCTACACCCGCGCCAAGCGCCGCAACCATTTCATCTCGTTCATTTCCATGACCTCGATGATCGGCCTGTCCCTGGGTGTGCTGGCAATGATCGTGGTGTTGTCGGTGATGAACGGTTTTCAGCGCGAAATGAGTGCGCGGATTCTCGGCATGGTGCCGCATGCCAGTGTTCTCGGTGTGCAGCCATTGGCTGACTGGCGCCCGGTGGCCGAGGCTGCGCTGAAAGACCCGCAAGTACTCGCGGCCGCGCCATTGACCGAGATGGAAGGCATGCTCTCCTACAAGGGCGCGATGCAGCCGATCCAGGTCAGCGGTATCGATCCGGCCGAGGAGGGTAAGGTCTCGATCGTTGCCCAGCATATTGTCCAGGGCAGCTTGCAGGCGCTGGAACCGGGCGAATACGGAGTAGTGATCGGCGAGATCAGCGCCCGGCGTTTTCGCTTGAATGTCGGAGACAAGCTGACCCTGATCGTGCCGGAAGTAAGCAGCGCTCCAGGCGGTATCACGCCGCGCATGCAACGTCTGAATGTGGTCGGGGTGTTCAAGGTGGGGGCCGAGCTGGATGGCTCCATGGCCTACATCCATATGGCCGATGCAGCCCAAATGCAGCGCTGGCAGCCGGGTCAGGTGCAGGGCGTGCGCCTCAAGCTCAAGGACTTGTACGCCGCGCCGCAGGTGTCCAAGGCCATCGCTGCAAACCTGGGCGAGCAATACCGTGCCGATGACTGGTCGCATACCCAGGGCAGCCTGTTCAGTGCCATGAAGATGGAAAAGACCATGATTGGCCTGTTACTGCTGATGATCATCGCCGTGGCGGCGTTCAACATCATTGCCACGCTGATCATGGTGGTCAATGACAAGGGTGCGGACATCGCCATCCTGCGCACCATCGGTGCGACCCCGGCGCAGATCATGGGCACGTTCATGGTTCAGGGTACCTTGATCGGCATTGTCGGTACCTTGATCGGCGGTGTGCTCGGGGTGATTGCCGCGCTCAATGTCAGCCAGATTGTCGGCTGGCTGGAACGGGTCAGCGGGCAACACATATTTACCTCGGATGTTTACTTCATCAGCAGCCTGCCGTCGGAGCTGCAATGGGGCGATGTGGCGTTGATCTGCAGCGCGGGTCTGGTGATGAGTTTTCTGGCGACCTTGTACCCGGCGTATCGGGCTTCGCAGGTTGAACCGGCGTACGCTTTGCGTTACGAGTGATGGCTATCGCGGGGCAAGCCCGCTCCCACAGAAATCTCGGTGGGAGCGGGCTTGCCCCGCGATAATGCTTCACACCGCTGGCAAGTCGATCACAAACCGCGTCCAGCCCGCCGCCGACTCGGCACGAATACCCCCACCATGAGCCTGAACAATCGAACGGGTAATCGCCAGGCCCAGCCCCGCATGCTCGCTACTGCCTTCACGACGCGCCGGATCGGCCCGATAAAAACGGTCGAACAGGCGCGGTAGCAATGCCGGGTCTATGGGCTCGCCAGTATTGGCTACCTGCAAGCGCACCTGGTCATTCTCCACCTCGATACTCAAGCGAATCTCGCCCTGTGCCGGGGTAAAGCGCAAGGCGTTGTCCAGCAGGTTGGACAGGGCCCGGCGCAGCATGTGCCGGTCACCTTCCAGGCTGGCTTGGCCTTCGCGGTGCAACGTAATACCGGTTTCTTCGGCCAGTGGTGCGTAATACTCCAGCAAGGCATCAGCCTCATCGGACAGATCAAGTCGCTGGCGGCTGGGCATCAACAGGCCGTGGTCGGCCTTGGCCAGATAGAGCATGTCGTTGACCAGCTGGGCCATCCACTGCAGCTCTTCAAGGTTGCTGTGCAAGGCTTCGCGGTATTCGTCCAGGTCGCGTGGGCGGGTGAGGGTGACCTGGGTGTGCGTCAGCAGGTTCGACAGTGGCGTGCGCAATTCGTGGGCGATATCGGCAGAGAACGCCGACAAGCGCTGGAAGGCATTATCCAGGCGCTCCAGCATGGCATTGACGGTCTGCGCCAGTTCGGCCAGTTCAACCGGCATCTGGTTTTCAGGCAGGCGGGTGGTCAGCGAGCGCGCCGAGACTTGTGAGGCGACCTCGCCCATGCGCCGCAATGGCCGCAGGCCGCTGCGCGCCGCCCAGGCGCCGAGCAGGGCGGTGGCCAGGGCGGAGAGGCCGACGGTCAGCCAGATCAGTTGCTGCATGCGCTGCAGAAAGTGCTGGTGGTGAGTAATGTCGAGAAACAGTGTCAGTTGCGCCGACTGCGGTTCGCCAGGTTGTAGATTGACGCACAGGCTGCGGTAGTCGCTACTGCTGCTGTGCACGGTGCTGATTCCGGGCACCTGAGGCGATTCGGGCAGGTCGCTCTGGCTGTCGAACCACACCCGGCCATCGTTGCCCCGTACGCGTACAGCGAGGTCAGCCTGATGGCTCAGTTCGGTTTGCAGCGCGGGCAGGCGTGCAGCCAGACTGGCCGGGTCCTGGACGCCTTCAAGCATCTGGCGCAACACCGACAGCCGACTCTCGAGCAGTTGCTGGTCCAGTTCGATGAAATGGCGTTCACTGGCGCGGCTGAACAACAAGCCAGCAGTTAACGATACCGCCGCCGTGCAAGCGGCAAACAACAGTGCCAGGCGGCCGCCCAGGGACAAACGGCGCATCAGGCAATCCGCTCTTCGAGTACGTAGCCCATGCCGCGCACGGTGTGGATCAGTTTGTGCGCGTGGTTGTCATCGATTTTCAGGCGCAGGCGGCGGATCGCCACTTCGATGACGTTGGTATCGCTGTCGAAATTCATGTCCCAGACCTGGGAGGCAATCAGCGACTTGGGCAGCACCTCGCCTTGACGGCGCAGCAGCAGTTCGAGCAGGGCGAACTCCTTGGCGGTCAGGTCAATGCGCTGACCGTTGCGCTCGACCCGGCGGCGGATCAAGTCCAGGCGCAGGTCGGCAAGGCCCAGGCTGGTCTCCTGGGTCGGGCTGCTGCCGCGGCGCAGCAGGCTGCGCACCCGGGCCAGCAACTCGGAGAAGGCAAACGGCTTGACCAGGTAATCATCAGCGCCCAGCTCCAGGCCATGCACGCGGTCCTCTACGGCATCGCGGGCGGTGAGAAACAGCACCGGCACCTCACTGCCCGCTGCGCGCACGGCCTGGAGGATCTGCCAGCCATCGCGGCCAGGCAGCATCACATCCAGGATCAACAGGTCGTAGTCGCCGGTCAGGGCCAGGTGCTGGCCGGTGTTGCCGTCGGCGGCCAGTTCCGTGGCGAAACCTGCTTCACTGAGGCCCTGGCTCAAGTACTGGCCGGTCTTGGTCTGGTCTTCGACGATCAACAATTTCATCGGGGTTGCTCATGGACATGGATTGCCGGGTGGTTATACCGCGCCGGAGGGGATTGGTGGCCAAGCTGACAAAGTTGTAATGTTTTTGTCAGGTAGCTGCCAGCGCCGGTTTTCTACAGTGAAGCCAGATTCGTCGCAACCCTGGAGTGGGCCTGATATGAAACACCTTATTTTTACTGGCGCCCTGGCGCTGTTCAGTCTGCCTGCACTGGCTTCACCTGCGAATTCATTTGCCTTTGGCGCGCCGGCAGCGGCTGCCAAGGCTGACCGTACCGTGGAGATCGTCATGGGCGACATGTACTACGCGCCACGCAGCTTGCAGGTCAAGGCCGGAGAAACCGTCCGCTTCGTGTTGATCAACAAGGGTGCGGTGGCGCATGAGTTCAGTCTCGGCGACGCGCTCATGCATGCCAGGCATCAGAAGGAGATGATCGCCATGCAGGGCCAGATGGACCACGCGGCCATGGGCCACGGCAGCATGCAGCACGGTGCCATGATGAAGCATGACAACCCCAATACGGTGATGGTTGCTCCCGGCAAGCGGGGTGAGCTGACCTGGACCTTCACCCATACCACTCCTATCGAGTTTGCCTGCAATGTGCCGGGCCATTATCAGGCGGGCATGGTTGGTGAACTGACCATCGGACAGTAACAGCCGATTCCCCTTTGCATGGCACAAACCGATAAACTAGGCACATTTCGTCCTTCAGGTTTGAGTCATGCATCCCGCCGCCGAACATTCCCCGCTGGGCAAGTCCAGCGAATACATCGCCACTTACACGCCATCGCTGCTGTTTCCGATTCCCCGCGCAGCCAAATGGGCCGAACTGGGCGTCAGCGCCGAAACGCTGCCGTGGCAAGGTGTGGATTTCTGGAACTGCTTCGAACTGTCCTGGTTGCTGCCGTCGGGCAAACCGGTGGTGGCGATCGGCGAGTTCGCGATTCCCGCCGATTCGCCGAACATCATCGAGTCCAAGTCGTTCAAGCTGTACCTGAACTCCCTGAACCAGACCGTGTTCGAAACGCCGGCAGCGTTGCAGGCGTGCCTGGCTAAAGATCTCTCGGCCGCAGCCGGCAAGCCGGTGGTCGTGCAGATTCGTAGCCTGGCTGAAGTTGAAGGGCAGGGTGTGGTTGCCTTGCCGGGCGTGTGCATTGACGACCTGGACGTCAGCATCAGCAACTACGAGCAACCGCAACCGGAGTTGCTGAGCTGTGACAGCAGCCGTATTGTCGAAGAAACCTTGCACAGCCACCTGCTCAAATCCAACTGCCCGGTCACTGGTCAGCCGGATTGGGGGAGCGTTACTGTGCATTACCGAGGGGCCGCGCTGGATCACGCGAGCCTGCTGACCTACCTGATCAGCTTCCGCCAGCATGCCGATTTCCATGAGCAGTGCGTGGAGCGCATTTACCTGGATCTCAAGCGTTTGCTCAATCCTGAGTTCCTGACGGTGTATGCCCGTTATGTGCGTCGCGGCGGGCTGGATATCAACCCGTACCGCAGCACCGAAACCGTGACGTTGCCGAATCTGCGCCTGGTTCGACAGTAATGAAAAAAAGCCCCGGATGATGGGGCTTTCTTTATTGCAGTCGGCTATTCAGATGCCCATGCTTTGCAGGCTCTGAACGATATTGCGCAAGGTGGCGGTCAAGCCGGGGTGCTCGACTTCAAAACGCTCCACCGCCAGGTTGACCCCGTCCACCAGGTTGTTGTCTGGCGTCACGGCCTCCAGTTTGATCTGGGCCTCGATCTGCTGCATCAATTCCTGCAGGTGTTCGCGTTCTTCCAGCGACAGCGGCGGATTTTGCTCCAGTTGCTCGCGCAGGGCGTTGAGTTGCTCTTGCAGTTCGCGGGCAGGCATGGGTGATCTCCCTCTATGGATAGGCACAGTCATGGACCCCGGTAGTGGCTGAAAGGTCCATGCCTTGTCTTCTAGAGTAATCCACTGGGCGATGCTTTGCATGACCCGGATCAACGGCCCTGTGTCAGGGTTTTTCACCCTTGAGTCGGCGCTGGCTGATGTCGGCCAGGCAGTCGCTCAGCGCTTCGAGATGGTCGATCACCGAATGTACACCCAGGGCGAACAAGTGCAGCGTCGCCTTGCCGCGTTGGCGTTCCTGTTCCTCTGGGCTGAGTGCTTGCCATTGCTGGCTGTCGGCCCCGCAAAGCGAGCCGCAGGTGGCTAGGCCGATAGTCCATAGGCCGGCATTGAGCCCCGATTGCAGCAGGCGTGGCTCACCGCTGACCAGCACGCAGCCTTCAAGGGTGTGGGTCTTGAGCGTCATTAGCGCCTGCCAGCAGGCGTCCGGCGCAGGCCATGGCGCGGGCGCCTGATATTGCGCCTTGATCCAGGCGGGCAATGGCCTGCCAAAGTGTTCGGCGTCGGCGCTGCTCAGTTCGTCAACCCAGGCACAGGGCACACGTTGCTGATTCAACCAGTCGAGTGTCTGCAGGGCGCCGCGGGTGGGTTGCGGTTTCGGGTTGACGCCCACTTCGACGAGGCAGCCGCGCAGGCCAAACAGCAGAGCGGTGAAGGCGGGGGTGTCTGGCATGGCAACATCCCTGAAATAGCCTGCACATTACGCGTGTCGTATTACACCTTGGTTACGACGCCAGCGCACAGTTGTTCACAAAATCATGACCTTGTTTCTGTCAGGCTGTTTATCAGTGTAAGACCCTTTATACTTGTTTCCTTTTTGAGCGTAGGGCACGTCGTGTCTTACATAGTGACTGTCGAGGAGTAACTCTATGCGTAGGATCGGTACAGGCGTGATCAATCGGATGACCCGGGCCTGTGTCTGTGCCAGCCTGCTGCTGGCGCCAATGGGCGCAGCCCAGGCGGCGACCGAGGAAGATCCGTGGGAGAGCATCAACCGGCCGATCTTTACCTTCAACGACACCATTGACACCTACGCGCTCAAGCCGCTGGCCAAGGGATACCAGGCAATCACCCCGCAGTTTCTGGAAGATGGCATCCACAACATGTTCCTCAACCTGGGCGACGTGACCAACCTGGCCAACAACATCCTGCAGCTCAAGCCGCATGCCGCCGGTGTCGACACCGCACGCCTGATCGTCAACACCACCTTCGGTCTGGGCGGTTTCTTCGACGTCGGCACCAAAATGGGCCTGCAGCGTAACGATGAAGACTTCGGTCAGACCTTGGGTTACTGGGGTGTAGGCAGTGGTCCTTACGTGATGCTGCCATTGCTCGGCCCAAGCACTGTGCGTGACGCTGTCGGCAAATACCCGGACACTTACACCGAACCCTACCGCTACATCGACCACGTGCCGACCCGCAACAGCGCGATTGCCGTGGATGTCGTCGACACCCGCGCCAGCCTGCTGTCGGCGGAAAAGCTGATCCGTGGCGACAAATACGTGTTCATCCGCAACGCTTACCTGCAGAACCGTGAGTTCAAGGTCAAGGATGGCGAAGTCAAAGACGACTTCTAATCCGCACAGTAATGAAACTGGCGGCCCTGGGGGCCGCCTTTTTCATGCCTGCAATTCAGCACATGCTGACAATGCAATCCTTCCATTAGGTTGCAGCTGAAGGGGTTTTTATAACTCTTGGTGATTTACCCCGCAAAGAGCAGCCGCGAGCATCGGCGTACCCTTGAAACCCCCAGCGGATGGGAGTACCGTCTGCGCCTTACAGGGCACCTCTGCAAGTTGCCGGACAGCCTGTCTTGTCCTACAACTCATATAAGAGTGGCTAGAAGCGAATCCAGTACGTGTGCTCATGCCTTGTCGAGCCGCCTACGCCAACCTAATTCTGGCGCCGTTTGCCCACATGCAGAAAACCAGTGCCACGCTGCTGATAATCGATGACGACGACGTCGTACGTGCCAGTCTTGCCGCCTACCTTGAAGACAGTGGTTTCAGTGTCCTGCAAGCGAGTAATGGCCAGCAGGGCCTGCAGGTCTTCGAACAGGAACAGCCCGATCTCGTGATCTGCGATCTGCGCATGCCGCAAATGGGCGGCCTGGAGCTGATTCGCCAGGTGACCGAGCGTGCGCCTGAATTGCCGGTGATCGTGGTTTCCGGTGCCGGGGTCATGAACGATGCAGTAGAGGCGTTGCGCCTGGGCGCTGCCGACTACCTGATCAAGCCGCTGGAAGATCTGGCGGTGCTGGAGCATTCGGTGCGCCGTGCGCTGGATCGCGCTCGCCTGGTGCTGGAGAACCAGCGTTACCGGGAAAAGCTCGAAACCGCCAACCGCGAACTGGAGGCCAGCCTGCACCTGCTGCAGGAGGATCAGACCGCCGGGCGCCAGGTGCAGATGAACATGCTGCCGGAAAGTCCCTGGGTGACCGACGAGCTGTCGTTCGAGCATCAGATCATTCCATCGCTGTACCTGTCGGGCGATTTTGCCGACTATTTCCGGGTCGACGAGCGACGCATCGCCTTCTACCTGGCGGACGTCTCCGGCCATGGTGCTTCATCGGCGTTCGTCACGGTGTTGTTGAAGTTCATGACCACCCGGCTGCTGTTCGAATTCAAGCGCAATTCCAGATTGCGCGATTTCAAGCCCTCGGAAGTGCTCGGCCACATCAACCGCGGCCTGATCAACTGCAAGCTGGGCAAGCATGTGACCATGGTCGGCGGGGTGATTGATGAAGACACCGGGCTGATGACCTACAGCATTGGTGGTCACTTGCCGTTGCCGGTGCTGTACACCCCCGGCCAGAGCCGCTATCTGGAAGGCCGCGGATTGCCGGTCGGACTGTTTGAAGAGGCGACCTACCAGGATCATGTTCTGGAGTTGCCACCACAGTTCAGCCTGACCTTGCTCTCTGATGGCATTCTGGACCTTTTGCCCGGGGGAACACTCAAAGATAAAGAGGCGGCCTTGCCTGAAATCGTCAAGGCCGCGGGTGGTAGCCTGGATGGGCTGCGCCAACGATTCGGATTGGCTACGCTTGGGGAGATGCCGGATGATATCGCCCTATTGGTGTTGAGCAGGAACCTTCAATGAGTACGGGAAGAATCCAGTTCGCCGAACAGAGCGGCACCTTCGTTCTGAAGTTTGTCGGCGAAGTGCGTCTGACCTTGTGTTCGGCGCTGGATGCGACTATTGAAAAGATCTTTACGGCGCTGAATTTCTCGGCGATCGTCATCGATCTGACTGAAACCGAAAGCATCGACAGTACCACCTTGGGCTTGCTGGCCAAGCTCTCGATCCTGTCGCGCCAGAAGGTTGGGCTGTTGCCGACAGTGGTGACCACCAACCCGGACATCTCGCGGTTGTTGCAATCGATGGGCTTCGACCAGGTGTTCAACATCGTTGACCGGCCGATTCCATGTCCCGAGTGCCTGACCGATCTGCCTTCCCAGGACCAGAACGAAGACGTGGTGCGCTCGAAGGTGCTGGAGGCGCACAAGATCCTCATGGGCCTGAACGATTCCAATCGCGAAGCCTTCCACGACCTGGTCAACGCCCTCGAGCGTACCTGATCCGGCCCTCAGGCGCCTTGCGGCGCCTGCACTGACTGACTAATCCGTTGACCTGGGTGGAAACTCGGTCGGTGCCGCGCCGTTGGCGTTGAGCTGGAAAATTCGCTGGGGTTGCCCCTGCTCATTGAAAAACACCTGGCCCAGGCCTGCGCTGTTCCACAGTCGCTCGCCGGCCTTGCTGTGGCTCGGCGTGCGAGGAATCACCTCCATCTGGCGGCGCTTGGTGAACCAGTTGAGTGGTGAGCGGGGTGAATACAGCCAACGGTTAAGGCGGTCAAAGGTATCCAGCAGGCGCTGCGGGAATTCGTTCTTGATACCGCTGCTGGTGATCTGCCACAGGTGCGGACTGCGCTGGCGATGACGGATCAGTACCTCGTAGACGAACGAATAGTGCACGTCGCCGGAGAGAACCACGTAATGCCCTGGCGTACGCGAGTGCCGGAAGATGTTGAGGATCACCTGCGCCGCACCACGATGGGCCATCCAGTTTTCAGCATCGACCAGCAGGGGGTAGCCCAGCCAGCTGAACACCCGTTGCACGCTCTCGATCAGCTTGACGCCGAATATCGGTGCGGGTGACACGACGATTGCCGAGGGGTGATCAAGCAGGGCCTGTTGCAGCTCGCTCAAAGCCTCCCAGTCGAGCAGGCCGGAAGGCTTGTTGAAGTTGCTTTCGCTGCGCCAGCGACGCGTACGGGTGTCGAGCACCAGCAGCGGTGGGTTGCTCGGTAGTGTGAACTGCCAGCCCTGAAAGCGCAGCAGTTCATCGATCAGCTCATCCTGCAATGAGGGATTCAGGCTCTGGTCGGCCAGGGCACTATGGCTCAGTGCCTGGCATTTTTGCACCAGCTCGCGGCAGCTATCGGGATCATTGCCCCAACCCTGGCACAGCAGGTAGGCAAGTAAAGCGTTGCCAATGATGCGCCTGGAAAAGGGGTGGCCGTAGGCGGTTTCTTCCCACTGCGCTGACAGGTTCCAGTCGTCGGTAATGTCGTGATCATCGAAGATCATCAGGCTGGGTACATGGGCCAGCACCCGGGCGACGCCACCCAGGCCGGCGACAAAGCCGCAGATCAGCTGTTGTTCCTGCTGGTAGCGGTCCTGGCGCTGAAGGGTAAGCCCAGGTGGCATTTGCGGGTCGATCAGCGACCAAGGCACAGGCGACCAGACCAGCAGGTACATGGCCATGACCTCGGCGAAGGTCACCAGGTGATTGTCGGCATTGCTGCTGGTGAAGATCGGCTTGCGCGCGCCACCGAAGAAGCGCTCTCGCAAGGTTTCGTTGCTTTCCAGCGCCGGTAGCAGGTCGGCCCGGTGATAGTAGCTGGCAGGGTGTCGATAGAGCGCGGTGCCGTTATCGACCACCGCACCCTGCAACGCCTCGTCGAACAATCCCAGGCGTTCAATCAGCGCATGTATTGCGCGCAGCATCGGCCCGGCGACATCGTCGGCGTAGACCTGATCGCCGCTCATCATCAGCAGCGCGGGGCGCGACTTGGGGTCGGTGCATTCCATCAGCAGGCGATCAGCGCAGAGCAGGCCGTCGGCGGCCGGATGATGCGGCTTGCGGCAGGAGCCGTGAAGCAGCTGTTCAAGGCGCGAATGCAGGACAAAGCTGGGCTGCCGGGCGCCGTCATAGAGCAGGTGTGGGGCCCATTGGGCGATGCCTTGAGCATCGCTGCTGGTTTGCAGGGTCAAGTCATAGTCGATCTGCACATCACAGGGCAGCGGGCTGTCGAGGCGGATGTCGATCAGGTGCACGAACGCCTGGCGGCCGATGGCGATGACCTGGCAATCGAGGTCGGGGGTGATGCCCGGGCAGTTCAGTGACAGGGTCGGGTGCAGCACGTGTGAGCCGACCAGCCAGAATACCATTCGCGTAGGTTCCAGGCGGCGCAGCAAGGGGCCGGCCAATACTGCGGGCAATACGCAAGGTTCAGGCATCAACATCTCGGATAACACAGTCGAAAGCGTCGCGGGTCAAGCCCGCTCCCACATACAAATACTCAATGTGGGAGCGGGCTTGACCCGCGATGAGGCCTCGAGGCCGCAAAAAAACAAGGATACTCAGTATTTCCCGCTTCAGTAGCAAATGCGGTTTTGTATCAAACCTTTGCTGCGAGCAACGCCTCAAGCTTCTCCTGATCTCGAGCGAATTGGCGAATGCCCTCGGCCAGTTTCTCGGTGGCCATGGCATCTTCGTTCGACGCCCAGCGGAACTGTGCTTCGTTCAGGTGTTGACGGGCTTCACCGTTTTTGCCCGGTGTGAGGATGCGTGGCAGCTTGCCCTGGTCATCGCTCAGCTGCTGTAGCAACTCGGGGCTGATGGTCAGGCGGTCGCAGCCCGCCAGTTGTTCGATCTGACCGATATTACGGAAGCTTGCCCCCATGACCACGGTCTTGTAGTCATTGGTCTTGTAGTAATCGTAAATGCGCGTAACCGATTGCACGCCCGGGTCTTCAGCACCGACGTATTCCTTGCCGGTGGATTTCTTGTACCAGTCGTAGATCCGGCCCACGAACGGCGAAATCAGGAATACCCCCGCGTCGGCACAGGCCTGTGCCTGGGCAAAGGAGAACAGCAGGGTCAGGTTGGTCTGGATGCCTTCTTTCTCCAGCACTTCGGCAGCGCGGATGCCTTCCCAGGTCGAGGCCAGTTTGATCAGCACGCGGTCGCGACCGATATCGGCCTTATCGTATAGCTCGATCAGTTGCCGGGCCTTGGCCAGCAGCGCGGGTTGATCAAAAGACAGACGCGCATCGACTTCGGTGGAGATACGCCCCGGAATCACCTTGAGAATGCCGGCACCCACTGCCACGGCAAATGAGTCACAGGCCAGGCCGATATCGCCTTTGCTGCGTTCGACCGATTGCTTGAGCAACTCGGCATAACCGGGCATGGCTGCGGCTTTGAGCAGCAGGGACGGGTTGGTGGTGGCATCGACCGGTTTCAGGCGGCTGATGGCATCGATATCACCGGTGTCGGCAACTACAGTGGTGTACTGCTTGAGTTGTTCCAGCTTGGAGGTCATGGGCGTGCTCTGTCCTGTGCGATGGATCGACATTACCCGAGCGCCGCCAGCCGCTCAAGGGCTGGCTGGCAAGCGAGGCGAAGGGATAAGCCTTCGAGTCTCCAGGTGCGTACAGGTTCCGGAGCTAGCGCCCCTGCAACAGCTCGCCGGCCTGATCGAGCAGCGCCAGTGGGTCCTGGCTCTTGTGGATGTCTACCGAGAGCAACTGACGGAATTTGCGCGCCCCAGGGAAGCCCTGGCCGAGGCCGAGGATGTGACGGGTGATATGGTGCATGGCACCACCGGTTGCCAGGTGGGCGGCGATGTAAGGGCGCAGTTTGGCCAGTGCTTCACTGCGACTGATCACGGGTGCCTGGCTGCCGAACAGCTGCTGGTCGACCTCGGCCAGTACATAGGGGTTGTGGTACGCCTCGCGTCCGAGCATCACACCGTCAAACGTCTGCAGGTGTTCCTGGCACTCGGCCAGGGTCTTGATGCCACCGTTGAGAATGATCTCCAGCTCAGGGAAGTCCGCCTTCAACTGCGCTGCTACGTCGTAACGCAGGGGTGGAATTTCGCGGTTCTCCTTCGGTGACAAACCTTCAAGGATTGCAATGCGTGCGTGCACGGTAAAACTGCGGCAGCCGGCATCACGCACCTGGCCGACGAAATCGCACAGCTCGGCGTAACTGTCGCGGCCATTGATACCGATACGGTGCTTGACCGTCACCGGAATCTGCACCGTATCCTGCATCGCTTTGACACAATCGCCGACCAGTGCCGGATGGCCCATCAGGCAGGCGCCGATCATGTTGTTCTGCACCCGGTCGCTCGGGCAGCCAACGTTGAGATTGACCTCATCGTAGCCGGCGTCCTGGGCCAGCTTGGCGCAAGCGGCGAGATCTGCCGGCACACTGCCGCCCAGTTGCAAGGCAAGCGGATGCTCGGCTTCGTCATGACGCAGGAAGCGCTCGGCGTCGCCATGCAGGAGGGCGCCGGTGGTGACCATTTCGGTGTAGAGCAGGGCGTTGCTGGATAGTAGGCGTAGGAAGAATCGGCAATGGCGATCAGTCCAATCCATCATCGGCGCAACAGAAAACCTCCTAACTACCGGATTCTTTGGGTTTACCAGGTTTTCTGCGTGTGTCGTCTGCATCTAAACTCTTCTCATTTGCTACTGTTTGCCACCGTGTTTGCATTTTTCGAAGGCGGCGTATGCCGAACACATTCGCATCGTGCAAAAGGGCGTCACAGTTTATCAGGAAAGCCAGGCGTTCGACCGTCAGACAAGGGCCATGGTAGTTTTGTGCCTGGGGCAATCCGCTCTCGTGTGCGCTTCAGCGACAAGGGAGGCGATCAAGGACGTCCAATATGCCATGCCTCTGATCGCGAACAGCACGTGCCACGCAAGCCTGTATCGTTTGAGGCTGCCTTCATCTAGACTGGAGGTTCTATGCGGAGATTACCGATGCAACTAATGATAAGATAAGTAGCATTACACCTGCACCTTCGGCTATTAATCGAGGCTTGTGAGCTTGAGCGCGACATTCGCAAATGTAAGCTGAAAAATACTAATGCAGCACGGATTGAATTTAGGGTTTTTTTATGTCTGCTCAACGTCACGATGTTTCTGACACACCGTTGGTGACAGTCATCATCGCTTCTTATAATCACGCGCGTTATATAGAAAAAAGCGTAAGTAGTGTCATCAACCAAACTTATTCCAACATCGAGTTGCTGGTTATCGACGATGGTTCGACGGATGAGAGCCCGGCGATTTTGAAGCAGCTCCAGGAAAAGCATGGTTTCGATTTACGCTTTCAGGCCAACAAGGGCCTGGCGGCTACGCTTAATGATGCGATTGGGCGTGCAAGGGGCGAGTTAATTGTCCCGTTCGGCTCCGACGACATCATGGTTGCCCATCGTATCGCCACGCAAGTGGAGTACATGAAGGGTAAACCTGAAGTGGGTATTTGTTCGGCCAATATCGAAACCATTGACCAGGATGGTCGGGTTATGGGCCCGCGTGAGCAGCGTAAGCGAAATCTGCCCTTTCGCCGTCTGGATTTTGACGATCTTTTTCTAGACCGCAAGCCCGGGCCAATGGCTGCGACATTGATGCTGCGACGCGAAGCCCTGGATAAAGTCGGTGGCTTTAATGCGAATATTCGGCTGGAGGACGTCTATATCGAGTTGGCGATTGCGCGTGCCGGTTACTTTATCGACGTGCTTGGCGAGGTGCTGGCGCAATACCGTGATCACCCCACAAACACCTTCAAGAACGGCCGGTTCATGGTGGACAACGTACTGAAAACGTACGAGGTGTTCCGTGATCACCCGCAATACGAGAAGGTGTGCATGAACTTCCGCAACTCCATGGTGCTCAAGTACGCCAACCGTGACAAGGCGTTGACTCGGGAAATCCTGGCGGAAATCCCGGTCAAGTACTGGAACAAGAAAACCTTGCGCGGTATCTGGAGGCTGATCAGCTCTTGACTGCTCGGCTACGCGTCCAGTAGATCAGCGATTGGCCGTAGATCAGGGCCAGTGGTATCCAGATCAGGAACCAATGCTCTTTGGGGCGTGACATGAAGGCACTGCCTTCGGTCAGGCCCGCAGCAAAGCCGAAGATAAGCCAGGTCGCCGCGAGTGTGACAGCAGCTTGCTTGCGGTAGACCCAGCTGAAGTACATCGCAAGGCCATACAGCGTCATCCACAACACCAACCCCAGGATGCCGCCCGCGTACAACACGCCCAATTCAATGTTGTGTGGATCGGCGAGTGTTCTGCCCATGCCCGGAATGATCACCGTCATGGGGGAGTCGTAGCCATGGCCCAGCCATGGATATTCACTGATCTGGCGCAACGACTCCATCCAGATGGCGGGACGGTAAGACACCCCGCGTTGGGTGATGGCTTCGGGATGAATCAGCGCAAGACTGATAATGCCAAGCGCTACCACCCCTATGGCAATCAGGCTGCGCCGCCGGTCGCCGACGATCATCAGCCACCCCAGGGCCGCCGCCAATCCCACCAATGGCGTACGTGAGCCGGTTGCGATGATCGCTACGCCGAGGAGCGCCAGGCAGATAATCGGCAGCGGGCTCAACGCGCTACGGGCCTGGAACCATGATCCCAGCCAGAAAGCGGCGAAAGCACCGAATACATGGGCGGTGAGCAAGGGGTTGTAGAGCGCGCCGTAACCGGTCAAACGGTTATCAGGTTCGGGCAGTTTGAAGAACATGAAGTAGATCAGCGACAGGCCTGCCGCCAATGCGGCGAAGATGGCCGCCAGACGCGTGCACTGTTCCAGTTGCGCAGGGGTGCGCAGGGCGATGATGCCCGCAGATAACAGCAGCATTGCGATGTATAGCGGTCGTTTGACCAAACTGCCTGCTGAGTTTTCCGTGTCAGACCAGACAATGCTCAGGAGGGTGTATGCACTGAAGGCCAGGAAGGCCAGAAACAGTGGGTTGCTGGTCAGGGGTTTGAGTAATCGCGGCTGCAGGATCAAAGCCAGGAGGGTGGGGACGGCCAGGAAAATGTAAAAGAGCTTGTGGTACATCGCTCGTTCGCCAGCCCAGAACATCCCTGTGAGGATGACCAGCCAGCCTATCGGCAACAGGTAGCTATTGATCATGTTCCCCAGGCGTTGGGCCTTGGTCTCTATCGGTACATCAATTGACATCTCGCGTGCTCATCCTAATCAATGCCATATTTATATGCCCTGTGCGGTATTAATGCTGAAACCCTTTAGCCCCTCGAAAGATTGCCTCCTTGCTGAATAAGGGCTGCACAGCAGCCCGTGGCCACAGTTCAAACGGCTGAAGAATTAGGGACAAGGGCTGGCAGGAAAATAGCATCAATCCATCGCTGCTGCCACGCTGGCGTGGCAGCGGGCCTACAGCGTTGGCGGTTGGCTGCGAGGCTTCAGAACGCCAATTTATAACCGATCATCAGCAGCATGCCAGCCAGGCACGGGCGCAGGACGCTGTCGGAAATGCGTCCGGTCAGGTGGCTGCCCAGATAGATGCCTGGCAGCGAACCCAGCAGCAGGTAACCCAGCAGTGACCAGTCCATGTTGCCCATGCTGGCGTGGCCCAGGCCGGCGACTAGAGTCAGGGGCACCGCGTGGGCGATCTCGGTGCCGACCAGGCGGCGGGTGACCAGGTAGGGGTAGAGCAGGAACAGCGCCACCGTACCCAGGGCGCCAGCCCCGATGGAGGTCAGCGAGACCATGACGCCGAGGATGACGCCGGTGACCACGGTCAGCAGGTTGAGGCTGGTGCCGCTCAGGTGATAGCGGTCGCCCGCGTGTTTGCTGGCGAATGCTTGCAGTTTGCTTTTGAACAGAATGGCCAGGGCAGTGAGTACCAGCACTACGGCCAGGCCTTGCTTGATCACCGCGTTAGCGGCCTGGGTGTCTGCATTCAGGGTACTGAGGAACCACAGGGTTGCCGCGGCGGCAGGGACGCTGCCCAGGGTCAACCAGCCGGTGATTTTCCAGTCGATGTTTTTGTTTTTGCTGTGGACCCAGACGCCGCTGGCCTTGGTAATGGCGGCGTACAACAGATCGGTGCCCACTGCGGTGGCCGGGCTGATGCCGAACCAGAGCAGGATCGGGGTCATCAATGAACCGCCGCCGACGCCGGTCATGCCGACGATGAAACCTACGATGAGGCCTGCAATGGTGAAGCCGAATGAACCTACATCCATAATTTACCTGAACGCTCAACGTGCCCGTGATCGGATGGCAGCCAGCATAAAGGTTTTTTTATAGCGAAATAGACTAGTTCGTTATTAGGTTATAACTGGAGCCTCGAGGGCAAGCCCGATGGGCGCGAGCCTGCCCCGCGATGTTTCGCTGAGTTATCTGGATGGATTCACGCTTGTGGCGTTGCGCGTTCTGCACATTGTTTGGCGTCCAGTTGCCGTTCCTCCATCCCGTCGAGCAATGCGTCAATCAGTGCCTTGGCCATTTCGACCGAGTGCTGGGTGGACCAGGCAAAACCGCGGCCCGGCTCTTTGGTGTATTGCACGGCCTGGGGGATAGTTGAGCTGGCGCATTTGAGGTAGAGCGAGGCATGTACTAGGGCGTCTTCAGCGCTAACACCGGCACGGACGCTGAACAGGGGAGGATGCTCCGGGCAGCTGTCGACGCTGGTTTCGACAGTCTCGCCGAGGCGCATGTACGGTGGGTCGGGGACTAGTTTTTTCATGGACAACTCCGAGTGTTAAAGGGGCTGCCACGCTTTTGTCGCCAAACAAAATGGTGGCAGCTGTACGCAGGTTGGCGAACCGGAACACTCGGAAACCCGGCAGGGCCGAAACCCTCCCGCGCACAGCCGCCATAATACGCGACGACTAACAGGGTATTGCATGAGTGATTACCCGGGTCGCCAAACCCGATCACTGAAAATTCAATGACCGAACGAGCCTAGTGTGAAGACCTTCCCCGGGCAAGCAACTGAGGCCGACAGACTGCGTAGGATAGGTCCTAGGACCAAGCGCTGGCTAGTCAGTGTAATCTGATTTGCCCGGTGGGAGCGGGCTTGCCCCGCGATGAGGCCCTCGGATTTGTGGGCATATCCATTCGCGGCGGTGGCGCTGAATCACCTTTCCGCCCTTACGGCGGGTTACTTTGGCAAACGCCCCAAAGTAACGCAAAGGGCTCGCCCCACCAGGGGCCCTACGCTGCGCTTCGGGTCCCTTCGCTCCGGTGCCGCTACGGGGCATTGCGAGCTACGAGTTGCAAGCAACTCTACGCTTCGCAACTTCGGCTATCGCCGAAGGCGCTGCGCGCTAGCCCCTCCACGACACCTCCACTCAGCCCTACTGGTTAACGGGGCGGGTGGATCAAGATCAAAAGCAGATCAAAAGCAGATCAAGATCAAAGGCACAATTCGCTTCGCTCTTGCTTTGCGCGCGGCCTTCACCGATCTGTCATCACCACCATCACCTGTGCATCGCCCCCATCCTCACTCTCCGACAGGTAGATGTGCCCGACATTGCTGTTGAAGTAAGCGGTTTCCTGCGCGCCAATACTCACCGCTTCGCCCGTTTCAAACTCGATCCGCACCCGACCACTGAGCACCAGGGCAAACTCCTGCCCGGGGTGACGAATGAACTCATCGAACTGCTGTCGCTCACGGGCAATGATCCGCGCAAACATCGGTGTCATCAGGCGCTCGGGAAACTCGCCGGCAATCAGGTGATAGTCATAGGTTCCGGTGCTGTAACCCGGCACGGTAGGTAGTGAGTGGACGACCACGGTGGTAGATGCCGGTGCATCTTTCATTTCCGATGAGCGAAACAGCTGGGCGATGTCGACATTTAGCGCGCGCGCCGCGGCAGCCAGTTTTTCGTAGCTCACCGATACCTGTGCCAGCTCCATTTTCGACAAGGTCGAGACCGGTACCCCGGAACGTTCCGACAACTGCTTGAGGGTCAGTTGCTGACTCTTGCGCACACTGCGCAGTCGGGCGCCGACTTCGGTGCGGTCGATCGGGGACTGCACGCCAGGGCGGTCGGCAGCAGGGGAGCGGTCACTCATCAAGGATCTCGGTCAGGTAGTACGGACAGGCATCTTAACGTGGCTGCTTGCGTATTCCGAAATTCTCATATATTAGAATTCTCATAAGTGATAATTTCCGATTCCCCCATCAGGCAATGGCAAGGTTATGACGCAAATTTTCGACAGCGTGATCATTGGTGCCGGTATTGCGGGTGCTTCCCTGGGATACCGACTGGCCGGCCAGCAGCGTGTGCTGTTGCTGGAGCGTGAAGCGCAGCCCGGCTACCACGCAACCGGGCGCTCGGCGGCGATGTTCATGGAGGCTTATGGCACTCCGCAGATCCAGGCCTTGACCCGGGCTAGCCGGGCTTTCTACGAATCACCCCCGAGCGGATTCTGCGAGCATCGATTGCTTGAGCCGCGAGGCTGTCTGTATGTCGCCAGCCTCGAACAGCAGGAGCTGCTGGCCAGCAGTTATGCGCAGAACCTGGCCAATGGCACCGAAGTGCGCCTGCTCGACCCCGAGGCTGCTGTGGCGATGGTGCCGAGCCTGAGGGGCGATGCCATTGCTGGCGCGTTTCATGAGCCAGGTGCCATGGACCTCGATGTACACGCTTTGCACCAGGGCTTCCTGCGTGGCTTTCGGCAGGCGGGCGGCGAGCTGCGTTGCAATGCCGAGCTGATTGAGGGGGCCTTTGCCGAAGGTCTCTGGCACCTGCACCTGGCCGACGGCAGTGTGGTGCAGGCGCGTCAATTGGTTAATGCGGCGGGCGCCTGGGCAGATCGGGTTGCTGCAGTTTGTGGCGTGTCGCCCGTGGGCCTGCAACCCTGCCGGCGCAGCGCTTTTACCTTCGAAGGTCCGCAAGACCAGGCATTTGCGCAGTGGCCGGCAGTGATTGGGGTGGATGAGAGTTTTTATTTCAAACCCGACGCCGGGCAGTTGCTCGGCTCACCGGCCAATGCCGATCCGGTCGAACCTCAGGATGTGATGCCTGAAGAGCTGGACGTGGCGACCGGCATCTACAACATCGAAGCGCTGACCACGCTGACGATCCGTCGCCCCAGTCATACCTGGGCCGGGCTGCGTTCATTCGTCGCCGATGGCGATCTGGTCATTGGCCGTGAACCGAACAATCCCGCGTTTTTCTGGCTGGCTGCCCAGGGAGGCTATGGCATCCAGTCGGCGGCCGGTGTCTCGCAACTGGCCTGTGCATTGCTGCTGGACCAGGCACTTCCCGCTTCCTTGCACCGCGAAGGTGTCGAGCCGCAACGCTTGTCACCGGCGCGTTTTCGTTAATCCCTCAAAGGACATTGCCATGAGCTCGACTATCCAGCGTATTCCCAGCCACCTGCCGTTTCCGTTTTCCAAGGCGGTCAAGGTCGGGGGCTTTTTGTTTCTCTCCGGCCAAGTGCCAATGAGCACCACAGGCGAGGTGGTGCGTGGTGATATCCAGACCCAGACTCAGGCGACCCTGGAACGTATCGGCGAAACCCTGGCCGAGTGTGGCGCAGGGTTCGAACAGGTGGTCAAGGTCACGGTGTGGCTGTCTGACATGGCGCATTTCGCCGGTTTCAACGAGGTCTACAAAACCTTCTTCGCCCACGGCTATCCGGTGCGCTCGACCGTGAGCGCCGGGCTTGCGCTGGGTGTGGATGTGGAGATCGAAGTGCAGGCCTGGATCGGTCACGACTGAGGTCGCACACGCCTGCGCGCTACTGGGTAAAAACAACAAGGCCTGACCAGGGCCATAGATGCCAGAGGGTTGGAACATGAAAGAACAGCTGAAAATTGCAGGCGCCTTTATCGGCGTTATCGTGGGTGCAGGTTTCGCCTCAGGGCGGGAGTTACTGCTGTTCTTTGTCAACTTCGGCGTCTGGGGGCTGCTCGGTACCCTGGTCAGTGCGGCGCTGTTCACCTTTCTCGGCATGGCACTGGCCGGGCTGGGGAACCGTCTGCAGGCGGCCTCGCACAAGGATGTCGTGTATGCCATCTGCGGGCGTTACCTGGGCCTGTTCGTCGACCTGCTGATCACCTTCTTCATGTTCGGGGTGACGGTGGTGATGCTCGCCGGTGGCGGTGCTTTGCTCGAACAGCAGTTCGGCATTCCGGCACTCACCGGTAGCGTGCTGGTCACCCTGTTGGTGGTGGCCGTGGTCTGTCTGGATATTCATAAGGTCATTGTGCTGATCGGCGCGGTCACGCCGTTCCTGATCCTCGCGGCCACGGCCATTGCGTTGTACGCAGTGTTCACTCGCGACCTGAGTTTCACCGCCCTGGACCAGATCGCCAGCCGGCAGGAGGCGGGGGCGAGCCACTGGCTGCTGGGGGCTTTTCTCTATGTGTCGTACAACGTGGTCGCAGGAGCGCCGATGCTGGCGATTCTCGGCGGTTCTGCACGCCTGGAAAAAACGGCGATCTGGGGTGGCATTCTCGGTGGCGCGGGCCTGGGCGGTTTGATGCTGGTGATGAGCGCCGGGTTACTCTCGCGCCTGGATACGGTGGCCGATTTGCCGATGCCGATGCTGTCGATTGCCAGTGAAATTTCCCCGGCGCTGGGCGTGATCATGTGCGTGATCATCTTCGGCATGATCGTCAATACCGCAGTGGGCATGCTCTATTCGTTTCTGGCGCGGCTGTTGCCGGCGGGTACCCGCAGCTTTCGTCTGGGTGCAGTGGGGGCAGGGGTGGCAGCGTTTATCTGTAGCCTGATCGGCTTTATCAGCCTGGTCGGTCAGGTCTATCCGTTCTTCGGTTACCTGGGCTTTGTGGTGATGCTGGCGGTGCTGGTCGGCTGGGTGCGCATGGGCAGGGTCAAGCGCGCGGTGGTGGTGTAGTACCAGGCAGCTGGCGAGGGCATTGCGCCCTCGCCAGGGCTGCCGGTCAGATCTTGAAGCTGTCGACCAGTTGCTTCAAGCGGCCGGCCTGTTGCGCCAGGGCATCGCAATGACGCAGGGTGTCATTGAGGTTGGCCACGCCTTGCTGGTTCAGCACGTTGATCTGGGTGATGTCCAGGTTCAGGCTTTCGACCACGGCGGTCTGTTCCTCGGTCGCCGCCGCCACCGACTGGTTCATGCCGTCGATTTCACCGATACGCTGGGTCACGCTGCTCAGGCGTTCGCCGGCCTGGTTGGCAACGACCACGCTTTCTTCGCTCGACACCTGGCTGGCGTTCATGTTGTGCACCGCCTCGCGCGAGCCGACCTGCAGGGTGGTAATCATCTTGTGAATCTCTTCGGCCGACTCCTGGGTCCGGTGCGCCAGGTTGCGCACTTCGTCGGCGACCACGGCGAAACCGCGGCCGGCTTCCCCGGCACGGGCAGCTTCGATGGCGGCGTTCAGGGCCAGCAGGTTGGTCTGCTGGGAGATGCCCTTGATCACGTCGAGGATCTGCCCGATGTCGTCGGTGCTGGCGTTGAGGGTTTCGATCTGCTCGCAGGATTCGCTGATCTTCTGCGACAGTGCGGTCATTGCCGAGATGGTTTCTTCCACCACCTGGCGGCCGTCGTTGGCCTGTTCGCTGGCGCCGCTGGCGTGCTGCGAGGCGTCGGCGGCATTGCGGGCGATTTCCTGGGTGGCGGCGCCCAGTTCGTTGATCGCCGCAGCCACGCTGTTGGTGCGCATGCTCTGCTCTTCGGAGCCGATGATCGAGGCGTTGGACGCGCTCATTACTCGCTCGGACAAGTCATGCACCTGACGGGTGGCCGAGGACACTTCGGCAATCGAGGCATGAATACGCTCGACGAACTGGTTGAAGGCGCCGGCCAGTTCGCCGAATTCGTCCTTGTTCTCCACCGCCAGACGGCGAGTCAGATCGCCTTCGCCCTGGGCGATGTCCTGCATGGCGCGACCCATGGTGGTCAGCGGACGCATCAGCACCGGAATCAGCAAGCTGAGCAGGCCGGCAATGGCTGCCACCGCGATGAGCATGGCGATGATGGCCGACGTGCGGAACTGGCTGAGCGGGGCGTAGGCCTTGTCCTTGTCGATCGACAAGCCGATGTACCAGTCGGCCGATGGCAGGCCACTGACTGGAGCAAAGGAGATGATGCGCTCCTGACCGTCCAGGGTTGCTTCATGAATGCCCGGGGCCACCTGCAGATTGCTGCCTGGGTAGATGTCCTTGAGGTTCTTCATCACCTGGTCTTTGTCCGGGCTGACGATCACCTGGCCATTGCGGTCGACCAGGAAGGCATGGCCGATACCGCCGAAGTCCACGGCGTTGATGATGTCGACCAGCGATGCCAGGCTCAAGTCACCACCGACCACGCCGAGCAGCTCACCGTTGGTTTTGCTCTTGACCGGCATGCCGATGGTGACCACCAGGCCGCCGACCGCAGCCATGTACGGTGGGGTCAGCATGGTCTGGTTAGCGGTCACGGCGGCGGTGTACCAGGGACGCTGGCGTGGGTCGTAGCCGTCAGGCATCTTCGCATCCGGGCGCTGGGTGAATACGCCGTTGGCCTGTCCGACGTAGGTGAACTGGAAGTTGTTGGTGAACGAAGGCTGGTCGACCAGTCCCGGGAAATCGGCATTGGCACCTTGGTGGGCTACGTCCTGGGCGAGGTTTTCCAGCACCAGAATCCGCCCGCTCATCCAGTTCTGCACGCTACTGGCGGTCAACGCACCCGCTTGTTTGACCGACGACTCGATGTTCTGTCGGATGGTGTTGCGTTGCAGATAATCGTTGTAGAGGGTGAACAAAGCGAATGCCAGAACCACGACGCCGCAGGCGCACAGCAGGATCTTGTGGCGAAATTTCAGGTTCATGTTCCGATACCTTGTGCCAGTAAGGAGGAGTGCCGAGCGGTGCTTTTGGCCAATGCTCGTACCTATCCAGACGGCTATCGGCCGCGATACTGAAAAATTGAAAGGCAGATTGCCGCAGGGGCTGACAGGTTTTTCCTACCCAAGGCTTTGCGCTGCGGTTCGTGGTGTTAAACACCGAGGAGCCTGACCAGTTCCTGTGCCGCCTTTTGCAGCGGCTGGTTGTGGCGCCAGAAGGCATGGACCGGCAACTGCAGTTCGTTGCGGGTGTTCTTGAAGTCCAGGCGCAGCAGACGCCCGGCCTCAAGCAGCGGAGCCACCCGTGACAGGGGAAAGTCACCCCAGCCCAGGCCGGCTTCGACCATCTCCAACGCCATGCTCAGGCTGTCGGTGCGCCAGTGTGCCTTGCCGATCAGGGCGCGGGTGTCAGTGATTGGCAGGTCGCGACTGGCCACCAGAATCTGCCGGACATTGACCAGGTCTTCGAGGTAGGCGATCTGCCGGGGTTGGCGTTGCAGGGCAGGGTGCTGAGGCGAGATGGTCGCCACCAGCGACTCCATGCCGATGTTCTGGAAGCGTTGCTGCGGATCAACCGCCAATCCGGCAAAGGCCAGGCACAGGCTGACGCGGCCGCTGTGCAGCAATTGCAGGGCCTCTTCCTGCGGCGCGCTGAGCACCTCGATCTCCAGCAGCGGATAGCGTTCGCTGATGGTCTTGATCGCCGCCAGCAGCGGGCCATGGTCGATGTCCGGCACCACACTGATGGCCAGGGTGCTTTCCAGCCCTTGGGACAATTCCAGGGCATGTATCTGTAACTGCCCCAGTTGCGCCGCGATCATCCGCGCGTGGGGTTCCAGCGCCAGCGCCAGGGCGGTGGGCCGGGTTTCCCGGTGCGTGCGCTCGAACAAGGCATAGCCCAGCTCGGCCTCAAGGTTGCCGACCGCCATGCTCACGGCCGAAGGCACTCGGCCCAAGGCGCGGGCGGCGGCAGAGAAGGAGCCGCGGTCCAGCACGGCGAGGAACAGTTCGATGTTGTCGCTGGAAAAATTCAATTGGGTAATCTCCTGTCAGGCAATCTGATAGCTGCTGACTTTTTCTGTCAAGAAGATTGATGCATTCTTGCGCGCCTCTGCTGCCTGGATGGGCGGCGTCTGTTGATGCAATCGAGGTAATACGGTGCAAGGTGTAAAACGCAAACTGGTCTACGTGACCGCCTACGAAGTGATTGGCCTGTGCATGTCGACCCTGGGCCTGGCCTATCTGTCGGACACGGCGCCGAGCAATACCGGGCCGCTGGCGGTGATGATCACCACCATCGCCATGGCCTGGAACTTCATCTACAACACCCTGTTCGAGTACTGGGAAAGCCGTCAGGCCAAGCGCGGGCGCAGCGTTGCCCGGCGCGTTGTGCATGCCATCGGCTTTCAGTTGACCCTGGTGGTCTACCTGATTCCGTTGATTGCCTGGTGGCTGGACATGAGCCTGGTCGAAGCCTTCCTGGTGGATCTGGCCTTTATCATCCTGATCCCTTGCTACACCTTCCTTTACAACTGGCTGTTCGACCGCATTTTCGGCCTGCCGACTTCGGCCCAGGCGCTGGACGCCAACCGCGTCGCGGCCTGAGGCGGGCTATTGCGCTGGCAGAACGATGCGCAACGAACCGTTCTGGGTGTCATCCGGCAGACGCCGGGCACCAAGCAGGCCCTCCTCGATTTCGCCGGACAAGTAGTACACCCCGGCCATGACGCCGCTCTTGCGGTTGTCCATCAGCTCACGCCATTCCTCGTTGAGCGCGACATTGAGGATCACCCGCAGTTGTTCGATCATGGCCGGTTGTTCCTGGTTATGGCTGACAATGCCGTAACCGGCGGCAGCCACCGAGATCAGGGCGCCGGCGACGCGGCCTACGGCGCTGGCCACGGCACTTGCGATGCCGCGTGGTGCCAGGGTCGCGCCGAGCTTTTCACTGGCCTGTTGCGCCACCGATGACAGGCTGACATCCGAGCGCTGCGTGCCGGCGCGTACCGCGCTGTGCATCTGCCCAAGCAATGCCGCGTAACCTGGCTGCTCGGTCAGTGGCTTGCTGTAAAGCAGCTGGTAGAGCGAGGCATTGCGCGCCGCCGGGGGGCCCAGATTGATCGCCTGGATCCGTGTCAGGCGCAGGTTGAACTGCTCGGGCGACGCCCGGTAGCGTTGGGCAATTTGTTGCAGTTGTTGGCCGAGCAGCTGGATGTACAGCTCCATGGCGCGGCTGCGGATGCCTTCGGGGTCGATCTCCTTGGCCACCTGATCGAGCACCCGGCGGTGATACTGCTCCTGCAGGTAAAGCGCCAGGCGCTTCTCCGGCGGCTCCTTGCCCTCGCCACTGTTCATCTTGTACCAGGCCACTTTCATGGTCAGCCATTGCTGGGTCCAGTAGCCGGTGAACCAGGGGATGAAATCACTTTCGGTAAATTGCTGCACGCGGTCCTTCCACACCCGCATGGAGCGTCGGCTGTAGTCATTGACCGAGCTGGTGCTGGCCAGCGAGGCGTCGATGATTTCCCGGTCGATCTGCTCCCAGGTGGCGGGGCTCAGTTGCACGGGAGGGGGTTCGGGGGCCTTTTCTCGCGAGGCGCAGCCGCCCAGGGCGAGCAGGAGGATGAGCAGGAATATGAGAGATGAACGGGGGGTCACAAGCGCTACCCCCTTGCGACGGGATGTTTGGCGGGTTTGTTACCTTGGTGATTTCAGTATAGGTGGGAGGGCGTCGGGGGGCGCATCAGAAGTCAACAAGACCGACCAAGTACTCCTGTAGGATCGGGTCTTGCCCGCGATCGGCCGCGCAGCGGCCGTAAAACTTGAGGTTGCGGAACAACTGTCAAACCGCATTGGCTGACATTGCTGCCGCGTTGCGGCAGATCGCGGGCAAGACCCGCTCCTACAGGTCCAGCTTGGCCTCGATATGGTCCAGGTGCTGGTGCATCAAGGCCAGGGCCGCTTCGCCGTCACCCTGTTCCAGCGCGTCGATGATCGCGGCATGTTCCTGCCAGGCGCAATGGCTGCACGGGCGGGCTTCGTACTGGGCGATGATCAACGAAGTCTGCGGCACCAAACCATTGAGAAACCGCGTCAACGGGGCGTTGTTGGCGATCTCCGCCAGTTTCAAATGAAACTCGCCACCGAGGCGGATGGCCGTGCAGCGCTGACCCTGTTCATGGTGCTGGCGTTCACGTGCGACCAGCTCACGCAGCTGGCGGATTTTCGCCGGTCGCGAGCGTTGCGCGGCCAGGGTGATCAGGGTGGTTTCGGCCAGGCGCCGGGCGCTGAGGATCTGCCGCGCCTGTTGCGGATCGGGGGCTGCCAGGCGTGCGGTGTGACTTGGACGCTGGACGATGACCTGCTGGTCGCACAGGCGTCCCAGCACCCGCCGGATCACCGTGCGGCTGACGCCAAATGCCTCACCCAGCGCTTGCTCGGGCAGGGCGCTGCCCGGCGCCAGACGCTGTTCGAGAATGGCGTCGAACAGCCGCGGGTAGATCTGTTCGGCCGACAGGCGCACTTCGCCATGGGCAAGCAATGGAGGCAGGGCGGTGACAGGGGCTTGGGCGCTGGCGTTCATCAATGCTCTCCTGAGTTCAAGTGGCCGGATGTTCGTCCGGGATGTTCAGTTCGATACCCATGCGCCGGCCTTCTTGAAGGATGTGGTGACGCATTTGCGCACTGGCCTGGGCACTGTTCTTGTTGCGGATGGCCCGCACTACTGCTTCGTTCTCTTCCAGGCGCGCTGCCAGGTGTTCCGGGGAATTGCGCAGTACTGCGGCGCTTTGCTTGAGGGCATTGCTGGTTTGCTGCACCACGCTCTGGAAAATCGGGTTGGCGGTGAGGGTGAACAACTCTTCGTGGAAGGCGATGTAGGCGTTGACCCCGGCTTCGCTGTCCTCGGCCTCCAGGGCTTCGCGCATGTCCATCAGGGTCAGACGCAGCTGGCCGATTTCCTTGCTGCTGATCGACTGCGCCACCAGGCCGACGATGAACGGTTCCAAGGTGTAGCGCAGTTGCAGGACGTCTTCCAGGCTGGCCCCAGCCACCCCGGTCTGTGGCGGGGCGGCTTCAGCCAGATCGGCGTCGAGCACCAGCACCCCTTTGCCCGGCATCGAGCGGACCAGGCCGAGGGTTTCCAGTACCGTCACCGCTTCACGCAGGCTGGGGCGGCTGATACCCAGTTGTTCGGCCAGCTCGCGCTGCCCCGGGAGCATGTCACCGGAGCGCCACTGGCCACGGGCCAGGGCCTGGCGGAGTTTTTCCACCACGGAATTCACTACGGTCGATGAAGTAATCACAGGTCACTCCATGAGAACACTTGCATAGGTTGCTCCTGGGGCCGGCAGTGTCAGTACCGGCCCTTGCACTCAGAACTCTTGTTGATGGGCGTTGGCGGACTTGCGCTGGGCAAAGCCAAAGCCCTGTTTGCCGGCCAGCACATTATTGGCCCGCTCCATGTCGATATCACCTTCCCAGCGGCCGATGGCGACGGTCGCCACGCAGTTGCCGATCAGGTTGGTCAGTGCCCGGCCGATGCCCATGAACCAGTCCACTGCCAGTACCAGCACCAGGCCGACCACTGGAATTGCCGGTATCGCCGTCAGGGTCGCGGCCAGAATCACCAGGGCTGAACCTGGAATGCCGTGGGCACCCTTGGAGGTGATCAGCGACACCAGGAGGATGGTCAGCAGGTCGGTCATCGCCAGCGGTGTGCCGGTGGCGTTGGCGATGAACACGATCGCCAGGGTCAGGTAGATCGAGAAACCATCGAGGTTAAAGGAATAGCCAGTGGGGATCACCAGGCCCACAGTGGAATTACCGATGCCCAGGTGCTCGAGTTTGCGCATGATTTGCGGCAGCACAGCGTCGGAGGAAGCGGTGCCAAGGACGATGGTCAGCTCTTCGCGCAGGTACTTGATGAACGGCAGGATACGCAGGCCCGACAGGCGCATCACGGTCCCCAGGATCAACAGCACGAAACCGGTGCAGGTCAGGTAGAACAGGGCGACCAGACCCCCCAGGTGTTGCAGCGATTCCAGGCCATATTTGCTGGTGGTGAAGGCGATGGCGCCGAACACGCCGATCGGCGCCAGGCGCACGATCATGCCCATGATGCGGAAGATCACATGACTCAGTTCATTGATCAGTCGCGAGATGCCGGAAGCGGCTTCGCCGACCAGGTTCAGGGCGCTGCCGAACAGCACTGAAAACAGCAGCACTTGCAGGATGTTGTTGTCAGCGAAGGCGCCGATCACCGAGGTCGGGATCAGGTCCATAAGGAAGGCCGCGGTGCCGTGGATATGCTGGCCGCGCTCGGCGAGGTTGCCGGCCTCGGCGGTCGACAGCTGGTCCAGGTGAATGTTGGCGCCGCTGCCAATCCCCGAGGTAAAGGCAAACACCAGGCCGATGACCAGGGCGATGGTGGTCAGGATTTCGAAGTAGATCACTGATTTCAGGCCGATCCGTCCGACCTTTTTCAGGTCACCGGCACCGGAAATACCGCTGACCACAACACAGAACACGATCAGCCCGATGAGCATTTTGATCAGCTTGATAAAGCCGTCACCCAGAGGTTTGAGCTGCAGGGAAACTTCGGGAAAGCTGAGGCCACAGGCGACGCCAAGCACCAGGCCGAGCACTACTTGGAGGAAGATCGAACGCGAGCACCATTTGAGCATGGGAGGGATCTCTGATCGGTGTCCTTGCTTCGATGCCGGGGAGGGCGAAAGAGCGGAGGACTTAATTATTGTGGTCTTACCGGTATGTCCAGTGCGCGGCCAGTGTAGGCGCGAATTTTTCGGGTTTGCAAGGGGTTTGTGGCTGAATGGAAAGAAATTGGCTTTACCGGTCTGACCAGCTGGGGTTCGGTAAAACGAGCACGCCCTGCGACGGCCAGGTCTGCCGTAGAGCGAAGCCGGGACTAGCCCTTGGACAGGGCCCGATCGACAGCCGCGATCAAATCGCCCAAGGCGTTGGACGGGGCATTGTGGATGACGCCGAACAGGTAGGCGCGTTGTTCGTCTTCGTCGTCTTGATCGGTGAAAAAGGCTTTCAACTTGATGCCCAGGACTTCGGCAAAGACCAGCAGGGCGTCGACGCTAGGGGTGTAGGTGCCGGTTTCAAAGCGGCTGATGGTCTTGGGGTCGAAACCGGACCGCTCGCCGAGTTCAGCCTGAGTAAGCCCTGCGACCTTGCGGTAGCGCCTGATGGCCGAACCCAAACTTGAATATTTCATCACTTGATTCCCATTTAGAATCAAGAACTTAACGGCAATTGTCGGAATAGCACAACGCCATAATTCGTCACATTAGTTTGCAGAATGTGATGTAATTCATCCCATCAATGGGTTGGACAGGTCAAAAGCCATCAAGTTTCAACCCGGTTTCGTGGCTCGGACAGCTCCGTGGAGTACACGACAGATCGCTACAAAGGGAGTTTTCACGTGCGTCTCAACCTGCCGGTCACCTCTGTCGAACAGACGTTCGGAGATGACCAACGGCTCATTTCTGCTACCGATATCGCCAGCAACATTACCTATTGCAACGCTGAATTTGCCGCCATGAGTGGCTTCAGTCAGGCCGAACTGATCGGTAGCCCGCACAACCTGGTCCGTCACCCCGACATGCCCGCCGTGGTGTTCCAGCAAATGTGGCAGTACCTCAAGGCCGGCCAGAGCTGGATGGGCATCGTCAAGAACCGCTGCAAGAACGGCAATTTTTATTGGGTCAGTGCCTACGTCACGCCGATTCTTGAAGGCGGCCGCCTGGTCGGCTATGAGTCGGTACGGGTCAAGCCGAGCCGCGAGCAGGTGCGCCGCGCTGAAACACTGTATGCACGTTTGCGTGAGGGCAAGGCGGCAGTTCCTGCGGGGCGGCGTCTGGCGCTGCTGGCGCAGGTCATGGCTGTGCCGCTGCTGGCAGGCGCGGCGGCCATTGCTGCGCAGCAGTTGTTGCCAGGCTGGCCCGGCCACTGCATTACCCTCGGCTTGTTCGGCGGGGTCGGTCTGTGGGCGCATCAGCGTCTGGGGCATCAGTTGGCACAGATCGTTGAGGGTTCGGGCAACACCTTTGCCGACCCGGTCGTGGCGCTGACCTACAGCGATGCCCAGGGGCCGGCGGCGCAGTTGCAGATGATCCTTATCAGCGAGGAGGCGCGGCTGAAAACCGCGCTGACGCGCCTGAGCGACCTGGCGGTGCAAATGAGTGAGGCGGCGAGGGACTCCAGCAGCCTGTCGCGCCAGACCGAATCGGCTTTGCTCGAACAACGCGCAGAAACCGACATGACGGCCACTGCGATGACCGAGATGGCGGCCTCGATTGCCGAGGTTGCCCGTCATGTGCAGGACACTGCCGGTGAAGCGCACACTGCCAATCAACTGGCCGGGCAGGGCAGTGAAGTAGCGGGCAGCATGCGCGAGGCGATCCAGTTGCTGGCCGGCACCGTCAGCCAGATCAATCAGGCGGTAACTCACCTGGCCGGCCAGACCCAGGATATTTCCCTGGCCGCCGAAGTGATCCGCGCGATTGCTGAACAGACCAACCTGCTGGCCCTCAACGCGGCCATTGAAGCGGCCCGTGCCGGTGAGCAGGGCCGCGGTTTTGCCGTGGTGGCCGATGAAGTGCGGGCGCTGGCCGGCAAGACCCGGCAATCGACCGTACAGATCCAGGGCATCATCGAGAACTTGCGCGCCGGTGCCGACCAGGCGGTGAGCATTGCCAGTCTGGGCATCGATGAAGCGCAACACGGCGTGGCGCGGGTGCTGGAGGCACAGCAGGCGTTGCAGGGTATCCGCGTGGCGGTGGAACGTATCAGTGACATGAGCCAGCAAATGGCGGCGGCCTCCCAGGAGCAATCGTCGGTGGCCGAAGAGGTCTGTGCGCAGATCAACGGTGTCGCCTGTACCGTGCAGCACACCGCGCAGAACGCCAATGCTGCCGCCACCCGCGGAGCAGAGCTGCAACACATTTCTTCGGGCCTGCGTGCCCTGGTCGAGCGTTTCAATCGCTGAGCCTTCAGGGTACGAGATTTTCATGGACGACAATTACCGCACGGCCGTTGATGCGGCTGCGATCTTTTCCGAAACCGACTTGAGTGGTCGGATCACTTACGTCAACGAACAGTTCTGCAGTATCTCCGGCTATCGGCGCGACGAGCTGCTGGGGGCCAATCACCGGATTCTCAATTCCGGTCTGCACGATCCGGGGTTTTTCGATGGCATGTGGCGTGCCCTGGTCGCTGGCAAGGCGTGGAAGGGCGAAATCTGCAACCGCGCCAAGGACGGTTCGCTGTACTGGGTCGACAGCACCATGGTGCCGCTGATCGACCCGGCCACTGGCCTGGTGCGCAAGTATGTGTCGATCCGCTTCGACGTGACCGAGAAGCGCCAGCTCCTGCATACCCTGCAGTGGCGGGTGGGTCACGACGTGCTGACCGGGCTGCCCAACCGCGCCTATCTGTCTGACCTGCTCAATCAGGCTCTGGAGTTTTCGCGCCGGGAAGACATTGCCCTGGCCGTGTGCATGCTTGATCTGGATGGCTTCAAGGCGGTCAATGACGGCTATGGTCATGCCAGCGGCGACCTGTTGCTGGTGGAAGTGGCCAACCGCCTGAAAGGCATCCTGCGTGGCGGCGATGCAGTGGCGCGGCTCTCGGGCGATGAGTTCGTGTTGATCTTGCGTCATGTACAGGATCCCGGGCAGTTGCAGCTGGCACTGCAACGGGTGCTCAAAGCGATTGCCGCGCCCTATTCGATCCGTGATCGAGAGGTCAGTGTCAGCGCGAGCATCGGGGTGACCTTGTATCCCCTCGACAATGAAGATGCCGACACCCTGGTGCGGCATGCCGATCAGGCGTTGTACGTGGCCAAGCAGAGTGGGCGCAACCGCTATCACCTGTTCGATGTGTCGCTGGACCGCGAGGTCAAGGCCACCCACCAGACGGTGGCACGGGTGCGTCAGGCCCTGATCAAGGGCGAGCTGTGTCTGCACTACCAGCCCAAGGTCAATATGCGCAGTGGCCAGGTGCTCGGTTTCGAGGCGCTGCTGCGCTGGCAACACCCGCTCAAGGGCTTGGTGGCACCGGCCGATTTCCTGCCGCTGGTGGAGCAGACCGACCTGATTGTCGACATCGGCGAGTGGGTCATCGACCAGGCCATGGCGCAGATGCAGCGCTGGCAGCAGGCCGGACACGTATGGCCGGTGAGTGTGAACATTGCTGCCCGGCATGTTCAACGCAGTGACTTTGTCGAGCGCCTCACGCACCTGCTGGCGCGTCACCCGGCTGTGGCTCCGCAGAGGCTCGATCTGGAAATCGTCGAATCGGTAGCGATCGAGAACATCCAGCGCGTCAGCCAGTGCCTGGACGCCTGTCAGCAGTTGGGGGTGCAGTTCTCGCTGGATGACTTCGGCACCGGCTACTCGTCCTTGAGCTACCTCAAGCGCCTGCCGACCCGCACCATCAAGATCGATAAGTCCTTCGTGCGCGACATCCTCCATGACCATGACGACCTGGCGCTGACCCGGGCGGTGATCGGTCTGGCCAGGGCCTTTGGCCGCCAGGTGATTGCCGAAGGGCTGGAGAGCGTCGAGCACGGTCAGTTGCTGATGGGCCTGGGCTGTGATGTCGCCCAGGGCTATGGCATCGCCCGGCCGATGTCGCCTGAGGCGGTCGTAGATTGGGTCGCAAGCTATGTACAACCGCCGCAGTGGCGGGCGCTGGCAGGACGTTAAGCGCGTTCTTTACGTATTCTTTATGGCCTGGCCAAGGTCCTGATCTCGCACCTTTACAGCGGCTCTACCGACAATGACCGTCAACGGCAAGTGCCGTAAGGACGGAGAGTTTCGATGAGCATTCTGGACGGGGTGTCACTGCTGCTAGCAGTGGCGTTGATGATCTACCTGATGGTCGCGCTGCTGCGCGCTGACCGGGGTTAGGAGCGACCATGCACAGTTACGATTATGCGTTGCTGCTGGCGTTCTTTGCGCTGGTGTTGCTCCCGGCGCCCTGGCTCGGGCGCTTCTATTACAAGGTGATGGAAGGCCAGCGCACCTGGCTGTCGCCGCTGTTGGGGCCGCTGGAGCGTGGTTGCTACCGGCTCTCAGGCGTCGATGCCGGGGCCGAGCACAACTGGAAGCAATACACCCTGGCCTTGCTGGCCTTCAACCTGGCCGGTTTCGTGCTGGTGTTTGGCGTATTGCTCCTGCAGGGGTACCTGCCGCTCAACCCGCAGCACCTGCCAGGTCAGGAGTGGTCGCTGGCGTTCAATACGGCGGTGAGTTTCGTCACCAACACCAACTGGCAGGCCTACAGCGGTGAAGCGTCGGTCAGCTACCTGAGCCAGATGATCGGGCTGACGGTGCAGAACTTTGTCAGCGCTGCCACCGGTCTTGCCGTGCTGGTCGCGCTGTGCCGCGGTATTGCCCGGCGCTCTGCCAGCACCCTGGGCAATTTCTGGGTCGACATGACCCGCGCCACCCTCTACGGCTTGCTGCCGCTGTGCCTGCTGCTGGCCTTGTTGCTGGTCTGGCAGGGCGTGCCACAGACGTTCGGCCATTACGTCCAGGCCCTGACCCTGCAAGGGGCTGACCAGACCATTCCGCTGGGCCCGGCGGCCAGCCAGATCGCCATCAAGCAACTGGGCACCAATGGCGGCGGCTTCTTCGGGGTCAACTCGGCGCACCCGTTCGAGAACCCGACGGCCTGGAGCAATCTGTTCGAGGTGGCCTCGATCATTCTGATTCCGGCGGCCCTGGTGTTTACCTTCGGTCACTACGTCAAAGACCTGCGTCAGAGCCGGGCGATCATCGCCTGCATGCTGGCGCTGTTCCTGATCGGTGGCGGTACGGCGTTGTGGTCGGAATACCAGGCCAACCCAAGCCTGAACAACCCGCAGGTCGAACAGCGCGCCCCCCTGGAAGGCAAGGAGAACCGCTTCGGCACCACCGCCAGCGTACTCTGGACGGTGACCACCACCGCCGCCTCCAACGGCTCGGTCAACAACATGCACGACAGCCTCAACCCCATCAGCGGCATGGTCGCGCTGGTCAACATGATGGTTGGCGAGGTGATCTTCGGCGGCGTCGGTGCCGGGCTCTACGGGATGTTGCTCAACGTCCTGATTGCGGTGTTCCTGGCGGGCCTGATGATTGGCCGCACGCCGGAGTACCTGGGCAAGAAACTCCAGGCGCGGGAAGTGCAACTGTTGGTGGCGAGCCTGCTGGTGATGCCGGTCGGCGTGCTGATTCTCAGCGCTCTGGCGGCCAGCTTGCCCGGCCCGGCAGCCGCGGTCACCAACCCCGGTGCCCATGGCTTCAGCCAGGTGCTCTATGCCTACACTTCGGCCAGTGCCAACAACGGTTCCGCCTTTGCCGGTTTCGGCGCCAACACCACCTTCCACAACCTGATGCTCGGTTTGGGCATGTTGATCGGCCGCTTCGGCTACATTCTGCCGGTGTTGGCCCTGGCCGGCAGTCTGGCACTGAAGAAGGCTGCGCCGCTGGGCGAGAACAGCTTCCCGACCCATGGCCCGTTATTCGCCACCTTGCTGGTTGTCACCATTCTATTGATCGGTGGCTTGACCTTCCTGCCGGCCCTGGCCCTGGGCCCGATCACCGAACACCTGAGCCTGGGTTTCTGAGGAGCGAATCATGAATATGCCGATTCCTGAAGTGAAAGCGGCCCCGGCCCCGGCGGCACGCACCACCTTTGCCGCGCTGTGGCGCCCGGCGCTGCTGCAGGCGTTCGTCAAACTCGACCCGCGTCAGCTCAAACGCTCACCGGTGATGCTGGTGGTCGAGCTGACCGCAGTGTTCACCACCTTGTTGTGCCTGGTGCCCGACAGCGCTGTGCCGACTGCCGTGGCGGTGCAGATTGCCCTGTGGCTGTGGTTCACCGTGCTGTTCGCCAACTTTGCCGAGGCGCTCGCCGAAGGCCGTGGTAAAGCCCGCGCCGACAGCCTCAAGGCCGGTAGCCAGGGCCTCAGCGCGCGGCGTCGCAACGCTTCGGGCAGTTTTGAAACAGTGCCGGCGACCAGCCTGCGCAAGGACGATGTGGTCAAGGTGCTGGCGGGGGAGATGATCCCCGGTGACGGCGAAGTGCTCGAAGGCATTGCCGCGGTCAACGAAGCGGCGATTACCGGTGAATCCGCGCCGGTGATCCGAGAGTCCGGTGGCGATCGCTCGGCGGTGACCGGCAATACCCGGCTGGTCTCCGACTGGTTGCTGATCCGCATCACCAGCAACCCCGGCGAATCGACCCTGGACCGCATGATCGCCCTGGTTGAAGGCGCCAAGCGCCAGAAGACGCCCAACGAGATCGCCCTGGATATCCTGCTAATCGGCCTGAGCATGATCTTCCTGGTGGTCGTGGTGACCCTGCAGCCGTTCGCCCGCTTTGCTGGTGGCAGTATCCCGCTGGTGTTCCTGGTGGCGCTGTTGGTCACCCTGATCCCGACCACCATCGGTGGCCTGCTGTCGGCCATCGGTATCGCCGGCATGGATCGCCTGGTGCGCCTCAACGTAATTGCCCGCTCTGGCCGCGCGGTGGAGGCCGCTGGTGATGTGCATGTACTGATGCTCGACAAGACCGGCACCATCACCTTCGGCAACCGTCGCTGCAGCGCCCTGCATGCCGCTCCCGGTGTGACTTCCAAGGAGCTGGGCGAGGGCGCCTTGCTGGCGTCGCTGGCTGACGACACTGCCGAGGGCAAGTCGATTGTCGAGTACCTGCGCCAGCTGCACGACTTCGACGAGCCGGGCTCCGATCAGCTGACTCCCGTGGCCTTCAGTGCCGAGACGCGCCTGTCCGGCGTTGACTACCAGCAGCGTCGGTTCCGTAAGGGTGCGGTGGATTCCGTGCTGGCCTTCGTTGGTATCCAGCGCCTGGAAATGCCGGCGTCGCTGGCCCGCGAAGTGGACAAGATCGCCCAGAGCGGCGGTACCCCTTTGCTGGTCTGTGTCGACAAAAGACTGCTGGGCGTGATCCATCTCAAGGATGTGGTCAAACCGGGGATTCGCGAGCGCTTTGCCGAGCTGCGCAAGCTGGGCATCCGTACCGTGATGGTCACTGGCGACAATCCGCTGACTGCCGCGGCCATCGCCGCCGAAGCCGGTGTCGATGACGTGCTGGCCGAAGCCACGCCGGAGAAGAAGCTGGCGCGCATTCGCCAGGAGCAGAACGACGGCCGCCTGGTGGCCATGTGCGGCGACGGTGCCAACGACGCCCCGGCGCTGGCCCAGGCCGATGTCGGCATGGCCATGAACGACGGCACCCAGGCGGCGCGCGAGGCGGCCAACATGGTCGATCTGGACAGCGACCCGACCAAGCTGCTGGATGTGGTCCAGGTCGGCAAGGAGCTGCTGGTGACCCGCGGCGCCTTGACCACCTTCTCGATTGCCAACGACGTGGCCAAGTACTTCGCCATTCTCCCGGCGCTGTTTGCGGCGATCTACCCGCAACTGGGTGTGCTCAACCTCATGCACCTGAGCAGTCCGCAGAGCGCGATCCTCTCGGCCATCGTCTTCAACGCGCTGATCATCGTCGTGCTGATTCCGCTGGCACTGCGCGGGGTGCGGGTGCAGGCCGCCAGTGCTGCACACCTGCTGCGTCGCAACCTGCTGATCTACGGCGTGGGCGGGCTGATCGTGCCGTTCGCCGGGATCAAGCTGATCGACATGCTGCTCACCGCTTTGCACCTGGTCTGAGACCAAGGAGATGACCATGACTACTTATCTACGTCCGGCCGTGAGCCTGATCCTGCTGATGACCCTGATTACCGGTGCGCTGTACCCGCTGGTGGTCACCGGGGTGGCGCAGGTAGCGTTCCCCGAACAAGCCAACGGCAGCCTGCTGCGCGATGACCAGGGCCAGGTGCGCGGCTCGCGGCTGATCGCCCAGGCGTTCAAGGGCGATGCCTGGTTCCACGCGCGGCCATCGGCGGCTGACTATGCCACCGTCGCCAGCGGTGCCAGCAACCTGGCACCGAGCAACCCGGCGCTGGCCCAGCGCATTGGCGACAGCGCCGCGCAGCAATATATCGAGGCGCAAGGGCCGGTGCCGCTGGACCTGCTGACCACCTCCGGCAGTGGCCTGGACCCGCACTTGTCGCCTGCCGCGGTGGCCTATCAGCTGCCGCGGGTGGCGGCGGCGCGGCAACTGAGCACGCAAACCTTGCAAGCCCTGGTCGAGCAGTCCACCCTGCAGCCATTGATTGGTCCGCCGGTGGTCAATGTACTGGTGTTGAACGCCGCGCTAGAGCGGCTGGCCCCGGCTTCGAATTAAGGACAGGCAGTGAGCGATAGCAATTCCGAACGCGCCGATGCGTTGTTGGCCGGGCTGCCGCGCGAAGGGCGCGGCAGGCTCAAGGTGTTTTTGGGCGCAGCGCCCGGGGTGGGCAAGACCTACGCCATGCTCCAGGCTGCCCATGCCCAGGTGCGCCAGGGCGTGCAGGTGCTGGCGGCGGTGGTCGAAACCCATGGCCGGGCCGAAACCGAGTCCTTGCTCGCCGGGCTGGTGCAACAACCGCTGGTGCGCTCGGACTATCGCGGAGTGCAGCTGGAAGAGATGGACCTCGATGGCCTGCTCAAGGCCGCGCCGCAACTGGCGCTGGTCGACGAGCTGGCCCACAGCAACGCCCCCGGCAGTCGCCACGCCAAACGCTGGCAGGATGTGCAGGAACTGCTGGCTGCCGGTATCGATGTCTACACCACGGTCAACGTTCAGCACTTGGAAAGTCTCAACGATCAGGTACGCGGCATCACCGGCGTGCAGGTGCGTGAAACCCTGCCCGACTGGGTGCTGCAGGAAGCCTTCGAACTGGTGCTGATCGACCTGCCGCCGCGCGAGTTGCTCGAGCGTTTGCGCGAAGGCAAGGTTTATGTACCGGAGCAGGCGCGGGCGGCAATCGACGCCTTCTTCAGTCAGACCAACCTCACTGCGTTGCGTGAGCTGGCCATGCAGACCGCAGCGGCTCAGGTCGATGCCGACCTGGCGCATGGTTACCGCCAGCTGGGTCAGGACGCTCCCACCTTGCGCGGGCGCTTGCTGGTCGGGGTGGATGGCGATGCCCAGGCCGAGCGCCTGGTGCGCCATGCCAGCCGGGTGGCGCAACGTCGGCATTTGCCCTGGAGTCTGGTGCATGTCGACAACGGCAGACTGCGAGACGAGACCGCCCGCCAGCGCCTGCAGGCAGCCCAGCAGCTGGCCGAGCGTCTGGGCGGCGAAGTGGTGTTGCTGCGCGCCGGTGAAGTGGCCAACACCCTGATCCAACATGCCCTGGAACGTCGCGCCAACCTGGTGTTGGTCGGCCAGTCCCGAGATCGCCTGCGCCGACGACTGTTGGGTGCCGGGGTGGCCACGCGGCTGTTGCGCGAGGCCCATGGCCTGGAAATCAACGTGCTCGACCGCGACGAGCGGCCCGAGCTGCCGAGTGCGGCGGTGAAGAAGGTCTGGGTCTGGCGCCACTACCTGCTGGCGCTGGTCGCCACCGTGCTTGCCGCGGGGATTTCCTGGGGCGTTTCCGGTGTCCTGGCCTTGCCCAACATCTCGCTGGTGTTTCTTGCCGCGGTCTTGCTGGTGGCCGTGCGCAGCAGCCTGGGCCCGGCGCTGGCCTGTGCGGCGATGTCGTTTCTGACTTATGACTTTCTGTTCATCCCGCCGAACTTCTCTTTCAGCATCCAGCGTGAAGAGGATGTGCTGACGTCGCTGTTCTTCCTGTTGATGGCGGCGCTCACCGGCAACCTCGCGGCACGCCAGCGTCGGCAGTTGCAGGCGCTGCGCGAAACTCAGGAACAGACCAACCAGTTGCTCGATCTGTCACGCAAGCTGACCGCCGCCACCGACCGTCAGGCGGTATTCAACGCGGCCGGACAACATCTGGATGGCTGGAACGATTTGCAGGTGTGCCTGCTTGAGCGCGATGTCGAAGGGCGCCTGCAGGTTGCCAGTGCTGCCAGCGTACAGTTCAACGACAATGAGCGCGCCGCTGCCGACTGGGCCTGGCAGCACGATCAGGCCGCAGGCCTGGGCAGTGACACCTTGCCCAACGGCCGCTGGTGGTGGTGGCCATTGTCGGTGGAAGAGCAGCCGCTGGCGCTGCTTGGCGTACGTCCGCGCCAGGGCCAGAGCCTCACTGCGCAGCGCCGGCGCCTGCTCAAGGCGCTCAGTCAGCCGCTGGCCCAGGCCCTGGCCCGGGCGCGACTGGCTGAACAGCTGGAAGCGGCACGTCTGCATGGCGAAACCGAGCAACTGCGCAGTGCTTTGCTGGCGTCGGTGTCGCATGACCTGCGTACGCCTTTGACCGCCATGCGCGGCAGCATCGATAGCCTTCTGGCCTTGGGTGAAGCAATCCCTCGGGCCGACCGCCAGGAGTTGCTTGAAGGCACACGCAACGAAGCCGAGCGGCTGGACCGTTATATCCAGAACCTGCTGGACATGACCCGTCTGGGCCACGGTGGGCTGAAACTGGCTCGTGACTGGGTGGCGCCCACCGATATTGTCGGCAGTGCGCTGAACCGCTTGCGGGTGCTGCTGGCGCCATTGCAGGTGTCCACTGAAGTGGCGGACGGTTTGCCGCTGCTGTTCGTGCATGCCGCCTTGATCGAGCAGGCGCTGGTCAATGTACTGGAGAACGCCGCGCGCTTTTCGCCGGTCAACGGCCGCCTGCAGTTGCGGGTGTCGGCTGGCGATGAACAGTTGCGTTTTGCCGTCAGCGATGAAGGCCCGGGTATTCCTGCGGCTGATCGCGAGAAGATCTTCGACATGTTCTACACCGCCGCCCGCGGTGATCGCGGCGGGCAGGGCACCGGTCTTGGCCTGGCAATCTGTCAGGGCATGATCGGGGCACACGGTGGACATATTCTGGTGGGTGAGGGTATCGATGGTCACGGCACCTGCATCACATTATGCTTGCCGCTTCCGACCCAGCCCGAGCCCGAAAGCGAAGCGCCATGAGCCAGATTGCCACCCTTCTGGTCATCGATGATGAACCACAGATCCGCAAATTTCTGCGCATCAGCCTCAGTTCCCAGGGCTATAAGGTCGTGGAGGCGGCCAGCGGTGCCGAAGGCCTGACCCAGGCTGCGCTGGCCCGGCCCGACCTGGTGGTGCTCGACCTTGGCCTGCCGGACATGGACGGGCAGCAGGTGCTGCGTGAGCTGCGTGAATGGAGCCCGGTGCCGGTGCTGGTGTTGTCGGTGCGGGCCAGCGAAATCCAGAAAGTCGAAGCCCTGGATAACGGCGCCAACGACTACGTGACCAAACCGTTCGGCATCCAGGAGTTTCTTGCCCGGGTGCGTGCGTTGCTGCGGCAGGCGCCTCAGGCTGCGGCAACGGATGTCGCGCCAAGCTTTGGTCCTTTGACCGTAGACCTGGCGTTTCGCAAGGTGACCCTGGACGGTGTCGAAATCGCGCTGACCCGCAAGGAGTATGCGTTGTTGGCGCAGCTGGCGACGTACCCGGGGCGGGTGATTACCCAGCAGCAATTGCTCAAGGACATCTGGGGGCCGACGCATGTCGATGACACTCATTACTTGCGAATTGTGGTCGCTCACGTGCGGCAGAAGCTGGGTGATGACCCGACGGCGCCACGCTTTATCATCACCGAACCTGGGGTGGGGTACCGCTTGGTAGGGCCGGAGCAGGGTTAAGGCTGCTCCCACACGTTCAAACAATCAGCGCCGCTCCGCCTCATAGTTCTCCATGGTATCGCGCGCAATCTCCCGGCCCAGGGCGATCAGCTCCGGTGCTTTGTAAAATTCGAAGAAACGACACACGCGCTTGGGGACGTTGATCAGCACGTCCGGCGGGTAGCCAGCGATCTTGTACTGCGCCAGCGAGGTCTGCATCACCTCGAAACTCTGGTTGATCAAATCCAGCAGTGACGCGGGGCCGACGTTATCGATGATGAACGAGCCGGCCGCCGACTTCGGTGCGCCGTCACTCTCGGGCGCTGCGGCCGGTTGCTGGGCTTCGGGGTCGGCGGCGTCGCTGAGCCAGGGGTTGGGGATCTGCGCGGCCTGTGGCGCGAGTTCCTGTTCGATACGCATCAGCTGTTCGGCCTGCTTGCGCCGGAACGGCAGGTGCGAGCCCAGCGAACTGATCAGGTTGTCAAAACGCAGCCTGAAGGCTGCCGGGCGTTCGATCACCGGCAGCTGATACTGCTTCTGGTTGGTCGAGTTGAGGTTCACGGCAATGATCAAATCGCAATGACTGGAAACCACCGGGATGATCGGCAAGGGATTGAGAATGCCGCCGTCAACCAGCATGCGATTGCCTTGCACCACCGGGGTGAACAGGCTGGGAATGGCCGCCGAGGCGCGCATGGCCTGGTGCAGGCAACCTTCCTGGAACCAGATTTCCTGCTGGTTGGTGAGGTCGGCCGCCACTGCCGTGTAGGGGATGCGCAAGTCTTCGATGTTGATGTCGCCAACGATCTTGCGAATCTGCCCGAACACCTTCTCGCCGCGAATGGCCCCCAGACGAAAACTCACATCGACCAGGCGCAGCACATCCAGGTAATCCAGGCTCTCGATCCAGTTGCGATACTCCTCAAGCTTGCCGGCGGCATAGATGCCGCCAATCACCGCGCCCATGGAACAACCGGCGATACAGGCGATGTCATAGCCGCGGCGTTCCAGTTCTTCGATCACCCCAATGTGCGCATACCCGCGAGCTCCGCCCGAGCCCAGTACCAATGCCACGCGTTTACTCATGATGGCTCCCGGTTGTCCTGAGTCGATGGTCTAACAATGCGCCCATTCGCGTCTGTGCTTCAATCGTCATGCGCGCTGCGCTACGCTTTGCAGGGCACTTTTCTTCTTTGTAGCCGTCGAACACGCCACTTTGTACTTTTCTTTTGAGGGAACACCGATGAAAGCCTGGATCTGCCTGCCCCTGATTGCTCTGGCGTTGACCGGTTGTGCTGGCAAGACAGCCTATCGCGACAGTTGTGCCAATCAGCTGGACTCGGCCTGGAAGGAGCTCGATCTGGCCAAGGCTGAAGGCTTCGCCGGTACGGTCAGCTACTCCAAGGCGCTGTCGTTGTTGACCGGGGCCAAGACCCAGCAGCAGTTCGAAGCGTTCGAAGGGTGCAGCAGCAAAGCTGAAAAAGCGCGTTTCTACATTCGTGAATCGCGTGCCGGTCGCTGATACAGGAGAACACCATGTCGGCCATGCTCGACCATGTGATTGCCCAGGTACTGGCCCTGCAGGTGCGCCTGCTCGGTTGCCAGGCGCGGCTGGCGGCTGACACCGACAGCGAGGCGCTGCATGACCTGCGGATTGCCACACGGCGCTTGCGCAGCTTGTTGCGCCCGCTGCGTGAGTTGCCCGGCGTCGAGCAACTGGAGGGCGCAGCACAAGCGCTGGGCAATCTGACTACGCCGCTGCGTGACCGCGAGGTGCTGGCAGCGCAGTTGCTCGAGCGCAATCAAGTGGCGGCAGCGCAGGTGCGCCTGGCGCATCGCCGGGAAACCTTCGCCAGCGTTGCCGAGAGTGCCGAGCTGGGCCGGCTGCTGGCGATTGTCGATGCCTTTCCGATTTTCCTGCGGGCCGCTGAACGTGAAGGCCTGATCCGTAAATTGCACAAGCGCATCGACAAGCGTCTGGAAAAGCAATGGACGAAGTTGCGCGAAGCGCTACAGGATGCGGCCCATGACCGTCATCGTCTGCGCTTGCTGATCAAGCGCGTGCGTTATGCGGCTGAGGCCTACCCGCAACTGGAGCACGCCGGGCGCCGCTTGCAGCGCTTGCTCAAGCAGTCGCAAAGCGACCTGGGCAGTTGGCACGACCTGCTGCAGTGGTTGCTGCAAGCCGAGCAACAGCGCGACCTGGCGCCTTGTGTCGAGTATTGGCAAACGCAATTGCAGGACGCTGAACAGCGTGCCGATGTCACCCTGGAGCGCCTGCAAACGTTGCTGCTGCAGCGATAGGCCGCTGATATGGCGCAAATGCGGGCTGCCGCTGGCGCCTCTGCTGGTTAAGATCGGCCTTTTCCCACGGATGAGGTCGGCATGAATTTCTCGCAATTGCTCAAGACGGTCCACCTGCATCCCCAGGCGGTGACCATTCCTGCCAACTGGGCGCAAGGGCGCGCCTGCTTCGGTGGCCTGATGGCGGCCCTGCTCTATGAAACCATGCTGACCAAGACCTCGCCCGGCCGTCCGGTGCGTTCCCTGGCGATCACCTTCGTTGGCCCGGCCGAACCCGAGGTGCCGATCAGTTTTGAAGTGGAGCTGCTGCGCGAGGGCAAAGCGGTCAGTTCCTTGTTGGGCCGCGCGGTGCAAAATGGCCAGGTAGTGACCCTGATACAGGGCAGCTTCGGTGGCGGCCGCGATTCAGTGGTCGACATCCCGGCGTTGCCTGCTGTGGAGATGAGCAGCCTTGAGGCTGCGGCGGCTAGCGAGCTCCCCTATATCAAGGGCGTGACCCCTGAATTCATGCAGCATGTGTCCCTGCGCTGGGCGATCGGCGGGATTCCGTTCAGCAACAATCGCTCGCGCAGCATGGGCGGTTGGGTCCGCTTGCGTGACGAAGGTGGTGATGAAACCCTGAGTGAAGCGCACCTGCTGGCGCTGGTCGATGCCTGGCCACCCAGCTTGTTGCCGCACCTGAACAAACCTGCGGCCGGTAGCACCCTGACCTGGACCATCGAATTCATTCAGCCGGTGGCGAGCCTGACCACCCAGGACTGGTGCAGGTACTGCGTGCAGACCGAGTATGCCCGCGATGGCTACGGGCACGCGGCGGCCGCCCTGTGGACGGCTTCAGGTGAGTTGCTGGCGATCAGCCGGCAAACGGTAACCGTGTTCGCCTAGTGACGATGGCGGTTGCGCCAGGCGCGCCACCAGGCGCCACTGAGCACAAAGCGCGGAAAGGTGATGAACTGCTCCACCAGCAACCGGCCGATGGCGTCCTTGCGGTCGCTGAAGGGTTCCGGTTGTTCGGCTTCCAGGCGATGGCCCTGACGCTGCAGGCCAAGGCCTGCGATCAGGGCGATGATGCCGACGGCCAGTTGCCCCAGGTCCAGCGAGAACAATCCGGATAGCACCAGTAGCGCGCCGAGGATGAACAGCGGCACAGCGATCAGGTGCAACACCAGGTTGGTCGGGTTGCGGTGATTGTGGTGGTAGCCACGCCATTGCCAGGCGTGCAGGTTGGGCAGGCGTTTGCTCATGGGTCATTCCTCAGGGCTATGTCTGAAGAATAGTGCGGCCCCCGTCAGGGGGCCAATGAGCGCCGGCTATCGGGGTTATAGCTTGAGTTGGCCGATGGCCTTGCTCAGTTCACCGGCCAGGGTGGCCAGTTCGCTGCTGGTGGTGGCCGAGTCGACGGTCTGCTGCACGGTCTCTTCGGTGACGTCGCGAATACTCACCACCGCCCGGTTCATTTCTTCGGCCACCTGGCTTTGCTGCTCGGCAGCGACGGCAATCTGGGTATTGCTTTCGCGCATCTGCGCGACCGCACTGGTGATCTCGGCCAGGGCGGCCCCGGCTTCCTGGGCCTGCTGGACGCAATCGTCAGCTTTGAACGAGCTCTCCTGCATGAAGTCCACTGCATCGCGGGTACCTGCCTGCAGGGCCGAGACCATGGTGGTGATTTCATCGGTGGAAGCCTGCACACGCTTGGCCAGGTTGCGTACTTCATCGGCGACGACGGCAAAGCCACGACCCAGATCGCCAGCACGGGCGGCTTCGATGGCGGCGTTGAGTGCCAGCAGGTTGGTCTGCTCGGCAATGCTATGGATCACGCCGACCACGCCGTTGATCTTCTGGCTGTCTTCAGCCAGTTGGCGAATCATTTCGGCGGTCTGTTGCACGCCGCTGGACAATCCGGAAATCGAGGTCTGCACGCGGCTGACCACTTCCTGGCCGCTGCCGGCCAGGCTGTCGGCGGTCTGTGACAGGTCGCGGGTGGCACCGGCATGCTGGGCGATGTGATAGACCGTGGCCGACATCTCGTTGATGGCGGTGGCGGCCTGATCGGTTTCGCTCTGCTGGCCGAGCATGCCGTGGCGCACGTCATTCATGCTCGCCGCCAGGCGCGCGGCACCGGAGTCGAGCTGGGCGGCAGTACGCGCCACGGTGTTGACCACGCGGTGATAGGTGGTCTGCATGGCGTTGAAGGCACTGGCCATCTGCCCGACTTCATCACCACAGGACAAGGGCACCCGGGCTGAGAGGTCACCGGTCTTTTCGACATGCAGCATCACGTCCTTGAGGGTGTTGAGCTGGCTGAGCAGGAAACGGATCAGCAACTGCGAGGCGCAGAGCATTGCCAGCATCAGGATCAGCACGCAGACCGCGTAGTTGGTGAAGCGGTCGGTAAACACCTGCAGCAGGCTTGGGGAGGGGGCGAGCACGGCAATTTGCTGGCCGTCGCGGCTGATCACCTGAGCGCCGCTCAGTGGATCGGTGCCGGTCAGGGCCAGACCGTGCAATTCGACCCAACCCTGGGCGCTGGCCAGGGCTTCGAGATTTTCATCGGCAAAGGCGGGCACCTGGCCCGGGGCGTACTGCAGCCACAACGGGTTGTGCGGCAGGGCCTGGCCCGTCGGCCAGGCCGCCAGCAACTGCGCCTCGGACTGGGCCTTGGCCTGGGCTTCCTGCGCCCGGGCCTGCTGCTCCAAGTGCACGGCATACAGCACCAGGAACAGGGTTGTGACAAAGGCCACCGCATTGACGGCCCAGAACTTGTATTTCAGGGAGATATTGCTAAGCCAGGCACCCATGGAAGGTCTTCTCTGATTGAGCGGAAACATTGTTGGCAAGGTGCCATCATTGTGCCGGGCCGAGCAGGGGTGCGCCTTGATATGCGTCAAATAATCGCGGGCAGGTTAAAGAAGGCGCGCGCGCAGGCCGTGGTGTGGGCGGCCAGCTGCTCAGTGCTTTCGCCCCGATGCAGGGCGACTTCGCGCAGCACTTCGGTGAGAAATGCCGGCTCGTTGCGCCCGCTCTTGGGTTTTGGCCGCAGGCTGCGCGGCAGCAGGTACGGCGCATCGCTTTCGAGCATCAGGCGGCCCTGGGGAATACTGCTGACCAGCGGGTGCAGGTGAGTGCCACGGCGCTCGTCGCAGATCCAGCCGGTGATGCCGATGTGCAGGTCGAGATCGAGGTAGCCGAACAGCGCAGCGCGTTCGCCGGTAAAGCAATGCACCACCGCAGCGGGCAGGCGGTCACGGTAGTCCTTGAGGATTGCCAGCAGGCGCTCGCTGGCATCACGCTCATGGAGAAATACCGGCATCTGTAACTCGACCGCCAGCGCCAGTTGTTCCTCCAGGGCTTTCTCCTGCTGTGGGCGAGGGGAGAAATCGCGGTTGAAGTCCAGCCCGCATTCGCCCACTGCGCGTACCCGCGGTTGCTCCAGCAAGGCGCGCATCTGTCGGGCACTGTCGCTGCTCCAGTGGCTGGCATCGTGGGGGTGAACGCCGGCGGTGCTGAACAGCCGTTGGCCACTTTCATCCAGCGCCAGGCACAGCTCCAGTGCCTGTTCGCTGCCCTCAAGGCTGGTGCCGGTGACCATCATTTGCACCACGCCAGCGGCCTCGGCACGCTCGAGAATCGCTTGGTGTTTGTCGGCAAAACTTGGGTTGGTCAGATTGACGCCGATGTCGATGAGTTGCATGGTGCTACCTCAGGCCGCTGGCCGGCCAGCATAGCAAAGCTCGATGAATTTCGATAAATCGAAGAACTTCAATGAGTTGTCGTGGTCATTTACGGTCAATTGTCATGGAGTGACCGTAGGCTATGGCGCCAACCCCACACGCGCGGACCTTGATACGGATGACCCGAGCGCTGTTTTTGTTGATCGTGCTTGGCTTTGGGCTGCTTCTGGCAGGCCCGGCCAGCGCGCGCCTGCCCGGTCCGCAACAAACGGTGAGCAAAACCCAGGTCCGCGACCTGGCGCAGATCCGCAGCAGCCGGGTCCTCAAGGTGCTGGTCAACCAGAGCCGCAACAGCTCCGGCGAAGTCAAAGGTGAGCCGGTGGGCGTTGAGTATCACCGCCTGCGGGCCTTCGAACACTACCTCAATGGCCGCGCCCGCGATGGCCAGGAAATCCGCCTGAAAATCATTCCGCGGGCCAAGGAGCAACTGCTGGCGGCGCTGCAGCGTGGCGAAGCCGATCTGGTGGCACCGGGTGAACTGCTTGATCCCACTTCTACCCGTGGCCTGGTGGCCAGCGATCCGGTGGTGGACAACGTGCCCATGGTGCTGGTGGGACGCAAGGGCGAACGCAGCTATCAGCGGGTCGAGCAGCTGTCCGGGCGAACCCTGGCCCTGACCAGTGCCAGTGCCGCTGGCGATACCCTGCATGAAATCAATCAGCAGCTGGCCCTGCGCAAGCTACCGCCGATCAAGGTCGAATGGGTCGACCCGACCTTGGCGGTGGAAGATGTGCTGGAAATGGTCCAGGCCGGCATCTTTCACCTGACCGTCGTCGAGCAGCCAATCGCCGAGCGTTGGGCCCGGGTCATGCCCAAGCTACGTATCGATCGCAAGGTGCAGGTTGCCGCGCCCGAAGCGATGCGCTGGTATGTGCGGCGCGATGCGGTGATGTTGCATGCCAGTGTCGACCGGTTCTTGCAGGGCTACAAGCCGCCGGAGAACCAGGACGCGGCGTTCGAGCGTATCTATCGGCGCCTGTACCGGGTGCATAATCCGTTGGCGCGCAATGACCGCAAGCGCCTGGAAGCCCTGCGTCCGGTGTTGCAGCGTCATGCCAGCGAACAGAATATCGATTGGTTGAACCTGGCCGCGGTGGCCTTCAAGGAGTCGTCGCTCAACCCTGCGGCCCGAGGTGCCGGGGGAACCCATGGGTTGATGCAGATTACGTCCAGTGCGGCGCAACGGGTGGGGGTGAGCAATATCAGTAATGTCGATGGCAATGTGCAGGCCAGTGCGCGGTATATGGCGATGATCCGGCGCAAGTTCTTTTCCAGTAATCAGCTTAACGAGCGTGAGCGCATGGCCTTTACGTTGGCCGCCTACAATCTGGGGCCGGAGCGGGTTCAGGCGATGCGGGCTGAGGCGCGGCGCCGGGGGCTGAATGGCAATCAGTGGTTTTTTCAGACTGAGCGGATTGCGATGGAGCAGGTGGGGATGGGGCCGGTCAGTTACGTGAACAGTGTTAACAAGTATTTTCTGGCCTTCGACCGTGAGCGGGCGTCGTTGGAGCCTAAGCGCAGCAAGCTGGCTCCGTAGGCCGCGCCGCAGTGTTTCCCTTCCACGACGCCAAGACGACTCTCTACCGGTTGACATTCCGCCCGCGGCTTCTCTAGGATGCTGACTTGCGCCGATTTAAACAGCTACTTGCGGGGCGCAGGAGGAACCTCACCGGTTTCACCGAATACCGCTAAAACGCTGGTTCGGTGACGCCTCCCACCGCAGCCCAGCGGGATCTGCGAGGCGGAGAATTACTCCATGAGTTGTCCACGTACCAGTGTCTGTCTGACCCCTCTGCCTGCCAGCCAGGCCACCCGTGTGCCGCGCATTCTGCTGGGCGGTAGCCACCAACCTACACTCTTGCGATTTCTCGATGGCTGGCCGCGCCGCAAAGGCAGCGCCACCGCCTTTCTGATTCAGTTCGCCGACACCCGTGCTTCCCTTGATCAGTTCGCCAGTGACCGCTTCGACCTGGCGGTGATCCAGTCGCCCAGCGCTGAAGACGCCGCCGAGGTGATCGGGCACCTGACCCGCGTTGCGCGGCAAGGTTTGATCACCCGCGGTTGATTGGTTACGCGTCTTCGGGGGGAGTGGGCGGGCTGTAGCTGACACTGTTGATGTACCAGGTGGCTTCGCCGCCAGGTGTCTGCACAACCACCTCGTCATCCTTGCCTTTTTTCAGTAACGCCCGGGCCATGGGTGAATCGATCGAGATGTAGTCGTTTCGCCCGTAGATTTCATCGTAACCAACGATCCTGAACGTCTTGGTCTCGCCTTCGTCGTTCTCGATTTCAACCCAGGCGCCGAAGAACACCTTGCCTTCCTGCTCGGGTGAATAATCGACGACTTTCGCGTCCTCCAGGCGTTTGCGCAGGTAGCGCACGCGCCTGTCGATTTCTCGCAGTAGCTTCTTGTTGTACTGGTAGTCGGCATTTTCACTGCGGTCACCCAGCGATGCCGCCCAGGCCACCTTGGCGGTAATTTCGGGGCGGTAAGTGCGCCAGAGGTGATCCAGCTCGCTTTTCAGCGCCTCGTAGCCCTCTCGGGTGATGATGTTTGTAGCCACGCTTGGTCCTTTATCGGGTAGGTATGACCAGAGATGCTCAAGATTCTAACGATATCTCATCGTCACGACCTGCTTTCCATCAGCCTTCGCGCAGCACTTTCAGCGGGCTTGCATTGAGCGCGCGGCGGGTGCCATAGACGCCGGCACTGCCCACCAGCAAGGCGCCGATCAGCGGCAGCAACAGCAACCACGGATGCGGGCTCCAGCTCAGGTCGAAGGCGTAGCGGTACAGCAGCAAGGTAATCAGTTCGCAGCCGATGGCTGCCAGTAAACCGCTGGCGGCGCCGAGCAAGCCGAACTCGATGCGCCGGGCCTTGATCAGCAGCCCGCGGCTGGCGCCCAGGGCACGCAACAGCGCGCCCTGGCGAATACGCTCGTCCAGTGTGGCCTGCAGGCCGGCAAACAACACTGCCAGCCCTGCCGCAAGCACAAACAACAACACATACTCAACCGCCAGGGTGACCTGGGCAAGGATGCTGCGTAGCTGTTCCAGGAGTGCATCGACCTGCAGGATGGTGACCGCCGGGAACGCCCGCGACAATGCCACCACCTGCTGGTCGTGGCCGGCGGCGAGGAAGAAGCTGGTCAAGTAGGTGGTGGGCAAATTCTGCAACGTGCCGGGCTGGAAGATCATGTAGAAGTTCGGCTGGAAGCTGTCCCAGTTGACGCTGCGCAGGCTGCTGACCACGGCCTGGCGTTGCCGGCCGCCGATGCTGAAGGTGAGCTGGTCGCCAAGTTTAAGCTTGAGGCTCTGCGCCAGTTCGCTCTCAACCGACACACCGGGCAGGCCGTTGCCACTGTCAGGACCTGCCTGCCACCACTGGCCTTCGCTCAGGGCGTTACCCTGGGGCAGGTCGGCGGCCCAGGTCAGGCTCAGGTCGCGTTGTACGGCGCGATCACCGGTGGATTCCTTGCTGACGATCTGCTGCACGGCCTGGCCGTTGATTTCGGTCAGGCGCCCGGGGATCACCGGGTAGAGCGGTGCGGCTTCGGCGGAGAATTCGTTCAGGCGCTGGGCGAAGGTGTTCTTGTCGTCGGGCAGAATGTTCAGGGCGAAGTAGTTCGGCGCGTCCTTGGGTAACTGGTTTTGCCAGGTGTCGAGCAGCTCGGCACGCAGCAGGGCGATCAGCGCCATGGCCAACAGGATCAGGCCGAAGGCCAGGGATTGTCCGGCGGCTGCCAGCGGGTGACGTAACAGCTGGCCCAGGCCCAGGCGCCAGGCCAGTGGCGAGCCGGCAAGCAAGCGCCGCAGGCTGCGCAGGCCGAGCAATAGCAAACCGCCGAGGAGTACGGCGGCCACCAGACCGCCACCGAGCAGGGCAAAGGTCAGCAGCAGGTCGAGGCTCAAGCGCCACATGATCAGGCCCAGGGCGAGCAGGGCGGCGCCATACACCAGCCAGCTGCTTGGCGGCACCGGCAGCAGGTCGCGGCGCAGCACTCGTAGCGGTGGCACCCGGCCCAATGCGGCCAGTGGCGGCAGGGCAAAACCAGCCAGAGCGACCAGGCCGGTGGCGATCCCGGCCAGCGCGGGTGCCAGCCCACCGGGTGGGATCTGCGCTGGCATCAGGCCTTGCAGCAGCTTGAACAGGCCAAGTTGCGCCAGCCAGCCTAGCAGGGCGCCGCCGAGGGCGGCCAGGCTGCCGAGGATTGCCAGTTGCAGGCAGAACAGGCTCAGTGCCTGGCGCCGCGACAGCCCCAGGCAACGCAGCAGGGCGCTGGCATCGAAGCGGCGGACGGCAAAGCGGCTGGCCGACAAGGCCACGGCGACACCGGCCAGCAGCACCGCAACCAGGCTGGCCATGTTCAGGTAGCGCTCGGCCTTGCCCAGGGCTCCGCCGATCTGCCGGTTACCATCGCGCGAGTCCTGCAGGCGCTGGTTTGGCGCCAGACCTTTGCTGATGCTGTCACGGTAGCTGGCCAGGGCCTCGGGTTCGCCGCGCCATAGGTCACGGTAACTGACCCGGCTGCCAGGTTGCACCACACCTGTGGCGTCAAGGTCGACAAGGTTGATCAGCACGCGTGGCGTCAGGCTGTAGAAATTACCGGCGCGGTCCGGCTCATAAGTCAGCACCCGGCTCATGCGCAAGGTCTTCATGCCGACATCGATACTGTCGCCGATCTTCAGGTTCAGGGCTGCCAACAGTCGCGGTTCGACCCAGGCCTCGCCGGGTGCCGGTCCGCCGCCGCTGGTTTCGCTGGCATAGGGTTGGGCAGCGCTGCGCAGCTCACCGCGTAGTGGATAGGCGTTGTCGGCAGCCTTGATGCTCGACAGCTGAATGCCGCTATCGGTGGCAATCACGCTGGAGAATTCAACCACCTGGGCGTGCAGCAACCCGGCGGACGTGCCACTGGCGATCTGTTCGGGTTGGGCCGGGGAACTGCCTTGCAGCACCAGGTCGGCGCCGAGAAACTCAGTGGCGCGCAGCAGCATGGCGCCATTGAGGCGGGCACCGAAATAACCGATGGCGGTGCTGGCGGCTACTGCCACCAGCAGGGCGAAGAACAGCACACGCAGCTCACCGGCGCGGGCGTCACGCAGCAATTGACGCAGGGCCAGGGCGAACAGGCGGAAAAACGGCAGGCGGGCCATCAGGGCTCCAGCGGCGCGACCAGGTGGCCGGCGTCCAGGCGGATCAGGCGACGGCAGCGCTGGGCCAGGCGTTCGTCATGGGTAACCAGTACCAGGGTGGTACCGCGTTCCTGGTTCAGTTCGAACAGCAGGTCGCTGATGCGCTCGCCGGTATGGCTGTCGAGGTTGCCGGTCGGCTCATCGGCGAACAGCACCGCAGGTTCGGCGGCAAAGGCTCGGGCGATGGCCACGCGTTGCTGCTCGCCACCCGACAATTGCCGCGGCGAGTGGCTCAGCCGCTGGCCCAGGCCAACCCGTTCGAGCAGGCTACGGGCGTGCTCGCGGGCGTCACGGCGACCGTCCAGCTCCAGCGGCAGCATGACGTTCTCCAGGGCATTGAGACTGTCGAGCAACTGGAACGACTGGAACACGAAGCCCACATGTTCGGCCCGTACCCGCGCGCGCTGGTCTTCGTCCAACGGACCGAGGTCATGGCCTGCGAGGGTCACCGAACCTGCACTGGGCAGATCCAGACCGGCAAGCAGGCCGAGCAGGGTCGACTTGCCCGAACCCGAGGCGCCGACAATGGCCAGGCTGTCACCCTGTTTCAATTCCAGGGAGAGTTCGTGCAGGATGGTCAGGTCGCCTTCCGCGCTGGGAACCACTTTGCTAAGGTTCCGCGCAGTGAGAATGCTGGGGCCCATGGAGAATCCGATGCGAGTGTGGTTATTGAGTGCTGGCCTGGCCTTGATGTGCATGGCCCAGGGCGCAGCGGCAGGTACCGTGCTGATTGTCGGCGATAGTATCAGTGCCGCTTTCGGCCTGGATACCCGCCAGGGCTGGGTTGCCTTGCTGGAGCAACGCCTGAAAGCCGAGGGAATCGACGCCACAGTGGTCAACGCTTCGATCAGTGGCGACACCAGTGCAGGTGGCCAGGCGCGGCTGCCAGCGCTGCTTGCAGAGCACAAGCCGGAGGTGGTGGTACTGGAGCTGGGGGGCAATGATGGCCTGCGTGGGCAGCTTCCAACGCAATTGCAACAAAACCTTGCGGCGATGATCGATGATTCCCGTGCAGCCGGTGCCAAGGTGCTGTTGCTGGGCATGCGTTTACCGCCTAATTACGGCAAGCGTTACACCGATGCGTTCGCTCAGGTGTATGAAAATCTGGCGACGCAAAAACAGGTGCCGCTGGTGCCGTTTTTCCTGGAAGGCGTGGGCGGTGTGCCCGCGCTGATGCAGGCCGATGGTATCCATCCGGGGCAGGGCGCCCAGGCCCGCTTGCTGGAAAATGCCTGGCCGCAGCTAAAACCGCTGCTTTGACGCTTTTATACTGACCGGCTTTCGGCTAATGTGGCGCCCCCGATTTGGAGCCCCCGATGCCGCGTCCCGCCTGGTCCCTGTTTGCCTATCAATTGATCGAGCCTGACGAACAGCTTGACCTGTTCGCCTGCCAGGAGATCCGCGTCCATCTTGTGGCCCGTCAGCTGGAGCTGGGAGGCTCGGCTGACCGCACGCTTTGCGGCACCTTGTTGCCGGCGCAGCCGCGCTGGTCGACGGTCGAGCGCGGTATCTACCGTGACCGGCGTCTGTGCTCGCTGTGCCGGGCGATTCTCGATGCCCAGCGCCGCGGCACACGGCCGGTGTGGCCTGAGCTGTAACAGTTCGACATAGCCTTTCATCCCTTACAGTGCCTTCAGCAGCCCCGATCACTCCCGATTGTGCTGGGGGCGGTGTACAATCGTCGTCTTGACCTCACTGAATTAGCGAAGGATTTCCCGGATGTTGCCGCGCTTTCCCGCCGTCACCCGTTGCCTGTCCCTGGCCGCCCTGCTGGCGGCAGGTCCTGCTGCTGCGCTGGAGTTTCCCCTGCCACCGCCCGGCGAAGATGTCATTGGTCAGGTTCAGGTGATCAAGGCCAAGTACGAAGACACCTTTGCCGATATCGGCACGGCCAACGACCTGGGCTATCTGGAAATGATCGCCGCCAACCCGGGCGTCGACCCCTGGTTGCCAGGCGCCGGCACCGAAATCATCCTGCCAACCCGCTTCATCCTGCCACCAGGCCCGCGCGAAGGTATCGTCATCAACCTGGCCGAGTACCGCATGTACTTCTATCCGAAAGGGCAGAATGTGGTGCACACCTATCCGCTGGGTATCGGCCGTGAAGGCTGGGGATCGCCGATCGCCAATACCAAGGTCACGGCGAAGACGCCGAACCCGACCTGGACCCCTCCCGCCTCGATCCGCAAGGAACACGCCGAAGACGGTGACATCTTGCCCGCCGTGGTACCGGCAGGCCCGGACAACCCGCTGGGCCCGTACAAGTTTACCCTCGGCGTACCGGGTTACCTGATTCACGGCTCGAACAAGAAGTTCGGTATCGGCATGCGCACTAGCCACGGTTGTTTCCGCATGTTCAACAACAACGTGCTGGAACTGTCGAAGATGGCCCCGGTCGGTGTGCCGGTGCGTATCATCAACGAGCCGTACAAGTTCGGTCTCAGCGCTGGCAAGGTCTACCTCGAGGCGCATACGCCGCTGGACGACAAAGGCGACCCGTCGGTAGTCGACAAACACACCGCCGTGATCAATGCCTTGCTCAAGCGCGAAGACCTGGCCAACAACCTGCGCATGAACTGGGACATGGTGCGTGACGTGGTTGCTGCGGAAGACGGCATGCCGGTGGAAATCGCTGTGCCAACCACTGGCCAGCAGCCAATGGTTTCAAGCGTACCGTTGGACATGCAGTAACCCCTGGGGTTGTTTTAACGAGGCCTGCCATTGTGCAGGCCTCGTCGTTTCTGCCGGCCCATTATCGACTCGCTCTTGCACTTGATCTTCATGCACGCAAGTTCAGACGCTGCGGACTGCGACTTCAGGAGGCTGAGCGTAGGTGCCTGTAGGGGCCAGTGCGTAGCACCTTCGGCGTAGCCGAAGAGCGCGAGCCGTAGACTTGGCGTAGCAAGTCGTAGGCCGCGTGGCCCCGGAAGGTGCCGTAGCGAAGGGACCCGGAGCGCAGCGTAGGGCCGGATGCAGGAGCGAGCGGTTTTGCCTACTTTTTCCAAGAAAAAAGTAGGCCGCCGTAAGGGCGGAAGGGGGTGGCTGCATCGCCGCATCTAATGGATAAGCTCGAAACCACAGCTTCCCAACCCAAGGATCATAGTGTCCAGAACTCAGTGAAGAGCTATAAAAAAAGCCGACCCACAAGTGGGTCGGCTCCAAATAAAAATCCCGAGGGATAATTACTTACGGCTGGCTTTGTCCAGCATACGCAGAGCGCGCTCGTTAGCTTCGTCAGCGGTCTGTTGTGCTTTTTGAGCAGCAGCCAGAGCGTCGTCAGCTTTGCGGTAGGCTTCGTCAGCGCGAGCTTGTGCACGAGCAGCTGCGTCTTCAGTAGCGGTCAGACGAGCTTCGGTTTCTTTGGATACGCTGCTGCAACCGGTAGCCAGAACTGCGGCCAGAGCCAGAGCAGAAAATTTCAGAACGTTGTTCATCGTGTTCCCCTTCAAGGACTTTCTATTAAATAGCCATCTCTCAGCAAAGAGAAACTAGCCGGTGTACATAGTACCCATTACTTGTAGTAAGTAAACTGACAGAGCGCAAGAACTGCAAAAAAATACGCCTGTCCCGGGGCCGCCACAGCCTTTGTAAAAAAACTGTGAAGGCGCCGCCGCAGCGGCTGTAATCTAGTGTAGCAAGTGTGTTTTTTTGTTGAACTAACGGTGACTTAAAGTGTCATCCAACGTCTTAGCTCTACAACATCCGGCAAGTGTTCAGGCCGCTGCCCGCTGACGGGTTCGCTGGCTGCAAGTGCACGATTTTTGCGACCAGACACCTTGAGCATTCGGGCCCAGGGCGCCTACTATTTGTACGTGCTCTTTTGCCAGAGAACGACCAGGCTGTTCTTGCTGTCCAAACGGGCACGGGGTGGCGTAGAGGTTCCTTCGCCGGATAAACATCGGTAAGGTAGGGGTCAGATCATAAGACCCGCGAGGAGTAGTGATGAGCGAGGCGTTGTCCATCCACCATGACCAGGCTGGTCATCAATTCGAGACCAGTGTGGACGGTCATCGTGCTTACCTGACCTACATGGACCTGGGTAAGCAAACCCTGGATATCTACCGCACCTTTGTTCCCAATGCGTTGCGGGGCCGGGGTATTGCCGCGGCGCTGACCGAAAAGGCGTTGCAGTATGCAGAAGACATGGGCTACACCGTGATTCCGTCATGCTCGTACGTGGAACGTTACATGGAGCGCCAGCAGCGGCACTCCACCAAGGCCTGAGAATCGCGAAGGGCAGCCATGCTGCTGCCATTCAACGCACACACAAAAACGCCGGGCATTGCCCGGCGTTTTTGTATCTGCCTGTCAGGCGCGGTTGCGCTTGGGCAGCACGTCCTTGAGCTTGGCGTGCATGCTGCGCAGGGTCTTCTCGGTGGCGTCCCAATCGATGCAGGCGTCGGTGATGGAGACACCGTACTGCAAGTCGTTGAGGTCCTTCGGAATCGCCTGGCAGCCCCAGTTCAAGTGGCTTTCGACCATCAGGCCGATGATCGACTGGTTGCCTTCGAGGATCTGGTTGGCGACGTTCTCCATCACCAGCGGCTGCAGGGCCGGGTCCTTGTTGGAGTTGGCGTGGCTGCAGTCGACCATGATGTTCGGCTTGATCTTGGCCTTGGCCAGCGCCTGTTCGCACAGGGCGACACTGACGGAGTCGTAGTTCGGTTTGCCGTTTCCGCCGCGCAGTACCACGTGACCGTAGGCGTTGCCTTTGGTGGTGACGATGGACACGCCGCCTTCCTGGTTGATACCGAGGAATCGGTGAGGGCTGGAGACCGACTGCAGGGCATTGATCGCCACAGTCAGGCCGCCATCGGTGCCGTTCTTGAAGCCCACTGCCGAGGACAGGCCGGAGGCCATTTCGCGGTGGGTCTGGGATTCGGTGGTGCGCGCGCCAATAGCCGACCAGCTGATCAAGTCCTGCAGGTACTGCGGGGAGATCGGGTCGAGGGCTTCGGTGGCGGTAGGCAGGCCCATTTCAGCCAGGTCCAACAGCAGTTGGCGGCCGATGTGCAAACCATCCTGAATCTTGAACGAGTCGTCCAGGTACGGATCGTTGATCAGGCCTTTCCAGCCGACCGTGGTGCGTGGCTTCTCGAAGTACACACGCATGACCAGGTACAGGGTATCGGACACTTCGGCGGCCAGGGCCTTGAGGCGTTCGGCGTACTCGTGGGCCGCTTTGATGTCGTGGATCGAGCAGGGACCGATCACCACGAACAGGCGGTGATCCTTGCCGTCGAGGATATTGCGCACCACTTCACGGCCCGCAGTCACGGTCTTGAGCGCGGTGGCGCTCAGGGGGATTTCCTTCTTGAGCTGATCGGGGGTGATCAAGGTCTCGTTGGAGGCAACGTTTAGGTCATCGATCGGTAAATCAGCCATCGTGTTACTCGTCAGGTCACGGGTGCCGGCCGCCAGCGATCCCCGTGCGGCGGAGCAGCGAAAATTGTACGCAGCGGGGAGCCGAACCTTAGCGCGTTACACCGTGGCTCGACAATGGGTAGCGCCCGCTTTCCTGCGTGTGAAAGCCCGCTGGCGCAGGGTTTTTGCCCTTAAATGAGGATTTGTCGGGTATGGGTGGCCTCAAGGCTGGCTTCAGAGAATTCGCCGGCATGCAGGCTGACCCATTGCTGGGCCAGGGTATTGAGGTCGGGCGGGGTGCTTTGATCATGGGCCTGCTGCTGATAAAGGTGCTGGATCTGGCAGATCTGTTCGCTCATTCTCGCCCCGAACAGCGCTTGTTCATCAATGAAGGCGATGCCAACCCGGTAGCCATCCTGCTGCTTCTGGCACCAGGCCACATAGCCGGGGTAACGGGCTGACTCACCGAGGGAAGGGATGATCATTTCGACAGCCATGCCGCGGCGGTAGGCGCGGGGGTGGTTGCAGGCGATACCGCCCAGGCTGATAGTGTGCAGACGCTGGCGAAACAGGCTCGGCGACGGGCGCAACGCCAGTTCGACCGGAACATCGTCCGGGTGAGGCAGGAATCCACGCATGATCGACTCCGTGTCGATTTTTTGACCTTGTTCGGCTCAGTATAGTGGGGGAACCTGAAGCGGTTGATTTGCGTGTAAATAAATTGAATAAAAAATGAACGGTTGAGGAGAGCAGTATGCACAGCAGCAGTCCGCGTATCGGCATTATCGGCACCGGTGCCATTGGCGGTTATTACGGCCTGATGCTCGCCAGGGCCGGGTTTGACGTGCATTTCCTCCTGCGTAGCGAGTTCGATGCGGTCCGTACTCACGGGGTGCGGGTCGAAAGTGCCGTGCACGGCACACTGCAGATGCCGGTGCAGGCCTATGCCGATGCCGCCGACATGCCGCCCTGCGACTGGCTGCTGGTGGGCGCCAAGACCACCAGCAATGCCGAGCTGGCACCTTTGATCGCCAAGGTTGCGGCCAGTGATTGCAAAGTTCTGCTGTTGCAGAATGGTCTGGGTGTCGAACATCACTTGCGCCCGCTGTTACCTGACACTGTGCATCTGCTCGGCGGCCTGTGCTTTATCTGTGCCAACCGCGAGGCGCCTGGCGTGATTCGTCACCAGGCGCTGGGGGCGGTGCATCTGGGCTATCACAGCGGCCCTGCGGCCGATGCCGGGGCTGGTCAGCAGATTGCCGAGGCCGGAGCCGAAATGTTCCGCGCGGCCGGCATCGACTCGCAGGTTGCGGGCAATCTGGCCCAGGCGCGTTGGCAAAAGCTGGTGTGGAATGTGCCTTACAACGGTCTGTCCGTGCTGCTCGGGGCCAGCACCACGCCCTTGATGGCTGATCCGCACAGCCGGGCATTGATCCAGGCGCTGATGGCTGAGGTGGTGGAAGGGGCTCGCAGTTGTGGCCACGAGATGCCCCAGGGCTATGCTGAGCATCTGTTCGCAATGACGGAAAAGATGCCGGACTATTGGCCGAGCATGTACCACGACTTTGCTCAGCAGCGGCCACTGGAGCTGGCGGCGATCTATGCCGAGCCTTTGGCGCAGGCGCGAGCAAACGGGTGCAGCCTGCCGCGCATTGAAGCGTTGTATCAGACGCTAGGGTTTATTGATCGGGCCAATCGCGGGGCAAGCCCGCTCCCACCGGTTCGGTGATCTACGGTAGGAGCGGGCTTGCCCCGCGATGGCCTTACAGGAGCAGAACATGAGCAAGACCCTCGGCGATAAACTGGTCGTCGCCATCTCCTCGCGGGCGTTGTTCGACCTCAGCGAAAGCCATCGCCTCTACCTGGCGCAAGGGGTTGAGGCTTACCGTCAGTATCAGATCGATCACGAGGACGAAGTGCTGGCGCCCGGTGACGCGTTCCCGCTGGTGCAAAAGCTGTTGGGCCTTAACGCCCATCTTGGCCAACCGCGGGTCGAAGTGGTGCTGGTGTCGCGCAACAGTGCCGACACCGGTCTGCGAGTATTCAACTCCATCGAGCATCACGGCCTGGGCATCTTCCGCGCCGCCTTTGTTGGCGGGCGCAGCCCGTATCCGTATCTGGCGGCCTTCGGTTGTCATCTGTTCCTGTCCACCGATCCCGATGATGTGCGCAGTGCCCTTGAGGCCGGCTTCGCCGCAGCGACCATCCTCTCCGGCGGGGCGCAGCGAGCCGCCAGCGACGAACTGCGGATCGCCTTTGACGGTGACGCCGTGCTGTTTTCCGACGAGTCAGAACGGGTCTATCAGTTGGGTGGTCTGGAGGCGTTCCAGGCCAGCGAGCGCCAGTCGGCCCGCGAACCCTTGCGAGGCGGGCCGTTCAAGCCATTCCTGGCCGCGCTGAACCTGCTGCAGAAGGAATTCCCCGAAGGCGCCTGTCCGATCCGCACGGCCTTGGTGACGGCACGTTCTGCGCCCGCGCACGAGCGGGTGATCCGCACCTTGCGCGAATGGGATATCCGTCTCGACGAGTCGCTGTTCCTCGGCGGTCTGGACAAGTCGGCGTTCCTTGAGGCCTTCGCCGCCGATGTGTTCTTCGACGATCAGGCTGGCCATTGCGAGCGGGCGCGCAGTGTCGTCGCAACTGGCCATGTGCCGCATGGCATCAGCAACGAACCAGCCCCGGGCCAGGCCGCTGATACCGGGCGCTAGACGGAACGGCACGACATCGGCGCGCTGCTAAGCTGTAGCTTGCCCTGCCCACGCGGCAGTCGAGGAGGTCGAATGATCCGTTCCATGCTGTATGCCACTGACCTCGGTGTCTACGCGCCTTTTGTCCTGCAGCACGCGCTGGCGTTGGCGCGCACGTTCGATGCAGAGCTCTATGTAATCCATGCCGTCGAGCCCATGGGGCAATTCGCCGAGTCGCTGCTGCAAAGCTACCTGGACGAGCAAACGCTGGACCAACTGCACAGTCAGGGGGTCAACAATGTCATGGCCAATATCGAGCAGCGGGTCCTGGAAAATTTTCGTGACGAGCTCGGTGAAGAAGCGGATCTGGCGCTGATCAAAGCGGTGCGGGTGCGCCAGGGCGATCCGGCCCAGGTGATACTGGAGCAGGCCCAGCGCCTGAGTGTCGATCTGCTGATTTTCGGCAGCCACAGCCAGGGCGCAGGCGTCGATATCCCCCTTGGCCGCACGGCAGTGCGGTTGTTGCAGCTGTCGCCCGTGCCCGTGTACATGGTGCCGTTGGCTCAGCACCTGGGGCGTCGGAAGGCTTAAGGCTGCCTTGTCAGTGGATTCCTACTAGACTGTTAAAATAGTTCTAGATTTATTCTTCAAACCACTAATATAGTTATAAATCGTCGCTGCTGCCGGTGACGCCCCAGCTGATTTGAGGGATACCTATGAAGCTTCAACAATTGCGCTACATCTGGGAAGTGGCGCACCACGACCTCAACGTCTCCGCGACAGCGCAGAGTCTGTATACGTCCCAGCCGGGCATCAGCAAGCAGATCCGCTTGCTCGAGGACGAATTGGGCGTTGAAGTGTTCGCCCGCAGCGGCAAGCACCTGACCCGCGTGACCCCGGCTGGTGAGCGGATCATCACTACCGCTGGCGAAATCCTGCGCAAGGTCGAAAGCATCAAGCAGATTGCCCAGGAGTTCTCCAACGAGAAGAAAGGCACCCTGTCGATTGCCACCACCCATACCCAGGCACGCTATGCGCTGCCGCCGGTGATCAGCAGCTTCATCAAGCAGTACCCGGAAGTGGCTCTGCACATGCATCAGGGGTCGCCGATGCAGATCGCCGAAATGGCTGCCGACGGCACCGTGGATTTTGCCATCGCCACGGAAGCCCTGGAGCTGTTCGGTGACCTGGTCATGATGCCGTGCTATCGCTGGAACCGTTGCGTGGTGGTGCCGCAAGGTCATCCGCTGACCAAGCTGCCCAAGCTTACCCTCGAAGCCCTGGCCGAATACCCGATCGTCACTTACGTGTTCGGTTTCACCGGTCGCTCCAAGCTCGACGAAGCCTTCAGCCATCGCGGCCTGACGCCGAAAGTGGTGTTCACCGCCGCCGACGCCGACGTGATCAAGACCTACGTACGCCTGGGTCTGGGCGTGGGCATCGTGGCCAAGATGGCGGTCGATACCAAGCTCGACAATGACCTGGTGGTCCTCGACGCCAGCGAACTGTTCGAGTCCAGCGTGACCAAGATCGGCTTCCGCCGTGGCACTTTCCTGCGTGGCTTCATGTGCGACTTCATCGAGAAGTTTGCCCCGCACCTGACCCGTGAAGTGATGGCCAAGGCCATCCAGTGCCACAACAAACAAGAGCTCGAAGAGCTGTTTGCAGATGTCGAGTTGCCGGTGCATTGATCGCGGCGAGACACACAAAAAAACCGGCGTGATGCCGGTTTTTTTGTGCCTGAACCTTATCAGCCTTTGCTGATCAGGTTGCCGGCATGCAGGCCGCATTCCTTCTGGGTCGACTCTTCCCACCACCAGCGGCCTTCGCGTTCATGCTGGTTCGGCAGCACCGGGCGGGTGCAGGGTTCGCAGCCGATGCTGATGAAACCGCGCTCGTGCAGGCTGTTGTACGGCAGTTCAAGCATGCGGATATAGCCCCAGACCTCTTCGCTGCTCATCTGCGCCAGCGGGTTGAATTTGTACAGGGTGCGCTCTGGGGTAGAGAACGCGCTGTCGATTTCCAGTGCCGCCACCTGGCTGCGGGTGCCCGGGCTCTGGTCGCGGCGCTGGCCGGTGGCCCAGGCGCTGACGGTGCTCAGCTTGCGGCGCAACGGCTCGATCTTGCGGATGCCGCAGCATTCGCTGTGGCCATCTTTGTAGAAGCTGAACAGGCCTTTCTCTTTGACAAAGGGATCAAGTTTGCTGCGATCGGGGGAGAGGATCTCGATAGGCAGGTTGTAATGCTCGCGCACCTGGTCGATGAAGCGGTAGGTCTCCGGGTGCAGGCGGCCGGTGTCGAGGCTGAACACCTTGACGTTCTTGTTCAGCTTCCAGGCCATGTCCACCAGCACCACGTCTTCGGCGCCGCTGAAGGAGATCCACAGGTCGTCGCCAAAGTGTTCGAAGGCAAGCTTGAGGATGTCTTGCGGGGACTTGTTGGCATAAGTCGCGGCCAGGGCGGCGACGTCGAAGGGTTGGCTCATCAGGCGGCTTCCGGTCATTGAATGGCGCTTGGCGCTCGTAATACCACGATCTTAACAAAAATTGCCGGGGCCGACGCCGCGCATGTAGAGTGCGGCTTCCCATTTTTGGCGTTGTTCGAGGAGTGTGCTGTGGAAATTGCCTGTCTCGACCTGGAAGGCGTACTGGTCCCAGAAATCTGGATCGCCTTTGCGGAAAAAACCGGAATCGAATCGTTGCGGGCCACCACCCGTGATATTCCCGATTACGATGTGCTGATGAAACAGCGCCTGCGCATTCTCGATGAGCACGGGCTGAAGCTTTCCGATATCCAGGCGGTGATCGCCACGCTCAAGCCGCTGGACGGCGCCATTGAATTCGTTGACTGGCTGCGCGAGCGCTTCCAGGTGGTGATTCTCTCCGACACCTTCTACGAGTTCTCGCAGCCGCTGATGCGCCAGCTGGGCTTTCCGACCTTGCTCTGCCATCGCCTGATCACTGACGAAACGGACCGGGTGACCGGTTACCAATTGCGCCAGAAAGATCCCAAACGCCAGTCGGTGCTGGCCTTCAAGAGCCTGTACTACCGGGTGATTGCTGCAGGTGATTCGTACAACGACACCACCATGTTGGGCGAGGCCGATGCGGGGATTCTGTTCCATGCGCCGGAGAATGTGATCCGCGAGTTCCCGCAGTTTCCGGCGGTGCATGATTTCGAGGCGTTGAAGAAAGAGTTCATCAAGGCTTCGAGTCGTTCGCTAAGCCTCTGATTGGGGGCGGAGTCGATCTGCACCGTATGCGGAGCGGCTCATCGCCGGCAAGGCCGGCTCCCACAATGGTCCAGTGCATGCAGTACCTTGTGGGAGCCGGCCTTGCCGGCGATGCTTTTCAAAGGCTCTGCAAGGTATCGAGCAGTACCTTCACCTTGGTGATCGACTCTTCATACTCCGCCTGCCAGTTCGAATCAGCTACCACTGCGCCACCCCCCCAGCAGCACACCTGACCCTCCTTGACCAGCAAGCTGCGTATGGCAATCGAGCTGTCCATTTCGCCGCGCACGTCGACATACAGCAATGACCCGCAATACAGCGCCCGGCGGCTGGGCTCCAGCTCGTCGATGATCTGCATGGCGCGAATCTTCGGCGCGCCGGTGATCGAGCCGCCGGGGAAGCTGCCGGCGATCAGGTCCAGAGCGTCCTTGTCGGCGGCCAGCTGCCCGGTGACGCTGCTGACCAGGTGATGCACGTTGGGGTAGCTTTCCAGGCTGAACAGCTCCGGCACTTTCACCGAACCGATCTCGCAGGTGCGCCCTAGGTCGTTGCGCAGCAGGTCGACGATCATCAGGTTTTCCGCGCGGTCCTTGCTGCTGGCCAGCAGTTCGGCGCCGTTGCGTGCGTCCTGTTCCGGATCTGCGCTGCGCGGGCGGGTACCTTTGATCGGCCGGGTCTCGACCCGGCCTTCACTGACCTGGATAAAGCGTTCCGGCGAGAAACTCAGCAGCGTGCTGCCATCGGCCAGCGTTTGGAAGCCCGAGTACGGCGTGGGGCAGACTTGGCGTACAGCCAGGTAGGCATGCCAGGGATCGCCCTGGCACGGCGCGCGAAAACGTTGGGTGAGGTTGATCTGGTAGCAGTCACCGGCATGGATGTACGCCTGCACCCGCTCAAAGGCCTGGTGGTAGTCCTCGGCGCTGATATCGCCGCGCATCGGTGCCAGCAGGGAGAATTGCCCCTCGCAGTCCACCACCGGTGCTTCGAACAGCGCGATCAGACGCTGACGCTCGGCCTCGGCCAGGCTCGGATGAAACAGCAATTGGCTACGCCCGAGATGGTGGTCGCTGATCAGTGCCCAGGCATACAGTCCGAGGCTGGCGTCGCCCAGACCCAGGTCGTCGGTGGCGAGGGTCGGCAGGTGCTCCAGGCGGCGCCCGAAGTCGTAGCTGAGGTAGCCGATCAGGCCGCCGGCAAAGGGCAGCTCGACGCCATCTGGCAGTTCTGTCCGTCCCAGCTGTGCAAGGCTGATGCGCAGACGTTGGAGGTAGGCCTCACCGCTTTCAGTGGCGTGGGGCACCAGGGTTTGGACTGGCCAGGCGCTGAGCAGGTCGAAACGGCCGCGCTCGGCGCTTGGGCGGGCGCTGTCGAGCAGCACGGCACCGGGTGCCTGGCGGATGCGCGCAAAGTAGGCCGTAGGGTCGGCCAGGTAGGGCAGGGGGTGGAGCGTACAGGTCGGCATGCAAGTAACAGCTATGAATGCGGGGAGGCGATTGTAGTCCTGTGCAGGAAATGCGCCTAGCGCAGACTTCTGCCTTGAGTGCCTTGTCCGCGTCAGTCAGCCAGGGCTGACTGACGCGGGCAAAGTGGCTGCACTCAGTTGGACGGTACGTGACCGAACAGCTCCTGAGCAAAACGTACGCGCTCTTCGGCGGTTTCCTTGCGGCCTTCTTTGGCCAGTTGCTCCAGATGCGCTTCTACCGCGTGGGTGCGTTTGGTCAGGCCGCAGTCGTTGGCGATCTGGATGTTCAGGCCAGGGCGGGCGTTGAGCTCGAGGATCAATGGGCCCTTGTCCTGGTCCAGGACCATGTCGACACCGATGTAACCCAGCCCGCACAGCTCATAGCAGCCAGCAGCCAGCTTCATGAAGCCGTCCCAGTTCGGCAGTTGCACACCGTCCACCGCGTTGGTGGTGTCCGGGTGTTTGCTGATGATGTTGTTCAGCCAGGTGCCGCGCAGGGTCATGCCGGTCGCCAGGTCCACGCCGACACCGATGGCGCCCTGGTGCAGGTTGGCCTTGCCGCCCGACTGACGGGTCGGCAGGCGCAGCATGGCCATCACCGGGTAGCCCATCAGCACGATGATGCGGATGTCCGGCACGCCTTCGTAGCTGATGCTTTTGAAGATCTGGTCGGGGATCACCCGGTACTCGATCAGCGCGCGGTCACGGTGGCCGCCCAGCGAATACAGGCCAGTGAGGATGCTGGAGATCTGGTGCTCGATTTCCTCGTGGCTGATGATCCTGCCCGAGACCGTGCGATAACGGTCTTCGAAGCGGTCGGCGACCACCAGAATGCCGTCACCGCCGGCACCCTGGGCGGGCTTGATGACGAAGTCGTTGCGCTCGCCGATGATCTCACCGAGTTTGTCGATCTCCTTCTCGGTGGAGATGATCCCGTACATTTCCGGCACATGGATGCCGGCCTTGATCGCACGCTCCTTGGTGATGATCTTGTCATCGACGATCGGGTACAGGTGGCGCTTGTTGTACTTGAGGACGTAGTCCGCATTGCGCCGGTTGATACCCATGATGCCCCGGGCCTCCAGGGCTTTCCAGGTTTTCCAGAGACCGAACATCAGGCGTCAGCCTTCACGAAAGCTTTGAAACGAACCAGCTCCGTCAGGCGGTAGCCGCGGTAGCGACCCATTGCCAGCATGAAGCCCACCAGAATCAGCAGTACCGCCGGGAAGGTGAAGACGAAGTACACCAGCTCCGGCACGCTCATCAGCAGGTGTGCCACGGAGGCGGCGAACAGGGTGCCGATGGCGACTTTCATCGCATGGCCACCGCCACGCTCTTCCCAGGTGATCGACAGGCGTTCGATGGTCATGGTCAGGATCACCATCGGGAACAGTGCCACCGACAGACCACGCTCCAGGCCCAGCTTATGGCTGAACAGGCTGATCGCGGCGATCAGCACCACGACGAAGGTCAGCACCACCGACAGGCGCGGCAGCATCTGCAATTTAAGGTGTTCAAGGTAGGAACGCAGCGACAGGCCGAGAGCGGTAATCACCGTGAACAGGATGATACCGAAGCCCAGCTGGGTTTCACGGAACGCCAGGGCGATCAGTACCGGGGTGAAGGTACCCAGGGTCTGCAAGCCGATCAGGTTGCGCAGCACGAGAATCACCAGCACGCCGATCGGGATCATCACCATGATCATGAAGGTCTGCTGGGTCTGCAGCGGCAGGCCATAGAGCGAGTATTCGAGGAAGTCGGCGTCGGTGTTCTCGTCGGTCAGCTTGGCCAGGCGGATGGCGTTCATCTCGCTGTTGTTCAGGCTGAAGCTGACGTTGGCTTTCTTGCCGCCATCGACCGTGATCAGGTTGTCATCGCCGGTCCACCACAGCAGGCGGTCTGTCGGCAGGCCCTGTTCGCCAGTGTCCGGATTGAAGTACAGCCAGTCGGTGCCGTTGAAGCTGCGCAGCCACAGTTCAGGGGTTTGCGGCTGGTCGGCCACCAGGCGGATGGTGTGGACCTTTTCCACCGGCACGTGGGCGATCGACAGCAGCAGGTCGATGACCTTGGCTTTGTTCAGCGACGAGGTGTCACCGGCCAGCAGCAGCTTGACGTTGTCGTCATTGAGGTTGTTGACCCGCTTGATGGTTTCGCTGACAAAGGTTTCGACGTCAGCCGAGTGCTGGCGGATTGGCGCCATCAGGGCTTCGGCGGCGATCTTTTCCGGGCCCTCTACGGCCAGGCTGTCGCGGAAGGTCGGGCCCTTGATCTTGGCTTTTTCGGTGCTGTAGCGCTTGGTCAGGACCAGGCGGTAGTACAGGGTCTGGTTGCCGCTGGCGCGACGGGCCGACCAGGTGACCTTGCGGTTGCCGTCGACACGGTTGACGCTGACCCCGTAGTTGTTGGAGATGAAGCTCTCATTGAGGCTGACGTAATCGCGGCTCAACGGCGGAACGAACATCTGTACCTTGATCGGATCCTTGGGGTTGGCGACGAACTCGACCTTGGCGTCGATGTTCCACAGGTCGTCGGTCTCGTCTTCGGTTACCGGAATCCCGAGAAAGAAGATCTGATAGGCCGTGACGATGATGCCCAGTAGCACCAGTACGGTGATCAGGACTTTCAGATGAAGGGTAAGAGAGCGCATCGGGATTACTCTGCGGTGTGAGCGACAGGGGCGCAGGCAGGTTTGCCGGCCGCGTATTTAAGGCTTGGGTCGACCAGCGCATCGAAGTGTTTGAGTGCCTCGGAGCCGATCAGCAGCGGGTACTGGAACGCGCTGCGGTCGGTCAGGTTCACTTCGATCACGCGTTGGGCCGTGCCCATGCAGATGTTCAGTTCAATCACCGGGCGGGCGGTGTAGGCCTTGCCCTCATCCGGGTTGTAATCGCCGGCGCGCCGCTTGATCTTGCTGACACGGGCCAGCGGTCGTTCTATCGGATGCGCGTGGGCGGCGTCAATCGCCAGGTAGAAGCGTACCCAGGACTCGCCATTGCGCTTGAAACGCTTGATGTCGCGAGCGCTGAGCGAGGCAGTCTTGGCCCCGGTATCGAGCTTGGCGGCAACCTCCAGGTCGATATCGGCAAGGCGGGCGTATTCATTAAGGCCGTACACGGTCTTTTCCGCAGCCTGGCCAACGGCAGGCAACAAAAACAGGCTGAGCAACAGTAGAAGGGGCGTAAGTCTCATAAATCCTGGCGCGGTGCTATGCGGTGTTCGGGTCAAGGCCACTGGCAGTACTGCGCAAGCTTCCTCGTTTATCTGCCATCACCACAAAATGATGACAAGCCCACTATTCATGCCCTGTGTGGGGCGCGGCATTCTATCACGCTGGTGTGCTGGCGCCAGCGGCTGCACTCAGACAACAGCTCGGTGTGTGAAGTTCGTTCTTAGACGATTGTCGACAATGTTGATTTTGTCTTTGACTATCTCGGTCGATTTGGCTAGTTTTGGCCTCATTGATTTATGAGGTGTCAACAATATGCTGGACACAGCCCAAGCCCCCGGCGCGACCGCAGAGGATTCCGAAACCCTCTCGGAAAACGTCTTTCGGCGCATCCAGGCGGCCATCGTCAAGGGCGAGATCGCCCCTGGCAGCAAGATCTCCGAGCCTGAGCTGGCGCGCACCTACGGCATCAGCCGCGGGCCGCTGCGCGAAGCGATCCATCGCCTGGAAGGCCAGCGCCTGCTGGTGCGCGTGCCGCATGTCGGTGCGCGGGTGGTATCGCTGAGCCATGCCGAGCTGATCGAGCTGTACGAGATCCGCGAGTCTCTGGAAGGCATGGCCTGTCGCCTGGCTGCCGAGCGTATGAGCGTAGCCGAGATCGATGAGCTGCGCCGCGTCCTCGATACCCACGAGCGTGATGCTACGTTTCAGGCGGGCCTGGGCTACTACCAGCAGGAAGGCGATTACGACTTCCACTACCGGATCATTCAAGGCAGCGGCAACCGCACCCTGGTGCAGATGCTCTGTGGCGAGCTGTACCAACTGGTGCGCATGTACCGCATCCAGTTTTCCGCCACGCCCAACCGGCCGCACCAGGCGTTCGCCGAACACCACCGGATTCTCGATGCCATCGCCGACCGTGACGGCGAACTGGCCGAGCTCTTGATGCGCCGTCACATCGGCGCTTCCAAACGTAATATCGAGCGTCACTACCTGGACGCTTCCAGCCCACGAGGTGAGTCATGAGTCAGAAAACTAGTCCCGGCCAGCGTTTTCGCGATGCGGTTGCCGCCGAACACCCTCTGCAGGTCGTTGGTGCAATCAACGCCAACCATGCACTGCTGGCCAAGCGTGCCGGTTTCAAGGCCATCTACCTCTCCGGTGGCGGTGTAGCTGCCGGTTCCCTGGGCCTGCCAGATCTGGGTATCTCCGGGCTGGATGACGTGCTGACCGACGTACGTCGTATCACCGACGTCTGCGACCTGCCGCTGCTGGTGGATGTCGACACCGGTTTCGGTTCTTCGGCGTTCAACGTCGCCCGTACCGTCAAGTCGATGATCAAGTTCGGCGCGGCGGCGATCCACATCGAGGATCAGGTCGGTGCCAAGCGCTGCGGCCATCGTCCGAACAAGGAAATCGTCTCCCAGCAGGAAATGGTCGACCGCATCAAGGCCGCAGTTGACGCCCGTACCGACGACAGCTTCGTGATCATGGCGCGTACCGATGCCCTCGCGGTAGAAGGTCTGAACGCTGCCCTGGACCGCGCTGCCGCCTGTATTGAAGCCGGTGCCGACATGATTTTCCCGGAAGCGATCACCGAACTGGCGATGTACAAGACCTTCGCTGACCGCGTGAAAGCCCCGATCCTGGCCAACATCACCGAATTCGGCGCGACCCCGCTGTACACCACCGAAGAACTGGCTTCGGTCGACGTATCGCTGGTGCTCTACCCGCTGTCGGCGTTCCGCGCCATGAACAAGGCGGCCGAGAATGTCTACACCGCACTGCGTCGCGACGGCACGCAAAAGAATGTCATCGACACCATGCAGACTCGGATGGAGCTGTACGACGCCATCAACTACCACGCGTTCGAGCAAAGCCTCGACGCCCTGTTCGCCCAGAAAAAGGGCTGAACACCTGCTGAACCCTGTAGAAGCGGGCTTGCCCCGCGATTAGCCAAAGATTCCATAACAAATTCAAGAGTGGAGAAAAGCGATGGCCGAAGCAAAAGTACTCAGTGGAGCCGGCCTGCGTGGTCAAGTGGCCGGGCAAACTGCACTGTCGACCGTCGGGCAGGCCGGTGCCGGTCTGACCTACCGTGGTTATGACGTCCGTGACCTGGCCGCTGGTGCCGAGTTCGAAGAAGTGGCCTACCTGCTGCTGTACGGCGAACTGCCGAGCGCAGCCGAGCTGGCCGAGTACAAGGGGCGACTCAAAACCCTGCGTGACTTGCCGCAAGCCCTCAAGGAAGTGCTTGAGCGCATTCCGGCAGATGCCCATCCGATGGATGTCATGCGCACCGGTTGCTCGATGCTTGGCACCCTGGAGCCCGAGCTGACGTTCGAGCAGCAACGCGACAAGACTGACCGCCTGCTGGCCCTGTTCCCGGCGGTGATGTGCTACTGGTACCGCTTCAGCCACCATGGCGTGCGCATCGACTGCACCAGCGACGAAGACACTATTGGCGGCCACTTCCTGCACCTGCTGCACGGCAAAAAGCCGAGCGAGCTGCACGTCAAAGTGATGAACGTCTCGCTGATTCTCTACGCCGAGCACGAGTTCAACGCTTCGACCTTCACCGCCCGCGTCTGCGCTTCGACCCTGTCGGACCTGTACTCGTGCATCACCGCAGCCATCGGCTCGCTGCGCGGCCCGCTGCACGGTGGCGCCAACGAAGCGGCAATGGAGCTGATCGAGCGCTTCCAGAGCCCGCAGGACGCGGTGGCCGAGCTGCTGCAGATGCTTGAGCGCAAAGACAAGATCATGGGCTTCGGCCACGCGATCTACAAAGAGTCCGACCCGCGTAACGAAGTGATCAAGGGCTGGTCGAAAAAGCTTGCTGAGGAAGTCGGCGACACCGTGCTGTACCCGGTGTCCGAAGCCATCGACAAGACCATGTGGGAGCAGAAGAAGCTCTTCCCCAACGCCGACTTCTACCATGCCTCGGCGTATCACTTCATGGGCATCCCGACCAAGCTGTTCACCCCGATCTTCGTCTGCTCGCGCCTGACCGGCTGGGCGGCCCACGTGTTCGAACAGCGTGCCAACAACCGCATCATCCGTCCGAGCGCCGAATACACCGGCGTTGAGCAGCGCAAGTTCGTGCCAATCGAACAACGCTGAGCCTGGCTGCAAGCTGATTGGCCTGACCCCAGCCGGTGGGAGCGGGCTTGTCCCGCGATGCGATGTATCCGCTAGATCGCAATCGCGGGGCAAGCCCGCTCCCACCTGGCAGGCAAGCCAACCCGCCAGCCACCGACCTTACCGTGATTGAGTCCCTGTGCCATGAATACTGAATTTCGCAAGAACCTGCCGGGCACTGGCCTGGATTATTTCGACGCTCGCGCGGCTGTCGACGCCATCAAGCCCGGCGCTTACGACCGTCTTCCCTACACCTCGCGCGTGCTGGCAGAAAACCTTGTACGCCGCTGCGATCCGGCGACCCTCAATGCCTCGCTGAGCCAGCTGATCGAGCGCAAGCGCGACCTCGACTTCCCGTGGTTCCCGGCCCGTGTGGTGTGCCACGACATTCTTGGCCAGACCGCGCTGGTCGACCTTGCCGGCCTGCGTGACGCCATCGCCGAAGGCGGCGGTGACCCGGCCCAGGTCAATCCGGTGGTGCCGGTACAATTGATCGTCGACCACTCCCTGGCAGTGGAATGCGGTGGTTTCGACCCGCAGGCGTTCGAGAAGAACCGCGCCATCGAAGACCGCCGCAACGAAGACCGTTTCCACTTCATCAATTGGACCAAAAAGGCGTTCAAAAACGTCGACGTGATCCAGCCGGGCAACGGCATCATGCACCAGATCAACCTGGAGAAGATGTCGCCGGTGATCCATGCCGAGCGTGGCGTGGCTTACCCTGACACCTGCGTCGGCACCGACAGCCACACCCCGCACGTCGATGCCCTGGGCGTGATCGCCATCGGTGTTGGCGGCCTCGAAGCCGAGAACGTCATGCTCGGCCGCGCCTCGTGGATGCGCCTGCCGGAAATCGTTGGCGTCGAGCTGTCGGGCAAGCCGCAACCCGGCATCACCGCCACTGACGTGGTACTGGCCCTGACCGAGTTCCTGCGCAAGGAAAAGGTCGTCGGTGCCTACCTCGAATTCTACGGCGAAGGCGCCCGCGCCCTGACCCTGGGCGATCGCGCGACCATCTCCAACATGGCCCCGGAATACGGCGCCACTGCAGCGATGTTCTCCATCGACCAGCAGACCATCGACTACCTCAAGCTGACCGGTCGTGAAGACGAACAGGTCAAGCTGGTGGAAACCTATGCCAAGGTTGCCGGCCTGTGGTCCGACAGCCTGGCCAATGCCGAGTACGAGCGAGTGCTGCGCTTCGATCTGTCCAGCGTCGTGCGTAACATGGCCGGCCCGTCCAACCCGCACGCCCGCGTGGCGACCAGCGACCTGGCCAGCAAGGGTATCGCCGGTCAGTGGGAAGAAGTGCCGGGGCAGATGCCTGACGGCGCGGTGATCATTGCCGCCATCACCAGCTGCACCAACACCAGTAACCCGCGCAACGTGATTGCCGCCGGCCTGCTGGCGCGTAACGCCAACAAGCTGGGGCTGGTTCGCAAGCCCTGGGTCAAATCGTCCCTGGCGCCGGGCTCCAAGACTGTAGCCCTGTACCTGAAAGAAGCGGGTCTTGATGCAGAGCTGGAGCAGCTCGGTTTCGGCATCGTGGCCTTTGCCTGCACTACCTGCAACGGCATGTCCGGCGCACTGGACCCGGTGATCCAACAGGAAATCATCGACCGCGACCTGTACGCCACTGCCGTGCTCTCGGGCAACCGCAATTTCGACGGGCGTATTCACCCTTACGCCAAGCAGGCGTTCCTGGCCTCTCCGCCATTGGTAGTGGCCTATGCCATTGCCGGTACCATCCGCTTCGACATCGAGAAAGATGTACTGGCGGTGGTCGATGGCAAGGAAGTCCGCCTCAAGGATATCTGGCCGAGCGACGAAGAGATCGACGCCGTGGTCAAGGCCGCGGTCAAGCCGGAGCAGTTCCGTCAGGTCTACATCCCGATGTTCGCCATTCAGGAAGACACCGGGCCGAAAGTCGATCCGTTGTACGACTGGCGTGAGATGAGCACCTACATCCGTCGTCCGCCGTACTGGGAAGGCGCCTTGGCCGGGGAGCGCACGCTCAAGGGCATGCGTCCGCTGGCGGTGCTGCCGGACAACATCACCACCGACCACCTGTCGCCGTCGAACGCGATCATGCTCGACAGCGCTGCGGGTGAATACCTGGCGAAAATGGGCCTGCCGGAAGAAGACTTCAACTCCTACGCAACCCACCGCGGTGATCACCTGACCGCGCAACGCGCGACCTTCGCCAACCCGAAACTGTTCAACGAAATGGTTCGGGAAGATGGCAAGGTCAAGCAGGGTTCGCTGGCGCGGGTCGAGCCGGAAGGCAAGGTCACCCGCATGTGGGAAGCCATCGAAACCTACATGGAGCGCAAGCAGCCGCTGATCATCGTTGCCGGTGCCGACTACGGTCAGGGTTCGTCCCGCGACTGGGCGGCCAAGGGCGTGCGCCTGGCCGGTGTCGAGGCCATCGTTGCTGAAGGTTTCGAGCGTATCCACCGTACCAACCTGGTCGGCATGGGCGTATTGCCGCTGGAGTTCAAGCCGGGCGTGAACCGCAAGACCCTGGACATCGATGGCACCGAGATCTTCGATGTGGTCGGCGAGCGTACCCCGCGGGCGACCCTGACCCTAGTGATCACTCGTCACACCGGTGAAAGCGTCGAGGTGCCGGTAACCTGCCGTCTGGACACCGCTGAAGAAGTCTCGATCTATGAAGCGGGCGGCGTGCTGCAGCGCTTTGCCCAGGACTTCCTCGAGTCGGCGGCGGTTTGAGGTAAGGCCTTATCGCGGGTCAAGCCCCCACCTGACCGGTGGGAGCGGGCTTGCCCCGCGATAGCCTCCCACAGCACTTACAGGACAACTCACCTATGGCACATGCACCTCAAGTCAAAATCCCCGCCACCTACATCCGCGGCGGCACCAGCAAAGGCGTGTTCTTCCGCCTCCAGGACCTGCCTGAGCGCGCGCAGGTACCGGGCCCGGCCCGCGACGCATTGCTGCTGCGGGTAATCGGCAGTCCCGACCCCTATGGCAAGCAGATCGACGGCATGGGTGGCGCCACTTCCAGCACCAGCAAGAGCGTGATTCTCTCGCACAGCAGCAAGCCGGAACACGATGTCGACTACCTGTTCGGTCAGGTGTCGATCGACAAGGCCTTTGTCGACTGGAGCGGCAACTGCGGCAACCTCTCGGCAGCGGTTGGCTCGTTTGCCATCAGCGCCGGCCTGGTCGACGCTAGCCGCATCCCGCACAACGGTGTCGCCACCGTGCGTATCTGGCAGGCCAATATCGGCAAGACCATCATCGCCCATGTGCCGATCACCAATGGTGAGGTTCAGGAGACCGGTGATTTCGAACTGGACGGCGTGACCTTCCCGGCTGCCGAAGTGCAGCTCGAATTCATGGACCCGGCCGCCGACGAAGACGGTGAGGGCGGTTCGATGTTCCCCACCGGCAACCTGATCGATGACCTGGTAGTACCCGGTATCGGTACCCTCAAAGCGACCCTGATCAACGCCGGCATTCCAACCATCTTTATCCAGGCCGAAGCCATCGGCTACACCGGTACCGAGCTGCAGGACGCGATCAACAGCGATCCTGAGGCCTTGGCCCGGTTCGAGACGATTCGTGCCTATGGCGCCGTACGCATGGGCTTGATCGAACACATCGATGAGGCGGCCAAGCGCCAGCACACCCCGAAAGTCGCTTTTGTCGCACCGCCGACGGCCTATCAGTCTTCCAGCGGTAAAGCGGTCGCGGCGGCAGACGTTGATCTGTTGGTGCGTGCGCTGTCGATGGGCAAATTGCACCACGCGATGATGGGCACCGCAGCCGTCGCCATCGGTACCGCTGCGGCGGTCCCCGGCACCCTGGTCAACCTCGCGGCCGGTGGTGGCGAGCGCAGTGCAGTACGTTTCGGTCACCCTTCGGGCACCCTGCGTGTTGGCGCCGAGGCGCGTCAGGTGAACGGTGAGTGGACTGTCACCAAAGCAATCATGAGCCGCAGTGCGCGGATACTGATGGAGGGCTGGGTGCGGGTACCCGGTGATGCTTTCTAACCAGTAACGGCGCCTGGCTCCCTGTTTACCTACAACAGAGAGACATGAAATGAGTGCCAACGTTGATCTGAACAACCGCCCCGACTACGACCGGGTGCTGCAGGACATCGCCGACTATGTCCTGAATTACCAGGTCGGGTCCGCACCGGCGCTGGACACGGCGCGCAACTGCCTGATGGACACCCTGGGCTGCGGCCTGCTGGCCTTGCGCTTCCCCGAATGCAGCAAGCATCTGGGGCCGCTGGTGGAGGGTACGGTGGTGCCATACGGCGCGCGGGTGCCAGGCACCAGCTACCGCCTTGATCCGGTCAAGGCTGCCTGGGACATCGGTTGTATCGTCCGTTGGCTCGATTTCAACGACACCTGGCTGGCCGCCGAGTGGGGGCATCCCTCGGACAACCTCGGCGGCATCCTCGCGGTGGCCGACCATCTTTCGCAAAAACGTGTGGCCAATGGCGAAGCGCCGTTGAACATGCGGGTGGTGCTCGAAGCCATGGTCATGGCCCACGAGATCCAGGGAGTGATGGCCCTGGAAAACTCCTTCAACCGCGTGGGCCTGGACCATGTATTGCTGGTCAAGGTCGCGTCCACGGCGGTTTGCGCCAAGCTCATGGGCGCCAACCGCGAGCAGCTGCTGTCGGCACTTTCCCATGCCTTTGCCGATGGTCAGGCGCTGCGTACCTATCGTCATGCACCGAATGCCGGTTCGCGCAAATCCTGGGCTGCGGGTGACGCATCGAGCCGTGGCGTGCGCCTGGCGGATATCGCCTTGCGTGGCGAGATGGGGATTCCGGGCGTTCTGACGGCGCCGCAGTGGGGCTTCTACGATGTGTTGTTCAGCCACACCAACAAGGATCTGGCGCTCAAGCCTGAAGACAAGCGCGCCTTCAGAATTCCCCAGCCGTTTGCCAGCTACGTGATGGAGAACGTGCTGTTCAAGATCAGCTTCCCCGCCGAATTCCACGCCCAGACCGCCTGTGAGGCGGCGGTGGCGCTGCACCCACAGGTGCGTAACCGCCTGCATGAAATCGACCGGATCGTCATCACCACCCATGAGTCGGCGATCCGCATCATCTCCAAGGTCGGCAAGCTGGCCAACGCCGCCGACCGCGACCATTGTCTCCAGTACATGACCGCGGTACCGCTGATTTTTGGCAATCTGGTCGCCGAGCAGTACGAGGATGAATTCCACGCCGCTCACCCGATTATCGATAGGCTGCGCGAGAAGATGGAGGTCGTCGAAGAGCCGCGTTTTACCCGTGAGTACCTGGAGTCCGACAAGCGCTCGATTGCCAATGCCGTGCAGGTGTTCTTTGTCGATGGGTCGAGCACAGGGCAGGTGGTGGTGGAGTACCCGATTGGTCATCGCCGGCGTCGGGCCGAGGGTATTCCGTTGCTGGAGGAGAAGTTCAAGGCCAGCCTGGCGACGCGCTTTGCCGGGCAGCGGGTGGATAAGATCTTTGCCTTGTGCAAGGATCAGGCGGCGCTGGAGGCGACTGCTGTACATCGGTTTATGGATCTGTTTGTGATCTGACCGGCCTCATCGCTGGCAAGCCAGCTCCCACAATGTTCCGGTGCATACCCTACCTGTGGGAGCTGGCTTGCCAGCGATGCTTTTCAAAGGTCAATAAAAAACCCCGCCGATTGGCGGGGTTTTTTTACGCTAAGTCAGCTTACGCTTGAACAACCGGGATATTGGCGTTCGCAGCGGCTTCACGGAACTCGGCGATCTGGTCGAAGCTCAGGTAGCGGTAAACGTCGGCAGCCATGCTATCGATGTTCTTCGCGTACT
>NZ_JANHLE010000024.1 GCF_028682475.1 Pseudomonas putida
TCGCGCTGACGGTAGCGGTGTAGGTGATTACGCCGCCTTCGCCGATGGTGCTGACGTCGGCAGTCAACTTCACGGTGCTGGTGTTGATGGTGTCGGCAACATCGGTCACCGCTGGGGTGGTATCTACCACCAGGCTCTCGAAGTCACCGCCATCGGTGGTTTCGATCACGGCTTCGACAGTGCCGGCGTCGATGTAGACGTCGTCGGTCGGCGCATCGAACTGCACGCTGCCTTCAGTCTCACCGGCCTTGATCTCGATGACGGCGCCGTTGCTCAAGGTCACGGTCATGTCGGTACCGGCCTTGTTGGTCAAGGTCGCGGTGTAGGTGATCTTGCCGCCTTCATCGACCGACGGGGTCGCGGTAAGGGACAGACCGGTCTCGTTCTGAGTGTCCGGGCTGTCGGTGACGGTGATCGTGGTTTCACCCGACGCTTCGAGCTTCTCGAAGTTGCCGCCGCTGACATCCTTGATGCTGTTGGTCAGGTCCAGGTTGCTGGTGTGGACGTTGTTTGGCGCGATGTCCTGCACGGTGCCGGTGGTCTGACCCACTTCAATCACGATCTGCTGACCGTTGGTGAGGTTGATCACCAGCGGTTTGTCGGTGACTTTCGCGCTGACGGTAGCGGTGTAGGTGATTACGCCGCCTTCGCCGATGGTGCTGACGTCGGCAGTCAACTTCACGGTGCTGGTGTTGATGGTGTCAGCGACATCGGTCACGGCTGGGGTGGTGTCCACCACCAGACTCTCGAAATCGCCGCCGTCGGTGCTCTCAATAGTCGCGTCGACCGTACCGGCGTCGATGTAGACGTCGTCAGTTGGCGCATCGACGGTGACGGTGCCGCTGGTCTCGCCAGCCTTGATCTGGATGACCGCGCCGTTGCTCAGGGTCACGGTCATCGCCGTGCCGGCCGGGTTGGTCAGCGTCGCGGTGTAGATGATCTGGCCACCTTCATCGACACTGCCCGTAGCGGTCAGAGAAAGGCCGGTAGTCGCATCGGTATCCGGACCATCGGTCACGGTAGTCACCGGGTTGCCGCTGGTGTCCAGCTTCTCGTAGTTGCCACCGCTGGTGCCGGTGATGCTGTTGGTCAGGTCCGGGTTGCTGGTGTGGACGTTGTTCGGTGCAACGAACTCCACCGAACCGGTGCTTTGGCCAACGGGAATAGTGATCTGCTGACCATTGGCCAGGTTGATGACCAGGTCCGAACCGGTCACCGGTGCGGTCACCGAAGCGGTGTAGGTCACCACGCCGCCTTCAGCGACGCTCGGGGTCGCGGTAAGGGTGACGGTCGAGGTGTTGATGGTGTCGGTCACCTCGGTCACCGCCGGTACTTCGCTGACCACCAGGTTTTCAAAGTTGCCGCCATCGGCCTTGTCGATGGTCACGCCAACGCTGCCGGCATCGATGTACACGTCGTCGCCAGGCGCCGCCACGCTGACGCTGCCTTCGGTCTGGCCTGCGGCAATGGTGATCACCGCGCCATTGCTCAGGGTCACCGTCACCGGGGTGCCGGCCGGGTTGGTCAGGGTCGCGGTGTAGATGATCTGGCCACCCTCGGCGACGGTGCCGGTGGCAGTCAGGCTCAGGCCGGTGTTGTCGAGCGAATCGGTGATGGTGGTAACGGCCGGGTTCGGGTCCGGCACCAGGTTCTCGAAGTTGCCGCCCGTGGCACCGGTGATGGTGGTGCTGACGCTGCTGCCGTTGTTGTAGACGTCGTTCGCTGGCGTCTGGACATCGACGGTGCCGGTGGTCTGGCCCGCGCCGATGGTGATGGTGGTGCCGTTGGACAGGGTGACGGTCACCGGCGTCTGGGCCGGGTTGGTCAGGGTGGCGGTGTAGGTGATCACGCCACCTTCGGTGACACTCGGGTTCGCGCTCAGGGTGACCGTGGTGGTGTCGACGGTGTCGGTGATCTGGGTAACCGCCGGGGTGGTGTCCGGGGTGATGATCAGGCCGGCGCCACCGCTGGTGCCGGTAATGGTCGCAGACACTTCGCTGCCATCCACGTACACGGTGTCGTTCGGTGCAATGGTCACGCTGACGCTGCCGGTGGTCTGTCCGGCGCTGATGACGATGACCTGGCCGTTGGACAGGGTCACGGTCAGGTCAGTCAGCGGCGGCTGGCCCAAGGTGGCGGTGTAGATGATCACACCACCCGCTTCAGTGATCGACGGCGTGGCGGTCAGGGTCAGGCCGGATTCGCGCGTAGGCGTAGCGGTGTTTGCGTTGTTGCCATCGTCCAGGCCGCCCAGATCCAGGCGGTTGTCATCTATGGCAAAGCCGATAGGGCCGGTCGGGAAACCGATGGTCGGGTCAACCGAACCCGCCGTGGCATCGAGCATGACGAAGCTGTGGCCACCACCGGCGGCGCCACCAGAGCCTGCAGCCGATGGGCCGGCCGCGGTGGCTTCCAGTTCGGTGGTCGGGTCGGCACCAGCAGCAATGGCTTGTTGCAATTCTTCAACCGATGGCGCGGCCTGTGCGGTAGCAGCCGAAAGGTCGGTGCTGCTGTCTGGCGCGTCAGCGCTCCATTGCGTGTCACGACCCAGGTCGAGCGTGCGACCGTCAGCCAGTTCCAGGGTCACAGCGCCCGCCAGGCCAGTCAGCACCTGCTCGCCAGCCAGCAGGCGGTCACCTTCGATGAGGACGCGCCGAGCCCCTTCCGGGGATACGGCGATCACTTGACCAACAATGCTTTTGACGATGGCAACAACGCTGCTCATTGGACTCTCCGAATACCCGTTCAGTTGGCTTCCATGCCCAGTCGGCGCTGATTTGCCGCATTCCGATGGGTATGTATCAAATGTTATTTTGACGCTAAATCCGTCAAATATTTGTCTATATTTTTTGGCTATTAACTTTATGCCAAACTATTGACCTTCCTGCCGCCATCCTAAACAATCAACACCGTAATGTCACATTGATATTTAAGCGGCTGCCACCCTTCCTACGTACGCTCGAGTACCCCTTCGGAAGTTTCCGACAGAACGTCAAGCTGGTTGCCATTTTCGAATGCAGCAACGTCCTTTTGCTGTGATCTGGGACAAGAGGTCCCTAGGAAAAACGTCTCATGCGCGCTTCATTGTTCACTGCTCTTCCTTTCGCCCTCGCCGCCGGTTTTGTTCAGGCACAAAGCCTGCCAGAGGCCATGCAAAAAGCCCTTGAGGTACACCCGGAAATCCAGGCCGGGGTCAACAGCCGTATCGCTGCTGACTACCAGCTGCGCGCAGCCAAGGGCGGCTACCTGCCAAAGGTCGATGTACTGGCAGGTTACGGTCGCGAAGGGACCGACAGTCCGAGCACAGGCAACCGCTGGGAAACCCTCAACCGTGGTGAATCGAGCCTGCGTCTGCGGCAAATGGTTTTTGACGGTTTTGCCACCTCCAGCGAAGTAGGGCGTCAACAAGCCACCGTTAACTCGCGTGCCTACTCCTTGCTCGGTGCCTCCGAGCGCACCGCGCTGACCGTCGCCCAGGTTTACCTGGACGTCCTCACCCGTCGCGAAATGGTGCGTCTGGCCGAAGACAACCTGCGCAGCCACGAACGCATCTATGACCAGATCAAGCTGCGCACCGCCCGCGGTGTGGGGCGTCTGGCTGACCTCGACCAGGCTGAAGCGCGTCTGGCCCAGGCGCGTAACAACCTGATCACCGAGCAGACCAATCTGGCCGACGCCAAGACCAACTACCTGAGCGTTGTGGGTCAGATGCCCGACGAGTTGACCGCGCCTGCACCGTTCATCGATTTGCTGCCGGCAAATCTCGACGAAGCCCAACGACAGATGATCGAAAGCAGCCCGATCCTGCGTTCGGCGGAGTCCGATATCGCGGCGGCGGAAAAACAATACGAGGCGGCGAAGTCTACGTTCTATCCACGTTTCGATGCAGAACTCGGACGGACGGCCGATAACGATATCGATGGCCTGAACGGCCACAACAACGAATGGCAGGCTATGCTGCGTATGAGCTTCAACCTGTATAACGGTGGAAGTAACAAGGCCGACCTGGAATCCAAGTCGTACCTGACCAATCAGGCGCTGGACATTCGTAACAATGCCTTGCGCCAGCTCAATGAAGAACTAGGCCTGGCATGGAATGCTATGGACAACGCCAACGCGCAATTGCCTATTGCCCAGCAATACGTCGACTACAGCAACAACGTGCGCAGCGCCTACCAGCAGCAATTCAGCCTGGGTGAGCGGACCTTGCTCGACTTGCTCGATAGTGAGAACGAACTGTTCACCGCCCAGCGTCGTCTGGCCGAGGTGAAGAACGTCCAGGTGTTTACTCAATATCGAATCAAGGCGACCATTGGCCAGCTGCTCAAGAGCCAGGGCGTTGTTGCCCCTATGGCATCCGTTGTGCAGAACGATATGAAACCGCAAGTGAACCTGCCAGGCATGAACTGAGGTTCGCCTTAATCTCCAACCGTAATCATCAAGAGAAACCGCGTGGAATCAGAAGTCAGTCGAGTCCAACTCAGCCATGATCCACGCAGTCAGCACGATGATCCGTTGCTGGACAGCCTGCTGTCCCTTTGTGTGCTGCACCAGAAGCCCGCCAGCCGAGCAATGCTGACCACCGGTCTGCCGTTGCCGGCCCAGCGCCTGAGCCCGGAGCTGCTGCCGCGTGCGGCCGCCCGTGCCGGCCTGCAAGGGCGTCTGTTGCAACGCAAGCTGGAGCAGATCCCGAACATCGCCATGCCGGCGATGCTGCTGCTCAAGGATGGTCGCAGCACGGTGCTGCTCGGTTGGGAGAATGACGACACCGCGCGGCTGTTGCTCAGCGAGAGCGACGGCGGCGAGGTGCATGTCAGTCGCGAGGCGTTGCAGAGTGACTACAGCGGACGGGTGTTCTTCGCCCAACCGCAGCACAAGTTCGACGTTAACCATGGCAACCTGATTCCGCGCGCCCGCTCGTGGTTTCGCGACACGCTAAAACGCAGCCGCTGGCTGTACATCGATGCCATCGCCGCCAGCCTGGTGATCAACCTGATCGCCCTGGCCGCGCCGCTGTTCGTCATGAACGTCTACGACCGCGTGGTGCCCAACCAGGCGACCGCGACCCTGTGGGTGCTGGCTGTCGGTATCGGCGGTGCCTATATCTTCGACCTGATCCTCAAGGGCCTGCGCAGCCTGTGCCTTGACCTTGCCGGGAAAAAGACCGACCTGATCATCTCCGCCACGCTGTTCGAGCGCATCGTCGGCATGGCGATGAAATACCGCCCGGCGCGGGTCGGCAGCTTTGCCCAGAACATTCACGAATTCCAGGGGCTGCGCGACTTCCTCGCCTCGCTGACCCTGACCAGCCTGATCGACCTGCCGTTCACCCTGCTGATCCTGCTGGTGATCGCCATCATCGGCGGCCACCTGGTGTGGATTCCGATCATTGCCTTCCCGCTCGCCCTGGGCATCGGCTACGCCCTGCAGAAGCCGCTGGTGGCGACGCTGGAGCGGACCATGGCCCTGGCCTCCGAGCGCCAGTCGAGCCTGATCGAGACCCTGGCCGGTCTCGACGCGGTCAAGGTCAACAACGCCGAAAGCGAACGCCAGTACATGTGGGAGCAGACCATCGGCACCCTCAGCCGCCTGGAACTGCGGGTCAAGGTGCTGTCGGGCCTGGCGATGAACATCACCCTGCTGATCCAGCAACTGGCCGGGGTGGCGCTGATTTGTGCCGGTGTTTACCAGATCATTGCTGGCAACCTGAGTATGGGTGGCCTGATCGCCTGCTACATGCTCAGTGGCCGTGCCCTCGGTCCACTGGCGCAGCTGTCCGGCTTGCTGACCCGCTACCAGCAGGCCAAGGTCACCATGGTCTCGACCGACCAGATGATGGAGCTGCCACAAGAGCGCAACTTCGAAGAGCGCCCGCTGAGCCGTCAGGTGCTGCAGGGTGCAATCGAGTTCCGCAACATTGATTTCACCTACCCGAACCAGCAGAACCTGGCGCTCAAAGGCGTGAGCCTGAGCATCCGCCCGGGCGAGAAGATCGGCATCATCGGCCGAAGCGGCTCAGGCAAGAGTTCGCTGGCCAAGCTGATCGTCGGTCTATATGAAGCCGACGGCGGTTCGCTGCTGGTCGACGGCGTGGACATCCGCCAGATCGACGTCAGTGAACTGCGCCACAACATCGGCTATGTGCCTCAGGATATCCAGCTGATGGCCGGCACCCTGCGTGACAACCTGGTCAGCGGTGCGCGTTACGTCGAGGACGAAATGGTCCTGCAGGCGGCTGAGCTGTCGGGTGTTCATGAGTTTGCCCGCCTGCATCCGCAAGGCTATGAATTGCAGGTCGGCGAGCGCGGCCAGAACCTCTCGGGCGGTCAGCGCCAGAACGTTGCCCTGGGCCGGGCGCTGTTGCTCAACCCGCAGATCCTGCTGCTCGACGAGCCTACCAGCTCCATGGACAACACCGGCGAAGAGCGTCTCAAGCAGCGCCTGCAAGCCGTTATTGAAAGCAAGACCGTGGTCCTGGTCACCCACCGGGCATCGTTGTTGTCACTGGTCGATCGCTTGATCGTCGTCGACCGCGGACAGATTGTTGCGGATGGTCCGAAAGCCGCCGTCATGGATGCGCTGAAGAAGGGGCAGATCAGTGTTGCATAAGATCGATATGGGTCAGGTCAAGGACAGCCTGCGCAAGTACTTCAAAGGCTCCGAGTCTCTCAACGGCCAGCCGCTGCCGGAGGTCAACAAGGCCCTCATCGAGGACGCGCCGCGTATCGTGCGCATGACCATCTGGGGTGTCATCGCGTTCTTCCTGTTCCTTGGGATATGGGCCAACTTCGCGATCATCGACGAAGTCACCCGGGGTGAGGGCAAGGCGATTCCGTCGTCCAAGCTGCAGAAAATCCAGAACCTGGAAGGCGGCATCGTTGCGCAGATCTTTGCCAAAGAAGGCCAGATCGTCGAAGCGGGCGACCCTTTGCTGCGTCTGGACGATACCCGTTTCGTATCCAACGTCGGCGAGACCGAGGCGGATCGTCTGGCCATGGCCTTGCGGGTGGAGCGCCTGAGTGCCGAGGTCGAAGACCGGCCGCTGAAGATCGACGAAGAGATCCGCAAGGCTGCGCCAAGCCAGGCGGCCAACGAAGATTCCTTGTACCAGAGCCGTCGTCAGCAATTGCAGAGCGAAATCGGCGGTTTGCAGGAGCAACTGGTGCAGCGCCAGCAGGAGCTGCGCGAGTTCAGCTCCAAGCAGGCCCAGTACCGCAACAGCCTGCAGTTGCTGCGCCAGGAAATCAGCATGTCCGAGCCGCTGGTGGCCCAGGGCGCAATCTCGCAGGTTGAAGTGCTGCGCCTCAAGCGTGCCGAGGTGGAAAACCGCGGCCAGCTGGATGCCACCTCGCTGGCCATCCCGCGGGCCGAATCGGCGATCAAGGAAGTCGAGCGCAAGATCGACGAGACCCGCGGCAAGTTTCGCAGCGATGCCCTCATGCAGCTCAACGAGGCGCGCACCGACCTGAGCAAGGCACAAGCCACCGGCAAGGCCCTGGATGACCGGGTCAACCGCACCCTGGTGACCTCGCCGGTGCGCGGTATCGTCAAGCAGCTGCTGGTCAATACCGTCGGCGGGGTGATTCAGCCGGGCAGCGACCTGGTGGAAATCGTGCCGCTGGATGACACCTTGCTGGTTGAAGCGCGTATCCGCCCGCAAGACATCGCCTTCCTGCATCCCGGCCAGGAAGCCATGGTCAAGTTCACTGCCTATGACTTCACCATCTATGGCGGCCTGAAAGCCAAGCTGGAACAGATCGGCGCCGACACCATCACCGATGAAGACAACAACACCTTCTACGTGATCAAGCTGCGTACCGATCGCAGCCACCTGGGTACTGATGAAAACCCGTTGTTGATCATCCCGGGCATGGTCGCTTCGGTGGACATCATCACCGGCAAGAAGAGCGTGCTGAGCTACCTGCTCAAGCCGATCATTCGTGCCCGGGCTGAGGCTTTGCGCGAGCGTTGACAGCATCGCGGGGCAAGCCCGCTCCCACAGGTTTTCCACTTCCCCTGTGGGAGCGGGCTTGCCCCGCGATGATATTCTTATTCTATAAAGATATTTAAATTCTAGCTCTTATGACTTTATAGTCATTCCCCTGCGTACCTGCCGACCAATCGGCGCGCCGCACGACCGAACCAACACGGAACCCCGTGAGTTTCTGATCGATGCGCGCACCTTTGGGCGCGCTCTGCGTGGGAGTGAATCATGTCAGCGGCCTCCAGCGCCTTGTCGTCTGTCGACAGCGCACAACAACAACAACGCTTCGAAATTCGTCCTTTCTCCGGTGCCGTCGGTGCCGAACTCATTGGCCTGGACCTGTCCCGCACAGTCACCGCCGAAGACTTCGCCCGGATTCACCGCGCGCACCTCGACCACCATGTGCTGGTGTTTCGCGACCAGCGCATCACCCCCGAGCAACAGATCGCCTTCAGTCGCCGCTTCGGTGTGCTGCAGATCCATGTGCTCAAACAGTTCCTGCTGACCGGCCACCCGGAAATCCTCATCGTCTCCAACATTGTCGAGAACGGCCAGAACATCGGCCTGGGCGATGCCGGCAAGTTCTGGCACTCGGACCTGTCGTACAAGGAACTGCCGAGCCTGGGCTCGATGCTGCATGCCCAGGAGCTGCCGAGCGAAGGCGGCGACACCCTGTTCGCCGATATGCACAAGGCCTGGGATGGCTTGCCAGAAGCCCTGCGCACTGCCGTGCAAGACCGTAGCGCGGCGCACTCCTACACCGCGCGCTACAGCGAAAGCAAATTCGAAGGAAACTGGCGCCCGACGCTGACGGCCGAGCAACTGGCGCAGGTGCAGGAAGTGATTCACCCGGTGGTGCGAACCCACCCGGAGAACGGTCGCAAGGCCCTGTTCGTCAGTGAAGGCTTTACCACCCGCATCGTTGGCCTGCCCGAAGACGAAAGCCGGCAGATCCTCGCCGAGCTTTATGCCCACAGCGTGCTGGAACAGAACATCTACCGCCACCAATGGCAGCCCCGTGATCTGGTGTTCTGGGACAACCGCTCGCTGATCCACCTGGCCGCCGGCTGCCCCGCGCACCTGCGCCGCAAGCTGTACCGCACCACCATCCAGGGCGATGCCCCGTTCTGACACGACTCGAGGAGTACAGCATGCGCAAGTCAATCAGCCGCCTGGCGGCCAGTATCGGTCTGGGTGTCAGCCTGCTCGCCGGCAGCCTGGTGGCCCCGGCAACCGCCCAGGCCGAAGGTGAAATCCGTATCGCCGAACAGTTCGGCATTGTTTATCTGCTACTCAACGTGGTGCGCGATCAGAACCTGATCGAGAAACACGGCAAGGAGCAGGGCATCGACATCAAGGTCGACTGGACGCAACTGTCCGGCGGCGCGGCGATCAACGATGCCTTGCTGTCCGGCTCGATCGATATCGCCGGTGCCGGTGTCGGCCCGCTGCTGACCATCTGGGATCGCACCCAGGGGCGGCAGAACGTCAAGGCCGTGGCGTCGCTGGGTAACTTTCCGTACTACCTGGTCAGCAACAACCCCAAAGTCAAAACCATTGCCGACTTCAGCGAGAAGGACCGCATTGCGCTGCCGGCTGTCGGGGTCTCGGTACAGTCGCGTTTCCTCCAGTACGCGGCGGCCAAACAGTGGGGGGACAAGGAGTACAACCGCCTCGACAAGTACACCCTGGCCGTTCCGCACCCTGACGCTACCGCCGCCTTGCTGGCCGGTGGCACCGAGCTCAACGCGCATTTCTCCAACCCGCCGTTCCAGGACCAGGTGCTGGCCAACAAGGACGTGCACGTGGTGCTCAACACCTACGATCTGCTCGGGCCGAACTCGCCGACCGTGCTGTTCGCCACCGAGAAATTCCGCAAGGACAATCCGAAGACCTACAAGGCCTTTGTCGACGCCCTGGCCGAGGCCGCGGACTTCGCCCAGAACGACAAGGCGGCTGCAGCTGATACCTACATCCGCGTGACCAAGGCCAAGATCGACCGCGAAGCGCTGCTCAAGATCATCGACAACCCGCAGTACGAGTTCAGCGTCACGCCGAAAAACACCTACCCGCTGGCCGAGTTCCTCTACCGCGTGGGCGCGATCAAGCACAAACCCGCCTCCTGGAAAGACTACTTCTTCCAGGACGAGAAACCGCTACAAGGGAGCTGAAGCGCATGAACACCCCATTGCAAGGCCACACGGTCAGCAAGTTGAGCAGCGTCGCCACGCCGCCGCTGCTGCAGGTGGATAACGTCAGCCTGGAGTACCGCACCGCGCAACGCGTGGTGCGGGCCACGCACCAGGTCAGTTTCGAAGTGGACAAGGCGGATCGTTTTGTCCTGCTCGGCCCCTCCGGTTGCGGCAAGTCGACGCTGCTCAAGGCGGTCGCCGGTTTTATCGAACCGCGCGAAGGGCAGATCCGCCTGCAAGGCGAGGCGGTGCATGGCCCAGGCCCGGACCGCATCGTGGTGTTCCAGGAGTTCGACCAGCTGCCGCCGTGGAAAACCGTTAAACAGAACGTGATGTTCCCGTTGCTGGCGTCCGCCACGCTCAAGCGCAAGGAGGCCGAAGCGCGTGCCTTGCATTACCTGGAGAAAGTCGGCCTGGGCGGTTTTGCCGATGCCTATCCGCATACTTTGTCAGGCGGCATGAAAGCCCGGGTGGCGATTGCCCGCGCCTTGGCCATGCAGCCGAAAATCCTGCTGATGGACGAACCTTTTGCCGCCCTCGACGCCCTGACCCGGCGCAAGATGCAGGAAGAGTTGCTGCTGCTCTGGGAAGAGGTGCGCTTCACCTTGCTGTTCGTCACCCACTCGATTGAGGAGGCGCTGGTGGTGGGCAATCGCATCCTTCTGCTGTCGCCTCATCCTGGGCGGGTACGTGCCGAAATCCATAGCCATCAATACGACCTGCAGAGCCTCGGCGCCAGTGATTTCCAGGCCTCGGCGCGACGCATCCATCGCTTGCTGTTCAACGATGATGCGCACGCCGAGCACGACCCGGCACTGGATTTTGCCGACATCCGTATTGCCTACTGACCGGGAGAATTGCCATGACCACCTCTATTACGCCGCGTCAGGAATACGAAGTTGTTCTCGAACCGCTGCTCAGCGTGCCGATCGAGCGCGAGCTGCCTCTGGGCCAGCGCTTGTGGCAACAGGCCTGGCTGCGCAAGGGGCTGATACTGGTGCTGCTGGCGCTGGCCTGGGAAGCGATCGCTCGCTACCAGGCCAACGACCTGCTGCTGCCCAGCTTCCTGCAGACCGCAGCGGCGCTGTACGACGGCCTGATCACGGGTGAGTTGCCGGCCAAGGTCGGCGTCTCCCTGGTGGTGCTGCTCAAGGGGTATCTGCTGGGCATTGTCCTCGCATTCGGCCTGACCACCCTGGCGGTCTCGACCCAGTTTGGCCGTGACCTGCTCAGCACCCTGACCTCGATGTTCAACCCGTTGCCGGCCATTGCCCTGCTGCCGCTGGCCTTGCTCTGGTTCGGGCTGGGCGACAACAGCCTGATTTTCGTCCTGGTGCATTCGGTGCTCTGGGCCCTGGCCCTGAACACCTATGCCGGATTTCTCGGCGTGTCCGAGACCCTGCGCATGGCCGGGCGCAACTATGGCCTGCGCGGCTTGCGCCTGGTGCTGCACATCCTTATCCCGGCGGCGCTGCCGTCGATCCTCTCGGGTCTGAAAATCGGTTGGGCCTTCGCCTGGCGCACCCTGATTGCTGCCGAGCTGGTGTTCGGCGCCACCAGCGGCAAAGGCGGGCTGGGCTGGTACATCTTCCAGAACCGCAATGAGCTGTACACCGACAAAGTCTTCGCCGGGTTGGCCGTGGTGATCCTGATCGGCCTGCTGGTGGAAAGCCTGGTGTTCAACAACCTGGAGCGCATTACCGTGCGCCGCTGGGGCATGCAGCGCTGACCGGCTCAGGCGCTCTGGTACTGTGCTGCGGCGTTGCTCAAGGTTTCGGCGATCTGATGGCGCAGGGCCAGGGGCTGTTCGACGATCAGGCTGTCGCCCTGGCTGAGTAACCACCAGCGCAGTTGCCAGCCGTTACCCACCGTCGCCCGCAGGCTGTGGCCGTGCTCCAGCTGGGTGATCTGCATGTCTGCCGACACGGGGGTCTCCCGCACCAGGCGCGCCAGATTGTCGCTGATCCAGGCCTGCAACTCGATCTTGTCGGTATCACCAAACTGCAGGGCATCGCTGCGCAGATAGGCCTGCAGATCAAAGTCGCGCAGGCCTTCGCTGGCGTTGTTGAGCACGCGCAACTGGTGAAAGCCGGCATTGGCCGCCCAGTGCCAGCCATAGGGAATGCTCTTGTCGTTGCGCTCCAACGGAAAAATCAGCGACAGCTCGTTCAAGTCGCGTTCAATCGTGCGTTTGCTGATGGTAAAGCCGGCGTCTTTCAGGCGAGCTACCAGCTCGGCGCTGGTGCTACCGGGTGAACGGCTGGGCAGTTGGCGCAATAACTCCCATTGACGGCTGAGCGTGGCGCGGGTCGTGGCGGAGGGCAAAGTGTGGCGTCCTTGTCTAGGCTTGCGGTTGTAGCATGTTCCTAGTGGAAAGATATGGCAATTGGCCATTTATCTATCGAATCAAGGATGAAGTAGTTGATTTGCCTCAACCGAATCGTTCGCGACAGGTTTTGTCGTGGCTTTGCGCAGAATCACGCCTCATTACTCCTGCCTTCGTTTCGGCGGGTTGTTCAATGAGGATGAACATGTCAGCTGCCAGCAACATTTACCCACTGCTCGAGCGCCTGCTTCCCGAGCGCATCATTGCGGTGTCTGGCCGTTCCAGCCAACTGGAGCGGTTGTACGCCGGTGTGGGTATACCCAGCCAGCGGGCAGCTTTGGGTGAAAGTTTCATCCTGATCAGTCGACTCGAAGAGGCCAGCGACCTGCAGGCGCTGTACAGCGATCTGCGTGCCCAGGCCCTGGATGGCAGTGTTGCTGCACTCAACGACCTGGGCTGGATCTGGCTCAACGGCAAATACTGGCGCGCCGACCCGACGCTGGCCGGGCACCTGCTGCGTATGGCGGCGTTGCAGGGCAGTGCCCCGGCCTGGTTCAACCTGGGCCAGCAGTATTATTTCGGCAAGGGGGTGCAGGTCGCTTATGCCAGTGCGGCCGAGTATTACCAACAGGCATTCGAGCGCGGTCTGGAACAGGCGGCCGCGGCCTTGGGCGATCTCTACGAGGAAGAAATCTGCGACAGCGAAGTGCAGGAGTGGAAGGTCGACCTGCACATGGCCTACCACTGGTTCTTGCGCGGCGCCCAGCGCGGCGAAGCGCGCTGCCGCTTTGAAGTCGGCTACCGGCTGCTGCACGGGCAGACCGTGGAAGTCGACCAGAAAGCCGGTGTGTACTGGCTGGAACTGGCAGCCGTGGCCGGGGTGATGCAAGCCGCCGAAGAGCTGGCGGTGTACTTCAGTGTGTCGCAGAACGCCTTGCGCTACCTGTTCTGGCGTGACCAGGCCATCGCCATGGGCAGTTCGCTGGCCCTGACCATGAAGCTCGAAGATCAACTGCAACCCTGAGCATCGCGCTCGTCAGCCGCGCTTGACGGCGGGGGCGATGATCGAAGAATATTGATAGTTAGCAAACTATGAATATAGCGATGACCCTCCCTTCATGACTCTCGATGCACTGCACCTGAACATCAGCAGCGGTATGGTGGTGGCCGGTCGGCACTGGCGGCGGATCTGCCAGGCGACCCTGGCCGGCTATGGTATTTCCGAAGCCTGTGCCATGCCGTTGCTGATGATCGTGCGCCTGGGCGATGGCGTGCACCAGGTGGCGGTGGCCCAGGCGGCAGGGCTGGAAAGCCCGTCGCTGGTGCGCCTGCTCGACCAGCTGTGCAATGCCGGGTTCGTCTGCCGCAGCGAGGACCCGGTGGACCGCCGGGCCAAAGCCTTGAGCCTGACCCACAGTGGCCGGGTGCTGGCGGAAACCATCGAGGGCGAGCTGGTGCGTCTGCGCCGGGAGGTGCTGCAGGGCATCGATGAAGCTGATCTGCTGGCCACCCTGCGTGTGCTGCGGGCCTTCGAACAGGCCGCACAGCGCACCCCTGGAGTGTCTGCGTGAAGGATTTTTTCAGCTCCATGCCGCCCGCCCGCGACTGGTTTTACGGCGTGCGCACCTTCGCGGCCTCGATGATCGCCCTGTACATCGCCTTGCTCATGCAACTGCCGCGGCCTTACTGGGCCATGGCCACGGTGTACATCGTCTCCAGCCCGTTTGTCGGTCCCACCAGCTCCAAGGCGCTGTACCGTGCGATGGGTACCCTGCTGGGCGCGGCTGGCGCGGTGTTCATGGTACCGCTGCTGGTGCAGACGCCGGTGCTGCTGACCGTGGCGATTGCCCTGTGGACCGGCACCTTGCTGTTTCTCTCGCTACACCTGCGCACGGCCAACAGCTATGCCCTGATGCTGGCCGGCTACACCCTGCCGATGATCGCCTTGCCGGTGGTCGACGATCCGCTGAGGGTGTTCGACATCGCCTCGTCACGGGCCCAGGAAATCTGCCTGGGGATCGTCTGTGCCGCGGTGGTCGGGGCGATCTTCTGGCCGCGGCGCCTGACCCCGGTATTGGTGGGGGCTACCGGCAACTGGTTCAACGAAGCGATCCGCTACAGCGACACCTTTCTCGCCCGTAGCGTCTCGACCGAGACCGTTGGCACCTCGCGTGCGGCGATGGTTGCCACCTTCAACTCGCTGGAGCTGATGATTGGCCAGCTGTCCCATGAGGGCGCGCGCCCGCAGACGGTGAAAAATGCCCGCGAACTGCGTGGCCGCATGATCCACCTGTTGCCGGTGGTCGATGCGCTGGACGATGCCCTGGTCGCGCTCGAAGCGCGCGCGCCGGCCCAGGCCTCTGAACTGCAGCCATTGCTGGAGCAGGCCCGTGAATGGTTGCAAAGCACCGCCAGCGACGCTGCGCCGAGCCGCTGGTCAACCCTGCGGGCACAACTCGAAGCGATGCAGCCCAGCGCCGCGGCCCTCGACGAGCGCGCCGCGTTGCTGTTGTCCAATGCGCTCTACCGCCTGGCCGAGTGGGTCGACCTGTGGCAGGACTGCTGCAGCCTGCAACACGCCATCCGCAACGAAGACCTGTCGCCCTGGCGCGCGGTGTACCGGCACTGGCGCCTGGGTCGGCTGACACCGTTCTTCGACCGTGGCCTGATGCTCTACTCGGTGTTCTCCACCGTCACCGCCATCATCGCCGCCACCACCCTGTGGATCCTCTCGGGCTGGAACGACGGCGGCAGCGCGGTGATTCTGGCCGCCGTGGCCTGCAGCTTCTTTGCGGCAATGGACGATCCGGCGCCGCAGATTTACCGCTTCTTTTTCTGGACGGCGGTGTCGGTGGTGTTCGCCAGCCTTTACCTGTTTCTGGTGCTGCCCAACCTGCACGACTTCCCGATGCTGGTGCTGGCGTTTGCCGTACCCTTCATCTGCGTCGGCACCCTGACGGTACAGCCGCAGTTCTACCTCGGCACCTTGCTGACCATCGTCAACACCGCCTCGTTCATCAGTATCCAGGGCGCTTACGACGCCAACTTCCTGACCTTCATCAACTCCAACCTGGCCGGGCCGGTGGGGTTGTTGTTCGCCTTTATCTGGACCCTGGTGATGCGCCCGTTCGGCGTCGAACTGGCGGCCAAGCGCCTGACGCGTTTCAGCTGGCACGATATCGTCGGCATGACCCGGCCTGCGACCCTGGCCGAACACCGGCGCCTCGGCGTGCAGATGCTCGACCGCCTGATGCAGCACCTGCCGCGCCTGACCCAGACCGGCCAGGACACCGGCAGCGCCTTGCGCGACCTGCGCGTGGGCCTGAACCTGCTCGACCTGCTGGCCTATATGCCACGGGTTGGTGCCCAGCCACGGCAGTTGCTGGAACGGGTGGTGGAGGAAGTCGGTGAGCACTTTCAGGCCTGTCTGGATGCCCGCCGTCGTCTGCATGCGCCGCAAGTGCTGCTGCAGAACATGGAGCGCGCCCGCCGCGCCCTGAACCTCAATGACCTGGCGGATAGCGCCGACGCCCGCGTGCACCTGCTGCATGCCTTGAGCGGCCTGCGCCTGGCGTTGCTGCCCGGTGTCGAGGTGGTGCTGGAACCTTCTGACGACCAGCCGCAACTGCCTTACGGCATCGATGGAGCGCCCCTGTGATCGGTGAACTGGATATCAGCGGGGTGTTCCTGCCCACGCTGCTGGTGATGATGGTCCTCACCTACTTGTTGTTTCTCGGGGTGCACGCCGTGCTTACCCGTGTGCATTTCTACCGTCTGGTCTGGCACCGGGCGTTGTTCAACGTTGCGCTTTACGCCGTGCTGCTCGGCACGGTCGACCACTTTTGCCGAAACCTGATGCTGCCATGAAAAAACCTTTATTGACCCTGGGCCGCGTGGTCCTGACCCTGCTGGTAGTGACACTGGCGACCGTACTGGTCTGGCAGATGGTCATGTACTACATGTTCGCCCCCTGGACGCGGGACGGGCATATCCGCGCCGACGTGATCCAGATCGCCCCGGACGTGTCCGGGCTGATTCAGCAGGTCGAAGTCCGCGACAACCAGGTGATCAAGCGTGGCGACGTGCTGTTCACCATCGACCAGGACCGTTTCAAGCTGGCCCTGCGCCATGCCCAGGCGACCCTGGCCGAGCGCAAGGAAACCCACGCCCAGGCCCAGCGCGAGGCGCGGCGTAACCGTGGCCTGGGCAACCTGGTGGCGCAAGAGCAACTGGAAGAGAGCCAGTCGCGCGAGGCCCGCGCGCAATCGGCGCTGGCCGAAGCCCAGGTCGCGGTCGACGCGGCGCAGCTCAACCTCGACCGCTCGGTGGTGCGCAGCCCGGTGGATGGCTACCTCAATGACCGTGCACCGCGTGCGCACGAGTTTGTCAGCGCCGGCAAGCCGGTGCTGGCGGTGGTCGACAGCGCGTCCTACCACGTTGATGGCTATTTCGAAGAAACCAAGCTCGGTGGTATCCACATCGGTCAGGCTGTGGATATCCGCGTGATGGGTGACAACGCCCGTCTGCGCGGGCATGTGCAAAGCTTTGCCGCGGGAATCGAAGACCGTGACCGTACCAGCGGTGCCAACCTGCTGCCCAACGTCAACCCGGCCTTCAGCTGGGTGCGTCTGGCCCAGCGGATCCCGGTGCGGATCGCCTTCGATGAAGTACCGGCGGACTTTCGCATGATCGCCGGGCGTACCGCGACCGTGTCGATCATTGACGGTAACGGCCAATGAAACGTCTGTCGCTGCTGGGTGTGAGCTTGCTGCTGTCGGCCTGCCAGATGGTCGGGCCGGATTATCAGCTGCCCAAGGATGGCGCGATCCAGCGTGCCGATCTGCAGGGTGAGTTGCGCCAGGATGCCAACAGCGTGGTGTCGGCACCGGTGCCGCAGAACTGGTGGCACCTGTATCACGATCAGCGTCTGAACACGCTGGTAAGCCAGGCGCTGGCGGCCAACACCGAATTGCGCGTCGCGGCGGCCAATATCGTCCGTGCCCGTGCCCAGGTAGAGGAAGCGCAAGCCCAGGGCGGATGGAATGGCGGGGTGAAACTGGGGGCGCAGCGTTTGCAGGAATCCGGTGAAGCCTTCCTGCTGCCGGAGAAGGTACCGGTGGCGAACATCGGCGAAGCCATCCTCAGCGCGTCCTACCAGTTCGACCTCTGGGGCACACTCAAGCGTGGCGTCGAAGCGGCCCAGGCCAATGCCGACGCAACCCAGGCCGCTGCCGATACCGCACGCATTACCCTGGTGGCCGACGTGGTACGCGCCTACACCCAGGTGTGTGCAGCCAACGAGGAGTACCACATCGCGCGGGAGTCGCTGGACTTGCAGGAGCAGAGCGTGACCCTGGTTCAGCGTCTGCGCGACGCCGGGCGTGGCGACGAAACCCAGGTGACCCGTTCACAGACCCAGTTCAAGTCGCTGCGTGCCGAACTGCCGCGTTACCAGGCCGCACGTGAGGCAGGTTTGTATACCCTGTCGATGCTGCTGGCCAAACCGGTGGCGCAGTTGCCGGCCGGTACCGCCGATTGCGCCGAGCTGCCGCACATCGCCCAGGTGCTGCCGGTGGGGGATGGCGCCGCACTGCTCAAGCGGCGTCCGGACATCCGTCAGGCCGAGCGCGGCCTGGCGGCGGCCACGGCGACCATCGGCGTGGCTACCGGTCAGCTTTACCCGGACATCAGCATCGGTGCGCAGGTCGGCACCATCGGTATCCTGGAGAATCTTGGCGAACCGGCGACCAACCGCTGGGGCTTTGGCCCGGCGTTGACCTGGACCGTGCCGACCAATGGTTCGCGCGCACGCATCCGCGGGGCCGAGGCCTCGACCCAGGCGGCGCTGGCGCATTTCGACGGGGTGGTACTCAACGCCATCCGCGAAACCCAGACCAGCCTGGCGCAGTACAGCGCGTTGCTGGAGCGGCGTGATGCCCTGGCCGATGCTGAACGCTCGGCGCAGCAGGCGGCCGAGCATACCCACCGTTTCTACCGGGCGGGGCGCGAGTCGTTCCTGGCGGATTTGCAGGCGACGCGGACTTATACCGATATGCGTGCGCAACTGGCGATGGCCAATACACAGGTGGCGATGGGGCAGATCGGTCTATTCCTGGCCTTGGGCGGTGGTTGGTAGACCACTGCCTGTGGGAGCGGGCTTGCCCCGCGATGCGATCTGACAGATACACCGCAATCGCGGGACAAGCCCGCTCCCACCGGGTACCTCACTTATCCACAAACCCCTTGAGCATCTCGATCGGCAACGGAAAAATGATTGTCGACGACTTGTCCCCGGCAATCGTGCCCAGGGTCTGCATATACCGCAGTTGCATGGCCCCCGACTGGCGCCCGAGCATTTCCGCGGCCTGCATCAATTTCTCCGAGGCCTGCAATTCCCCTTCGGCATGAATCACCTTGGCCCGCCGTTCGCGCTCGGCTTCAGCCTGGCGGGCAATGGCGCGAATCATCGATTCATTGAGGTCAACATGCTTGATCTCGACGTTGGCCACCTTGATGCCCCAGGCGTCGGTTTGCGCGTCCAGCACCTGGCGGATGTCCAGGTTCAAGCGTTCGCGCTCGGCCAGCAACTCATCCAGCTCATGCTTGCCGAGCACCGCGCGCAAGGTGGTCTGCGCCAGCTGGCTGGTGGCCATGAGAAAGTCCTCGACCTGGATGATCGCCTTCTGCGGGTCGAGCACGCGAAAGTACAGCACCGCATTGACCTTGACCGAGACGTTGTCGCGGGTGATCACGTCCTGCGGCGGCACATCGAGTACCACCGTACGCAGGTCGACCCGGACCATCTGCTGGACCCCGGGAATCAGCAACACCAGCCCCGGCCCCTTGACCCGCCAGAAGCGCCCGAGCTGGAACACCACGCCCCGTTCGTACTCGCGCAGAATGCGAAACGCCGACAGTAACAGCACCGCAGCAAATGCCAGCAGCGCACCAATGCCCAGTTCGAAGAACATTTTCAGTCTCCTTGCGCCACAGCGTCGGCTGCGGCGCTGACGTCCAGAAGTACGCCCTTGCGTGAAACCACCCGGACGTGTTGCCCCACCTGCAGCGGCGTCTGGCTGTACGCCTGCCACTGCTCACCTTGCACCTGCACCGAGCCGATGTATGGATCGCTGTCATTCACCGCCATGACCGTGGCCAGGCTGCCGACCAGCCCGGCATCGCCACTGACCAGCGCGCGCTTGCGCGCTTTGATGGCCATGCCCAGCACACCGCCGAGCAATAGCGCCGAGAACAGTGCGAGAAACAAAATCAGCGGCAGCGGAATGCCGAAGCCGGGCACATCGGTGTCCATCAGGATCACCGCGCCCACCACAAAAGCGACGATGCCGCCAAAGCCGACCACACCGAAGCTGGGCATGAACGCCTCGGCAATCATGAAGGCCAGGCCGAGCAGAATCAGCGCCGCCCCGGCGTAGCTCACCGGCAACAGCTGCAAGGCATACAGCGCCAGCAACAGGCAGATACCGCCGATCACCCCGCCGACCCCGGAGCCGGGGCTCATGAACTCGAACATCAGGCCGTAGACGCCAATCATGATCAGGATCAGCGCGACACTGGGATTGGTGATCACCGCCAGCAGGCGTGTGCGCCAGTCTGGTAGGCGCTCGATCACCGGCGCGGCGGCGGTCTGCAACTGCACGGTTTTCCCCGCGGCTTCCAGGGACTTGCCGTCGAGCTGGCGCAACAAGTCGGGCAGATCGTTGGCGATCTGGTCGATCACCTTCAGGCGCAGGGCTTCGCTGGCAGGCAGGCTGACGGCTTCACGCACGGCCTGCTCGGCCCAGTCGGCGTTACGCCCGCGCATCTGCGCCAGGCTGCGGATGTAGGCGGCGGCGTCGTTGACCTGCTTGCGGGTCAAGGTGTCCTGCTCGCTCGGCGCCGCTTGCTTGTCGCCGGTGGGCGCTGCCGGTGGCGCGCCAGGGTCTTTCGGGGTGCCGGGGAGGCCGCCGATCTGCACCGGCGTCGCAGCGCCCAGGTTGGTGCCTGGGGCCATGGCGGCGACGTGGCTGGCGTAAAGGATATAGGTGCCGGCGCTGGCTGCGCGGGCACCACCGGGGGCGACGAAACTGGCCACCGGCACGGGGCTGGCGAGGATCGCCTTGATGATCTCGCGCATCGAACTGTCCAGCCCGCCTGGGGTGTCGAGGCGGATCACCACCAGTTGCGCCTGGTCGGTTTCGGCCTGGTGCAGACCACGAATCAGATAATCGGCACTGGCCGGCCCGATGGCGTCGTTAATACTCAGTACCAGCACCGATTGGCCGGGCGCCGCCTGGCCAGCAGGCAGCGTGCCGAGCAAGAGCAGCAAGAGCAGATGCCGACACCAGCGAGCGATCACCTGAATTCACCCGGTTTGTGCGTGTCCAATAAGTTTAGTCGGCTGCCCGAGGCAGCACGGCCTAAACTTCAGAAGTGGGGGGAGCTATCTGCGGAGGTGCATCATGCGTATGGCAAAAACCCTGCAGCAGTGCCTGGACAAGGCCGGCTGCGATTACGACGTTGTTTCTCACCCACACTCAGCCACCAGCCTTGAGTCGGCCCGTATGGCCGGGGTGCCGGCCGAGCGGGTGGCCAAGTCGGTCATGCTCGACGACCGTCATGGCAACTACCTGATGGCGGTACTGCCGGCCAACCGTCACCTGGACATGAGCAAGGTACAGGCCACCGGTCAGTGGCACATGACCTCTGAAAGCAACCTGCCCCACCTGTTCGGCGACTGTGAGCGGGGCGCCATCCCGGCGCTGGGTGATGCGTATTCGATCAAGATGCTGGTGGACCCGACGCTGACCCGCCAGGGTGATATCTATGTCGAGGCCGGCGATCACGACCACCTGATCCACATGAACATGACGCAGTACCTGAAACTGGTGCCGAACGCCGAAGTGCGCGAGGTGTGCTGATGATCAACCCACTGCCAGGCTGGCGTCGTGGACGACCGGTCTGGCCCCAAGGAGTGCCCCATGGAAGCATCGACGCATAAGTTTTCCGAACTGTTCAAACAGCTTGGCCTGCCCGACGATCCGGTCGGCATCGATCAATTCATCACTAGCCATTCACCGCTCAAAAGCGACATAAAACTGGTCGACGCGCCGTTCTGGACGCAGAGCCAGCGGGCGTTTTTGAAAGAGAGTATCGAGGAAGATGCCGACTGGGCGGTGATGTTCGATCAGCTCAATGAGGCCCTGCGAAATAAACGCTGAGTGGCACCGATACCGGCGATTGGCGTTGCTATGCTCAGGAAAAAACAACAGGGGGGATAGCGCAATGAAAGATCCCTATGCCGTCGGTTTCTGGTGTGCCGTAACCGCCTTGGGCCTGCTGACCGCCGGTTATTTCTATGGTGTCAAAGAAGCGTATCAACTGAACCAGGCGCTGGTGTTTCTCTACGCCGCCGCTGGCGTGATTGGGGCGCTGGCGCTGACGGCACTGGCCTGGATAGCCTGGCAGCAGTTGCGGGTCAGCAAGCGCCAGCTGGCCCAGGGGCGCACGCTGGTTGCGATCTGGAACACCAAGGTTGCCTTGCGCCGGGTCGAGACGGTGTTCGACCGCTACTTCTGGGGCAGCTACTGGCAGCCGGGGCGGACCTTTCAGGAAGTTATGGGCGAGCTTGAAGGCACGCCGCTGGAGCAGAGCCTTGAAGCCCTGAAGCGCCAGTGCCGGGAACTCGACAAGGAAACCCACGACCTGCGCCGCCACTGGCTGGACAACGCCCGTGAACTCTCCACCGTGGCCACCGCCATGGCCCGCGAGCGTTATCAGCTGGACCTGTGTGATTCACAGCAAAGCAGCGGGCGCGGGGGCGCGGTACTCAACCGCGACCTGGAAGTGCTGGTGTACACCTGGTCGGCGCGCCTGCGCAGCTTCGACCACCAGCTCGATGAGCTGGAGACCGAATACCGCTGAGGGGTGCCGCGGCGAGTCAATCGCCGCGAATGTACTGTTCCAGTTGCTGGATCATGTTGGCCTGCTCGGCGATGGCCTCCTTGACCAGGTCACCGATCGACAGCAAGCCCAGCAGCTCGCCGTTCTCCACCACCGGCAGGTGCCGCAGGTGGCTGTTGGTCATCATGCTCATGCAGTAATCGATGTTTTGGTGCGGGTCCACCGTGATCACCGGCGCGCTCATGATTGCGCTGACCGGCGTACCTACTGACGAGCGGCCCTTGAGCACCATCTTGCGCGCGTAGTCGCGCTCACTGACGATCCCCACCACCTGGCCGCCCTCGACCACCGGCAAGGCGCCGACGTTCTTCTCGGCCATCAGCCGCAGTGCATCGAGCACCATCTGCTCGGGGCCAATAGTATGCACCTGGTGATGCTTCTCGGCTTTGGTTTTCAGGAGCTGTGCCACGGTTTTCATAGAGGCCTCTGCGATGCTGGGAGTTGATGACGGCAGATACCTACAGAATCGTGTACAGATGGCCACAGAGCAAGGGAGAAAGCGGCATCGACCCGATTGAAAAACGTCATGGTACCTGTAACCCCGGTAGGAGCGGGCTTGCCCCGCGATTGCGGGCTGTCAGCCACATCGCATCGCGGGGCAAGCCCGCTCCCACCGTGTTATCTGTTTAGCGGGTCCATGGGTCGATCTTCTATGCCATCAAGCAGCGCATCGACCAGGCCCTTGGCCATTTCTACCGAATGCAGGGTCGACCAGAGAAAGTTCTTGCTGGCCGGATCGATGTTGTCGAAGGCTTTGTAGCCGGTGTCGTAGGCACAGCTCAGATATAAAGAGGCGTGCACCAGCGCGTCGTGGGCGGCGATGCCGGAGCAGACGGCGAACAGCGGAGAGTGGCCGGCTTCGCAATTGCCGAAGACGGTGTGGGCGGTGGTGATAGAGGGATCTAGTGGTGGATCGGGAACGATTTTTTTCATGTCGAAATCTCAGCTGTGGGGCTGACACCGTCATCCGTTACCACACGAATGGGTGGCAGCTGTGCGCGGGGTGGTAAACCGGTTGAGATTTCAATTCCCGGCAGGCCCGAAAGCCTCCCACGCACAGCCGCCATAGACTGTATTGAAATCTCAACTCCGGGTTACCACACCCGATCACCGAGTTTTCGGTGACAGGCAGGAGCCTAGAGGTACGAGTTCCCAGGGACAATCAGACGTCTATCGACAGACCGAGTAGGTTATTTCCTAGGACGCCGATTCAGCCAGCAATTTATCCTATTTCGAAACATCCCCTAACACCTGCCTTCGCGCAAATCGGCTCCTACCACAGCTGAGGGAGCGCATTCATGCGCCCCCTCGCTCAGACAATTAATCGATGTTGCAGGTGAGCTGCAGGATATGGTCGTGTTCGTGAATGGTTCTGTTAGCGAGCACTTCAATCGCCGCCACCTGTTCGCTGGTCAGGTTGTATCCTTCATCCCCTCGCTGGGGCGCTATCCACCCCATGATTGCCGCTAGCTGAGCATCGCATCCGTCAGGCAGAGCGATTTCATAAGCCAGTTGTTCGGTCTCTTTATCGAATGCTTCAATGATGTATTTCAAGGTTCCACCTCGCGTGCATTGTCCGCATCTTTCGTTTGCTCACCAGTGTTTGGGTTGAAACTACGGGAGATGAAGTTCGTAATTTTGAGTTTCCGTGCTCAGATTTCGAAGATGCGTCAGTGCAGGCACCGGAGTGTAGGGCCAGATGCACGAGCGTCGGGTCAAGGGTTGAATGTTCACAATTAGCTGTAGGAGCGGATTTATCCGCGATGGACTGCGTAGCAGTCCCAGCATTTGGGGCCGCGCTGCGACCCATCGCGGATAAATCCGCTCCTACATGAACCATAAAAAAAGGCCCAGGTTTTCACCTGAGCCTTCTGGCAACGCAACCAACACTTAAAGCCCGTTAGGCAAGAACCGGGTAGCACCGCTGACATCGTCGATCTTCTTGATACGGAAGGCCTTGATGCAGGTTTCGTTACGGGTGTTGGTGTCTGGGCAGTACTGTTTGACGAAAGCGCCAAAGTCCATGTCCTGACCGTTAACGCTGAGCACGCGCTTGAAGTAATCGCCCTGGATGCCCTGGGCCTGACGCGAGGTGGTCATTTCCTGATCAACCACCAGACGGCCGTGCAGGTCGACGGTGGGGAACTTGGCTTCTTCCTTGAAGCAACCGCTCAGCAGCAGGCCAGCCGCTACCAGCATAAACAGACGCAGCATGATGTTGTCTCCGCAAGGGTCGACCCCGGCCTAACGGCCGGGGTAGCCCTGTGATGGTTACTTGCCGAACAGGCTGTTGGAGCGATTGACCTCGGCCTTGCCCGCATCTTCGAGCAAGGACTTGGTACCGGAGGTCACGTTACGCGCGGAGTCGGCGTTGGACTGGATCACGTCGGTGCGCGCGGCGCTGTCGCGCAGCTCGGCATCGATGTAGTCGTTAGCCCGTGCAACCTGCGCTTTTTTCGCTTGCAGCTGCAGGCGACGCTCTTCCAGCTCCAGTGCGCGCAGTTCGTCTTCGAAACCTTCTTCACGGGTGCGAACGCGTTTCTGCTCGGCGGCTTGCGCCTGCTGCCGTTCGGCGGCGGCTTGCGCAGCGGCACGCTGCGAGGCAGCGCGTTGCTGGCGAGCAGCGGCTTCGCGAGATTCAGCACGTTGCTGGGCCGCAGCGGCCTGACGCAGGCGCTCGGTTTCCAGGGCGGCTTCTTGCTGTTTGGTCTGCTGTTCGATCTGGTAAAGCTGATCGAACTGGCCGGCCGTGGCGGTCATGGCAGACAGTGCGAGGGCGGTGCCCAGAACAATATGCTTCATGGCCGGTTGCCTCAGCTCTTTTTAGGTTCTGGGCAGGTAGCATTCGGCTGAATGCGGGTTTCGTTGGACATGGTCATGACCATCAGCGAGATGCCACCCACCTGGAAGTCGCAAGGACGACCCACCTGGGCGGAGGTGTAGATCTTGCCGCTCTCGGAGTAGCCGATCAGCACGCCTGGCACCAGGGTGGTGTCGTTGACCATCGAGCCTGCGAGGGCGCCTGCGCCACCACCGGCCACACCACCGACGATAGCGGTGTCTTTGTTCTTGCCGGCACCCAATGCTGCGCCACCCAGAGCGCCCAGCACACCGCCAACCATCATTGCGGCTTTCTGGTTCTTTTCGTTGCTGACTTTGATCTTGGTCGGCGAGATCGTGAGGATCTTGACGGTCTTGGCTTCTTGCTGGGTGTTCACCTGGCTGGCATCAAACACATCGGATTGATACTGCTCGCCGGTCGCCTGGCAACCTACGAGCGAAGCGATAACGGTCAAAGCCAGACAGTGTTTCAGCATTTTCATTCCTAAATTCCCTGGAGGGTGTGGGTAACCTTGCGCCGCAGTCCATGTTGGTGGGCATATTGCCATCATTGTAAGCGGATTGCTTAAGCGAGGTAAAGCCAACAGGACTTACAGGGGATTTGGATAGAGCGAAGAGTAATAAAGGAAAGGATCTTGAACAGCTGGAGTGGCGCAAGCGCCGGGTCTTTGCAAGCAAAGGGAGAGGAAGATGGCGCACTCGGCGGGATTCGAACCCACGACCCCTGCCTTCGGAGGGCAGTACTCTATCCAGCTGAGCTACGAGTGCAACGCGGGCGCCATGATACCCATCTAGACTGTCGGCGTCCATCGCCAGAATGGCTGTGTTCGATTTTGCACACACAGGGAGCTATAAGTGACGTTGATCTGAAAATCACCACCGCACAGCGCTTTTTGTTCTTTTTTTCGAACACCCTATTGTCCTTTTTCGCCGTTGCTCCTAGGATTCGTTTGAGATTTCAAACGCTCTCCTTTTTCTACAATCAATAATTCGCGCCGTGTCTGTACGGTGCCGTTAAGGAAGCCGACATGCAGCTTAAAGACGCCCAGTTGTTCCGCCAGCAAGCCTTCATCGATGGCGTGTGGTTGGACGCGGACAACGGTCAGACCATCAAGGTCAACAACCCGGCCACCGGCGAGATCATCGGCACTGTGCCGAAGATGGGCGCGGCCGAAGCCCGTCGCGCTATCGAGGCCGCCGACAAGGCGCTGCCGGCCTGGCGTGCACTGACCGCCAAAGAGCGTGCTGGCAAGCTGCGTCGTTGGTTCGAATTGATGATCGAGCACCAGGACGACCTGGCCCGCCTGATGACCACCGAGCAAGGCAAGCCACTGGCTGAAGCCAAGGGCGAAATCGCCTACGCCGCTTCCTTTATCGAGTGGTTCGCGGAAGAAGCCAAGCGCGTTTACGGCGACACCATTCCTGGCCACCAGCCAGACAAGCGCCTGATCGTGATCAAGCAGCCAATCGGCGTAACCGCGGCAATCACCCCGTGGAACTTCCCGGCGGCGATGATCACCCGTAAAGCCGGCCCGGCCCTGGCCGCTGGCTGCACCATGGTGCTCAAGCCTGCTTCGCAAACCCCGTACTCGGCCCTGGCCCTGGTTGAGCTGGCCACCCGCGCCGGTATTCCGGCTGGCGTGCTGAGCGTGGTGACCGGCAGCGCTGGCGACATCGGCAGCGAGCTGACCGGCAACCCGATCGTGCGCAAGCTGTCGTTCACCGGCTCGACCGAAATCGGTCGCCAGCTGATGGCCGAATGCGCCAAGGACATCAAGAAAGTTTCCCTGGAGCTGGGCGGTAACGCACCGTTCATCGTGTTCGACGACGCTGACCTGGATAAGGCCGTCGAAGGCGCGATCATCTCCAAGTACCGCAACAACGGTCAGACCTGCGTCTGCGCCAACCGTATCTACGTGCAGGACGGCGTCTACGATGCCTTCGCCGAGAAGCTCAAGGCCGCTGTGGCCAAGCTGAAAATCGGTAACGGCCTGGAAGACGGCACCACCACCGGTCCGCTGATCGATGGCAAAGCGGTAGCCAAGGTTCAGGAGCACATTGCCGACGCCGTTGGCAAAGGCGCTCAGGTACTGACCGGCGGCAAGCTGATCGAAGGCAACTTCTTCGAGCCGACCGTGCTGGTCAACGTGCCGAACAACGCTGCAGTAGCCAAGGAAGAAACTTTCGGCCCGCTGGCGCCACTGTTCCGTTTCAAGGACGAGGCTGAAGTCATTGCCATGTCCAACGATACCGAGTTTGGTCTGGCCTCGTACTTCTATGCCCGTGACATGAGCCGTGTGTTCCGTGTCGCCGAAGCGCTGGAGTACGGCATGGTCGGTATCAACACCGGTCTGATCTCCAACGAAGTCTCGCCGTTCGGCGGTATCAAGGCCTCGGGCCTGGGCCGCGAAGGTTCCAAGTACGGCATCGAGGACTACCTGGAAATCAAATACCTGTGCATCAGCATCTGATCGCAGCGTAAGGCTTTACCTCTGCCAGCGGGGCGCGAGAGCGACGTCTCGCTGGCCTTTTTACACCGTACACCCGGTGGCCTGGGCCCCTGCAGCAGTCGATCAACGCATGCTGCGCGCAGTTGAATACCGGCCACTCTGACTTGAATCGCGCCACCTTGTGTGTGGCGAATTGAGGACATTATGAGCAACAAGACCAACGAATCTTTGATGCAACGTCGTATCGCCGCTGTTCCGCGCGGTGTTGGCCAGATCCACCCGATCTTCGCCGAGTCGGCAAAAAACGCCACCGTGACTGACGTTGAAGGCCGCGAGTTCATCGACTTCGCCGGCGGTATCGCGGTACTGAACACCGGTCACGTGCATCCGAAGATCATCGCTGCCGTCGAAGCCCAACTGCACAAACTGACCCACACCTGCTTCCAGGTACTGGCCTACGAGCCTTACGTCGAGCTGTGCGAAAAGATCAACGCCAAGGTCCCAGGCGACTTCGCCAAGAAAACCCTGCTGGTCACCACCGGTTCCGAAGCCGTTGAGAACGCCATCAAGATCGCCCGCGCCGCCACTGGCCGTGCCGGCGTGATCGCCTTCACCGGCGCCTACCACGGTCGTACCATGATGACCCTGGGCCTGACCGGTAAAGTCGTGCCTTACTCGGCCGGCATGGGCCTGATGCCAGGCGGCATCTTCCGTGCCCTGTACCCGAACGACCTGCACGGTGTCAGCGTTGACGATTCGATCGCGTCGATCGAGCGCATCTTCAAGAACGACGCCGAGCCACGCGACATCGCCGCGATCATCCTTGAGCCAGTTCAGGGCGAAGGCGGTTTCTACGTTGCGCCTAAAGAGTTCATGAAGCGTCTGCGCGCCCTGTGCGACCAGCACGGCATCCTGCTGATCGCTGACGAAGTGCAGACCGGCGCTGGCCGTACCGGCACCTTCTTCGCCATGGAGCAGATGGGCGTTGCCCCGGATCTGACCACCTTCGCCAAATCCATCGCCGGTGGCTTCCCACTGGCCGGTGTCTGCGGCAAGGCCGAGTACATGGACGCTATCGCTCCAGGCGGCCTGGGCGGCACCTACGCCGGTAGCCCGATCGCTTGCGCCGCGGCCCTGGCCGTGATGGAAGTGTTCGAAGAAGAGAAACTGCTGGAGCGCAGCCAGGCTGTTGGCGAGCGTCTGGTCGCTGGCCTGCGCAAGATCCAGGACAAGCACCCGATCATCGGTGACGTGCGTGCCCTGGGCTCGATGATCGCTGTTGAAGTGTTCGACAAGGCCGGTTCCCACACCCCTAACGCTACTGCCGTGGCTTCGGTTGTGGCCAAGGCGCGTGACAAGGGTCTGATCCTGCTGTCGTGCGGCACTTACGGCAACGTCCTGCGTATCCTGGTTCCGCTGACCTCGCCTGATGAGCAACTGGACAAAGGTCTGGCAATCATCGAAGAGTGCTTCGCAGAACTCGCGTAAACTGTGACGCAGTAGAAGAAAAACCCGCTTCGGCGGGTTTTTTTTCGACTACAGGAATGCAACACGGCTAAGGTTGCCAACAAGGAGAAATCCTGGAAGGTGCGCAGGATGGCGCGTCGTGAATTATCGGAGAGCCGCGTATGCGCATTACCAACCCGCCCACAGCACCTTGTGTGTTGATTGCCGAAGGCGACCCCTGGGTGCGGGAGATGCTCAGCCAGATGTTGCTCAGCGTGCGTTGCGATGCACGGGTGCAGGTCTGCGCCGATGGCTCCCAGGCACTGGCGGCGTTGTCGTGCCAGCCTGACCTGATCATTGCCGCGCGCGAACTGCCCGGTGGTGACGGCCTGGATTTGCTGCGTAATGTGCGCGCCAAGGGGCGCCAGCCAGCGCTGCCGTTTATCCTCATGAGCAACCGCAGTGACAGCGCCAGCGTGCGCGAAGCCTTGCCGTTCGCGCCCACCGCTTACCTGAGCAAACCGTTGAACATGGATTCCCTGCGTCATCGCCTGGAGGAGCTGCTGCTCAAGGTCGGTGAACACATCGCTTGTCCGGTGCCGGCGCTGCAACCGGGCATGACCCTGACGCGTTTTCTCGAAGGACGCCGGGCCACGGCCGATGGAGGTCCGTTGCTGGCCGATGTGCAGCAGGCCATCAAACGTAGCCTGAACCCGCAGGGGCTCAACCTCAAAACCCTGGAAGAAGAGATCCGCAACGACCCGCAGGTGACTGCCGTGCTGATCGCTGCTGCCAACAGCGCGGCATTGCACCGCGACGGCGCTGTGCAGACGTTGCTGCAGGCGCTGAACAAACTGGGTACCACGCAGAGCATGAACCTGATCCTGGGGCTGACGCTCAAGCGCAGCGCCAAGCTCAGTGACCCGTTGTTGTCGCAGCGGGCCCAGCACTTCTGGGAGCTGTCGCTGCACGCGGCCGAGTACGCCCGGGTGCTGGCGCGGATGCTCGAGCTGGACCCGGAGCGGTGTTACTGCGCCGGTCTGCTGCATTGCCTGGGTGACCTGGCGTTGCTGCGTTGCTTGCAGGAGTGGCGCTTATCCGGGGGCGAGCTGGATGAGGACGACGTTGAGTTGTCGCTCAATGAATATGGCGCGGCCTTCGGTTCGGCGTTGCGCACTCGTTGGCGTTTGCCGCTGGAGCTGCGCGAACTGATTGCGGCGATCTACCAGCTGGGCGGCGGGGTGTATTCGCGTGAAGCACTGGTGATGAACCTGGCCGGGCAGCTGGCGCGGTTGCCGGCGGATCAGGGGCTGGAGGCGTTGGCCGAGAGCAAGACGGCACGGTTGCTCAAGGTGGGGATGGCGGAGCTGGGTAGACTGCGCAAGGTTTGAGCAGGCATCGCGGGGCAAGCCCGCTCCCACCGGTGGGAGCGGGCTTGCCCCGCGATGAGGCCTGTTCAGCCAATCACAATCTGGTTCTTGCCCTGACGCTTGGCCTGGTACATCGCCGCATCCGCGCGGGCAAACAGGCTGTCCAGCGACTTATCCACTTCACTGATGCCCGTCAGCCCCTGACTCACCGTCACGCCGAACCCCTGTTGATCATGACTGAATTGCAAGCGCTGGATTTCCCGCTGCAAGCGCTCGGCGATCTGCTCGGCGACCTGTGGCGTGCAACCCGGGAACACCGCGGCAAACTCCTCACCACCGATGCGCCCGAACAGATCGCCACGGCGTAATACGGCTTTGCCGGTGTCGGCGATGCGCTGCAGCACATAGTCGCCTTCCTGATGGCCGTAGGTGTCGTTGATCTGCTTGAAATCATCGATATCGAGCAGTAGGAAGGTCAACGGCGTGTGCTCCCGCCGTGCCGTTTCGAACGCTTGCTGAGCGCAGTCGAAGAAGTGTCGGCGGTTGCTGCTTTGGGTCAGGACATCGGTGGTAGCCAGCAGCTGCAGTTCGTCTTCGACGCGTTTCTTTTCGGTGATGTCTTCCGCCATGCCGACCACGATCAGCCGCTGCTCGTGGTCGGTCTGCTGGCTGATGAAGCATTTGTCGCTGAGCCAGCGGACGTTACCGTCGGCATCGATGATGCGGTATTCGCGGTCTTCCACAGCGCCTTTGACCAGCACGTCGGCCAGGCTGCGCTCGGCATAGTCGAGGTCGTCAGGGTAGATGCTGTCGCGCCATTCATTGAAGTCGGCCAGCAGCCGATCGGCCGGGCGGCCGAAGATGCGTTCGTAGGCGGGGCTGACATACAGCACCTGACGGGATTCCCAATCGAACGCCCAGAGCACGGCATTGACGCTGTCGAGCAACGAGCTGAACAGCTGTTCGCGTTCGCTCAGGCGCGCCACTTCGCCTTGCGCGTGCATCAGCGCCAGGAGGGTCTGGGCCAGTTCAGGGGGCTGATTGTGGGGGTGGGATGTCGGTTTCTTGTTGACCATTTATGCGGAACTTCTCACACAGAGGCGGGCGGCCACGACCCGGCCCGCCACGCGGGCGTTATGCCTGTCAGAGTGAGAATAGGCGGTGAAGTTCCGGACAGCGCGCCCGCAACGGGCGCGCCGATCAACGGCGTCAGCTCGCTGCAGGGCGCAGGGAGTAGGTTTTCAGCTGGGCTGCGAAGTCGCGCAGCGATTGAATGCCGCTGGCCTCGGCCTCGTGTACCCAGTCTTTCATCGCCGCCAGCATGTCGTGGCCGTTGGCACTGGTGCGTAGCCAGATCTGTTGCAGGGCCAGGCGTTTTTCGTAGATGGTCTTGAGCGCCTGGCTGTGTTCGAGCATGGTCTGGATGCGCAGGTGGTGACGGTCTTCCAGCAGGCTGGTTTCCCGCGACAGCAAGCGCTTGGCGCGGCGGAACTGATGGCGCACCGAGTCATCCACGCGTGCCAGTTCCTGTTTGACCAGCGGCGCGATCACCAGCTTGCGATACTGGGCCATGATCTGGAAGCGGTTGTTGAGGATCGCCATGGCGGTGTCCATGTCCAGCTGGCCTTTGCCTTCGACTCGATGGGCGATCGGCGCGACGCGCTGCACCTTGGCCAGGCGCAGGAAGCAGAACAATTTGATCCACGCCCAGCCCATGTCGAACTCCCAGCGCTTGACCGACAGCTTGGCCGAGTTGGGGTAGGTGTGGTGGTTGTTGTGCAGCTCTTCGCCGCCGACGATGATGCCCCAGGGCACCAGGTTGGTGGCGGCGTCGCGGCATTCGAAGTTGCGATAACCGACGGCATGGCCCAGGCCATTGATGACCCCGGCGGCCCAGAACGGAATCCACATCATCTGCACTGCCCAGATGGTGATGCCGATGGTGCCGAACAGCAGCAGGTCGATGACCGCCATCAGGGCGATGCCACCCAGTTTGTAGCGCGAGTAGAGGTTGCGCTCGATCCAGTCTTCCGGGCAGTTCTTGCCGTAGATCCGCAGGGTTTCCGGGTTCTGTGCCTCTTCGCGGTACAGCTCGGCACCTTTGCGCAGGACCGTGGACAAGCCCAGGATCACCGGGCTGTGCGGGTCGTCGACGGTCTCGCATTTGGCGTGGTGCTTGCGGTGGATGGCCGTCCACTCGCGGGTGTTCTGCGCCGTGGTCAACCACAGCCAGAAGCGGAAAAAGTGCTTGAGCCCGGCGTTCAGTTCCAGCGAGCGGTGGGCGGAGTAGCGGTGCAGGTAGACCGTGACACTGACGATGGTCACATGGGTCATGACCAGGGTAACTGCCAGCAGTTGCCAGGCCGACAAGTTGAGCAAACCTTGGTACCACATAGGCGAAAGGGCCCTCTAGAACATAAGGAACAGCGGGAAGCATTATCCCTGCACCGGCAAATAAAACCAGTCGGCCTTTTAGATAGGAGGTCACGGGATGTTTCTACCCTATAATCCCCCAATATTTTTTGTGGGCTTGTCAGGACCTTATGTCTGCTTCCATTCGAGACGCCATGCGCATGGCTGCGCTCTATCTGGTGTTGTCTGTGCTCTGGTTGGCACTGTCTGATCAATTATTGAGCAACCTTTTCGATAATCCTCAGCAACTGGCCCGCTGGCAATTGTTCAGCGCTTATATCTGGGTGCTCTGCAGCGCCTTGTTGATCTTCACGTCCCGTGCCCGGCTGTTGAATTTCATCGGTGTCGGCGCACGCCTGCGCCGTGAAGACCGCGAACGTCTGCGCATGGCCGCGGCGGTGTTCGACAGTACCCTTGAAGGCGTGCTGGTTACCGACAGTAGTGGGGTGATCGTGCATGTGAACCGGGCGTTCATGCAGATCACCGGTTACGAAAAGGAAGAAGTCATCGGTCAGCGGCCGAGCAAGTTCAAATCCGGGCGGCATGGGCCGGCGTTCTATCAGGAGATCTACGCGACCCTGGCTGAAAAGGGTGAGTGGAGCGGCGAGATCTGGAACCGGCGCAAGAGTGGCGAGGTGTACCCGCAGTGGCAGACCATATGCTCGATCCGCGATGACAGCGGCGAGCTCAGCCATTATGTGGCGGTGTTCAGTGATATCAGTGCGATCAAGCACAGTGAGCGCGAGCTGGCCTACCTGGCCCACCATGATCCACTCACCGACCTGCCCAACCGTCTGTTGTTCAATGATCGCGCCGAGCAGGCGCTGGCCGCGGCTCAGACCAACAAGCGCGGTTGTGCGCTGCTGTTACTCGACCTGGACCATTTCCAGAGCATCAACGACGGCCTTGGGCACAATGTCGGTGATCAGTTGCTCAAGGGGGTGGGCGAGCGCCTCAAGGCATTGCTCGGCAGCGGCGTGACCCTGGCGCGCCTGGGGGGCGACGAGTTCGCCGTGCTCACCGAGCAGTGTCCGCAGGTCGGCCAGGCCGCGGCACTGGCGCAAAATATCATTGATGCATTGAAGCAACCCTTCGAACTCGACAATCAATGCCTGTTCATCAGCGCCAGCATTGGTATCAGTCTGTTCCCCAGTGATGCCCTGAGCGCCGAGCAGCTGTTGCGCAATGCCGACTCGGCGCTGTTCAAGGCCAAGGCCTGCGGCCGTGCCGGTTACGCGCTGTACACCGAAGAGCTGACGGCCCATGCCCAGCAGCGGGTGGAAACCGCTGGAGAGCTGCGCCGGGCGCTGGAGCAGGAAGAGTTGCAGGTCTATTACCAGCCGGTGCATGAGCTCAACAGCGGCGCGATGATTGGTGTCGAGGCGCTGGTGCGCTGGCAGCACCCACAGCGTGGGTTGGTGGCGCCCGGCGAGTTCATTCCGATTGCCGAACGCACCGGGCTGATCGCCGAAATCGATACCTGGGTCTTGCATCATGCCTGTGCGCAGATGGTGCAGTGGCAGGCCAGCGGGCGGCCGCTGCAGTTTGTGGCGGTGAACATCTCCAGTCGCCTGTTTGCTCATCGCGACCTTTATCAACAGGTGGCCAAGGTACTGCATGAAACCGGTCTGGCGCCGGCGATGCTGGAGCTGGAAGTGACCGAAAGTGCAGTGATGGATGACCCGGAAGTCGCGTTGGAGCAGCTGCATCGCTTGCGCGAGCTGGGGCTGCGGCTGGCCATCGATGACTTTGGTACGGGTTACTCTTCGCTGCTGCGGCTCAAGCGTTTGCCGGTGCAAAAGCTCAAGATCGACCAGGGTTTTGTCGCTGGCTTGCCGTGGGATGAAGACGATGCGGCGATTGTCCGGGTGATCATCGCGCTGGGCAAAAGCATGGGTATGCAGGTGCTTGCCGAAGGCATCGAGCAGGCCGAGCAAGCGCAGTTTTTGCTCGAACATGAGTGCCAGCTGGGGCAGGGGTACTGGTTTGGGCGGCCGGTTCCGGCGCAGCAATTGCGCTGGGTCTGAGGGCCTCATCGCCGGCAAGGCCGGCTCCCACAATATCCCCCCTGTGGGAGTCGGCCTTGTCGGCGATGCCGTGTGATTCTGGTTATATAAAAATTCTTAAATAGTATTTTTAAGAATATTCAACGCGCCCTAAGATTGCCCTCAAGCCAGGCGCAGTCGCTCCCCTTCATGCAACTGCACGGCGTCCCTTATTCACAGGAGCACGAGCATGAGCGCATCTCTGCGTAGCGTTGACGGTCAGGACGAAGCCACCATTCTGCGCGAAATCCAGAGCGCTCTGCGCGATCTGCGCTTTGGGGCGGTGGAAATCACCGTACACAACGCCCAGGTCGTACAGATCGAACGCAAGGAAAAGTTCCGCCTGCAGAATCCCGGCAACAAGCCCAGCTGATCACCCTAATTAGAAAAAATAGCCAATCGGGAGCTTCACCATGTCCATCCGCCGTTATGCCCTGGCTGCCCTCGCCAGCGCCGTGTTTGCCGGTTCCGCCATCGCCAAGGACTACGAGTTGCTCAACGTGTCCTACGATCCGACCCGCGAGCTGTACCAGCAGTACAACGCCGAGTTCATCAAGCACTGGCAGCAGGCTCACCCGGACGACAAAGTGAAGATCCAACAGTCCCACGGTGGTTCGGGCAAGCAGGCCCGGGCGGTGATCGACGGTCTGCGCGCCGATGTGGTGACCCTGGCCCTGGCCGGTGACATCGACGAAGTGGCCAAGCTCGGCAAGACCCTGCCGGACACCTGGCAGACCCGTTTACCGGAGGCCAGCACGCCGTACACCTCGACCATCGTGTTCCTGGTGCGCAAGGGCAACCCCAAAGGCATCAAGGACTGGGGCGACCTGATCAAGAAAGACGTCTCGGTGATCACCCCGAACCCGAAAACTTCCGGTGGTGCGCGCTGGAACTTCCTCGCCGCCTGGGCCTACGGCCTGAAAGCCGGTGGCAGCGAAGCCAAGGCCCAGGAATACGTGAAGGAGCTGTTCAAGCACGTACCGGTGCTCGATACCGGCGCCCGTGGCTCGACCATTACCTTCGTCAACAACGGTCAGGGTGACGTGTTGCTGGCCTGGGAAAACGAAGCGTTCCTGGCCCTCAAGGAAGACGGTGGCAACGACAAGTTCGAAATCGTCGTGCCGTCACTGTCGATCCTCGCCGAGCCGCCGGTGGCGGTGGTCGACAAGAATGCCGAGAAAAAGGGCAACGAAGCGATTGCCAAGGCGTACCTGGAACACCTGTACAGCCCGGCCGGGCAGAAAATCGCCGCCGAGAACTTCTACCGTCCGCGTGACGAAAAAGTTGCCGCCGAATACGCCAAGCAGTTCCCGAAACTGGATCTGGTGACTATCGACAAAGACTTCGGTGGCTGGAAAACTGCCCAACCCAAGTTCTTCAACGATGGTGGTGTGTTCGACCAGATCTACACGGCTCAGTAAGTCATGGCCGTCAGGATAATCGCCATTCAGTAGCCAGCATGGGCCCGGGATTCGTCCCGGGCTTCGTGCGTTCAACCAGGGACCTTTATGTCACGTCGTATCTCCCCCGTCATACCCGGCTTCGGGCTGACGCTGGGCTACACCTTGGTGTACCTCAGTCTGATTGTGCTCATACCGCTGGGGGCCATGTTCGTGCATGCCGCCCAGCTCACCTGGGAGCAGTTCTGGGCCATCATCAGTGCGCCGCGCGTCCTCGCCGCACTCAAGCTGAGCTTCGGTACTGCCCTCTGCGCCGCCATCATCAACGGCATCATCGGCACCTTGCTGGCCTGGGTACTGGTGCGTTACACCTTCCCGGGGCGCAAGATCATCGAGGCGATGATCGACCTGCCGTTCGCCCTGCCGACAGCTGTAGCCGGTATCGCCTTGACCGCGTTGTACGCGCCAGCGGGCCTGGTCGGCCAGTTCGCCACCGACCTGGGTTTCAAGATTGCCTACACCCCTTTGGGTATTACCCTGGCACTGACCTTCGTGACCTTGCCGTTCGTGGTGCGTACGGTGCAACCGGTACTGGCCGACATCCCCCGGGAAGTCGAAGAAGCCGCCGCCTGCCTGGGCGCCAAGCCGCTGCAGGTGTTTCGCTACGTGCTGCTGCCAGCGCTGTTGCCCGCCTGGCTGACCGGCTTTGCCCTGGCCTTTGCCCGCGGTGTCGGTGAATACGGTTCGGTGATTTTCATCGCCGGCAACATGCCGATGAAAACCGAGATCCTGCCGCTGCTGATCATGGTCAAGCTCGACCAGTACGACTACACCGGCGCCACTGCCATCGGCGTATTGATGCTGGTGGTTTCCTTCGTCCTGTTGCTGCTGATCAACCTGCTGCAGCGGCGCATCGAAACCCCTTGAAGGAGGCCACGTCCATGTCTGCATCTACCCTTGGCGCGGCCGCTTCGGCCAATGCCGCGCGCCGTGGCAGTTCGACCTCGCGGCGGATCCTGATCAGCCTCGGCTGGTTGATTTTCGCCCTGTTCCTGCTGCTGCCGCTGGTTATCGTCGTATCCCAGGGCCTGAAAATGGGCCTGGGCACATTCTTTGAAGCGATCTTCGAGGCTGACGCCTTGTCGGCCCTGAAGCTGACCCTGATCGCCGTGGCCATCTCGGTGCCGCTGAACCTAGTGTTCGGCGTCAGCGCCGCCTGGTGCGTGAGCAAGTACAACTTCCGCGGCAAGAGCATCCTGGTGACGCTGATCGACCTGCCGTTCTCGGTCTCGCCGGTGATCGCCGGTCTGGTCTATGTGCTGATGTTCGGTGCCCAGGGCCTGTTCGGGCCGTGGCTGCAGGATCACGACATCCAGATCGTCTTCGCCTTGCCGGGCATTGTCCTGGCAACCATCTTCGTCACCGTGCCTTTTGTTGCCCGTGAACTGATCCCGCTGATGCAGGAGCAGGGCACCCAGGAAGAAGAGGCTGCGCGCCTGCTCGGTGCCAACGGCTGGCAGATGTTCTGGCACGTGACCCTGCCCAACATCAAATGGGGCCTGATCTACGGCGTGGTGCTGTGTACCGCGCGGGCGATGGGTGAGTTCGGTGCAGTGTCGGTGGTTTCCGGGCACATTCGCGGGGTGACCAACACCTTGCCGCTGCACGTCGAGATCCTCTACAACGAATACAACCACGTTGCGGCCTTCAGCGTCGCCAGCCTGTTGCTGATCCTGGCGCTCTTCATCCTGCTGCTCAAGCAGTGGAGCGAGAACCGTATTAACCGTCTGCGCCATAGCGCAGCGGAGGAATAATTCATGTCGATCGAAGTTCGTAACGTCAGCAAGCGCTTCAACGCTTTCCAGGCTCTGGACAGCATCAACCTGGATATCCACAGCGGTGAGCTGGTGGCGCTGCTCGGCCCGTCCGGCTGCGGCAAGACCACCCTGCTGCGGATCATCGCCGGGCTGGAAACCCCCGACCAGGGCAATATCGTGTTCCATGGCGAGGATGTGTCCGGCCACGATGTGCGTGATCGCAACGTCGGTTTCGTGTTCCAGCACTACGCCCTGTTCCGTCACATGAGCGTGTTCGACAACGTCGCTTTCGGTCTGCGCATGAAGCCCAAGGGCGAGCGGCCGAGCGAAAGCAAGATTGCCGAGAAGGTCCATGAGCTATTGAACATGGTTCAGCTCGACTGGCTCAGCGACCGTTATCCCGAGCAGCTTTCCGGTGGCCAGCGCCAGCGTATCGCCCTGGCCCGTGCCCTGGCCGTCGAGCCCAAGGTGCTGTTGCTCGACGAGCCGTTCGGCGCCCTCGATGCCAAGGTGCGTAAAGAGCTGCGCCGCTGGCTGGCGCGCCTGCACGAAGACATCAACCTGACGTCGGTGTTCGTGACCCACGACCAGGAAGAGGCGATGGAGGTTGCCGACCGCATCGTGGTGATGAACAAGGGCGTGATCGAGCAGATCGGCTCGCCGGGCGAGGTATACGAGAACCCGGCCAGCGATTTCGTTTACCACTTCCTCGGCGACTCCAACCGCCTGCACCTGAGCGAAGGCCATCACGTGCTGTTCCGCCCTCATGAAGTGTCGTTGTCGCGGCATGAAGTCGAGGGCCACCATGCCGCTGAAGTGCGTGATATCCGGCCGTTGGGCGCAACCACCCGGGTGACCTTGAAGGTCGAAGGGCAGAGCGAATTGATTGAAGCCGAAGTGGTCAAGGATCATGACAGCCTGACCGGGCTGGTGCGTGGCGAGACTTTGTTCTTCAAACCCAAGGTCTGGCAGAAAGTCGCCAATATTTGATAGCAGTCAGGGCTGCCTTGCAGCCCATCGCCGGCAAGGCCGGCTCCCACAGTAGTTCGGCATGTAAAGAACCTTGTGGGAGCTGGCCTTGCCAGCGATGAACCCCCGCCCGTGACACCCAAAACCTGCCAATCAACCACCGCGGCCAGCGCACTGTGGCGGCGCGTTCACGCCTGCGCGGCATATGCATTTTTCTCATAAAAAGTATCGGGCAAAGGCATTTGCCCTACCTCTGTCGCACTCCTTATAAAGGTCATCACTTATTCGATAAAACTATTTCAGTTAATAAATAAATAGCCAATAGGAATATGTATTCCTGGCCAGGAGCCGCCCATGAGCCCGACCCATCGCCTTGCACCTCTCTCTTCCCGGCGGCTCCAGCGCCTGCCCCTGGCCTTGCTGCTGGCCGGTAGTGCGCACTGGTTGCCGGCTCAGGCCGACGAACCGCAGCAGGCTGCGGTAAAAGCCAGCGACAGCCAGCTCAAGACCGTCACCGTGACTGCCCGCCGCCGCGAGGAGAGCGCCCAGGACGTGCCGACACCGATGAGTGTGATCGATGGCCAGGCGCTGGAAACCCAGCGCGTGTACCGCATACAAGACCTGCAGCAACTGGTACCGAGCGTCAACGTCGCCTACATGCATGCGCGCCAGTCCAGCGTGTCGATCCGCGGCCTGGGCAACAACCCGGCCAGCGATGGCCTGGAAGGCAGCGTTGGCCTGTACCTGGACAACGTCTACCTCGGTCGGCCGGGCATGGCAGTGTTCGATCTGATGGACATCGAGCAGCTGGAAGTGCTGCGCGGCCCGCAAGGTACCCTGTTCGGCAAGAACACCACCGCCGGGGTGATCAACATCAGCACCCGCGCGCCAAGCTTTACCCCCGAGCGCAGCATCGAGACCTCGGTGGGCGAGGATGGCTACTTCCAGACCAAGGGCACCCTGTCCGGGCCGTTGAGCGAGACGTTGGCCGGGCGCATTTCGGCCTACCGGACCCGTAGCGATGGCGACATCAAGAACGAATTTGACGGACATACCCTCAATGGCGGTTCACGCCAGGGCTTTCGTGGCCAGCTGCTGTACAAGCCGAGCGAGCAGTTCAACCTGCGCTGGATCGGCGACTACAACGAAGAGGACTCCAGCGCCGGCACCCGCCTGCTGTACAGCACCGGGCCGACCATCAATGGCGTCAACCGCTACGAAGCCCGGGCCAGGGCGGCGGGTGCCACGCTGATTGATGGCAGCAAGCGCAAGGTCAATCTGGACAGCGATCAACAGGTGACGGTGTTCCAGGGCGGTACCTCGCTGGAAGCCAACTGGACCCTGGACAACGATTTCACCCTCACTTCCGTCAGCTCCTACCGCTGGTGGGACTTCACCCCGCGCAACGACGAGGGCCTGAATGTGCCCGCGGCGTACAACTCCGGGATCTCGGTGCGTGACAAGCAGTACTCGCAGGAGTTTCGCCTGGCCTCGCCCACCGGCGGCTTCTTTGACTACGTCCTGGGCGCCTATTACTTCGGCTCCGATCTGGATAACAAATCCTTTGTTTACTACGGTCCCCAGGCGGATATCTGGAATGGCACCCCGACCGGTGCCCTGGCCAACGTCACCACCCTCGGCAAAGGTCATATCGAGACCGACAGCTTTGCCCTGTTCGGCCAAGGCACCTGGCACCTGACCGAGCGTCTGGACTTCACCGCCGGCATCCGTGGCACTTATGAAGAGAAAAGCGCCTGGGTCGATCGTGCAGCCCCGGCTGGTGGTTCGGCTGTCACTGGCGCGGCAGCCGCTGCCCGGCAGGCGCGAGTCGGCGCCTATGATTCCGGCGACCTCAACCAGTACACCTTCAGCCCCTCGGGCCTGCTCAACCTGAGCTATCGCTTTACCGATGATCTGCTCGGCTATGCCACCTTGTCCCATGGCGAGAAGTCCGGCGGCGTCAACCTGACGGTGGCGACCGCGCCGGTGGCCGGCGCCGAGTCGCTGCTGGTCGGTACCGAGCGCGCCAACAACGCCGAGCTGGGTCTGAAGAGCACCCTCTGGGATCGCCGCCTGCAACTCAACGCCAACCTGTTCTGGACCGAAGTGCACGGCTACCAGACCAACGCCTACGACGAAGCCAACCGGGTGCAATACCTGACCAACGCCGGTTCCGTGCGCTCCCGCGGGGTTGAAGTGGAAAGCACTCTGGTGCCGATCCGCGGCCTGACCCTGAACCTCAACGGCTCGTACAACGATGTGAGTTACCTGTCCTACAAAGATGCCCCGTGCGCCCCGGAAGTCGCCCTGCAGCCAGGGGCTCCCGCTTCCTGCGACCTCACCGGCCATCAGGTGGTCGGCGCCTCGAAATGGATCGGCAATGCCAACGGCCAGTACCAGTGGGACCTGGACAACGGCCTGCAGCCCTACGTCACCGCCAGCTATGCCTTCCGCTCCAAGGCAGTCGGCACGGTCGAGGACTCCGACTTCGCACAGATCCCCAGCTACGCCGTGGTCAACCTGTCCACCGGTTTGCGCGGTGATCTCGGTCAGGGCCAGTGGGACGTCTCGCTGTGGCTGAAAAACGCCTTCGACAAGACCTACTACACCACCCTCTGGAGTGCTGCCAACGGCGGCTATGAAGGCCTGGTGGGCACGCCGAAAACCTTGGGCCTGACCGGTCGCTACGACTTTTGAGAGCGGGTTTTCCATGCCTGCCGCGAATACTTTTGATGCGCGGCAGGCATCGCCAACCCAGCCTTCTGCCCGAGGCCTTGAGTGGCGGGGCTTAGCGCGAAATGCAGAATTTTTATATTTCTTAAAGTTCTACTCATAACCTTAAAGATTACTTTAAGAAATAAGCGATCTGCAGTGATGATCCATACACATAGCGATCCCGGGAGTTGATCAATGGGTAATGTCCAGACCGCCGCCACCGCGCTCGATGTGCATTGGCGCCAGACGCCGAGCGGTGAGCTGGTCGATCTCGGCCGGCCGCACCGTGTTCCTCTGGCGCACCAGCGCCTGCAGCGCACGCCGAAAAGCGCCTTGGGCCGCCGGGAAAAAATCCTCCTGGGGATTTTCGCTCTGGCTCTGCACGGTGGCGTTGCTTACTGGGTCAGCCAGACGCCAACGCCGGTGTTGCCGGTGGTGGCGCCGGAAATTCCACCGATGACCATCGAGTTCTCGCAGCCGGCGCCGCCTGTAGTCGAGCCACCACCGCCTGCGCCACCACCTGCCGTGGTCGCAGCGCCACCCCCGGTGGTCGATGAGCTGGCGGCAAAACCTGCACCCAAGCCGGTGCCCAAGCCCAAGCCGGCGGCAAAACCCGTGGCCAAAGCGCAGCCCAAACCTGCGCCCAAGGCGCTCGAGCAGCCGCCCGCGCCAGCGCAACCGGTGGCCGCACCGAAACCGCCTGCGCCCGCCCCGGTGACCCCGGCCTCGGCCAGCGCCGGGTACCTGAAGAACCCGGCCCCGGAGTACCCGGCGCTGGCCCACCGACGCGGCTGGGAAGGCACGGTGATGTTGCGCGTGCACGTGCTGGCCAGCGGCAAACCCGGCGAGATTCAGCTGCAGAGCAGCAGCGGCCGCCAGCAGCTCGACGACGCGGCGCTGGCCGCGGTCAAGCGCTGGAGCTTCGTCCCGGCCAAGCAGGGTGAGGTGGCCGTGGACGGCTGGGTCAGCGTGCCGATCGAATTCAAGATCCACTAATTCGCGCTAACAGAGAGAGTATTGATCATGACGTTATTGGCATCCCCCCTCGAATCCATCGAAAGCGCGGTGATCTGGCTGCTGGTGGGCTTCTCTGTCATCACCTGGGGCCTGGCCCTGGTCAAAGGTGTGCAGTTTGTGCGCCTGAGGAATCAGGACAAGCGTTTCCACAAACACTTCTGGGCCGCCTCCAGTCTGGATGCTGCGGCCGAACTGAGCGAAACCCAGCCTGGCTCTGCCGCCCGGGTGGCCGAGGCCGGTTATGCCGCCATTGCCGTCGGCGAGCCCGGCCCGGCCAGTGACCTGAGCCAGGCCATCAACCATCAGGATCGCCTGGAGCGCGCCCTGCGCCAGCAGATCGTGCGGGAGCGGCGCTCGCTGGAAAGCGGCCTGGCGGTGGTTGCCAGTATCGGCAGCACCTCGCCGTTCATCGGTCTGTTCGGTACGGTCTGGGGCATCATGGAGGCCCTCAAGGGCATCAGCGCGGCGGGCTCGGCCAGCCTTGAAACCGTTGCTGGGCCGATTGGTGCGGCGCTGGTCGCCACCGGTGTGGGGATCGCCGTCGCGGTGCCGGCGGTGCTGGTTTACAACTACTTCCTGCGGCGCCTGAAGCTGACCGCTGCCGACCTCGATGACTTCGCTCACGACTTCTACAGCCTGGCGCAGAAGAGTGCCTTCCGTGTGCTGGTGCACCCGACTGCCTACAAAGCGGCCGGCGGCACGCAGCAAAAAGTGAAGGAGGCTTCCTGATATGGCCTTCTCGACCCAGGACAGTGACGAAGTACTCAGCGAGATCAACGTAACCCCGTTGGTGGACGTGATGCTGGTGTTGCTGGTGGTGTTCATCGTCACCGCGCCGCTGCTGACCAACGCCATCCCGATCAACCTGCCGAAGACCGAAGCCGTGGCGCCGGTGGAGCAGAAAGACCCGTTGGTGGTGAGCATCGATGGTGGCGGCAAACTGTTCATCAACAAGGATGAAGTCCAGCCTGACCGGCTGGAAACCAGCCTGCAGACCGCCAAGGCCAAGGACCCGGCGTTGCGTGTGCAGCTGCAGGCGGACGATGGCGTGAATTATGGGGAAGTGGCGCGTGCCATGGCCTCGATCGAACGTGCGGGGATTACCAAACTGTCGGTGATCACCGCCCGCTGAGCAACACACCTCAGGCAAGACTTCAGGGGCCATTCCTGGGCAGGGGGTGGTCCCTTTTTTTATGCCGCTTGGCGAGATACTTGTGGGAGCTGGCGTTGCCAGCGATCGAGCGCGCAGCGGTCGCCAATCAGGCAACGCATTTGTAATTTGGTTATTAATAAATAGCTTCTTATTCCTTTACGAATATAACCACCTCCCTATACTTGGCCTCAAGCACGCAAACCCAGCAGGAGGCGTCCCCATGCGCAACACGTCGATCCGTTACCTGATTGTGCCGGGCTGGCAAGGATCGCCAGACGATCATTGGCAGAGTCACTGGCAGCAAGTGCTGCCCAACAGTGCGCGGGTCGAGCAGCTCGACTGGGTGACGCCGCAGCGCCACGACTGGGTGGCGGCGCTGGAACAGGCAGTGGCCGCCGACGACGCGCCGGTGATCCTGATTGCCCACAGCCTGGGCTGCATCACCGTCGCCCATTGGGCGGCGCAAGCCAGTGCCAGCCTGCTGCGTCGCGTACGCGGTGCGTTGTTGGTGGCGCCAGCCGATGTCGAGCGCCCAACCTGTTCGCCAGCCCTGCGCAATTTCGCGCCGATTGCCCAGCAGGTGTTGCCGTTCCCGAGCCAGGTGGTCAGCTCCGACAACGATCCGGCGATCAGTGCTCCGCGCGCCATGCAGCTGGCGCGGGCCTGGGGCGCCGAGGTGGGCTTTCTGGCCGGGGCCGGGCATATCAACGTCAAGTCCGGGCATCGCCGCTGGGAGCAGGGCTTTGCCTACCTGTACCGCCTGCAGAACCGTCTGGAACAGCACGCCCTTCGCCGCGCCTGAACTCCAGGCGCTGACCTTATCCTGATCCAACGCCCGGCCCCAGGTGCTTCGGGCGGGAGTTTGCCATGAGTAATCACGACACCTTCGGTCAGCCGCTGCTGACCTTCCCTGAGCTGGACAAGAGCCCGCTGAGCATCCGCGCCAAGGCGCTGGTATTCGTCGACCCGCGTTCGCGGCAATTGCGCGAGGAGCTGGAACTGCTGGCGCCATTGGCCCTGCCGGTGCTGATCCGCGGCGAGACCGGTACCGGCAAGGAGCTGCTGGCGCGGCAGATTCATCGCGCCAGTGATCGCGCCGGTCTGTTTGTTTCAGTCAACTGCGCGGCGATCAGCCCGACCTACGCCGATGCCGAATTGTTCGGCTACAGCGCCGGTGCTCACAGTGGTGCTGCCAGTAGCCGCGCCGGTTGGTTCGGCTCGGCCAATGGCGGCACCCTGTACCTGGACGAAATCGCCGACCTGCCGCTGGCGATCCAGGTCAAGTTGCTTGCCGCCCTGGAAAACCGTGAAGTCACCCGGGTCGGCGCCCAGCAACCCAACCCTGTCGATGTGCGTCTGGTCGCGGCGTCGAGTATCGACCTGGGGGAGGCCGTCAGCGCCGGCAAGTTCCATGAGCGGCTCTACCACTATCTGCGCGAAGGGCATCTGGAGCTACCGGCCTTGCGCGAGCGGGTCGGCGATATCCTGCCGCTGGCGGAGTATTTCGTCGGTATCTACAGCCCGCGGCTCAACCTGCCGGTGCCGTTGATCAGTGAAGCGGCCCAGCGCGTGCTGGAGCTTCACAGCTGGCCGGGCAACACCCGAGAGCTGGAGAACGTCATTCACTTTGCTTTGCTGGTCAGCAGTGGTGACGAGATTTTGCCTGAGCACCTGAACCTGCCCACGCCGCTGCAAGCCCTGGCCAGTCAGCTCGATCAGCTGTACCAGCGGGCGCTTGGCGATGAGCGCAGCGCCTTGCAGGGCCTGCTGGAACAGGCTTTGGTGCGTCTGGCGCAAGGCGCCGCGTAATCCTGCGCCGCTTCGTGATGAAAATGGAATAAGCAGCGAAATAAAAGATATTGTTCCGGCATAAAAAATCTCGGTATTGTCCGCTGCAAGCCCGCTAGAAAATGGCTGGCAACTTGATTTGCCGTCGACCGATGGCCCCGAATTCGAATAAGGACTGCGCATGAAAAAGGCTCTGTTGTTCACTGCTCTGGCGGCCGCTCTGTCGGTTGCAGGTTTCGCCCACGCCGGCGAGAAACTGGTGGTTGCCGCCACCCCGGTGCCCCACGCTGAAATCCTCGAGCTGATCAAGCCGACCCTGGCCAAAGAAGGTGTAGACCTTGAGATCAAGGTCTTCACCGACTACGTGCAGCCCAACGTTCAAGTCGACCAGAAGCGTCTGGACGCCAACTACTTCCAGACCCTGCCGTACCTGAAGAACTTCAACGAGGGTAAAGGCACGCACCTGGAAACCGTGATCGGCGTTCACGTCGAGCCGTTCGGTGGCTACTCGAAGAAGGTCAAGAGCCTGAGCGAGCTGAAAGATGGCGCAACCGTTGCCATCCCTAACGAAGGCAGCAACAGCGGCCGTGCCCTGCTGCTGTTGCAGAAGGCTGGCCTGATCACCCTGAAGGATCCGAAAAACGCTCTGGCAACGCCGAAAGACATCGCCGATAACCCGAAGAAGCTGAAGTTCCGCGAGCTTGAGTCGGCCATGCTGCCGCGCGTGCTGGACCAGGTCGACCTGGACATGATCAACACCAACTATGCGCTGGAAGCCGGCCTGAACCCGGCCAAGGACGCCCTGGTCATTGAAGGTTCCGATTCGCCGTACGTGAACTTCCTGGTCGCCCGTCCAGACAACAAGGACAGCGAGGCCATCCAGAAACTGGCCAAGGCCTTGACCAGCCCGGAAGTGAAAACTTTCATCGAGAAGAAATACAGCGGCGCGGTACTGCCGGCGTTCTAAGCAACCCCTGATACCCCTCCTGTCCTGTGGGAGCGGGCTTGCCCCGCGATGCAATGTGCCTGACACAACGCATCGCGGGGCAAGCCCGCTCCCACAGTTGCTTCCACACATTGCAGATAGTTCGGTTAGTTGTTTGGGTGATATCAATATGCAATAAAGGTATTTAAATAATTATTTTTATACCTTTAGAGTCTTAGTCATTGTGCTCACCCGCACTGACAACCCCTGTGTAGAGCGGCCCGTTTATCCTCGGGCCGATCCGAGATTCTGCAATGAGCTTCGATGTCGCTTTTATCCTCAGCACGTTGCCGGCGTTCCTCAAAGCTGTCGGGGTCACCCTGCAGGTCGGCCTGATCGCCATTGCCACTTCACTGCTGGTGGCGCTGATCAACGCGGCGATCCTGGTGTACCGCACGCCCTACCTGCAGCGCCTGGTGCAGCTGTACGTGGAACTGGCGCGCAACACGCCGCTGCTGATCCAGCTGTTCTTCGTCTATTTCGCCTTGCCGAGCCTGGGCCTGAAAATCTCCGGCTTCGCTGCTGCGATCATCACCATGACCTTTCTCGGTGGCGCCTACCTGACCGAAGTGCTGCGTGCCGGCGTCGAGGCGGTGCCGCAGGCACAGCTGGAATCGGGCCGCTCGATCGGCCTGTCCGACGGCCAACTGCTGCGTTACGTGATCCTGCCTCAGGCCGGCATCCTCAGTCTGCCCTCGCTGTTCGCCAACTTCGTCTTCCTGCTCAAGGAAACCACCGTGGTGTCTGCGGTGGCGGTGCCGGAAATCCTCTACACCACCAAGAGTTACATCGCCCTGTACTACAAGACGTACGAGATGCTTGCGGTGCTGACGCTGATCTGTGTACTGCTGTTCCTGCCATTGTCGTTGCTGCTCAGCCGCCTGGAACGGAGGCTGCAACATGGCCAGTTCGGGTCTTGAGTTGTTGCTGGTGTCCTTGCCGCAACTGGGCAAGGGCGCCGCGCAGACGCTGGCCATCTCGGCGCTGGGGATTGTCTTCAGTACCTTCGGCGGCGTGTTCTACGGCGTGCTGGCGAGCCTGAACCTGCGCAGCCTGAACCTGCTGCTGCGGGTGTACCTGGAGCTGTTCCGGGCGATTCCGGTGCTGGTCTGGTTGTACCTGTTGTTCTTCGGCCTGCCGATTTTCTTTGCTCTGAGCATTCCCAGCTTCTGGTGCGCGGTGCTGGTGTTGTCGCTGTGGGGCGCCAGTGAAGTCGGCGAGGTGGTGCGTGGTGCCTTGCGTTCGTTGCCCCGTGGCCAGCGCGAGGCGGGTCTGTCGATCGGGCTGTCTGCCTGGCAACTGTACGGCTATGTGTTGCTGCCGCAGGCACTCAAGCGCATGACCCCGCCGACCATCAACATCTACACGCGGATCATCAAGACCAGCTCGCTGGCGGTGCTGATCGGGGTGGTCGATGTCATCAAGGTCGGCCAGCAGATCATCGAGCGCACCTACGAATCGGTGCTGATCTACGGCGCGCTGTTCCTGTTTTTCTTTTTTATCTGCTACCCGCTTTCGGCCGCCTCGCGCGCCCTTGAGCGCCGCTGGACACACGCATGAGTGCATTGATCGAGTTCAAGGGTTTCAACAAATTCTTCGGCGAGCAGCAGGTGCTGAACAACGTCGACCTGCAAGTGCGCAGTGGCGAAGTAGTGGTGATCCTCGGCCCCAGCGGCTGCGGCAAGAGCACCTTGCTGCGCTGCCTGAACGGCCTGGAAAGCGCCCACAGCGGTCACTTGCGCCTGGCCGGAGAGGACCTGCTCGAACCGCGCACCGACTGGCGCCAGGTGCGCCAGCGGGTGGGCATGGTGTTCCAGAGCTATCACCTGTTCGGCCACATGAGCGTGCTCGACAACCTGCTGCTGGGACCGCTCAAGGTGCAGAAGCGCGAGCGCCGTGAAGCCCTGGCCCAGGCCGAAGCGCTGCTGGCCCGGGTGGGTTTGCTGGACAAGCGCGACGCTTATCCGCGCCAGCTTTCCGGTGGCCAGCAGCAGCGCATCGCAATCGTCCGCTCTCTGTGCATGAACCCTGAGGTGATGCTGTTCGACGAGGTCACCGCAGCCCTCGATCCGGAGATGGTCAAGGAAGTGCTGGAGGTGATCCAGGGCCTGGCCCGCGACGGCATGACTCTGCTTATCGTGACCCATGAAATGGCCTTCGCCCGCGCGGTGGCCGACCGTATCGTGTTCATGGAGGCCGGCAGGATCCTTGAACAGCGCGACCCCGAGAGCTTCTTTACGAACCCGCAGACCGCACGCGCGCAGCAGTTCCTGGAGAAATTCTCCTTTGTAGAAAGCCTGCCCAAAATGCCCGCAAAGGAACTGTCATGAAAACTGCCAAAACCTCGAAACTGCTGTTATCCCTGTTCGGCCTGGCCCTGCTGGCCGGTTGCAACAAGGCTGAAGAACCCGGCAAGCCGGCGGCTACAGGCGCAGCGCCGGCCACCAGCTACCTGGAAACCATCAAGGCCCGCGACAAGCTGATTGTCGGCGTGTTTACCGACAAGCCACCGTTCGGCTTTGTCGACGAGAGCGGCCGCTATGTCGGCTTCGATACCGACATCGGCCGCCAGTTCGCCAAGTCGCTGCTCGGTGACGAAAACAAGGTCGAGTTCGTTGCCGTTGAGCCGGCCAGTCGTATTCCGTTTCTGCAAAGCGACAAGGTTGACCTGATCCTCGCCAACATGACCGTGACGCCGGAGCGCAAGGAAGCGGTGGAGTTCACCAACCCCAACCTGCGCGTTGCGGTACAGGCACTGGTGCCTGAAGGTAGTGACGTGAAGCATCTGGATGACCTGGTCGGCAAGACCACCATCGTCACCACCGGCACCACGGCCGATATCTGGCTGACCAAGAATCACCCGGACTGGAAACTGCTCAAGTTCGAGAAGAACTCCGAGTCGCTGCAAGCGCTGGCCAACGGTCGTGGTGATGCCTATGCCCAGGACAACCTGATCCTGTTCAGCTGGTCGAAGCAGAATCCGGGGTACCGCGTGCTGGCCGAGAAACTGGGCGAAGAAGCGCCGATCGCGCCAGCGGTGAAGAAGGGCAATATCGAACTGCGGGATTGGGTCAATGCCGAGCTGGCGCGCCTGGGTGAGCAGAAGTACCTGCTCAAGCTGTATGACCAGTACGTGCGCAAAGAGCTGAGCGACGACACCAAGCCTGAGAGCGTGATTGTCGAAGGTGGCAAGTGGCAGGGTTGATCTATTGAGCTCATCGCGGGGCAAGCCCGCTCCCACAGGTTCCCTCTGTGGGAGCGGGCTTGCCCCGCGATAAGGCCTACTTCCCAGGCACCAACCGCAAGGTACTCTGCGCCGCAATCACCCCGATCTGCGCCTTGTGGTACTGCCCCTCGATATAGTCCTTGGCCTGATCGGCATAGTGCCGGTCGAACAGCACGCCACTTTGCCCGACCGGGTTGATGGTCAGGGCCTGCCCGGCATCGGCGAAGTCGATCAGGCGCCGGGTCGAAGGGCCATAGGTGACCGGCCAGGGCGCCGGGCCGATCTTCGCCGACAGGTTGTTCGGCACCTCATGCGTACCCGGTGCGGCGAACGCGCCGACATTGAACAGCAGGTTCAGCGGTTTCTGCTGCCCGAGCGGATGGTTGTGGGTCAGGGTATGCGCCTTGCCCCATTGCCAGGCGGTCGGGTCGTTGCCGAGGGTCTCGCGCAGGTGCACCAGGCTGGCCTGCCAGGCGCGTTTCACCGCTTCGTTGCGGCTGCCATGCTCGCTGCTGCCATGCAGCCCCCACCACGGCGATTCGGCGTCTGCGGCCAGGCGCGGCATGGCGGCATCGATGACGCGGGTGCTGATCAGCATCTGGAACCAGGCATCGCCCAGTTCGTCATGCATGGCTGCGTACGCCAGGTCGTAGAGGAACTGGTTGAACAACGTGGCGCTGACCGAGTCCAGCGGGTAGTCGCCATTCCAGCTGGCCAGTTGCTCGACCAGCTCCTTCTCCTGATCGCCCGCGGCCACCTCTCGTAACACCCCCAGCAACGGCGCCAGGGTGCGCGGGCCATAGTTGCTGGCCGTGTCGAGCTGCAGCGCCTGGCTGTTTTGCGTATCCCATTTGATTTGCGGGTCGGCCAGGTGACGGTCGAGCTGTTGGCCACGGTCGGCGAGGTTGTAGTAACCGGGAATCGGCATGGCTGCGGGTGGCTGGTAGTTGGCCGAGACGATATAGCCGCTGGCCGGGTTTTCCTGCTGCGGGTTGGCGCTGAACGGGTAGAAACCGAGTTTGTCGGCCTGGGCCGTGCTGCCGTCGAGGATGAACGACGGGTTTACCCCGTCCGGGCGAATCGGTAGCTGCGCCGCCGCCCACCAGCCGATGTCGCCACGGGCATTGGCCCACACCAGGTTGAGGCCGGGCGCCTGGATCTTCGCGGCGGCGCTGCGCATCTTGTCCAGGGTGTCGGCGCGGTTGACCTGGTAGAAGCCTTCGAGGATCGGGTTGTCGGTTTCCAGGAACGCCCACCACAGGGCAATCGGTGTCGGACCGGCATTGGCGCCGATCACCTGGTTGACAATCGGGCCGTGTGGCGAGCGCTTCAGGGTGATGGTGACAGGCTCCTCGCCCTTCACCGCGATAGTGTCCTGGGTGGTGGTCAGCGTTTGCCACTGACCGTTGATACGCACCTGGTCGGCGTTGGCCGGATTGACTTGCTCGGCGATCAGGTCGACATCGTCGTTCTGGAACATGGTCAGGCTCCAACCGAACTCGCGGTTGTGCCCCAGCGAAGCGAAGGGGTTGAGCGCCTGGTGATAGCCATAGAGGTTGAAGCCCGGCGCCGACAGCTCGGCCTCGTACCACACCGCGGGCACGGCAAAGCTGATATGCGGGTCGCCGGCCAGCAGCGGTTTGCCACTGCGGGTGCGGCTGCCGGACACCGCCCAGGCGTTGCTGCCTTCGTACTGGGGAATGCCGGCCTCGCTCAGGGCTTGCTGGCTGACCTGTGCCAGCTGCTCCAGGCTTTTCCAGTCGGCAGCTGCCAGCGGCGGGGGGTTGTGCAACGCACCTTCAGGGTTCCAGTCGAGGTCAAAGATTTTCAGGTACTCGCTGCCGAGCTGGTCGCGCACATAGGTCAATGCCGGTTCCGTGCGAAAGGCGGCAGCAAAGCTGTAGGCCATGTAGCCGGCAATGCTCAGGGTGTCCTGGGCGGTGAACGGCCGTGGCGTGATGCCCAGCACGTCGAATTCCATCGGTTTGGGGTGGCTGTCCTGCCAGGCATTGACACCATCGAGGTAGGCTTGCAGTGCGAGCCAGGCCGGCGATTGTTTGTCCTGGCGTTCGATGTAGCGCTCGGCCTGTTCGCGAATGCGCAGGCTGCGGAACAGGCTATCGGTGGTCACCAGCTTGCTGCCGAGCACTTCGGCCAGCTCGCCACGGGCCAGGCGGCGGATGATCTCCATCTGGAACAGCCGGTCCTGGGCATGTACGTAACCCAGGGCGCGGTACAGGTCGATCTCGTTGCCGGCCTGGATGTGCGGTACGCCGCGGGCGTCATAACGCACGCTCACCGGGGCCTGCAGGCTGGCCAGGGCAACCTCGCCTTCACGTTGCGGCAACTTGCCCTGCACGTACCAGTAACCGCCGCCGGCTGCTGCGGCAATGACCACCGCGAGAAAGGTCAGGCTGCGCTTCATCAGGACTCCTTGTGCTTCATAGCTGAGGGTGTGGAGGGGCTCCAGGGGCAGTAGCAACCCACTGCCAGTGTATGTGTAGCACTGACTGCGCGGCCCTGGCTCAGGGCGAGCAATATCGGTTCGATAAAGCTGTTGCTCGAATTGCAGGTCGCCCCTTCGCTGTAAGGGCCGAAGTAGGCCAGTTTGCCCTGGCGATCCCAGATGGCGACGCCGGGGCTGGCAGGCAAGTGCTCGGCACCGGGCAGCTCAGGCAACGGCTTGAGGGCGCTGAGCGTGCTTGGCAATTGCCCACGGCTGCCGGGTTTCTGTACCACATAGAACTCCACCCCTTGAGGGGCGAAATGCTCGATCAGTTCCGCCAGGTGCTGCTGATTGCCGACGTTGCACGGGCAGGCCGGGTCCCAGAAGTGCACCAGTCGGATCGGTCCGGGCCCGGCAATTTCCGCCGGCAGCTGCAGGCGGTCGCCGGAGAACAGTGCGGTCTGGTTATCGAAGGTGCGCAGGTAGCGACTCTGGAAACTGTCGTAGGCCCACCACAAACCGGCGGCGCAAAGGGCCGCGATCAACAGGCCGAGCAGGGTGCGGGTGGGCGATGCGAGCATGAGGGCAATATCCGAGAAAAGTCACCTAGCTTGCCATGCTGCTGGCGACAGCTGAATATCACAGGTCAATATCCGGCTTTTGCTGTGTGGAAATCCTCTATGCCTGCGTCTTTTCAACCCGACTCGTTACGCGCCAGCCTGTCCTCGATGACAGCGCGTCAGCCGCTGTCGACCCCGGCCCAGGCCTATCAGCGTTACTACGGGCTGGATTTCCCCGCGCGCAAGGTTGCCGCGCAGCGCTGGCTGGGGCGTTTCGAGGCGGCGGGTTTTGACCTGGTCGGGCAGGTCTGGTTGCCTGCGGCGCCGGTGGCGACCCTGGTGCTGTTGCATGGCTTCTACGACCACATGGGCTTGTACCGTCATGTGATCGACTGGGCGCTGGATCAGGATTACGCAGTGATCGCCTGTGACTTGCCGGGGCACGGTCTGTCCAGCGGCGAGCGGGCCAGCATCGACGATTTCGGCGCTTACCAGCAGGTGTTGCAGGCGCTGTTCGAACAGGGCAGTGCCCTTGAGCTGCCGCAGCCCTGGCATCTCTGCGGGCAAAGTACCGGCGGGGCGATTGTCATCGATCATCTGCTGCACGGTGGCGCACAGAGTCCGGCTCAGGGGGAGGTCATCCTGCTGGCGCCGCTGGTGCGGCCACGTGCGTGGCGCTGGTCGAAATTCAGCTATCACCTGTTGCGCCCGTTCGTGAAAGGCATCGAGCGGCGCTTCAGTGAAAACAGCAATGATCCGACTTTCCTGCCGTTCCTGCAGGCCGATCCGCTGCAACCGCGCTGCTTGCCGACGGCCTGGGTGGGGGCGCTGGTGGATTGGGTCAAGCGTATCGAGGCGGCGCCGGTCAGTGCACGGCGACCACTGATCATTCAGGGCCAGTCCGACATGACCGTGGACTGGCCGCACAACCTCAAGGTGCTGCAGGAGAAATTCGCCGCGCCTGACATTCTGCTGATCCCCGAAGCGCGCCATCACCTGGCTAACGAGTTGCCGGCGATTCGTCAGCGCTACTTCGACTTCATCGATCAGCGCCTGGGCTGATCACTTCAGGTCCGAAGTGTTCTGCCCGACGGCCAGGCCGGCGCGGATCGCGGCCAGCGCAGCCTTGTAGTACGTCTTGCCGTCTGCCGATTCGGCAAAGGTGGCGAACTCGTCCAGCTCTTCATCGGACAGGTCGCGATACACGTAGAGCAGGGTGTTGTTCAGCTCGCTGCCGATCTGCTCCATCAGCCGCTGACGCTGACCGTCGAGCAGGCTCTGGGCCTGAGCGCCGCCGAGCAGGCCGGGGATCATCTGGCTGAGGCTGTCGGCGGCGACCCCGGCAATCGCCAGGCTGACTTCGGCACCGGCTTCACGGGCGGGCAGGGCCTGGGCCAGGTGGCCGATGATCAGCAGGCGGTTGTCGCTGGCCTGGATCCTGGGCAAGCCCTTGGCGTTCTTGGCCAGCTGGTCACGCCGGGTGGCCAGCAGTTCCGCAGCGACAATCTTGCGCCCCAACGGCGACTGGAAGAAGGCCAGCGCAGGGCGGGGATTGCTCAGGTTGGCACGCAATTGCGCCTGCGCGCGCTTGTCCACGGCCTGGGCCTGGAAGCGCTGGTTACTGTTATTGACCAACGCCTGATAAACAGCGGGCGGCAGGCTATTGCGATAGCGCTGCTGGGCGGCATCGAGGGCATCGGTAAAGTGGGCGCGCTGCTCAGGCCAGCCGGCGACCTTGTAGAGTTGGTCGAGGCTGTCTGCCCAGACAGGCGTGGTGCAGATCATCATCAGCAAAAAAAACAAACGGCGCATTCAGGACTCCTGTCGGCAGGGCGCTATTGTCTTGGCCTGGCCGGGCTTTGTCGAGAAGCCATTGCATACTCTCGGCCAAGTGGCGCTGTCGGATTTCGCGGCAGATGGATACTATGCGCGACATGCACATATCCCCTGATGACCCCCTGCTGTTGCGCATCGTCGACGACCTGGCCACCCGTGGCTGGTCGCAGCACAATACCTTTCTTCCAGCGTCTCTGACCCTGGCGCTGGCGGCCGAGTGCCGCAAACGCGCCGCCGAGGGCGAGCTTGCGCCAGCAGCCGTGGGTCGGGGCGATGCTCAGGAGGTTCGCGAGGGCATTCGTGGCGACCGTATCCAGTGGTTGGAGCCCGGCCAGGCCGAGCCTTGTGACCACTACCTTGAGCTGATGGACAGCCTGCGTCTGGCCCTGAACCGCGGCTTGTTCCTTGGCCTTGAGGACTTCGAGTGCCATTTCGCCCTGTATCCGCCGGGTGCCTTCTATCGCAAGCACGTCGACCGCTTTCGCGATGACGACCGGCGCATGGTTTCGGCGGTGATCTACCTCAATGAGGGCTGGCAGCCCGAACACGGCGGTCAGTTGCGCATGACCCTCAAGGGTGATGTCGAGCACGACGTGCAACCGGTCGGCGGTTGTCTGGTGGTGTTTCTGTCCGGCGAAGTACCCCATGAGGTGTTGCCGGCCCAGCGCGATCGCCTGTCCCTGACCGGCTGGTTCCGTCGCCGTGGCAACGAGCCGTTCTGAGATGTACAAGGTGCTGGTCAGTGCCTGCCTGCTCGGTCAGCCGGTGCGCTATGACGGGCGTGCCAGCGGGCACCCGGACCTGTTGCAACGTTGGCAAAGCGAAGGTCGGATCGTGCCCTTGTGTCCTGAAGTGGCTGGCGGCCTGCCGACACCACGGCCGCCGGCGGAGATCCCGGGCGGGCAGGGCGCAGCGGTGCTCGAGGGTGAAACGCAGGTACTGACTGTCACGGGCGAGGATGTCAGTGCGCAATTTCTGGCCGGTGCGCAGCGGGCGCTGGAGTTGGCGCGGCGCCATGGCATCCGTATTGCGGTGCTCAAGTCGGGTAGCCCGTCGTGCGGCAATGCACTGACTTATGACGGGACCTTCACGGGTACCAAGGTGGCAGGTGAAGGGGTGACCACGGCGTTGCTACGTCGGCAAGGGGTGCAGGTGTTCAGTGAGCTGGAGCTTGAGGCGGCAGAGCAAGCCTTGAAACTGCTTTAACACCCTCGCGGGGCAAGCCTGCTCCTACCGGGCCCGGTGGGAGCAGGCTTGCCCCGCGAAGCTTTTGTTACTTCGGTGGTGAGCTGGCATCCATCCCAAACCATTTCTCTGACAGCGCTTTGAGTCGGCCATCGGCCTTGATGCGCTGCAGGGCTTTGTCCACCGCACTGTGGAACGCCGGATTACCCTTCTGAAATGGAATCGCCAGGCTCAGGAGCGGGCCGACGGTCGCGCCTTCGGTCACCGCCTGCTGGCTGTCGCGAATGGCATACGGCACCAGCAGACGGTCGCTGATGGCGGCATCGATCTGCTCGTTGGCCACGTCCTTGATCGGTTGGCTGGCGTCTGGATAGCTGCGCAGATCGACACCCTCGACGCTCCGCGCCTGCTCGGCGAACTGACTGCCCTGAACCACGCCGAGGCTGTGGCCCTTGAGGGCACCGAGGTTGGCCAGTGAGCGCTTCTCGTCCTTGCGCACGATCAACTGGGCGCTGGAATAGCTATAGGGTTCGCTGAATTCCAGGCGTTGCTTGAGTTCGGGGGTGGCCGCGACCTGGTTCAGGGCAATGTCATATTTGCCACTCTCGACACCCGGCAGCAAATCGTCGCGCGTGGTTACGACGAATTCGGCGCGTACTTCCAGTTCGTCGGCCAGCAAGCGGCCGAGTTCGATTTCAAACCCCGTCAGCTTGCCGTCATCCTTGAAGTTGAACGGCGGCATAGTGGCTTCGACGGCAATGCGCAATTCGCCACGGTCATTCATGTCGTCGATCAGTTCGGCCTGTGCCCATGGGCTGAGCAGGGCGGCAAGTAGTATCCCTAGGGTCAGGCGCATTTAAGTCCCTTGAAGTCATTGGCAGTGAAGAAGATCGCCGCGGCTTTCTGATAATGCCACGGTCGAGCGCAACTTAGGACAACATCGGAAGAGGGATGTTAGACGCCCGGAGAAATATTTTCTGTGCAAATTTCTGGGTATGTTCTGATCCAATTGATCTATGGTTACAAACCATTGCCTTTGGTTTAACAGGCAAGGTTGAAGAAGCAAATCACAGGAGAAGTGAATGAAAAGCCTAGTTTCGCGTGCAGCCGTCGTTGGCCTGCTGATGGGAGTTTCGGCGTTTGCCGCAGCCGCCGAAGGCCTGAAGAGCCAGGAGCCGCCGAAAGACGCCAAGGTCTTCATCGTTTCCCCGGCCGATGGCGCGACGGTCGACAAGACCTTCACGGTCAAATTCGGTATCGAGGGCATGGCGCTCAAGCCTGCAGGCGACCAGACCCCGCACACTGGCCATCACCACCTGCTGGTAGATGTCGACCAGGAACCCGCCGCTGACCAGGTACTGCCTACCAGCCTGCTGCCGGAAAACAAGGCGCCGCTGCCGGCCGGTCCGCAAGTACTGCACTTCGGCAAGGCGCAGACCGAAGTCGAACTGACCCTGACCCCGGGCAAGCACACCCTGCAACTGGTGCTGGGCGACAAGTTCCACGTGCCGTTCAAGCCAAGCGTTGAATCGAAGAAGATCACCGTTACTGTTCAGTAAGGGTTGAATGCATCGCGGGGCAAGCCCGCTCCCACAGGTATCTGTTTGCCTGTGGGAGCGGGCTTGCCCCGCGATTTGTTACTAGAAGAACTTAGAACAGTACGCGGGAACGGATAGTGCCCTTGACCTGTTGCAGTTTTTCTTGCGCCAGATCCGAGTACTCGGCGTCAACGTCGATGACCACGTAACCGACTTTCTCGTTGGTCTGCAGGAACTGACCGGAGATGTTGATGCCGTTTTCAGCGAAGACTTTGTTGATCTCGCTGAGTACGCCCGGAATGTTTTCGTGGATGTGCAGCAGACGGTGCTTGCCCGGGTGAGCCGGCAGGGCCACTTCAGGGAAGTTGACCGACGATACGGAAGTACCGTTGTCGCTGTACTTGACCAGTTTCTCGGCCACTTCCAGACCGATGTTGGCCTGGGCTTCGGCGGTGGAACCACCGATGTGCGGAGTCAGGATCACGTTGTCCAGGCCACGCAGCGGGCTTTCGAACTGCTCGTCGTTGGAGCGCGGCTCGACCGGGAACACGTCGATGGCGGCGCCGATCAGGTGCTTGTCCTTGATCGCTGCAGCCAGGTGATCCAGCTCGACCACGGTACCGCGGGCGGCGTTGATCAGGATCGAGCCTTTCTTCATCGCACGGATTTCTTTCTCGCCGATCATCCACTGGGTGGACGGCAGCTCAGGCACGTGCAGCGAGACGATGTCGGCCAGACCCAGCAGCTCGGTCAGGCTGGCAACCTGGGTCGCGTTGCCCAGTGGCAGCTTGGTCAGCGGGTCGAAGAAGAACACCTGCATGCCCAGGCTTTCGGCCAGCACCGACAGCTGGGTGCCGATCGAGCCGTAACCGACGATACCCAGCTTTTTGCCGCGGATTTCGAAGGAGTTGGCCGCGCTCTTGATCCAGCCACCACGGTGACAGGAAGCGTTTTTCTCCGGGATGCCGCGCAGCAGCAGGATCGCTTCGGCCAGCACCAGCTCGGCGACCGAACGGGTGTTGGAGTACGGCGCGTTGAACACGGCGATGCCGCGCTCGCGGGCCGCGTCCAGGTCGACCTGGTTGGTACCGATGCAGAAACAGCCGACAGCGACCAGTTTCTTGGCGCAGTCGAAAACCTCTTCGGTCAGTTGAGTGCGCGAGCGGATGCCGATGAAGTGGGCATCAGCGATCTTTTCTTTCAGCTCAGCGTCGGGCAGAGAACCGGTGAGGTACTCGATGTTGCTATACCCGGCGGCCTTGAGGACGTCCACGGCGGATTGGTGGACGCCTTCGAGAAGAAGGAACTTGATCTTGCTCTTATCGAGAGAAGTCTTGCTCATCTGCGTAAACCTGTGTCCCGGAGAAAAATGGCAGGGAAGTGAAGCTCTCGCAGCATCGGCCCAAAAGCTCGATCAGCGGGGGGCGTATGCTAGCATGAGTACCCCCCGATACGCCCATCCCTGGCACGTGAAGAGTGCTCAGGGTGACTATGAAAAGTTCGAGAGTTCTGTCGATGACCAATTCTGCGTTGCTTGATGAGCTGATGACCCTGGTTGAGCCCGGCAAGGTGCTGACCGATGCGGACTCCCTCGAGACTTACGGCAAGGATTGGACCAAGCACTTTGCCCCGGCGCCGCTGGCCATCGTGTTTCCCAAGAGCACCGAACAGGTCCAGGCCATCGTGCGCTGGGCCAACCGGCACAAGGTTGCCCTGGTGCCATCGGGCGGGCGTACCGGCCTCTCGGCAGCGGCGGTGGCGGCCAATGGCGAAGTGGTGGTGTCGTTCGACTACATGAACCAGATCCTCGCCTTCGATGAATTCGACCGTAGCGTGGTCTGCCAGCCGGGCGTGGTCACCGAGCAACTGCAGAGCTTTGCCGAAGACAAGGGCCTATACTATCCGGTGGACTTCGCTTCTGCAGGTTCCAGCCAGATTGGCGGCAATATCGGCACCAATGCCGGCGGAATCAAGGTGATTCGCTACGGCATGACTCGCAACTGGGTGGCCGGCCTGAAAGTGGTCACCGGCGCCGGCGACCTGCTCGAACTGAACAAGGACCTGATCAAGAACGCCACCGGCTACGACCTGCGCCAGCTGTTCATCGGCGCCGAAGGCACCCTGGGCTTTGTGGTCGAGGCGACCATGCGCCTGGATCGGGCACCGAACAATCTCACCGCGATGGTCCTCGGCACCCCGGATTTCGACTCGATCATGCCGGTGTTGCACGCCTTCCGCGACAAGCTCGACTTGACCGCCTTCGAGTTCTTTTCCGACAAGGCCCTGGCCAAGATCATGGGCCGTGGCGATGTCCCTGCGCCATTCGATACCCCGTGCCCGTTCTATGCCCTGCTGGAGTTCGAAGCCAGCAATGAAGAGGTGGCCAATGCCGCCCTGGCTACGTTCGAGCACTGTGTGGAGCAAGGCTGGGTGCTCGATGGCGTCATGAGCCAGAGCGAGCAGCAACTGCAGAACCTGTGGAAGCTGCGCGAGTACATCTCCGAAACCATCTCGCACTGGACCCCGTACAAGAACGATATCTCGGTCACTGTGTCGAAAGTGCCGGCATTCCTGCGGGATATCGATGCGATCGTCGCAGAAAACTATCCGGATTTTGAAGTGGTCTGGTATGGCCATATCGGCGACGGCAACCTGCACCTGAACATCCTCAAGCCCGACGACCTGAGCAAAGACGAGTTCTTTGCCAAGTGCGCTACGGTGAACAAGTGGGTGTTCGAGATCGTGCAGAAGTACAACGGCTCGATTTCAGCCGAACACGGCGTGGGCATGACCAAGCGTGATTACCTCACCTACAGTCGCTCGCCCGTGGAAATTCAATACATGAAAGCGGTGAAGGCGGTGTTCGATCCGAACGGGATCATGAACCCGGGCAAAATCTTCGCTGTCGAGTAAGTCAAAGGCACAAGAGCTTCCAATAGCGCCAGGAGTCGGTAATGAGCTATCAGCACCAGTATGTAGACGGCACGCGTATTCACTTTCCCCTGGGCAAGGTGGTGTGCATCGGGCGCAACTATGCCGAGCACGCCAAAGAGCTGGACAACCCGATCCCGACCGAGCCCCTGTTGTTTATCAAGCCGGGCAGCTGTGTGGTGCCGATCAACAGTGGCTTCAAGATCCCTGCCGAGCGTGGTTCGGTGCACTACGAGGCGGAAATCGCCGTGTTGCTGGGCAAGTCGTTGTCTACCGATCCCAGCGAAGAAGAGGTGCTCGACGCCATTTCCGGCTTCGCACCAGCCCTGGACCTGACCCTGCGCGACCTGCAAGCGCAGCTCAAGGACAAAGGCCTGCCGTGGGAACGCGCCAAGTGCTTCGACGGCGCCTGTGTGCTGGCGCCTTTCGTCGCGGGCAGCACCTTTGAAGACCTGGCCGACATCGGTATTCGCCTGAGCATCAATGGCGAAGTACGTCAGGACGGCAACAGCGCGCTGATGCTCAATCCGATCGTGCCGATGATCCAGCACATGGCCTCGCAGTTCAGCCTGCAGGCCGGTGACGTGATCCTCACCGGTACGCCAGTGGGTGTCGGCCCGCTCAATCCGGGCGATGAGCTGGTGCTGGAATTGCCGGGTATCAGCCGCTTCGAAACCGCGGTGTTGTAACCCGCCAGGGCAGCCAGTCACGCTGGCTGCCCTGCGCGCTGCTCGGCTTTTGTCATTTTTTTCACATTCAATCCGGATAATGTGCGCCGATCTGGCTCTGCAAACGTGCCGGTAATGTGATATCAACTGGCAAAAAAGAGCACAAATCCCATGGCCAATCCCGTTCCTTCGAGCAAATCCGTGCCGTCTGCGCGCAAGCGTGGGCTCGCTTTGCGCTGGTCTACCTGGCTGGCAGCGGCAGCCATCATTGGTTACGGCGTGGCCATCGCCATGCATTGGGATGACCGCGGGCTGCTCTGGCTGCAGGAACGCTTCGAAAGCAAAGTGGAGCAACAGGCCAGCATCTGGTTGCCGGACTACCAGGTCGATATCGATGCCAAGGTGTTGCCGGGCATGGAGGATGATGAAGCGTCCGACCTGACTTACAACCCGGTCAGCAAAACCCTGTTCGCGGTCATGGGCAAAAACCCCTTCCTGGTCGAGCTGAACCTCGATGGCGACGTTCTGCGCAAGATGCCGCTGGTGGGCTGGAGCAACCCTGAAGGTGTAGCGACACTGGAAGGCGGGCGTCTGGCTATTGTCGACGAGCGTGATCACTCGCTGGCCATCGTCACCCTGGCTGCCGATACCCGTTCCTTGAATATCGCTGATTTCCCGCAGTACGACCTCGGCCCGTCGGCGAACCAGAACAAAGCGTTCGAGGCGATTGCCTGGGATCCGCGCCAGCAACGCATTGTCCTTGGCGAAGAGCGTCCGCCGGCCCTGTTTACCTGGAGCACCGACGGCATTGGCGCGCTGAGCGGCGACAAGAAGTCATTGCCCAACGAAGAGCTGGATCTGCGCAACCTCTCGGCCTTGGGTATCGACCCGCGTACCGGGCACATGCTGGTGCTGTCCGCCGATTCCAACATGTTGCTGGAGCTGGATGAGACCGGCGAGCAGGTCAGTTTCATGACCCTGCTGGGCGGCTTCAATGGCTTGAACAAGCGCGTTCCGCGCGCCGAAGGCGTGGCCATGGACGACAACGGCACGCTGTACATCGTCAGTGAGCCGAATCTGTTCTACCGTTTTAAAAAGCCCTGACCCGGATTTAAGTTTGGCTTCAGTTGCGTATGGTTAGATTCAGGCTGTCATCTTTAGAGTTTTCCTGAATGCGTCGCTACATCCGCCTGCCTCTGATTTTCCTGGTTGTCAGCCTGTTGGCTGTGCTTGTACTTGCAGCGGCGGGGCAGCATTACCGCTTGTTCGAGCGCGGTTGGTTCAATTTCAAGACCTGGTGGCAACCCTCGGAGTTGAGCATCGGTCTGGACCAGTACCGCGTAAGCATTGAAGCGCAGCCCCTTGAAGGGCTGAATGACGATATCTCCGCACTCACCTTCGACCCTGACCGCCAAAGCCTGTTCACCGTGACCAATCAGCGTTCCGAGTTGATTGAACTGTCGCTGGATGGGCGTGTACTGCGGCGGATTCCGCTCACCGGTTTCGGCGATCCCGAGGCGGTCGAGTATGTCGGCCCCGGCAGCTATGTGATCACCGACGAGCGGCAGCAGCGCCTGATTCGCGTGCACCTCGACGACAACACGCAATCGCTGGATGCCAAAGAGGCCGAGCAACTGACCTTGGGCATCGGCCTGAACGGCAACAAGGGCTTCGAGGGCCTGGCCTACGACTCGGTGGGCAAGCGCCTGTTCGTGGCTAAAGAACGCGACCCGATGTTGATCTATGAGGTGCATGGCTTTCCTCATGACAACCCAGAGCAGCCTTATGCAGTGCATGTAGTACAGGACCAGAAGCGTGATTCACGGCTGTTTGTGCGTGATCTGTCGAGCTTGCAGTTCGATGAACGCAGCGGGCATCTGCTGGCGTTGTCGGATGAGTCGCAGCTGGTGCTGGAACTGGATGTGAAGGGCAAGCCACTGAGCAGCCTGTCACTGCGCAAGGGCTTTCAGGGCCTGAAGCAGAGTGTGCCGCAGGCTGAAGGCATCGCCATGGACGATGCCGGGACCATATACCTGGTCAGTGAGCCGAACCTGTTTTACGTGTTCAAGAAACCTTGAGGGTTTTCACCCCTTCAGAAGTCCCCAGCAACAGCAGATCCGCCGGCCGCGCTGCGAACAGGCCGTTGGTGACCACGCCAACAATGGCATTGATCTGGCTTTCCAGTTCCACCGGGTTGGTGATCTGCAGGTTGTGCACATCGAGGATGATGTTGCCGTTGTCGGTGACCACGCCTTCACGATAGACCGGGTCGCCGCCCAGCTTGACCAGCTGACGTGCGACATGACTGCGGGCCATCGGGATCACTTCGACCGGCAGCGGGAAGGCGCCCAGCACCGGCACCAGCTTGCTGGCGTCGGCGATGCAGATGAAGGTCTTGGCCACCGCGGCAACGATCTTTTCGCGGGTCAGGGCCGCGCCACCGCCTTTGATCAGGTTCAGGTGCTCGTCGCTTTCGTCGGCGCCGTCGACATAGAACTCCAGGTCGCTGACGGTGTTCAGCTCATACACCGGAATACCATGACCCTTCAGGCGTGCAGCGGTCGCTTCGGAACTGGCCACAGCGCCATCGAAGGCAGCCTTGTGCTGGGCCAGGGCGTCGATGAAGCAGTTGGCGGTCGAGCCGGTGCCGACGCCGACGATGCTCTTGTCGTCGAGCTTGGGCAGAATGAAATCGACAGCGGCCTGGGCGACAGCCTGTTTGAGTTGGTCCTGGGTCATGCGGGCTCCGAAGCGGGGAGGAGTATCGTGAAGTCGCGTAGTATAGCGGTTAAAACCCCGGACTTGCTGTGGTCGCCCGACAAGGCGCTAAGGTAGACTTCCAGCCCCGCCCAACCGCTCAGTGATGCTTTCCCGATGCTCGAACAGTACGTCAAGAAGATCCTCACCTCGCGCGTTTACGACGTTGCCGTCGAAACCCCGCTGCAGACCGCCGGCCAGCTGAGCAAGCGTCTGGGCAACAACATTCTGCTCAAGCGCGAAGACCTGCAGCCGGTGTTCTCCTTCAAGATTCGCGGTGCCTACAACAAACTGGCCCAGCTGACCCCTGAAGAGCTGGCCCGTGGCGTGGTCACCGCCTCGGCCGGCAATCATGCCCAGGGCGTGGCGCTGGCGGCGCGGGAACTGGGGATCAAGGCGACCATCGTCATGCCCAAGACCACCCCGGAGATCAAGGTCGAAGGCGTGCGCTCGCGCGGTGGCAAGGTGGTCCTGCACGGCGACTCCTTCCCCGAGGCCCTAGCCTATTCGCTGAAGCTGGTGGATGAAAAAGGCTTCGTCTATATCCACCCGTACGATGACCCGCACACCATTGCCGGGCAGGGCACGGTGGCCATGGAGATCCTGCGCCAGCACCCGGGTCAGCTGGACGCGATCTTCGTGCCGGTCGGCGGCGGTGGCTTGATCGCCGGTATCGCCGCTTATGTGAAGTACCTGCGCCCGGAGATCAAGGTGATCGGCGTCGAGCCGGACGACTCCAATTGCCTGCAGGCCGCGATGGCTGCGGGTGAGCGGGTGGTGCTGCCGCAGGTCGGGCTGTTCGCCGACGGCGTGGCGGTGGCGCAGATCGGCCAGCACACCTTCGACATCTGCAAGACCTATGTCGATGAGGTGATCACCGTCAGCACTGACGAGATCTGTGCAGCGATCAAGGATATCTACGACGATACCCGCTCGATCACCGAACCTGCCGGCGCACTGGGTGTGGCCGGGATCAAGAAGTACGTCGAACTCAAGGGCGTCAGCGGCCAGACCCTGGTGGCGATCGACTCCGGTGCCAACGTCAACTTCGACCGCCTGCGTCATGTTGCCGAGCGTGCCGAGCTGGGTGAAGGTCGCGAGGCGATCATCGCCGTGACCATTCCCGAGCAGCCGGGCAGCTTCAAGGCCTTCTGCGAGGCGGTTGGCAAGCGTCAGATCACCGAATTCAACTATCGCTACCATGCCGATGGTGAGGCGCACATCTTCGTTGGCGTGCAGACTCACCCGGACACCGACCCGCGTAGCGCCTTGATCCAGAGCCTGACCGAGCAAGGTTTCCCGGTAACCGACCTGACCGACAACGAACTGGCCAAGCTGCATATCCGCCATATGGTCGGTGGCCACGCGGCACGGGTCAGTGACGAGCTGGTGCTGCGTTTCGAGTTCCCGGAGCGGCCGGGAGCGCTGTTCAACTTCCTCAACAAACTGGGTGGGCGCTGGAACATCTCGATGTTCCATTACCGCAACCATGGCGCGGCCGATGGTCGCGTGGTGGCTGGCCTGCAAGTCCCGGATGATGAGCGCCACCTGGTGCCGGCTGCCCTGGCCAAGATCGGCTACCCGTACTGGGACGAAACCGATAACCCCGCGTACCGGCTGTTTCTGGGCTGAGCAGCTAAGCTCAGGACAGCTCACAAGGAAGCAATGACATGGAATACCTGACTACGCTCAAGGTCCTGCACATCTCGGCCACCGTGCTGTTACTAGGCAGTGCCCTTGGGTTGGCGATCTGGACCTGGTTGGCGCGCCGCAAAGGCGACACTTCAGCTGCTAGCCGGCTGATGCGGCGGCCATTGGTGTTTGTCTGGCTGTTGATGGGTATCTGCCTGGTGAGCATGCCGTTCACTGGCTGGTGGCTGGTGCACCTGATCGGCTGGCCGTTGGGCCAGACCTGGGTGCTGGGCTCCAGCGTGATCTACACCTTCGGGGCGTTCAGCTGGTTCTGGCTGCTGGCGCGGGTCAATCGCCTGCGTACGGCGCCGACTGTGGGTAACCCGAAGTTCACCCTGGCGCTGGCGGTGTTCAGCGGCGTGTGTTTCATCGCCATCGCCGGCCTGATGGGCGCCAAGCCGGTCTGATCATGCGGGCTTCGGTGGGAGCGGGCTTGCCCCGCGATTGCGCTTGTTCAGTCACATCGCATCGCGGGGCAAGCCCGCTCCCACCGTGTTCCCACCGACGCGATCAATCGCGCAGGCTGATCACCGGCCAACCGCGCTTTTCAGCTTCGGCGCGCAGGTTCGGGTCCGGATCGACGGCAACCGGATTGGCCACCTGCTCCAGCAGCGGCAAATCGTTCATCGAGTCGCTATAGAAATAGCTGCCCTCAAGGTTGAAGCCGTTTTCTTCCAGCCAGCGATTCAGGCGCGTTACCTTGCCTTCACGGAAGCACGGCACATCGGTGCTGCGCCCGGTGAAGCGGCCATCGACCATCTCGCATTCAGTGGCCAGCAGGGTGTCCACTTCCAGGCGCTTGGCAATCGGCCCGGTAATGAAGCGGTTGGTGGCGGTGATGATCACCAGCTTGTCGCCGGCGTCACGGTGCTTTTTCAGCAGCGCCAGGGCCTTGGGCTGGACGATCGGCTCGACGCAATCACGCATGAAGTCGCGATGCCATTCGTCGAGCTGGGCCATTTCCGTGGTCGCGAGGATTTCCAGGCTGAAGTTCAGATAGGCCGCCAGGTCCAGCTTGCCGGCCAGGTAATCCTGGTAGAAGGCATCGTTGCGGTTCTGATACTCCACCGGGTCGAGAATCCCACGGGCGCAGAGGTAGTCTCCCCAGGCGTGGTCGCTGTCGCCGCCGAGGAGGGTATTGTCCAGATCGAATAAAGCCAGGCGCATTTAAGTCACTCGCATAACATCTGAAAAGTCCCACAGAATACGGACTTTTCACATCGGTGCACATAACGTAAACAGGCGCGTTGCTGGCCTTGTGACCTTTGTGGAACAATGCCGTGACATGCGTTTGCGAGGTTGCTGCCGTGATCGACCCCGATGGTTTTCGCCCCAATGTCGGGATCATTCTGACGAATGATCTTGGGCAGGTGCTATGGGCTCGGCGGATCAACCAGGATGCCTGGCAGTTTCCCCAGGGTGGAATCAACCCTGAAGAGACGCCGGAAGATGCCCTGTACCGCGAGCTGAACGAAGAAGTGGGGCTGGAGCGCGATGATGTTGAAATTCTTGCCTGCACCCGCGGCTGGTTGCGTTATCGTTTACCCCAACGCCTGGTGCGGACCCACAGCCAACCGCTGTGTATCGGCCAGAAGCAGAAATGGTTTCTCCTGCGCCTGGTCTCCAACGAGCAGCGGGTGCGGATGGACCTGACCGGGAAACCGGAGTTCGATGGCTGGCGCTGGGTCAGTTATTGGTACCCGCTGGGCCAGGTGGTGACATTCAAGCGCGAGGTTTACCGCCGCGCTCTCAAAGAGCTTGCCCCGCGCCTGCTGGCGCGCGACTGACGACGGAGTTCGACCCCGAGCCATGCTCAATACGCTGCGCAAGATCGTCCAGGAAGTTAACTCCGCCAAGGATCTCAAGACGGCGTTGGGGATCATTGTGTTGCGCGTCAAAGAGGCCATGGGCAGTCAGGTCTGCTCCGTCTACCTGCTCGACCCGGAGAGCAACCGTTTCGTGCTGATGGCCACCGAAGGCTTGAACAAGCGTTCAATCGGCAAGGTCAGCATGGCCCCCAACGAGGGCCTGGTCGGTCTGGTCGGCACCCGCGAAGAACCGCTGAACCTGGAAAACGCTGCGGATCACCCGCGTTACCGCTACTTCGCCGAAACCGGTGAAGAGCGTTTCGCCTCGTTTCTCGGTGCGCCGATCATTCACCACCGGCGCGTGGTCGGGGTGCTGGTCATCCAGCAAAAAGAGCGGCGCCAGTTCGATGAAGGCGAAGAAGCCTTCCTGGTGACCATGAGCGCCCAGCTCGCCGGGGTTATCGCCCACGCCGAAGCCACCGGTTCGATCCGTGGCCTGGGCCGTCAGGGCAAGGGCATCCAGGAGGCCAAGTTCGTCGGCGTGCCCGGTTCGCCCGGCGCGGCAGTGGGCAAGGCGGTGGTCATGCTGCCACCGGCCGATCTCGATGTGGTGCCGGACAAGAGCGTTGATGACATCGACGCCGAGCTGATTCTTTTCAACAATGCGCTGGAAGGCGTGCGCGCCGACATGCGCAACCTGTCGGCCAAACTTGCCACTCAACTGCGCCCGGAAGAGCGCGCGTTGTTCGACGTCTACCTGATGATGCTCGAAGATGCGGCCCTGGGCGGCGAAGTGGTGCAGGTGATCAAGACCGGGCAGTGGGCCCAGGGCGCCTTGCGCCAGGTGGTGGGCGAGCACGTCAACCGCTTCGAGCTGATGGACGACGCCTACCTGCGCGAGAGGGCTTCCGATGTGAAGGATCTGGGCCGGCGTCTGCTGGCCTACCTCCAGGAGGCAAGGCAGCAGACGCTGGTCTATCCCGATAACACCATTCTGATCAGCGAAGAACTGACCCCGGCGATGCTCGGCGAAGTGCCGGAAGGCAAGCTGGTCGGCCTGGTGTCGGTACTCGGCTCAGGCAACTCCCACGTCGCGATCCTGGCCCGGGCCATGGGCATTCCGACCGTGATGGGCCTGGTCGACCTGCCGTATTCGAAGGTCGACGGCATCGACATGATCGTCGATGGCTACAAGGGCGATGTCTACACCAACCCCAGCGAAGTGCTGCGCAAGCAGTATGCCGAAGTGGTCGAGGAAGAGCGCCAGCTGGCCCAGGGCCTGGATGCCTTGCGCGAACTGCCGTGCATCACCCTCGATGGCCACCGCATGCCGCTGTGGGTCAACACCGGCCTGCTTGCCGATGTCGCCCGCGCCCAGCAGCGTGGCGCCGAAGGGGTCGGGCTGTACCGCACTGAAGTGCCGTTCATGATCAACCAGCGCTTCCCCAGCGAAAAGGAGCAGCTGGCGATTTACCGCGAGCAACTGGCGGCCTTCCACCCGTTGCCGGTGACCATGCGCAGCCTGGACATCGGCGGCGACAAGGCGCTGTCGTATTTCCCGATCAAGGAAGACAACCCCTTCCTTGGCTGGCGCGGTATCCGCGTAACCCTCGATCATCCGGAAATCTTCCTGGTGCAGACCCGGGCCATGCTCAAGGCCAGTGAAGGCCTGAACAACCTGCGCATTCTGCTGCCGATGATTTCCGGTATCCACGAGCTGGAAGAGGCTCTGCACCTGATTCACCGGGCCTGGGGCGAAGTGCGTGACGAAGGCACTGACGTACCGATGCCGCCCGTGGGGGTGATGATTGAAATCCCGGCGGCGGTCTATCAGACCCGTGAGCTGGCGCGTCAGGTGGACTTCCTCTCGGTCGGCTCCAACGACCTGACCCAGTACCTGTTGGCGGTCGACCGCAACAACCCGCGGGTTGCCGACCTCTACGACTATTTGCACCCTGCGGTACTGCAAGCCCTGCAGAACGTGGTGCGCGACGCCCATGCCGAAGGCAAGCCGGTGAGTATCTGTGGCGAGATGGCCGGTGACCCGGCGGCTGCAGTGCTGCTGATGGCCATGGGTTTCGACAGCCTGTCGATGAACGCCACCAACTTGCCGAAGGTGAAATGGATGCTGCGTCAGGTCAGCCTGAGCAAGTCTCAGGAACTGCTGGCCCAGGCCATGAGCATCGACAACCCGCAAGTTATCCACAGCTCGCTGCAACTGGCTCTGAAGAACCTCGGGCTGGCGCGGATGATCAATCCGGGGTCGGCGAAGAATTTGTAGACCTTATCGCGGGGCAAGCCCGCTCCCACCGGCTGATGGTGATCCCGGTGGGAGCGGGCTTGCCCCGCGATAGCATCAAACCTGCAGATCCACTTCGCCCAGATGCCCCCCGAACGGTCCGAAACTGCGTTCCACCAGGCGCCGTCGACCATCTGCCTCGACAATCAACACCGTGCTCGCTCGCGTCCCATAGTTCTGGCTGGCGATAAACACACTCGACAACAACCGCTCGGTACTCAGCCCCACGCCGGTCTCCGGCAGCTCGCCGTCTGCCGCTTGCAGGTTATCCCCAAGCAACGTCAGCAAGGTTTCGGGTTGAGGATCGGGTAGATGCTGGATCAGCCCGGCACGCGCCTTGACCAGCTTCGGCCAGGGCGTATCCAGCCCGGCATTGGACAAACCGTAGACCCCTTCCCCCAGCAACCGTACCTGCGCCTCACGGGCATTCAGGTAGCCCAGCGTGCTGCTGTCGCCCACCAGCAGGTTGAACCCCGAATACTGCTGACTGCGGCTGGCGACCTGGTCCAGATAGGCTTCGACTCTCAGCTCACCGCGCAGGAAGGCGGCCACCAGCTCACCTCGTGAGCGTGCGCCCTGGACTTGTTGCGGGTCACGAATATTGGTCAGCGCAGCAAAACGCCCCGCTGGCCCAACGCCCAACCAGGTACCACCTGCTTCCAGGTCGCGTCCGGCATAGACGCCAGGCGCATCGTCCCAGGCCCCAAGCATACGGCTGGGGCGGGCATAGAACTCATCGCGGTTGGCCGCGACGATCAGCGGCTGGGCATGCCCGGGCCGCCAGGCGAAAACGATCAGACACATAGGTGGACCTCTGTGTTTTTGCCCACTCTACCCATAGCGCCCGGTCTGATCCATCGACTTGATGTGTCTTCACTAGAGCCACAGGCCTCCCTTCCGTTACCATGCCGGACTGAATTGACGGGGGCGACAATGGAATTCGTGCTCTATTTGCTGCTGGGCGCCTGCGCAGGCGTGCTGGCCGGGCTGTTCGGCGTTGGCGGTGGCATCATCATCGTGCCGGTGCTGGTGTTCAGTTTCACCTTGCAGGGCTTCGATGCCTCGGTGCTGACCCACCTGGCGGTGGGTACATCGTTGGCGACCATTGTCTTCACCTCGATCAATGCCATCCGCGAGCACCACCGCAAAGGTGCGGTGCAGTGGCCGATCTTTGTCTGGATGACCCTCGGGATCCTGGTCGGTGCCGGTATCGGTGCCAAGACCGCCTCGGCCATCCAGGGGCCGCTGCTGCAGAAGATCATCGGTGTGTTTGCCCTGGTGATTGCCGCCCAAATGGCCCTGGACCTCAAGCCCAAGGCCAGCCGCAGCATCCCCGGCAAGCCCGGATTGACTGCGGCGGGCAGTGTGATCGGCTGGGCTTCGGCGATTTTCGGCATTGGCGGCGGCTCCTTGACCGTACCGTTCCTGACCTGGCGCAGCCTGCCGATGCAGCAGGCGGTAGCGACGTCCTCGGCCTGCGGGTTTCCGATTGCGGTGGCCAGTGCCCTGAGTTTCATCTGGCTGGGCTGGCACGACCCGCACCTGCCGGCGCATAGCCTGGGCTTTGTCTACTTGCCCGCGCTGCTGGGGATCGCCCTGACCAGTATGTTTTTTGCCCGCTTCGGCGCGCGTCTGGCGCACAAATTGTCGCCACGCCTGCTCAAACGATTGTTCGCCGCGCTGCTGTTCTGCGTCGGCTTAAGCTTTTTGCTTTAACGAGAGGAGTCACCATGCTGCCTTACCCGCAGATAGATCCAGTAGCCCTTGACCTGAAATGGATCAAAATCCATTGGTACGGTCTGATGTACCTGGTCGGCATCGGCGGCGCCTGGCTGCTGGCCTCGCGTCGACTGAACCGCTTCGACCCGACCTGGAGCCGTGAAAAGCTCTCGGACCTGGTGTTCTGGCTGTCCATGGGCGTGATCGTCGGTGGCCGCTTGGGTTATGTGCTGTTCTATGACCTGCACGCCTACCTGGCCAGCCCGGCGCTGATCTTCGAAGTGTGGAAGGGCGGCATGTCGTTCCACGGCGGTTTTATCGGCGTGATGCTGGCGGCTTTGTGGTTCGGCAAGCGCAACAACAAGTCGTTCTTCGAGTTGATGGACTTCGTCGCGCCACTGGTGCCGATCGGCCTGGGCGCCGGGCGGATTGGCAACTTCATCAACGCCGAACTGTGGGGCAAGGCCACCGATGTGCCATGGGCCATGGTCTTCCCGCCGTACAGCGATCCGGCCCAGTTGCCACGTCACCCGTCGCAGCTGTACCAGTTCGCCCTGGAAGGTGTGGCATTATTCCTGATCCTTTGGCTGTACTCGCGCAAGCCGCGCCCGACCATGGCGGTTTCCGGCATGTTCGCGCTGTTCTACGGCATCTTCCGCTTTATCGTGGAGTTCGTGCGGGTACCCGATGCCCAGCTTGGCTACATCGCCTTCGGCTGGTTGACCATGGGTCAGTTGCTTTGCGTGCCGATGATCGTCGGTGGCATCTTCCTGATCTGGTGGGCCTACAACCGCAAACCCACGGCCAAGGCCGCCGTTTGATTTTCCACGGCAGGGCGATCCCCTGCCGTCTTTGCTACAGGTAAGCCATGAAACAGTATCTAGATCTGGTCCGTGACGTCATCGAAAACGGCACCCTGCAGGGTAACCGTACCGGTATCCGCACCATCAGCCTGCCTGGTGCCATGCTGCGCTTCGACCTGCAGAAAGGCTTTCCGGCCATCACCACCCGCAAGCTGGCGTTCAAGTCGGCCATCGGTGAAATGGTCGGTTTCCTGCGTGGCGTGAAGAATGCCGGCGAGTTCCGTGAACTGGGCTGCAAGGTCTGGGACCAGAACGCCAACGAAAACGCCCAGTGGCTGGCCAACCCGTTCCGCCAGGGGCATGACGACCTCGGCGAGATCTACGGCGTGCAATGGCGTCAGTGGCCGGCCTACAAGCGTATCCCGCTGAGCAACCCGGCAGCCATCGAACTGGCGCAGAGCCAGGGCTTTATGAAGATTGCCGAAGCCGAAGAAGACGGTGAAGCGTTCGTGGTGCTGTACAAGGCCATCGACCAGATTCGCCAGTGCATCGACACCATCCACAAAGACCCGGGCAGCCGCCGCATCCTGTTCCATGGCTGGAACTGCGCCCAGCTCGACGAAATGGCCCTGCCGCCGTGCCACCTGCTGTACCAGTTCCACCCGAATGTCGAGACCAAGGAAATCTCCCTGACCCTCTACATCCGCTCCAACGACCTGGGCCTGGGCACACCGTTCAACCTGACTGAAGGCGCCGCACTGCTGTCGCTGGTGGGTCGCCTGACCGGCTACACGCCGCGCTGGTTCACCTACTTCATCGGTGATGCGCACGTGTACGAGAACCACCTGGACATGCTCAACGAGCAGCTCAAGCGCGAACCGCTGGCGGCACCGAAGCTGGTGATCAATGATCGCGTGCCTGAGTATGCCAAGACTGGCGTGTACGAGCCGGAGTGGCTGGAGAAGGTCGAGCCGAGCGACTTCAGCCTGGAAGGTTACGAGCACCACGCGCCGATGACGGCGCCGATGGCGGTCTGATCACCGTCGTTGTAGAAACAACTGGCTGCCTGGTGGGAGCGGGCTTGCCCCGCGATTGCGATTTGACTATTACATCGCATCGCGGGGCAAGCCCGCTCCCACCGGTGGGTCAAGCCTTCTTCATCCCCAGCCCGACATCATCGATGATCGCCTTGGCGAATTCGTTGAGAAAATAAGCGGCCCACAACATCTCGCCGTCTTCATCCAGGAGCCCCGCCTCGATCAGCTTGTGCACACAACCCAGCACGGTTGAGGCCTGCTCCAGCGCGTAGTCACACGGCACATCCGGCGCAATGCGAAACAGCCCCATGGGCGCTTGCTCGCTGCGGATGAAATCCACCACGCCTACGGTCTTGCCGGTCTCCAGGCTCATGGCTTCACTCCTTGCAGCTTGCACAACGCATGCTCAACCAGCGCCCTGGCCATTTCGGCCGAATGCAGCACATTCACCAGCATGCCCTGGCCGGGTTCATTGGCGTGGGCGCGGCAGAATTCGTCGGTGGTTTCGTGGATGCCGCGCAGGAGTTCGCTGGCGAAGGCCAGGGAATCTGGGGGGATGAGGTCGCTGTGGATGGAAAAGTAGGGGGTGGTAATGAGGGAATTTGGTGGGTCAGGGACAATCTTTTTCATGGCGTAACTCCTAGGATCAGACAGGAGCTACCTCCCAGTCCCTCTCACAGGAGTAGGGTGGCAGCCGCACGCGGGGTGAGAGACCGAAGACCTAGGAACCCGGCCAGACAAAAGTCTGCCCGCGCACGGCTGCCATGACAACGCTGCCATTAGGTCAGGGCGGGCTCTCACACCCGGTCGCCAATATGGACGACCCGAGGAAACTAGCCCTGATGCACTTTCTCAACAATAGAGAAAACACGGCAGCGTGCGTAGGATAGTTCCGAAAGTATCCAAACCTGAAGCTTTAGATAGTTTCGACAGGATCAGTGCCCGTGGCTCCTGCCCACATGCGAATGCTCCGCCTCCGGCGCCGTCACCGCACCATTGACCTCCAGGTGCTGCAGGATCGAGCACTGCACCTCTTTGGAATGACAATGCTGGCGCAGCTCCAGCAGTTGCGCCTGCAACGCCTGCAACCCGTCGATTCGCGCCTTCACATGCTGGATATGCTCGTCGATCAGGGCGTTGACGCTTTCACACTGGTCATCCGGGCTGTCGCGCAGGCGCAGCAGGCTGCGGATTTCTTCCAGGGTCATGTCGAGGGTGCGGCAGTTGCGGATGAAGGTCAGGCGCTCGACGTGGGCCTGGGTGTACATCCGGTAATTGCCCTCGCTGCGCGCCGGTTCCGGCAGCAGGTTTTCCCGCTCGTAATAACGAATGGTTTCCACCGCGCAGTCGGTGGCCTTGGCCAGTTCTCCGATCTTCATCTGAAAATACCTCGGCAGGTTGCTTGACCCTATAGTGGCTACAGGGTGTTCACTTGGCAACAGGACATTTAAGGATGAACCCATGAACCAGCCTGTCAGCCATACCCCGGGTAAAGACCCGCATGATCACGCCAGCCACAAGCATGCCAAGCACGCCCACAGCTGCTGTTCCCACGATGCCGCGCCGTCTCTGGTGCAACTGAGCGAGACTGCCAGCAGCAATGCACGCCTGAGCCGCTTTCGCATCGAGGCCATGGACTGCCCGACCGAACAGACCCTGATCCAGAACAAGCTGGGCAAGCTGGCGGGAGTCGAGCAGCTGGAGTTCAACCTGATCAACCGCATTCTCGGGGTGCGCCACACCCATAGCGATACCCTGACCATCGAGCAGGCCGTCGCTTCGCTGGGCATGCAGGCCGAGCCACTGACCGAGAGCAGCGAAGAACCTGCCGCGCCGCCGGCGCCGGGGAAAAAGCATTGGTGGCCATTGGCGCTGTCCGGGATTGCGGCCATTGCCGCCGAAGGCATTCACTTCGCCGAGCTGGCGCCTTCCTGGGTGGTCGCGCTGGTGGCGTTGGTGTCGATCCTCAGCTGTGGCTTAGGCACTTACAAAAAGGGCTGGATCGCCCTGAAGAACCGCAACCTGAACATCAACGCATTGATGAGCATCGCCGTCACCGGCGCCGTGCTGATCGGCCAGTGGCCGGAAGCGGCGATGGTGATGTTTCTGTTTACCGTTGCCGAGCTGATCGAAGCGCGCTCGCTGGACCGTGCGCGCAATGCGATTGGCGGGCTGATGCAACTGAGCCCGGACATGGCCACGGTGCAGCAGGCCGATGGTCAGTGGCGTGAGGTCGAGGTCAAGCAGGTGGCGCTGGGGGCGCTGGTACGCGTGCGCCCCGGTGAGCGTATCGGCCTGGACGGCGAAGTGGTCAGTGGTCAGTCGAGCATCGATCAGGCGCCGATTACCGGTGAGAGCCTGCCGGTGGAAAAGGGGCCGGGCGACAAGGTCTTCGCCGGTACCATCAACCAGGCCGGTGCCCTTGAGTACCGGGTAACAGCAGCTGCCGGGCAGTCGACCCTGGCGCGCATCATCAAGGCAGTTGAAGAGGCCCAGAGCGCCCGCGCACCAACTCAGCGTTTCGTTGACCAGTTCTCGCGGATCTACACCCCGGCGGTGTTCGCCTTTGCCCTGGCGGTTGCGGTGATTCCACCGCTGTTCATGGCTGGCGCCTGGTTCGACTGGATCTACCGCGCCCTGGTGTTGCTGGTAGTAGCCTGCCCATGCGCGCTGGTAATTTCCACCCCGGTGACCATCGTCAGCGGTCTGGCTGCAGCGGCGCGTAAAGGTATTCTGGTCAAGGGCGGGGTGTACCTGGAGGGCGGGCGCAAGCTCGACTTCCTGGCGCTGGACAAGACCGGCACCATCACCCACGGCAAACCGGTGCAGACCGATCATGTCGTGCTTGAGCCGCTGTTCGAAGGCCGCGCTCAGGCGCTGGCTGCCAGCCTGGCGGACCGTTCCGATCACCCGGTGTCGCGTGCTATTGCGGTATATGCCAACGCGCAGCAACTGGCCCTGAGTGAAGTCGCGGCGTTCGAAGCCCTGGCCGGCCGCGGTGTGCGCGGCGAGATCGACGGCGAGCTGTATCACCTGGGCAACCATCGCCTGGTCGAAGAGCTGGGCCTGTGCTCACCGCAGCTTGAAGCACAGCTCGATGCCCTGGAACGTCAGGGCAAGACCGTGGTGCTACTGCTCGACAAGTCCGGCCCGCTGGCCCTGTTCGCTGTGGCCGACACGGTCAAGGACAGCAGCCGCGAGGCGATTGCCGAACTGCATGAGCTGGGTATCAAGACTGTCATGCTCACCGGCGACAATCCCCACACCGCGCAAGCTATTGCCGCTCAGGTGGGTATCGATCAGGCCCATGGCAACCTGCTGCCGGCCGACAAGCTCAAGACCATCGAGGATCTGTACGCGCAAGGGCATCGGGTCGGTATGGTCGGCGACGGCATCAACGACGCCCCGGCACTGGCCCGTTCGGAAATCGGCTTTGCCATGGCCGCGGCCGGTACCGACACGGCCATCGAAACTGCCGACGTGGCGCTGATGGATGATGACTTGCGCAAAATCCCGGCGTTCGTCAGGCTCTCGCGCCAGACGGCGGCGATCCTGACCCAGAACATCGTGCTGGCGCTGGGGATCAAGGCGATTTTTCTGGCGATCACCTTCGCCGGTATGGCAACCATGTGGATGGCGGTGTTCGCCGATATGGGCGTGAGCTTGTTGGTGGTCTTCAACGGCCTGCGCCTGCTGCGAAAATAGGGGATGTATGTTGAGTTCCGAGTTGAAAGCCTTCTACATGGTTGCCCGCCTGGGCAGCATTACCCTGGCGGCGAAGAAACTCGGGCTTAGCCAACCAACAGTCACCACGCAGATCCGCAACCTGGAAAGCCAGTACGCGGTGGAGCTGTTCTACCGTGGCGGCCGGCGCCTGACCCTCAGCGATGACGGCGCGCGGCTGTTGCCGATGGTCAAGACCCTGTTGCAGCAGGAAGCCGATATCGAGTTCTTCCTGCGCAACAGTGGTCAGGGTCAGGGCAGTTTGCGCATTGCTGCCACTGCGCCGTATTACATCCTCGATCTGGTGAAGATCTTTCGCGAGCGTTTGCCGCAAGTGGAGGTTTCGGTGGAAATCGGCAACTCCCAGCAGGTGCTGGAGTTGTTGGAAGACTATCGGGTGGACCTTGCAGCTTCGTCGCAACTGGTTGAAGACGCGCGTCTGGTACGCCGGGTGCTGGGCACCGACCCGTTGGTGGTGGCGGTGCACCGCAATCATCCATTGGCCAGTCGTGAATCGCTGCCGCTGTCGGCGCTGGCCGGGCACTGCCTGCTGGTGCGCGAGCAAGGCTCGACCACCCGTAAGCTGACCGAGCAGATGCTGGAAGAGGCGGGGGTTAAAGTGGGGTCGATTCTGGAGATCGGCAGCCGCGAGTCGATACGCGAAGCGGTGTTGCGCAATATCGGTATCAGCCTCATCGCTCGCCATGAAGTGCCGCATAACCCTGAGCTGCGGGTGTTGAGCCTGGAGAATGCGCCAGTGATGCATGAGTACCTGTATTGCCTGAAGGAGCGCAGGCAGGCGCGGCTGCCAGCAGCTTTTCTGGGGTTGGCGCAGGAAGTATCGGCTGTGGAAATTTGAAACATCGCGGGGCAAGCCCGCTCCCACCGGGGGGGGCAGATCCCGGTGGGAGCGGGCTTGCCCCGCGATGCTTTTAACTTAACCACACCCAAATCTGCCTATACCACTATCGCCATCTTTTGCTTCCCAGCCACAGAACCTTCGCATTACCTCCCTAGCATGGCCCTCATTCGTTCGATGAGGTCCTGCCATGAACACTCCGGTCGCAAACCCAGGCGCACAGATGAAAGTGCGCGGTATCCACAAGCGCTTCGGCGCCTTTACCGCCCTGCAGGATGTCTCCCTGGACATCGCCGCCGGTGAGCTGGTGTGTCTGCTGGGCCCGTCCGGCTGTGGCAAGACCACGCTACTGCGCTGTATCGCCGGCCTCGAGCGTCAGGACCGTGGCACCCTGTACATCGGTGATCGCGACATCTCCGACCTGCCGCCGCAGGCCCGTGATTACGGCATCCTGTTTCAGTCTTATGCACTGTTTCCGAACCTGACCGTCGAAGCCAACATCGCCTACGGCCTGGCCGGCAGCGGTCGTGACGAGGTGCGCCAGCGGGTGGCGCAGATGCTCGAGCTGGTCGGTCTGTCCGGCAGCGAGAAAAAATACCCCGGCCAGCTTTCCGGCGGTCAGCAACAACGGGTAGCCCTGGCCCGCGCCCTGGCTCCGGCACCTTCGTTGCTGCTGCTCGACGAGCCGATGTCGGCCCTCGATGCCCGCGTCCGTGAGCACCTGTGTACCGAGCTGCGCCAGCTGCAACGCCAGTTGGGCATCACCACCCTGATGGTTACCCACAACCAGGACGAAGCCATGCTCATGGCCGACCGTATCGCGGTGATGAACAACGGTCAGGTCGAGCAATACGCCACGCCCCAGGAAATCTACGACAAACCCGCCACGCCGTTCGTGGCCGAGTTCGTCGGTCAGGGCAACTGGCTGCCGTTCCAGCGCCACAGCGACAGCCATGCGCAGGTCGGTGCGCTGAACATGCGTCTGGCCGACGGCGCCGGTCAGGCCCGTAGCGGTCGTTTGTTCTGCCGCCCGGAAGCAATAAACGTCAACCCGCCGGTGCATGAAGAAAACCTGTTCCCGGCGCGGGTGCGCGAGATCACTTTCCTCGGTAACCGCTGCCGCATGAGTTTCGAGTTCAACGAGCTGCCGGGCCACGCACTGTTGGCCGAAGTCGCGCCCGAGTCGATGCCGCGCCTGGGCTCACAGGACATCTGGGTCGCCCTGCCGCCGCGCAGCCTGCAGGTGTTTGCCTGAGATGGCCGCGCCAATGGCCATGCCGATCGCGCAGGCGAAGGCAGCACAGCACTCCGGCGCTTCACTGGGTGATCGACTATTCGTGGTCGGCGGTAAAGGGTTGCTGCTGCTTCTGCTGACAGTCGCGGTGTTGATGCCGTTGCTGGCGATTTTCTGGCGAGGTTTCAGCAGCGATGCCGGGCAGGGCGGTGGTCTGGTCGCCGCACGAGAATTGTTTGCCAGCGCCAACTTTCACTGGCTGCTAGGCAACAGCCTCAAGGTCTCGCTCAGCGTCGCCGCGATTGTCGTGCCGCTGGCCTACCTGTTCGCCTATGCCTTGCAACGCACACTGATCCCCGGCAAACGCATCTGGCGCGGGATCTCGCTGCTGCCGTTGCTGGCCCCGTCGATGCTGCCGGCCATTGCCCTGGTATACCTGTTTGGAAATCAGGGCCTGCTGCGCGGGCTGCTCAGCGACAACATCTATGGCTTCTGGGGCATTGTCCTCGGTGAAGCCATCTACACCTTTCCCCATGCCCTGATGATCCTGCTGTCGGCGCTGTCGCTGGCCGATGCGCGCCTGTTCGATGCTGCCTCGAGCATGGGCGCCGGTCCCTGGCGCGCCTTCCACAGCATCACCTGGCCGGCCACCCGCCAGGCCGTGTTCGCCGCGTTCTGTCTGGTGTTCACCCTGACCATCACCGATTTCGGCGTGCCGGTGGTGGTCGGTGGCGACTATCAGGTGCTGGCGCTGGAGGCCTATAAAGCGGTAGTCGGCCAGCAGCAATTCGGTCGCGGTGCCTTGATCGGCATGGTCCTGCTGGTGCCAGCGCTGCTCAGCTTCACCGTCGATGCCTGGCTGCGCCGCCGTCAGCGCGATGCCATGAGTGGCAGGGCCCAGGTGTTCGTGCCGCAGCCGTCGCGCCGTCGCGATACCTGGTTCCTGGCCGTGGTGCTGATGGTTTGCGCGGTGTTGCTGCTGGTGGTGGGCATGGCGGTGTATTCGTCGCTGGTGACCTTCTGGCCTTACAACATGACTTTGTCGCTCAAGCACTATCAGTTCGATGAAACCGCTGGCGGTGGCTGGCTGGCTTACACCAACAGTCTGACCATGGCGCTGGGAACCGCATTGATCGGCAGCGCGGTGATCTTCACCGGCGCCTACCTGATGGAAAAGACCAAGGGCCAGCGCGCGCTCAACCTGGTGCTGCGCTTGCTCAGCTTCGTGCCGATGGCGGTACCCGGCCTGGTTCTGGGCCTGGGCTACGTGTTCTTCTTCAACCTCACCAGCAACCCCCTGCATGTGTTCTACGGCAGCATGGCGCTGTTGGTGGTGTGCACCATTGCTCACTATCTGACCACCGCGCAGATGACCGCGACCACCGCCCTGCGCCAGCTCGACGGTGAATTCGAAGCCGCTGCGCTGTCGCTCAAGGCGCCGCTGTACCGGCACTTCCTGCGGGTCACCGTACCGATCTGCCTGCCGGCGCTGCTGGACATCGTCCGCTACCTGTTCGTCTCGGCGATGACCACGGTGTCGGCGGCGATCTTCCTCTACAGCCCGGACACCATCCTTGCCGCCGTCGCCGTGTTGAACATGGACGATGCCGGCAACGTCGGCGGCGCGGCGGCGATGTCGACCCTGATCCTGCTGACCAGCGCCAGCGTGTCGCTGCTCCTGGCCTGGGCCTCGCGTGGCCTGCTGCAACGTTCCCAAGCCTGGCGCCAGCGCGCGCCGGGCCAGTGATTGCCTTACCCAACCCTCGTACCGTTCAAAGGAACCGCATCATGTTCAAGCCACTTGCTCTTGCCGCTGCCGTCCTCACTGCGTTCAGCCTGCAGGCCACTGCTGCCGACACCCAGCTGACGGTTTACACCGCACTCGAAGCCGAACAACTCAAGAGCTACAAGCAGGCCTTCGAAAAGGCCAACCCGGATATCGAGATCAAGTGGGTACGTGATTCCACCGGCATCATCACCGCCAAGCTGCTGGCTGAAAAAGACCGTCCGCAGGCGGATGCGGTGTGGGGCCTGGCCGCTTCCAGCCTGGCGATCCTCGATCAGCAGGGCATGCTGCAGAGCTACGCGCCGAAGGATCTGGACAAGATCGGCGCAAACTACCGCGATGCCGCCAACCCACCGGCCTGGGTCGGCATGGACGTCTGGGCGGCGACCATCTGCTTCAACACCATCGAAGCCGAGAAGCAGGGCCTGACCAAACCGGTGAGCTGGCAGGACCTGACCAAGCCTGAGTACAAGGGCAAGATCGTCATGCCGAACCCGGCGTCGTCCGGCACCGGCTTCCTCGATGTCAGCGCCTGGTTGCAGACCTTTGGCGAGAAGCAGGGCTGGGCGTACATGGACGGCCTGCACCAGAACATCGGCCAGTACGTTCACTCCGGTTCCAAGCCGTGCAAGCTGGCGGCGGCCGGTGAGTTCCCGATCGGTATCTCCTTCGAATACCCGGCCGTGCAGCTCAAGCGTCAGGGCGCACCTTTGGACATCGTCCTGCCGAAGGAAGGTTTGGGCTGGGAAATCGAAGCCACCGCCGTGCTCAAGGGCAGCAAGCATGAAGACGCCGCCAAGCGCCTGGCCGACTTTTCGGCAAGCCCGGCAGCGATGGAGCTGTACAAGGAAAACTTCGCCGTGCTCGCCCAGCCGGGTATCGCCAAGCCGCAGACCGAACTGCCGGCTGACTACGAACAGCGCCTGATCAAGAACGACTTCGCCTGGGCCTCGCAGAACCGCGACAGCATCCTTGCCGAATGGCGCAAGCGCTATGACGGCAAGTCGGAGAAGGTGGCGCAACAGTAAGACCGGGTTGGCTTCATCGCCGGCAAGGCCGGCTCCCACAAGGGCCAGGTGCTCTGGAAGTCTCTGTGGGAGCTGGCCTTGCCAGCGATAGGGCCACTGCAATTCTTGAAGGAATCTGAGATGACCGATCTATTAATCGTCGGCGCCGGCATTCTCGGCCTGTCCCATGCCTACGCCGCTGCCCGGCGCGGTCTCACGGTGCGGGTATTCGAACGCACCGCCACCCCGCTGGGCGCTTCGGTACGCAACTTCGGCCAGGCGCTGGTCACGGGTCAACCACCGGGCGAAATGCTCGAACTGGCCAAGGCCAGCCGCGGAATCTGGGCGCACTGGTCGCGTCAGGCCGGCTTCGAATTGAAGAGCAATGGTTCGCTGTTGTTCGCGCGTACTGCCCTTGAACAGGAGCTGTTGGAAGCCTTCTGTGCCGAACGGGCCGTGGAGCATGGTTACAGGGTCGAAATGTTGACGGGTGCGGCCTTGAACGACCTGTATGGCGGTCAGTTCCGTCACCACCGCGCGGCGTTGCGTGGGCTGGACGACCAGCAGCTGTACTCCCGTGAAGCCATCCCCATGTTGATCCGCTTCCTGCAGCAGGAACTGGACGTGCAGTTTCACTTCTCCACTCTGGTGCGCGATATCGAACCTGGAAAAGTCTCGACCACCGCAGGTGATTTCAGCGCCGGGCAGATCGTGGTGTGTTCCGGGCATGACTACCAGACCCTGCTCGCCGAACCCATCGCCAGGCTGCAACCGCAGCTTTGCCGTTTGCAGATGCTGCGTGCCCGACCGCGTTTCAAGCTGAATCTGCAGCATGCGCTGCTGACCGGCTTGAGCTGCGTGCATTACGGCGCCTTCGCCGACCTACCTCAGGCCCAGGCCCTCAAGACGCAATTGCTTAGCGACAGTCCTCACCTGATGGAGCACGGGATTCACTTGCTGATCAGCCCCACACCCCATGGCGAGCTGATCATCGGCGACTCGCATGCCTATGGCAGCGATGCTGCTCCGTTCAATGCCGAACAGGTCGACAACTGGATGATCGAACTGGCCGAGCACACCCTCGGTGGTCGTATCGAGGTGGTCGAACGCTGGCAGGGCGTCTATGGTTCTGGCGGGCCCGGGCCATTTTCGCTGTTGCAGGTGGCGCCGGGTGTCAGCGCCGCGCTGATGCACAGCGGCGTCGGCATGAGCGTCGGGCCGGCCCTGGCCGAGCGGCATATCGCTCGGCTGTTCAACGAAATTGCCTGAGGGGATAACGATGAGAACAGCCGAACAGGTTGTCAGCGAAATATTTGCCCTGTATCAGCAGCATGGTGATGAAGACTATATCGGCGAGCCGGTGTCGCAGCTGGAGCACATGTCTCAGGCGGCGCAGTTGGCGCTGGATGAAGGTTTTGACGATGAAGTGGTGCTGGCAGCGTTCTTCCATGACATCGGCCACATCTGTGGTGGTGCCGAAGGCGACATGGGTGGCTACGGTGTGGTCAGCCATGAACAGGTTGGCGCCAACTATCTGCTGCGCTGCGGTTTCAGTGAGCGGCTGGCGAAGCTGGTGCAATACCATGTCGAGGCCAAGCGTTACCTGACCTTGCGAAAGCCGGGCTATTACCAGCGCTTGAGCGAAGCCAGCCGGCGCACCCTGGAATATCAGGGTGGGGTGATGAGCGAAGCTGAGGCGGATGCTTTCGAGCGCGACCCGTTATGCACGGTGAGCCTGCGCATGCGTGAGTGGGATGAGCTGGCCAAGGAGATGCATGTGCCGGTGATTGATCTGGATGTGCTCAAGGCCAAGGCGCTAAAGCTCCTGCACTAACAAGTCGATCTGCTCCTGGCGCTCGGCCTGATTGAGCCGCGCGCCGGGATTGAGCGACGACCACTGCGGATGCGCGCGCGCTTTGCTCAAGGCGTCCGGCAGCTTGCCCTCACGCCAGCCTTGCTCCTGCGGCGCGCTCAATTTGATCCGTTCCATCGCCGCATGCCCGCGGCTGTCCAGCGCCTGGATCAGCTGATGCTGACGCAAGGCCAGCAAGCGCAATACGCTGTCATCCACCGTCAGTTCCCGTTGCCCCTTAAGCTTGCCCAGCAGGCGCGAGCCGTAGCTGCGCGCGGTCTGCAATGCACCACCGGCAATCGCACCGGCCAATGCGGCAGCACCGAGGGTCAAACCGCCGACCAGCAAATCGACACCGGCACCGGCTGCCGCGCCAGCGGCCACGCCGCTACCCAGGCGCACACCCAGCAGCTTGAGCGTCTCGGGGTTGAACAGGTCATCGCCCCAGCGGCCATCCAGCAGCGGCAGTTCACTGGCACTGGCATCGTCCTTGCGAAACGCATACAGCTTGAGCAAGGCCTCGACGCAACGTTGTTCACGCTGGCGAACCTCCTTGCGCAACGCTTCGATAGCGATGGCTTCGGCACCCGGTTCGGCCACCACGCTGCGTCGGCAGGCGGCGCAATCGAGCAGCAGCTCGGCAATCAGGCGCTTGCCACTGAGCTGGCGGGCCAGACGCTGGGCCTGCTGATCGTCGATCAGGCGTTGCAGGGCCGGGCGGGACTTTTCCAGCATCAGTGCCAGGCTTTCATAGAGACGCCGCTCACCGTCTTCCGGGGGCGCGACACTGTCGAAACGCACCAGCGCATGCAAGCCAAGCCGGGCCAGCGCTTCACGCCAGTCAGGCTCGCGATGGTCGCTGCTGGCGACAAAATTGAGCACCGGCAGCAACGGCTTGCCACAGCTGGCGAGCACTTCCAGCTCATCGCGATACTTGGCCAGCACCGGCTCGCGGGCGTCGATCACGTACAGACCGGCATCGCTGGCCAGCAGCTGACGCAGCACCTTGGCCTCCTGCTCGAAACGCTGGCGCGCTTCACTACCCTGAAGAAAACGCTCCAGGCGCGCCGGGCCGTCGAGGCGTTCGCCCGGCCGTTCCAGGCGTTCAAGGTAGTCGAGCAGGGCAATGGCGTCTTCCAGGCCAGGCGTGTCGTAGAGCTCCAGCAAGGGTTCGCCGTCCACCGACAGCCGCGCACCTTCCACATGGCGAGTGGTGCTGGGCCGATGGGACACTTCACCAAAGCCGACATCCCGGGTCAGGGTGCGCAGCAGTGAAGTCTTGCCGACGTTGGTATGGCCGACCACGGCCAGTTTCAGTGGCTTAGTCATGGCCATGCTCCAGCCAGTTCAGCGGGGCGCTGTCGGCGTGCTCCAGGCCTAGCTGGTCGAGGGCCTGGTGCCAGTCGCCGAGGCGATCGGCGTCCAGCGCCTGGCCGGGCAGGGCCTGCAGCAGCCAGATGCGCGTGGCGCCGGCATTGCGTGCAAGTTCGGCAAGCAGTGCCAGGCTGCCGCGGTCCGGCGAGCGGCGCGGGTCGCAGGCGATGGCCAGGCGTGCCGGCGGGAAGCGGCTGAGTTGTTCGAGCAACTTGTTACGCGATTCGCGGCTGTCGAGCACCCCAGCGTTGCTGACCGTGGCGGGCAAGGCAGGCGGCCAGGGGCGCTGGTCGTCCAGCTCCAGGCCAACCAGCAAGGCACCGTCAGTGTGTTCGTCGCCCACGCCACGGACGATCTGCGGCAGGGCGTCGGGCGCGGCGTCATTGACGCCGAGGCGTTCGCTGCTGGGCATCAGCGCCTCGCGCAACTGGCTGTAGCCGGGCAGGTTGAGGTCCAGGCTCAGGCGCTTGCGACCCGTGCGCCAGCGCCACAGGCACAACGCGGCGAGCAGCAAACGGGGAAGGATGCCGAACACCAGCAACACCCCAAGCAACCAACTGGCCCAGGCCTGGCGGGCCAGTTCGAGAGCGGGCTGGCTGTCGCCACTGGCGCGGATCATGTCGATGTCCGGCACGTTGAAACCGAGCAAGGCAGGTAGGGCGCCGAGGGCCTGGGTCAGTCCGACGAAGGTGTCGGCGCCGAGAATGGTGGTTTCCCAAACGAAACCGTAGCGCCGGGTGGCGAGCAGAATCAGCAGCATCAGCAACGCTGTGACCAGGGCCACCAGCCACAGGCCATGCACCAGCAGGCCAAGCAACCAGCGATTGAGTTTCTGGCGTTGCAACAGCACCAGCAGGGCAGGCGCCAAATGCGTGGCCTGGGCATCGCGGGCGAACTTCTCGCTGAGCCACAACCACAGTCTGCCCAGGGTCGCGCCTTGCTCCCCGGCAAAGAAAAAGCCCACGGCCCATCCGGCCAGCAGCAACAGGTTCAGGCCCAGCAGGCTGCCCAGCGCCCAGAACACATTCACCGGGCGCTGGCTGTCGCCGAGGGCGGCCAGGGCCAGGCCGGCGCCGCTGAAGATGGCCAGCACCAGCAACAGCGCCAGGGCCAGGCGTGCACCTTGTTTCCAGTGCTGCAGGGCGCTGCGCATGCCGTCGCGTTCGGCCAGCCACAAGGCGCGCTGTTCGATGCGCGTCGGCAGGTCGCCGCCCAGTTGCCGGGCGCGGCGATTGGCTTCCTGATCCTCCAGGGGGCCTGCATGTTCCTCGCGCAGGCGTACCGCCTCAGTCAGCCAGCGTTTGTCCAGGTCAGTCAGTGCAGTCACGCGGTCTTCCATTGATCAAGTCAGCCCAAAGCATAACCCAGGCATCGAAGATCGGGCTTTGCTATCCTCGCCGGCATGAAAACATCACTTCCCCTCAGCCTGATCGCGGCGCTCGCCGAGAACCGCGTAATCGGCATCGACAACAGCATGCCCTGGCACCTGCCGGGGGATTTCAAGTATTTCAAGGCCACCACCCTGGGCAAGCCGATCATCATGGGGCGCAAGACCTGGGACTCGCTGGGGCGGCCATTGCCTGGGCGTTTGAACCTGGTGGTCAGCCGCCAGCCCGGGCTGCAGCTAGAAGGTGCCGAAGTGTTTGCTTCGCTCGATGAGGCCGTGGTGCGCGCCGAGCAGTGGGCGCTGGAGCAGGGCGTTGATGAGTTGATGCTGATTGGTGGCGCGCAGCTGTATACCCAGGCCATTGAGCGGGGTCTGGCGGATCGGCTGTACCTGACGCGGGTTGAGCTGAGCCCGGAGGGGGATGCGTGGTTTCCTGAGTTCGATGTGGCGCAGTGGGCGTTGGTGTCGAGCCAGGAGAATGCGGCTGAGGGAGAGAAGCCGGCGTATCATTTCGAGGTGTGGGAGAAGGTC
>NZ_JANHLE010000025.1 GCF_028682475.1 Pseudomonas putida
ACAACCTCCAGACCTACAACGAAATCGGCTTGCGCCCCGCAAAGGAGTGCGCCAGCGTCCCGCCGTCGACCAGCTCCAGCTCCCCGCCCAACGGCACACCATGCGCGATCCGCGAAGCCACCAGGCCCTTGTCAGCCAGCAACTGCGCAATGTAATGCGCCGTCGCCTCGCCTTCCACCGTCGGATTGGTCGCCAGGATCACCTCGGTAAAGGTGCCCTGCTCTTCGATACGCGCCATCAATTGCGGAATACCGATCGCCTCAGGCCCCAGCCCGTCCAGCGGCGACAGATGCCCTTTGAGCACAAAGTAACGGCCGCGATAGCCGGTCTGCTCCACCGCATAGACATCCATCGGCCCTTCGACCACGCACAGCAATGTGTCGTCACGGCGCGTGTCAGCGCACTGCGGGCACAACTCCTGCTCGGTCAGGGTGCGGCACTGATGGCAATGACCAACCCCTTCCATGGCCTGGCTCAGGGCCTGAGCCAGGCGTGTGCCGCCACTGCGGTCACGCTCGAGCAACTGCAGTGCCATGCGCTGAGCGGTTTTCTGGCCGACGCCGGGCAAGATGCGCAAGGCATCGATCAGTTGGCGAATCAGGGGACTGAAGCTCATGGGCATTAACCTGGATATTCAATAAGCGCGAGAAAAAACGACGATGGGAGCAACGACCTCACAGCCGTGCTCCCACCGTAGGTACTACCTGAAACAATGACTCAGAACGGCATCTTGAAACCAGGTGGCAACTGCATGCCAGCGGTCATGCCACCCATTTTTTCCTGGCTGTTCTGCTCGACCTTGCGCACAGCGTCGTTGACGGCGGCGGCGATCAGGTCTTCCAGCACTTCCTTGTCTTCCTGCATCAGGCTGTCGTCCAGGCTGATGCGCTTGACGTCGTGACGACCGGTCATCACCACGCTGACCAGACCGGCGCCGGATTGGCCGGTCACTTCGGCGTTGGCCAGCTCTTCCTGCATCTTGGCCATTTTTTCCTGCATCTGCTGGGCCTGCTTCATCAGGCCGGCCATGCCACCTTTCATCATGGGGATCACCTCAAATTTAGTCTTACGGGGTGCGGCGCGGGTCAGGCCCGGGCCGCTTGTGTCATTCGGTCACTCGCTCTGGGTTACCGGAGCGTCTACAGGCTCAATGGTATCGTGTCGCACCATAGCGCCAAACTGCTTGATCATCTGCTGGATGAGCGGGTCGGCTTCAATCGAAGCCTCTGCCTCACCCTGGCGCTCGGCACGCTTGCGCGCTGCCGCCTGGGCCGGGGTTTCCTGTTCCGGGCGAATCAGCTCGATGGACAGCTTCAACGTGCGTCCGAAATGCTGGTTCAGGGCATCGTTCAGGCGTCGCTGCTGGGTGGCGTTGAACAGCGCACTGTGCGCCGGATCCAGGTGCAGCAGCCAGTCATCGCCTTCGGCGGCAATCAGCGTACAGTTGGCGGCGATACTGCCGGTCATCCCGGAAATCGGCAACTGCGGGAATAATTCCAGCCATTGCAAAGCCAGGCCGGTGGCCGGCATGGCCGCTGGCAACGGCTCGGGAGCAACGGCCGGCGTTTCTTCGTGCACATGCTCGATCGCCAGCTCATCCAGGTAACTGTAGCTGGCCGGATCCATCTCCGGCTCGTAGTAATCTTCGTCCAGCGGCGGCTCGTCGTCACGCTCCATGCCGGCAGGACTGTAGCCAATGCTCTCGTCGTGAGGCGGCTCGTCCTGGCGCACTACAGCCTGAACCGGTGCCGGGGCTGGCACCGACGAATCGACTACAGGTTCGGCTGCAGCAGAGGCAGTCTCAGACTCGCCAACAGGCTGGACCGGGGCTGGATCGTTCCACGGCAGGTCGACAACCGGCTCAGGCGCTTGCGCCTTGACCTCGACCGGCGCGGGTTCAGGCTCAGGCTCGGGTTGGGCAACAGCTATCGGCTCAGGCGCAGCAACAGGTGCAGGCTCGACAACTGGCGCCGCAACCACCGCAGGCGCAGCGGCACTCGCTGCTGCCACCGCACTTGCCGAATCAGCTGTGGCCTGGCTGATCCCCAACGGCTTTAGTACCGGCGTCGGTGCGTCATCGGTATCGGCGGGACGGAACGCCAGCATGCGCAACAGCACCATCTCGAAGCCGCCGCGCGGATCCGGCGCCAGCGGCAGGTCACGACGACCGATCAAGCCCATCTGGTAGTAGAACTGTACATCTTCGGCCGGTAGCGCCTGGGCCAGGGCCAAAACCCGGTCACGATCGCCCTGGCCGTTGTCCACAGCCTCAGGCAGCGCCTGGGCAATGGCGACGCGATGCAGCACATTGAGCATCTCGGCCAGCACACCGCTCCAGTCCGGCCCCTGCTCGGCGAGATGGCGCACCGCTTCGAGCAAGGCCCGCGCATCACCTTCAAGCAGCGCCTGCAGGACGCCATAGACCTGGCCATGGTCGAGCGTGCCCAGCATGGCCCGCACATCGGCGGCCAATACCTTGCCTTCACCGAAGGCGATGGCCTGATCGGTCAGGCTCATGGCGTCGCGCATCGAGCCGTCAGCGGCGCGACCCAGCAACCACAGCGCGTCGTCTTCGAACGGAACGTTCTCGGCGCCCAGCACATGGCTCAGGTGCTCGACCACCCGCTCGGGGGTCATGTTCTTCAGGGAAAACTGCAGGCAACGCGACAGAATGGTCGCCGGCAGCTTCTGCGGATCGGTGGTGGCGAGGATGAACTTGACGTAGGGCGGCGGCTCTTCCAACGTCTTGAGCAAGGCGTTGAACGAGTGGCTGGAGAGCATGTGCACTTCGTCGATCAAGTAGACCTTGAAGCGCCCACGGCTCGGCGCGTACTGCACGTTGTCGAGCAGCTCGCGGGTGTCTTCGACTTTGGTGCGGCTGGCGGCGTCGATCTCGATCAGGTCAACGAAACGCCCCTCGTCGATCTCCCGGCACACCGAACAGGTGCCGCAGGGAGTGGAGGTGATGCCGGTTTCGCAGTTCAGGCATTTGGCGATGATTCGCGCAATGGTAGTCTTGCCGACGCCGCGGGTACCGGTAAACAGGTAGGCATGGTGCAGGCGCTGGTTATCCAGTGCGTTGATCAAAGCCTTGAGCACATGGGTCTGGCCGACCATTTCGCGGAACGAGCGCGGACGCCATTTACGTGCAAGAACCTGATAACTCATCGAAAACCGTCAAATAGATAGACCAAAGACCGCTAATCCTAGCGGAGCAGGCCTGAAATTGCATCCGCTATGCGGCCTAACGCATTAAGCTTTGCTCGCCAGGACGTTGTTAGCACACAGGAAGAAGTGGATGCGTTGGGTTTTGAGCCTGTTGATGGTGTATTTCGGCCAACTTTCGGCCAATGAGTTACCTCCTTTGCGCTTTGCCGTCGCCGATAGCTGGACCATGCCGCTGGTTCAGCTGAAAAACAACCAGCCGGTCGAAGGCATCATGTTCGACCTGATGAACACCCTCGCCAGCCGCGTGCAGCGTCATCCTGAATTTCACGTAATGCCGCGCTTGCGCCTGCAGGCGGCGATGGAGCGCGGCAGCGTCGATGTACGTTGTTTCGTGATGCCGTCCTGGAGTGGCGATCAGTCGGGCAACTTCGTCTGGAGCCCGCCGCTGTTCCTGCAGCGCGACTGGCTGGTGGCTGCTCCCCGCGAAGCAGCACCGGAAAACCTCGCGCAGCTGTCCAGCCAGGCCATTGGTACTGTGCTGGGCTTTCACTACCCTGCTCTGCAGGCGCAATTCGACAGCGGCCAGCTCAAGCGTGACGACGCGCGCAATCAGTTGCAGGTGCTGCAGAAGTTGCAGGCTGGACGCTACCGCTACGCCGTAAGCAGCCAGTGGAGCCTGGACTGGTTTAATCGCTCGCTACCCGAAGCTCAACGTTTCAAGGCGGTGAAATTACTGGAGGAGCAGGCACTGAGCTGCTATGTGCGAAATGATCCCGGCGTACCCACGCAAGCCATTCTGCGCAGCCTTGAGACCATGAAAAAATCCGGAGAGATCGAGCAGATGATCAAGCGCCATACGACCGCGCGTCACAGCCAGGTACTGGCAGACAAAATAGCGCATGCAACAAGAGACGATTGGTAAACAAGGGAGGTAAAACAGAAGCAAGCACATGGCTTGAAGATAGGTGGCGACCCCACCAGCCACACCCCGGCACTCGATGTTCCCGCTATGGCTGCTCCCTTCCGGGCCTGACCAGGTGGCATGCCAGCATGCTCGGTAATCGTTGCGGGCCTTACGGGGTAAGGGTTTCAGGCTTGTTAGGTTTGCCGATCATCTACCATGTGAGCTCGTTTCACGGACGTTCAAAGTCAGGGGTGCGACCAGAATTGTTCCACTCAATTGGTCCACTTCATTGGTCCACTTTGGTGTTCCTCATATGGCTTACATCGTCCGCCGCCAATCGGTTTACTACCTAAACCTGCGACTACCCCAGCACCTGTTCCCGAACCGTCACACCTTGCGTGTATGCCTGCACCTGCGAGAGCGTCAGGCGGCACTATTCCTCGCCAGCTCACTGGCTCAACAGGTGCATCAATACCTGAGCAAACACCCCCTAACAGAGCCTCAGGCGCTTCGTACGCTGTGTTTGCAGTGGCGGGACGCTGCCCCAAAAACGACCATCCGGACCGCCCCACGGAAGACACAAGCGGCTACAGCGAAGCCGAGTAATGACAGCCCTACCCTCGCCACATTGTCCAAGCTCTATATAGAAGAAGGGAAACGTGGCGGCACTTGGCGAACGGTCAGCACCTTCGAGGTTGAACGTGCCCTGCGTGATCTGTTCGAGCTGATGGGCGACATGCCCGCTGAAGCGTTCGACGTTCACCAAGCCAGGTTGCTGAAAGAACGATTGAGCCGGTGCCCTCAGTACTTCGGCTTACGCCCCGAGTATGAAGGCAAGACCCTGAGACAGGTTGTTGAATCAGGCGCCACTTACAAGACCATCACCGCCGTCACTGTGAACAATCGCCTACGCAAGCTTTCTGCCTTCCTGAACTGGTGCAAGACAAACGGATATGTTGCGGACAATCCACTCGTGGGTATGAAAGTGATGACAGGATCAGCGAAGGAAGCACGCCTTTCCTTTGACCACCACGATCTGGTTGCCCTGCTGAACCACGCAGCATTGAGAAAGGAAGCCCGCAAGCACCCATGGCGATACTGGCTACCGCTCCTAGGGCGAGCCACTGGCTGCAGGCTTGAAGAACTATGCCAATTGCGAGTCGATGACTTCATCGAACAGCAAGGCATCCAGTGCATTCGCATTGATGACAGCCGTGAAGGCCAGAACCTCAAGAACACCAGCAGCCGTCGTGTTCTTCCTCTGCATCCTTCCCTGATCGAACTGGGTTTGTTACAGCACGTTGAGTCAGTCAGAGCAACTGGAGCAGATCGCCTGTTCCCTGAACTGGAAGCCGTTCGGGGGAAACTGGGCCACGCGCCATCGAAGTGGTTCGGTCGATACAAAACGAAGATGGGTGTCACTGACCCCCGGAAAACCTTTCATAGCTTTCGCCACACGCTGATTGACGACCTTCGGGATGCCGGGGTGCAAGACTCACTCATCAAGCGAATAGCAGGTCATGAGGACGGTGCTGTGACGTTCAGCATTTATGGCAGCCGCAGCCCACTGAGGGCGATGGCAGAAGCGATCTGCCAGATCAGTCTATAGCCTGTCGGGTGACCTGAAAGAGATGGCTACGTACTACTCCGAGCCAGTTCATCCCCCTATGGCGAGAGCTGGAAGCAGAGCTCCCCTGCACCGCTAGGGCTTCAGTGTCCGCTGGAGATGACCGCAGGATTGACAAGTACGCTAATCAGTTCAAAGCCTCTTAACGATTTTACGACGCCGCGTGTACTAGAACATGTTAGGTAGTTGCAGCATGACAACTACTGAAGCACACGAAAACTAGCACCAAGATAAACTTCCAACCATAGTCCACACTTGACTTTTCAAAGCAAATCTGTATAATATCCACCCTGTCAGCGCAACTGACATCTGCAACAACCCCCTATCAAATCACTACCTCGCTTGCTCAAGCCAACAGGCCACTGAGCAGAGCGGGTTTCGTGCTGTCTGCGATATGGGCCAACAAACCTAGCAACAACTAATACGCACCTATGCGCGTATAGCCCAGTAACTACAAGGATGTAATAATTGAAACTTGACGCCACCACACCAATCACCGCCGACACACCCAAACCTCTCAGCATTGATGGCCTAATCATCGATACATGCACTGGCGAAATCCTTGGGCACGATGACACGCCATCAGCACTTGCTGGCCCTGCCAAATACAAATGCGAACTTGGTAAGTGCCGAAGCGTTGATGACTTCGAGGATCACCTAAGCTTTGTTGATCGACGTAAACTACCACCCCACGCACTGCACTCACTACGAAGTGAAGTGGACGATGCTCACGGAGAATGGCGCCGTACTGGCATCGATTGTCGCATCACCATTCCGCAACTGCGACTACTTGAACAACTCCACGGACTTACTCTTTATCGCAACATTATCATCACCACCCAGGCCGACCTAGCGAAGTCGCTAGGAACTGCCGAATCAAACTTAATGAAGAAGTTAAGGGTACTGACTGACAGCCACATATTGCGGGTCTTGACATCACGAGATGGCAGTATGCGTAAGGGCGAGATAAAGCTAAGCGTGAACCCACGACTAGTTTTCAGGGGCGATGACTACACCCGTGACAGATATATCAAGAACTGGTATCACCCCACTGGCTACTTTAATACAGGAACGACTGAGTTATCTCAGGAGTCAGACTCTCTCACCAAAGCTGCGTAGGTAATTTCAAAAAGTTACGTAAGAATCGGCGTGCAGGCCCCGCAGCACAAGGAGGTCGACAGAATCCTATTATAAAAAGAAGTGGTCACTTCTGCCGCGAGGCAGAATTTGGAGCGTCTCGCCAAAGCGCAGCTTTGAGATTATTTACCTCTATGCATTATTATCGTGGCGTAACGCCACAGCAGGATCAACTGTGCCTGAAGCACGAATAACACCTCTATGTACCAGAGAAGAGAGGGGGCAAGACAGCCCCTCCTGCTCTTGCTCTTGCTCTTGCTCTTGCTCTTGCTCTTGCTCTTGATCTTGATCTTGATCTTGATCTTGATCTTGCTTGAACCTTAACGGGAACCTTAGAAACTATTACTGCGTGACGAAACGTCACAATAATATCTGCAAGGTTAAGATCAAAAGCTTAGGGGGCTTTCCACTCTGCCCCCTGCTACAAACATGCCGTTAGGCAAGATAGCAATTCTATCAGCAGAAAGAGAGAAGGGGCTGCGCTGCCCCTCCCGTTCTAGCTCTTGACCTCAATCATGCCGAACGGCATAGGTGTATTATCTTGTGACGGTGCGTCACAATTTAAAATGAGATGTAAGCCTACGGCATAGTGGGCTGTTGCTCCCCTGCCCACTACAGGGACCAATCCGGCAGGCGCAGGTAATCTCTCCAAGCCAGGGGTGGAGTAGTGCAGCCCCTGCTCTTCCTCTGGATTTCACTAATAACAATCTCACTGTGACAGCTACGTTACCGCGCATACAGCAGCAGTACTGCAATACAGCTTTGTGGGGCTAGGAGGTCATCGCAGCAACGTATCAACGTCTTTGTTACCTGCCTAGAAGCATTGAGTTTAAAGGTCAGAACAGAGGATGGTAGCGTTAATCAGCTAGGTGATAAATTGATGATGTTGGTATGGCCTGCCCTGTCTGCCTTGCTTCAAAGGCGAGGATCAGCCAAGACAGACCAACATAAGAAGACTAGGGGCTACACGTATTCTTCAGGCTTCTCTGCCGTAGCCAAGCCTGGGTTCACTACACAAGTGAGTGGTCCTCCTGGCTCAATGGAAGCCTCTACCGAGCAGATTAAGCCCACGGTTGAGAGGTGAGCAATCGCCACTCCTACGTCCTTCAGCGTCATATCACACTGATCAGCCACCAAGACCTGGGTAGTCTCCACAACACCGTTGCTATACACATTTGCCAAAAGGGTCAGCATGACCGTGGCAGCCTTGGGATTGGTCCGGATCAGATCAGACACCTCCGCGAAGAGAGTTCGTTCCATGCGTAGGAAGCCCAGACCATTATCTGCTGCGCCATTATTCAAATCGAGTTTTTCAGTCATAGTAAGGCTCTTCAGTTCAGTTAAAAGTTCGTTTGGCTTTCGCCCTTACTGACTTACTGACTTACTGACTTACTTCTCACGCAGCATGCGAGCTACGGGGCGAAGTTAACTTCTACCGAGCCACTCGCCTACTCGTGGAGCGGCTAGCTGGAACAGTCTCCGCCCCGTCACTCAATCATTCAAAGCCTTCGGTAGCTCATCAACCTTGAATGTCACGATTGGTGTGCTCACGATTAAAGCACATAAACCCAGCATTGAGGAATGCCTGCACTACCTCCTTCCCCAGCGCTTCAACACCAGTTCGGTCCCCGAGTCAGGGAGCTGCGTGTGGCTATTGGTATGAATCAAGAAGCGTTTGCAGACAAGTGCGGGTTCGCCAGGACTTACACGTCCCGCATAGAGACAGGCGGTGCTAACCCGTCTATAAACGCCATCAAGGTGTTGGCCGACGCCTTAGGCGTCAGAATCGCAGACCTCTTCGAAGGCATGTGAGCAGCACAACGCACTGAAGAACTATGCCTGATGCTAATTGATAGCTAATTGACGACCCCTCCTGAACGCCTCCTTGGCGGGGGTTACTCGCAGCACATTTCACGGAATTGCTGGGATTGAAGGCGGAGAGACTAAGCCAGACCCTCGCCTGTGCTATCGCCCATCTGGTTTAGCATCACGCCTGCCATGCGGGCACAGTATTCAGTGGCCAACTCCACCTGAGTCAGCGTCTTCAAGTACTCGATATCGGGCGACTGCCCCATGAACTCAATTAAGGAATCTTTAGCGGTGCTCGAATAGGATTCCCATAGGAAGTTGAACCAGTCCAATTCAGTTCTCGGAACCGAGCGAGCTGCATTCCTGTCAATGGCTCCAAAGAAGGTTGCAGGGTGCTGGGTGTAGGCATGTAGCTCTTCATCGGACAGCGGAATCCTGGTAATGAAACGCTGTTCATTGCTACATACAACACACCATGCTTCTCTCCGCTCGGCCATGACGACGCCACTCTCCAGCATCGCCTCCATCAAAGCTCCATCTGGGCCCGGGACCTGTAGCAGCTGACCTACTTGAAGCCTAGCTTCAGAGGAACCGCCAATGAATGCGTCAGGCTCTCCATCGAACGTGACGGGAATGCGCCTGTGCTTCTGTATCGACTCTATTAATGCAAAGACTGGAGCGTGTCGCCGCTTGATCTCAACCTGCTGAAGTAGGGTTTTAGCCCCGGGATGCAGATCCGCAATATGGAATCCCCACAGCAGCAGCCCAGAAGGTAGGTCAACAGCATCAAGATGATGCTCGTGCGGGTCATACGTTACGATGATGTAAGCTTCAGGGAGCGCCTTCGCCAAGGGGTCCAACTCAAACTTTTTGAGCAGAACTTCAGCCTCTACCAGAACAACAGGAGCGGACCGCTTCCTCCCCTCCTCTAGGCGCGCGTCATTCGTGTCGATGAAGACTAATCGGGGATGATCCGAATGCTTGCTCAAGGCTCGACTCATCTGCCTATTGATATTCATCCGCTTGCCTTCTCGCCGCTTTGCTTCAACAGCGTAAATCGCCCCAGATGACGTATGAGCTGCAATGAACTCAACGTGGGTACTTCGCCTGTCAGTTTCATCTTGGTGATCCAAGCTAAAACCCGCTCGAAGCAGAGCAGCGGCCACTCGCACCTCATAGAGCGCCCCAGGGAAATTGTCAGAGCACTTGATGCGGTCGATCAGTAATCGTTGAATCTCTACGGCGTGCTCCAAGCTATAGAGATCGTAAGCCAATCGCATGTATGACTCGATGGCCCCAGTCATCGGCTGAGCAGCACCCGGCCCTACGGCTTCAACGTGGGCTCTGGATTGCTCATAGCTACGGGTCGCCCAGTGGAGGATTTTATGGCGCTGTTCCACTGGCTTATTAATCTCGGCATTCCACCATTCACGACCTAGGACCACCTTAGGGTAGTCATAAAGGAAGTCATGGAAAGTCCGCCACTTGGTTGAGTAGTGAATCTTCTTACCAACGGCGACGAGCCTATGATCATGGAATGTTGAGGAGATGATCGGCTTGCCAAACCCCTGCTGTTCACGTCGCTGAAACTCTTGAGCCTGATGGCGCGAGATCATTACTTCTAATGCGTTCCGCATATGTGGTCCCGCTACCTGCTGCCCCCAGCCTGGGCCATCAGCAGTGCCATGGCAGCGCTTGAACTTTAACCCACTCCCGCAAGGGCATGGAGCGTTACGACCTGGCTTGGTAAGCATTCGGGCAGTCCTGAAAAGCTGATCCGCAAGGAACAGGGATCTGCCTGCGCCCACTAACGGAAAATAATAGACATTTGGCGTACAAGCTAGAAGAGCTGATGGCGCGCATGATCCGCGTATTCTTTAACCTCTACCTAACCGACCACAAGCAGATGAATACACATAACGCCTGCAACCCGTATTCACTAGGCTTGATTTTGGCAATGAATACAGCCACACTCCAAGCATCTAAAGTTAAATGAATACAGAGGCAGGGATATGGCACGAGTTGGGTACATCCGCGTTAGTTCGGTAGATCAGAACGTAGACCGCCAGCTTGATGGTGTTGCCTTAGATAAGGTCTTCACCGAGAAGCTCAGCGGAGTTACCACTGACCGTCCCCAGCTTCAGGCCATGCTGGAGTACGTGCGTGAGGGCGACACCATTCTGGTACACAGCATTGACAGGCTTGCTCGCTCCCTGGCGGATCTACTGAAGCTAGTGGAAGACCTAACCAAGCGGGGCGTCCATATCCGCTTCGATAAAGAGCAGTTGGAGTTCACTGGCGAAGACAACCCGACCCAGCACCTGATGCTCTCGATGATGGGAGCTGTAGCTCAGTTTGAGCGAGCCATGATCAAGGAGCGTCAGCGAGAGGGAATAGCCAAGGCCAAACAGAGAGGTGTCTACAAAGGTCGCATTAAGACCGTTGATGACGTAGCCATACAATCCGCCGTGCGTGGTGGGCTATCATTTCGCAAGGCCGCTGAGAGCCTTGGCGTAAGCCTGAGCACCGTGCAACGTGCCATGAAGGCCAGTGCATAATCTGGCTGTACCCAGATAATAGCGATCACTAGGTGGGCGAGGTGTATGGACGACGATAAGGCAGCTGCGATAGCGAACGCCCTTGAGGGGCTTCATCTTAACCAGATAGCCATCCGAGCTTCAGTGGAAGAGCTGAGTACATGGGTGAGGCAGAGGGGCAGCGTTAACATACACGACAATGTAATGGGAGCCCTTCAGACACTGGACACCAATGCTGATTCCATCACCTCAGCGATAGAACGGCTTCGATCGTGACGGCGCTATGCCATATTTCAAAGAGAGGTTTGTGTGCCCCGCTTGCCATTAGCTACCGGGTCTAACCTCGACCCAGACTGATCGGCAGTATCGAATAATTGCCGACACCATACAGCTCAAATTGACTATCGGCACTATTCTAGTTTAATAACTTTGGAGTAGAGAGCATGCAGTCAAACCGAGATTAGCGCTCATCCCGTCGCCGCTTATCCCCAATAATATGCATAAGGTAAGGTGTCAACTCACGCATGATCAAGCCGGAAAGCTTCTCCACATCCTGCTCAGTAAGAATGGAACCCTCATCCACGCCAAGGTTGCTAAATGCATATTGTACTGCCCTATCAACAGCTTGATCTCTTGCTCTTACGGCTGAGCGCTTCACCGCTTGACGTAGAATAGAGTCAAACGCACGCTCAATGCTGCCTTCCGGAATACGCTCGTAGCTATATGAAGCCTGGATATCGGCTCTATCAAGACCCAGGTCAAATTCTGCAACTATTCTCTGGGAGTTTCTTGGATCTATGCAGTAGCTAGCGTGTACAGGCGCACCCGAATAATTCTCCGCCAAACAGACAACCATGCGTCTGACGCCGAAGAACTCTATATATCCAAGCAATTGGCCATCCGTTCCTCGGTTACTCACTGCCACACAGTGAAGTGGAACCCCTTCCGGTCTACGCAGCATTAAATCACTTTCATACCAATACCCGAAGCATGCCTCTGCTCCGTCCTCCAACAAGTATTGCCTGGCATTGGTACAATCTTTGGCTACTACGCCGTTAACCACAGCAAAGCAGAGTACAGACTTAACGAGGGAGCGCCCCGAGAGAGCACCACCAAACTCCATTGAGAAGTTCAGCGGACTCCTCGAATACCTTGACTGCACGCCAGAATTGGCAATTGTCGATTCCAAGTCAAAGTTAGGGTACTTCCGTTTAACACCCTTAAGTATCTTACGTGCCTCTTCAGGACTACGAGCAACGAGTTCAATCTTCATCGCCCCAGAACCTTCGGGAGTTTGGCTAAAACTAGCTCTAGCCGGGCTCATGCTACCATCCGCATGTAGCACTAGTTGGTCGCCATCAAGATTTTCAACCGCGAGAGAGGGCAATACTCCGCGCTCCCTCTTAACTCCAATCAATAGTCCCAGTGACTGAAGATCCTTGGCCAAGGCACTATCCCAAGCTTGCCCAGCACCATTGTTGCACTTCACACAAAGCACACCAGATACTTTATAACGCCCACCAATAGCGTTAATTACAATGTGCTCTTCGGAGTCATTAGCATCCGAGAGAGGACTATCACAAAGCACACACTCCATCACTTCCCCTCCTTAAGAGTACCCCTTCAAACACCGGCATCATTAACACAATTGAGTGCCTAACCCGTGCTGGCAAACGTTGACTAGAAGAAGCCCCGCCGTAGCGGGGCCCTACCTCCTGTTATAACCGCCGCAAGGCATCAGCCAGAATACTATTGGGATTTGCTTTCCACTCAGTCGCCGGCTGCGTTCCCTGCATGAGCAGAGCCTCATAGTCACTTATACCTGCAGTCCTTGCAGCAAGTGCCACATGCTCTCGTACAACCCTATCAGCACCAGCCGGGGTCGTATCTGGCGTAAATTGCACAGCCCAAAGAGTAGTCAGCTTGTGTTTCACGTAATGATGGCTTTTCAACACTTCGTAAAACTTCGCCCGCGCAGCAGTGGAGACAGAACCGTTCAAATCCACAGTGAGAATCGCATGAATGGTCATTACTTACTCCCCCTCTGCTTGTTGTTTTGAGATGCTACCGACGCCGCGAGCTTCTTGGTGTCAGCACTGAACTTGCTGCTTTGCAAAGCTTTGCCCGCTTTGGCTTCCATCTCAGCACTCGTTTGCTTACCAGTATTGGTCTGAGCCAGAGCAGAGGCAGCAAAGCTCTTGGCTATGGCGGAGGCGGCAGAATCACGAAGCGTCTCGGAGGCGAGCCTGGCGATCTTTGGAGAGGACTTCTTTGTGTTTGTGCTCATGATGCTCATCTCATTAATTAGTTGAGCTGACACGCCTGAAGCCTAGGGACACGAGGGGTGCAACCCCTAGCCCAGACAGTGGCAACGATCATCTGATAGGCTGAGCGGGTAACTACGAGCTAGTCTCAAAGAGACTACATCGCAATCACCCGCGCTACTCATGCAGCCACGAAGGCCGACTAGCCGATTTAGAAGAGGGTCAACTGACCCGGATGAGACCGCCAGTGCTGACACACGCTCTCCCAGCGGCCAAACCTAAACCGGGGGTAGCTGCGCACAAACACAACCTTGATACTAGAACGAGCCATATGTGGCCCTCCTACGACGGATGGAAGGGTTTTGGCTTGCCCCACACAGTCGCTAGGACTACACTGCTCCACGTCTTCCCATAGACATATTGCAGGTTGCGGGTGGTTTGGTAGACCCTCGTTCACCTCACCTGAAGCTCAGAAGTGTTGGTAGCACTCCTGGGCTTCTTTATGCCTTCAAATTGACACCTACCAGAACAAGCTGCGCTGTCCCGTCAACTTCCCGTGCTTCCTGAGATTGTCCAACCGAAACCTTGAGCTCGTGATGCTAGTGCCGCACATCTCAGCCAACCGCTCAGGGGTACCGGCGTCAGCACAAGCTGCAATAGGCATCATGATTGCTGCCGTGATTGCCTTTGCCTGCCACTCAGAATCTTCATAGAACCGATGCTGCCCCAGGACAGCCCCCCGATGAAGGGTAACTGCGTGCTCCAATACAATGTGACCCATCTCATGCACAACAGTACTGCGTCCAAAGACGTTATCTGCATGGAGCATGTCGTAGACGTCCTCTCTCAGCACCACCAAATTCTTTTCAGGGATAGTGAAGGCAGCACATTCGTCAAGCTGGTCCACCTCCACAACCTTGTAGTTAAACCCAGCGTTCGGGAGGGTGTGCTCCAAGATTTTGGCGCAATCCAACATGTATCGCTCACCCGACCGAAGAGGGAGCGCTGCTCGGATACCCTCAGCGATCTCCTCAAGCGACGCATAACTTTGAGCCCTTACCTTTAGCCCCTGCGGCGTTCTCACGTCCCCGTTCGAGTAAAGCGTTGTCAATCTTTAATCTCCCTTCTTCGGCTGAGCCTGAAGCCACTGGCGAATCTCCTCAGTTGGAGCACTACCCTCTTGAAGCCTGCGGGCGAACGCTGCAACGAGACCCCTGGCATCAGAGTCCAACTCAGCTGTATTTACCACGTCTTTAGATCGCTCAGCAGCCAGCCTAAGCTGATGCAGCTGTTCCGAATCTGCATGCTCAGCAAAGAACGCTAGCGCCGCTTCAATGTGCCTATCAGATAGTCGCTTCTCGCCGTACTCAATACCGCTGAGATGCGCTGAACTGATAGCCATAGCTTCTGCCATTGCTTTTAGAGACACGTCAAACCTCATCCGAAGCAATCTGGCAGCTTCACCAAAGGGTGTAAGTCTCATTTGATCACCTTCATCTCTTCCCCGTACCCCTGCGTTACCTTCCTGGCAATCATCTTCTCCATTTAGAGAAGATCGTAGCTCTGAATTATTTATCGGTCAAGCAGCCAGTGAAGAACCGTGTAAATGCGGAGGTAGTTAAGGGTCAAATGATGGAGTGAGGTACGGGAGGCAATGCAGACAATGAGGCAGGATGAAGGGGTCGAAGGCTGTTGCAGCTCGATCATCCACAAACAGAAAGGGACTGGATCAATCAATTCGAAGAAGCTAGCATGCAGCTTATGGCGCACCACTTAGGTGTACCTAAACGCTGTTCCACTTCGACATTTTTGAGCGATAAATCCTTGTAAAACCAAGGACTTAAAGATAGGTGGCGACCCCACCAGCCACACCCCGGCACTCGATGTTCCCGCTATGGCTGCTCCCTTCCGGGCCTGACCAGGTTAACGGGTAATCAATGCGGGGGGACCGATGGGGTCACCATAACGCAGCTCATCTGGCGACGAGCCGCGCCATTGTACCGGCATCAAGTGAAGATACAACCTCTAATTCAAAAAAAACCATCAGCACTCAATGACTTGGCTGTTTTCCAGAGCTTAGATGGCAATGCCGTGATCACCCAGAAAGGTCACGAATGCATCTTCATCCAGCACCTTGAGCCCCAGTTCGTTGGCCTTGGCCAGCTTGGAACCCGCGCCAGGTCCGGCCACCACGCAATGGGTCTTGGCCGACACCGAGCCTGCGACCTTGGCACCCAGGCTTTCCAGCTTGTCTTTGGCGACATCGCGGCTCATGCGCTCCAGGGAGCCGGTCAGCACCCAGGTCTGACCGGCCAGCGGCAAGCCGGCAGCGACTTTTTTCTCGCTCGTCCAGTGCATGCCGAATTCACGCAGCTGCGCCTCAATGGCCAAGGCCAACGCAGCATTAGCCGGCTCCTGGAAATAGCTGCGCACGGCATCGGCCTGCTTGGCCGCCAGGGCCTGGCGCAGATCGATGCCGTCGGCGGCGATGATCTTTTCCAGGCTGTCGAGTTTGGCCACCAGCTTTTCCGCCCCCGTCGGCCCTACCGAGGGAATATCCAGCTTGGCGATCAGCCCGGCCAGCGTGGTGCTGGCCGCAAATTCGGCGCCCAGCTCACCCTCGTCCTGCAACTGCAGGCCACGCTCGAGCAACTGACTGATGACCGTTCGGTTGTGTTCATCTTCAAAGAAGCTATGGATCTCGTGAGCCACTTCCAGACCGATGTCCGGCAGGTAGGTCAGCACCTGCGGCAATGCCGCCATGACCCGCTGCAGCGACCCCAGCGAGCGCGCCAGGACCTTGGCCGTCTCTTCACCCACGTCGGGAATGCCCAAGGCGTAGATGAAGCGCGCAAGGCCTGGCTGCTTGCTGGCAGCAATGGCCGCCAGCAGGTTCTTGCTCGACAGTTCGGCAAAGCCTTCCAGGTCGACAATCTGCTCGAACGTCAGCTGATAGAGGTCGGCCGGCGAGCGGATCAGGCCTTCATCCACCAGTTGCTCGACGCTCTTTTCACCGAGCCCTTCGATGTCCATGGCGCGCCGCGAGACGTAGTGAATAATCGCCTGTTTGAGTTGCGCAGCGCAGGCCAGACGGCCGACGCAACGGTACACCGCGCCCTCACTGACGGTTTCCTTGCCCTTGCTGCGTTTGATCAGCTGCGTCCGCTCAACCTGCGAGCCACACACCGGGCATTGCGTGGGAATGTGCACCGGCCGGGCATCGTCAGGGCGACGCTCGGTCACTACCTGCATCACCTGTGGAATCACATCGCCAGCGCGACGGATGATCACTGTATCGCCGATCATCAGCCCCAGGCGCGCCACTTCGTCCATGTTGTGCAACGTGGCATTGGACACGGTCACTCCAGCCACCTTCACTGGCTTGAGGCGTGCCACCGGCGTGACCGCACCGGTACGCCCGACCTGAAACTCCACGTCCAGCACTTCGGTCAGCTCTTCCATGGCCGGGAACTTGTGGGCAATGGCCCAGCGCGGCTCGCGAGCACGGAAGCCCAACTCGCGTTGGGAAGCCAGGCTGTTGACCTTGAACACCACACCATCGATTTCGTAAGGCAGGTCGTTACGGCGCTCGCCGATATCGCGGTAGTACTCCAGGCATTCGGCAACGCCCGCGGCATGGCGCAGTTCGCGACTGATCGGCATGCCCCAGGCTTTTAGCTGTTCCAGGGTGCCGATATGGGTGTCGGCCAGCGGTGCCGAGACCTGGCCCAAGCCATAGCAGCAGAACTCCAGCGGGCGGCTGGCGGTGATTTTCGAGTCCAGCTGGCGCAGGCTGCCCGCTGCAGCGTTGCGCGGGTTGGCGAAGGTCTTGCCGCCCGCTTCGATCTGCGCCTGGTTCAGACGCTCGAAGCCGGCCTTGGACATGTACACCTCGCCGCGCACTTCGAGCACGGCTGGCCAGCCCTCGCCTTGCAGCTTCAGCGGAATATTACGCACAGTGCGCACGTTGACGCTGATGTCTTCACCGGTGGTGCCGTCGCCACGAGTGGCGCCCTGAACCAGTTGTCCGTCGCGGTACAGCAAGCTGACCGCCAAACCATCGAGCTTGGGCTCGCAGCTGTAGTCCACCGCCGCGCCGTCACCGAACAGGTCGCCTGCCGGCAGGTCCAGGCCTTCGACCACTCGCCGGTCGAACTCGCGCAGGTCGTTTTCCTCGAAAGCATTGCCCAAGCTCAGCATCGGCACTTCGTGACGCACCTGACTGAAAGCCGACAAGGCTGCACCACCGACACGCTGGGTCGGCGAATCAGCGGTCACCAGCTCAGGATGCTCGGCCTCCAGGGCTTTGAGCTCGTTGAACAGGCGGTCGTATTCGGCGTCCGGAACGCTGGGTTCGTCGAGCACGTAGTAGCGATAGTTGTGCTGGTCGAGTTCGGCGCGCAGTTCGAGGATTCGGGATTCGGCGGTCATTTTCGTATTCTCTTGCAAAGCAAAAGAGCAGCCTGGGCTGCTCTTGCATTTTTTTCGGCGAGACCTTGAGGGCCTCATCGCGGGGCAAGCCCGCTCCCACCGGGAGGCTGTTGTGGGAGCGGGCTTGCCCCGCGATGCTGTTAGCGTTTCTGAGTCAGGGCACGGCGCTCGAACTCGACGATGCGCTGACGGTAATGCTCGATGGTCTGGGCTGTCATGACGCTGCGCTGGTCGTCCTTGAGCTCACCGTTGAGTTCATGGGCCAGCTTGCGCGCAGCCGCGACCATGACATCGAAGGCCTGTTTGGGATGACGCGGCCCCGGCAAGCCGAGGAAGAAGCTCACCGCGCGGGTGCTGAAGTGATCGATATCGTCCAGGTCGAACACGCCCGGCTTGACCGCGTTGGCCATCGAGAACAGCACTTCGCCATTACCGGCCATGCTTTCGTGACGGTGGAAAATATCCATTTCACCGAAACGCAAACCGCTTTCCAGAATGTTCTGCAGCAAGGCCGGGCCCTTGAAGCCGCCTTCGTCGCGGGAAATCACGCTGATCACCAGCACTTCTTCAACCGGTGGCAGTTCACGGGTTTCGGTAGTAGCAAAGCTGCTGCCATTGCTACGGGTTTCATCCGGGTAATCGTCGTCAACACTGGCGAACAGGTCCGGCTCACGCTCGCGCGGCTCGGCAGCCAGGTTCAGGTCGCCCTGTTGCGGCTCGTTGCCACGCTTGCGCTTGGCGGATTTCGGCTTGCTGTTGCTGTCACGCTCGCGCGCAGCACTCATGGACGGCAGGTCATGCTCGTCCAGCTCAGGCTCCTTGTGGGTGTCCAATACCCGCGGCGGGCCGATCAATTCGGGACTGTTGTCGTCATCGGGGGCATTGGAGAAGCTGCGATCCAGACGAAACTTCAGCTTGCCCTTGCCGCCGCGCATACGACGCCAGCCGTCAAAAAGAATACCGGCGATGACAATGATGCCGATGACGATCAGCCACTCGCGCAGACCGATTTCCATGTAATCCTGTGCCTCTGTAAAAAATGCTGAAAAATAAAGGGTTTAAACCCCTTTAAAACGTGGCGCCAACTCTATGTTCTGACAGGCGTTTTTACCCACGCAAAAAATAAGTGACATTAAGCTAGCACGACCAAAGATAACTTTACACCGTCTGTCGCAACTGACAGGGCCATTTAGCGCAGGTTCACGCCTTATCGCCTCCAATCAGGCGTCGACCATGGCCATCGCCTCCTCCACATCGACTGCAACCAGACGTGAGCATCCCGGTTCATGCATGGTAACCCCCATCAACTGATCGGCCATCTCCATGGCAATCTTGTTGTGGGTGATATAGATGAACTGCACTGTCTGACTCATCTCCTTGACCAACCGGGCGTAGCGTCCGACGTTGGCATCGTCCAGTGGCGCATCGACTTCATCGAGCATGCAGAACGGTGCCGGGTTCAATTTGAAAATGGCAAACACCAGGGCCAGGGCGGTCAGCGCTTTCTCCCCGCCCGAGAGCAGGTGAATGGTGCTGTTCTTCTTGCCCGGTGGCCGCGCCATGATTGTCACCCCTGTATCGAGTAAATCTTCGCCCGTCAGTTCCAGGTAAGCACTGCCGCCCCCGAAAACTTTTGGGAAAAGTGCCTGTAATCCGGCATTTATCTGATCAAAGGTATCTTTGAAGCGGTTGCGGGTTTCCTTGTCGATCTTGCGAATGACGTTTTCCAGGGTGTCCAGGGCTTCGACCAGATCAGCGTCCTGAGCATCCAGATAGCGCTTGCGCTCTGACTGCTGCTGATACTCATCGATGGCCGCCAGGTTGATCGCACCCAGGCGCTGGATGCGGGCGTCGATGCGCTCCAGTTCCTGTTCGGCTTCTTGCTCACTGGCCGCCTCGCTCAGGGTGCCAATAACGCCTTGCAGGTCATAACCATCGGCCTGCAGCTGTTCCTGGAGGGTTTTGCGCCGTACGCTCAACCCTTGCCACTCCAGACGGTGCTGTTCCAGCTGGCCGCGCAGCAATTGCGCTTGCTGCTCGGCTTGAGTCCGGCGTTTTTCCGCATCACGCAACTCGCGGTCGGCCTCGTCCATATGCAGGCGCGCCTGACGCATTTCGTCATCGACGCTCATGCGCTTTTCCAGCAACTCTTCAAGTTTCAGGCGCAGCTCTTCCAGCGGTGCTTCGCCCTCCTCCAGGTTGAGATTGAGTTGCTCGCGCTTTTCCGTCAGGCGCTCCGCTTGCAGCTCCAGACGTTCAAGGGCCTGGCGAGTGGAATCGTGCTGGGCGCGCAACGAGCCCAGGCGCACGGCCAGTTGATGAGCGTGATCCTTGTGCTGACGGGCTTCCTGACGCACCCGGTCGAGGCGCTCACGCAAGCTGTCGCGCTGAGCCAGAAGCAATTCGCGTTGTTCGGTATCCTGGGCCATCAGATCGAGGGCCTCCTGCAATTGCAGGCGCGATTCACCGAGATTCTCGCTTTCGAGGGCGCGTTGCTCCACCAGTTCGGCCAGTTCTTCTTCCAGACGCCGACGCCGCAGGCTCAATTGCTCGGCGCGTGCCTTGCCGGCCGACAGCCGTGCATTCAGCTCACTCTGCTGGCGGGCTTCATCCTGAGCACGACGGCGCACTTGCTCGCGGTGCTCTTCAAGGCCCTGCTGGTGTTCGCGCTGCTCTTGCAGCCGGGCTTCAAGCAATTCAAGCGCAGCCTCCAGCTCCTGATGCTCAAGCCCCAGGCGCTCCAGTTCCTGGCCACGGGCCAGCAGCCCACCTTGAGCATCGCTGGCGCGATTGACCCGCAGAAAATGCCGCCCGACCCAGTAGCCATCACGACTGACCAGGCTCTGACCGTCACTCAAGCGGCTGCGCCGGGCCAGCGCCTGCTCAAGGTTTTCCACCGGCAAAACCTGCCCCAACCAGGGCGCCAGATCGACCCGGCCTTCAACCTTGTCGAGCAAGCTGCCCGGAATACGTGTGCTTTCGGTCGTTGAATCAAGCAAGCGCAGATCGCCCTGACTGAACGCCGCCAGATCAAGGCTGCTGAAATCATCCACCAGCACGGCCTGCAAATCGGCGCCGAGCACGGTTTCCACTGCCAACTCCCACCCCGGCTCGACCCGCAGGCCCTCAGCCAGGCGCGGACGCTGCTCCAGGCCCTGCTCGCGCAACCATTGCGCGGTGCCGGTGCCCGGATCCAGCGCGGCCTGCTGCAACGCTTCAAGCGAAGCCAAGCGCCCACCCAGACGCTGCAACTCGCCCTGGGTCTGCTGCTGCGCCTGGACGGCCTGCTGCAGTTGCTCGCGCAGGGTTTCCAGCTGCTCGACCACTTGCTGTTCCTGCACCTGCAGGTCTTCGAGCAGCAGTTCGCTGGCAGCCAATTGCTCACCCAGCTCAAGAATCGCCGCATCTTCAGGGTCGGCGCTGAGCTGGTCGCGCTCTTCCGCCAGCTTGCGCTGGCGCTCGGCCAGACGCTCAAGGGCCTGTTCGAGTTGCTGGATACGCGCCTGCTGCACTTCGGCCTGACGTCGTGGTTCGGCCGAGCGGGTGTTGAAGGTGTCCCACTGCTCCTGCCAGCCGTGCATGGTGCCTTCGGCTTCTTCCAGGGTGGCCGCCGACTCTTCGGCAGCGGCCAGGGTCATTTCCTGCTCGGGCTCAAGCATTGCCAGCTCTTCGCCGAGGGTCGCCAGCAAAGTACGGTCATGCCCCAGGTGCGACTCGGTCTCCAGGCGCGAGCGCTCGGCCTCCTTGAAGTCGTCCTGAAGTTGGCGCAGGCGCTGCTGGCCATGCTGGATGCTCTGCTCGACGCGGGCGATATCGCCGCCGACCGAATAGAAGCGCCCCTGTACCTGCCCGAAGCGCTCGGACAGCTCATGATGGCCATCACGCAAGCGCTCGATGCTGGCATCGGCATTGCGCTGCTCGGCCACCAGCGCTTCGAAGGAAACCTCCTGATCTCCGATCACCGCTTCGCGCTGAGTGACCTGCTGATCCAGCGCCTGCCAGCGCAAGGCCGCCAGTTGCGCCTTGAGCTGGCGTTCCTCGGCCTTGTATTCCTTGTACTTCTCGGCGGCCTGGGCCTGGCGATGCAAGCGTTCGAGCTGGCGCTCCAGCTCCTCGCGCAGGTCGGTCAGGCGCTCGAGGTTTTCATGGGTGCGACGGATACGATTTTCAGTCTCGCGCCGACGCTCCTTGTACTTGGAGATCCCGGCCGCTTCTTCGATGAAGTTGCGCAGGTCTTCCGGCTTGGCCTCGATCAGCTTGGAGATCATTCCCTGTTCGATGATCGAATAGCTGCGCGGCCCCAGGCCGGTACCGAGGAAGATATCGGTGATATCACGGCGCCGGCACTTGGTGCCGTTGAGGTAATAAGTGTTCTGCCCGTCGCGGGTGACTTTGCGGCGGATGGAGATTTCCGCGTAGGCGGCGTACTCACCGACCAGGGTGCTGTCGGAGTTATCGAACACCAGCTCGATACTGGCCTGGCTCACCGGCTTGCGGCTGGTCGAGCCGTTGAAGATGACGTCGGTCATCGACTCGCCACGCAGGTTTTTCGCCGAGCTTTCGCCCATCACCCAGCGCACCGCGTCGATGATGTTGGACTTGCCGCAGCCATTGGGCCCGACCACCGCCGCCATGTTGCTGGGGAAGTTGACCGTGGTCGGATCGACGAACGACTTGAACCCGGCCAGGCGAATGCACTTGAGGCGCATGCTCAGGCAGTCGCCAGTGCCGCCAGCACCAGCTCGCAGCTGCGCTGGCAGTATTCGACCAGCACCGTGCGGATGCGCGCCTGATCGCGGGCAACCACGGCCTCCAGCAAGTTGGCGAACAACGCCAGGAAGTCGCTCATTTCGGCCTTGCGTTGATCCAGCGCCAGGTAATAGGCGCGGCTCATGGCCGGTTGCAGGTTCTCAACGGTTTCCTGCAGGTAAGGGTTGTTGGCGAACGGGTAAGCCGCGCGCATTACCGCAAAGCTTTCTTCGACGAATACCTTGATGTCCTGGCGCTTCAGGGCACTGGTCAGGCTTTGCTGGATGTTCAGGAATGCCAGCAGGTCGCTTTCCTTGCGCCAGTTCTGCGCAACTGCATTGCCCAGCAGGATGTAGAGCTCGCCCATCAGGGTGCACAGGCTGCGCACGCCATGTTCGTCGAGCTCGGTCACGTGGGCGCCACGGCGCGGCAGGATGGTCACCAGGTGTCGACGCTCGAGGATCAGCAAGGCTTCACGCACCGAGCCGCGACTGACGTTCAATGCCTGGGTGACCTTCTGCTCCTGGATACGCTCAGCAGGTTTGAGCTCGCCGCGGATGATCCGCTCGGCCAGGTAGTGGGCAATTTGCTCGGAGAGGCTGTCCGGCGCCTTGAACGTCATGGTTTTCCTTCAAAATCATTGAACTGTGCAAAGGGCGCAATTGTAGCGCACTTGCCCCGGCGCCGCGCAGGGGCCTGGAGGCAGAAGTTGCCAGCAAAGACGCAAAAAAATCGGTCATGGCCACAGCGGACTATGCTCTATAGAGAAGCGCCTGTGGCAGGCGGGTAATGGCGTGCATCTTTTCCTGACTCAGAAGTCAGAAAATTGTTGACCTAAAAATCAAGTCTGCTTACAGTCCGCTCAACAACAATAAACCGCGTGTGAGGCCTTCCGTGATCCAGTTTCTATTAAACCAGGAGCTGCGCAGTGAGCATGCCCTGGATCCCAACTTGACAGTGCTGCAATACCTGCGCGAGCACTTGGGCAAGTCCGGTACCAAGGAAGGCTGCGCCAGCGGCGATTGTGGTGCCTGCACCGTAGTGGTCGGCGAACTGGCCGAGGACGACAACGGTCGCGAACAGATCCGCTACCGCAGCCTGAACTCGTGCCTGACCTTTGTTTCGTCGCTGCACGGCAAGCAATTGATCAGCGTCGAAGGGCTCAAACATCAAGGCCAGCTGCACAGCGTGCAGCAAGCCATGGCCGACTGCCACGGCTCGCAGTGCGGCTTCTGCACCCCCGGTTTTGTCATGTCGCTGTTTGCCCTGCAAAAGAACAGCGATGCCCCGGACCTGCACAAGGCCCAGGAAGCACTGGCCGGCAACCTCTGCCGCTGCACCGGCTATCGCCCGATCCTTGCCGCCGCCGAACAGTCCTGCTGCCAGGCCAAACCCGACCAGTTCGACAGCAACAAGGCGCAGACCATCGCCCGCCTCAAAGCCATCGCGCCCAGTGAAACCGGTGAACTCAACAGCGGTGACAAGCGCTGCCTGGTACCGCTGACCGTTGCCGATCTGGCCGACCTCTACGGCTCGCACCCCGAAGCTCGCCTGCTTGCCGGCGGCACCGACCTGGCGCTGGAAGTCACCCAGTTCCACAAAACCCTGCCGGTGATGATCTATGTCGGCAACGTCGCCGAACTCAAGCGCATCGACAGCCATGACGAGCATCTGGAAATTGGCGCGGCCACCCCGCTGACCGACTGCTACGACGCCTTGAGCCACGAATACCCGGACTTCGGCGAACTGCTGCACCGCTTTGCCTCCCTGCAGATCCGCAACCAGGGCACCCTCGGCGGCAATATCGGCAACGCCTCGCCGATCGGTGACTCGCCACCCCTGCTGATTGCCCTGGATGCGCAAATTGTTCTGCGCAAAGGCACGAGCACCCGCACGCTCGCGCTGGAAGACTATTTCATCGATTACCGCATCACGGCCCGCCAGGAAAGCGAGTTCATCGAGAAGATCATCGTGCCGCGTGCCCGCAGTGCCTGGACGTTCCGCGCCTACAAGGTGTCCAAGCGTCTGGACGACGATATTTCCGCGGTCTGCGCCGCCTTCAACCTGCGCATCGAAAACGGCGTGGTTGAAGCTGCACGGATTGCCTTCGGCGGCATGGCTGCAATCCCCAAACGCGCCCGCGCCTGCGAAGCCGCATTGGTCGGTAAAGCCTGGAACCTGGCCAGCATCGAACGTGCCTGCCAGGCCCTGAGTGAAGACTTCACCCCGCTGTCGGACTTCCGCGCCAGCAAGGAATACCGCCTGCTCAGCGCGCAGAACCTGCTGCGCAAATACTTCATCGAACTGCAAACGCCGCACATCGAGACCCGGGTGACCGCTTATGTCTAACCATCACGTCGCCAAAAGCCAGGCGCAAATGGCCGAGCTGTTCAGCCAGGACCTGACCACCGGAGTCGGGCGCAGCATCAAGCACGACAGCGCCGACAAGCAGGTCAGCGGTGAAGCGCAGTACATCGATGACCGCCTGGAGTTCCCCAACCAGCTGCACGTGTATGCGCGCATGTCCGACCGCGCCCACGCGCGGGTACTGAAGATCGATACCAGCCCCTGCTACGCCTTCGAAGGTGTGCGCATCGCCATCACCCACGAAGACATTCCAGGCCTCAAGGACATTGGCGCGATCATGCCCGGCGACCCGTTGCTGGCCATCGACAAGGTCGAGTTCGTCGGCCAGCCGGTGCTTGCCGTCGCCGCCCGCGACCTGGACACCGCACGCCGCGCGGCGATGGCTGCGATCGTTGAATACGAAGACCTGGAACCAGTGCTCGACGTGGTCGAGGCCCTGCGCAAACGCCACTTCGTGCTGGACAGCCACACCCACAAACGCGGCGACTCGGCCACGGCCCTGGCCAGCGCGCCGCATCGCCTGCAAGGCACCCTGCACATCGGCGGCCAGGAACACTTCTACCTGGAAACCCAGATCTCTTCGGTGATGCCGACCGAAGACAACGGGATGATCGTCTACTGCTCGACCCAGAACCCCACCGAGGTGCAGAAACTGGTCGCCGAAGTACTCGACGTGCCAATGAACAAAATCCAGGTCGACATGCGCCGCATGGGCGGCGGCTTCGGCGGCAAGGAAACCCAGGCCGCAAGCCCCGCGTGCCTGTGCGCAGTGATCGCCCGTCTGACCGGCCAGCCGACCAAGATGCGCCTGCCGCGGGTCGAAGACATGCTGATGACCGGCAAGCGCCATCCGTTCTATGTCGAATACGACGTCGGCTTCGAGGACAGCGGCCGCCTGCACGGGATCAACCTGGAGCTGGCCGGCAACTGCGGCTACTCGCCGGACCTCTCGGCGTCGATCGTCGACCGCGCCATGTTCCACTCCGACAACGCCTATTACCTCGGTGACGCCACGGTCAACGGTCATCGCTGCAAGACCAACACCGCATCGAACACTGCCTACCGGGGCTTCGGCGGCCCGCAGGGGATGGTCGCCATCGAAGAGGTCATGGACCATATCGCCCGCAGCCTGGCGCTCGACCCGCTGGCGGTGCGCAAGGCCAACTACTACGGCAAGACCGAACGTAACGTCACCCACTACTACCAGACCGTCGAGCACAACATGCTCGAAGAAATGACCGCCGAGCTGGAAGCCAGTGCCGACTACCATGAGCGTCGTGAGTCGATCCGCCTCTTCAATGCCCATAGCCCGATCCTCAAGAAAGGCCTGGCGCTGACCCCGGTGAAATTCGGCATCTCCTTCACCGCCAGTTTCCTCAACCAGGCCGGTGCCCTGGTGCACGTCTACACCGATGGCAGCATTCACCTCAACCATGGCGGCACCGAAATGGGCCAGGGCCTGAATACCAAAGTGGCGCAGGTGGTGGCCGAGGTGTTCCAGGTCGACTTCCAGCGCGTGCAGATCACCGCGGCCAACACCGAGAAAGTGCCCAACACCTCGCCGACAGCGGCCTCCTCCGGTGCCGACCTGAACGGCAAGGCGGCGCAGAACGCGGCAGAGACCATCAAGAAACGTCTGGTGGAGTTCGCCGCGCGGCAATACAAGGTGACCGAAGAAGACGTCGAGTTTCGCAACAACCATGTGCGTATCCGCGACGAGATCATCAGCTTCGATGCACTGATCCAGCAGGCCTACTTCGCTCAGGTGTCGCTGTCGAGCACCGGTTTCTACAAGACCCCGAAAATCTATTACGACCGCAGCCAGGCCCGCGGCCGTCCGTTCTACTACTTCGCGTTCGGTGCGGCGTGTGCCGAGGTGATCGTCGACACCCTGACCGGCGAATACAAGATGCTGCGCACCGACATCCTGCACGACGTCGGCGCCTCGCTGAACCCGGCCATCGACATCGGCCAGGTGGAAGGCGGCTACGTTCAAGGCATGGGCTGGCTGACTACCGAAGAACTGGTGTGGAACGCCAAGGGCAAGCTGATAACCAACGGCCCGGCCAGCTACAAGATCCCGGCGGTGGCAGACATGCCGATCGACTTTCGCGTGAAGCTGGTGGAAAACCGCAAGAACCCGGAAGACACGGTGTTCCATTCCAAAGCCGTGGGGGAACCGCCGTTCATGCTGGGTATCGCCGCCTGGTGCGCGATCAAGGATGCCGTGGCCAGTCTTGCTGATTACCGCGTACAGCCGAAGATCGATGCGCCGGCGACCCCGGAGCGGGTGCTGTGGGGCTGCGAGCAGATGCGCAAGGCGGTGGCGGCGCAACAGCCGGCTGCCGAGGTTGAGACCGTAGCACCGTAGTGTGCTCATCGCGGGGCAAGCCCGCTCCCACCGGGAGACTGCTGTGGGAGCGGGCTTGCCCCGCGATCAAAGAGGCAAGTGAATATGCACACCTGGATCAACGCCCTCGCCGACCTGCAAGCCCGTGGTGAAGCCTGCGTACTGGTGACCATCATCGAGGAGCGCGGCTCGACGCCACGCAATGCCGGCTCGAAGATGGTGGTCAGCGCCGAACAGCTGTTCGACACCATTGGCGGCGGCCACCTTGAATACAAGGCGATGAAAATCGCCCGCGAAATGCTCGCCGAACGGCGCGAATCACCGCATCTGGAGCGTTTCAGCCTCGGCGCCAGCCTTGGCCAGTGCTGCGGCGGCGCAACCGTGCTGCTGTTCGAGCCCATGGGCCAGGTGCAGGCGCAAATCGCCGTGTTCGGTGCAGGCCATGTCGGCCGCGCTCTGGTACCCTTGCTCGCCGCGTTGCCCTGCCGGGTGCGCTGGATCGATTCGCGCGAGCAGGAATTTCCCGAGCAGATTCCGGCCGGGGTCAGCAAGATCGTCAGCGAAGAGCCGGTCGATGAAGTCGACGACCTGCCCGCGGGCAGCTACTGCATCGTCATGACCCACAACCATCAGCTGGACCTGGAACTGACCGCTGCAATCCTTAAACGCAATGACTTCACCTGGTTCGGCCTGATCGGTTCGAAAACCAAACGGGTCAAATTCGAACACCGCCTGCGTGAACGCGGCTACAGCGAAGAGCGCCTGCAACGCATGCGCTGCCCGATGGGCCTGGCCGAGGTCAAGGGCAAGTTGCCGATCGAGATCGCCGTGTCCATCGCCGCCGAAATCATTGCCACCTACAACGCCAGCTTCGGCCAGCACGACAGTGCCACCAATGCCGGCCCCATTGCCCAATTGCTGCCGCCCTCGCGGCGCAGCCAAGCCATATGACGAGAGCCCTATGAGCGTAACCCGCAAAGCCTACCGTGCCGCCATTTTGCACAGCATCGCCGATCCTGCCGAGGTAGGCATTGAAGCTTCCTACCAGTATTTCGAAGACGGCCTGCTGCTGATCGACAACGGCAAGATCAGCGCCCTGGGCCACGCCCGCGAACTGCTGCCGACACTGCCTGCGGACGTCGAAGTGCAGCATTATCAGGATGCCCTGATCACTCCCGGCTTTATCGACACCCATATCCACTTCCCGCAGACCGGCATGATCGGCTCCTACGGCGAGCAGTTACTGGACTGGCTCAATACCTACACCTTCCCGTGCGAGAAGCAGTTTGCCGACAAGGCGCACGCTGACAAAGTAGCGAAGATCTTCATCGAAGAACTGCTGCGCAATGGCACCACCACTGCCCTGGTGTTTGGCAGCGTGCACCCGGAGTCGGTCGATGCCTTCTTTGAAGAGGCCGAACGCCTGGACCTGCGGATGATCGCCGGCAAGGTGATGATGGACCGCAACGCCCCGGACTACCTGACCGATACGGCCGAGTCCGGCTACAGCGAAAGCAAGGCGCTGATCGAGCGCTGGCACGGCAAGGCCCGCCTGCATTATGCCGTCACCCCGCGCTTCGCGCCGACCAGCACCCCGGAGCAACTGGCGCTGGCCGGGCAACTGCTGAGCGAATTCCCCGATCTGTACATGCACACGCACCTGAGCGAGAACCTCAAGGAGATCGACTGGGTCAAGGAACTGTTCCCTGAGCGCAAGGGCTACCTGGACGTCTACGATCACTTCAAGCTGCTCGGCGAGCGCTCGGTGTTCGCCCACGGCGTGCACCTGTGCGACGAAGAGTGCCAGCGCCTGGCCGAAACCGGTTCGGCTGTGGCCTTCTGCCCGACCTCCAACCTGTTCCTTGGCAGCGGCCTGTTCAACCTGCCGCAGGCGGAGAAGTTCAAGGTCAAGGTGGGCCTGGGTACCGACGTTGGTGCCGGCACCAGCTTCTCGCTGCTCAATACGCTTAACGAGGCCTACAAGGTCATGCAACTGCAGGGCGCACGCCTGAGCCCGTTCAAGTCACTGTACCTGGCCACCCTCGGTGGTGCTCAGGCACTGAGCCTGGATGACCGCATCGGCAGCCTCAAGCCTGGCAACGATGCCGACTTCGTGGTGCTCGACTACAAGGCGACGCCGTTGATGGATTACCGCATCCAGCAGTCGAAGAGCATCGACGAGACCCTGTTCGTGCTGATGACCCTGGGCGACGACCGTACCGTCAAACAGACCTTCGCCGCCGGGCGTTGCGTGCACCAGCGCTAAGCAGCAAAAACATCGCGGGGCAAGCCCGCTCCCACACGCCTGTGAAAGCCTGTGGGAGCGGGCTTGCCCCGCGATTGTTGTGAGCCGGTTATCAGCCCTTGATCGGTACCGAACTGCCACGCTTCTTGGTCTGCAGCAGATGCGAGAACACCGCATGCAGATCATCCGAAGCACTGTCCTCGTCGAGGTTGAGCTTGCTGTCGATGTGGTCCATGTGGTGCATCATCAGGCTGACTGCCTGATTGACGTCACGTGCCTCGATAGCGTCGATCAGTTGCATGTGCTCATCGTAGGAGCAGTGCGAGCGGTTGCCGCTTTCGTACTGGGCAATGATCAACGACGTCTGCGACACCAGGCTGCGTTGGAAGCTGATCAGCGGGGCATTGCCGGCGGCTTCGGCCAGCTTCAGGTGGAACTCGCCAGACAGGCGAATACCGGCACCACGATCGCCACGGGAAAAACTGTCACGTTCGTCACGAACCATCTGACGCAACTCGTTGAGCTGCTCAGCAGTGGCGTGCTCGACCGCAAGTTCGGTAATGGCACGTTCAACCATACGCCGCGAGAAGAACACCTGGCGGGCCTCTTCAACCGTCGGGCTGGCGACCACGGCACCACGATTGGGCCGCAGCAGCACCACGCTTTCATGCGCCAGGCGCGACAGTGCGCGGCGGATGATAGTGCGGCTGACGCCAAAGATTTCGCCCAGGGCTTCCTCGCTCAACTTGGTACCCGGCGCCAGACGCTGTTCGAGAATGGCCTCGAAAATGTGCGCATAGACGATATCGTCCTGGGTTCCGCTGCGCCCGGCCTTGCCGGTACGCACTGGTTTCTTGAGAGGTTGCAGCTGTTCGTTCATGGGCACTCGAGCACGGGGATCGGCCTGTCGGACCCTGACTGTAATACCAGCCAGTGGGGCGGAGGCAAGTCTTGGTAAGAAAATTAAACGATTAAGGTATGGGCACATTGTACACAGCCGCAGCGATTTCTGCAGGGGTTGATGGCCTTTATAGCAATGCGGCGAAATTATTTGCGCACAGCAACGAAAACATTATTTGCATTCTTTGTATACAAACGCATAATCCATCCGTGCAACTTCCTGACCCAGAAGTCAACAAACGGTCCGGTGGCCTGCCATCCCAACCGCCTCACAGAGCTCCCCAGTGCGTGCGCAGGACCGGCTCTGAAAAACAAGAAAAGACTTGAGGAGTACATGCTGTGGAAAGCCGCAAATCCGAAGCCCCTACGCTGGATCTTGCCCCACCGCTCGAAACGAGCTGGCTGGAGCGGATTTTCAAACTCAAGCTACATGGCACCACCGTCAAAACCGAAATGATCGCCGGGCTGACCACCTTTATCACCATGGCCTACATCATCTTCGTCAACCCCAACATCATGGCCGATGCCGGCATCGATCACGGCGCGGCCTTTGTCGCCACCTGTATCGCCGCCGCCCTGGGCTGTCTGTTGATGGGTCTGTATGCCAACTGGCCGGTAGGCCTGGCACCGGGCATGGGGCTCAACGCCTTCTTTACCTATACCGTGGTCGGGACCATGGGCTACACCTGGGAGGCGGCGCTGGGCGCGGTATTCGTCTCCGGGGTGCTGTTCATGCTGCTGACGCTGTCGCGGGTGCGTGAATGGCTGCTCAACAGCATTCCCGTGAGCCTGCGTCATGCAATGGGTGCCGGCGTCGGATTGTTTCTCGGACTGATCGGTCTTAAAACTGCCGGAATTGTCGTCGACAGTCCGGCCACCCTGATCAAGCTCGGCTCCCTGCACGAGCCAGGCCCGCTGCTGGCGGCGATCTGCTTTTTGATGATTGCGGTGCTCAGCTATCACCGGGTGTTCGGCGCGATCCTGATCAGCATCATCAGCGTCACCCTCGCCGGCTGGGGTCTGGGCCTGGTCGAGTACGGCGGCCTGTTCTCGCTGCCACCGAGCCTGGCACCGACCTGGATGGCCATGGATGTCGCCGGCGTGTTCAACGTCAGCATGATTGCCGTTGTGTTCGCCTTCCTCTTCGTGCACATGTTCGACACCGCCGGCACCCTGATGGGCGTAGCCCAGCGTGCCAACCTGGTGAATGCCGACGGACGCATCGAAAACCTCTCGCGTGCATTGAAGGCAGACAGTGCCTCGAGCGTGTTCGGTGCCGTGGTCGGCGTTCCGCCGGTTACCAGCTATGTGGAGAGTGCTGCGGGTGTTGCCGCCGGTGGCCGCACGGGCCTGACGGCGGTGGTGGTCGGGCTGTTCTTCATCGCTGCGATGTTCTTCGCGCCACTGGCCGGGATGATCCCCGCCTACGCCACCGCCGGTGCGTTGATCTATGTCGCCATGCTGATGATGGGCAGCATGGCGCACATCAACTGGGATGAAGCCACCGACAGCATCCCGGCGATTGTCACCGCGATCATGATGCCGCTGACCTTCTCGGTCGCCGACGGTATTGCCCTGGGCTTTATCACTTATGTGGTGCTCAAGGCCGGTACCGGTCGTTTCAGCGAGATCTCGGCGAGCCTGTGGGTGCTGACGGCGATCTTCATTGCCAAGTTTGTGTTCCTGTAAACACAACCTCGGGGAAACAGAGCCTCACCTTCGGGTGGGGCTTTTTTGTGGGCCTTATCGCGGGGCAAGCCCGCTCCCACCGAAGGTGATCCCCGGTGGGAGCGGGCTTGCCCCGCGATGCAGGCAAAAAAAAGCCCGCAGTGTGAGCGGGCAAGGACCTACGAAGATTCTTCTAGCGACCAACTAGCTTCCACGATAGGTCGAGTAACTGTACGGCGAGATCAACAGCGGCACGTGGTAGTGATCCTGCTCGGCGCTGATGCCAAAGCGCAGGACCACCACATCAAGGAAGGCATGCTCCGGCAGCTGCACGCCACGGGCGCGGTAGTAGTCGCCCGCATTGAACTGCAGCTGGTAGACGCCGCTGCGGTAATCGTCACCTTGCAGCAGCGGCGCATCGCAACGGCCATCGCTGTTGGTCAGGGTGGTGTGCACCAGCTCAAGCTGCTGGCCTTCGACGCGGTACAGCTCGACCTTGATCGAGCTGCCAGGGCAGCCGTGAGCGGCATCCAGTACATGCGTGGTCAAACGTCCCATTGCTTGCTCGCCTCTGTTCTATCTGTGGGCAAAAAATCCCGTACGGCGCCGCCAGAAGAGCCGGCAGCGTACGACTGTCGGATTATTAAGACATTTTTCTGTAAAATTGTACACAATAATTCGGTATTCTTACCTGACACGCCCACCCCCTTCTGTAAATACGCCATCAGTCGCAAAACCACGGCACTGGCCGACGAACGCGTCATTAACTGACCAATTGGGCAGGTTTCTTGCAGAGGGTTTTAGAGGTCAAAAACAGGAAGAAATAGGAAAAAACAGGCTTACAAACCGCAAACAAAGTTGTATACAATCACCTCATCGTCGTGGCCGATACCCTACCCGGGCGCCACGCCCTCCGTTTACACGAATAAGAAGGAAGACTGCAGTGAGCGCTGATTATCCTCGCGACCTGATCGGTTACGGCAATACCCCACCCCATCCGCGCTGGCCGGGGAATGCCCGCATCGCTTTGTCTTTCGTGCTCAATTACGAAGAAGGCGGTGAACGCAACATTCTTCACGGGGACAAGGAATCGGAAGCCTTCCTCTCGGAAATGGTTGCCGCCCAGCCCCTGCAGGGCGCGCGTAACATGAGCATGGAATCGCTCTACGAGTACGGCAGCCGCGCTGGCGTCTGGCGCCTGCTCAAGCTGTTCAAGGACACCGGCGTGCCGCTGACCATCTTCGCCGTCGCCATGGCCGCCCAGCGTCACCCCGACGTGATCCGCGCCATGGTCGAAGCCGGCCACGAGATCTGCAGCCACGGCTACCGCTGGATCGACTACCAGAACATGGATGAGGCCCAGGAACGCGAGCACATGCTCGAAGCCATCCGCATCCTCACCGAACTGACCGGCGAGCGTCCGCTGGGCTGGTACACCGGCCGTACCGGAATCAACACCCGGCGCCTGGTGATGGAGGAAGGCGGCTTCCTCTACGACAGCGACACCTACGACGACGACCTGCCCTACTGGGAACCGAACAACCCGACCGGCAAGCCGCATCTGGTGATCCCGTACACCCTGGACACCAACGACATGCGCTTCACCCAGGTGCAGGGCTTCAACTGCGGCGAGCAGTTCTTCCAGTACCTCAAGGACGCCTTCGACGTTCTCTACGAAGAAGGCGCCGAAGCCCCGAAGATGCTCTCGATCGGCCTGCACTGCCGCCTGGTCGGCCGTCCGGCGCGCCTGGCCGCGCTCAAGCGTTTCATTGAATACGCCAAGAGCCATGAACAGGTCTGGTTCACCCGGCGTGTGGACATCGCCCGTCACTGGCATGCCACCCACCCTTACAAAGCCGAGAACGCCCAATGACCGCTTTCAAAACCCTCAAGCCTTCGTCCCTGGAGCGCAGCGCGTTCGTCGAAGCCTTTGCCGACATCTACGAGCACTCGCCCTGGGTTGCCGAGAAGGCCTACGACCTGGGCCAGCTGCAGGAAATCGACCAGATCGAAGCCCTGCATCAGCGCATGAGCGACATTCTGCTGAGCGCCGACCACGCCGCCCAGCTGGCCCTGATCAATGCGCACCCGGACCTCGCCGGCAAAGCCGCGATCCAGGGCGAACTGACCGAGTCGAGCACCAATGAGCAGGCCGGTGCCGGTATCCACCAGTGCACCGCCGAAGAGTTCGAGCGTTTCACCGAACTCAACGACGCTTACAAAGAGAAGTTCAAGTTTCCGTTCATCATGGCGGTCAAAGGCAGCAATCGGCACCAGATCCTCGCCTCGTTCGAGAAGCGTATCCACAACTCGGTCGAGGCCGAGTTCAAGGAAGCGTTGGCGCAGATCAACCTGATTGCCCTGTTCCGCCTGCTGCAACTTTAAGGGTAGGCCCGGCCTTACCCACCACAACACAGAATAAAGAGAATCCGCATGCGCACTTTAGTGATTGAGCCCTTGACCAAAGAAGCCTTCGCCCCTTTCGGTGACGTGATCGAAACCGACGGCAGCGACCACTTCATGATCAACAACGGTTCGACCATGCGCTTCCACAAGCTGGCGACGGTTCAAACCGCCCAGCCCGAGGACAACGCGATCATCAGCATCTTCCGCGCCGACGCGCTGGACATGCCGCTGACCGTTCGCATGCTGGAGCGCCATCCGCTGGGCAGCCAGGCGTTCATTCCGCTGCTCGGCAATCCCTTTCTGATCGTGGTCGCGCCCCTTGGCGATGCACCTGTATCGGGCCTGGTCCGTGCCTTCCGCAGTAATGGAAGGCAGGGCATCAATTACCATCGCGGCGTCTGGCACCACCCGGTGCTGACGATCGAAAAGCGGGATGACTTCCTGGTGGTTGATCGCAGTGGCACTGGCAATAACTGCGATGAGCATTTTTTCAATGAGGATGAGCAATTGATCCTCGCCCCCCACCAATAAGAGAAGACCTGAGCACCCGGCTACAGGGTGCCAGGGTAGAGGTAAAGACTGTGGAAGCACATCTGTTGGAATGGCTGAACCTGAGCGTGCGTTGGGTTCACATGATCACTGGCGTCGCCTGGATTGGCGCGTCGTTCTACTTTGTCTGGCTGGAAAACAACCTCAACCGCGCCAACCCGCGCGACGGGCTGTCCGGCGATCTCTGGGCGATTCACGGTGGCGGGATCTACCACCTGGAGAAGTACAAGCTGGCTCCGCCGAAAATGCCGGAGAACCTGCACTGGTTCAAATGGGAAGCCTACTTCACCTGGATGTCGGGTATCGCCCTGCTGTGCCTGGTGTTCTACTGGAACCCGACCCTGTACCTGCTGGCCCCTGGCAGCACCCTGAGCGGTGGTGAAGGGATCGCCATCGGCGTTGGTTCGCTGATCGCCGGCTGGTTCATCTACGACTTCCTCTGCGACTCGCCACTGGGCAAGCGCCCCGGCCTGCTCGGCCTGGTGCTGTTCGTTCTGGTGATTGCCGCCTGCTACGGTTTCAGCCAGGTGTTCAGCGGTCGTGGTGCGTACCTGCACACCGGCGCGATCATCGGCACCATCATGGTCGGTAACGTGTTCCGCATCATCATGCCGGCCCAGCGTCAGCTGGTCGCCGCCATCGAAGCCAACCAGACCCCGGACCCGCTCCTGCCGGCCAAGGGCCTGCTGCGCTCGCGGCACAACAACTACTTCACCCTGCCGGTGCTGTTCATCATGATCAGCAACCACTTCCCGAGCACCTACGGTAGCCAGTACAACTGGCTGATCCTGGCCGGTATCGCGGTGGCTGCCGTGTTGGTACGTCACTACTTCAACACCCGCCACGACAGCAACAAGTACGCCTGGACCCTGCCGGTCGGCGCTCTGTCGATGATCTGCCTGGCTTACGTCACTGGCCCTGCGCCAATGCCGAGCGCGCCAGAGCAGGCCGCCGCCAAGGTCGAGTACCAACCGCTGCCGGAAACCGCGCTGGGTGGCAAGACCGCTGCCGAGAAAGCTGCAGAGCAAGCCGCCGCACCTGCCCAGGCTGCCGCCCCTGCCGAAGCACCAGCGGCCAGCGTCGCCAAACTCGACGATGCCGGTTTCGACAAGATCCACAGCGTCATCCAGGAACGTTGCGCGGTGTGCCATTCGGCCAAGCCGAGCAGCCCGCTGTTCAGCGCTGCGCCTGCCGGGGTAATGCTCGACACCCCGCAACAGATCCAGCAGCAAGCCGCACGCATTCAGGCACAAGCTGTAACCACACAGATCATGCCACTGGGCAACATCACCCAGATGACCCAGCAGGAACGTGAACTGATCGGTGCCTGGATCGCCAAAGGTGCTCCAACAAACTAAGTAACACGCTTCAAGCGACAAGCTGCAAGCCGCAAGCCAAGCGCCACCACCTGCTTCTCCTCGAGGCGTGGCGCTTGAGCTTGCAGCTCTAAAGAATAAAAACAAAACCGAGGTGTTGCATGTCCGAGTCACGCAAGGCGTACATCCCCGTTGCGCCCCCACGACAGCCACTGCCCATGCTCCAACTGTTCCTGGTGGGTCTACAACATGTCTTGCTGATGTACGGAGGCGCGATTGCCGTGCCCTTGATCATCGGCCAGGCCGCCGGCCTTTCTCGTGAAGAAGTCGCTTTCCTGATCAATGCCGACCTGCTGGTCGCTGGTGTCGCCACCATCGTCCAGTCGTTCGGCATTGGCGCAGTCGGCATCCGCATGCCGGTGATGATGGGTGCAAGCTTTGCTGCAGTCGGCAGCATGGTGGCCATGGCCGGGATGCCCGGTGTCGGCCTGCAAGGTATTTTCGGTGCGACCATCGCCGCCGGTTTCTTCGGCATGCTGATCGCCCCGTTCATGTCCAAGGTGGTGCGTTTCTTCCCACCGCTGGTGACCGGTACGGTCATCACCTCGATTGGTCTTTCGCTGTTTCCGGTTGCCGTTAACTGGGCCGGTGGCGGCGCCAGTGCCGAAACCTTCGGTTCCCCTATCTACCTGATCGTCGCTGGCCTGGTGCTGGCCACCATCCTCCTGGTCAACCGCTTCATGCGCGGTTTCTGGGTCAATGTCTCGGTGCTGATCGGCATGGGCCTGGGCTACATCCTGGCCGGCTCCATCGGCATGGTCGACCTCTCCGGCCTCGACGAGGCACCCTGGGTGCAAGTGGTAACGCCGCTGCACTTTGGCATGCCGACCTTCAGCCTGGCACCGATCCTGTCCATGTGCCTGGTGGTGGTGATCATCTTTGTCGAGTCCACCGGCATGTTCCTCGCCCTGGGCAAGGTCACCGACCGCGAAGTCACTCCGGGCATGCTGCGCCGCGGCCTGATGTGCGACGCCGGTGCATCGTTTGTCGCCGGTTTCTTCAACACCTTCACCCACTCCTCGTTCGCCCAGAACATCGGCCTGGTGCAGATGACTGGCGTGCGTTGCCGCTATGTCACCGTGGTGGCCGGTGGTTTCCTGATCCTGCTCAGCCTGCTGCCCAAGGCGGCCTTCCTGATTGCCTCGATTCCGCCTGCGGTACTGGGCGGTGCCTCCATCGCCATGTTCGGCATGGTCGCCGCCACCGGGATCAAGATCCTCCAGGAAGCCGACATCGCCGATCGCCGCAACCAGTTGCTGGTTGCCGTCAGTGTCGGCATGGGCCTGATCCCTGTGGTGCGTCCGGAGTTCTTCGCACAGATGCCGCAGTGGATGGAACCGATCACCCACAGCGGTATCGCCATGGCCACAGTCAGCGCGTTGATCCTCAACCTGCTGTTCAACATTCTCGGCGGCGCCGAACGCGCTGCTCACAACGAAGCCGCCCACCAGCATTGAGTCATTGGGCGGCGCTTGCCGCCCGGTATCACCCCGAGCACTACGCAGGACCGTCGACCCGTGGGAGCGGGTCGACTGGGGCGTTTCGCGCCGAAAAAACCCAAAAACCAACAATAACAAAGCCGGGAATCACAACATGAAAGGCATCACCACTTCCCTTCTGTTGGGTAGCAGTCTGCTGGCCACTTTGCCAGCCGCCGCAGAAGACCTGCTGCAATGGCACACCAACAGCCTCTCCTACCTGTATGGCAAGGACTTCCAGGTCAACCCTGCAATCCAGCAGACAGTGACCTTCGAACACGCCAACCGGTGGAAATACGGCGACACCTTCCTGTTCATCGACAAGATCTTCTACAACGGCGGTACCGACCGCAACAAAGGCAACAACACCTACTACGGTGAGTTCAGCCCGCGCCTGTCGTTCGGCAAGATCTTCGATCGCAAACTCGAGTTCGGTCCGATTACCGACGTGTTGCTGGCCATGACCTACGAGTCAGGCGAAGGCGACAACGAGGCCTACCTGATCGGCCCCGGCTTCAACCTGGCGATTCCCGGCTTCAACTACTTCACCTTGAACTTCTACCAGCGCAACACCGAAGGCAGCCGTCCGGGTGATGGCGTCTGGCAGATTACCCCGACCTTTTCCTACACCATCCCCGTCGGCAGGTCCGACATCCTCGTCGATGGCTACATGGACTGGGTGGTCGACAACGACTCGACCCGGCGCGGCACCTACCACGCCAACCTGCAGTTCAACCCACAGGTCAAATACGACCTGGGCAAGGCCCTGAACCTGGGCGCCAAGCAGTTGTACGTGGGTATCGAATACAGCTACTGGAAAGACAAATACGGCATCGAGAACAGTGGACGCCTGGACACCAATCAGAGCGTGACCAGCGCCCTGGTTAAGGTTCACTTCTAAAACCTGACCAAACGCACAGTTTTAGCCACCCCCGCTCCACGACGGAGCACTTGAGGACCCGCGCGCAAGCCAGTAATCTGCGCGCCCCCTCGCTCAGGGCAGGACGGATCCTGCCTGCGTTTGCTGACCGCTCAGTCAATGAATTCGGGCGGTTGGCAAGCGTCACGCCAACCTGAAATCCCCTTTTTCAGCTGTTCAGAAAGACGTCGAGCAGGACTGTTGCGCCATTGCGGAAAAGTTGGCGCAGCACTTGCCAAATTGTTGTGGCCAATCGAAAAAAGCTGACTCAAAAGACAAGTATTTGAACCCAACGGTGCCGCTCAGAGCACCGACAACAGATTCAATCAAGGGAGTAACACAGCGATGCGCATGACCAATAGCCTGATTCTCGCCGGTGGCCTGCTGGCAGCCAGCACGGCCGCCACCGCCGGTGATCTGCTGCAATGGCAGAACAACAGCCTGACCTACCTGTGGGGCAAGAACTTTGCGGTCAACCCGCAAATCCAGCAGACCGTGACCTTCGAGCACGCCGATGCCTGGAAATACGGCGACAACTTCTTCTTCGTCGACAAGATCTTCTACAACGGCGATAAAGACTTCAACAACGGCCCCAACACCTACTACGGCGAGTTCAGCCCACGCCTGTCGTTCGGCAAGATCTTCGACCAGAAGCTGGAGTTCGGCCCGATCAAGGACGTGCTGCTGGCCATGACCTACGAATTTGGTGAGGGCGATACCGAGTCCTACCTGATCGGTCCTGGTTTCGACCTGGCAATCCCGGGCTTCGACTACTTCCAGCTGAACTTCTACCAGCGCAACACCGAAGGCAGCCGTGCCGGTGACAACGTCTGGCAGATCACCCCGGTCTGGTCGTACACCATTCCTGTGGGCAAATCCGACATCCTCATCGATGGTTTCATGGACTGGGTAGTGGACAACGACGCCACCAGCCGCCGTGGCACCTACCACGCCAACCTGCACTTCAACCCGCAGGTCAAATATGACCTGGGCAAGGCGCTGAACTGGGGCGAGAAGCAGCTGTATGTCGGTTTCGAATACGACTACTGGAAGAACAAGTACGGGATCAAGGACAGCGACGCATTTGATACCGATCAGAACACGGCGAGCTTCCTGGTTAAAGTGCACTTCTAATCAGCTGACACTAAAAGACCGCGCCATCAATAGGCGCGGTCTTTGCGCGAACGTCATGGATTACAGAATTTTCCTACAAATAACTAAAAATTCCCTACAGGCTCTTTTCAGGTAACGTCCCACGCCGAACATATAAATACACCCAAAGCACAGTAGCAATTACCCCTGGCGTAATCACGCCGAATACAAGTACCCCGAACAGCACGACGCTCTCACTAACAAGCCGCAGCACATCCGCCAGCAGAAAACCCAGACAGATAATCGCTCCCACTGCCCCGGTCCACAGACTGCCGGCGCCCGAGGTATAGGGCATGCGCCTGCGCGCATTGAGCAGGACCAAGACACACAGCGCTGTCCAGGCCAGCGCCGCGGCCAAATACAATCCCAAGTGGAAAACATCATAAGTCAGTGTTTTGAAAGGCACACGCAAGCTCCTTAAACAAGCAACAAGGGCGACCAACAACTTTCGCCATCGCGCACTCCTGTGCACTCAGCGCCACCACTATATATCAGGCACAAACTTCATCACTGCATTTATTTGACAAATTTTTCTCATTTCAAACGTTAGCGTGCACACCAATCTGTCCTCCAACAACAAGGCAAACGCCATGCACGCTTCACGTTCCGCGCCGGTGCGCTATTTATTGCTTTTAACAACACTCTGGCTGATTACTTTCTTATTGACACGAAGCGTCCTGCTCTTCGCTCACCTGAGCGAGGCCGGGGGGCATTTTTTCTCGATCTTCGCTGCCGGGCTGATCTACGACCTGAGTTTCCTCCTTTATGCCGCCCTGCCATTGGGCCTGTATTTGCTACTGTGCCCTGCACTGCTTTGGCGTACTCGCCTGCATCGAGGCTTGCTGCGTACAGTACTGTTCACCAGCCTGTTCATCATGCTGTTCGTGGCCGTTGCCGAATGGCTGTTCTGGGACGAGTTCGGCGTTCGCTTCAACTTCATCGCTGTGGACTACCTGGTGTACTCGGACGAGGTTGTGAACAACATTCTTGAGTCCTACCCCATCGGCCTGATCCTCAGTGTGCTGGCCATCACCGCCCTGGTATTGACGCTCGCCGTGCGCAACCCCCTGCGCCAGGCACTGGACGCACCCTTGCCCTCCTGGCGCCAGCGCCTGCTGGCCTTCGGCACGCTGGTGTTGCTGGCGGGTATAGCGGGCTTGCTGATCAACCAGGACATGCCCCGCGGCCAAGGCGGCAATGCGTATGCACGCGAATTGGCCAGCAACGGGCCTTACCAGTTTTTTGCCGCGTTTCGAAACAATGAACTGGACTACTCGCAGTTCTACGGCAGCCTGTCCGAAAGCGACTCCACCCGCCTGATCCGCGCCGAACTGCAAGAACCCAACGCCCGCTTCGTCGATCAGGATCCGATGAGCATTCGCCGGGAAATCACCCCCTCCGGTCCAGCGCGCACGCCCAATATCATCCTGGTCACCATCGAAAGCCTGAGCGCCAAGTACATGGGCAGCAACGGTGACACACGCAACCTGACGCCGAACCTCGATGCCCTGCGCAAACAGAGCCTGTACTTCAACAACTTCTATGCCACTGGCACCCGTACTGACCGCGGTCTTGAGGCCATCACCCTGTCGATGCCGCCAACACCGGGGCGCTCTATCGTCAAACGCATCGGGCGTGAAAGTGGCTTTGCCAGCCTTGGCCAGCAGTTGTCAGACATTGGTTATGACAGCGTGTTTGTGTATGGCGGGCGTGGCTATTTTGACAACATGAACGCGTTTTTCAGCGGCAACGGTTACCGCATCGTCGACCAGAGCAGCGTCAATGAGGCGGACATCAGTTTCAAGAATGCCTGGGGCATGTCTGACGAAGACCTTTACAGCCAAGCCATCAAACTGGCGGACGCTGACCACGCCAATCAAGTGCCGTTCCTCCTGCAGTTGATGACCACCTCCAACCATCGGCCCTACACGTTCCCCGAAGGCCGCATCGACATTGCCTCGGGTAATGGCCGCGATGGTGCCGTGAAGTACACCGACTATGCCATCGGACGCTTCCTTGAACAGGCACGCAGCAAGCCCTGGTTCGACAACACTCTGTTCATCTTCGTCGCCGACCATACGGCTGGCAGTGCTGGCAAGGAAGACTTGCCGGTGAGCAATTATCAGATTCCGCTGTTCATCTATGCGCCGAAGCTGATCGAAGCACGCGAGGAGTCGAAACTGGCCAGCCAAATCGATCTTGCGCCGACCCTGCTCGGCATGCTCAACACCCGTTACACCTCGACCTTCTTTGGCCGCGACCTGCTACAGGAAGACAGCCTGCCGCCCAGGGTGCTGATCGGCAATTATCAGCACCTGGGCCTGTTCGACGGCCAGGACCTGGCGATCCTCAGCCCGCGTGACGGCCTGCGCCGGCATAATCAGGCCCTGGGTGAAAGCACCGAGGTGGCCGCCGACACGAGTGATCCCCTGATCCAACGTGCCATTGCTTACTACCAGGTTGCCAGCTTCGGCTTTACCCATCATTTACTCGATTGGTTACCAGAGCCGACAGAGCAGGCTGTGTTGAAAAACTGACGCGAGCAATCTTCGAACTCAAGCTCTGGCAAATCGCCAGAGCTTGCCGATCAAGGCCACCACCGCCAACACCACCGCTCCCGCAACAATCCCTACCCCGCCATTGAGCAAGGCCCCGGTCAACGCCCCGCCCCGCCCTTCACTGAAGGCTTCGATGGCGTGATGCAGCGGCGCCACGCCATGCACCAGAATCCCGCCGCCAACCAGGAACATCGCCGCGGTACCGATCACCGACAGGCTCTTCATCATGTACGGCGCCGCACGCAGGATGCCGTTACCCAGCGCCTGCGCCGCCCGCGAAGCCTTCTGGGTCAGCCACAAACCCAGGTCATCGAGTTTGACGATACCGGCCACCAGACCGTAAACACCGATGGTCATGACAATGGCAATGCCCGAGAGCACGATGATCTGCTGGGTGAGCGGTGCAGCAGCAACAGTGCCCAGAGTGATCGCAATGATCTCTGCCGAGAGGATGAAATCGGTGCGGATCGCGCCCTTGATCTTGCCCTGTTCGTAAGCCACCAGATCGACTGCGGGGTCAGCCACTGCCTCGACTCTGGCCGCATGCTCGGCCTGATCGTCTGCCTTGCTGTGGAGGAACTTGTGGGCAAGTTTTTCGAAGCCTTCGAAACACAGAAAAGCACCGCCGATCATCAACAACGGCGTGACCGCCCAGGGGATGAACGCACTGATCAACAGCGCCGCCGGCACCAGGATCAACTTGTTGACGAACGAGCCCTTGGCCACCGCCCAGACCACCGGGATTTCCCGCTCCGCACGCACGCCGGTGACCTGCTGGGCATTGAGCGCCAGGTCGTCGCCCAATACACCTGCGGTCTTTTTCGCCGCGACTTTGGTCATTACCGAGACATCGTCGAGTACCGTGGCGATATCGTCGATCAATACCAGAAGACTGCTTCCTGCCATGTTTGCCTGATTCCAGCGGGTTGAGAGGTGCTCAGTCTAGCCCAAAGTCGCCACCTTGAGCCCTTTGCAAACGCGGTGCTACCATGCGCAACCGCCCTTTCAGGCCCGAGGATTAGCGTCAACCATGAGCAGCATTCGCGAGCGCAACAAAGAACTGATCCTGCGCGCGGCCAGTGAAGAGTTCGCCGACAAGGGCTTCGCCGCCACCAAGACCAGCGACATCGCGGCCAAGGCCGGGTTGCCCAAGCCGAACGTGTACTACTACTTCAAGTCCAAGGAAAACCTCTACCGCGAGGTCCTGGAAAGCATCATCGAGCCGATCATGCAGGCGTCGACACCGTTCAATGCCGACGGTGACCCCAAGGAAGTATTGAGCGCCTATATCCGCTCGAAAGTGCGTATCTCCCGCGACCTGCCGTTCGCCTCCAAGGTGTTCGCCAGCGAGATCATGCACGGTGCCCCGCACCTGAGCCCGAGTCAGGTCGAACAGCTCAACGAACAGGCCCGGCACAACATCGAGTGCATCCAGGCCTGGATTGACCGTGGCCAGATTGCCAAGGTCGACCCGCACCACCTGATGTTCAGCATCTGGGCGGCGACCCAGACCTACGCTGATTTCGACTGGCAGATCTCGGTGGTTACCGGCAAGGCCAAGCTGGAAGACAGCGACTATGAAGCGGCGACGCAGACCATCATTCGTCTGGTGCTCAAAGGCTGCGAGCCGGACGCTTAGTCCGCAGCGCCGCTATCGCCGGCAAGGCCGGCTCCCACAGTATCCGAGTCAATGCTGAACCTGTGGGAGCTGGCCTTGCCAGCGAAGGGCTGCAATGCAGCCGCAAAAGACCTCAGGCTGCTACACCGGCATCCGCCGTCAACCCCGCCTCTTCGATCGCACTGATCGCACACTGCTCATCGATGTCCGAGGTATCGCCACTGATACCGATCGCCCCCACCACCACGCCCTGCTGATTGCGAATCAGCACGCCACCTGGCGCCGGCACCACCGGGCTCTGCCCCAACCCATTGAGCGCGGCGAAAAACGCCGGGCGTTGTTGCGCATCCAGGGCAATCAGGCGCGAACCCTTGCCCAGGGCTATCGCCCCCCAGGCCTTGCCCATCGCCACTTGCGGGCGCAGCAGGCTGGCGCCGTCTTCGCGCTGCAGCGTCAACAGGTGACCGCCAGCGTCAAGCACCGCCACCGTCAAGGGCGCGGCGGAGATCTTGCGGCCGGCAGCCAGCGCGGCGTTCACCAGGCTGACGGCGACTTTCAGGGTCAATGTGGTCATGGAAAGGTCCTCTTGTTGTTAGAAGCCCTGAGGGCAGGTGTGAAAGCAATAGAACAAATAGAACACAATGGCGAATATTTTTGTATACAATAATTCAAGCGCGATAAACCAATTCTGACGAAACGCCTTTTTTATGGCGTTCCCGACGAAAGCACCCATCGCCGATGAAAATGGATTGACCAGAGTCGCCTGGCGTGAATACACTCTGACGAAAAGCCATTTGTATACAATTACAAAATCAAAGAGGCACAAAACCATGAGCAAAATGAGAGCAATTGATGCAGCCGTTCTGGTGATGCGCCGCGAAGGTGTTGAAACCGCGTTTGGTATTCCGGGTGCTGCCATCAACCCGTTGTACTCGGCCCTGAAGAAAGTCGGCGGTATCGATCACGTCCTCGCTCGTCACGTTGAAGGCGCCTCGCACATGGCCGAGGGCTACACCCGCACCAAAGCCGGCAACATCGGCGTGTGCATCGGCACTTCCGGCCCTGCCGGCACTGACATGGTCACCGGCCTGTACAGCGCCTCGGCCGACTCCATCCCGATCCTGTGCATCACCGGCCAAGCGCCGCGTGCGCGTATGCACAAGGAAGATTTCCAGGCCGTCGACATCACCAGCATCGTCAAGCCGGTGACCAAGTGGGCGACCACCGTTCTGGAACCAGGCCAGGTGCCTTATGCGTTCCAGAAAGCCTTCTATGAAATGCGCTCCGGCCGTCCAGGCCCTGTACTGATCGACCTGCCGTTCGACGTGCAGATGGCCGAAATCGAATTCGACATCGACGCCTACCAGCCGCTGCCAGTACAGAAGCCTGCCGCCAACCGTATCCAGGTCGAAAAAGCCCTGGCCATGCTCGACACCGCCGAGCGTCCGCTGCTGGTGGCCGGTGGTGGCATCATCAACGCCGACGCCTGCGACAAACTGGTCGAGTTCGCCGAGCTGACCGGCATTCCGGTGATCCCGACCCTGATGGGCTGGGGCATCATCCCTGACGATCACCCGCTGATGGTCGGCATGGTCGGTCTGCAGACTTCGCACCGCTACGGCAACGCCACGATGCTCAAGTCCGACGTGGTGCTGGGTATCGGTAACCGTTGGGCCAACCGCCACACCGGCTCCGTCGACGTCTACACCGAAGGCCGCCGCTTCATTCACGTCGATATCGAACCGACCCAGATCGGCCGAGTGTTCACCCCTGACCTGGGTATCGTTTCCGACGCTGGCGCCGCCCTGGACGTGTTCCTGGAAGTGGCCCGCGAGTGGAAAGCCGCTGGCAAACTCAAGGACCGCAGCGCCTGGCTGGAAGACTGCCAACAGCGCAAGTCGAGCCTGCAGCGCAAGACCCATTTCGACAACGTGCCGGTCAAGCCGCAGCGCGTGTACCAGGAAATGAACCAGGTGTTCGGCAAAGACACCTGCTACGTCAGCACCATCGGTCTGTCGCAGATCGCCGGTGCGCAGTTCCTGCACGTCTACAAGCCGCGTCACTGGATCAACTGTGGCCAGGCCGGCCCGCTGGGCTGGACCATTCCTGCCGCCCTGGGTGTGGTCAAGGCTGACCCGAGCCGCAAGGTTGTCGCGCTGTCAGGCGACTATGACTTCCAATTCATGATCGAAGAACTGGCGGTGGGTGCACAGTTCAACCTGCCGTACGTTCACGTCCTGGTGAACAACTCCTACCTGGGGCTGATCCGCCAGGCCCAGCGCGGCTTCGAGATGGACTACTGTGTGCAGCTGGCGTTCGAGAACGTCAACGCGCCGGAACTCAACGGTTATGGTGTCGATCACGTCGCTGTGGTCGAAGGCCTGGGTTGCAAGGCCCTGCGCGTGACCGAGCCTGGCGAGATCGCCCCGGCCCTGCTCAAAGCGCAAAAACTGGCTGAAGAGTTCAAGGTACCGGTGGTGGTCGAGGTTATCCTCGAGCGCGTGACCAACATTTCCATGGGCACCGAAATCAACGCGGTCAACGAATTCGAAGACCTGGCCCTGGTCGGCAACGACGCGCCAACCGCGATTTCCCTGCTCGACTGATCGCTAGAGCGGCCCTGCTGCATTACGCGCAGGGCCCACTTTTGCAAGGAGACAACCATGCCACGTTTCGCCGCCAACCTGTCCATGCTGTTCACCGAGCAGGACTTTCTCGCCCGTTTCAAAGCTGCAGCCGACGCCGGCTTCAGCGGTGTCGAATACCTGTTCCCGTACGATTACAGCTCGGCTGAAATCAAGCAGCAGCTCGATGCCCACGGCCTGACCCAGGTGCTGTTCAACCTGCCAGCCGGCGACTGGGCCAAAGGTGATCGCGGCATTGCTTGCGATCCGGCCCGCGTCGAGCAGTTCCGCGCCGGTGTCGACCTGGCCATCGCCTACGCCCAGGTGCTGGGCAACACCCAGGTCAACTGCCTGGCCGGTATCCGTCCACAAGGTCCGGATTGCGCCACTGTACGCAAGACGTTCGTCGACAACCTCAAGTATGCCGCCGACAAACTGCAGGCTGCCGGGATCAAGCTGGTCATGGAAATGATCAACACCCGCGACATTCCAGGCTTCTACCTGAACAACACCCAACAGGCCCTGGAAATCCAGGCCGAAGTCGGCAGCAGCAACCTGTTCCTGCAATACGACATCTACCACATGCAGATCATGGAAGGGGATCTGGCCCGCACCATGGAAAGCAACCTGGCCAAGATCAACCACATCCAGCTGGCCGACAACCCGGGCCGCAACGAGCCGGGTACTGGCGAGATTAACTACCGCTTCCTCTTCGAACACCTGGACCGCATCGGTTACCAGGGCTGGGTGGGCTGTGAATACAAGCCGCTGACCACCACCGAAGCAGGCCTGGGCTGGTTGAAATCCCATAACGCGATCTGACCTGAAAACAATTACAAGAGGCATCTCTCATGGCTAAAATCGGATTTATCGGCACCGGCATCATGGGCCGCCCAATGGCGCAGAACCTGCAAAAAGCCGGTCACAGCCTGTTCCTCTCCACTCACCACGATGCAGCGCCTGCCGACCTGGTCGCCGCTGGCGCCGTCGCCCTGGCCAACCCGAAAGAAGTGGCCCAGGAAGCTGAATTCATCATCGTCATGGTGCCGGATACCCCACAGGTCGATGCGGTCCTGTTCGGTGAGAACGGCGTGGCCCAGGGTGTCGGTCCAAACAAGGTGGTGATCGACATGAGCTCGATCTCCCCTACCGCGACCAAAGCCTTTGCCGAGAAGATCAAAGCCACTGGCGCTGCGTACCTCGACGCCCCGGTTTCCGGCGGTGAAGTCGGCGCCAAAGCGGCAACCCTGAGCATCATGGTCGGTGGTTGCCCGAACGCCTTCGAACGCGCACTGCCGCTGTTCCAGGCCATGGGCAAGAACATCACCCGCGTCGGTGGTAACGGTGACGGCCAGACTGCCAAGGTCGCCAACCAGATCATCGTCGCCCTGAACATTCAGGCCGTCGCCGAAGCACTGCTGTTTGCTGCCAAGAACGGTGCCGATCCGGCCAAGGTCCGTGAAGCCCTGATGGGCGGCTTCGCCTCGTCGAAGATCCTTGAAGTGCACGGCGAGCGCATGATCAAAGGTACCTTCGATCCAGGCTTCCGCATCAGCCTGCACCAGAAGGACCTGAACCTGGCCCTGCAAGGCGCCAAGGAACTGAACATCAACCTGCCCAATACCTCCAACGCCCAGCAAGTGTTCAGCACCTGCGCGGCCATCGGTGGTGCCAACTGGGACCACTCGGCGTTGATCAAAGGCCTTGAGCACATGGCCAATTTCTCGATCCGCGGCGAGTAGGAGCGGGCTTGCCCCGCGATAGGGCCGCCCCGTTGATTGCCTTCTGAATCAAGGCAAGCGAAGAGCAACACCCGCCCCTGGGTCGGCCTGCACGGAGGCAGAACCAGGGGCGTTTTCGATTCTGCAGAACAATAAGATTGGAGCCTGCCATGTCGCTCGATCCGCAACACTTTCTGCGCGAGCTGTTCGCCACGGCCATCGATGCCGCGCACCCTCGCCAGGTTCTTGAAGCACACCTGCCCAGCGACCGCAGCGGTCGCGTGATTGTCATCGGCGCCGGCAAGGCCGCGGCCGCCATGGCAGAAGTCGTCGAACGCAACTGGCAAGGCCCGGTTTCCGGCCTGGTGGTGACCCGCTACGGTCACGGCGCCAGTTGCTCGAAGATCGAAGTGGTCGAAGCTGCCCACCCGGTTCCCGACGCCGCCGGCCTGGCCGTGGCCAAACGCGTGCTGGAGATGGTCAGCGATCTGAATGAAGACGATCGCGTCATCTTCCTGCTTTCCGGCGGCGGCTCTGCGCTGCTGGCCCTTCCTGCTGAAGGCCTGACGCTGGCCGACAAGCAACAGATCAACAAGGCCCTGCTCAAGTCCGGCGCCACCATCGGCGAGATGAACTGTGTGCGCAAGCACCTCTCGGCGATCAAGGGCGGGCGCCTGGCCAAGGCCTGCTGGCCAGCCACCGTTTACACCTATGCGATTTCCGATGTGCCGGGCGACCTCGCCACGGTCATCGCCTCCGGACCCACCGTGGTCGACCCGAGCACCTCGGCCGAAGCCCTGGCGATCCTCAAGCGCTACAACATTGAAGCGCCTGCTGCGGTCACCGCCTGGCTGAACAACCCGGCGTCCGAAACCGTCAAGGCCGACGACCCGGCACTGGCCCGCAGTCATTTCCAGTTGATCGCCCGCCCTCAGCAGTCGCTGGAAGCGGCAGCGGTCCAAGCCCGTCAGGCCGGATTCAGCCCGCTGATTCTCGGTGACCTGGAAGGCGAATCGCGGGAAGTGGCCAAGGTTCATGCCGGCATCGCCCGGCAGATCGTCCTGCACGGCCAGCCGCTGTCGCCGCCCTGCGTGATCCTCTCCGGTGGCGAGACCACCGTGACCGTACGCGGCAATGGCCGTGGCGGACGCAATGCCGAGTTCCTCCTGAGCCTGACCGAAAGCCTCAAGGGCCTACCCGGGGTCTACGCCCTGGCCGGTGACACCGACGGCATCGACGGTTCGGAAGACAACGCCGGTGCCCTGATGACCCCGGACAGCTACGCCCGTGCCGCCGCTCTGGGGCTGTCGGCCAGCGACGAACTGGACAACAACAATGGCTATGGCTACTTCGCCGCGCTCGATGCCTTGATCGTCACCGAGCCGACGCGGACCAACGTCAACGATTTTCGCGCCATTCTGATCCTTGAGAGTGCCAAACCATGACGCCTGATAAAAAAGTCAAAATCCTCGCGACCCTCGGGCCAGCCATCAAGGGTATCGACGACATCCGCCAGCTGGTCGAGTCCGGGGTGAACATCTTCCGCCTCAACTTCAGCCACGGCGAGCACGAAGACCATGCCTTGCGCTATCAGTGGATCCGCGAAGTAGAGAGCCAGCTCAACTACCCGCTGGGCATCCTCATGGACCTGCAAGGGCCGAAACTGCGCGTCGGCCGTTTCGCCGAAGGCAAGGTCCAGCTGCAACGCGGCCAGGCCCTGCGCCTGGATCTGGACAGCACTCCCGGCACGGCCGAGCGGGTTAACCTGCCGCACCCGGAAATCATCGCCGCGCTGGAGCCGGGCATGGACCTGCTGCTCGATGACGGCAAGCTGCGCCTGCGGGTGACCGCCAAGCACAGCGACGCAATCGAGACCGAAGTGCTCAACGGCGGCGAGCTGTCCGACCGTAAAGGCGTCAACGTCCCACAAGCAGTGCTGGACTTGAGCCCGCTGACCGCCAAGGATCGCCGCGACCTGACCTTCGGTCTGGAGCTGGGTGTCGACTGGGTGGCGCTGTCGTTCGTGCAGCGTCCGGAAGACATCGTCGAAGCGCGCCAGCTGATCGGTGACCGTGCCTACCTGATGGCCAAGATCGAGAAGCCCTCGGCTGTTACCCAACTGCGGGCGATTGCCGAACTCAGCGATGCGATCATGGTTGCCCGTGGCGACCTGGGCGTGGAAGTGCCGGCAGAAAGCGTGCCGCAGATCCAGAAGAGCATCATCAATACCTGCCGCGAACTGGGCAAACCGGTGGTGGTCGCCACGCAGATGCTTGAGTCGATGCGCTTCTCGCCGGCGCCGACCCGTGCCGAAGTCACCGACGTGGCCAACGCCGTGGCCGAAGGGGCCGATGCGGTGATGCTCTCAGCCGAGACTGCTTCTGGTGACTACCCGCTGGAAGCCGTGCAGATGATGAGCAAGATCATCCGTCAGGTGGAAAACGGCCCGGACTACCAGGCGCAACTGGACGTCGGCCGGCCGAAGGCGGAAGCGACCGTCTCCGATGCGATCAGCTGTGCGATCCGCCGGATCAGCGGCATTTTGCCGGTGGCGGTGCTGGTCAACTACAGCGAGTCGGGCGCCTCGACCCTGCGCGCTGCGCGCGAACGGCCGCGGGCACCGATCCTCAACCTGACGCCCAACCTGTCCACCGCTCGTCGCCTGAGCGTGGCCTGGGGTGTGCACTCGGTGGTCAACGATCGCCTGCGTCAGGTCGATGAAATCTGCTCCACCGCACTGGAAATCGCCCAGGCCCAAGGCATGGCCAGCCGTGGCGATACCCTGTTGATCACTGCCGGTGTGCCTTTTGGCAAGCCGGGATCGACTAACACGCTGCGGATTGAAACCTTGATTTGATGTAAACCCCATCGCTGGCAAGGCCAGCTCCCACAGGTACTGCATGCACTGCACCTTGTGGGAGCCGGCCTTGCCGGCGATGAGGCCAGACCAACCAACACACTCACGTGGGAAAACCCGGCCCGATAGAGGCTCCCCCACTCCACATCAACCCAGACTGCCCCCATGTACACCAAGAATTTCGTCAACCCGTGCCCCGACTGGGCCACGGCCTTGCTCAACGGCTTCAGCCAGGTCCTGCTGCAGCGCAATCCGCTGTGCGGCCTGTTGTGCCTGCTGGCCATCACCCTGACCGCTCCCGACCTGGTGGGCGGCGCCCTGCTCGGCGCCCTTGCCGGTCTGCTCACCGCCCAGCGCCGCGGCTACAACCGCACCGACCGTCAGGCTGGCCTGTACAGCTACAACGGCGTGCTGCTCGGTCTGCTGCTCAGCTATGCCCTGCCCTGGTCGGCGATCCTGCCGCCGCTGATCATCGCCGCCGGTGGCCTGAGCAGCATGCTCGTGCACCAGTGGCTCAAACGCGCCAGCTCCAACCTGCTGCTTCCGGCTTACACCGCACCGTTCGTACTGATCGGTTGGGCCGTGCTGGCAGTCAGTGAACCTGGCGCCAGCACCTCCACTGCGTTCGAGCACAATGCCCTCTATGCCCTGGCACGCGGGCTGGGCCAGATCTTCCTGCTGGACAACCCGCTGGCCGGGCTGCTGATCGCCATCGGCCTGCTGATTGCCAATCGCTATGCCGCGGCCTGGGCATTGCTCGGCGCGGCGCTGGGCGGCAGCGTTGCGCTGCTCGGCGGCGAAGCCAATGCGGCGTATGCCGGCCTCTACGGGTTCAACGCCGCACTCGCCGCCCTGGCCTTCAGCCAGACCCGCAAACAACCCTGGCTACCGTTGCTGGCGATGATTCTGGCCATCATCCTGCAACCCTTGGTTGCGCAACTGCCGGTACCCGGCCTGACCGCGCCGTTCATCTGCGCCTGCTGGCTGGTGCTGATCGGCCAGCGCCTGCTGCGCCAGCCGCTGGCCCGCCGTGCCGGTCGCTTGCATAGCTGAGGCGCTGCCCCTAGGCTCAGCTCCATCGTCCAATGGAGCTGAGCATGGATACCCCTTCGAGCTGGCGTGAACGGCTCTACGTCATCGTTTTTCAAACCGACACCGTCGCTGGCCGACGCTTTGACAGCATCCTGCTGCTGATCATCCTCGCCAGCCTGATCATCGTCATCCTCGACAGCATCGACGAGGTTCACCAGAACTACGCCGGGCTGCTGGCGATGATCGAATGGGGCTTTACCGCGATCTTTCTCGCCGAATACGTGGTGCGCCTGTACTGCTCCCCCAAGCCCTTGCGCTATGCCTTCAGCTTCTACGGCCTGGTCGACCTGCTGGCCATCGTGCCGGGGATCATCGCCCTGTACTACAGCGACGCCCAGTACCTGCTGATTATCCGCGTGATCCGTATGTTGCGGATCTTTCGCGTGCTCAAACTCAGCCCCTACCTCAAGCAGGCGCATTACCTGCTCGAGGCGCTGCGCGGCAGCAAACAGAAAATCATCGTTTTTCTGGTCAGCGTCTCGACCCTGGTGACGGTGTTCGGCACCCTGATGTATGTGGTCGAAGGCCCCGAGCATGGCTTTACCAGCATCCCCAAAGGCATCTACTGGGCGATTGTCACCCTGACCACGGTCGGCTTCGGCGACATCGTGCCCAAGACCCCGCTGGGCCAGGTGATTTCCTCGCTGGTGATGATCACCGGTTACTCGATCATTGCCGTGCCCACCGGGATCTTCACCGCCGAGCTGGCCAATGCCATGCGCGGCGAACAGCTCAAACACGACTGCCCGGTGTGCCGCAAAGGCCATCATGAACACGGCGCGGCCTTCTGCTCGCGGTGTGGCAATGCACTGTTCAAGAAAATGGAATAAGCAAAGTACTTTTTAATCTTTTAGCGCCTAAGGCCCAGCCGTTATAGTCGCTGGCATAATGCCGTTAACGCCAATTCGAACAAGGAATGCGCAGTGAAAAAACTCTTTGGTGCCTCGCTTCTGGCCGCCGGCCTCGCTCTGGGTTCCCTGGCCCACGCCGCGCCAGCGCCGCTGCTCAATGTCTCCTATGACGTGATGCGCGACTTCTACAAGGACTACAACGCCGCCTTCCAGAAACATTGGGAAGCCGAGCACAAAGAGAAGATCACCGTGCAGATGTCCTTCGGCGGTTCGAGCAAACAGGCACGCTCGGTGATCGATGGTCTGCCAGCCGATGTCATCACCATGAACATGGCCACTGACATCAACGCCCTGGCCGACAACGGCAAACTGGTGCCGGACAACTGGGTCACCCGTCTGCCGAACAACAGCGCACCGTTCACTTCGGCTACCGTGTTCATCGTCCGCAAGGGCAACCCCAAGGCCCTCAAAGACTGGCCTGACCTGCTCAAAGACGGCGTCCAGGTCATCGTCCCCAACCCGAAAACCTCCGGTAACGGCCGCTACACCTACCTCTCGGCCTGGGGCTATGTCCTGAAGAACGGCGGTGACGAAAACAAGGCCAAGGATTTTGTCGGCAAGCTGTTCAAACAGGCGCCGGTGCTCGATACCGGTGGCCGTGCCGCGACCACCACCTTCATGACCAACCAGATCGGCGACGTGCTGGTGACCTTCGAGAACGAAGCGGAAATGATCGCCCGCGAGTTCGGCCGCGATCAGTTCGAGGTGATCTACCCGAGCGTCTCCGCCGAAGCCGAGCCACCGGTGACCGTGGTCGACAAGGTTGTCGACAAAAAAGGCAGCCGCGCTACCGCCGAGGAATACCTGAAGTACCTGTGGTCGCCAGAGGCCCAGGAAATCGCCGCCAACAACTACCTGCGCCCACGTGATGCGGCGGTGCTGGCCAAGTACACCGACCGTTTCCCGAAAGTCGATTTCCTCTCGGTGGAGAAGACCTTCGGTGACTGGCGCACCGTGCAGAAGACCCACTTCAACGACGGTGGCGTGTTCGACCAGATCTATACCGGGCAGTAACGCTCCTACGCGGTCATTGACTACTCTTTCCGTCATCCACGGTTCAAGGAGTATCCAGTGACCCGATCCCTGCTCGCCCTCCTGCTCGGTTGCCTGCTGAGCCTTCAGCTGGCAACCGCCGCCCCCTTGCTGCCCACTGCCGGCAAATCGACAGAACCTGCCGAGCCTGTGGTTCAAGGCGGCCTGCTCGGCGCAATTGCCGATGGCCTGGACGACGTCAGCCAGGAACTGGATGTCGACAACCACCTGATCGATAACTGGCGCCTGCGCGCCGACCGCGCCGCCGATGAAGTCGATCAACTGGTCAGCCAGCCATCGGGGCTCAGCTCGCTGGAACTGTGGACCGACTTCGCGCTGCTGACGATCACCTGGTTACTCGCCTTTGCCCTGCTCACCAACGGCGGCCGCCTGCTGGCAGGCAAGAGCAGCCATTCGCGCCTGCTGCGCGAGCGACCACGCTACAGCCGCGTGATCAAATACCTGCTGGTCTACACCCTGCCGGCCCTGGCCAGCCTGATCATCACCCTCTACGTCAGTCATTTCCTCGTGCTCTCCGCCGGACGTGCCCTGGGCATGAGCCTGGCCTACGCGACCAGCAGCGGTATTTTCTCGACCTCGATCATCTTCTGCCTGATCACCCTCTTCGACACCGGGCACAAACGCACGGCGGTGCGGATCATTCGCCGGGTAGCGCCTCGGCCATTGTTTCTGATCGGCTTTCTCGCCGCCTGGAGCGATGCCCTGACCAGCCCGCAGATCGCCCGGTATCTGGGCGGCAACATCACCAGCAGCGTCGCTGCGGTAACCGGCTTGCTGGCGACCCTGGCATTTGCCGTGCTGGTGCTCAGGCTACGCCGCCCGGTGGCGCACCTGATCCGCAACCGGGCTTTGCCCGACCGCCTGCAGCACCGTGCCGTGCAGGAAACCCTGAGAATCTTCTCTGCCCTGTGGTTCCTGCCGATCCTGATGATGATTCTGGTCTCGGCCATCCACTTGATCGGCGCAGGCGAAGAAAGCCAGCGTGCCCTGCAAAAGGCGTTGCTGACCTCGATCCTGCTGATCGGTACGGTGTTTCTCAGTACCGTGTTCCAGCACATGTTCAAACATCAGGAGCAAGAGGATGCCAGACAGCGCCTGCGCCCCTACAAGGAGCTGTTGCGCAACCTGGCGCGCGCCCTGCTGCGCATCGCCATCGCGGTCGCCTTCATTGTCTTGCTGGGGCGCATCTGGGGCTTTTCAGTGCTCGACTTTGCCCTGCGCAACAGCCTGGGCCGCGCCATCAGCGACTCGTTGAGCAGCATCGGCCTGATCCTGCTGGTGACCTGGCTGCTCTGGGTAGTAATCGACACCGCTATCCAGGAAGCACTCAAGCCCACGGTCGGCCGCCGCGCCGCCCGCCAGCCGAGCACCCGGGTGCGGACCATTCTGCCGATGCTGCGCAACGCGATCAAAATCATCCTGGTGGTGATCTGCACCATCACCACCATGGCCAACCTGGGGATCAACGTTGCGCCATTGCTGGCCGGCGCCGGGGTGGTCGGCCTGGCGATCGGCTTCGGCTCCCAGCAACTGGTGCAGGATGTGATCACCGGGCTGTTCATCCTCATCGAAGACACCATCGCCATCGGCGACTGGGTAGTGCTCGACTCCGGTCACGCCGGCACGGTCGAAAGCCTGACCATCCGCACCTTGCGCCTGCGCGACGGCAAAGGCTTCGTGCACTCGGTGCCGTTCGGCCAGATCAAGGCGGTCACCAACCAGTCCCGGCAGTTCGCCTATGCGTTTTTCTCGGTGCAGTTCAGCTATGAGACCGACATCGACAGCGCCTTGAAGCTGATCCGCGAAGTCGGCCACTCGATCAGCGAAGACCCGATGCTGCGCCACAGCCTGCAAGGGCCATTGCAGGTGTTCGGGGTCGACAGCATGAACCTCAATGGCATCACCCTCACCGCGCAGTTTCGTACCACCTCGGGCGGGCAATACGCGGTCAATCGCGCCTTCAATGAGCGCCTGAAAAAGCGCGTGGACCAGACCGATGACGTGAGCTTCGCGCAGTACAATCCACCGCCCTCGCGTGTGAGTGACGGGCACGCCTGATTCGGCTTTCTAGCGCCCTGACATCGGTGATAAAGTCGCGGCCATGAACGCCTCCCCTGCCAACCGCCCGCTGATTGCCTGGACCCTGTACTTCTGCGTCCTGTTCAATCTGTTCGCCTGCGGTATCGGTCACGGGCAGATGGCAGGCCTGCAACTCAACGGCATCGGCGGTGCCTATTGTTCGGCCATGGGCAGCGCCGGGCCGAGCCTGAAAAGTGATTTCAGCGACCAGTCGGTGTCTGGCTGGGACAGCATGCAAACCTGCCCGGTCTGCGCCGCAGCGGTAGTCTGCCTGGGCCTGGCGCTGGTCATCGGCTGGCTGCTGGCCGCCGCCCGCAGCCGACGCTATCACCGCGAACTGCGCAGCAAGGCGCCACCGCGCTATTGCTGGCCGGCCGCCAACCCTCGCGCCTCCCCGCTTCTGGCTTGATCCCTGCGGCAGCCTGCACGGCTGCCGGTAACCGGCCTTTTTGCTGCACCTGCGCGACAGGCGCCGCCGGCCGCTGGCTCAATTTCCAGAGTTTGCTCCATGCCCTACTCCTATCGCCTTTCCGGATGCGCGGCGCTGCTGTGCGCACTGTCCTTGAACGCCTCGGCCGAAGCGCCGCTGACCTTGCCAGACCTGCGCATCGAGGGTCGCGCAGATGCCGACGACGGCGTGCTGCTCGACACCCCTTCACAGACCGGCTCACGCCTGGGCCTGACCCCGCGGGAAACCCCGGCATCAGTAAGCATCGTCAACCGCCAGCAGATTGAACAACGCGGTGCCCAGACCACTCAGGACATGCTCGCCGGCGTGCCGGGCATGACCGCCGCCTCGCCACCCGGCTCGGCAGGTTCGGTGGCCTACCGCGGCTTTTCCGGAGCGCAGATCACCCAACTGTTCAACGGCATCAGCGTGCAGTACGACTCCATCGCCGCACGTCCGGTGGACAGCTGGATCTATGACCGCGTCGAAGCCATCGGCGGGCCTTCCAGCTTTCTGTTCGGCGCCGGCGCCGTGGGCGGCTCGATCAACTACATCACCAAGCTGGCCAGCCGTGACGAGAACTTCAACGAAGGCCGCATCAAGTATGGCTCCTACGACAGCAGCGAAACCTCGTTCGGTTTCAACCATACCCTCAATGACGGTGACGGCATCCGCAACTATGCCCGCCTCGACTTCAGCCATACCCACAGCAATGGTTACGTTGACCGTGAAGAGCGCGATGCCTGGAGTGTGGCCTTCTCGCTGCTGACCGACATCAACGACCAGCTGTCCCACACCCTGGCCCTGGAGTACCAGAACGAGAGCGTCGACAGCCCCTACTGGGGCAGCCCGGTGCTCAACCCGCTGGGTGGCGAAATGAAAGTCGACGAAAGCCGCCGCTTCGAAAACTACAACGTCGAGGACGGCCGCTACGAACAACGCGTGCGCTGGCTGCGCTCGATCACCGAGTACCGCTTCAACGACGATACCTCGCTGCGTAATACGCTTTACCACTACAACACCGAACGAAATTTCCGCAACCTCGAAACCTACGCCTACAACGCCGACAACAGTCAGGTAAAACGCTCCAACGCGCTGTTGCAGCGCCATGACCAGGAGCTCAACGGCAACCGTATCGAACTGCTGCACCAGGGCCAGTTGTTCGGCATGAACAGCCAGTGGTCGAGTGGCGTCGACTACAGCCACAACGTGCAGATGAACTATCCGCGCTCGGTCACCGGCGTGTTCGACAGCGTCGACCCGGCGCACTTCGAGCCCGGTCATTTCTACGACCTCAAAGGCATGGTTCCGGGCTACCAGAAGAACCGCCAGAACACCGTCGACACCTGGGCCGCGTTCCTTGAAAACCGCCTGCAACTGACTGATCGACTGTCGCTGCTGACCGGCCTGCGCCACGACCACATCGACCTGCAGGTGCACAACTACCGCACTGTCGATGCCAACAATCCGCGTGACTTCAAGCGCATCTACGAACCTACCACCGGACGCGTCGGCCTGGTCTACGAACTGACGCCGGCGGCCAACGTCTACGTGCAATACAGCACCGCCGCCGACCCGCCCGCCGGTATCCTCACCACCGCCAGTTTCGCCCAGGTGCGCGACTTTGACCTGAGCACCGGCAAACAGATCGAAGTGGGCAGCAAGTTCAGCTTCCTCGACGGCCGCGGTGCCGCCACTGTCGCCGCCTACCACATCGAGCGCAAGAACCTGGCCACCGCCGACCCGGCCAACCCCAGCGTCACCCAGCCGGTGGGCAAGCAGTCGTCACGCGGCGTCGAGCTGGCCGCCTCCCTGCGCGTCACCCCGCAACTGCTGGCCGAGGGCAACTTCGCCTACGTCGATGCCCAGTACGACGCGTTCAACGAAAACGTCGCTGGCACCAGCGTGTCGCGCAAGGGCAATACCCCGACCAACATTCCCGAGCGGGTTGCCAACCTGTGGCTGACCTACGACATCGACCCCAGCTGGCAAGTGGGCGGCGATAGCCGCTACGTGTCGTCGGTGTACGCCGATGCGGCCAACACCCGTTATGCGCCGGCCTACACGATCTTCGGCGCATTCGTTGGCTACAAGGTCGATGAAGACACACGCATCACCGCGCGGGTGCGCAACCTGACCGACGAGGTTTACACGCGCTGGACCAGTTCGAGCATGCTCTACCTCGGCGCGCCGCGAACCCTGGAACTGGCTGTGCAGACACGCTTCTAGGACGCCGAAGATGAAACGCTACTTGTACCTGTGGCACCGCTGGCTGGGCATTGGCCTGTGCCTGTTCATGGCCCTGTGGTTCTTCTCGGGTGTGGTCATGCTCTACGTCGGCTATCCCAAGCTGACACCGCGAGAGCACCTGAGCCATCTGCCGCTGCTCAGCCTGCAGGACTGCTGCGTCGACCTGAACGTCGCACTGGCCGCTGCCGATCCGCAGCGTTCCCCTGTGAGCATTCGCCTGAGCACCGTAGCCGGTGAACCGCGCTACCTGTTCAGCTATCCGGGCCGCAGCAATGTCGCGGTGGATGCGCGCACCGGACAACGCGTGGGCTTCACCGACCGCGAACGGGCCCTGGCCGCCGCTCGCCAGTACGACCCGTTAGCCACCGCGGTTTATCAGGGTCCGGTGGAGGAAGACCTCTGGAGCCATTCCCGCGCGCTGGATGCCGAGCGCCCCTTGCAGCAGGTACAGCTGGCCGATGCCGACGGCACTTTGTTGTACATCTCGGGGCAAACCGGCGAAGTGGTCCGCGATGCCAGCGCGCTGGAACGTGGCTGGAACCTGGTCGGCGCCTGGTTGCACTGGCTGTATCCGTTGCGTGGCATCGGTGTGGATGGCTGGTGGAGCAATCTGGTGATCTACCTGTCGCTGACGGCCACGGTCATGGCGGTGCTTGGGGCGGTGATCGGTGTGCTGCGCTGGCGCTTGCGCAAGCCCTACCGCAGCGGTTCGCGTTCACCCTATCGGGGCCTTGCCCGCTGGCATCACATCGGTGGTTTACTGTTCGGGGTGCTAGCGATTACCTGGATCTTCAGTGGCTTGATGTCGATGAATCCCTGGCGGATTTTCAGTAGTTCAGCACCACTGGATACATCGGCGTACCAGGGTGGGCCGTTGCAGGCCCAAGCCTTTCCGGTTTCTGCGGCCCAGGCGCTTTCGCGCTTTGCCCATGAAGGACTGGTTGCGCGGGAGCTGGAGTGGCGCCTGATCGGTGGCGAGGGTTATCTGATCGGGCATGACGGTGGGGGTCGTACCCGGGTGCTGTCGATGGCTGACGGGCAGGTGCATGGCTGCTTGCCCAGGGAGGTGCTGGAACGCGCTGCGCAGGCGATTGTGCCGCAGGGGCGGATGCACAGTGAGCTACTTGATCACTACGATTTTTACTATTACGCACGGGCTGAGCAGAGCATGCTCGGGCATCTGGAGAAGCGCTTACCGGTGTTGCGGGTGCGCTTTGAGGATCCGCAACAGACCTGGTTGCATCTGGATCTGTACACCGGTGAAATGCTGGGTGTTGTGGATCAACCCAAACGGGCATCGCGATGGTTGTTTGCCTTGTTGCATAGCTGGGACTGGTTGCCGTTGCTGCAGCGGCGGCCGTTTTGGGATATCGGGATGATTGTGTTCAGCGTTGGCGGTCTGATTCTCAGCGTCAGTGGTGTGGTGTTGGGGTGGCGGCGATTGCGTAAGTAGTGCGGGCTTTTTTGGGGGGCGTTTGGGCTTTTGAATATATCCGTTTGCGGCGGTGGGGCTCAGTCAAGAGCACAAATCGCTTCGCTCCTGCTGATCCAGGTGGACCGACCGTCGGAGTGGCCAACGCTTTAAAAAGGGAAAGCTGATTCAATACAAAACGTAGCCATCCACCCAAAGCAAGAGCGCAGCGAATTGTGCTCTTGATCTTGATCTGCTTTTGATCTTGATCCACCCGCCCCGTTAACCAGTAGGGCTGAGTGGAGGTGTCGTGGAGGGGCTAGCGCGCAGCGCCTTCGGCGTTAGCCGAAGTTGCGAAGCGTAGAGTTGCTTGCAACTCGTAGCTCGCAATGCCCCGTAGCGGCACCGGAGCGAAGGGACCCGGAGCGTAGCGTAGGGCCCCTGGTGGGGCGAGACCTTTGCTTACTTTGGGGCGTTTGCCAAAGTAAGCCGCCGTAAGGGCGGAAAGGTGACTTAGCGCCACCCTCGTCAATGGATATGTACACAATACACAAACCCGGGGACCTCATCGCGGGGCAAGCCCGCTCCCACCCTAGCGGAACACCAGCGCCTTGAGCCCACCCGCCGGATCGTTATCGGGAAACTCCGGCGGGTTGGCCAAACGCTCAGCGAATACCAGCTCCGGCGCCTCTTCGGCCATACCCTCGATCAAAAACTCAGGCCCGATGGCCGGATCATTCACACAAGCCAGCACCACCCCGCCCTCAGTCAACAACTCAGGCAACCGCCGCAAAATCTTGCGGTAATCCTGAGTCAGCACAAAGCTGCCTTTCTGGAAAGTCGGCGGATCAATGATGATCAGATCATAAGGCCCGGACTTGCGCACCTTGCCCCACGACTTGAACAACTCATGCCCGAGAAAACTCACCCGCCCAAGATCATGACCATTGAGCCGATGATTATCCCGCCCACGACTCAACGCCGAACGCGCCATATCCAGATTGACCACCTGCTCGGCACCACCGGCAATCGCCGCCACCGAAAACCCGCAGGTATAGGCAAACAGATTCAATACCCGCTTACCCGCCGCCTGCGCACGCACCCAGCGCCGCCCATAACGCATATCGAGGAACAACCCGGTGTTCTGCTTCAAACCGAGATCCAGCTGATAGCGCAAACCGTCTTCATCAATCAGCCAGTGCTCACTCGGCGAGCCCAGCAGCCATTGCCCGGGGCTGTCGGGAAGATAACGATGCTGAATCAGGATCGCCTGCCCACTCCAGCACGGTGCCTGGGCGAGTGCCAACAGCATCTGCTCCAGCTCCGGCAGTTGCCCGGCCGGTGGCTCGCGAAACAGCGACACCAGCAGCACACCTTGCAACCAGTCCACCGTGATCTGCTCGAGCCCCGGCCAGCAACGCCCGCGGCCATGAAACAGCCGACGGGTTTCGGCTGGCGCCGGGTCAAAGGCCGCAAGCAGGTGGTGCTGGAGAGTGTCGATCACAGAAGTCATGGGCAGATTCAATACAGGAAAGCCGTCTATTCTACGCGCAACCGGTACTCCACCCGAAACCGCCGGGAGCATCTACACTGCCTATCCCACCCTCATCTGCTGGAAAACCACCATGAGCGAAAAACCTAGCATTGTTCTGGTCCATGGTTTCTGGGGCGGCGCCGCCCACTGGAGCAAGGTCATCCTTGAATTGTCGCGCCTGGGCTACCGCGACCTGCACGCCGTGGAGATGCCCCTGACATCGTTGGCCGACGACGCCGAACGCACACGCAAGATGGTTGCGTCGATTCCCGGCAAGGTGCTGCTGGTCGGCCATTCCTATGGCGGCGCAGTGATCACCCAGATGGGCAATCAGCCCAATGTCACCGGCCTGGTCTACATCGCCGCCTTCGCCCCTGACGAGGGCGAAAGTCCGGGGGGAATTACCGCACAGAACGTGCCTGAAGCTGCCGCCAACTTGCAGCCGGATGGCGACGGCTACCTATGGATCAAGCCGGACAAACTTCACGAAAGCTTCTGCCAGGACCTGAGCAAGGACGAAGGGCTGGTCATGAGCGTGACCCAGAAAGCGCCGCTGGCCAGCACCTTCGGCGACACCATCAGCAACCCGGCGTGGAAGCACAAACCCACCTGGTATCAGCTCTCCACCCATGACCGGATGATCGCCCCGGCCAATCAGGAAATGATGTCCAACCGCATGAACCCGAAAGAAGTGCTGCGCCTGGACGCCAGCCACGCCTCGCTGGCCTCGCGGGCTGCCGAAGTGGCAGCCCTGATCGACCGCGCGGCGCTCAGTCCGGCTTGACCGCAGCAACCTTGACCGCTGGTTTGAACCACCAGCCTTGCTGCATACCGGCGGCGGCCAGCAGGATCGTCGCCACACCCAGCCACTGCAGCGGCGCCAGGCGGTGGTCGAAGGCGAACCAGTCAACGAAGATCGCCGCGATCGGGTAGATGAACGACAACGCCCCGGTCAACGCGGTCGGCAGCTTCTGGATCGCACCGTACAGCAGCACATACATCACCCCGGTATGCACGATCCCCAGGGTCACCAGCGAAGCCAGCGCACCAGCCTCGCTGGGCAGGCCCGAGGTGTTGGCCCACGGCGCCAGCAGCAGGATCCCGGTGCACACCTGGATCAGCGCGATCAGGTGCGGTGGTGTACCGCTCAGACGCTTGATGATCAACGCCGCCACGGCATACAGGAACGCCGCGCCCAGGGCCAGGCCGATCCCCAGCAGGTAGTCATTGCCGCTGCCGCCCTGGCTGCCGTGGGCACTGACAATCGCCAGCATCCCGGCAAACGACAGCGCCAGCCAGAACAGCTTCTGCACGGTGATCTTCTCACCGAGAAACACTGCCGCCAGCCCGACCAGCATGAACGGCTGGACGTTGTACACCGCAGTACCGATGGCAATCGAAGCCCGTGAGTAGGAGGCGAACAACAATACCCAGTTGCCGACGATCGCCACGCCGCTGAGCACCGCCAGGGCGAAGGTGGTCAAGGTCAGGATTCCGGGTTTGAGAAAGCCCATGGCCAGGCAGATCAGCAACAAGGTGCCCGCACCAAACACGCAGCGCCAGAACACCACATCCAGCACCGGTTGCCCGGACACCAGTACAAACCAGCCAATGGTCCCCGAGATCAGCATCGCGGCGACCATTTCCAGCGAACCACGGCGTATTGAACTGTCCATCACTCACCTCCTTGAAGATGGCTAAATTATGCGAGCCTGGTGCTGCCTGCTCCAGTGGATTAAACAGGCTAAACTGCAAAGACACCTTTACTATCAAGGCAGATTCCGCAATCTGCCTAACGAGGCTGTGATGACCGACGATATCGACCAGTTGTTGATCAAGGCGCTGATGGAAGACTCACGCCGCTCGCTCAAAGCCCTGGCGCAGCTCAGCGGTCTGTCTGCGCCCAGCGTCAGCGAACGCCTGCGCCGCCTGGAAGAACGCGGTGTGCTCAAAGGCTACACGGTTGAAATTGACCCGCGCTGCTTTGGTTATCAGCTGCAGGCGATCGTGCGGGTACGGCCATTGCCGGGGCAGTTGCAGGAAGTGGAACGGCAGATCATGGCGATCCCCGAATTCACCGAGTGCGACAAGGTCACCGGTGACGACTGCTTTATCGCCCGCTTGCATGTGCGCTCGATGGAAGAGCTCGATACCGTGCTGGACAAACTCAACAGCCATGCCGAGACCAACACCGCAATCGTCAAAAAGACCCCGGTCAAGCGCCGCTTGCCACCGATGGCGTAAAACCCGCTGAGGGCACCAGCGTCAGCTTGGGCAGGTGTGCGCGCCGTTGTCCAGGCCCTGCTTGTAATTGCGGCTAAGCAGACTGGCCTTGCCGTCGTGCCAGGTCAGGGTCAGGACATACAGCGAATCAAAATCGCCGCCATCCCAGTCCTCGGTGATCACCCGCTTCTCTCCGAGGGCCTTGCCGGCCACGGTATTGATCAGCTCGGGCAGGTAACCATGCGACCAGGCGGTATAGACGGTGGCATTGCGGTACTTATCCTGCAGCAGCTCGTCAGCCAGTGCATCGGTATCGTTGGCGCCAAAGTCAATGTTGACCGGCAGGCCAAGCTTGATAGCGCTCGGGCTGATGGTCATCAACGGACGGATGTAACTGTAGGCGTCGTCCTTGCTGCCCTCTTCAACGTGGCGGGACGGGTTGGCGGCAAACACGTAGTCGGCCTTGCCGAATTTCTCCGGCAGCAAGGTGGCCAGATCCAGGGCGCGATTCAGGCCTTGGCAATTAAGCTGCCCCAGACCTTCACCCGGCTTTTCCGCATGGCGCAGGAACACCAGGGTCTGGATACCATCCACTGGCTCGGCACGGCTTTCGACGGCCTCCACGGCCAGTAGCGTGACACCACCGAGCAGGGCCAGCGAACACAAGGCATGGCGGTGGCGTTTGAACAGGGTCAACAGCTTCATCGAGCGGGCTCTTCACGGCAAAAAGGGATAACGCTGGCCCGCGTGTGACACGCCGCGGCCGAGGCCGCGGGTGATCCCTGTCTGTTGTTCCATCCGTGAAGCGGGCTAACTGAGAGTGCGATAATCCCGTTTGGTTCGATCCCTGATTGCTCAACCCTGAGCACGATTGACTTTAATGCGCTGATGTTGCCGAATTAAGTCAGGTGCTTGTCACTCATCGCGGGTCAGGACTTCCAGCAACTCGATCTCGAACGTCAGGTTCGAATGTGGCGTGATCGCCCCCATGCTGCGCTCGCCATAAGCCAGGTGCGACGGCACGACCAGCTTGCGCTTGCCGCCGACCTTCATGCCCATCAGGCCCTGATCCCAGCCCTTGATCACCCGACCGGTGCCGATCACACACTGGAATGGCTTGCCGCGATCGTAGGACGAGTCGAATTTCGTGCCGTCTTCCAGCCAGCCGGTGTACTGGGTGGTGATCAGCGCGCCCTTGACCGCCTCCTTGCCTTCGCCCAGCTGGATATCGATGATTTGCAGTTCGCTGCTCATGCGTGACCTCGTTGATGCATGTTCCGAGGCAGCCTTTTCTCAGGAATGCACAGGTTTGGCAAGGTTTGTCGGGGTGCCATGCTGACGCATCGACCAGCAAACGCCGCCGATCACCAGGAGGATTGCCGCCGCCTCCAGCAGGCTCGGCCCGCTTTGCCGCCAGATGAAGGCGTAGAGCAAGGCAAACAGGGTTTCGAAGACGATCAGTTGGCCGCTCAAGGTCAATGGCATGCGTTTGGACGCGGCATTCCACAGCAGCGCCGCCAGCCACGAACCAAAAATTGCACAGCCCAGGCTGTAGAGCCAGAACAGCCCCCAGCGTTCAGCCGACGCCTCGACCTGCAACTGCGCTGGCTGCCACAGGGCAATAACCACCACCAACACCAGGCTGAACACCCCGGTCATCACGCCACACAACACCGACCACTGGTGGCTGTCAAAATGCCCGCACTGCTTGAGATAACGGCTGTTGTTAACCGCGTACCAGGTCCAGCAGGCCAGGGCTGCCAGGGCGTAGAGCACGCCCGCGACTTTGTCGCCCACCGCCCCCGGTTCAACGGCAAAGGTCTGCAGGTTGATACACAGCATGCCGGCGAGAATCAGCAACAGCGGCGCAAACAGCTGCCTGAGCGCTACCCCGCCGCTGTCGTGGCGACCATAGAGAGTGATGGTCAGCGGCAACACACCGACGATCAGCGAAGCCGGCGCCACCCCAAGGCGCTGGATGGCCGCCACCAGGCAAATGAAGTACAGCAGGTTGCCGATCAACGCCAGGCGTCCGAGCATCCAGAAATCTGCCAGGGTCAAACGACCCAGGGCCTTGCGCATCGGTAGCGCCAGCACCAGGGTCACCCCCCCGAACAGCACAAAGCGCGCGCAACTGAGCAGCACCGGACTGAACTCTGGCAACAACTGCGGCACCATCAGCACCAGCCCCCACATCGCCCCGGCTACCCCGGCGTAGGCCACACCCTGTTTCACTTGCCTGCTCCTGTTCAAAGAAGTGCGCAGGCTACCGTTTGGCCGTCGCCCGGACAAAAGATCATTAGGCATGCAGGCATTCCTGCAGGGAATGTCTTTCGACCTGAAAGCATCGACTTTATGATGTAGCCATTCCCCAGAACGGATTGCCAGCATGAGTCGCTTCAGCCGCCACCTGCCCCCGCTGGATACCCTGATCGCTTTTGAAGCGGTGGTGCGCACCGGCAGTTTCACCCGTGCCGCCAGCGAGCTGTACCTGACCCAGAGCGCGGTGAGCAAACAAATCAAGCTGTTGGAACACCACCTCGGCGCCGTGCTGTTCGAGCGCCGGGCCCGCGGCATCGCCCTGACCTCGGCCGGAGAAGGCTTCAACACCATTGTCGAACCGATGCTGGAGAGCCTGCTGGCCAATGTGCTGCGCTTGAAAGCCGGCCATAGCAGTCGCAATGTCAGCGTCATCTGCACCCACGCCGTCGCCCAGTACTGGCTGTTCCCGCGCCTGCTGCGCTTCAACGAACAACACCCTGAACTGACCGTGAACATCCACGCCAGTAACGAGATCAGTGAAAGCGATATTGCCCACTACGATTTCGGTATTCTCTACGGCCATGGCCACTGGAGTTCACTCAAGGCCGACAAGCTGTTCGACGAAACCATCTACCCGATTGCCAGCGCCAAGCGTGCCCTGCCCGTGATCGACTCGCTGGAAGCGCTGCAGACCTTACCGCTGATCCAACTGGACGCCTCGGCCTGGAACTGCCTGGACTGGCAGGACTGGTTCAGTCACCAGGGGCTGCGCTACCAGGCGCCGGCCGATGCGGTGACCTTCAACCAGGTCAACCTGGTGTTCGAGGCAGTTTTGCAAGGCATGGGAGTCGGACTTGGCTGGGAATTCATGGCCCGCGAGCGCATCGAGCAGGGGGCGATCCGCCAGGTCTCGGCGTATGTTGTGCACACTGGGCAAGCCGACTATCTGGTGCACGACAAACAGGCGCCCTGCTCACCGGCGGCGCAGGTGTTTGCAGACTGGTTGCTGGCGCTCAGTTGAACAGCGCTTCGGCTTCGGCGCCGGTCATGTCACCAGCCTATCCGGTACAACGCGGGGAAACGGTTGCCGCCCTGGAATGAGATTCCTTCGAAGTTGGGCGCAAGGTTTTGCAGGTCAACCGCTCTTGCATGATCATTGCTGGTAATGTTGTCCCCCGACCAGTAGTACGTCAGTGGCCAGTTCAGTATCGCTGGCACACTCTTGCTCTGGTCCTCATTCTTGTATTGTTCCCAGAACTGACCCATCTGTACCCGGCTTAAAGCTCTGCCTTCCGGGCGCACCTCGCTGTCCGGCACGGTCCACCAACGGTCATCTTTCTTCTGAACCAGGCGCACCCCGCTAAACGTGACGGTGTAACTCGCCTGATCACCGTTAGCATCGAACACCGTGATCACTGACGCGCCATTGGCGCCTGCGACCACAAAACCAGTCTGATCGACAGTGGCTACTTGCAGGTTGCTTGACTGATAGGCGTAAGGTGGAACACCACCCGTGGCCTGCCGCTGATAACTCCCGCCCGAACTAGCGGCCGGACGTAGAGGGGGACGATCAACCGCGATGATGTAGGAGGCGTTCACGGTTTGTGCATGCGCCGCTCCGATGTCCAACGGCTTTGCCAGCAAGACGAACGTGCTTTGCGAACTCTGCAGCCTGTCCACAGCCCCGGCGAAAGCCACCTGCACCTGCACGGTCAAGGCTGAGTTATGCGCTAACTGCTGCAGTTCTGAGCGCAGCACGTTTCTGCTGAGTCCCGTGCCCACTTCGCTGGCGCTGACGCTCTGGTTCTGCGCGGCGTAGAAACTGTACGGCGCACCACTGTGCAATGTGCCACTGACCTCGATCCAATAGCGCTGCCCTTCGGCAATCAACAGCCAGGGCTTGACCGTGACAGTGGCATCACCTTGGAATTTACCGAGATCAAGCCTTTCACCGCTGGCCTGGGGCACGACCGGGGGTTGCAAAGCGCCTGCGGGCAGTTCTCCGACAACCAGTGAGCGCGATCTGGACTGCACACCCGGATTGCTTCCACGGACAACCTCATAATCCACGCTGATGGTCTTGCCCAGATTGGCCGCCACCACGGAGACCGGAATAGTGAAAGCAACGAAATGCTCACCGGCGCCCACCGGCTTACCAGGCTGAACTTTTTCACCGTTGCAGTACACGGTCACATGATCGCCTTTGCGCATGCCTTGATAGATAACCAGCACAGTGGCGCCGTTTAACGCATTGACCGGCTCAAGCACGTTGCCCGACGCCTCCAGAACCGTCGGCGCCAGCAGGTTTTCCACCAGTTGCCGCTTGATCAGAAACGACAGCGCCTTTGCCGTGGCGGTCCGGCCGTTGTTGCGTTTGACCTCGTAGATCACCGACACAGTGTTATCGAGGTTGTCGATGATGTATGGCTGGTAAGCGATCCTGAGCGGAATCGGAACCTTGGCGTTGCCTTCATCAACCGTGACGCTGGTGCTGAACGTGGCGCCGGATCCCCCCTGCCAGGTGAGGGTGATCACGTCGCCTTCGGCCTTGCCCGCGTATTGGGGGATATTGGCATGGGTCCCGTTACGCACCTCGTCCGGATCGAGGATCAGATTGCTGAGGCCGGCGATGGTTTGAGTGACGAGGCTGTCTGGGTGGGATTCACTGGGCGTCGACATGAATGACTCCTGCAGAAGAACAGCGCAGCGTTAGTAGGTTGCTGGATATTCTGCAGGGCGTTCGGGTATCGCGTAACTGGTAAAAATGCTAGTTGGCCTGTCCCAGGCCAGCCGCTACGTGATATCGCCCAAGCACATATCAGCCCAGAGATACCGAGCTAAAGAAGCAGGTCTGAATAGCGGGCGAACTAGCGACTTACCCGGCGTTGGCCTAGCGTTGTGGGCAAGCTGTATTAAGGTATATCACCCCATTCCATTTCAGTGATTAGAAAACTAGCCTCATGCCAGTTACCCGGCTGGTTAAATCCCGTAAAGACTATCCATTCAGGGAATCTGTCTATGGCATTGAAAGTACGGATAGGAAACGAATCCCCTGTGACCGGTAACGTCTCCTGTAGAATTAGGCCATTTTCATCATAATAGCTCACGGTTGGAGCTGGACTCTTAGCAATTGAGCCATATCTGTAAGTGATATGTTTGATTCTTCCATTGAAACTGAGCTTGAGGGTAGATGCTCTAATTACATCAACGGCCCAGCTGGTTTTTGGCGCTACAGGTGCTGTAACTTTCGTTACAACTCCACCTACCTGGTCTGATTGCAAAAGCTCCAGTGCTACTCCAGAAGGGTATGGATACCGGGCATTCAAGACAAGATTGAATTCGCCCCGCGCACTCCAAACCTCTTTGCCGCTGACAAAAGGCTTGTTCTTGACAGCGACAGAGATCGATACGGATGGCGTCCATTGACCATTGATCAATACCTCATAGCTCCAGACTTTCTGCCCTTGGTCGACCAGACTATTCAGCTGTGCTACTGGCACAACGACGTCCAGCGCCGCGCCTGGCTGGGTCACGGTGACAGCACCGGTATACAGCCCCCCCGTCACCCCGCGCACCTGTTCACCGGCGCGCAGGTGCGCCGTGGCCGGTACGCGGATGTTGGCGCCGGCATTCGGGCTATAGATCACACCGTTTTGCGCCTCTGGAACGCTCGGCGCCGGCAATATTCGAGGTATGTTCAGCAGCGTCAGCGGCAAAATCGGGAAGACACGCGCCGCAGCCTCGCTCACGCCACCCGCGAACGCCACCTTGACTTCCAGGCTGAGCGAACTGGCAGATCGCAGCTTTTCAAGTTCGCTGCGTAGCATGGCCGTGCTCAGACCATTTCCGGCTTGGTTTTCATCAACCAACTGGCTCTGTGCTACATAAAAGCTGTAGGGGCCGCCATTGCCCAAGATGCCGCGCACCACGATCCAGTACCGCTGCCCTTTGGCCATCAGTGGCCAGCTCGTGACCTCGGCCGTGGCGTTGCCTTGGAAGGTGTTCAGATCCAGCGTGCTGCCATTGGCTTCGGGCACCGTCGGGGTGGGTAAATCGCCCAGGGAAAGTTCACCGACCACGAGCGCAAGGGGCTTGGACAGCACCCCCGGATTAACGCCGCGGACGACGGCATAGCGCACTTCGATGGTTTTGCCCTGACTGGCCGCCACCACCGAGATCGGGATGTCGAAATCGACTTGACCGAAGGCGCTGCCATTCTTTTGTGCCGTTTCGTGCGAATCCGCTCCGCCCTCACCGATCCAGGCTACGGTCAGAATATCGGTGCTCAACATACCGACGTAGGCCACCCGCACGGTGGCGCCATTAACCGCCTTGATCGGCTCCAGCGTATTGCCTGATGCCTCTCTCACCGTCGGCGCCACCAGGTTTTCCGCCAGTTGCCGTTTGATCAGGAACGACAGCGCCTTTGCCGTAGCAGTCCGGCCGTTGTTGCGTTTGACCTCGTAGATCACCGACACAGTGCTATCGAGGTTGTCGATGATGTACGGCTGGTAAGCGATCCTGAGCGGAATCGGCACGTTGGCGTTGCCCGCATTCACGCTGACGCTGGTGGTAAACGTGGAGCCGGAACCACCCTGCCAGGTGAGGGTGATCACGTCGCCTTCGACCTTGTTCGCGTATTGAGGGATATTGGCATGGGTCCCGTTGCGCACCTCGTCCGGATCAAGGATCAGGTTGCTGAGGCCGGCGATGGCGTGAGTGACGAGGCTGTCTGGGTGGGATTCACTGGACGTCGACATGAATGACTCCTGCAGAAGAACAGCGCAGCATTTGTAGGTTGCTGGGTATTCTGCAGGGCGTTCGGCTATCGCGTAACTGGTAAAAATGCTAGTTGGCCTGTCCATGGCCAACCGCTACAGAGTGTCGGCGTTGGTCGCCACCCATCTGCTGGCGTTCAGTTGAACAACGCTTCGACTTCGGCACCGGTCATGGTTTTCGTCTCGTTGGCAAAGCAGTAGTACGTCGGTTTCTCGTCGATGTACACCTGCAGGTCGAAGACCCAGTCGGTGTCACCTTCCAGTACACCGACCGATAGCGAGTCGAATTTGCCGCTTTTCAGGCGATACAGCAGATGCGTGCCGCACTTGCCACAAAAGCCGCGCTCGGCCCACGCGGATGATTCATAGAACACCGGCTGCCCGGCAGTGAACGTTACCGGCTCGGCGCAGATCACCGATAACAAAGGCCCTCCGCCCCATTTGCGGCACATGCTGCAATGACAGGCATCGACGCTGGCTTTCTCGAGGCTGACACTGAGTTGGACAGCGCCACACAGGCAACTGCCGTGTTTTTCCAGGGACATGGTCAAGGCTCCTTGCTGGGAAGGGAGGGAATCAGTCTAGCAGCCCCGCGATGCTGCTTCCGATTAAGCCCGCACCGGCGTCAACACTGGCTCTCCGGAAAAAAACGCCTGCAGGTTCTTCAGTACCAGTTGCACGGTATCCTGTGCCGCATCCGGTGACTGCCCTGCTACATGCGGGGTCAGAACCACATTGCCCAGCGCCTTGAGGTCATCCGCCACGGCCGGCTCGTCATCGAACACATCCAGCCCTGCCCCGGCAATCACACCACTGCGCAGCGCCTGCACCATATCAGCAGTACTGACCACACTGGCACGGGCAATGTTGACCAGAAAGCCTTCCGCGCCCAGCGCTTCAAGCACCGGCGCGTCGATCAATTGACGGGTGTTTGCGCCACCGGGCGTAGCGACGATGAGAAAGTCCGAGGCCTGTGCCAGCGCCAACGGACTGTCGCAATAACGGTAGGGCACATCCTCGCGCGGGTTTCGGTTGTGGTAGTTAACCTGCATGTCGAAGCCTTGCGCTGCGCGTTTAGCGATGGCCAGGCCGACAGCCCCGAGGCCGAGGATGCCCAGGCGCTTGCCACTCACCGACGGGCTGATAACCCGGTTCCATTCACCTCGGCGGGTCGAGGCATCGGCACGCGGAATGTCACGGACCACCGCCAGCAGCAGCGCCATGGCATGGTCAGCCACCGCATTGGCATTGGCACCGGCGCCATTGGTGACAGTGATGCCGCGCGCTGCCGCGGCCGCCAGGTCTACCTGCTCGTAGCCAGCACCGATCACACAGGTGATTTGCAAGCTCGGCAAGGCCGCGATTTCATCGGCGCTAAGGCCCAATGGGCCGCGGGTCAGCACCGCGTCGATCTCATTGGCGCGGTGGGCGATGGCCTCGGCGCGCCGTTGTGGCGTCTGCGCGCGGATCAGGCGATAACCCGCCTGTTCCAGCAGCGGCAGGTAATCGTCAACGGTTTCCACCAGTACCAGGACTGTCTTGCTCATGCCACCCTCCGGCTCAATGCGAGGGGGCATTATGCGCAGCTTGGGCTATTGCGCGAAAGCCCGGCCCAGACCGCCTGGCACGCCACTGCTGTCGGTTTCCTGCCACGGGCCGTTGAGGTTGGTCGACCAGCTCCAGCCGTTGTTCCAGCGGTAGTAGGTACGCTGGCGGTAGAAGGTGTTGGTCTGGCCTTCGAGCACATACACGCCCAGGCGCGGATCCCAGTGGCTGGCACCGCCGGGCGGTGGTGCGAAGCTCGCCGAGGTACGCGGCATCGGCTTGGGCGCCGGGGTGACGACCGGTGGCTTGCTCGGCACCGTGCTCGGGCGCGGTGCCGGTTTGGTGCTCGGCCCCGGCGGCAAGCTTTCAATCGGTGGCACGGTCGGTTCAGAGGGCTGATGAACAGTACACGCGCTAAGGCCCACGGCCAGGGAAAGAAGGGCAAGGCGGGCAATGCTGTTCATAGCGACTCTCTACTGGTCCGGGCTGTCGATGGTCAGGTGCTGTGCAGCGGTGGTGCTGCTGGCCAGCGGGCTGCTGTGACCGATCCACTCACCCTGGGTCGGCTGGCCAGCGCGCGAGACGCGCGCAACCAGTTGGACTTCAGGAAAGCTCGACAGTTTCATGTTCGGCAGCATGGCATCGCTGTCGCTGAGTTCCACTTCAATCGGCAACTGCGCCACGGTCACGCGCTTGGCCGCCAGCGGCATGGGCGGGCCGGAGCTGGCGCGGGCGAAGATGAATACCGTGTCGTCAGCCTTGACCTTGTCTTTCAGCGCTGGCGCCAGCTCGACCCGCACCTTCAGGCGGGCACCCGCTGCAGCCACTGCCGGTGCAGAAGCGACTTTGCCTGCGCCCGCCTTGAGCTTGTCCTGGGCGCGATCGATACCGCCCTGCAAGGCAGCCCGTGAAGCGTCGCCTTCCGGCAACTGCACCAACAGCCGGTTCCAGTAGTCGATGGCTTGCTGGTAATGCTCGCTCTCGAAGGCGGCGATACCGAGCAGGCCCAGGCTGGTGACTTCGTTAGGGTCAGCCTTGAGCGCTTCGTCGGTGAGCGCCTGCAATTGCGCAGTCCACTGCTTGTCGTTGGCGAAGTACAGCGCCTGGGCCCATTGCCCGAGCAGCTCCGGCTGCCGATTAGCCAGGCCGGCAGCACGCTCGAAGACCTTGGCGGCATCGGCTGGCCGCTCCTGGGCCATATAGGCACGGCCAAGGAAGTACAGGCCTTCGGCCGAATCCGGTTGCGCCTCGACGGCACGCTCAAGGCGCGTGGTCATCTCTTCCATGGACTGCGGCGCCTTGGCGAACTGCTGAGTCAGTTCAACCTGCTCGCTGGCACCGAAATGCAGGTACAGACCCAGGCCCATCAACGGCACCAGCACCGCTGCCAGCAACGGCAGCGGCTTGCCCAGACGGCCCAGGCGCTGGGGTTCAGCGTTCTCGGTGTCGGCCAACAGCTCGCGCGCGGCTTCATCCCGGCCATTGGCCAGTTGCGCCTCATCGAGCACGCCGGCCGCCTGCTGGGCAGTCAGCTCGGCAACGCGCTCCTGGTACAGGGCGACGTTCAGAGCGGTGCGGTCTTCTTCCAGTTGCGCACGACGGCCGCGCAACACCGGGATCAGCAAAAAGCTCAGGGCCACCAGCAACAGCAGGCCTGCAGCAAGCCAGAAATCAGTCATGGGTCTGTTCTTTGTCCAGCAATTTGGCGAGGCGCTCACGCTCCTCGGGGGAAAGGTCGACAGGGCCACCAGTGCTCTGCGCCCGACGCTTGCGCACGATCAGCGCGAGCAGGCCGAAGCCGCCCACCAGCAACACGCCGGGGCCGAACCACAGCAACCAGGTGCGGGCGGTCAGCTCGGGCTTGTAGCGCACGAAATCACCGTAACGATCGACCATGAAGTCGATGATCTGCTGATTGCTCTTGCCCTCGCCGAGCATGCGGAAGATCTCCCGGCGCAGGTCGGCGGCAATCGGCGCGTTGGAGTCGGCGATGTCCTGGTTCTGGCACTTGGGGCAGCGCAGTTCCTTGGTCAGGTCGTGGTAACGCGCGCGTTCGGCGTCATCGGCGAACTGATAGGTATCGATCGCCGCCTGGGTCACCCCGGCCAGGCTCAGGCCGAGCACAGCGGCTGCAAACCAGCGCTTCATGGCTTGGCCTCATCGACCAGGCCCTGATACAGCGGCGCCAGCTGTTCACGCCAGACCGTGGCATCGACCACACCGACGTGCTTGTAACGGATGATGCCCTTGGCATCGACCAGGAAGGTTTCCGGCGCGCCGTACACCCCCAGGTTCAAGCCCAGGCTGCCTTGCTCGTCGCTGATATTGAGCTGGTAAGGGTTATGGAATTCGGCCAGCCACTTGATCGCTGCGGCGTTGTCATCCTTGTAGTTGACCCCATGGATGACCACGCCCTGCTCGGCCAGCTTGTTCAGGTACGGATGCTCGACCTTGCACGACGGGCACCAAGTGGCCCAGACGTTGACCAGCGCCGGCTTGCCGATCAGGTCGGCTTCGGTCAAAGGCTTGCCGTCCTGCACCGTTTTCAGCGCAAAGGCCGGGAACGTCTTGCCGATCATTGCAGAGGGCAGCTCGGTGGGGTCGAGGAACAGACCGCGGTAGAGAAACACCGCCACCAGCAGAAACACCGCCAGCGGCAGCACCATGATCCAACGCTTCATGCAGTTGCTCCAGACATGCCCAGTACTTCACGCACGCGGGCTTTGACCTTGACTCGATAACGCCCGTCCATGGCCGCCAGCAGGCCACCCAGGCCGGTCAGCAGACCGCCCAGCCAGATCCAGCGCACAAAGGGTTTGACGTGTACACGCACCGCCCAGGCGCCGTTGTCCAGCGGCTCGCCGAGAGCGACGTAGAGATCGCGGGTGAAACCGGCATCGATGCCGGCTTCGGTCATCATCGATTGCTGCACGGTGTACAGGCGCTTCTCCGGGTGCAGCACGCTGATCTCGCGGCCGTTCTCGACGACCCGCACCGTGCCCTTGTCGGAGGTGAAGTTAGGCCCCTCGAAGTGCTTGGCACCTTCGAAAATGAAGTGATAGCCGCCCAGCTCCACCGACTCGCCCGGCTCCAGGCGCAAGTCACGCTCGGCACTGTTGTTGCTCGACAGCACCACACCCAGGGCGCACACGGCCAGGCCCAGGTGGGCCAGGTGCATGCCCCAGTAGCTGCGGTTCAGGCCGCGCAACCCCTTGAACAGACCTTTGTGACGGGTCTTGTCGAGGATGTCGCGAGCGCCGGCCAACACTATCCACGCAGCCAGGGCGAAGGTGGTCAGCACTTGCCAGTCGAAGTCTTCGACCAAAAGCCCGCCAATCGGCGCCAGCACGGCACTGGCGATCAGCACCGGGGTCAGCATGCTCAGCAGCCAGCGGGTCGGCGTGTCTTTCCAGCGCACGATCACTCCAACGGCCATGACCAGCATCAGCAAGGCTATCAGCGGAATGAACAGCGCATTGAAGTACGGCGGACCGACCGACAGCTTGGCCCCGGTCAGGGCGTCGAGGATCAGCGGATAGAGAGTGCCGAGGAGGATCATCGAGGCGGCGACCACCAGCACGATGTTGTTGGCCAGCAGCAGCGTTTCACGCGACCACAGGGCAAAGCCGACCTGGCTCTTGACCACCGGCGCGCGCAGGGCGAACAGGGTCAGCGAGCCACCGACGACAAACAACAGGAAGATCAGGATGAACACACCGCGCTCGGGATCGGAAGCGAAGGCGTGCACCGAAGTCAGCACCCCGGAACGGACCAGGAAGGTACCGAGCAGGCTCAGCGAGAACGCCGCGATCGCCAGCAGCACGGTCCAGCTCTTGAACACGCCACGCTTTTCCGTGACCGCCAGCGAGTGAATCAGTGCGGTGCCCACCAGCCAGGGCATGAACGAGGCGTTTTCCACCGGGTCCCAGAACCACCAGCCACCCCAGCCCAGTTCGTAGTAAGCCCACCACGAGCCGAGGGTGATACCGATACCGAGGAACGCCCAGGCCACCAGGGTCCAGGGCCGCGACCAACGCGCCCAGGCGGCGTCCAGACGACCGCCGAGCAAGGCGGCGATGGCGAAGGCAAAGGCCACCGAGAAACCCACATAACCCATGTACAGCATCGGCGGGTGAACGATCAGGCCGATGTCTTGCAGCAGTGGATTGAGGTCGGCGCCGTCGGTCGGCACCTGCGGCAACAGGCGCGTGAACGGGTTGGAGGTGACGATCAGGAACGACAGGAAGCCGACGCTGATCATGCCCATCACCGCCAGCACGCGGGCCAGCATGACCTGCGGCAGCTGTCGGGAAAACACCGATACGGCGAAGGTCCAGCCGCCGAGGATCATCGCCCAAAGCAGCAGCGAGCCCTCGTGGGCACCCCACACCGCGCTGAACTTGAAGTACCAGGGCAAGGCGCTGTTGGAGTTGTTGGCGACATAGGCGACCGAGAAGTTGTCGGTCATGAAGGCATGGGTCAGGCAGGCAAAGGCAAACGCCAGGAAGGCAAACTGGCCCCAGGCCGCAGGCCGCGCCAGGCTCATCCACAGGCTGTCGCCGCGCCAGGCGCCGAGCAGTGGCACGGTGGCCTGCACGGCGGCAAAGCAGATCGCCAGGATCATCGCCAACTGGCCGAGTTCAGGAATGATCAGCGCCGCGTTCATGGCTTGACTCCCGCATCGGTGGCCGCCTGGCCGCTTTCCTTGAGGGCTTTGGTCACCTCTGGCGGCATGTACTTCTCGTCGTGCTTGGCCAGCACTTCATCGGCCACCACCACGCCCTCGGCATTGAGCTTGCCCAGGGCAACGATGCCCTGCCCTTCACGGAACAGGTCGGGAAGGATGCCACGGTAGGTGATCGGTACCGACTTGTTGAAGTCGGTGACCACAAAGCGAACGTCGAGCGAGTCGCCCGAACGCTGCAGCGAGCCCTTCTCGACCATGCCGCCGGCACGAATACGGGTATCGAGCGGTGCTTCGCCGTTGGCGATCTGGGTCGGGGTGTAGAACAGGTTGATGTTCTGCTGCAGGGCACTCAAGGCCAGGCCTACGGCGATGCCAACCCCGGCCAGCAGGCCGAGGATGATGAACAGGCGCTTCTTGCGTAGCGGATTCACTGGTTGTTCTCCCGGCGCAGACGACGCGCCTCTTCTTGCAGGTAACGACGCCGCGCCCGTAACGGCGTGGCAACGTTGACAGCCAGCACCAGCAGGCAGATGCCGTAGGCCGACCAGACGTACAGGCCGTGATGGCCCATGGCGAGAAAATCACTGAAAGAGGCGAAACTCATCGCGCCATCTCCCGTCCCAGGCTGTTCATGACCTCCTCCCTGACCCAACTGGTGCGCGCTTCGCGCTTGAGCACTTCAAGGCGCATGCGCAGCAACAGCACGGCACCGAAGAAGCAGTAGAAACCCAATACCGTCAGCAATAGCGGCAGCCACATCTCGGCTGGCATGGCCGGTTTTTCGGTCAGGGTGAAGGTGGCGCCCTGGTGCAGTGTGTTCCACCATTCCACCGAGTATTTGATGATCGGGATATTGATCACGCCGACAATCGCCAGCACGGCACAGGCCTTGGCCGCACTTTCACGGTTAGTGATGGCATGGCCCAGGGCGATGAGGCCGAAATACAGGAACAGCAGGATCAGCATCGACGTCAGTCGCGCATCCCAGACCCACCAGCTGCCCCAGGTCGGCTTGCCCCAGATGGCGCCGGTGACCAGCGCTACTGCGGTCATCCAGGCACCGATGGGCGCGGCACACTGCAGGGCGACGTCGGCAATCTTCATCTTCCACACCAGCCCGACCACCCCGGCCACGGCCAGCATCACGTAGCAGGACTGCGCCAGCATGGCGGCCGGTACGTGAATGTAGATAATCCGAAAGCTGTTGCCCTGTTGGTAATCCTGGGGCGCAAAGGCCAGGCCCCAGACCACGCCGATGCCGATCAACAGGATCGCGGCCACCGTCAGCCACGGCAGCATGCGCCCGCTGATGGCATAGAACCACTTGGGCGAACCCAGTTTATGAAACCACGTCCAGCTGATAACGCTGCTTTTCATCACGGTACATCCAGGGTCTTTGCTGGGCAGGGCCCAGACCTCATTATTCGCCGACGCTGATCTTCAGGCCAGCCGCTATTGCAAAGGGTGCCAGAGTTACTGCCAGGGCGGTCAGGCTACCCAGCCAAAGCAGATAACCGGTCGCCGGCATAGCTTGCAATGCCGCCTGCAAGGCGCCACTGCCCAGGATCAACACCGGGATATATAACGGCAGAATCAGTAGCGCCAGCAGCAGGCCGCCACGTTTCAGACCGACTGTCAGGGCTGCACCCACAGCGCCCAGCAGGCTCAATACCGGGGTACCGAGCAACAACGATGCCAGCAGCACCGGCAGGCAGGCCGAAGGCAAACCTAGCATCAGTGCCAGCAAGGGTGCCAACAATACCAGTGCCAGGCCGGAAAAGGCCCAGTGTGCCAGTACTTTTGCCAGTACCAGAAGAGGCAGGGGGTGCGACGAAAGGACCCACTGCTCCAGCGATCCATCCTCGAAATCACTGCGGAAAAGCCCGTCCAGCGAGAGCAGAACCGATAAAAGCGCCGCTACCCAGACCAGTCCCGGAGACAAGGTTTGCAACAATTGAGTCTCGGGACCGACCGCCAACGGGAACAGGGCAATGACGATGGCGAAGAACACCAGCGGGTTGGCCAGCTCCGCTGGACGGCGGCACAACAGACGCGCTTCACGACGCAACAACAGGACAAAGACACTCATGCGGCCCACTGCCCCAGGTTCAGTTCACGGTAACCGGACGGCTTGCGTTCCAGCGTGTGGTGGGTGGTCAGCACGACCATCCCGCCCTGCTCGCAATGGGCCGTCAGGTGCGCCTCAAGCTGGGCCACGCCCTGTTTGTCGAGGGCGGTAAAGGGTTCGTCGAGGATCCACAACGGTGGACTGTCCAGATACAGGCGAGCCAGCGCCACCCGGCGCTGCTGGCCGGCCGACAGGGTATGACAGGGGACATCCTCGAAACCGCGCAGGCCGACCGCCTCGAGGGCTTTCCAAATGGCTTCAGGTTCGGCCGGGCGATGCAGGGCGCAGAGCCAGGCGAGGTTCTCTTCGGGGCTGAGCAGGTCTTTGATACCGGCGGCATGGCCGATCCACAGGAGGATTTTGGCCAGCTCGTGGCGCTGTTCAACCAGGGGTTTACCGTCGAGGCGAATCTGCCCGGCGGTCGGGCTCATGAGCCCGGCCAGCAGGCGTAACAGGCTGGTTTTGCCGCTGCCATTGGGGCCGCTGATCTGCAGCATGTCGCCTGCAGCCAGGTGCAATTCGAGGTTTTCGAACAGCATTCGCCAGTCGCGCTCGCAGGCCAGGCCCACGGCTTCGAGATGAGGGGTCACAGTTTCGCCTTATGCTTGGGATGCCTGTCTCAAGTCGGCCCCGGCCCTGCCGTTATACTGGCAGTGCAGATACAGCCCGGCCGCTCTGATCGCGAAAGATCGGGCGGCATTATACATGTGATGTCCTACTGCAAAGAGGGCTATTTCAACAGGTTGCCAGCTGATGACAGGCGAAATTAACAACCTTGGCGCACAGATTCCGGCCGCCCCTCAGTTGCGTTCGGCGATGACCGGCGAACTGTTGCGCCTGCTGCAACCGCAACCAGCCTTGCTGGCCCCCGGCGAAACCGCCAAGGCCGAAGTGCTGGCGCTGCGTCAGGTTGGCCAGGATTTCCAGATGCTGCTCAAACTGACCCAGGACAATGGCAAGCAGACCAACGTCCAGGCCAGCAGCAACCAGCCCCTGGCGCAAGGCAGCCAGCTGGCGGTGAGCCAGAGCAGCAGCGCGAACCTGACCATCAGCGTGCAACAGGCGATCGCCAGCAACGTTGCCAGCCTGACCCGTATCGATACCCGCGAGATGCCGGTCGGCAGCCTGCTGCAAGGCAAGGTCCTGACCAGTCAGGCACTGCCGCAGGTGGTCGGCCAGCTCGCCCAGTTCCGCTCGCTGGTGAGCCTGCTCAGTCCACAGACAGGCGCCACCCTGACCATCGACAGCCCTCGCCCGCTACCGGTGGGCAGCCTGCTCAGCGCCCGGGTACAGGGCGATCAGTCGTTGACCTTCGTACCGTTGAGCGGGCGTCAGGAGCAGTTGGCTATTACCCAGCACTTGAGCACCCAGCAAAGTCGCCAGGCGTCGCTGCAAGGCTTGCTCAATGCACTGCAGCAGGTGCGCGACAACAACACCTCGTCCAGTGAAGTGCGCACCACGGTGGACAAGCTGCTGGCCAGCCTGCCGGACGTGCGCCAGCTCAGCGACCCCAAAGGTCTGGCCCAGGCCTTGAACAACAGTGGCGTGTTCCTGGAGGCCAAGCTGGTTGCCGGCCTGCCCGCTAACCTCGCCCCCGACCTCAAGGCGCAGGTGGTGCGACTGGTGGCGCAGTTGTTGCCGGGGTTGCCTGGCAACGCTCAGTTCAATCCAAGCGTCGCTGCCAGCACCCTGGCCCAGGTAATGCCCGGCATGGTCCGCAACGCCCTCGGCATGCTTGGCCAGGTCAGCCCACGCCCGCAGCCCGGCGGCTTTCCCCTGCCCTCGCGATTGCTACAGAGCCAGGACGGTGAAGGCGACCTGGAACATCTGCTGCGCCTGGCCGCCGCAGCAATTTCCCGGCTGCAAAGCCATCAACTGGCCAGCCTGGAGCAAACCGGCACCAGCGCTGACGGCAACCTGCAGACCACCTGGCAACTGGAAATCCCCCTGCGTAACGGCCAGGAATTCGTGCCGTTGCAAATCAAGCTGCAGCGTGAAGAAACCCCGGAACAGCAAGCCGATCCGGAGCGCGAGCGTCGCGATCCGCTGGAAATGCTCTGGCGTGTCGAGCTGTCCTTCGACCTGGATCCACTGGGGCCGCTACAGGTGCAGGCACAGATCAGCCAAGGCGCCCTGTCCAGCCAGCTGTGGGCTGAACTGCCGCGTACCGCGCAACTGATCGAAGGTCAGCTGGGTAACTTGCGCGAACGCCTGCTGGCCCGTGGCCTTAACGTGACTGAACTGCATTGCCATCACGGTACTCCCCCGCAAGGGCCGCGTACCCGACTGGAGCAACGCTGGGTGGATGAAACCGCATGACGTCGGTGGGAGCGGGCTTGCCCCGCGATTGCGTCCAGTCAACCCCATCGCATCGCGGGGCAAGCCCGCTCCCACAGGGTAGGTGAAACCGTATGATCAATAAGAATCCACGCCAGGCCATTGCCTTGACCTACGACGGCCAACAGGCACCGACCCTCAGCGCCAAAGGTGACGACGAGCTGGCCGAGGCCATCCTGGCCATCGCCCGCGAACACGAAGTACCGATCTACGAGAATGCCGAGCTGGTGCGCCTGCTGGCACGCATGGAGCTGGGCGAGCAGATTCCCGAGGCACTGTACCTGACCCTTGCCGAAATCATCGCCTTTGCCTGGCAGCTCAAGGGGAAAGTACCAGTGGGATTTGTCGCTGAAGAACCGCAGGAGCGGGATATTACCCCGCCG
>NZ_JANHLE010000026.1 GCF_028682475.1 Pseudomonas putida
AGATCACAGCACTTTCGGCACTTCCGGCAACGCCACGCCCTTGGGCCACAGCAACCAGATCTGCCCTTGCTGCTTCATGTTGCCGGCAAGCTCACCCGCTTCGGCGCCGGTACCCCAGAATAGGTCGGCACGCACTTCGCCGGTGATCGCGCCGCCGGTGTCCTGGGCGGCAACCGGGCGTATCACCGGGGTGCCGTCGGGACGGGTAGTGGAGAGCCACAGCAGACTGCCCAGCGGAATCACCTTGCGGTCGATTGCCACGCTATAACCCGCCGTCAGCGGCACGTTGAGCGAGCCGCGTGGCCCTTCGTTGCTGTCCGGGCGGGTGCTGAAGAACACGTAGCTGGGGTTGCTTGCCAGCAGTTCCGGCACCCGTGCCGGGTTGGCCTGGGCCCACGCATGAATGCTGCCCATGGTGACTTCTTCTTTTTTCAACTGCCCCTGCTCGACCAACCAGCGCCCCACCGGGCGATAGGGGTGGCCGTTCTGGTCGGCGTAACCGACGCGCAGCTGGCGGCCGTTGTCGAGCTGGATCCGCCCGGAGCCCTGGATCTGCAGGAACTGCAGGTCCATGGGGTCGGTCAGCCAGGCCAGCACCGGTGCCGGCACGCCTTGCTGATTGATCACTTCGGCGGTGTCGTAGGGCTTGAGGGTGCGCCCCTCGATACGACCGCGCAGACGCTTGCCCTTGAGTTCCGGATAGACGCTGTCCAGGGCTACCACGATCATGTCATCCGGCACACCATAGACGGGGACATGCGCGCTGTCGGTCTGGCTCAGGCTACCGGGGTAGACCGGTTCGTAGTAACCGGTGATCAGGCCGTTGGCGTTGTTTTCGCCCGAGCGCATGCTGTAGACATCCAGCTGGGCCTGGAGAAAGTTGCGCACCTCGGTGCTGTCGCCAGGCACATTGGCCGCCGCCGCGCAGGTATTGGCCCAGATCGCATCGCGCTTGAGGCGTTCACAGGCACTGCGCCAGGCTTCGAAGCCGGCCAGCAGGTCACTGTCGCTGACCTGCGGCAGGTCTTTCCAGGTGCTGCTGACGTAGGTGGCCAGCGCGTGAGGCTTGGGTTTTTCCGGGCCGCCACCGTTGCAACCGGCGAGCAGCGCCAGCACCGAGAGCGACCATCCCAGATGGCGCAGGGAAAATTTCATGAACAGGGTTTCCTTGGCGGTTTGCCTGGGCTCCAGCTGCCCAGGCAAACCGTAGTTTTATTAAGGGTATTGGTCTTTGGCGATGAGGCGAGGATACTGGCCGCCTTTTTTCCGTGAGCCGACGTTACCATGATGCTCAAGCGCCTTTCTGTTGTAGTGCTGGCCTGCCTGACCCTGACCGCCTGTGGTGGTGTCGATCCAAACTCGCCACTGGGCCAGCGCAAGACCATTTTCAAACAGATGCTCAAGACCAGTGAAGACCTGGGCGGCATGCTGCGCGGGCGGCTTGCCTTCGACGGGCAGAAGTTCGCCGACGGCGCGGTCAAGCTCGACAACCTGTCCCGTGAGCCGTGGAAGCATTTTCCGCAGGTTCGCGAGGACGATGAAACCAGCGCTCGTGCAGAGGTCTGGGAGAAGCAGACACGCTTCCAGGACCTGGCGCGTCAGCTGGAGGTGGCGACCGCTGAGCTGGTGGCTGTCACTCGTACCCAGCCGCTGAAGGCTGCGGACCTGGCCGCTCCGACGGACAAGGTTGAAGCAGCATGCAAAGCTTGTCATACCGAATTTCGTAACCATTGAATACACAATCGCGGGGCAAGCCCGCTCCTACCAGACCGGTGGGAGCGGGCTTGCCCCGCGATTAGTCCAGCGATTTACTTGTCGAGTTCCTCCAGCGCCTGCTGCAGTTCCTTCTTGGATTCAGCCAGCTTGTCTTTGCGCTTGTTGATCTTCTCGGCGTCGCCCTTTTTCATGGCCTTGTCCAGGTCCTTGGTGCGCTGTGTCACTTCGTGACGGGCATCGAGTACTTTCTGTTCGCGCTCTTTCTTCAGGCCGGCATCGGTGCAGTGCTCGTTGACTTCACTCAGTGCTTTCTCAAGGCCGGCTTTTTCGAAAGGGTTAACGGACTTGTCAATCTGCTGTTGAATATCCGCCTTCTTTGCAGCGCAACCCGTCAGAACTTGATCTGGCTCGGCGGCCTGCAGCGAAGTCGCTGCAAGTCCGAAAGCGGTCAGCAATACGAGTTGAGAGAAAAGTTTCATGGGAGCCTCCTTGGTCGGGGCAGGGCAGCAAAAAGTTGGGGGAATCCTGCCCTGATTTCCTGAATTAAGGAACCCTTGGTAGGTTTTTCAATTGCATTGGAGGAAAAATCCTACAGCTGCAGATGCCTGATTTTAGAGGATGTTCTGGAATCCTTCGATGTCTTGAATCAACAGTTGCGCAGCCAGCGCCTGCACGTGCGGATGGCTGAAGAAAGCCAGCAGTTGTTCGGCGCGGGTGGTTCCGATTGCGGATTCGCGAGACCACTGCGCGGCCGTCCTGGCCGCCAGCGAAGACCAGCCCACGCTCAGATCAGCGTCACGTGGTGCGGGTATCCCCAAGGCGTGCAGCCACTGCTGGAAGGGGCGAGCGCGAGCACTGTCGAAGCCTTGCAACAGCCGCGCGGCACTGGCTGCACTGACGCCGGGTAGCTGGCGCAGTTGCTCGTCGGTCACGCTCAGCCAGTCGGCCAGGGTGTTGACCAGCCCCGCCTGCACCAGCTTGCGCCAGGTCGCAGCGCCTAGCCGCGGCATATCCAGCCCGTGCTTGCCGCTTAGCCAGGCGAGTCGGGCGATGAACTGTTCTTCGCAGCCGGGACTGGCCTGCCAGCAGCTCAAGGCATGAAATTGCCCGCTTGCCGGAGGCTCCAGCGGCTGGCGCTGAACGCTGCGATGCACCACCTGCTCCAGGCGCGGGATGGTTAGCCCGGCCAGGCTGATCGCCACCTGGTCACCCGGGCGGATGTCCAGCGATTGCCAGCGTGGCAATGAGCCCAGGCTGACCTGGGTGATGCGCCGGTCATCGAGCATGACCGGCTTTAGCTGCAGCACGGGGGTGATCTTGCCGGTGCGGCCGATCCGGAAGCGCACCTCGCGGACCTCGGCCAGTGCCCGGGCGAAAGGGTGTTTCCAGGCGGCGATCCAGTAAGGTGCGTTTGCCCGCCAGCGTTCGGCGGGCGGTCGGTTGTCCTGGCGCAGGATTACGCCGTCGGTGGCGAAGGGTAACGGTGTGCGGTACCAGTGCTGGCGCCAGTGGGCAGCTTCGTCATGAGTAGCGATGGCAACGCTGTAGCGCTGGCTGTCGGGGAAACCCAGCGCTGCCAGCCTGGCCAGGCGCTCGGCCTGGGAACTAGGGCCTTCGGGCCAGTCCCAGACGAACAGACCGATTCCGCTACCCAGCTCGGCACTCAATTGCTTGCGCGACATCAATCCGGCCACAGTGCCGCGAGCGTTCAACCCTCCAGCAGCCGACTGCACATGGCCGTCGAGGCGCCAGTACAGTTCGCCTTGCAAGGTGAGATCGAGTAGTTCAGTCAGTTGTCGGGTTATGCCGTCGAGATAAGGAATGTGCCGGCTCCAGTCATGCCCCTGAACGCCATCGCCGCGGCTGAGCAGTTGCCGTAGCTCGCCCTGGCGAAACACCAGGGTGACAGCCACACCATCCACCTTGGGCTGAATCCAGAGGTTCTGCTTGCCGTGTAGCCACTGAGCGACTGCCTGATCGTCGGCCAGCTTGTCGACGCCAGTGTGCGCAACGGGATGGGGTATCGGCCCGCGGGCGCTGGTGAGCGGGTTGGCGACGGTCTGCAGGTCGAAGCACCCCTGAAGATGGTTCAGGCGCTGCCGACTCTGGTCGTAGATCTCGTCTGCCACCAGTGAGAGGCCCAGACGATGGTAATGCTCATCCCAGTTGGCCAGGGTCTCACGCAACCGATCGGTCTCGTTGCGCGCCTGGTCGATTGGCCAGGCGGGGCATTCCTCGGCATGGCTTGTGGATAAGTACAGGGCAAGCAGCAGATAAACGAGCAGTTTGGGCAACATGGCCAGCATCCTTGCTTGGCGATATGGAATCCTCAGCCTAGGCAATTGACGCTCAGGACATCGCCGTGAGTTGTCAGCCGATATGTCACAAAAAAGCCCCAACCGATCACTCGGCTAGGGCTTCGCTTGTCGCTGGCAGCTTAACGCTTGCCGCTCACCCTTACAGGCCAGCAGCGGCGCGCAGGGCGTCGACGCGGTCGGTACGTTCCCAGGTGAAAGTGGTGAAGGTGTCGTCGCCGACAGTCTTCTGCTGCGGGATACGGCCGAAGTGACCGTAGGCGGCAGTTTCCTGGTACATCGGGTGCAGCAGGTCGAGCATGGTGGTGATCGCGTACGGACGCAGGTCGAAGCACTCACGTACCAGCTGGACGATCTTGTCGTCGGAGATCTTGCCGGTGCCGAAGGTGTTCAGCGAGATGGAGGTAGGCTGAGCTACACCGATGGCGTAGGAAACCTGGATCTCGCAGCGCTCGGCCAGGCCGGCGGCGACGATGTTCTTGGCCACGTAACGACCGGCGTAAGCGGCGGAACGGTCAACCTTGGACGGATCCTTGCCGGAGAACGCGCCACCGCCGTGACGGGCCATGCCGCCGTAGCTGTCTACGATGATCTTGCGGCCGGTCAGGCCGCAGTCACCCACCGGGCCGCCGATGATGAACTGGCCGGTCGGGTTGATGTGGAACTGGGTGTCCTTGTGCAGCAGTTCGGCAGGCAGGGTGTGCTTGACGATCAGCTCCATGACTGCTTCCTGCAGGTCTTTTTGCGAGACTTCAGGATTGTGCTGGGTCGACAGGACCACGGCGTCGATGCCGACCACTTTGCCGCCTTCGTAACGGCAGGTGACCTGCGATTTGGCATCCGGACGCAGCCACGGCAGCAGGCCGGACTTGCGTGCTTCGGCCTGACGCTCGACCAGGCGGTGCGAGAAGCAGATAGGGGCTGGCATCAGCACGTCGGTTTCGTTGCTGGCATAACCGAACATCAGGCCCTGGTCACCAGCGCCCTGGTCTTCCGGCTTGCTGCGGTCAACGCCCTGGGCGATGTCTACCGATTGCTTGCCGATGATGTTCATCACTGCGCAAGTGGCGCCGTCGAAGCCAACGTCGGAGCTGTTGTAGCCGATGTCGACGATGACGTTACGGACGATCTCTTCCAGGTCGACCCAGGCCGAGGTGGTGACTTCACCCGCGATAATCGCTACACCGGTTTTCACCAAGGTTTCGCAGGCTACGCGTGCGTATTTGTCCTGGGTGATGATGGCGTCCAGCACGGCGTCCGAAATCTGGTCGGCGATTTTGTCCGGATGCCCTTCAGACACGGACTCGGAGGTGAAAAGGGAGTATTCGCTCATCTCGACGGGTTCCTAAAATTTACCGATGTTGAGTGTCGCCAGCCGGTCGCTGAAAATGGCGGACCTGGATCTGGAAACCATTACGTAAGCCCACATACAGGCTGTCCCCGGGCGCCAGTCCCGCAGCACTGGCCCAACGGGCCAGGTCGTCCTGCTCAAAGCCCAGCCAGATATCGCCACAGGCCTCCCTGGCCCAGCTCTGGTCGTGGCTGCACAACTCTGTTACCAACAGGCTGCCGCCTGCTTTCACACGGTTGGCCAGCTGCCGCAGGGCTTCGGCCGGGGCGCTGAAATGGTGCAGGACCATGTTCAGCACTACGCAGTCGGCTTCCACATCCGTTGCACTGAGTGCATCGGCCAACTGCAGGTTCACATTAGCCAGGTCTTCGCGTTGACAGACCTGGCGTGCCAGCTCGAGCATGGTCGGGCTGTTGTCCAGTGCGGTGACCCGGACAAAACGCCGGGCCAGCTCGGGAAGAAATTCGCCATCGCCAGGGCCGACTTCAAGGGCACAGGCATCAGCGCCGAAGCTGAGTTTGTCGAGCAGGGCCAGGAGGCTTTCGCGGTACTGGGGCAGCCCGGCGATGAGGTCCTGCTGGGCGCGAAATTTCTCTTCGACACGCAGGAAGAAGTCCTGGCTGGTGGCGGCCCGGCGCTGTTGGACCTGGCCAATACGTTCTTGCACTTCATCCGCCAGGCTCAAGCCATCGACTGCTTCGAGCAGCGCCGTATGCAGCTTGCCGCCCAGGCGCAAGCCATCGGGCAGGGCGCGGCGATAGAAGATTGCATTGCCTTCGCGCCGGGTTGCCACCAGTCCGGCCTGGGCCAGGACTTTGAGGTGGTGGCTCATGCCCGACTGGCCGATGGCGAAGATCTGCGCCAGCTCCAGCACGCCGAACGAGTCGCTGGCCAGCACCCGCAATACGTTCAGGCGCAGCGGGTCGCCGCTGGCTTTGCACAGGGCAGCCAGGTCTTCGCTTTGCTCGGGACGGATCGAGGGGGCGGGTAGATTCATGGGACGGCAGTCTAGTCAGGCCGTAGCAGCGCCGCAAGAGCAATATCAAAAAGTTTTGATATTGCACGATAAGCGGGGCAATTGGTCGCAGGACAATACGACCGATCCGGCTGTTTGCCCGGCTTAACGCCTGATTCTTCGCTCAATCGCAGGAAAATCATGCCGCATCGACCATCCGTCATTGCCCCCGGGGGCGTGCCTGGGCGAAAATGGCCGCCTTTTTTCGTTTCGTAATTAATTCAAGCCCCCAGGAGATAAGCGATGCCCAGCCGTCGTGAGCGTGCCAACGCCATTCGTGCCCTCAGCATGGATGCCGTGCAAAAGGCCAACAGCGGCCATCCAGGTGCCCCTATGGGCATGGCGGATATCGCCGAGGTTCTTTGGCGCGACTATCTGAAACACAGCCCGAGCAACCCGAACTTCGCTGACCGTGACCGCTTCGTGCTGTCCAACGGTCACGGCTCGATGCTGATCTATTCGCTGCTGCACCTGACCGGCTACGACGTCACCATCGACGACCTCAAGGCCTTCCGTCAGCTGCACAGCCGCACCCCGGGCCACCCGGAATTCGGTTACACCCCAGGCGTCGAGACCACCACCGGCCCGCTTGGCCAGGGCCTGGCCAACGCCGTTGGTTTTGCCCTTGCCGAAAAGGTCATGGGTGCGCAGTTCAACCGCCCGGGCCATAGCATCGTCGACCACCACACCTATGTGTTCCTGGGTGACGGTTGCATGATGGAAGGCATTTCCCACGAAGTCGCTTCCCTGGCCGGTACCCTGGGCCTGGGCAAGCTGATTGCCTTCTACGATGACAACGGCATCTCCATCGACGGCGAAGTCGAAGGCTGGTTCACCGACGACACGCCGAAGCGTTTCGAGTCGTACAACTGGCAAGTGATCCGCAATGTCGACGGTCATGATCCGGAAGAGATCAAGACCGCCATCGAAACCGCTCGCAAGAGCCCGCTGCCGACCCTGATCTGCTGCAAGACCATCATCGGTTTCGGCTCGCCGAACAAGCAGGGCAAGGAAGATTGCCACGGTGCTCCGCTGGGCAACGACGAAATCGCCCTGGCGCGCAAAGAACTGAACTGGAACCACGGTCCGTTCGAGATTCCGGCTGATATTTACGCCGAGTGGGACGCCAAGGAAGCCGGTAAAGCCGTTGAAGCTGAATGGGACAAGCGTTTCGCCGCCTACGCCGCAGCTTTCCCGGAACTGGCCAGCGAGCTCAAGCGTCGCCTGAGCGGCGAATTGCCAGCCGATTTCTCCGAGAAGGCCACTGCCTACATCGCTGAAGTCGCGGCCAAAGGCGAAACCATCGCCAGCCGTAAAGCCAGCCAGAACACCCTGAATGCTTTCGGCCCACTGCTGCCGGAATTCCTCGGTGGCTCGGCGGACCTGGCCGGTTCCAACCTGACCCTGTGGAAAGGTTGCAAGGGCGTCAGCGCTGAAGATGCCAGCGGCAACTACATGTACTACGGCGTGCGCGAATTCGGCATGACCGCGATCATGAACGGCATTGCCCTGCACGGCGGCCTGGTGCCTTACGGCGCGACCTTCCTGATGTTCATGGAATACGCCCGCAACGCCGTACGCATGTCGGCGCTGATGAAGCAGCGTGTAATCCATGTCTACACCCACGACTCCATCGGTCTGGGCGAAGACGGCCCGACGCACCAGCCGATCGAGCAACTGACCAGTCTGCGCAGCACGCCGAACCTGGACACCTGGCGTCCAGCCGACGCGGTCGAATCGGCCGTGTCCTGGAAGCAAGCGCTGGAGCGTAAGGACGGCCCTTCGGCGCTGATCTTCTCGCGTCAGAACCTGCAGCACCAAACCCGTGATGCTGGCCAGATCGCCGACATCAGCCGTGGCGGCTATGTGTTGAAAGACTGCGCAGGCGAGCCTGAGCTGATCCTGATCGCCACCGGCTCCGAAGTCGGCCTGGCCGTTCAGGCCTTCGACAAGCTGACCGAGCAAGGCCGCAAGGTACGCGTCGTGTCGATGCCGTGCACCAGCGTGTTCGATGCCCAGGATGCTGCCTACAAGCAATCGGTACTGCCGCTGCAGGTCGGTGCGCGTATCGCTATCGAAGCGGCCCATGCCGACTTCTGGTACAAGTACGTCGGCCTCGAAGGCCGTGTGATCGGTATGACCACCTACGGCGAGTCGGCCCCTGCGGCTGCCTTGTTCGAAGCGTTCGGCTTCACCCTGGAAAACATCCTGGGTACTGCTGAAGAGCTGCTGGAAGACTGATCCCGTTTCCCTGTGGGACTGGTGTCGGCTTCATCGCTGGCAAGCCAGCTCCCACAGGGGCTGCGGTGATCCCTGTGGGAGCTGGCTTGCCAGCGATTGACGTCAACTCGATTCCTGCAGGTTGCAGATAATGTTTCTGTTCCGTGAGCATCCCATGCCCCAACCGCGTCCTTACAAAGTTGCACTCAACGGCTACGGCCGTATCGGTCGTTGCGTCTTGCGCGCACTCTTTGAACGGGGAGCGAAGGCGGGCTTCGAGATCGTCGCACTGAACGACCTGGCCGATCAGGCCAGTATCGAATACCTGACACGCTTCGACTCCACCCACGGGCGTTTTCCCGGTGAGGTGAAGGTCGATGGCGACTGTCTGCATATCAATGGCGACTGCGTAAAAGTCTTGCGCAGTGCTACCCCGGAAGGCATCGACTGGGCGGCGCTCGGCGTCGACCTGGTGCTCGAGTGTTCCGGCGCCTACAACACCCGTGCCGACGCCCAGCGCTTCCTCGACGCCGGTGCACCGCGGGTGCTGTTCTCGCAACCGATGGCCAGTGAAGTGGACGTCGATGCGACGATTGTCTACGGCATCAACCAGGATTGCCTGGACGGCAGCGAGCGTCTGGTCTCCAACGCCTCCTGCACCACCAACTGCGGTGTGCCGCTGCTGCGTGTGCTGGATCAGGCCTTTGGCCTTGAGTACGTATCGATCACCACGATCCACTCGGCGATGAACGATCAGCCTGTCATCGATGCCTATCACCACGAAGACCTGCGCCGCACCCGTTCGGCGTTCCAGTCGGTGATTCCGGTGTCCACCGGGCTGGCCCGCGGTATCGAGCGCCTGCTCCCGGAACTTGCCGGGCGAATTCAGGCCAAAGCCGTACGCGTGCCGACCGTCAACGTGTCGTGCCTGGACATCACCTTGCAGACCGCCCGCGATACCACTGCGGCCGAGGTCAACCAGGTGTTGCGTGACGCCGCCCTGAGCGGACCGCTCAAGGGCTTGCTGGCCTACACTGAACTGCCGCACGCCAGTTGTGATTTCAACCATGACCCTCATTCGGCAATTGTCGATGCCAGTCAGACCCGCGTTTCCGGCCCCCGGCTGGTCAACCTGCTGGCCTGGTTCGACAACGAATGGGGGTTTGCCAACCGTATGCTCGACGTTGCCGATCATTATCTGCACGTCGTCAATCAAACCCGCTCCACTTGTAAACAGCCCTGAAGGACTGCATTCATGACCGTGTTGAAGATGACCGACCTCGATCTGCAAGGTAAGCGCGTACTGATCCGCGAAGACCTCAACGTGCCTGTGAAGGACGGTGTGGTGGCCAGCGATGCGCGTATCCTGGCTTCGCTGCCGACCATCAAGCTGGCGCTGGAAAAAGGCGCGGCCGTGATGGTCTGCTCGCACCTGGGCCGCCCGACTGAAGGTGAATTCTCGGCCGAGAACAGCCTCAAGCCGGTTGCCGACTACCTGAGCAAGGCCCTGGGCCGCGAAGTACCGCTGGTTGCCGACTACCTGGACGGTGTCGAGGTCAAGGCCGGCGACATCGTGCTGTTCGAGAACGTACGCTTCAACAAAGGCGAGAAGAAGAACGCCGACGAGCTGGCGCAGAAATATGCTGCCCTGTGCGACGTGTTCGTGATGGACGCGTTCGGTACCGCTCACCGCGCCGAAGGCTCGACCCACGGTGTCGCCAAGTTCGCCAAAGTCGCTGCCGCAGGTCCGCTGCTGGCGGCCGAACTGGATGCACTGGGCAAGGCCCTGAAAGCCCCGGCCAAGCCAATGGCCGCCATCGTCGCCGGCTCCAAAGTCTCGACCAAGCTCGACGTACTGAACAGCCTGAGCCAGATCTGCGACCTGCTGATCGTCGGCGGCGGCATCGCCAACACCTTCCTGGCCGCTGCCGGTCACCCGGTCGGCAAATCGCTGTACGAGCCTGACCTGATCGACACCGCCAAAGCCATCGCCGCCAAGGTCAACGTGCCGCTGCCGGTTGATGTCGTGGTTGCCAAGGAATTCGCCGAAAGCGCTGCAGCCACTGTGAAGCTGGTCGCTGACGTTGCCGAAGACGACATGATTCTGGACATCGGCCCGCAAACCGCAGCCAACTTCGCCGAACTGCTGAAGTCGTCGAAAACCGTCCTGTGGAACGGCCCGGTTGGCGTGTTCGAGTTCGATCAGTTCGGTAACGGCACCAAGGTACTGGCCCAGGCCATCGCCGAAAGCGCTGCTTTCTCCATCGCCGGTGGTGGCGATACCCTGGCCGCCATCGACAAATATGGCGTTGCCGAGCAAATCTCCTACATTTCTACCGGTGGCGGCGCGTTCCTCGAGTTCGTCGAGGGCAAGGTCCTGCCAGCGGTGGAAGTACTGGAACAACGGGCCAAGGCCTGATCCGCTCAGCGCCTGGCAAAGGGAGCGACCTGATGGTCAAGCGATTGCCTGTGTTTGTCCTGGTCGGGATGCTGGGCGCTTGCTCCAGCACCCCGGAGCCTGCGACTGATAACTCTGGCGCGCCGAAAGGTGGCTGCTATCAGTCTGAATGGCAGGCGGAAACCGTCCCGGTGATCAACAAGCGGCTCGGCCCGGATGGCCTGGAAAAATACGACGACGAACACCAGCGCCGGGCTCAGGGTTGCCCTTGATCGGTTGATGGCAACCTACCGGCCAGTTTGTGGTCTGCTAGAGGATATTGGATGAAAGGTGTCGTGGCCGTGATGGCCCTGGCAGTACTGGGCGGATGCGCAAGCTTCACGTCTTCACCGGCATCGGTGCCGTCGGATAACTGGACGCGCTGGGTGTGTGACAGCCAGGTCGAAGTGCTCTGGCGCTTTGCCGACAGCAGCCAGCAGGACGTCGATGTTCGTCTGGGCGGCGGTGACCAGGTTTACCGGCTCAAGGCTGAGCCGGGCGCCTCGGGTTCTTTGTACAGCGATGGCGTGCTGGCGTTCCACAGCAAAGGTGACGAAGGCCTGGTGTACTGGGTCGCCACCAACGATTTGATAGGGCGGGGCTGCAAGGCACCGTGACTGGCCGGGCCGCGTGATGGCGACCCACACTACTTGAATAGCAACCGCCACTGCGGCAGGCTTGCACGATTAAAACGACGCTTGTCGGGAGAGAGATACACAATGGCACTCATTAGCATGCGCCAGATGCTGGACCACGCCGCCGAGTTCGGTTACGGCGTACCGGCTTTCAACGTCAACAACCTCGAGCAGATGCGCGCCATCATGGAAGCCGCCGACAAGACCGACTCCCCGGTGATTGTCCAGGCCTCGGCCGGTGCCCGCAAATACGCTGGCGCCCCGTTCCTGCGCCACCTGATCCTGGCCGCGATCGAAGAATTCCCGCACATCCCGGTGTGCATGCACCAGGACCACGGCACCAGCCCTGACGTCTGCCAGCGTTCGATCCAGCTGGGCTTCAGCTCGGTGATGATGGACGGCTCGCTGGGTGAAGACGGCAAGACCCCGACCGACTACGAATACAACGTCCGTGTCACCCAGCAGACCGTGGCCATGGCCCACGCCTGCGGCGTTTCCGTTGAAGGTGAGCTGGGTTGCCTGGGCTCGCTGGAAACCGGTATGGCCGGCGAAGAAGACGGCATCGGTGCCGAAGGCGTGCTGGACCACAGCCAGATGCTGACCGACCCGGAAGAAGCTGCGGACTTCGTCAAGAAGACCCAGGTCGATGCCCTGGCCATCGCCATCGGCACCAGCCACGGCGCCTACAAGTTCACCAAGCCACCTACCGGTGACGTCCTGGCGATCGACCGCATCAAGGAAATCCACAAGCGCATCCCTAACACCCACCTGGTGATGCACGGCTCTTCCTCGGTTCCGCAGGAGTGGCTGGCGATCATCAACCAGTACGGCGGCGAGATTAAAGAAACTTACGGCGTGCCGGTTGAAGAAATCGTCGAAGGCATCAAGCACGGCGTGCGCAAGGTCAACATCGACACCGACCTGCGCCTGGCCTCTACCGGTGCCATGCGCCGCCTGATGGCACAGAACCCGAGCGAGTTCGACCCGCGCAAGTTCTTCGGTGCCACCGTAACGGCCATGCGTGATGTGTGCATCGCCCGTTATGAAGCCTTCGGTACTGCCGGTAATGCTTCCAAGATCAAGCCGATCTCCCTGGAAGGCATGTTCCAGCGCTACCTCAAGGGTGAGCTGGCCGCCAAGGTCAACTGACACCCGGGCTAGAAAAAACCCGCAGCGATGCGGGTTTTTTTATGCCTCTCGCGCCAACTACAGGGTGGTATTGGCCTGAGTAGACAGACCGTTAGTCGGCTTACGGAACTTTCCACGGATGATGGCAATCTGATTACTTCAGATTTATGGCCGCCAGGTCTAGAGTTAGTTTCGGGTTTCGACCGAAATTCGATGTCAGTTTCACAAGAGAAGCAGCATGGATTGCGCGCAACCTCACACAAACGATGGCGGCTCGGTTTTGCTAGTCGTCGATGATTACCCTGAAAATCTGATCAGCATGCGTGCCTTGCTGGCCCGTCAGGACTGGCAAGTACTCACCGCAAGCTCCGGAACGGAAGCCCTGAGCGCGCTGCTTGAGCACGAAGTCGACCTGGTGCTGCTGGATGTACAGATGCCGGGCATGGATGGCTTCGAAGTCGCCCGCCTGATGCGTGGCAGCCAGCGTACACGGCTTACCCCGATCATTTTCCTGACCGCCAATGAGCAGTCCCAGGCGGCTGTGCTCAAGGGCTATGCCAGTGGCGCGGTGGACTACCTGTTCAAACCCTTCGACCCACAGATTCTCAAGCCCAAGGTCCAGGCCTTGTTGGAGCAACAGCGCAACCGGCGTTCGCTGCAGCGCCTGAGCCATGACCTGGAGGCTGAACGGGCGTTCAACGCGTCGGTGCTGGAAAACGCCGCCGAGGGCATTGTGGTGGTGGCCGAAGACGGCCTGATCCGGTTTGCCAACCCGGCCATTGCCAGGTTGCTGGATGCGTCGTTCGACCAGTTGCAGGGCAAGGGGGTGCTGGATTTCATCCAGTCACCCGGATCGAAGGCGTGGCGTGAGTCGGCGTTTTACCAGGCCTACCTGGCGCGGGACACCCTGCGCATTCACGACGCAGTCCTGCGAACGGCGGGCGGCCATCCGATTCCGGTAGCGCTGTCGTGTGCGCCGTTACCCAGCGAGCAGCGGGCATTGGTGATCACGGTGCTGGACATGTCGGTGGTGCGCAATCTGCATCAGCAACTCGAGTACCAGGCGATCACTGATCCGCTGACCGGCCTGCTCAATCGCCGTGGTTTCTATCAGGCGGCCGAAAGTGCGCTGTTGCGCAACGAACGCGCGGACCGGCCCCAGGCCTTGATGTTCCTCGACCTGGACGGGTTCAAGCGCATCAATGACTCACTGGGGCACGAAGCCGGTGACCGGGTGCTCAACTGGGTCGCCGAGCAGCTCAAGGATTGCCTGGGTAGCTGCGCGATTCTTGCGCGCATGGGCGGCGACGAATTCACCGCGCTGCTCGACTCGCTGGATTGCCCCGAACAAGCTGCGCGGTTTGCCGAAAAGCTGATTGAGCGCATGTCGATCTATCAGGAGATCGACGGGCTGGAAGTAACGCTTGGGGTCAGCATCGGTATCGCCACTTATCCCGAGTGCGGGTCCAGTCTGGACGGGCTGCTGCGGGCCGCGGATGCGGCGATGTATGCAGCCAAGCAGTCGGGGCGCCAGCAATATCGATACTACGACCAGGACCTGAACGGTCGTGCACGCTCGCGGCTGATGCTTGAAGACAGTGTGCGTAGCGCAATCGAGCACAAGGAATTCAGCCTGGTCTACCAGCCCCAGGTGGCCCTGGCCGATGGTCGCTTGCGGGGCTTCGAGGCGTTGTTGCGTTGGCGTCATCCCAGTGTCGGGGACGTACCGCCGGGCTTGTTCATCCCCCTGCTGGAGGAGGCCCGGCTGATTACCCGTCTGGCCAGCTGGATCTACCAGAACGGCGCGGCACAGCGCCGGGCCTGGTACGAACGCTACGATGCCGGGGTGGTGCTGAGCATCAGTCTGAGCCAGGTGCAGTTCAGCATGCCCAACCTGGTGGAGGAGCTGGCGCGGGTGATCTTCACCCAGGAACTTCAGCCTGCCCAGCTGGAAGTGGAAATTGCCGAAACCACGCTGCGCTACAACCTCGACGATGCCACGAAACAGCTCCACCGCTTGCATACATTGGGTGTGCGTATCGCTCTGGATGATTTTGGCGCCGGTGATTGTTCGCTGCGTATGGTGCGCGACTTGCCGATCGACACCCTCAAGCTCGATCGGCACCTGGTGGCGCGATTACCGGGCTCGACAGCCGATGCCGCGATGGTCAGCTGTGTGCTCGAACTGTGCCGGGCGTATGGCATCAGTGTCATCGCTGAAGGCGTCGAAACGCCTGAACAGGCTCACTGGCTGCGGGCCAATGGCTGTGAGTACGTACAAGGTTTTTTGCTGGCGCACCCGATGACCGCAGCACACGCCAGTGAGTTTCCACGCTTTTTTGACTGGCATCCGCTGTAGTTGGGTACACTGCGTTTTTACCCGTCTGCTTTGCAACCATGACCGCGCTCAAGTACCTGCAAGCCTATCCGTCCACCCTGCAAGATCAGGTCCGCCAGTTGATTGCCAGCAATCGTCTGGGCGATTACCTGCAGCAGCGCTACCCGCAACGTCATGATGTGCAGAGTGACAAGGCGCTGTACAGCTATGTCCAGGGGCTCAAGCAGGAGTACCTGCGCAATGCGCCGAACCTGGACAAGGTGTTGTTCGATAACCGCCTTGACCTCACCCACCGTGCCCTGGGCCTGCACACGGCGGTATCACGGGTACAGGGTGGCAAGCTGAAGGCGAAGAAGGAAATCCGCATTGCCTCGTTGTTCAGGGAGGCGGCGCCGCAGTTTTTGAAAATGATCGTCGTGCATGAGCTGGCCCATTTGAAAGAAAGCGAGCACAACAAGGCCTTCTACCAGCTCTGCGAACACATGCAGCCGGGCTACCATCAACTGGAGTTCGACCTGCGTGTTTACCTGACTTACCGCGAGCTGCCTGGCAGCGCGTGAGCCCCAAGGATTTGCCAATGGACGTGAGCAAGACCAAGAGCAGTTTTTACCGCCGGCTGTATGTTGCCTGGCTGATCGACAGTCAGACCGCTGCTACTGTACCGGCGCTGATGGAGGCGACCGGCATGCCCCGGCGCACGGCGCAGGACACCATCGCGGCCTTGGCCGACCTGGATATCATCTGCGAGTTCGAGCAGCAGGCTGGCGCGCGTAATCATGCCGGGTATTACCGGATTCGCGATTGGGGCGCGATCGACAAGCAGTGGATCATCCAGCATCTGCGCAGTATTCGTGAGGTGCTTGGGTATCCTTGAGGGCCTCATCGCGGGGCAAGCCCGCTCCTACTGTGGGAGCGGGCTTGCCCCGCGATGCATTTAGCCGCGCCGCATGCCGATATGCGGAATATCGTCCTCAAGATACTCCTCACCCACCACAACAAAGCCATAGTGCTTGTAGTAGCCCTGCAGATGCGCCTGTGCCGACAAGTACACCGGCACGCCGGGCCAGTGCTTCTCGGCCTGCTCAAGGGCTTTTTCCATCAGTTCATGGCCCAGGCCCTTGCCCCGCGCCGACGGTGCGCTGACGACCCGGCCAATCACCACATCGCCACCCTGAGACTCCGGGTCGAGCAGCCGCAGATAGGCTTGCAGCTCATCATCCTGCCAGGCCATCAGGTGGTGAGTATCGCCCTCCAGGTCGCGGCCATCGACTTCCTGATAGGCACACTTTTGTTCAACGACGAAGACTTCGGTGCGTAGCCGCAAAATGGCATAGAGTTGTTCCTTGCCAAGGTCGCTGTGATGTTTACAGATCCAGTCGATGGACATAAGGGGTTCTCGAACGGTTGATTGGCTTGATCATCGCAGATGCTATCGGCAAGGACGAGGGCGAAATTGCCATAAGTCAACACAGGGTGTGACGGCACTCAAAATGAAGGCCATTTGATATCATTGTCTCTGCCTTGAGGCTTCATCTTTGTGTAACCTGCGCCAACGCGCTGACAGCGGTACCTCTCAAGCAGTTGATATCAACGACGCGTAATCGCGCGTCTACTAAAGGATTTGAGCATGGCTGCAGCGCTTCGAACCTTGGCTTTGCTTGGAATGCTGTTGCTGTTGAACACCGCCCAGGCGCAAAAGCTGCGCCTGGTTGCCGACAGTTGGCCACCCTTTACTGACGCCGGTATGCCGGGTGGCGGCCTGGCCACAGTGATTGTCACCACCGCCTTGCACCGTGCCGGTTACGCCAGCGAGTTCGAGCAGGTGCCCTGGGCGCGGGCGCTGCTGGGCGTGGAGGAAGGGCGCTACGACGTGTTGATCAACGCCTGGTTCAATGAGAGCCGTACCCGGATCGGGGCGTTTTCCAGCGCTTACCTGACCAATCGCATCCGCTTGCTCAAGCGCAAGGGCGATTCGCTCAGGTTCAAGTCCCTGAACGATCTGCGCCCTTATCCGCTTGCGGTTGTCAGGGACTATGCCTATTCGCCGGCGTTTGATGCCGATGCACAGCTGCAAAAAATCCCGGTACGCAATTTTTCGGTGGCCGTGCGCATGCTTGCCGCCGGCAGGGTGGGGCTGACCCTGGAGGATGAATACGTCGCCCGCTACTTCCTGCAGCGCGAATCCCGTTCGGTGCGTGACAGCATCGAGTTCGTCGACAGGCCACTGAGCGAAAACACCCTGCATATCCTGGTGAGCCTGAAGACTCCGGAGTACCAGCAGATTGTTGCTGGTTTCAACCGTGCGATTGGTGAGATGAAGGCCGATGGCAGCTATGAGCGCTTGCTCAAACACTACGGGTTCTGATCAGGCCGGCGCATCTTTGATCAGGTGCGCGGCGAGGGTGCGCAGCGGGCCCAGTTGCCGACAGATCAACGCCAGTTGGGTCTGCACCAGGCGCTGGTTTTCTTCCAGTTCTTCGGGCATCTGCTCAAGCTCGATGGCCAATGCTTCTTCGGCATCGCTGTGGATAGCCACCGGCAACTTGCTGGCCAGGCCTTCGGCAATCTCATCCAGGCTGTTGGCCAGGCTGGCCCCGGCACCATCGATCAACTGCTCGTGAACATCGGCCGGCAGCGTGGTTTCACGGTGCGCGCCTAGACCTGAGAGGTAACTGAGCAAGGTGTGCGAGAGCACCAGAAAGCGAAAGCCGACATCCGCCTCCTTACGAAAATGCCCAGGCTCCATGAGCATGTTGGCCAGGGTGGTCGACAGCGCCGCATCGGCGTTGTGGGCGTTGCGCCGGGCCAGGCGGTAGGCCAGGTCGTCGCGCTTGCCCTGGGCGTACTGCTGCATGATCTGGCGCAGGTAGGTGCTGTTGCAGCTCAGGGTGTTGGCCAGCACTTTGTTCAGGCGCCGGCCCTGCCAGTCGGGGAGGAACAGGAACACCGCGAGAATCGCGATCAGGCTGCCGACCAGGGTATCGAACAGGCGTGGCAGGAACAGCCCGTAACCATCGCCGACCTGGTTGAAGCAGAACAGCACCATCAGGGTGATCGCCGCAGTGGCCAGGGTGTAGCGGGTGGTGCGGTTGACGAAGAACACCACCCCGGCGGCGACGGCGAACAGCGACTGGATGATCGGGCTCGGGAACAGGTCGAACAGCGCCCAGCCCACCGTCAGGCCGATGCCGGTGCCGATGATCCGCTGCACCAGCTTGCGCCGCGTCGCACCGTAGTTGGGCTGGCAGACGAACAGGGTGGTGAGGATGATCCAGTAGCCCTGGGTCGGGTGGATCAGGTGGACCATGCCGTAACCGATCGACAGTGCCAGTGGCAGGCGCAGGGCGTGGCGGAACAACAGTGAGGTGGGGGTCATCTGCTGGCGCAGACGGTTCCAGACATCGGCCAGGTTGTGCGGCGAGCGGTCGAGCAGGCTGCTGTCGCTGGCATCGGCCAGGGTGTCAGGGTTGCTGGCATCGCTGAGCAGGCGGTCGAGGGTGGCCAGGTTGGCGGCCAGGGCCCGCAGCGAGCGTAGCAGTCCGCGCCAGGCCGGATTGCTCTGGATGCGCAGGTGTTCCAGGGAGGCATTCAGGTCTTCCAGGGCCTGGGTAAAACCGCTGTCATAGATGAACGGCTGGCGCAGCTGGATCGACTCGGACAATTGCTGGCAAGCCACACCTTGCTGGCGTAGCAGGCGCTGACAGCGAAACAGCACGTCGCTGTGGAAGAACGCTTCGGTCAGGGCGTTGTAGGGGTAATGCGAAGAGCTGGCGCGCTCGTGGATATCCTGCGCGAGAAAGTACAGCTTCAGGTAGCGGCTGACCTTCGAGCCCGGCCGGCCATTGCCGACCCGGTGCAGGATGATTTCCTTGGCGGCATTGAGCGCGGCCACCACGCGACCATTCTGCTGCGCCAGTTCCAGGCGCCGGGCTTCCACATCCAACTGACGGATCGGCTCGAACAGGGTGGCCTTGAGCTTCAGGTAGCGCCCCAGTTCACGGAACAGGCGCGCCAGGCTTTGCTGCACCGGCTGGTTGGAGAACAACGCCTGCCAGAGCACCGAGAGCAGCCCGTACCAGGCGGCACCGGCCACCAGCAACAGCGGCTCGTGCCAGAAGTCGCTGACTTCGCCGCCGCGCTGGTCGACGCCGATCATGGTGTAGACCGAGAGAATCAGCGTCGCCGAGGCGATGGCGCCGTAGCGTTCGCCCAGGGCGCCGAGCATGGTCAGGGCAAAACTGGCCAGGGCCAGGGCGCAGACAAAAATCAGCGGATAGGGGAACAGCAACTCCACCGACAGCGCGGCAACGGTAAAGCACACCAGGGTGACCGCGAGGGCGTTCAGGCGCCCTTGCCAGCTGTCGTCGGTCTCGGCCAGGGCGCTGGCGATGATGCCCAGGAACAGTGGAATCAGCAGGCTCATCTCGTCCTTGTACCAGCACAGCAGCATGCTGCCGGTCAGGGCGATGAGAACGCGGATGGCGTAGCTGAACTTGTCCAGGGCCCAGAGGCGGCGCAACGATTGGCTGAGCGAGGAGGATGACATGTCGGGTCGGCAGGCCTTGGGCGATGATCGAAATTGAGCTGATCAGACAGCAAGCGTGTTACGGCTGCTAGCTGACCAGCAAAATTTGTTCCTTGATGCGCTGATTCTACCGCGAAGGTTAGACGAACTGCGCGGCCGCGTACGCCGAGGCCCAGGCCCACTGGAAGTTGAAGCCACCGAGGTGGCCGCTGACGTCGAGCACTTCGCCGATGAAGTACAGCCCAGGGCTTTTCAGCGATTCCATGGTCTTGGACGACACTTCGCGGGTATCGACGCCGCCCAGGGTCACCTCGGCGGTGCGATAGCCTTCGGTACCGGCCGGTACCAGCTGCCAGGCGCCGAGTTTGTCGCCGACCTGGGCCAGCTCCGCCGGGGTGTACTGCTTCATCGGCTTGGAGACGAACCAGTGCTCGCTGAGCAGGTTGGCCATCTTCTTGGTGAAGACCTCGCCGAGCAGGGTTTTCAGTTCGCTGTTGGGGCGCTCGGCCTGTTGCTGTTGCAGCCAGGTCAGGGCGTCGTGGTCTGGCAGCAGGTTGATCTCGACTGTGTCGCCCGCTTCCCAGAACGAAGAAATCTGCAGGATCGCCGGCCCGCTCAGCCCGCGGTGGGTGAACAGCAGGTTCTCGCGAAAGCTGGTGCCGTTGCAGCTGGCGATGCAATCCACGGAACTGCCGGACAGCTCGGTGCAGATGCCTTTGAGCACCGGCTCGGTGATGGTGAACGGTACCAGCGCTGCACGCGTCGGCAGCAGGCTGTGGCCGAACTGGCGGGCGACCTGGTAGCCGAAGCCGGTTGCGCCCAGGGTCGGGATCGACAGGCCGCCTGTGGCGATCACCAGCGACTGGCACTGGAACTGACCGGCGCTGGTTTCCAGCAGGTAACCGCCGTCGATCTTCTCGATCTGCTCGATGCGCGTGTCCATGCGCAGCTCGGCGCCGGCGTTGTCGCACTCGCGCAGGAGCATGTCGAGGATGTCACTGGACTTGTTATCGCAGAACAGCTGGCCAAGTTTCTTCTCGTGATAGGGCACGGCGTGTTTGCCGACCATCTCGATGAAATCCCACTGGGTGTAGCGGGCCAGGGCCGACTTGCAGAAGTGCGGGTTCTGCGACAGGAAGTTGGACGGCTCGGAGTACATGTTGGTGAAGTTGCAGCGGCCACCGCCAGACATGAGGATCTTCTTGCCCGGTTTGTTGGCGTGGTCGAGCAGCAGCACCTGGCGGCCGCGACCGGCGGCAGTCAGGGCACACATCAGGCCGGCGGCGCCGGCGCCAATAATGATCACTTCGGTGGAACGCACTGCAAAATCCTCTGCAACGGTGGTGAGACTATCGCGGGGCAAGTCGAATCGTCGCACCGCCGCTCCCACAGGACATCGGGTGGGAGCGGGCTTGCCCCGCGAAAGGCCAGCAAATTCAACAAACAGCTCAGACGATGCGCACCCGCAACGACCGGCCCTTGATCTTGCCGCTGTTCAGGCGCTGCAACGCCTGTTTGGCGACCGCGCGTTCCACAGCAACAAAGGCCTGGAAATCGAAAATCGCGATCTTGCCCACCTGGGTGCCTGGCAACCCGGCGTCGCCGGTCAAGGCGCCGAGGATATCGCCCGGGCGCAGTTTGTCCTTGCGACCGGCAGCAATGCACAGGGTGCTCATGGTCGGCAGCAGCGGAGCGCCGTTCTGGGCCTTGAGGTTGTCCAGCTGTTCCCAGCGCAGCGCGGCTTTCTGAATGTCTTCGATAGCCTGGGCACGGTGGCCTTCGGCCGGGGCGACCAGGCTGATGGCCAGGCCTTTCTCGCCAGCACGGCCGGTACGGCCAACGCGGTGCACGTGAATCTCGGCATCACGGGCCAGTTCGACGTTGATGACCATGTCCAGGGCATCGATGTCCAGGCCACGGGCGGCCACGTCGGTGGCCACCAGCACCGACAGGCTGCGGTTGGCGAACAGGGTCAGGACCTGGTCACGGTCGCGCTGCTCGAGGTCGCCATGCAGCGCTTGAGCGGAAATGCCCTTGGCCTGCAGGTGCTCGACCAGCTCCTGGCATTGCTGCTTGGTGAAGCAGAACGCTACGCACGATTGTGGGCGGAAGTGGCCGAGCACTTTGGTGACCGCTTCCATGCGCTGCTCTGGAGTGATTTCGTAGAAGTGCTGTTCGATCTGGCTGTCGGCGTGCAGGGTTTCGACCTTGACGGTCTGCGGGTCGCGCATGAAGGTCGAGGCCAGCTGCTTGATGCCGGCCGGGTAGGTCGCCGAAAACAGCAAGGTCTGACGGCGCTTCGGGGTTTGTCCGATGATGTCGGCGATGGCGTCGTAGAAGCCCATGTCGAGCATGCGGTCGGCTTCATCGAGAATCAGCGTGTTGAGGCCGTCGAGCACCAGGGTGCCTTTGCTCAGGTGTTGCTGGATGCGCCCCGGGGTGCCGACGATGATATGCGCGCCGTGTTCCAGCGAGGCAATCTGCGGGCCCAGGGACACACCGCCGCACAGGGTCAGGATCTTGATGTTGTCTTCGGCACGGGCCAGGCGGCGCAGTTCTTTGGCCACCTGGTCAGCCAGCTCGCGGGTCGGGCACAGGACCAGGGCCTGGCAACCGAAGTAGCGCGGGTTGATCGGGTTGAGCAGGCCGATGCCGAATGCGGCGGTCTTGCCACTGCCGGTCTTGGCCTGGGCAATCAGGTCCATGCCCTTGAGGATTACCGGCAGGCTCTGGGCCTGGATCGGGGTCATCTGGGCGTAGCCGAGGGCGTCCAGGTTGGCCAGCATGGCGGCGGACAGCGGCAAGGTGGCGAAGGCGGTGGCAATGGTGGTCACGAGGCGGGCCTGCAAAACAAAATGTCGCGCAGTGTACCAGCCTCGACGCCATTAGCCCTAAGGCTCGATCTCCGGTTCCGGACGAGGGGCACGCCTTCCGTCCGTCCTGGCCAGCTGCATGAAGATCGCCGCCGCCAGCATGGCCATCAGGCCGATGGTCAGGAACGTCAGCTGGAAGGCGCCCAACGTGCTTTCCACGCCCTCGGCACTGCCCGCCGCGCTGAACCCACCGAGCAGCGCACCGGCACAGGCGACGCCGAGACTCAGCGACAGTTGCGCCACCACCGACAGCAGGCTGTTGCCGCTGCTGGCACTGGCGTCGTCGAGGTCGATCAGGGTGACGGTGTTCATCGCCGTGAACTGCATGGAGTTGACCGCGCCGAGCAGGCCCAACTGGAACAGCAACAAGGCGTAGGGCGTTTGTTCGTCCACCAGCCCCAGGCTGGCGAGCAACAGGCCGAGCAGCAGGGTGTTGCCGGTGAGGATGGTGCGGTAGCCGAAGCGTTCGATCAGCGGCCGGGCGATGGATTTGGCCAGCATTGCGGCTGCAGCCAGGGGAATCATGCTCATCCCCGCCTGGGCCGGCGAGTAGCCCAGCGCTACCTGCAGCAGCAACGGCACCAGAAACGGCAGGGCGCCGCTGCCCAGACGGGCGAACAGGTTGCCGAGGATGCCGACGGAAAAGGTCCGGGTGCGGAACAGCCTGGGCGAGAACAGCGGATTGTCGACGCTGCCCGCACGCAGCCAGTAAGCCGCCAGGCAGGCCATGCCGGCGAACAGCAGCAACATCACCCGCAGGTGTGGCAGGTGCAGTTCGCCCAGGCCTTCCATGGCGATGGTGATCAGCACCATGGCGGCGCCGAACAGCACAAAGCCGACGCCGTCGAAACGCGTGCGCTCGCTGCCGCGCAGGTCGGGGATGAAACGCCACACGGCGTAGCAGCCGATCACGCCGACCGGCAGGTTGAGCAGGAAGATCCAGTGCCAGCTGAGGATTTCTACCAGCCAGCCGCCCAGGGTCGGGCCCAGCAGCGGACCAAGCAGGCCGGGGATGGTGATGAAGCTCATGATCCGCACCAGCTCCGAGCGCGGGTAGGCACGCAGCACGACCAGCCTGCCGACCGGCAGCATCAAGGCGCCGCCCAACCCCTGAACCACCCGCGCTGCGACCAGCATGCTCAGGCTCTCGGACAGGGCGCAGAGCAGCGAGCCCAGGCTGAACAGCAGGATCGCACCGAAGAAGATCCGCTTGGTGCCAAAGCGGTCGGCGATCCAGCCCGAGGCGGGGATCAACAGCGCCACGGTGAGCATGTAGGCGATGATCACCGACTGCATGCGCAGCGGGTCTTCGGCCAAATCGCGGGCCATGGCTGGCAGGGCGGTGTTGAGGATGGTGCCGTCCAGCGACTGCATGAAGAAGGCGATGGCCACGACCCAAGGGATCCAGCGGGCGGTGACAGGGTCCAGCGGGGCGCGGTTGGGCATGGTTTGCTCGGGTGTCCTCTAGGGCCTCATCGCCGGCAAGGCCGGCTCCCACAAGTTGGACTGCCCCCTGTGGGAGCCGGCCTTGCCGGCGATGGGGTCATTACAATGTCAGCGTCAGACGCTTTACCAGTGCCCCCGGCAAATGGCTCGAACTGGTCTGCCGCTGCCCGTAAGTACTGGTCGACAGAATCAGCTCGCGCTCTGCGGTCAGGGCCTCCAGCTGTAAGCCCAACAAACTGTAGACGCTGTCATCGAAACGCATGGTGCTGACCGGTGCCTGGATCTGCCCGTCTTCCACCCAGAAGGTGGCGAAACGAGTCAGACCGGTCATGCGCGCAGCCGGCAGGTCGGAGAAATTTAGGTACCAGAGGTTACTGATGTACAGGCCGGTACCCAGACGACTCAGGATCTCAGCTTGTTCCAGCTCGCCGGCGGCCATGCTCAGGGCGCAAGGGGATTCATGGCTGTCAGCGCCGTTGGCCGCCAGCTCGAACTCGGCGGCACTGCGTGCGCAGATCAACCTGTCCAGGCCATGGCCCTGCTCGATCAGGCGCAAATCACTGCGCGGTGTGCCTTCATCGGAAAACGCCGGGCTCAGCGAGCCAGTGACTTGCTCGGCAATGCTGACCAGCGGATTCAGGCGCGCATCACCGGCGTACAGGCGTTGCAGCGGACTGTTCTTGGTTGCCAGCGACTGGGCGGAGAAACCGCCCCAGCATAGCATGCCCATGATTTCGTCCATGGCCGCCGGGGCCAGGTAGGCGCGGTACTCGCCCGGCGCCAGGGTCTTGAGCGGGCGACCCAGATATTCCAGCTGTTCGCGTGCCTGGCGCAGGCGTTGGGCAAGCGTGTCGTTGTCCCAGTGCTGCCCGGCATAGTTGGCTTTGACCGCCTGGCCATTGCGGTGGAACAGGCTCCAGTCAAAGTTGAAGCTGTTGGCCTGGTGCCAGCCAAACGCCCCGAACGAACTGGCAAAACCCCGGCAGATCGGGCCTGCGGCGTAGATGCCGACCAGATCCAGTTCCCCGGCACCTTGCTCGATCTGCATCAGCACCTGGTCAATTCCGGGCAGCGCCTGGTCCTGCACACTATGGCTCTGCCAGGCGCTGTCGTTGAGTTGCAGGTAGGGGTCGGCTTCGAGCAGCGGCAAGGTCTGGCGCAACTGCTCCACAGCCTCGGCCAGGCGCTGCTGATCGACGTCGGCGTCGTTGCCCAGAGTGAATTGCAGCTCGGCCTGGCGCCCGTCCTTGACCAGCTTGAGGACGCAACTGGCCTGTTGCACCTCGCCGGCCTGGCGCACTTTGGCATGGTTGAAGCGAATGAACTGCGAGTGTTCGGCGCTGTAGCTCAGGGTGAAATGTTCGGGGGTGCGAACCTGCTCTTGCAGGCTGGCGACAAGGTTCTGGAAGCTTTGCAGTGGGGTAGCAGCCATCAGGCGTCTCCTCCGAATACGTCGATCTGGCTGAATACGCAGGCAGGCGAGGCATGCCCGACCCGCACCACCTGGTTCGGCTCGCCCTTGCCGCAGTTGGGTGTGCCCAGAACCTGCAAGGTGCTGGCGTCACCGACGGCGCTGAGGTTGCCCCAGAACTGTGCGGAAATCCCTCGATAGTTGGGATTCTTGACCACGCCCTTGAGCTCGCCGTTTTCGATCAACTGGCCCCATTCGCAACCGAACTGGAACTTGTTGCGCGCGTCATCAATGGACCAGGAACGGTTGGTGCGCATCAGGATGCCATGCTCGATATTGCCGATCAGTTGCTCGAGGCTCTGGTCGCCCGGCTCGATATTGAGGTTGGCCATGCGATCGATCGGTGCCCGGTTCCAGCCACAGGCGCGGCTGTTGGCGACGCCGTCCAGGCCCGAGCGGAATTGCGACAGGGCCCCGCCCAGCGGACGCAGGAGCAAGCCGTCGCGGATCAGGAACTGTTTGCTGGCCGCAGTGCCGTCATCGTCATGGCTGTAGCTGGCCAGTTCTTCGCCGATGCTCGGGTCGAAGGTCACGTTGAGCAGTTTCGAGCCGTACTGCAGGGTGCCGAAGTCACAGGCTTTGACGAAGCTGGTACCGGCGTAGTTGCGCTCGTCACCGAGGATGCGGTCCATTTCCAGCGGGTGGCCGATGGACTCGTGGATCTGCAGCATCATCTGGTCCGGCATCAGCAGCAGGTCGCGCACGCCACTCGGGGTGTTGGCTGCCAACAGCAGCTGCAGGGCCTGATCGGCGACCTTGGCCCCGGCGCCCACCAGGCCGCAACGTTCGATGACATCCAGACCGCCCTGCTGACCGAAGTTCTCCCGGCCCAGGGTGCGGCTCTGGCTGTCCTGACCATCGAAAGCGGTGACCGCGAAACCTGGATAGACAAAACGCTGGGCCTGGCGCAGTTCGGCACCGGCTGTGTTCAGGTAAATCTGTTCGACGTTGCTGATGCCAAGGCTGGCCTGCCAGTTCACCAGGCGGTCGTCGGCGGGCACGCTGTTCGATTCACGGCTGAGCAAGTCGTAGCAGTCGGCCAGGGACGGCATGGACTGTTCGAGATTTGGCGAACGATAGTCGCTGCGCGCTGTGGCTACCGGCTGTTCGCTGAGGTCAAGCAGGGCGCGTGCGCCAGTCTGCGCGGCGAGTCGCTCGGCCTGCTCCAGGGCGCGCTGCAGGCCGGACTGGGACAGGTCAGCGGTGGCGGCGTAGGCTTCCACACCCTTGAGCCGGACCGTCAGCATGGCCCCTTCATCGCGGAAGAAAAACGGCGGCTCGGCCACGTTCTTGCGCACTGACAGTTGCTGCTGGGACTGCTGCACATAGCGCAGGGAAAAAAACTCGGCACCGCTGCGCAGGGCGGCAAAGCGCTGGCGCAGCAATGCAGTCATCTCGAACATGCAAGAACCTCCGTGTGTACGGTGGTTCCCCCTCAGAACCACTCGTCGCGCATGCTCAGGCAGGTGTCGTCACGGGCCTCGAGCAATGCCAGCTCATTATGGCAGCCCGGCACTTCCCAGGTCAGGAAATAACGCGCGGCCTGCAATTTGCCCTGGTAGAAGTCGTGGTCGGCCGGGTTGCCGCGGGTCAGCCCCTGTTCGGCATGGATCGCCTGTTGCAGCCAGCGCCAGCCGATCACACAGTGACCGAAAGCCTTGAGGTACAGCGCCGAGTTGGCCAGAGCAAGGTTGACCTGACCCTGGGCCAGGTCGCCGAGCAGCCCCAGCGTCACGCTCTGCAGGCGGACCTGCAATTGTTCAAGCGGCGTGCGCAGGTGATCCAGGCTGGAAAATGCGCGCGCCTGCTCGCAGGTTCCGGCAATCAGGCGCACCAGTTGCTTGAGCCCGGCGCCACCGTTCTGCGCCAGCTTGCGGCCGAGCAGGTCGAGCGATTGGATGCCGTGGGTGCCTTCGTGGATCGGGTTCAGGCGGTTGTCGCGGTAGTACTGCTCGACCGGGTATTCGCGGGTGTAGCCGTGGCCGCCGAGAATCTGGATCGCCAGTTCGTTGGCCTTGAGGCAGAACTCCGAGGGCCAGGATTTGACGATCGGGGTCAGCAGGTCGAGCAGTTCGTGCGCCTGCTGGCGCTGCCCCTCGGTTTCGCCGCTTTGGGTTTCGTCGAACAGCCGCGCCGCGTACAGGCCCAGGTCAAAAGCGCCCTCGACATAGGATTTCTGGGTCAGCAGCATGCGCTTTACATCGCTATGGCCGATGATCGGCACGGCAGCGGTGGCCGGGTCCTTGTTGTCCGGCAGGCGCCCTTGCGGACGCTGGCGCGCGTACTCAAGCGAGTACAGGTAACCGGCATAGCCGAGCATCACCGCGCCCATGCCGACACCGATGCGCGCCTCGTTCATCATCTGGAACATGCAGGCCAGGCCCTGATGCGGCTTACCGACCAGGTAGCCGACGCACGCTCCGTTGTCACCGAAATTCAACGCCGTCGAGGTGGTGCCGCGCCAGCCCATCTTGTGGAACAGCCCGGCGAGCAGTACGTCGTTGCGCGGGCCCAGGCTGCCATCGGCATTGACCAGGAACTTGGGCACGATGAACAGCGAAATACCCTTCACCCCGGGTGGTGCGTCCGGCAGCTTGGCCAGAACCATGTGCACGATGTTTTCCGCCAACGGGTGGTCGCCGCCAGAGATGAAGATCTTGTTGCCGCGCAGCCGGTAACTGCCATCACCGGCGGGCTCTGCGCGGGTGCGGATATCGGCCAGGGATGAGCCTGCGTGAGGTTCGGTCAGGGCCATGGTGCCGAAGAAGCGGCCTTCGATCATCGGTTGCAGGAACAGGCGTTTCTGCTCATCGCTGCCAAAGCTCTCGATCAGGTTGGCGGCGCCCATGGTCAGGAACGGGTAGGCGGTGGTACCCGCGTTGGCCGCCTGGAAGTGCGCAAAACAGGCTTGCGAAAGCAGGGTCGGCAACTGCATGCCGCCGGCTTCGAAGTCGCGGGTGGCGTTGAGGAAACCGGCCTCCAGGAAGGCATCGACCGCGGGCTTCACCTCGGGGATCAGCAGCGCTTCGCCATTCTCGTAACGCGGCTCGTGCTCGTCGCCCTTGCGGTTGTGCGGTGCGAAATACTTCTCGGCGATGGTCCGCGCCGTGTTCAGCGCAGCGTCGAAGGTTTCGCGTGTGTGCTCGGCAAAGCGTGGGCGTTGAGTGAGGGCCTCGGCGTCGAGCACTTCGTAGAGTTCGAAGGCCAGGTTGCGGGCGCTGAGCAGGGTCTCGGACATGACGGCATTCCTGTCTGGGGATGCGCCGAGTCTAGGCAGGGGGGCAGGCACTGCACAGTGAAATAGATGTGGGTGATAGGAGGGTAGAACCAGCTTCGGAAGAAACCACGCCCTGAAAGCATCGCGGGGCAAGCCCGCTCCCACCGGCTTATCACAAACCGGTGGGAGCGGGCTTGCCCCGCGATTGAGTGATAGCTATCAGCCGATAGTCATCAAGCTCGCATTACCACCCGCAGCAGCAGTGTTGACGCTCAGTGCACGCTCAATCACCAGGCGCTCCAGGGCAATCGAGGTTTCACCCGACGACAGGCCATGGACGCCGACGATGGCACCGGCACGCTTGGCCACTTGCTCGCAGACCGCGCGCAGCTGGTCGGAGTGGCCGTGGTGCAGGACGGCGTCGAACACCACCTCGTCCTTGGTCCAGTCGCCCACCAGCTTGATGCGGGCCTGGACGTCTTTCGGCAGACGGTTGCGCAGGGTCTTGGTCAGTTCGCCTTCCGGCCATACCGCCGAGCTGCCCACGGCAAGTACCGCAGCCAGTTGGGTCAGCAGGTCAGCCTCGACCTCGGCCAGGCACAGTACGTGCTCGCGCGGCAGGATGGTGTAGCTGTTGCGCTCGCCGGTCGGGCCGGCCAGCAGGCGGCTGATACCGCTTTGCGACTGCTTGGCGAACTGCTCGCAGAGGCTGCCCAGTTCGTTCAGCTGGTTGCTTGCAGCCCAGGTCTTGAGCGCTTGCAAAGGCTTGCTCAGCTCGTCGCGCAGGCGGGTGTCCGGGGCGTTGCCGGCGTCGGTACGCTGGAACGATTGCTCGATGGCATCGGCCGGACGGGTCGACAGCAGGCGGTACAAGTACAGCGGGCCACCCGCTTTCGGACCGGTGCCGGACAGGCCTTCACCACCGAACGGCTGGACACCGACCACGGCACCGACGATGTTGCGGTTGACGTAGACGTTACCGGCATTGACGGTGTCGATGACCTTGGCGATGGTTTCGTCGATCCGGGTGTGAACACCCAGGGTCAGGCCGTAACCGGAAGCGTTGATCTGCTCGATCAGCTGGTCGAGGTTCTTGCGGTTGTAGCGCACCACGTGCAGCACCGGACCGAAGATCTCGCGTTGCAGCTCGTCGAAGCTTTCCAGCTCGATCAGGGTTGGCATGACAAAGGTGCCGCGCTTGATCTCTTCGCCGTTAGCGATGGCAACCTGGTACACCGAGCGACCTTTGTCGCGCATGCCCTGGATGTGTTTCTCGATACCGGCCTTGGCTTCGGCGTCGATCACCGGGCCAATATCCACGTTCAGGCGCTCCGGGTTACCCAGGCGGCTTTCGGCCATGGCGCCCTTGAGCATCTCGATCACGCGGTCGGCCGAATCTTCCTGCAGGCACAGCACGCGCAGTGCCGAGCAGCGCTGGCCGGCGCTGTCGAAAGCCGAGGAGACGACGTCGATGACCACTTGTTCGGTGAGTGCCGAGGAGTCGACGATCATCGCGTTCTGGCCACCGGTTTCGGCGATCAGCGGGATCGGACGGCCCTGGGCATCCAGGCGGCCGGCGATGTTGCGTTGCAGCAGGCGGGCGACTTCGGTGGAACCGGTGAACATCACGCCTTTGACCCGATCGTCACCGACCAGACGGGCGCCGACGGTCTCACCGCGGCCTGGCAGCAGCTGTACCACGCCTTCAGGGATACCGGCTTCGAGCAGCAGGCGCACAGCCTGGGCGGCAACCAGCGGAGTTTGTTCGGCAGGCTTGGCGAGTACCGGGTTGCCGGCAGCCAGGGCCGCAGCGACCTGGCCGCTGAAGATCGCCAGCGGGAAGTTCCACGGGCTGATGCAGACCACCGGGCCCAGCGGGCGGTGGGCATCGTTGCTGAAGTCGTTACGGGCCTGCACCGCGTAGTAGCGCAGGAAGTCGACTGCTTCACGGACTTCAGCGATGGCGTTGGCGAAGGTCTTGCCGGCTTCACGGGCGAGCAGGCCCATCAGCGGCTGGATCTCGGCTTCCATCAGGTCGGCGGCGCGTTCGAGGATCGCCGCACGTTCGGCGGGTGGCGTGGCCTGCCAGATCGGCGCGGCGTTGAGGGCGCACTGGATGGCGTTGTCGACGTCGGCAACGGTGGCTTCCTGGACATGACCGACCACGTCACGGTGATCGGACGGGTTCAGCACTGGCGCAGCAGCTTCATTGCTGGAGGCGCAGCCAAGCATCGGTGCGGCTTTCCAGTCGTTGTGGGCAGTGGCCAGCAGGGCGCAGGACAGCGACGCCAGGCGATGTTCGTTGGCCATGTCGATACCGGCGGAGTTGGCCCGCTCGGCGCCGTACAGGTCACGCGGCAATGGAATACGCGGATGCGGCAGGCCGAAGTTGCCTTCCTGGGTGGCCATCTGCTCGATGGTGGCGACCGGGTCGGCAACCAGTTCCTGGATCGAAATCGACTGGTCGGCAATACGGTTGACGAACGAGGTGTTGGCGCCGTTTTCCAGCAGGCGGCGAACCAGGTAGGCCAGCAGGGTTTCATGGGTGCCGACCGGTGCATACACGCGGCACGGACGGTTCAGCTTGCCATCGGCAACCTTGCCGACAACCTGTTCGTACAGCGGCTCACCCATGCCGTGCAGGCACTGGAACTCGTACTGGCCAGGGTAATAGTTCTGACCGGCGATATGGTAGATGGCCGACAGGGTGTGGGCGTTGTGCGTGGCGAACTGCGGGTAGATGACTTCCGGTACCGACAGCAGTTTGCGTGCGCAAGCGATGTAGGACACGTCGGTGTACACCTTGCGGGTGTAGACCGGGTAGCCTTCCAGGCCTTCGACCTGGGCGCGCTTGATCTCGCTGTCCCAGTAGGCACCCTTCACCAGACGGATCATCAGGCGATGACGGCTGCGGCGGGCGAGGTCGATGACGTAGTCGATCACGTACGGGCAGCGCTTCTGGTAGGCCTGGATGACGAAGCCGATACCGTTCCAGCCGGTCAGCTGCGGTTCGAAGCACAGGCGCTCGAGCAGGTCCAGCGACAGCTCCAGGCGGTCGGCTTCCTCGGCGTCGATGTTCAGGCCGATGTCGTACTGCTTGGCCAGCAGGGTCAGCGACAGCAGGCGCGGGTACAACTCGTCCATCACGCGTTCGTACTGGGCACGGCTGTAACGCGGGTGCAGGGCCGAGAGCTTGATCGAGATGCCCGGACCTTCGTAGATGCCGCGACCGTGCGAAGCTTTACCGATCGAGTGGATCGCCTGCTCGTAGGAGGCCAGGTATTTCTGTGCGTCGTGCTCGGTCAGTGCGGCTTCGCCGAGCATGTCGTAGGAGTAGCGGAAGCCCTTGGCTTCGAACTTGCTGGCGTTGGCCAGGGCTTCGGCGATGGTTTCGCCGGTGACGAACTGCTCGCCCATCAGGCGCATGGCCATGTCGACGCCCTTGCGGATCATCGGCTCGCCGCTCTTGCCGATGATGCGGCTGAGCGAGGAGGTCAGGCCGGATTCGTTGTGGGTCGAGACCAGTTTGCCGGTCAGCAGCAGGCCCCAGGTCGCGGCGTTGACGAACAGCGACGGGCTGTTGCCCAGGTGCGGCTGCCAGTTGCCGGTGCTGATCTTGTCGCGGATCAGGGCGTCACGGGTGCCTTTGTCGGGAATGCGCAGCAGGGCTTCGGCCAGGCACATCAGCGCCACGCCTTCCTGCGACGACAGGGAGAATTCCTGCAGCAGGCCCTGAACGATGCCGGCACGGCCGCCAGCGCTCTTCTGGTTGCGCAGTTTTTCGGCGATGCCGGCGGCCAGCTTGTTGGTAGCTTCGGCCATGGCGGCGGGCAGGCGCGCCTGCTCCAGCAGCATCGGCACCACTTCCGGCTCAGGACGGCGATAGGCGGCAGTGATAGCCGAACGCAGTACCGATTGCGGCAGGATGCTTTCGGCGAATTCGAGGAAGCACTGGTGGCTGTGGTCGCCCAGGACTTCACCGGCTTCATCGCCATTGATGATCGACTGACCGTTGAGTTCGGTCAGGGTGGCGCCACCCTCGAGCTTTTCCAGGTAATTGAAGATTGCCTGTTTGATCAACCAGTGCGGTGTGCGGTCGATGGACTGCGCAGCTGCTTTGAGTCGCTCACGGGTCGGGTCGTCAAGTTTGACCCCAAGGGTGGTCGTCGCCATTTCTTATCCTCATTATTGCCACAGGCTGTGGCTTAAGCTGGCGCCAAGATTAGCTGTGCGCGATTTTGGGTGCAACCTAGTGCAACCCAAAAAATGTAGGAAAAAAGTGCAACTCGTCCGGTGGGTAAAACCTCACGGCAAAAATGGCGGTTTATGGTGCATTTTCTTCTGTAGGCGTAGGTTCTTGCTCCGAAAAGGAGCAAAAAGCTTCTGTTACGCAAAAAATCCGACGAGGTGCAACTTGAATGCAAAAACAGGTTGCACCTTCTTTGCGTTGTTGCATAGCATTCGCGGCCTGGGTGCAACCTCCTCTGAGGCTGTCGCTACATAAAAACAAACGCCAGGGCGCAACAATGAGTGTAAGCAATCCAACCTTGATCACGTTCGTGATCTACATCGCGGCAATGGTGTTGATCGGCTTCATGGCCTATCGCTCCACCAACAACCTGTCCGACTACATCCTCGGTGGCCGCAGCCTCGGCAGCGTCGTGACCGCGCTTTCGGCTGGCGCCTCGGACATGAGCGGCTGGCTGTTGATGGGCCTGCCGGGCGCCATCTATATGTCGGGTCTGTCGGAAAGCTGGATCGCCATCGGTCTGATCGTCGGTGCCTACCTGAACTGGCTGTTCGTTGCCGGTCGTCTGCGCGTGCAGACCGAGCACAACGGCGATGCCTTGACCCTGCCGGACTACTTCTCCAGCCGCTTCGAAGACAACAGCGGTCTGCTGCGGATCATCTCCGCGGTAGTGATCCTGGTGTTCTTCACTATTTACTGCGCCTCCGGCATCGTCGCCGGTGCCCGCCTGTTCGAAAGCACCTTCGGCATGTCCTATGAGACTGCGCTGTGGGCCGGTGCGGCTGCGACCATTGCCTACACCTTCGTTGGTGGTTTCCTGGCGGTGAGCTGGACCGATACCGTCCAGGCCACGCTGATGATCTTCGCCCTGATCCTGACCCCGGTGATCGTGCTGATCGCCACTGGCGGCTTCGATACCACGTTTGCCGCCATCGAGCTGCAGGATGCGGGCAACTTCGACATGCTCAAGGGCACCACTTTCATCGGCATCATCTCGCTGATGGGTTGGGGTCTGGGCTACTTCGGCCAGCCACACATCCTGGCGCGTTTCATGGCTGCCGATTCGGTCAAGTCGATCGCCAAGGCCCGTCGCATCTCCATGACCTGGATGATCCTCTGCCTGGTCGGCACCTGTGCCGTTGGCTTCTTCGGTATCGCCTACTTCTCGGCGCACCCTGAAGTGGCAGGTCCTGTGACCGAGAACCACGAGCGTGTGTTCATCGAGCTGGCCAAGATCCTCTTCAATCCATGGATTGCCGGTGTCCTGCTGTCGGCCATTCTGGCTGCCGTCATGAGTACCCTGAGCTGCCAGCTGCTGGTGTGCTCCAGTGCCCTGACCGAAGACTTCTACAAGACCTTCCTGCGCAAAGGTGCTTCGCAGGTGGAGCTGGTCTGGGTCGGCCGTGCCATGGTGCTGCTGGTGGCCGTGGTTGCCATCTTGATCGCGTCCAACCCCGAGAACCGTGTTCTGGGTCTGGTCAGCTACGCCTGGGCAGGCTTCGGTGCTGCCTTCGGTCCGGTTGTGCTGATCTCGGTACTGTGGAAAGGCATGACCCGTAACGGTGCGCTGGCTGGCATCCTGGTAGGTGCGATCACCGTCGTGGTGTGGAAGCACTTCTCCATCTGGGGCCTGTACGAAATCATTCCGGGCTTCCTCTTCGGTGCCCTGGCTATCTACTTCGTCAGTAAGGCGGGCAGCCCGTCGGCCGCGATGGTTTCGCGTTTCGAAGCTGCAGACCAGGCGTTCAAAGTCGGTCATTGATCGACTGCTGAGTTTCGCCTGACAACGGCCCGGCCTCGCAAGAGTCCGGGCCGTTGTCGTTTGTGTGGCGCCAAGCCCGCTCCCACAGTTCGGCGTGACAGGGTAAACTGCGCAGTCTTGCAGGAGTTGCCATGAACTATCGTCACGCCTTTCACGCCGGCAACCACGCCGACGTCTTCAAACACCTCGTGTTGACCCGCCTTATTGCGCTGATGTCGCGCAAAGAACAGCCGTTCGCTTACCTCGACACCCACGCCGGCCTCGGTCTGTACGACCTGCAGGGCGATCAGGCGACGCGTACCGGCGAGTGGATCGAAGGTGTCGGTCGGCTTTGGGGGCGTGATGACCTGCCGGAAGTCACCGCTGACTATCTGCGTATCCTGCGCAAGATGAACCCCGACGGCGAGCTGCGCTACTACCCGGGGTCGCCTGAGCTTGCCCGGCGCCTGGCGCGTCAGCAGGATCGTGTGTTGCTCAACGAGAAGCACCCCGAAGACGGGCGCATGCTCAAGGACAACATGAAAAAGGACCCACGCGTCGCCGTGCACCTGGGTGAAGGCTGGCATGTGCCGCGGGCGCTGCTGCCGGTGCAGGAAAAGCGCGCAGTGATGCTGATCGACCCGCCGTTCGAGCAGGCCGATGAGCTCAAGCGCTGCACCGTGGCATTGAAAGAGGCCATCAGCCGCATGCGTCAGACCGTTGCGGCGATCTGGTACCCGATCAAGGATCAGCGCCAGCTGGTGCGCTTCTATCAGGACCTGACCAGCACCGGTGCGCCGAAGCTGCTGCGGGTCGAGCTGTATGTGCATCCCCAGGACAGCCCGCAGGGTCTCAATGGTTCTGGCCTGGCCATTGCCAACCCGCCGTGGGGGCTTGAGGAGGAGCTGCGTGAGCTGCTGCCGTGGTTGTCGCAGGTGTTGGCGCAGACGCAGGGCAGTTGGCGCATGGACTGGCTGATCGCCGAATAGGTGTTGGTGTGGTAGCGGGCTTGCCCCGCGATGCGATGTGACTGACAGCTCGCAATCGCGGGGCAAGCCCGCTCCTACAGTTTGCGTTATAATCCCGCTCTTTCGTTGCCGCTCGCCCCACGGGGCCAGGGCGCATTTTTACAGATTGAAGAGGCTAGACCCTTGGCATTGACGATTCTTGGCCTGTCCGGCGCCCTTAGCCATGATCCTTCCGCGGCCCTGTACATCGACGGCAAGCTGATTGCCGCCGCTGAAGAAGAGCGCTTCGTGCGCGACAAACATGCAAAGAACCGCATGCCCTACGAATCGGCGAAGTTCTGCCTGGAGCAGGCCGGCATCAAGCCTTCCGACGTTGACGTGGTGGCCATTCCGTTCGCCCCGATCAGCCTGTTCGGCGAGGCCCGCTGGCACTATGCCAAGCGCTACTGGTACGCCCCGGACCGCGCGCTTGATGCGATCCTGATGGGCAACCGCCGCTACAAGCGCTATCGCAAGAAAATCGTCTGGTGCCTGGAACAGCTGGGCTTCGACCCGAAAAAGGTCAAGATCGAGCCCGTCGAGCACCACCTGGCCCACGCTTCCAGCGCCTACCACTGCTCGGGTTTCAAGGAAAAAACCGCGATCCTCGGCATCGACGGCAAGGGCGAGTACGCCACGACCTTCTTCGGTTATGGCGAAAACGGCAAGATCCACAAGATCAAGGAATTCTTCGACCCGGATTCGTTGGGCGGCCTGTATGGTGCGATCACCGAATTCCTCGGCTTCGAGATGCTCGACGGCGAGTTCAAGGTCATGGGCATGGCGCCGTATGGCGATGCCAGCAAATATGACTTCTCGCGTCTGGCCAGCTTCGAGAACGGCGAGCTGGTGATCAACACCGACTACGCAAACGTTATCGGCCTGCGCCGCTACAAAGAGAAGGGCAAGGGCTTCTACTTCTCGCCGAAGCTGATCGAGTGGCTGGGTCCCAAGCGCGAAGGCGACATCGCCGACGAGCCGTACATCCACTACGCCGCCAGCATGCAGGCGCTGTTCGAGAAAATCGCCCTGCAGATGATCGACCACTACCTGGGCGACATCCTCAAGGAAACCGGCAAGCTGGCCTACGCGGGTGGTTGCGCGCTGAACGTCAAGCTCAACCAGAAGATCATTGCCCGTCCCGACGTCAAGGAGCTGTTCGTCCAGCCGGCTTCCGGCGATGCCGGTACCGCAGTCGGTGCGGCAGCGTACGTTTCGCATGCCCGCGGCGTGCCGGTCGAGAAGATGGAACACGTTTACCTCGGCCCTGCGTACTCCAACGAAGACGTGATTGCCGCCTGCGCCCGTCACCCGAGCCAGCCGAAATGGCGCAAGCTCGAGAACATGCCGGAGCAGATCGCCAAGATCATGGTCGACGGCAATCCGGTGGCCTGGTTCCAAGGCCGCATGGAGTTCGGTCCGCGCGCGCTGGGCGGTCGTTCGATCATCGGTTGCCCGAGCGTGGCCGGCGTTGCCGACCGCATCAACCACCAGATCAAGTTCCGCGAGCGCTGGAGGCCTTTCTGCCCGTCAATGCTCGACACCGTCGCCCCGCAGATGATCAAGATCGATCACCCGGCGCCGTTCATGACCTTTACCTTTGAAGTGGCTGAAGAGTGGAAGACCCGCGTGCCGGAAGTCGTCCACGAAGACGGCACTTCGCGGGCCCAGGTGCTCAAGCGCGAGTACAACCCGCGCTACTACGACATGATGAAGGCGCTGGAAGACCTGACCGGTAACGGCGTGTCGCTCAACACCTCGCTCAACCGTCGTGGCGAACCGATGATCTGCTCGCCGACCGACGCCCTGAACATGTTCTTCGGCTCGGATCTGCAGTACCTGATCATGGAAGACATTCTGGTAGTCAAGGACGGCGCGAACAGTTATGACGTCCAGGGCTGAAAAACGCGTCCTGCAGTTCTGCCACGGCTATGACGGTCCGTTCCTGGACTGTGCGCGGCAGTACGCCAGCCTGTTCAGCGGCAGCGGCTACCAGGTCACCACGGTGTTCCTGACCGGCGCTGCCGACCCGCAGGTGGCAGCCGGCTGCGCCTCCGACGAAGTGATCTTCTTGGAGTTCAGCTCCAAGGCCATCCGTGGCCTGAAGCTTGGGGCGATCCGCGCGTTGCGGCGGATCGTCGCAACGCGCAATTTCAGCTTCTGTATTGCTCATCGCTTCAAGCCGATCTATATCGCCTTGCTCGGCAGTCGTCTGCCGGTGATTGGTGTGCACCATGCTTTTGGTGACTACCAGCGCGGCAGCCGTCGGCTGTTTGCCAACCTGTTCCGCCAGCGCCTGAGTTTGCTCGGCGTCTCCGATGCGGTGCGCGACGACATGCGCAAATGCTTGCCCAAGTGGCCGGCTGAGCGCATCCAGACCCTCTACAACCGTATCGATATCGAGGCGCTGCAGGTGGCGCTGGTGCCTGCAGCCGATGCCCGCCAGGCGCTGGGGCTGGACCCGCAGGCCTGGATTGTCGGTAATGTCGGGCGCCTGCATCCGGACAAGGACCAGGCCACTTTGCTGCGTGGCTTTGCCCTGGCGCTGCCGAATCTGCCGACGGGTGCTCGCCTGGCGATTCTGGGTGAGGGGCGCCTGGAGCAGTCGCTCAAGGCGCTGGCCGCCGAGTTGGGTATCGCCGCTCAGGTCGACTTTCTCGGCCAGGTGTCCAATGCGCGGCGCTACTTCAAGGCGTTCGATGCCTTTGCCCTGAGCTCCGATCACGAGCCGTTCGGCATGGTCCTGCTCGAAGCCATGGTTGCCGGAGTGCCGGTCCTCGCCACCGCTTGCGGCGGTGCCCTGGAAGTGGTCGAAGGTGTCGGCATCCTGTTCCCGCTGGCCGATGTCGAGCGCCTGGCTCAAGGCCTGCAACATCTGGCCGTGCTGGATGAAGGTCAGCGTCAGGAGTGCGCCGAGCGCATGCTTGCGCGTCTGCGAGAGCGTTTTTCCGATAGCGCTGTGCGCGATACCTTCTGGCAGTTGCCAGCTGTGCGCGCGCTGACGGCGGAGGTTTGATGCTCAATCATATTCAAGGCTGGCGCGAGCGCGGCTGGCGGGTGATCGATGCACCTGCCTACGCCCAAGCCTGGCAGCACTTTGGTGGTAGCGTCGCCACTCACCCGCTGGTGGTCGAACAACTGGCCGAGCTGGCGCAGATTCCGGTGCGCTACCTGGGCTGGGAGCAAAACGGCGAGCTCAAGGCCGCGATTCCGACCTGGGGTCGTTACCTGGCGTTGTCCAAGGACGTGCTCAAGCGTCAGGGCAAGAAGGGGCTGTATGACCTGGGCAATGCCGAGCTGATCCTGCCGGCGGCTGCCGATGCCCAGGCGCCGCTGCGTCATGCCGGACGTTACCTGTCGGAGCTCAACCAGGGGCGTTTCGCCAACCTCAAGCTGCAAACTGAAGCGCTGGCGATGGCGCGCACGCCTGAAGAGCTGTCGAAGAAGTTTCGCTACAACCAGCGCCGCGAGTTGCGTCTGCTGGAAGAGGCGGGCGGCCAGGTGCGTGCGGTTTCTGAGTTTTCCAGCAGTGAACTGGCAGCGATCTACTGCGATCTGTTTCAGCGCCGCTGGGAATTCCCGGCTACGGGCGCCGAGCGCATGGCTGAGGTCATCGAGCGTCTGCGTGAGTTGCTGATCGGTTCGGTGCTGTTTCTCGATGATGCGCCCATCGCCATTCAGTTGGTCTACCGGGTCGAAGCCCCCGAGTGGATCAGCGTCGAGTACATCAATGGCGGCGTGGACCCGCAAACCAAGGCCTTCAGTCCTGGCAGCGTATTGAGTTTCCTCAATACCCAGGCCGCCTGGGAAGATGCCCGGGCGCGCAACAAGCCGCTGCGTTTCTCCTTTGGCCGCGCTGATCGCGAGTACAAGGATCGCTGGTGCAACCCCGTTCCGGTGTTTCAGGTGTGAGCCGCAAGCAGCAGTTGCTCAAGCGGCACCGGCGCAACAAGCGGCTGGGGTTGCTGGTTGGCCTGGCGGTTTTGCTGGGTCTGGGTGTTTTCGTCCAGTGGTGGTTGCCGCTGGTGCTGCTGCCACTGCTGTGGGTCGCCCATGAAGCCTGGTTTGCCGATCACCTGTTCTATTCGCCAGCCGAAGATTACCAGTATCAGTTCCCGCAGGATTGCCTGGCGCATCCGGTCGAACTGGTCGACGGTGTTGTGCGGCTTCAGGCGCCTTTGCAGCTTGCCGGTGATGAAACCCTGGTCCTGGCACTGCGCCTGAAAAGTACCTGGCTGGGGCGTTTCCTCGACCCGGCCGTGCTGTTGAATGATGACGATTGCCAGGCCTTCGAACGCGGTGTCGCGGGCCTGCGCTACCTGAACCTGACCGGGCTTGGCCCGTCGCTGGCTGCCGGGCAGTTGCGCCTGCGTGGGCGCTATTGCCGTCTGGCGGGCGAGGGGCAGTTGTGGGTGGTTGCGGGCACCGATCTGCGCCAGAAACGCGTCATGGTCATTGCCCCGCATGCCGATGATGCCGAGTTGGCGGCATTCGGCCTCTACAGTCAGGCGCAAGAGGCCTGGGTCGTGACCCTGACCGCTGGCGAGATCGAGGCTGAGCACTACCAGCAAATGGGCATGGCCAAGGCTGAGTCCGCCCGCTTGAAGGGCCGTCTGCGCGCCTGGGACAGTATTGCCGTGCCACGCTGGGCAGGTGTGCCCGAGTCGAACTGTGTGCAGTTGGGCTATTTCTGCCTGCAGCTGCCAGCCATGCAGGTGGCGCCGGATCAAGTTATTGCCTCGCGTGAGGCGGAGCTTGACGATACCCGCCTGTTCCGGCGCTTCAACACGATGACCTTGCCGGGTGACCAGGACGGTGCGCCGACCTGGAACAACCTGTTGGCCGACTTGCGCGCGTTATTGCTCAAGGCCCGCCCGCAGGTGCTGGTGATGCCGCATCCGACCCTCGATCCGCATCCCGATCACATCTGCGCCCAGGCTGCTGTGCTTGAGGCCCTGCAGGGGCTTGAGTGGCAGCCGGAGACCGTACTGGGGTATGCCAACCACCTGCATGACAACGACCGCTGGCCCATGGGCGACAGTGGTGCCGGGGTGGCGTTGCCACCGCAACTGGACGGCGGGCAGATCTGGGCACCCTACAGCCTGCCCCTGGATCTGGCGGCTCAGCGCGACAAGGCCATGGCGCTGGGCATGATGCATGACCTGCAGCCGCCGGTGCCGTTCAAGCGTCGCCTTCGCCGTCTGCTTCAGCGCTGGCTGGCAGGGCGGCGCGCTTCGCCTTATGGCGAGAACGAATTTTTCCGCAAGGCCGTGCGCCGACATGAATTGTTCTGGCGCCGTGATCTCTGATCCTGGCCCATGACTGTTAGCGGCTGAATAAAGACCGCAAGGAAGACAATGAAAGTTCTATTTCTGGTGCAGAAAGAACAACGGGCAATCCTCGACCGTCTCTATGACGGTGTCGCCGCCCATTGCGAATGCGATCTGCGCTGGCTCAGCAGTGCCGATCAGCGCAACCTGCGCAGCTATTTCCGTCGTGAAGTCGACGTCGAAAAGTACGATCGGATTGTGTTTTTTCTGCGTTTCAAGCAAGAGATCCGTCAGGTCGGTTTCATTCGTACGGTGCCCAACCTGGTCATCCTCGAGCACGACGCCTATCAGAACTACATCCCGTGCAAGTACACCGGCAAGTTCAGCGCCCACTACCGTCAGTTGCCTTGGGCGCGGGTGATCAGCTCCGGCTACATGGTCAGTGAGCGCTTGCGCCAGGAGGGCTTCGACGCCGAGTTCGTGCCCAAGGGCTACGACCAGCAGTTGCTGGCCGACCAGGGGCGTGAGCGGGATATCGAGCTGGCCTTTGTCGGCAGTACCAACAGCGTCGCCTACAGCGGGCGCAAGGCGTTGCTCGATGAGCTCGCCCAGGTTGAAAACCTGCTGGTCACCCGGACCAAGTCCGGTGAAGAGTACTGTGACACGCTCAACCGCATTCGTTTCTTCGTCAGTGCCGATGTCGGCATGGGCGAATACATGATCAAGAATTTCGAGGCGATGGCCTGTGGTTGCGTGCTGCTGGCTTTTGATCAAGGGGAGGCGGAGAATCGCGCCCTGGGTCTTGAAGACATGCACAACGTGGTTTTGTACAACAGCATCGCCCAGCTGCAGGACAAGCTCAAAGTATTACGCGCCGACCCGGCATTGGTCGAGCGCATTGGCAGCAATGGTCGTGACCTTGCTGTGTCGCAGTTCAGCTTCGCTCAAGTGGGCCGAAGCATCGTAGAAAAAATGCAGCCACCTCTGCGTTCCCGTCCAGCCCTGACCGGTTGGCAGCGCTTGCGTTTGAGACTGGGCATATGAGCCGGCTGTCCCGTACACGGGGCGTGGTCTCGAACAACCGAATACAGAAGATGGGGAGGGAATCCGGTGCGATTCAGTGATGACAGTGATGTAACCCTGGTGGTTACCAGTTGCGGGCGTTTCGACCTGCTCAAGCTTACACTCGAGAGTTTCGATCGTTTCAATACTGCACCGATTCGCGAAGTGTTCATCACCGAGGATTCGGGCGATGAGGCTGTCCATCAAGCGGTACCGGAACATTGGAAACCGCACTGCAAGGTGTTCGTCAATCGGCCTAAGCTGGGGCAGCTGCCGTCTATCGACCTGGCCTACAGTCACGTAAAAACCCCTTACATCTTTCATTGCGAGGATGACTGGGAGTTCTATCGTCCAGGTTTCATCGAGGACTCGAAGAGCATTCTTGAGGTCAGCCCGCATTTGCTGCAGGTCTGGCTGCGCAGCTATGCCCATGACTTGAAAGTGCACAGCCCTTACATCCATCTGGGTGAGCGTCAGGTCATTGCCGGTGTGCCGTGTTACCCGCTGCTCTCGGACAAGCCTGAGTGGCAGAGTTTTTCGTTGAACCCAGGCTTGCGCCGGCTCAGCGACTATCAGCGTTGCGCGCCATTTGCCGGCTATTCTGGTGAGAAGGCGCTGTCAAAGCGCTACGCCGATTTGAATCTCACCGCGGTGACCCTTGAGGGGGACGCTGTGCTGCATACCGGCTTCGGTGCGCATGTAAGCCTGCCCGGCGAGCGGCGGCGTAAAGCACGGCGCCGCAAGCGTGATCGCGTCAAATTGATGGTGGTACTGGTGGTTGGCGTGGTGCTGGGCGTGGGCGTGGGGTTTTTTGCCCATTGATCCGGGCTGTATGCCCATGAATCGGTGCGAAACAAGGGGGTGATCCCCCTTGAACATCGTCAACATCCTGTGGGCAGGCGGCGCACCCTGCGCCTCGATACCCCAGGTGTTCAGTTCAGCAAGGCGCGTTCCAGTTCGGCGAGAGGGAATTGACCCTCGAGGCGCTCGCGGGCGATGTAACGGGCGAAATGCTGCACGTTGCGCCGGACCATGCGGTTGGACAGTGGCGCCCCCATGAAGCGCATATCGGCCACATCGATCAGGCCCATCTCCTGTTCTGGTGTCACGACAATGTTGCCAAGGTGCAGGGAGCGAAAGTAAATGCCCGACTTGTGCAGCTTGCGCACCAGCGCCACAAGCTCCGGCAGGCGCTCTTGCCAGCTGAAACCCGCCTTGCGGGACAACTGGCTAAGGGTTTCTCCCGGCAGCGGGTGATACAGCACCGCGGTCATTCCGGGGGCATCCAGCTTGTAGAACTTCAAGACCTTCAGCGTCGGAATGCCCTTTTTCTCCAGCTTGATCGCGTTGTCGATAAAGCGCTGGGAATAAGGCCGCAGCAAGGCAGATGAAATTAATCGTTTACGCCTGAAGAGTTTAAGGATGTTGCCGTCATTAAGCAGGTACACTTTGGCGCCGTAACTATCAGCCTCCAGCACCTGGGCGCCAAGGATGAGTTGGTTGAGGTCGACCTGGTGTAGCCGGGAACATTGCATGGATAGTGGCCTTGCCAACGGGCGAGCAAAAGGACCGGCAATAATGCCGAAAAATTTGTAGATGTACCATGCCGGTGTTGTTGAAGATGAGGATGCGCTGGATGTACACAGGGTGCAGGGCCTGGATTCGTGCAGGTTTGCTCTGGTGTGGGTCTGGGTGCATGCCCATCGACCGGGCTGTGATAAAATTTCCGGTTCAATCTGAACAGCGAGCTCGACAATGGCCGAAACACCGCTAAAGGCGGAGCAACAGAGCAGCTCCAGCCTGAAAATCTATTTCCGGCTACTGAGCTATGTGAAACCGTACATCGGTATTTTCACGCTGAGTATTCTCGGTTTCATCATCTTTGCCTCCACTCAGCCAATGCTGGCCGGGATTCTCAAGTACTTCGTCGATGGTCTGAGCAACCCGCAGGCCGTGTTGTTCCCCAATGTCCCTTACCTGCAGGACTTGCAACTGCTGCAGGCAGTGCCGTTGCTGATCGTGCTGATCGCCGCCTGGCAGGGCCTGGGGTCGTTCCTGGGTAACTACTTCCTGGCCAAGGTTTCCCTCGGGCTGGTGCATGACCTGCGGGTCGAGTTGTTCAACAAGTTGCTGGTGCTGCCCAACCGCTACTTTGACACCCACAACTCGGGTCACCTGATTTCGCGCATCACCTTCAACGTAACCATGGTGACCGGTGCGGCCACCGATGCCATCAAGGTGGTGATTCGTGAAGGCCTGACGGTGGTGTTCCTGTTCGTTTATCTGCTGTGGATGAACTGGAAACTGACCCTGGTCATGCTGGCAATCCTGCCAGTCATCGCGGTAATGGTCGGTAGCGCCAGCAAGAAATTCCGCAAGCAGAGCAAAAAGATCCAGGTGGCAATGGGCGATGTCACCCACGTGGCCTCGGAAACCATCCAGGGTTACCGCGTGGTGCGCAGCTTCGGCGGTGAAAGCTACGAGCAGCAGCGTTTCGCCAATGCCAGCCAGAGCAACACCGACAAGCAGCTGCGCATGACCAAGACCGGGGCCGTGTACACCCCGATGCTGCAGTTGGTGATCTATTCCGCCATGGCTGCGCTGATGTTCCTGGTGCTGTTCCTGCGGGGCGAAGCCACCGCCGGCGACCTGGTGGCTTACATCACCGCTGCAGGCTTGCTGCCCAAGCCAATCCGCCAGCTGTCGGAAGTCAGCTCGACCATCCAGAAAGGTCTGGCCGGTGCCGAAAGCATCTTCGAACAGCTGGATGAAGCGCCGGAAGTCGATACTGGAACTGTGGAGCTGGACCGGGTCGAGGGGCGCCTCGTGGTGCGCAACCTGAACTTCACCTACCCAGGTACCGAGCGTCAGGTGTTGTCTGATATCTCCTTCACCGCTGAACCGGGGCAGATGATTGCACTGGTAGGGCGCTCGGGCAGCGGCAAGTCGACCCTGGCCTCACTGATTCCGCGGTTCTATCACCACACTGAGGGGCAGATCCTCCTCGATGGCGTGGAGATCGAGGACTACCGTTTGCGTAACCTGCGCCGCCACGTGGCGCAAGTGACCCAGCATGTCACCCTGTTCAACGATACCGTGGCCAACAACATTGCCTACGGTGACCTGGCGGGGGCGCCGCGTGCCGATATCGAAGCGGCTGCCGCCGATGCCTATGCCAAGGAGTTTGTCGATCAACTGCCCAAGGGCTTCGACACCCAGGTCGGTGAGAACGGTGTGCTGCTTTCCGGTGGTCAGCGCCAGCGTCTGGCAATTGCCCGGGCCCTGCTCAAGAACGCGCCGCTGCTGATCCTCGACGAGGCGACCTCGGCGCTGGACACCGAGTCCGAACGGCATATCCAGGCAGCGCTTGATCATGTCATGAAGGGCCGTACCACGCTGGTGATCGCTCACCGTCTGTCGACCATTGAAAAGGCCGACATGATCCTGGTCATGGATCAGGGCAAGCTGGTCGAGCGCGGCACGCATGCCGAGCTGCTGGCTGCCAATGGCTACTATGCCCGGCTGCATGCCATGGGTCTGGACGAGCCGGCCAAGGCCGATATCACCTGAACCTGACGCCGGAGCCTGTCCTGGGCTCCGGCCGCTTTCCTGCAACAGCTTGTCGGTAAGGCGGTAATCAAGCCTTCGTCTAGCCTGTGCTAATATCCTGCCCCTGTTAATTTTGTATATATGGGTTACCCATGAAGTTGTCCATGCCGCGTTTCGATCAAGCCCCGGTACTGGTGGTGGGCGATGTCATGCTCGACCGCTACTGGCATGGTGGTACCTCACGGATTTCGCCTGAAGCCCCGGTACCGGTGGTCAAGGTCGAGCAGATCGAGGACCGTCCTGGTGGTGCGGCCAACGTGGCCTTGAACATCGCCGCCCTGGGTGCACCGGCATCGCTGATCGGGGTTACCGGCCAGGACGAAGCTGCCGAGAGCCTGTCCAACAGCCTGCAGGCTGCAGGCGTGCGCTCGATTTTCCAGCGTATCGCGCACCAGCCGACCATCGTCAAGCTGCGGGTCATGAGCCGCCACCAGCAACTGCTGCGCATCGATTTCGAAGAACCCTTCGCCACCGATCCGCTGTCGTTGGGGGCTGAAGTCGACACCCTGCTCGACGGGGTCAAGGTACTGGTGTTGTCGGACTACGGCAAAGGCGCGCTGAAGAACCATCAGAGCCTGATCCAGGCGGCACGGGCCAAAGGCATTCCGGTGCTGGCCGATCCCAAGGGCAAGGACTTTTCGATCTACCGCGGTGCCAGTCTGATTACCCCGAACCTCAGCGAGTTCGAGACCATCGTTGGTCGTTGCGCCGATGAAGCGGAGCTGGTGGCCAAGGGCGCGAAGCTGATGAACGAGCTGGAGCTGGGCGCCTTGCTGGTGACCCGTGGTGAGCATGGCATGACCTTGCTGCGCCCCGATCATCCGGCCCTGCACTTGCCGGCCCGTGCCCGTGAAGTCTTCGACGTCACCGGTGCCGGTGATACGGTGATTTCGACCCTGGCCGCCGCCATCGCCGCAGGCGAAGAGCTGCCCCATGCCGTGGGTCTGGCCAACCTGGCCGCCAGCATCGTGGTCGGCAAGCTCGGTACGGCAGCTATCAGCGCCCCGGAACTGCGCCGCGCGATCCAGCGCGAAGAAGGTTCCGAGCGCGGTGTGGTGAGTCTCGATCAGTTGCTGCTGGCCATCGATGATGCCCGTGCCCATAACGAGAAGATTGTTTTCACCAACGGTTGCTTCGATATCCTTCATGCCGGTCACGTGACTTACCTGGAGCAAGCGCGGGGCCAGGGTGATCGCCTGATCGTTGCGGTCAACGACGATGCGTCTGTGAGCCGGCTGAAAGGTCCGGGCCGTCCGATCAACAGCGTTGATCGACGCATGGCAGTGCTCGCGGGCCTGGGTGCAGTGGACTGGGTCATCAGCTTCCCTGAAGGCACACCGGAAAACCTGCTCAGCCAGGTCAAGCCGGATGTGCTGGTCAAGGGCGGGGACTACGGTATCGAGCAGGTGGTCGGTGCCGATATCGTCAAGGCGTATGGCGGCACGGTGAAGGTGCTGGGGTTGGTTGAGAACAGTTCGACCACGGCTATCGTCGAGAAAATTCGCAAGAACTGATGCAAGCATCGCGGGGCAAGCCCGCTCCCACAGGCTTGATGTAAACCCCTGTGGGAGCGGGCTTGCCCCGCGATTGTACTGTGTCAGCTACTTACGCAAGCCTTCGCGCGCCATCTGCAACAACTCCCGTGCCTTGCCCGTCAGCCGCTGCAAGCCGGTATCCGCTTTCGGCGCCGCCAGTCCCTGCTGATTCACCCAATCCCTCCAGCGAATCCGCTCATCCCTGACCAGCCAGCCTTCCTGGCGGGCAAAGCTTTCTGCCAGATAAAGACCGCGAGTGCTCGCCGGTACCAGGCGGTCCTTTTTCAACGTGTACAGCTCGGCGCGAGGGTGACCGTCTTCCAGGGGCATCAGGTACAGGTCGGGGCGGGTGCGGTTGAGGCGGGCCACCAGCTGGTTGCCTTCAAGTCGTTCATCGACATGAAACAGGCTCAAGGATTTGGCTTCGCGCGGGACCTGCAGGCGCAGGTCATAGATCAGCTGCAATGAGGCGGTCGGCAGGTGCACGTAAGCCCGTGGCCGCTCCAGTAGCTGCAGGTTGGCGCAGCGCACCGGCCGTGCCGCGCCGGATTGCGGTGTCAGGACAAAAGGCAGCGCTTCACGGTAGTGCAGGGCATCGGCATAGGGCGCCGGCAGCCAGGTCTCGTTGAAGCGCCCGCCAAGCCAGCCTTCCGGCGTTTCCAGCAGGCATTCTTCAGCGACTTCCTGAATGGCGGTGTGCAGCGGCAGGTTGAGTTCCTGGGCCGGTACATAGCCGGAAATCAGTTTCAGTACCACATCCCCGCGGTCCTGACGGCGCTGGCGGACCAGCACCCAGTAGTCGCGGTTCTGCCAGTGCAGCGTCAGGCGCACCGAGACGCCCAGATTGGCCAGTTCTACGGCGAAGCGCTGGCTGTCGGCCAGGTGGATCTGTTTGCGCCGTTGCTGGGTCTGGGCGAAATTCAGCGGCATGCCGATGCTCTGGTAGCACAGCCCTTCGGGGCTGGCTTCAACGTGCAGGGGCAGGGTTTTGAAGTTGCTCGGGTTCTTGCGGATCAGCGTTCGCGGCATGTCGGCTCCTTCTTGCGTTGGGGTCGGCCGCGACGGCGGCGTGGGCGTCAGCGATTCAATACGGCGGCAACAGTTGCCACGTTGTGGGCCAGGTGTACCGGGTTGATGGTGCCGACAATGGCACTGCTCACACCCGGGTGGCCAAACAGCAACTCGAAACTGGCACGCACCGGGTCTTCCCCCGGGCTCAGGCACACATGGCCGCTGGCCAGGGCCTTTTTCACCAGGATGGCTTTGCCATGCTCGGCGGCATAGTCGAGCACCGGGCGTTCTGCCTGTTCGTTCAGATTGTAGGTGACCATGGCGCAATCGCCGCGCTCAAGTGCCTTCAAACCACCGGCCACGGTTTTGCCGGACAAGCCGAAGCCGCCGATCTTGCCTTCCTGCTTCAAGGCTTCGAGGGTCTGATAGACCTCTTCATGTTCGAGAATCTGCAGGTCATTGCCATCGGAGTGCACCAGCACCAGGTCGATGTGCTCGGTTTCCAGGCGCTTGAGGCTGCGTTCGATGGAGAAGCGCGTGTGCGCGGCGCTGAAGTCGAAGCGCGACTGGCCGTTGTCGAACTCTTCACCGACCTTGCTGACAATCACCCAGTGATCGCGCTGGCCTCTCAACAGCGGGCCTAGACGCTCTTCGCTGCGGCCATAGGCCGGGGCGGTGTCGATCAGGTTGATACCCAGTTCGCGGGCCTGGGCCAGCAGCAGGCGGGCCTGATCGTCATCGGGGATGGTGAAGCCGTTGGGGTATTTGACCCCCTGGTCGCGGCCCAGCTTGACCGTACCCAGGCCCAGAGGAGAGACGTGCAGGCCGGTACTGCCCAAGGGACGGTGCAGATCGTGGAGCGTCGGCAGGCTCATGGCAGCAGTTGCTCCCAGACCGGCAGGGCCATCGGTGGCCGTGGCAGATCGGGAAGGGCGGTGTGAGCCCCCGGCTTGATTCCGTCACGCTCAAGGCTGGCCAGGACCCGGTCACTGAAATCCGGGGCCAGGGCCAGTTTGGTCGGCCAACCGACCAGCAGACGCTGCTGCTCGGCGAGGAAGGCGTTGTCCGGGCGCACCAGGCCGGATTGCGCAGGCTCGGCACGATCGATGCGCACGGTAGCCCAGCGCACCTGGCTCAGGTCGATCCAGGGCAGCAGGTTGCTGACTTCCTTCTTCGCCGCGGCGATCTGGGCTTCAGGTTCGCGGGCAACGCCGTCGGCCTCGGCCAGGTCGCCACCCATGTACCAGACCCATTGACCGTCGGCGGCCGGGTGGCTGGTGACGGTGATGCGCGGCTTGGGGCCGCCGCCCAGGCAATGGGCATACAGGGGTTTGAGGCTGGCGCCCTTGGCCATGACCATGTGCAGCGGGCGACGCTGCATGGCCGGCTGGTTCATGCCGAGGGTTTGCAGCAGCGCGGCGTTGCCGGCCCCGGCGCTGAGGACGATGCGCTGGGCACGGATCTCGCGGCCGTCGACGCGCAGCCCGGCCAGTTCGCCGTCGGCGTGCAGGGGTTCGATCTGCTCGCCTGCCAGCAGGCTGTCACCGGCCAGTTCGGCGAGCTTGTTCAGCAGGCTTGGCACGTCAATGACCAGTTCGGCCAGGCGATAGACCTTACCCTTGAAGGCACGATCCTGCAGCGCAGGTGGCAGTTGCTCCCCCTTGACCTGATCGACACGGCCACGCACCGCCTTGCTGGCGAAGAAGCTGGTCAGGTTGCCGGCGATTGTGCCGGGGGACCACAGGTAATGGGCGTCGGACAGCAGGCGCACGCCGCAAAGGTCCAGTTCGCCATTGCCAGCGAGGGCCTCGCTCCAGCGCCGCGGCATGTCGGCAATGGCTTCGGAGGCGCCGGTCAGCGCGCCATGCAGGGCATACTTGGCGCCGCCATGAATGATCCCCTGGGATTTGAGGGTCTGCTCGCCACCGAGGCTGGCGCGTTCCACCACGACTGTCGAGTAACCCAGGCGGCGCAGACGGGCATTGAGCCAGAGGCCTGCGACCCCTGCGCCGACGATCAGTACGTCGGTGGAAATAACGGATGGCATGCATGCACCTCACAAGCTTGGACAGAAGCCCAGTATACAGCCTGTGAGGCGGATCAATGCCCGGCGGTTTTCGAGAACACCTGGATCACCACCACGCCGCCGACAATCATGGCCATGCCGAGCATCGCCGGGATGTCGAGTTTTTGCCCGTATATCACCAGCGCGGCGATGCTGATCAGGACAATGCCCAGCCCCGACCAGATGGCATAGGCGATCCCGACCGGAATGCTGCGCACCACCAGGGTCAGCATCCAGAACGCCACGGCGTAGCCGCAGACCATCAGCAGCAACGGCAGCGGGGTGCTCAAGCCCTTGACCGCCTTCATCGAGGCGGTGGCGATGACTTCGGCGCAGATGGCGATAGCCAGGTAGGTGTAGGCATTCATGTCGGTGTTCCTCTGTTCTGGCTGGGCATTTTAGAGCAAGCCTGGATGGGGTAAAGTCATTACCTATCTTTTCTGGAGATAGGTTGCATGGCTGAACAGTGGAATCTGGAGCAGCTGCGGCTGTTTGTCGGCGTCGCCGAGCAACGCTCGTTTTCGGCGGTAGCGCGCACCCAGCGCAAGGCGCAGTCGGCGGTGAGCAATGCCATTGCCCTGCTCGAGGCGGACCTGGGCGTCATTCTGTTCGAGCGTAGCAGTGGTCGCCAGCCGCGCTTGACCGAAGCCGGGGCGGCCTTGCTGGAGGATGCGCGGGAGTTGTTGCGTCAGTGCGAACGCCTGGACGGTCGGGCGCTGGCGCTGATGCGCGGCCAGGAGGCGCAGTTGCGGGTCGCCCAGGACGAAGCCATGCCTTATCAGCCCGTCATCGACAGTCTCGACGAACTGGCCCAGCAGTTCCCCATGCTGGAGGTGCAACTGGCCAGTGGTGCCCAGGGTGATGTGGCGCGCAAGCTGGTCGAGCGCCGTGCCGACCTGGGTTTGCTGTTTCACCATGAGCGCATGCCGCCGGCGTTGGAACGACGTGCCTTGGGCCGGGTGGAGATGGTCACTGTCTGTGCCGTCAACCATCCCTTGGCGCAACTGGGGCAGGTCAATCGGCAACAACTGGCGCGGCATCGGCAGTTACTGATCGCCCCACAGGAAAGCGGTTATCCCGGTGGCGAACCCATCAGCCCGCAGATCTGGCGTGCCGACAGTTTCTACGCCATGGCCGAGTTGTTGATGCGCGGCCTGGGCTGGGCCTGGTTGCCCCGGCATGTGGTGCAGTACCCGACTTACCATGCGCAGATGGTTGAGCTTCGCAGCGAATGGACCCCGCCGGCGCTGGTAGTGGAGCTGGTCTGGCGGCGTGACGAGCCTTTGGGGCCTGCGGCACAGTGGTTGGCCGAGCGCTTCGCAGTGCACTTGCGAGCCATTGGCTAGTACACTTCGGCGCCATGAACAGAACACTCTATACCTTGCTGTTTCACCTGGGCCTGCCGCTGGTTGCGCTGCGCCTGTTCCTGCGTTCGCGCAAGGCGCCAGCCTACGCCCAGCGCATCGGCGAACGCTTCGCCATGAACCTGCCCGCCATGCGCAAGGGCGGTATCTGGGTGCATGCGGTGTCGGTGGGCGAAAGCATCGCCGCAGCGCCGATGATTCGCGCTCTGTTGCAGGCTTATCCACAGCTGCCGATCACCATCACCTGCATGACCCCGACCGGTTCCGAGCGGGTGCGGGCGATGTTTGCCGATGAGCCGCGCGTTCAGCATTGCTACCTGCCCTATGACCTGCCGTGGGCGGCCGGGCGCTTTCTCGATCATGTCCAGCCGAAGCTGGCGGTGATCATGGAAACCGAGCTGTGGCCCAACCATATCCACCAGTGTGCCAAGCGCGGTATTGCCGTGGCGCTGGCCAATGCGCGCTTGTCCGAGCGTTCGGCGCGCGGCTACGCACGTTTTGCCGGGCTGACCCGGCCGATGCTGGCCGAGATGAGCCTGATCGCGGTGCAGACCGAGGCCGAAGCCGAGCGCTTTCGCCAGCTGGGCGCGCGGGCTGAATGTGTGCAGGTCACCGGATCGATCAAGTTCGACCTGCGTATCGATGAGCAACTGTTGCCGCGTGCTCGGGCCTTGCGTGAAGAGTGGCAGGCCGGTCAGCGCCCGGTATGGATCGCCGCCAGCACTCACGAGGGCGAGGACGAAGTGATTCTCGCTGCGCACCGCCAGTTGCTGGAGCACCATGGCGATGCCTTGCTGATCCTGGTGCCGCGGCATCCGGAGCGCTTCAACAGCGTGTTTGAGTTGTGCTCGGCACAGTTCCCGACTGTCCGCCGCTCCAGTGCCACTGCGGTGGCCGCGGACACCGCGGTGCTGCTCGGCGACACCATGGGCGAATTGCTGTTTCTGTATGCCCTGGCGGATATCGCTTTTGTTGGCGGCAGCCTGGTGCCCAACGGCGGCCACAACCTGCTGGAGCCGGCAGCTTTGTCGTTGCCAGTGATCAGCGGTCCGCACCTGTTCAACTTCCTGGAAATTGCGGCGATGCTGCGCGAGGCCGGGGCGTTGCAGGAGGTGGATGATGCGCAGGGGCTGGCGGCTGAAATTCGCCGGCTGATCGAGTTGCCGCAGGATGCGCGGCGCATGGGTGAAGCGGGACGGGCGGTGATGAAGGCTAATCAGGGCGCATTGCAGCGCTTGCTGGATGGCTTGGGGCGTTTGCTCTGAAGCATTCGCGGGGCAAGCCCGCTCCCACCGAGCAGTGTTGAATCCGGTGGGAGCGGGCTTGCCCCGCGATGCTGTTTAAGGCCGGGCGTCGAAGTTAGCCTTGGCCAATGCCGCCAGATCAGGTGGCAGGAAGTCCTTGTCCGGGTTGTAGTCCGGCTTCAGGTAGCGGCTCAGATCAGTCAGGTCCTGCGGACTCAGGGTGCCCGCCGCCTGCTTCAGGCGCAGGTTGTCGAGGATGTAGTCGTAGCGGGTGTTGTTGTAGTCCCGCACCGAGGTGTACAGCTGGCGCTGGGCATCGAGCACGTCGACGATGTTGCGGGTACCGACCTGGTAGCCGATCTCGGTGGCTTCCAGGGCGCTCTGGTTGGAGATGATCGACTGCTTGCGGGCCTGCACCTGCTCCACGTCGGTGTTGACCGCGCGGTGCAGGTTGCGGGTGTTTTCCACCACCTGGCGACGCAGGCTTTCACGCTGCTGTTCGCTCTGGCTCAGGCGCTGATAAGCCTCGCGCACCTGCGAGCTGATCAGGCCGCCGCTGTAGATCGGAATGTTCAGCTGCAGGCCAACGGTGGTCTGTTCGACGTCACCGCTGATGGTCCCGCCGAGGTTGGGGTTGGTGAAGCCGAGGTTGTCGTTGTCGCCTTTCTGGTACTGCGCAACCGCATCCAGCGTCGGCGCGTGCCCGGCCTTGCGCTGGCGCAGGGTTTCTTCGGCGGCGGTGACGGCGTAGTTGGTGGCCTGCAGGTTGAGGTTCTGCTTACCGGCGGTTTCAACCCAGGACGTGGCGTCATTGGGTACCGGCACCTGCACTGGCAGGGTGTGGCGGATGCCCTGGATCGCGTCGTAGTTGCGGTTGGTCAGGGTGATCAGTGCTTCGAACGCGTCGTCGACCTGGCGCTGCGCGACGATCCGGTTGGCCCGCGCCGTGTCGTAGCTGGCCTGGGATTGCAGGACGTCGGTCTTGTCTGAAAGGCCGACGTCGAACCGTTCATTGGACTGGTCCAGCTGACGCTTGAACGCGGCTTCTTCGGCTTTGGTCGAGGCCAGGTTGTCCTGGGCGCGCAGCACTGCGAAATAGTTCTCGGCAGTTTGCAGGATCAGGTTCTGTTCAGTGGCCGACAGTTCCAGCGCCGCCTGTTCGTTTACCGCTTCGGCAGCCTGCAACTGGAACCAGCGATCGGCGCGGAACACCGGCTGGGCCAGGGTTGCAGACCATGAGTTACCGCTGCGGTTGGAGGTAATCGATGGTTCATCGAGCTTGGTCCGGGTGCTCTGCATCTCGGCACCGGCCGAGAGATTTGGCAGCAGGCCGGCACGGGCCTGGGGTACCACTTCCTTTTGCGCGCCGTAGTTGGCGCGGGCTGCGGCGAGGTCGGCGTTGTTGTCCACAGCCTCCTGGTAGACGCTGACCAGATCGGTTTTCGCTGACAAGGGCGCGTCTGCTGCCCAGGCCATTCCGTTGATAGCACAAGACACGGCGAGGGCCAGTGAAAGTTTGCGCAGCATAGGGCGGTCCTTGAACGATTGAGGCTTTCTGAACCGGTGAGTGTAGATGCGCGGGCACTTTGCAACAATCTGCCGTTACACCATTTATCGTCACCGTGTTCGTACTGTTGGCTTTGCAGCTGCGTCCAGTCTAGACTGGGCGCGTTCTTGTCGGGGTGCCTTGCGTTGAGGCTGAGATCGGATAATCCGGATCCCGTTGAACCTGATCAGGTTAGCGCCTGCGTAGGGAACAAGATTTCTCGCTTTCCCGGCGAGTCTCTTGTGTCAGGTCCGGGAATGTCGAGCCAGCCTCAGTCGCTGCAGGCATCACCGTACATCTGGCACAGCACCGCTCCTGGTGCGTCCGTGCCTTTCAGGTTCTCCCCGACATTCCACTGCTAGGAAGCCGTCTGGAGAGCCTGTGATGAGCAAACAAGAAAAGCACCTGACCAATCTGAGTGAGTCGGCCCGGGTCGATCAACAGTCCGTACAGCCGTTCACCCGTTCGCGCAAAATTTATGTCGAAGGCTCGCGCCCGGACATTCGCGTGCCGATGCGTGAAATCAGCCTGGACGACACCCCGACCGATTTCGGCGGTGAAGCCAACGCGCCAGTGCTGGTCTACGACACTTCCGGCCCCTACACCGATCCCAATGTCGTCATCGACGTGCGCAAAGGCCTGGGCGACGTGCGCTCGGCCTGGATTGATGCGCGTGGTGATACCGAGCGTCTGCCCGGGTTGTCGTCGGACTTCGGCCAGCAGCGTCTGGCCGATGCCGAACTGACCAAACTGCGTTTTGCCCATGTGCGCAATCCGCGCCGGGCCAAGGCTGGCGCCAACGTCAGCCAGATGCACTACGCGCGCCAGGGCATCATCACCGCCGAGATGGAATACGTCGCCATCCGCGAGAACATGAAGCTGCAGGAAGCCCGCGCCGCCGGCCTGCTCGACCAGCAGCACCCGGGCCACAGCTTCGGCGCCAGCATCCCCAAGGAAATCACCGCCGAGTTCGTCCGTGAGGAAATCGCCCGCGGTCGCGCGATCATTCCGGCCAACATCAACCACGTCGAGCTGGAGCCGATGATCATCGGCCGCAACTTCCTGGTGAAGATCAACGGCAACATTGGTAACAGTGCGCTGGGCTCTTCGATTGAAGAAGAAGTGGCCAAGCTGACCTGGGGTATCCGTTGGGGTTCGGACACGGTCATGGACCTGTCCACCGGCAAGCACATCCACGAAACCCGCGAGTGGATCATCCGCAACTCGCCGGTACCGATCGGCACCGTGCCGATCTACCAGGCCCTGGAGAAGGTCAATGGCGTTGCCGAAGACCTGACCTGGGAGCTGTTCCGCGACACCCTGATCGAGCAGGCCGAGCAGGGCGTGGACTACTTCACCATTCACGCCGGCGTGCTGTTGCGCTATGTGCCGCTGACCGCCAAGCGGGTCACCGGTATCGTCAGCCGTGGTGGTTCGATCATGGCCAAGTGGTGCCTGGCGCATCACAAAGAGAACTTCCTCTACACCCATTTCGACGAAATCTGCGAAATCATGAAGGCCTACGACGTTAGCTTCTCGCTGGGCGACGGCCTGCGTCCGGGCTCGATTGCCGATGCCAACGACGCCGCGCAATTCGGTGAGCTGGAGACCCTCGGCGAGCTGACCAAGATTGCCTGGAAGCACGATGTCCAGTGCATGATCGAAGGCCCTGGCCACGTGCCGATGCAGTTGATCAAGGAGAACATGGACAAGCAGCTGGAATGCTGTGACGAAGCGCCGTTCTACACCCTCGGCCCGCTGACCACCGACATTGCCCCGGGCTATGACCACATCACCTCGGGTATCGGTGCGGCGATGATCGGCTGGTTCGGTTGCGCCATGCTCTGCTACGTGACGCCCAAAGAGCACCTGGGCCTGCCGAACAAGGATGACGTCAAGACCGGGATCATCACCTACAAGATCGCCGCCCATGCCGCTGACCTTGCCAAGGGCCATCCGGGTGCGCAGATCCGTGACAATGCCTTGTCCAAGGCGCGTTTCGAGTTCCGTTGGGAAGACCAGTTCAACCTGGGGCTGGATCCGGACACCGCGCGTTCGTTCCATGACGAGACCTTGCCCAAGGACTCGGCCAAGGTCGCGCACTTCTGCTCGATGTGCGGGCCGAAGTTCTGTTCGATGAAAATTACCCAGGAAGTGCGTGAGTACGCCGCCAACCAGCGCATTGATGCGGTGGATGTGGCGGTTGAGGACGGTATGCGCGAGCAGGCCGAGCGGTTCCGCCAGGAAGGCAGTCAGTTGTACAAAAAGGTCTGATCGGCCCATTACAACGCATCGCCGGCAAGGCCGGCTCCCACAGGGGACTGCATGCAGGCTCTTGTGGGAGCTGGCCTTGCCAGCGATAGGGCCCGAACAACAACAATTTTCTCCCTGTCGAGATCACCCTTGTGAGCACACCCAGCCAGTTCTCCCCCGATCACCCGGTCAGCACCGGGCAACGCGTTCTCAGTGGCCGCGACCTCTGTTCCCTCTGGTTTTCATTAGGCATCGGCCTGATGGTCCTGCAGACCGGCGCTTTGCTCGGCCCCGGCCTGGGCCTGGCCAACGCGGTGCTGGCGATCATCATCGGTACCAGCGTGGGCGTCCTGCTGCTGGCGGCTGTCGGCGTCATTGGCAGCGATACCGGCCTGTCGTCCATGGCCGCTCTGCGGCGCAGTCTCGGTCGCGAAGGTGCCCGGCTGCCAGCGCTGCTCAACCTGCTGCAGCTGATCGGCTGGGGCGCGTTCGAAATCATCGTCATGCGTGATGCCGCCAGTCTGCTCGGCGCCCGCGCCTTCGGCGAAGGCAGTGCGCTGACCAACCCCTTGCTGTGGACCCTGTGCTTCGGCGCCCTGGCGACCCTGTTGGCAGTCAGTGGACCGTTGACCTTCGTGCGCAAGATTCTGCGCAAATGGGGTATCTGGCTGTTGCTCGGGGCCTGCCTGTGGCTGACCTGGAACCTGTTTGCCAAAGCCGATCTCGCCGCCCTGTGGGCGCGTGCCGGTGATGGCTCGATGTCGCTGGCGGTGGGGATCGACATCGCCATTGCCATGCCGTTGTCGTGGCTGCCGTTGATTGCCGACTATTCACGTTTCAGCCGCCATGGCAGCCGGGTGTTTGTCGGTACGGCGCTGGGTTACTTTGTCGGCAACGTGTGGATGATGAGTCTGGGAGTGGCCTATACCCTGGCTTTCGCTCCGGCGGGCGAGGTCAACACCTTGCTGTTGGCGCTGGCCGGTGCCGGTATCGGTATTCCATTGCTGCTGATTCTGCTCGACGAATCGGAAAAAGCCTTCGCCGATATCCATTCGGCGGCGGTATCAACCGGCCTGCTGATTCGCTTGAAGGTCGAGCATCTGGCGCTGGCCATCGGTGTGCTGTGCACCGTGATCGCCTGCTTTGCGCCGCTGGCGCAGTACCAGAACTTCCTGCTGCTGATCGGCTCGGTGTTCGCCCCGCTGTTCGGCGTGGTGCTGGTCGATCACTTCGTCGTGCGTCGCCGTCGCAGCGATGCCAGTCCGATTCACAGCCTGCACTGGCGCGCCTTGATTGCCTGGGCTTGCGGGGTCGCCACTTATCATTTGCTGGCGCACTACGCTGCCGATCTCGGCTCGACCCTGCCGGCATTGCTGCTGGCAGGATGCGTGTACTGGGCGGCAGCGCCGTCGGTCAGCCGCGACCGGGAAACAACTCCGGCTTGATCACACCGTTCAGGCGCGGGTAGGGGATCTTCAGTTCGATGTGGCCCATGGAATACGGGGCGATGGCATACACTTCGTACTTGAGCACTACCGCGCCGTAGGTCAGGGCGATATGCGGGGTCTGGCGGAACGGCCAGGTCTTGACGAACTCGGCGTCCTTGTCCATGCCGGTGCTGATCAGCCAGGCCTTGTGGGCTTCTTCGGCGGTTTTCCAGAACGTCGCTTCCTGGCCCGGCACCAGCATGTCCTGCAGGGTCAGGACCTTGTCCTGCTGACGCGAGTAGTTGATGAAGCCACGCCCCGGCATGCCATGGGCGCCGCCGGTGTCCAGGTAGCTGGACAGCTCGATGATCACCAGTCCGTCATGCTGCTCGCGTACCTTGGCTTGCAGATAGCTGCTGTGGCGGGTCTCGGCGGTGGCCATGAACTGGTCTTCGTAGGCCTTGAGCGAAGCTGGCAGGGCGCTGTGCTGGTTGTCCTGGGTCATTTGCAGCAAACGCTTCTCGACGATCGCGTCCAGCTTCGGGTTGGCCGGGAAGTGAATGGTGTCGATATTGACCAGCGGGCAATCGGCCGTGTTGCAACCGGGCTTGATGTGCTCCCAGCGGTCGCGTTTGACCTCCAGTGGCGTGCGCATGTTGGGCTGGAACAGGCTTTGACAGGCGCCCAGGGCCAAGGCCAGCACGGCCACGGTAGTCAGTTTCACAAGCGTCATGATGATCCTTGTAAGGCAAAGGTGATCGGGCTTGGACCGTCGGCAAGGCCTTCAGTTCGCCACTAAGCTGAATATCAGCAGGCTGTCTATCCTCGCAGCCCGGCCTACAAGTTGAAAGGGGTGAAACGTGGCGGTGCGCAGGTTAGGATGGCGCGATGCAGTACACGAGGTTAAGAGGATTTCCATGTCAGACACGCTGAAACCTGTGCCCACGGACGTCGAGATCGTCGAACGGGTCAACTGCTTCAAGGGCTTCTACCAGCTCGACAGGGTGCGTCTGCGCCACGAGCTGTTCGCCGGTGGCATGGGGCGCGAGATCAGCCGTGAGCTGTTCGTTCGCCACGATGCCGTCTGCGTGCTGCCCTACGATGCTGTGCGCGATGAAGTGGTGCTGATCGAGCAGTTTCGCGTCGGTGCCATGGGCAAGGTTGCCAATCCCTGGTTGATCGAACTGGTCGCTGGTCTGATCGATAAAGATGAAGCACCGGAAGAAGTTGCACACCGCGAGGCGCAGGAGGAAGCTGGGCTTGAGTTCAAAGCGCTGTGGCCGATGACCCGCTATTTCCCGTCACCTGGCGGCAGCGATGAGTTCGTTCATTTGTATCTGGGCCAGTGCAGCAGCCTTGGGGCGGGTGGCTTGCACGGGCTGGAGGAAGAGGGTGAAGACATTCGCGTCAAGGTCTGGGCGTTCGAGGATGCCATGCAGGCCGTGCGCGATGGGCTGATCGCCAATGCGGCATGCATCATTGCCTTGCAGTGGCTGGCCTTGAATCGGGATGAAGTCAGGGGGCTATGGTCGTGAATCTGTTGCGCGAACGCTACCGGGTCGATCTGGTCGGGTTGCAGGCTGCCTGCGAGGCCAACTATGCGCGTTTGATGCGCTTGTTGCCGGATATGCGCAGCACCATGAGTTCGCGCCGCATCGGTATGACCCAGGGTGACCAGATGCTCGGTGTGCTGGTCCTCGATGTGGTACTTGCCTGTCCCTACACCACTACCCTGCGCGTGCGCCAGGAGCACAGCCTGCCGTGGCTGCCGGTGCCGCAGCTGGAAGTGCAGGTGTATCACGATGCGCGCATGGCCGAAGTGGTCAGCGCCGAGCACGCCCGGCGTTTTCGCAGCATCTATCCCTACCCGAATGCGGCGATGCACCAGCCTGACGAAAAAGCCCAGCTCAATCTGTTCCTCGGTGAGTGGCTCAGTCACTGCCTGGCCTGTGGCCATGAGCTGGCTGCAGTTCGCTGAAATGTGACAGCGGTCGTTTTCGCGTATTTGCTCAAGCGCCGCTTGCCGCCATAATCGCGCTGAATCCTTTCAAGGAGTCGGCCCTTGCCGCAACCATCGATCCCGCATAGCGATGCACCCTTGTACCTGGTGCAACTGACTGACAGCCATTTATTTGCCGACGGGCAAGGTACGCTGCTTGGCATGAACACGCGTGAGAGCCTGCAGCGGGTGGTCGATCTGGTGCGTGAAGAGCAGCCGCGGATCGACCTGCTGCTGGCCACTGGCGATTTGTCTCAGGATGGCAGCGAAGCCTCCTACGAATATTTTCGTGATTTGACGGCAAGCCTCGGGGCTCCGGCTCGCTGGCTTGCCGGTAACCACGACGAACCTGTACCGATGGAGCGCGTGGCGCACGGCAGTGATCTGCTCACACCGCTGGTCGATATCGGTAACTGGCGCATCCTGATGCTCAACTCTGCGGTACCCGGATCGGTGCCGGGCGTGCTCGGTGAGCACCAGTTGGCGATGCTCGAGCAGTCCTTGCAGGAGGCGCCCGAGCATCATCACCTGATCTGTTTCCACCACCAGCCGGTGTCCATCGGCTGCGCCTGGATGGCACCGATCGGCCTGCGCAATGCCAACGCGCTGTTTGCCCTGCTGAAGGGTTATCCACAGGTGCGGGTTTTGTTGTGGGGGCATATACACCAGGAATGGGATGAGCAGCGTGACGGTCTGCGGCTATTGGCCTCACCCTCCACCTGTATTCAGTTCGAACCGGGCAGCGAGGACTTCAAGGTCGGTGAGCAGGCCCCTGGTTATCGCTGGTTGCGCTTGCACGGTGATGGCTCGATCGAGACCGGAGTCTCACGGGTAACCGACTTCGCGTTCACGGTCGACTACGAAGGCGACGGCTATTAAGTGTTGCTGAATAGGTGAAACTGCTCCATCTGCCGTTGAACAGGCTAAAATGCGCGCTTTCCTGCCTGGTACCGCCAGGCGATTGAAGTGCACCGGGGGCGGCATGTCGGGTTCGATTCTCTATATACACGGGTTCAATAGCGCGCCCTCGTCCAAGAAAGCCTGCCAATTGATCGCAGTGATGGAGCAGATCGGCCTGGGCGAGCGCCTGCGGGTGCCGGCGCTGCACCATCACCCGCGCCAGGCCATGGCCCAGCTCGAAGCGGCGATTGCCGAGCTCGAATCGCCATTACTGGTCGGCAGCTCGCTCGGCGGCTACTATGCCACCCACCTGGCCGAACGCCACGGGCTCAAGGCATTGCTGATCAACCCGGCGGTCAACCCGCACCGTCGTTTCGATGGTTTTCTGGGCACCCAGCAGAACCACTATACCGGTGAGTCCTGGGAGCTGACCCTCGATCACGTGCAGGCCCTGGCCGAGCTTGAGGTTGCGCCGCCCAAGGATGCCGGGCGCTATCAGGTCTGGTTGCAGACCGCCGATGAAACCCTGGACTACCGCGAGGCCGAGCAGTTCTACCGAGCCTGCGCGCTACGCATCCAGGCCGGTGGCGATCACAGTTTTCAAGGCTTTGCCGAGCACCTGCCAGCCTTGTTGAGCTTTGCCGGTATTGCCCCACAGCAGTACCAAGCGCTCGATTTTTCTGTATTTTGATGACTTATTTTTACCTACGACTGACGACGAGACCCCATGGCCATTCCCAGCGCTAGTGCCTATAACGCAGACGCCATCGAAGTCCTCTCGGGCCTTGACCCGGTGCGCAAACGCCCGGGCATGTACACCGACACCAGCCGGCCGAACCACCTGGCCCAGGAAGTGATCGACAACAGTGTCGACGAAGCCCTGGCCGGGCATGCCAAGTCGGTGCAGGTGATCCTGCACGCCGACCATTCGCTGGAAGTGTCCGATGACGGTCGCGGCATGCCCGTGGACATCCACCCTGAAGAGGGGGTTTCCGGGGTCGAACTGATCCTCACCAAGCTGCACGCCGGTGGCAAGTTCTCCAACAAGAACTACCAGTTCTCCGGTGGTCTGCACGGCGTGGGTATTTCCGTGGTCAACGCCTTGTCCAGCCAGGTGCGGGTCAAGGTCAAGCGCGATGGCAACGAGTACCAGATGACCTTCGCCGACGGCTACAAGGCCAGCGAGCTGGAAGTGGTCGGTACGGTCGGCAAGCGCAACACCGGCACCAGCGTGTACTTCGCGCCGGACCCGAAGTATTTCGATTCGCCGAAGTTCTCCATCAGCCGCCTCAAACACGTGCTCAAGGCCAAGGCCGTACTGTGCCCGGGGTTGCTGGTCAGCTTCGAAGACAAGGCCAGCGGCGAGAAGGTCGAATGGCACTATGAAGATGGCCTGCGTTCCTACCTGGTCGATTCGGTCAGCGAGTTCCTGCGCCTGCCCGACGAGCCGTTCTGCGGCAGCCTGGCGGGTAACAAGGAGGCTGTCGACTGGGCCCTGCTGTGGCTGCCCGAAGGCGGTGACAGCGTCCAGGAAAGCTACGTCAACCTGATTCCTACGGCTCAGGGCGGCACGCACGTCAACGGCCTGCGCCAGGGCCTGCTCGATGCCATGCGCGAGTTCTGCGAGTTCCGCAACCTGCTGCCGCGTGGGGTCAAGCTGGCACCTGAAGACGTCTGGGAGCGCATCACCTTCGTGCTCTCGATGAAAATGCAGGAGCCGCAGTTCTCCGGGCAGACCAAGGAACGCCTGTCGTCCCGTGAAGCGGCGGCTTTCGTCTCGGGTGTGGTCAAGGATGCGTTCAGCCTGTGGCTCAATGCCCACCCTGAGCTGGGCATGCAACTGGCAGAGCTGGCGATCAATAACGCCGGACGCCGCCTCAAAGCCAGCAAGAAGGTCGAACGCAAGCGCGTTACCCAGGGGCCGGCCTTGCCGGGCAAACTGGCCGACTGTGCCGGGCAGGACCCGATGCGTGCCGAGCTGTTCCTGGTCGAGGGTGATTCGGCAGGCGGTTCGGCCAAACAGGCGCGTGACAAGGAGTTCCAGGCAATCCTGCCGTTGCGCGGCAAGATCCTCAACACCTGGGAGGTTGACGGTGGTGAAGTCCTGGCCAGCCAGGAGGTGCACAACATCGCCGTGGCCATCGGCGTCGATCCTGGCGCGGCCGACATGAGTCAGCTGCGCTACGGCAAGATCTGCATCCTCGCCGACGCCGACTCCGACGGCCTGCACATCGCCACCTTGCTCTGTGCGCTGTTCGTCCAGCATTTCCGCCCGTTGGTCGAGGCCGGTCACGTCTACGTGGCCATGCCGCCGCTGTACCGTATCGACCTGGGCAAGGAAATCTACTACGCCCTCGATGAAGCCGAGCGCGATGGCATTCTCGATCGCCTGGTCGCCGAGAAGAAGCGCGGCAAGCCGCAGGTCACGCGATTCAAAGGCCTGGGTGAAATGAACCCGCCGCAGCTGCGTGAAACCACCATGGATCCGAACACCCGCCGCCTGGTCCAGCTGACCCTGGACGACCTCGACGGCACCCGCGAAATCATGGACATGCTGCTGGCCAAGAAACGTGCCGGGGATCGCAAGAACTGGCTGGAGTCCAAAGGCAATCTGGCCGAGGTCCTGGCTTGATTCGTTCGCTCCTGGCAGCAGTGCTTGGCGTTTTTGCCCTGTCATCGCAGGCCGCGCCGTGGCCGGAGTTGAAGTTTGTCGACGAGTACCCGGTCGAGGGCATGCGCGGCGGCAACCTGTCGGGCCTGGCCCTGTGCAAGGGCGAACTGTGGACGGTGTCCGACCGGGACGACGACCTGATTTACCGGCTCAATACCAAGGCGCCGGTATGGCAGGCTGAGCCGGTGCCCGTAGCAGCGCCGCCGGTACCGGAAAGCGGTTTGCCCTGGGGCATTCGTTCGCGGACCTGGGCAACTGGCAAGGTTCGTGGCGGCGATCTGGATTTTGAAGGCATCAGCTGTGATGCCGCAGGTAACCGCTACCTGGTCAGTGAGGCTCATGCTGCCGTATTGCAGGTACCGGTCGCAGGCGAGCCGAACTGGCTGAAGATCGACCCGAGCATGGTGCGTCAGGCACGGGCCAGCGGCATGCTCCTGCATTTCAACGCTTTGTTCGAAGGCCTGGCGGTGAGCCCGGCTGGCGATCGTATCTGGCTGGCGGCCGAACGCGAGCGTCGTGGCCTGCTGCTGATCAAGCGCCAGCAGACCGTCTGGAATTGTGGCAATGGCTGTGTGTTGCTCAGCGAGGCCGGCGTCGAAATGCAGCCGCCGCAAATGCCCGGCGCACGAGCGTTGCCGCGGGATTTTGCCGACCTGGCACTGTTCAACGACAAACTGTTCACCCTGGAACGCAACGCCCACCGTATCTGTCGGCGCGACGCGGCGAGCGCCAAGGTCGAGCGCTGCTGGTCGTACGCTGAAGGCGGACTGGTCGAACCGCGTCTGTACTCCCAGCCATTTGGCCTGGCCGAGGCGCTGGTGATCGATGCCGAGGGGGCCTGGATCGGTTTGGACAACAACGGCGCAACCCGCAATGATGGCGAGTCGCGGCCGGTGGTCTGGCGTTTTGCCGCTCCTGCTGGCGGCTGGGGCAGTAAATCGTGAGCCAGCCACCAGGCAAGCGTGCTGGCCGGGTGCTGCTGGTCCTGGCCTGGGCGGCTGGATTGTTCCTGGCCACACGCTTTTTTGGCGATTGGGAACAGCGTCAAGCCAACCCCAATGCTCAGGTTCACTCCCAGCACGGCGAAGGTTTTATCGAGGTGCAGTTGGCTGGTAATGGTCAGGGTCACTTTGTTGCCGATGGTCAGATCAATGGCCAGGCAGTACATTTTCTCCTCGATACCGGTGCCACCGACGTGGCAATCCCCGAACGGCTGGCGGCAAAGCTTGATCTTGAGCGTGGCGCCCCGGTGATGCTGAGTACCGCCAATGGCCGGACCCAGGGCTATCGCACCCGTCTGGACACGCTGCAACTGGGTGACATTGTGCTGCGCGATGTGCGCGCCCTGGTGGTGCCGGGGCTGGATGGCGACCAGGTACTACTGGGCATGAGTGCCCTGAAACAACTCGAATTTACCCAGCGTGGTGGCACCTTGCTGCTGCGCCAGAACCTGAAATGATGAGGCCCGCATGAGCGACTCCCTTGATCTCAGCCTCGATGGCGTAGAGCGCCGGTCACTGGCTGACTTCACCGAACAGGCCTACCTCAACTACTCCATGTACGTAATCATGGACCGCGCCTTGCCGCATATCGGCGACGGCCTGAAGCCGGTGCAGCGCCGCATCGTCTATGCCATGAGCGAACTGGGCCTGGACGCTGACTCCAAGCACAAGAAGTCGGCGCGTACCGTGGGTGACGTGCTCGGCAAGTTCCACCCCCATGGCGATTCGGCCTGCTATGAAGCCATGGTGCTGATGGCCCAGCCGTTCAGCTACCGCTACACCCTGGTCGACGGCCAGGGCAACTGGGGTGCGCCGGACGATCCGAAATCGTTCGCCGCCATGCGTTATACCGAGGCGCGCCTGTCGCGCTACTCCGAAGTGCTGCTCAGCGAACTGGGTCAGGGCACTGCCGACTGGGTGCCGAACTTTGACGGCACCCTCGATGAGCCCGCGGTGCTGCCGGCACGTTTGCCGAACATCCTGCTCAACGGCACCACCGGTATCGCCGTGGGCATGGCCACCGACGTGCCACCGCACAACCTGCGCGAAGTTGCCAGCGCCTGCGTGCGTCTGCTGGATGAGCCTAAGGCTACGGTCGAACAGCTTTGCGAGCATATCCAGGGCCCGGATTATCCGACCGAAGCGGAGATCATCACGCCGCGATCGGAACTGCTGAAAATCTACGAAAGCGGTCGCGGCTCGGTGCGCATGCGCGCGGTCTACCGCATTGAAGATGGCGATATCGTCGTCACCGCACTGCCGCATCAGGTTTCCGGGGCCAAAGTGCTGGAGCAGATCGCCGCGCAGATGCAGGCCAAGAAGCTGCCGATGGTGGCTGACCTGCGCGATGAGTCGGACCACGAAAACCCGTGCCGCATTGTGATCATCGCCCGCTCCAACCGGGTTGACCTCGACGAGCTGATGCAGCACCTGTTCGCCACCACCGACCTTGAGTCCAGCTACCGGGTCAACGTCAACATCATCGGCCTGGATGGTCGTCCGCAGTTGAAGAACCTGCGGGCGCTGCTGGTCGAATGGCTGGAATTCCGCGTGCAGACCGTGCGCCGCCGTCTGAAATTCCGCCTGGACAAGGTCGAGCGCCGCCTGCACCTGCTCGAAGGCTTGCTGGTGGCGTTCCTCAACCTGGATGAAGTGATCCACATCATCCGTACCGAGGATCAGCCCAAAGCTGCGCTGATCGCGCGCTTCGACCTGACCGAAACCCAGGCCGAGTACATCCTCGAAACCCGCCTGCGCCAGCTGGCGCGGCTGGAAGAGATGAAGATCCGCAATGAACAGGACGAGCTGGCCAAGGAACAAGCGAAACTGATCGCGCTGCTGGGTAGTGAGAGCAAACTGCGCAAGCTGGTGCGTGCGGAACTGATCAAGGATGCCGAAACCTACGGCGACAACCGTCGTTCGCCGATCGTCGAGCGTGCTGAAGCCAAGGCCCTGTCGGAAAACGAACTGATGCCGACCGAGCCGGTGACGGTGGTGCTGTCGGAAAAAGGCTGGGTGCGTTGCGCCAAAGGCCATGATATCGACGCCACGGGCCTGTCCTATAAGGCCGGAGATGGTTTCAAGACTGCTGCTGCCGGGCGTTCCAATCAGTTTGCCGTGTTCATCGACTCCACCGGGCGCAGCTATTCGGTTGCCGCGCATACCTTGCCTTCCGCGCGCGGACAGGGCGAACCGCTTACCGGTCGTCTGACGCCGCCACCGGGGGCGGGCTTCGAATGCGTGCTGCTGCCTGAAGATGATGCGCTGTATGTCATCGCCTCCGACGCCGGCTACGGCTTCGTGGTCAAGGGCGAAGACCTGCAGGCCAAGAACAAGGCCGGCAAGGCCTTGCTCAGCCTGCCCAACGGCGCCAAGGTCATTGCTCCGCGAGCGGTGGCTGACCGCGAACTGAACTGGCTGGCAGCGGTGACCACCGAAGGTCGCCTGCTGATCTTCAAGATCAGCGACCTGCCACAGCTGGGCAAAGGCAAGGGCAACAAGATCATCGGGATTCCCGGCGACCGGGTTGCCAGCCGTGAGGAGTACGTCACCGATCTGGCGGTCATTGCCGATGGCGCCACCCTTGTGTTGCAGGCCGGTAAGCGTACGCTGTCACTGAAAGCCGATGACCTTGAGCATTACAAAGGCGAGCGTGGCCGTCGCGGTAATAAACTGCCACGAGGCTTCCAGCGGGTTGATGCGTTGTTGGTGGAAAATCCCGGCTAAGCCGGGACAGAGGCCGCGAATGGGTAATTAAGCGCCCGTTCGCGGTTGAAACACTGGAGTCGTGCCGCTATTTCGCGGATGATAGGGCCCTTGCGGTGCCAGCGTAGCTGCGTGCCCGAATGAATCTATATGAGTATCACTGCGGTTTGCCGTGTGGCGACCGCCTGGATGGGATGATGAAACTTCTGCGCCTTCCGTTTGTTCTGCTGATGAGTGGCATACTCGGGCTAGCCGGTTGCAGCATGCACCAGCCGGTTTCCCTGTATCAGCTCGACAGCGGTGAGCCTGGCCAACCCAAGCAAAGCGCGGGCATGGCCGTTGTGCTCGGCCCGGTCTCGGTCGCCGACTACCTGCAGCGCGAGACCCTGCTGCAGCGCCAGTCCGATGGCAGCCTGACTGCAGCGACCGATGGCCGCTGGGCTGGCAGCCTGTCGGCAGATATCGATCAGCTGCTGGTCCGTCAGCTGGCCTGGCGCCTGGACAGCCAGCGCGTCGTGCTGGCACCGGCCAATACCGGTTTCACGCCGGATGTGCAGGTCCTGCTGTCGATCACTCGTCTGGATTCCGGTACCAACCAGCCAGCCATCCTGGATGCCCAATGGCGTCTGCTTGATCGCCGTGGCCAGGTCCGGGACAACCGCATCGTTCACCTGGAGCAGCAGCACCAGGGTAGCTCGGCGGCGCAGGTTCAGGCCCAGGGGCAGTTGCTGCAAAAGCTCGCTGAGCAGTTGAGCATTGCCCTCAAGCCTTTGGCCAACCAGCCTCCGATCGTTGAAGAGACGCCGAAGAAGGCGGCGCCGGTGCAGGTGCGCAAAGAGCCGGAGAAGCCGAAGATTCCTCTGGCGACCCCGATTCGCACCGATCTGGAAGTGTTCCGCTTCTAAGCAAGTACCCACAAAAAAGCCCGCAGCGATGCGGGCTTTTTTGTGGGTGTTACAAACCTGAGGGAGCAACTGTCTGTCACCCGGTTAACTGTGGGAGCTGGCCTTGCCAGCGATGCAGGCGCCGCGCAACGCCTGACACCGCAACGATGCCATCGTCGGCAAAGCCGGCTCCCACAGCTCAGCCCTTGACTCGACGCTCGTGCATCCGCGCCAGCTGGCGTTCCAGCATTGACGGGTACGGCTCCATCAGGCGCTCGACGCAGCAGGCACCCTCGGGGCTGGCAATCGGACGGATGCGCGCGCGCTGACGGATCAGGCTGTCGTCGCTGATCTTGCGCTCAACCAGCAACAGGTTACGGCTGTGTTGCGACAGGGCCAGGGCATCCTGGGCCTTTTCGGTCAGCAGCAGGTCGATCTGGTTCAGGCCGTGCAGGTCTTCACCCAGGGTCAGGCCCAACTGCAGTTGCAAAGTGATGCCGCTGTCGGCCACTTCGATCTGCAGGGCATGGCCAAGAGCACGCAACAGCTCGCCACAGCAAATGGCATTGGTGAGGTAGTCCTCGCCGCTGTCCTGGCTATGGAACAACATCAGGGTGCTGCCGTCGTTGAGGGTGTGCACTTCGCTTTCATACAGCGATGCGGCCTGGTCAAGGCAGTCGCGATAACGCTCCAGCAACTCGGTCAGGCGGGTACGCGGCAGGCGCCGAAGTTGTTCCTGGGAGCCCAGTTGCACGGCCAGTACCGCGCTGGCCTGGGGCTCGCGATTGACGGCTTGCGGGGCAGGGCGCGGGGCGCTGTGCGCTTCGTCGTCGATCAGGTCGGCAAACGCGTCGTCGCTGTCGTCGTCGGCCACTACCGGTTTGCTGATCCTGGCCACGGCAGGTGCTTCGTCAAAACTCGGGTCGCGCAGGTTGCGAACTTCGAACTCGGGTTCGTCGTCTTCCTGCTCCTCGGGTTCCGGTTCGACTTCGCGCGGCGGCGGGGCGAAGCGTGCGTGCAGTTGGCGGGCCAGGTCGCCGATCTCATCCTGGCGGTCAGTGGCCGGGGTGAACTCGTTGATGTCACGCAGCCAGACCCGCAACTGCAGCAGCGGCGTGGAGATGAAACGCCCCAGGCGCAAACTCATGGCCAGGGCCAGGGCCAGCAGGATGCCGGCGAGGATGCCCATGCTCTGCAGGCTGATGGTCAGCGGCTGCTGGAACTGGCTCATGTCCAGGCTGATGCGCAGTTGCCCGGCGGTCACGTCCTGGAAGGTGATTTTGGTCTGGTACAGGCCTTCGGCCTCACCCAGCAGGCCGTTTTTCGGGCGCTGGCCGGCTTCGGCAAGGATCCGGTTGTCGACGCTGTAGATCGCCGCATGGGCCACCAGCGGGTTCTTCACCAGGTTGCCCAACAGCACGTTGAGGCTGAGGATGTCATTGGACACCAGCAGCTCGGTCGCCGAGGTCGCAGTCTGCGTGGTCAGACTCTGCCCCAGGGCATCGGCCTGTTCGTGCATGGCCTGCTTGAACTGTAAACCCATCACGCAGGCATAGATCACCAGCGCCAGTGCGACCAGCAGCACGTTATGGCAGGCGATACGCAGCGCAAGCGGCACACGGCGCTGGCGCAGAGCATGAAAAATCAGCAGGAAGAAGTTGTCGGTTTTAACGGGCGTGGGCCGGTTCACAGAGCGCGGCTCTTTATGTCGGAGAAGTTGCTGCGCAGTATAGCGAGCGCTCAAGGACCGGCAAAGTATCGGCTGCACCCGATGGTCAGCGAAAGTCGGTAGAATGTGCTTTTTTCCTCGAGTCGGAGCCCGTTTTGCGCGAAATCGTTCTGATTAACATCACTGGTGAAGACCGCCCGGGTCTTACTGCGGCCATTACCGGCGTTCTGGCCCAGGGTGGAGTGAACATCCTCGACATCGGTCAGGCGGTGATTCACGACACCCTGTCCTTTGGCATCCTGGTGGAAATCCCGGATACCGAGAAGGCTTCATCGGTACTGAAAAACATTCTGTTTGCGGGCTACGAACTCGATCAGCAGGTCCGTTTCACCCCGGTTTCCGAAGCTGACTACCAGAGCTGGGTTGAAGGTCAGGGCAAGGCTCGTCACATCGTGACCTTGCTAACCCGCAAGGTGACCGCCGAGCAACTGCAGCGGGTAAGCTCGATCACCGCCAAGTACGGGCTGAATATCGATCATATCGATCGCCTTTCCGGTCGCGTCGCGCTGGACACGCCGGTGGAGCAGGGCAAGGGGTGCATCGAGTTCTCGGTACGCGGCGAACCGGCCGATCCGCAAGCCCTGCGCGCCGAGTTCCTTAGCGTGGCGCAGGAGCTGAACGTCGATATCGCCTTCCAGCAGGACTCCTTGTTCCGCCGCAACCGTCGCCTGGCAGTGTTCGATATGGACTCGACCCTGATCGAGGCTGAAGTGATCGACGAGCTGGCCAAGGCCGCAGGCGTGGGTGAGCAAGTGTCGGAAATCACCGAGCGGGCCATGCGTGGCGAGCTGGATTTCCGCGCCAGCTTCAAGGAGCGCCTGGCCTTGCTCAAGGGCTTGGATGTTGGCGTGCTCGACGAGATTGGCGCCTCGCTGCGCCTGACCGAAGGCGCCGAGACCCTGTTTGCCGAACTCAAACGTCTGGGCTACAAAACCGCGATCCTGTCTGGCGGTTTCACTTACTTCGCCAAGCAGCTGCAGGCCAAGCTGGGCATCGACTATGTCTTTGCCAACGAGCTGGAAGTGGTTGACGGTAAAGTCACCGGTGTGGCGGTCGAGCCGATCGTCGATGCCCAGCGCAAGGCAGATCTGCTGGCTGAGCTGGCGCGCAAGGAAGGATTGCAGATGGAGCAGACCATCGCCGTAGGTGACGGCGCAAACGACCTGCCGATGCTGGCCATCGCCGGTCTGGGCGTGGCGTTCAGGGCCAAGCCGCTGGTCAAACAGTCGGCCAAACAGGCGATTTCGACGCTGGGTCTGGATGGTGTGTTGTATCTGCTGGGCTTCCGCGATCGCGACGGCCGCAGCTAAGACCCGGTGGGAGCGGGCTTGTCCCGGGTACAAACCGGGGACATCCTTTACATTTCAAACC
>NZ_JANHLE010000027.1 GCF_028682475.1 Pseudomonas putida
CTACCTGGAACATCTAACTCGTTGAATCTCAAGGAGTTTTCCGTTCCGACTGCGCCGGAAGTGGGGCGAATTATAGAGAGATTAAACGGGGCGTCAAGGACTTATTTCAAACTTATGACAATAAGCCCCCGAGGCGCCATTTTTACGCCGCTTCTATATAGAAGGGAAGGATCCTTACAACACGCTGGCACCACGTAGCCGCTCAATTTCTGCCGCCGCCAACCCCAGCACTTCACCCAGCACCTGCTCGGTATGCTCACCCAGCAGCGGTGGCGCATTGCGGTACTCCACCGGCGTCTCGGAAAGGCGTATAGGGCTTGCCACCTGCGGCACCTTGCCGGCCAGCGGATGCGGAATCTCGATAGCCAGGCCACGCGCCTTGACCTGCGGGTCGGCAAACATCTGCGCCAGATCGTTGATCGGCCCGCAGGGCACACCGGCTTTCTCCAGCTGCGCCACCCATTCGGCCGTGGTCTTGAACACCGTAGCTTGGCGGATCAGCGGAATCAGCTCGGCACGATTGGCTACCCGCTGCTTATTGGTAGCAAAGCGCGGATCGTCAGCCCACTGCGGTTGCCCGGCCACTTCGGCGAACTTGCGGAACTGCCCATCGTTGCCCACGGTAAGAATGAAATCGCCGTCGGCAGTAGGGAAGTCCTGGTAAGGCACGATATTGGGATGGGCATTGCCCAGGCGCCGAGGCGGCGTGCCGGTTGTCAGGTAGTTCATCGCCTGGTTGGCCAGACAAGCGACCTGGACATCGAGCAACGCCATGTCGATATGCTGACCACCGCCATCATGGTCACGATGGGCGAGGGCAGCCAGGATCGCCACGGTGGAGTACAGACCGGTAAGGATATCGGTCAGCGCCACACCGACCTTGACCGGCCCGGCGCCTTCGTCACCCTCGGGGCGCCCGGTCAGGCTCATCAGCCCGCCCAGGCCCTGGATCATGAAGTCGTAGCCCGCGCGCTTGGCATACGGCCCGGTCTGGCCGAAGCCGGTGATCGAGCAATAGATAAGCTGTGGGTTGATTGCCTTCAGGCTTTCATAGTCCAACCCATAGGCAGCCAGGCCACCTACCTTGAAGTTCTCGATGACCACATCGGACTTTGCCGCCAGCTCGCGCACCAGGCGCTGGCCTTCAGGTTGAGTGAAGTCTATGGTCACCGAGCGCTTGTTGCGGTTGGCCGACAGGTAATACGCCGCCTCACTGGTGTTCTCGCCATAGGCGTCCTTGAGGAAGGGCGGCCCCCAGGCACGCGTGTCATCGCCGGTTCCCGGGCGCTCGACCTTGATCACTTCGGCCCCAAGGTCAGCGAGGATCTGCCCGGACCACGGCCCGGCCAGCACTCGCGACAGATCCAGCACCCGCAGATGAGATAGCGCGCCCATGGGCTGGCTCCTTATTAGTAGAAGGCCTGGATGCCGGTTTGTGCGCGACCGAGAATCAGCGCGTGCACGTCGTGGGTACCCTCATAGGTATTGACCACTTCCAGGTTGACCAGGTGACGGGCTACACCGAATTCATCGGAGATGCCGTTGCCGCCGAGCATGTCGCGCGCCATGCGGGCGATATCCAGCGCTTTACCGCAGGAGTTACGCTTCATGATCGAAGTGATTTCCACCGCAGCGGTGCCTTCATCCTTCATCCGGCCCAGACGCAGGCAGCCTTGCAGGGCCATGGTAATTTCGGTCTGCATGTCGGCCAGCTTTTTCTGGATCAGCTGGTTGGCGGCCAGTGGGCGACCGAACTGCTTGCGGTCCAGGGTGTACTGGCGGGCGGTATGCCAGCAGGCTTCGGCAGCACCCAGCGCGCCCCAGGAGATGCCATAGCGGGCCGAGTTCAGGCAGGTGAACGGACCTTTCAAGCCACGCACATCCGGGAAGATGTTCTCTTCCGGCACGAAAACGTTGTCCATGACGATTTCACCGGTGATCGAGGCGCGCAGGCCGACCTTGCCGTGAATGGCCGGAGCGCTGAGACCCTGCCAGCCTTTCTCCAGCACGAAGCCGCGGATATCGCCGGCATCGTCCTTGGCCCAGACCACGAACACATCGGCGATCGGGCTGTTGGTGATCCACATCTTGTTGCCGGTCAGGCGATAGCCACCGTCGACTTTTTTCGCCCGGGTAATCATCGAGCCTGGATCGGAACCATGATCAGGCTCGGTCAGGCCGAAGCAACCGATCCATTCGCCGCTGGCAAGCTTGGGCAGGTACTTCTGCTTGGTTGCTTCAGAACCGAACTCGTTGATCGGCACCATCACCAGAGAGGACTGCACACTCATCATCGAACGGTAGCCCGAGTCGATGCGCTCCACTTCACGGGCGATCAAACCGTAGCAAACGTAGTTCAGGCCGCTGCCACCGTACTGCTCAGGGATGGTCGCGCCGAGAAGGCCGACTTCGCCCATTTCGCGGAAGATCGCAGGATCGGTCTGCTCATGACGGAAGGCTTCCAGCACGCGCGGGGCCAGCTTGTCCTGGGCGAACTGATACGCGCTGTCACGCACCATGCGCTCTTCTTCAGTGAGCTGCTGGTCGAGCAACAGCGGGTCGATCCAGTTGAAGCTTGCTTTACCGGCCATGAGCGAATCCTCGAAAAATGGGACCAGAGTTGTTGTGCATTGATCCTAGGCCTGATCAGCCGACGAGACAAACGAGGAATCCGCATAGTGTTGTGATAATTTCTCACTCCGTAGCGGGCAGAAAGCCCATCTTTACGCGTTATTAGTGAGATTGACGTACATGCGACGGAAGATCCCCAGCACCGCGGCCCTGGTCTGCTTCGAAGCAGCCGCCCGCCACGAGAGCTTCACCAAGGCTTCACACGAGCTGTCCCTCACTCAGGGTGCCGTATGTCGGCAAATTGCCGGGCTCGAGGAGTTTCTCAATGTCGAACTGTTTCGCCGCTCACGCCGCGGCGTGAAACTCACCGAAGCCGGTCTTTCTTACAGCCGCCGGGTGGCCACGCAGCTCGACGCCGTGGAGCGCGATACCTTGTCGGTGATGGGCCAGCAGGGCGCCAACGTCATTGAACTCGCCGTGGTTCCAACCTTCGGCACCCAATGGCTGCTGCCCCGGCTCAAGGACTTCCAGCAGCGCCATCCGGAAGTCACGGTCAACCTGACCAACCGCACCCGGCCTTTCCTCTTTGCCGACACCCCGTTCGATGCCGCCATCTATTTCGGGGATGCCGACTGGTCCGGCACGCACTCCCATCGACTGATGGGCGAGAACCCGGTACCGGTCTGCAGCCCAGGCTTGCTGGGTGGGGCAGGGCAGCTGGACGGCGAACAGATCGCCCAGTTGCCGCTGCTCCAGCAAACCACACGCCCGTACGCCTGGCGTCAATGGTTCAACAGCCTGGAGATGAACGTTGCCCGCGACATGACTGGCCCGCGCTATGAGCTATTCTCGATGTTGGCACAGGCCGCCATGCATGAGATGGGTGTGGCGCTTATTCCACCGTTCCTGATCCAGCGTGAACTGGCAGAAGGGCGTCTGGTTGTAGCCAACCGACATGGGCTTTCGAGCATCAAGGCGTATTACCTGATGATCCCGGAGCGCAAGGTCGAATCCGCGTCGCTGCGCGCTTTTCGCGATTGGCTGGTGATTGAAGCCGAGCGCTATGCCGCAGCACACAAGGACGACAGCTATAACCTGACCCCGTAGTCAGCAAAAAAGGATCCCTACAGATGTACGGAAATGTCGCATTTTGCACAACTGTTTCACCACCTCCTCCAACACCCCTTAACCCTGCTGTTTATGCGGCTTTCACTGCATAAATCGCGTTTTGTTCAGCGCATTCAGAGAATTCGGCGGAATTTTTTCAAAATTTACCGTAATCTCCCTGAAGCCCATAGTTTGCGGGCTTCAGGCCTGTTCTTGCGACATTCGGTCACAGGGTGACTTGTAGTTTGATTAGCGTCACCCTTCAAAACTGGTTGAAGCAATTCAGGAATCACCTGCAAAATGCCGCGCCCCGCCAGAATTCGGCGGGATCGTGCTGATCGGCCGCCCCAGACGCACCATCCGCAGTGCACTGGCTTACCTACAAAAGATCACGCAGGAGATTTGACGTGCACATTGGTGTTCCTCTCGAAACGCAGACGGGCGAAACACGGGTTGCTGCAACCCCGGAAACCATCAAGAAACTGATTGGTCAGGGGCATCAGGTCACCGTCCAGAGCGGCGCCGGCATCAACGCCAGCGTTCCGGACAGTGCCTATGAAGCAGCAGGCGCTACCATTGGCAGCGCTGCCGATGCGTTTGGGGCACAGCTTGTTCTGAAAGTTGTGGCTCCCGACGATAGCGAACTGGCCCAGATCAAGAGCGGCACCGTACTGGTGGGCATGCTCAATCCGTTCAACAACGACATCATCGCCAAGATGGCCGAGCGCGGCATAACCGCCTTCGCCCTTGAAGCGGCGCCGCGCACCTCCCGGGCGCAGAGCCTCGACGTGCTGTCTTCGCAGGCCAACATTGCCGGTTACAAAGCGGTATTGCTGGCGGCTCATCACTATCCGCGCTTCATGCCGATGCTGATGACCGCAGCCGGCACCGTGAAAGCCGCTCGCGTGCTGGTTCTCGGCGCCGGCGTGGCCGGGCTGCAGGCCATCGCCACGGCCAAGCGCCTGGGTGCGGTGATCGAAGCCTCAGACGTGCGTCCGGCGGTGAAGGAGCAGATCGAGTCGTTGGGCGCCAAGTTCATCGACGTCCCTTACGAGACCGATGAAGAACGCGAATGTGCCGAAGGTGTCGGCGGCTATGCCCGCCCAATGCCCGCCAGCTGGATGCAGCGTCAGGCCCAGGCCGTGCACGAGCGTGCGAAACAGGCTGATATCGTTATCACCACCGCGCTGATTCCCGGCCGTAAGGCGCCGACCCTGCTCAGCGCCGAGACCGTTGCGCAAATGAAGCCGGGCTCGGTGGTCATTGACCTGGCGGCGGCCCAGGGCGGCAACTGCCCGCTGACCGTCGCCGATCAGGTGGTGGTAGAGCAGGGCGTGACCATTGTCGGCCCGACCAACCTGCCCGCGCAGGTAGGTGCCGACGCCTCGGCCCTGTATGCCCGCAACCTGCTCGACTTCATGAAGCTGCTGTTCGACAAGGACAGTGCGCTTGTGATCAACCTCGAAGACGATATCGTCGCCGCGTGCCTGATGTGCCGCGACGGCCAGATCATCCGCAAGAACGGATAAGGAGCCAGACAATGGAAGACATGCTGATCTCTCACGGCGTCTATAACCTGATCATTTTCGTGCTGGCGATCTATGTCGGTTACCACGTGGTGTGGAACGTCACCCCGGCACTGCATACCCCTCTGATGGCGGTTACCAACGCCATTTCCGCCATCGTCATCGTCGGCGCCATGCTGGCCGCCGCGCTGACCGTAACACCGCTGGGCAAGATCATGGGCACCCTCGCGGTGGCCCTGGCAGCGGTCAACGTATTCGGTGGTTTCCTCGTCACCCGGCGCATGCTGGAGATGTTCAAGAAGAAAGCCGTAAAGGCTGAGGGGAAGCAGTAAACATGAGCATGAACCTGGTAACACTTCTCTACCTCGTCGCCTCGATCTGCTTCATCCAGGCGCTCAAGGGTCTGTCGCACCCGACCACCTCGCGGCGCGGCAACCTGTTCGGCATGCTCGGTATGGCTCTGGCGATCGTCACCACCGTCGGACTGATCTACAAGCTCGGCGCGGAGCTGGCCACTGATGGTATCGGCTATGTGATTGTCGGCCTGCTGGTCGGCGGCAGCGCTGGCTCGATCATGGCCAAGCGCGTGGAAATGACCAAGATGCCCGAGCTGGTGGCCTTCATGCACAGCATGATCGGTCTGGCCGCGGTGTTCATTGCCATTGCCGCGGTGGTCGAGCCGCAGTCGCTGGGTATCGTCTCCAGCATCAGCGACCCGATCCCGACCGGTAACCGCCTGGAGCTGTTCCTCGGTGCCGCCATTGGTGCGATCACCTTCTCCGGCTCGGTCATCGCCTTCGGCAAGCTCTCTGGCAAGTACAAGTTCCGCCTGTTCCAGGGCGCACCGGTACAGTTCACCGGCCAGCACAAGCTGAACCTGATTCTGGGCCTGGCAACCATCGGCCTGGGCCTGGTCTTCACCTTCACCGGTAGCTACAGCGCCTTTGCCCTGATGCTGATCCTGGCGTTCATCATGGGTGTGCTGATCATCATCCCGATTGGCGGTGCCGACATGCCGGTGGTGGTGTCGATGCTCAACAGCTACTCGGGCTGGGCAGCGGCCGGTATCGGCTTCTCGCTAAACAACTCGATGCTGATCATTGCCGGCTCGCTGGTGGGTTCGTCGGGTGCCATCCTCTCGTACATCATGTGCAAGGCGATGAACCGTTCGTTCTTCAACGTGATCCTCGGCGGTTTCGGCGGCGCCACAGATGCTGGCGGTCCAGCCGGTGCGCAGGAGGCTCGTCCGGTGAAGTCCGGTTCGGCCGACGACGCCACCTTCCTGCTGAGCAACGCCGACACCGTGATCATCGTTCCGGGCTATGGCCTGGCGGTGGCCCGTGCCCAGCACGCACTCAAGGAACTGACCGAGAAGCTGACCCACAACGGCGTCACCGTGAAGTATGCGATTCACCCGGTGGCAGGACGCATGCCTGGTCACATGAACGTACTGCTGGCGGAAGCCGAAGTACCGTACGACCAGGTGTTCGAGATGGAAGACATCAACTCCGAGTTCGGCCAGGCCGACGTGGTGCTGGTGCTCGGTGCCAACGACGTGGTCAACCCGGCGGCGAAGAACGATCCGAAGTCGCCAATCGCCGGCATGCCGATCCTGGAAGCGTTCAAGGCCAAGACCATCATCGTCAACAAGCGCTCCATGGCCAGTGGCTATGCCGGTCTTGATAACGAACTGTTCTATCTGGACAAAACCATGATGGTTTTCGGCGACGCCAAGAAGGTCATCGAGGACATGGTCAAAGCCGTCGACTAAGTCTTTGTCAGGCTGTGACAATTAGCCCCAGCGCGGTACCGGCTGGGGCTTTTTAATGCCCGGCCAGCCGACAGAAGGCTCTATTTCATGGCTTCGCATTCGACCTTGGTCGCGGGACGCCGGGCGCCTAAATCACTAGACTGCGCATCTAGCTTTAGTAGCCTGAGATAACAATCCATGTACCGTGATCGTATCCGCTTGTCCTCCCTGCACAGCAAGGTAATGAGTGCGGCTGATGCCGCTGGCCTGATCGAGGACGGCATGACCGTCGGCATGAGCGGCTTCACCCGCGCCGGCGAAGCCAAGGCGGTGCCGCATGCACTGGCCGAACGAGCCAAGCAATCTCCGCTGCAAATCAGCCTGATGACCGGCGCCAGCCTGGGCAACGACCTGGACAAGGAACTGACCGAGGCCGGTGTTCTGGCCCGTCGCATGCCATTCCAGGTCGACAGCACGCTGCGCAAGGCCATTAACGATGGCAAGGTCATGTTCATCGACCAGCACTTGTCGGAAACCGTGGAACAGCTGCGCAACCAGCAACTGAAACTGCCGGACATTGCCGTCATTGAAGCGGTCGCCATCACCGAGCAAGGCCACATCGTGCCGACCACTTCGGTGGGCAACTCGGCCAGCTTCGCGATCTTCGCCAAACAGGTGATCGTCGAGATCAACATGGCCCACAACGCCAACCTGGAAGGCCTGCACGACATCTACATCCCGACCTACCGGCCAACCCGCACGCCGATCCCGCTGGTCAAAGTCGACGACCGCATCGGCAGCACCGCGATTCCGATCGATCCGGCCAAGATTGTCGGCATCGTCATCACCGAGCAACCGGACTCACCGTCCACTGTGTTGCCGCCGGATGATGAAACCCAGGGCATCGCCAACCACCTGATCAACTTCTTCAAACAGGAAGTAGACGCAGGGCGCATGACCAACAAGCTCGGCCCGCTGCAGGCGGGTATCGGCAGCATCGCCAACGCGGTGATGTGCGGCCTGATCGATTCGCCGTTCGAAGACCTGACCATGTACTCCGAAGTACTGCAGGACTCGACCTTCGACCTGATCGACGCCGGCAAGCTGAGCTTTGCCTCGGGCAGCTCCATCACCCTGTCGAGCCGTCGCAATGCCGACGTGTTCGGCAACCTGGAGCGCTACAAGGACAAACTGGTCCTGCGTCCTCAGGAAATCTCCAACCACCCTGAAGTGGTACGCCGCCTGGGCATCATCGGCATCAACACCGCCCTTGAGTTCGACCTGTATGGCAACGTCAACTCCACGCACGTCTGCGGCACGCGGATGATGAACGGCATCGGCGGCTCCGGCGACTTCGCCCGCAACGCTCACCTGGCGATCTTCGTCACCAAGTCGATTGCCAAAGGCGGGGCGATCTCCAGCGTGGTGCCAATGGTCAGCCATGTGGACCATACCGAGCATGACGTCGATATCCTCGTCACCGAGCAAGGTCTGGCCGACCTGCGTGGCCTGGCGCCGCGCGAGCGTGCACGGGTGATCATCGACAACTGCGTGCACCCTGACTATCGCGAAGCGCTGAACGACTACTTCACCCGCGCCTGCGAGAAGGGTGGCCATACACCGCACATCTTGCGCGAAGCCCTGGCCTGGCACGAAAACCTGGAAGAAACCGGGCGCATGCTCGCCAGCTAAGCCGCACAGTTTTCAGCCGGTGGTGCGCAATGCTCACCGGCTGAACAGTTGGCAAACATTACGCTGCAAAAACTGTTCTACTGTACCGGTGCTTTCACCCTGATTTTCCCTCCCCGCGTTCAACTCCCAAGCAAAAATGCACCACTTTAGTGCTGACCAGTACAGTTGCGCCTATTCGGTGTGCAACAGTGCTCTAAAACAGTTAACTGGCCCATCACAATGTAGGTGAACTGTATCTACTGTTATGGACGACAGAGGAGGATCATTGGCATCAGTTAAATCACTACCTAATGCCGCCACAAGCGGAAGGATGACATCATGGAACGTACCCTCAGTTCCGATTTGGTTTTCGAAAGCACCAACGAACAATCCAAGGCCGCGCTGCCACTGCGCCTGCTGGCCAACCTGATGCTGTGGCAACGCCGCATCGCCAGCCGCCACCAACTGGCCCGTCTGGATTCGCGCCTGCTGGCCGACGCCGGGATCAGCGAAGCACAACGCTACGAAGAGCTGAGCAAGCCGTTCTGGCGTTAATGCAGGGCTCGCCGGCCAAGGCCGGCACCTCGAATTCCGAAAACCCGTCGCAGGTGACTGCTGACGGGTTTTTTCGTTCTGAATCCGCGGAATAGAGCGGCTGCGAAAGCGACAGGTACAGTTATCAAAGAGTTATTTTTTATAGATACAGTTGATAAATCGTGCCGCAATCTTGTCCAACTCGCAGACGCTGATCGCGTGATACCCTTAGCGCACCCAGCTTGGTAAAAAGTAGCGCAACCGGCTGAGCGTGCGTCTGACACACAGAACCGCCTATATCCAGGAGATCGACCATGTTCCGTACTCGCTTGTTTGGCGCCGCACTGGTACTGGCTCTGGCTTCCACTGCCAACGCCACCAGCTTCGTCGTCACCACCGACACCATTGTTCGCGGCGTTGCCGCTTCCACCGATGCCACCTCCGATGTGTCCTCGTCGTTCCGTGACGACAAGATCGTGCGCGCCGCCCGTGACGACGCTGCCAGCTTCGTTGCCAGCCACGGCGAGATTCGCGGCGTGAAGTTGGAAAGTGCCTTCGCCCACATCCGTCAGCAGGCACCCAGCCTGCAGGCCAGCGACGCACAACTGGCCCAGGCCATCCTGGCGCTCTGAGTTCGTCTGTTTCTGGCTTCATCATGTAACAACATGCAATGAAGCCAGGTACCCTGCGCTGGTCCTTGCCAGCGCATTGGGATAGCCTTTGCCGTTTGATTTGCCAGCCCTACGAGACCCATGCGTTATCTGCCATTGCTGTTGCTTGTGTGCTGCTGGACCAGTAGCGCCCACGCCCTGGACCTCACTACCAACAATCTTGTCGTCAGCGGTTACGTCACCAGCAAGGTGACCTCGGCGCCCTTCGATCGCAAACTGCTGCGCAATGCCCAGGATGATGCCGCCGCGTTTGTCGCCAGCGACGGCCGGATAAACGGTGCCCGACTGCAGGCTGCCCTGAACCGGTTGCGCGAGAGCAACCCCGAACTTGCTGTCGCCGACCTTGAACTGGCGCAGGCAATTCTCGTCCAATGATTACCCTCGTTCTCCCGGAGATGTTCCATGCGTAACCCGCTGATTGCCGCCACCCTTGGCCTTCTGTTGCTGGCCGATGTAGCCCAGGCGCAAACCCTGGTGGCCACCAGCAATATCATCGTGCGCGCGTTCGGCCGTTCGATCGACTTCACCTCAGATACCACCACTTCGATCCGTGACTCCAAAGTCGTCCGTGAAGCCCGTGACGATGCGGCCAGTTACGTCGCCAGCAGCGGTGAAATCCGTGGCGCCCAGCTGGAAGCCGCCTTCGATACCTTGCGCCAGCGTGTACCTGAAGCACGCCAGGCCAGCGATCAAGCCCTGGCTGAAGCCATTCTCGCCCTGTGAACACCCTGCGCGCCTGGTTGCTGGGTGGCCTGCTGACGCTACTGGGCAGCCCAGCCCTGGCCGACCTGCAGTTGCAACTGCAGACCGAGGGGCTTGAACCGGCCCAGCAACGAGCCAGCCAGGCGCTGCTGGACGAAGCCATGCAGGCACTGCCGCCGAGCTTCAAGGCACGCCTGGATCGCCGTGTCCGGGTCAGCTGGAGCACGAAAATGCCTGAAGACGCCTACGGCCAGGCGTCGCTGGTATCAACCCTCGAGCTCAATCGCCGGTTGCTGCCCGGCCTCACCGATGGCAGCGCAGCTACCCGCAAGACCGGCCGCCCCCACGGCACCGTGCGCCAGGAGCTGCTGGCCACCGTGCTGCACGAGCTGACGCATATCTACGATCGCGCCCGCCTCTGGCAGGGCAGCGAACGACGCCTGATCACCCAGTGTGCGCGACACCTCGACAGCCAGGGTAAAGTCGGCCTGCCTGAACAGTGCCGCGGCCAGAGCGAACGGCGTTTTACTCTCAGCGATGACCCGCGCCTTCTCGACCTGGCCGGCTGGCCGCAGTATGTCGGCAGGCGAGGGGAGCGCGAACAGCACAACCGCCAGGTTGCTCGCAGCCCCGACAGTTACGAGCTGAGCAGTCCGAAGGAATTCATCGCGGTCAACATGGAGTATTTCCTCCTTGACCCGAGCTTCGCCTGCCGGCGGCCGGCGCTGCAGGGTTATCTGAAAGCGCATTTCGACTGGGCGCCGGAACATCCGGCCTGCCCGCAAGCGCTGCCGTTTCTCAATGCCGGTAATGATTTTGCCAAGACGCCACTGGGCGAAATCGATCCGGAGCGTGTGTACGCCGTGGACTACCTGTTGGCCGAGGCCAACCAGAACTGGGTCAGCCGCTGGGGCCACAGTATGCTGCGTCTGGTCATTTGCGCCCCCGGACGCCCGCGTGGACCTGACTGCCGGCTCGACCTCGACCAGCACCTGGTGCTGTCGTACCGCGCCTTCGTCAACGATGTGCAGCTATCGAGCTGGGACGGCCTGACCGGGGCCTACCCATCACGGCTGTTCGTCCTGCCACTGGCCCAGGTCATCGACGAGTACACCAAGACCGAATTGCGCAGTCTCGCCTCGATTCCCCTCAAGTTCGAGCGCAACGAGCTGGAAAGCCTGGTACGCCAGGCCGCCGAGATGCATTGGAGCTACGACGGCAACTATTACTTCCTGTCCAACAACTGTGCAGTGGAAACCCTCAAGCTGTTGCGCAGTGGTACCGCCAACCCGCGCCTGAGCGATCTGGACAGCATCGTGCCCAATGGTTTGCTGGAAGTGCTGCAGGGACGCGGACTGGCCGATGTCAGCGTGCTCGATGATCCGCGCGAGGCGCTGCGCCTGGGTTACCGTTTCGATTCCTACCGCGACCGTTACCAGGCCATGTTCCTGGTGCTTAAACAGCAACTGCCGATCCCGCAGGACAGTGTCGAAGCCTGGCTGGACCAATCTGCCAAACAACGCCAGCAATGGTTCGCACAGGCTGATCTGCGCACCAGTGCAGCGCTGCTTCTACTTGAGCAGGCGAGCTTGCGCCAGCAACTGCTGCTGGCCCAGGACGAGGTTAAACAGCGCTACCTGACCGGTCGGGCCGCGAATGATGGGAGCGTGGCCAAGGCCAATGGCACGCTGCAGCAGATTCTTGCCAACAGCGGTTTTCTCAGCCGGCCGGCAGAACTGCTGGGCAGCAGTGGCTACGGCTTGCCACAGGCAGGGGAACGCAAGCTGTTGATCAGCGAGTCCAGCCAGCGACAGAAGCAGCTGCAAAGCCTCAGCGCCGATCTGGACAAAGAAGTACGTGCGCTGCTCGGCCCGGCCAGAGCTGCAGAAATCGCCGCAGTCGAAGCCAACATCAAGCAGGTTGGCGAACATTTGCGTGCCCTGCACAAGGCTGCGGGAGGCCTGCAGCTGCCCTGATCAACCCTAGAGGGTTTCTTCGGGCTCCCCCGGCAAATGCTCATCCAGATGCAGCCAGGGCAGACGGCTACTGGTCCAGATATGCCGTTGCGGCCGGGCCAGCTCCGGCTGATCCAGCGTGGTGATGGTAATGTCGATGGTTTCCGGGCTCAGGTCGGTGGTCAGCGCCACTTGCGCCCCGCATCGACTGCAGAAGTAGCGCACGCAGCTGGGAGAAGAGTCGTAGCGTTGCGGCGTACCGCTCAGCCACTGGAAATCCGCGCAGGGCAGGGTCGCCCAGGTCACCAGCAGCCCGCCACTGACACGTCGGCACACCGAGCAATGACAGTGGGCAACATCTGTCATCGGCCCTCGAACCCGGTAGCGCAAGGCACCGCAATGGCAGCCGCCTTCGTATGTATCGCCCATCGTTTGTCCTCCTGCGCCTGTGCTTAACGCCAACAATGCACCTCTCGTCGTCTTTGGGCCAGCGAAAGCTGGCTGAAAGCTTGCCGCCTTAGGATTGCCTCCACTACCGGCACAGACCGGTCAGCCAGGGCACCTGACTTCCCGTACAGCGCCCGGCCCAATTAACAACAACAATGGTGATTCTGATGTTTGCTTACAACCGCCTCCCCGCAGCACGCCCTCCGCTATTCCATGCGCCGCGCCTCGTGCGCTGATCCGCCCGACTCGTTCCTTTTTCGACGCGATACGCCTGGAGTACTCCTATGCTGACCTTCCTCGGCTTTGCCATGGTCATCACCTTCATGTACCTGATCATGACCAAGCGCCTGTCGGCCTTGATCGCCCTGATCCTGGTACCGATCATTTTCGCCCTGTTCGGTGGCTTCTCGGGCGATATCGGACCGATGATGCTGCAAGGCATCACCAAGCTGGCCCCGACCGGGGTGATGCTGATGTTCGCCATCCTGTATTTCGGTCTGATGATCGATTCCGGCCTGTTCGATCCGGCCGTGCGCAAAATTCTCAAGATGGTCAAAGGCGACCCGCTGAAAGTCTCGGTGGGCACTGCTGTACTGGCCCTGGTCGTGTCGATGGACGGCGACGGCGCCACTACCTACATGATCTGCGTGGCGGCCATGCTGCCGCTGTACAGCCGCCTGGGCATGAGCCCACGGATCATGGCCGGCCTGATCATTCTCGCCGGCGGGGTCATGAACATGACTCCTTGGGGCGGCCCGACCGCGCGTGCGGCCAGCGCCCTGCATGTCGATCCTTCGGACATCTTCGTCCCGATGATCCCGGCGATGCTCGCAGGGGTGGTGGCGATCCTGGTGATTGCCTACATGTACGGTAAGCGTGAACGCGCTCGCCTGGGCGAACTGCACCTGCCAGGTGACGAAATCGACCACAGCGAAATCAGCGTTTCGCAGTTCCCCGATGCGCGCCGGCCGAAAATGATCTGGTTCAACGGTGCCCTGACCAGCGCGCTGATGGTTGCCCTGGTCGCTGGCCTGCTGCCGCTGCCGGTGCTGTTCATGGTCGCCTTCAGTATCGCCATGATCGTCAACTATCCTTGCCTGCAAATGCAGAAAGATCGCGTTGCCGCGCATTCCGGCAGCGTGCTGGCGGTGGTCGGGCTGATTTTCGCCGCGGGTATCTTCACCGGCATCCTGTCGGGTACCGGCATGGTCGAGGCCATGTCCAAGAGCCTGCTGGCAGTGATTCCTGAAGCGCTGGGCCCTTACCTGGCGGTGATCACTGCGATCGTGAGCATGCCGTTCACCTTCTTCATGTCCAACGACGCCTTCTACTACGGGGTACTGCCGGTACTCTCCGAAGCCGCCAGCCACTACGGCATCTCGCCAGTGGAAATGGCCCGCGCGTCGATCGTCGGCCAACCGGTACACCTGCTCAGCCCGCTGGTACCCTCTACCTATCTGCTGGTGGCCCTGGCCGGCATCGACTTCGGCGATCATCAGCGCTTCACCTTGAAGTGGGCAGTGCTGGTCTGCCTGTGCATAATGCTCGCCGCGCTGCTCATGGGAATTTTCCCTCTGTTCAGCAGCCTATAAGACAACAGTTTCATACAACCGCAGCGCGCCCCTTGCCCGGGCGCTCTGCATTTATCGTACGAAGGAATACACATGGAATGGCTGACCAGCCCAGAAATCTGGGTTGCCTTTTTTACCCTGACGGCTCTTGAGATCGTTCTCGGCATCGACAACATCATCATGATCTCGATCCTGGTCAGCCGCATGCCCAAGCACATGCAGCAGCGCACCCGGATTTTCGGCCTGGCCCTGGCCATGGTTACCCGTATTCTGCTGCTGCTGTCGATCACCTGGGTGATGCGCCTGACGGCCGATCTGTTCGTGGTGTTCGACCAGGGCATTTCCGGTCGCGACCTGATCCTGTTCTTCGGTGGCCTGTTCCTGCTGTGGAAAAGCTCGCAAGAGATCTACCACGGCCTGGAAGGCGAGGATGAAACCCACGACGAGCCTGCCGGCAAAGGCGGCAAGTTCCTCTACACCATCATCCAGATTGCCATCATCGACATCGTGTTCTCCCTGGACTCGGTGATCACCGCCGTCGGCATGGTTTCCCACGTTCCGGTGATGATCGCCGCCATCGTTGTCGCGGTATTGGTGATGATGCTCTGTGCCGGTGCCATCAGTAACTTCATCGACAAGCATCCTTCGCTGAAGATGCTCGCCCTGTCGTTCCTGATCGTCGTCGGTACCGTCCTGATCGCCGAAGCCTTTGAAGTGCATGTACCGAAAGGCTACGTCTACTTCGCCATGGCCTTCTCGCTGGCGGTGGAAGCCATCAACATCAAGATGCGCACCGCCATGGCCCGCAAGAAAAACCAGGAACAAGGCGAGCCGGTGAAACTTCGCAAGGACATTCCGGGTCAGTAAACCTGGAGCATCTGTTGAAAGGGCCCTGCGGGGCCCTTTTTTCATTTGATTTCATGACGGTATTGTTTCAAAGCTCGCGCTGGCTATGCGATGCTGGCGCCAAGCCCTTGGGCCGACTACAGCTTAAGTGAGCACCGGGAAAAACCGCCTGCGATCAGGCCGGGCTCACGGCACCACCCATTTGCCCCACTGGGGCACGATCAACAGGGGGCCTGTTCAATGCTGACCCTGCTCAATCTGCTTTCCGCCGTGGCGCTGCTGATCTGGGGCACGCACATTGTGCGTACCGGCATTCTGCGGGTGTACGGTTCCAACCTGCGGCGCGTGCTGAGCCAGAACATGTCCCAGCGGCCCCTGGCGTTCCTCGCCGGGATTCTGGTGACCGCCATGGTGCAGAGCAGCAACGCGACAGCGATGCTGGTGACCTCCTTTGTCGGTCAGGGGCTGATGTCCTTGACCCCGGCGCTGGCGATCATGCTCGGCGCCGATGTCGGTACCGCGCTGATGGCGCGGGTGCTGACCTTCGACCTGTCGTGGCTGTCGCCGCTGTTGATCTTCCTCGGGGTGATCTTCTTTCTTTCGCGCAAGCAGACCCGTGCCGGGCAGTTAGGCCGTGTCGGTATCGGGCTGGGCCTGATCATTCTCGCCCTGCAATTGATCGTCGAAGCCGCCGCACCGATTACCCAGGCCCAGGGCGTGAAAGTGCTGTTCGCCTCACTGACCGGCGACATCTTGCTCGACGCGCTGGTCGGTGCGCTGTTCGCGCTGATTTCCTATTCAAGCCTGGCTGCCGTGCTGCTCACCGCAACCCTGGCCGGCGCCGAGCTGATCAGCCTGCCAGTGGCCATCGGCCTGGTCATTGGCGCCAATATCGGTAGCGGGCTGCTGGCCTTCCTCAGTACCAGCATGCAGAACGCGGCCGGACGCCAGGTGGCCCTGGGCAGCCTGCTGTACAAGCTGATCGGCCTGATTCTGATTATCCCGGTGCTTGACCCGCTGGTGCGCTGGATGGACAGCCTGACGTTCAGCGCCCAGGAGCTGGTGATCGGTTTTCACCTGCTCTACAACAGCTTGCGCTGCCTGATCATGCTGCCGACGGTCACACCCATGGCCCGCGTCTGCAGCTGGCTGCTGCCGGAGCGGGCAGAAGCCAATGGCCGGGCGCGGCCGCGGCACCTGGATCCGGCGGCGCTGAGCACCCCGAGTCTGGCCCTGGCCAACGCCGTGCGTGAGACCCTGCGCGTGGGCGACCTGATCGACAACATGCTCGACGCCATGCACGGTGTGCTGCTGGGCATCCACACGGCGATGACGCAGCAGGTGCGCAGCCTCGGCGAAGACGTCGAAGCGCTGAACAACGCGATCAAACTGTACCTGGCGCAGATGCCCCGCGAGGACTTGAGCGGTCAGGACAGCAAGCGCTGGGCAGAAATCATCGAACTGGCGATCAACCTCAAGCTGGCCAGCGACCTGATTGAACGCATGCTGCGCAAGGTGCAGCAGCAGAAAACCTCCCAGCGCCGGGAATTCTCTGATGTCGGCCTGGAAGAGTTGACCGGGCTGCACGCCCAGTTGCTGGCCAATCTGCGCCTGGGTCTGTCGGTCTTCCTCAGCGCCGACCCGGAAAGTGCCCGTCAGTTGCTGCGGGAAAAACGCCGCTTCCGCGCCCAGGAACGGCGCCTGGCCCATGCCCATGTCAGCCGCCTGCAACGTAAAGTGGTGCAAAGTATCGAGACCAGCGCCTTGCACCTGGAACTGATTGCCGATATGAAACGACTGAACTCCTTGTTCTGCAGCAGTGCCTATGTAGTATTGGGTGGTTCCGATACCGGCGGTTTGCTGCTCGACGGTGTCCCGGACGATGCCCATTCACCTTGACCACTGCACAATGCTCGCAAGGACGCTCGCCATGCGTTGCCTGATGTTCCTGTGCCTGCTGCTGGGGGCCATGCCCGGCTTTGCCCTCGACCGCTCGCAGGTCGAAGGCTACCTGCTGCCCAATGGTTTGCAGGTGCTGCTCAAGTCCGGCTACGAACGCAATCATGTGTCGATTCGCCTGGTGGTCGGGGTTGGCTTCGACGATTTTCCCTGTGAGCAACAAGAGCTGCCGCATTTGCTCGAGCACGTACTGTTCAGTGGCCTGGACGGCAGCGGCGAAGGCGGGCTGGAGGCGCGCATGCAGGCCCTGGGCGGTGAGTGGAATGCCTACACCAGCAGTGCCGACACCACCTTTGTCATCGAGGCGCCGGCGCGCAACCAGCGCAAGGTGCTCGACCTGCTGCTGGCCGTGATCAAGGACACCGAGATCGACGAGAAGGCCCTGGCGCTGTCGAAGAAGATCGTCGAACGCGAAGATGGCGGGCACTATTCCCATCTGCAGCGCTGGCTGGACCGCCAGGACCTTGGCCACCGCGCCAGCGACCAGCTGGCGGTGGAACTGGGGCTCAAGTGCGCCGAACGTTCGGCGGTGGCCGACATGACCGTGGAACAGGTCAAGGATGTGCGTCAGCACTGGTACGCCGCCAACAACATGAGCCTGATCGTGGTGGGCGGCCTCGACCGCCTGTTGCCGGCCTACCTGGAGCGCAGCTATGGCGAGCTGCAGCCCGCCGAGCCCGGCAAGCGCCGCGCACTGGACGGCATTACCCACAAGGCCGAAGCCCGTCGCATACTGACCCGCGGCTGGCTGGGCGACAGTGCCCGTCTGCACTGGTTGTTCCTCGAGCCGGTACTGGACAACGACCACGGCCAGACCTACGACCTGCTGCAGCGCTACCTGGACTGGGCGCTGTACGAACAATTACGGCTCAAGCACGGCCTTTCCTACGGGCCTTTCAGCCAACGCGAAAGCTTCGGCGACACCGGCGTGATGAGCCTCAATGCCGACCTCGACCGTGCCGACATCAAGGAGGCCGAACAGGCCTTGAGCGACATGCTCGAGCAGTTGCGCAAGCACGGCCTGGACCCGGCCACCTTCGCGCGGGTCAAGCAGGCAGCGATCGATCGCGAGGCCTGGACCACCCAGGGCAATGCGGCGCTGGCGGACTACTATTGGGGGGCGCTGAACGATTACCTCGACGGGCGCTTTGCCGACCCGGCGCGCACCCTGCGCCGGGTCAGCCTGGAGGATGCCAACCAGGCCTTGCATCAGTTGCTGGCGGAACCGGGGTATGTGCGCGTCGAAGAGCCTTTGATCAGTTACAACGCGTTGTATGGACTGGTGTTGCTATCGGGCTTGTTACTCGCTGGCGGACTGGTCTGGCACTGGCGGCGTCGGCGCTGACGCTGTCGCGGGGCAAGCCCGCTCCCACAGTGGCTCCATTCCCGGTGGGAGCGGGCTTGCCCCGCGATTGAGGCCTGCCTGCAAACCCAAACCAGCGTATCCTGTGCAGGTTTAACCTCACCCTGCGAACACCTTCATGCCTCACTATCTCCAGCGGCTGATCGAACTGATCAAGCGCTACCCCGGCGTCATCGCCCTCGGCGGTTTTATCTCCGGGATCGCCAGCTTCATATTGGTCGACCGCCAGGACAGCCTGGCCAGCTGGATCGCCATCGTGATGCTGATCAGCTGGATCTGGCTGATGCTGGAAAACACCTTCACCAAGGTCTTCGCAAAAGTCTTCAAACGTGAGATCCCGCAGCCGCTGCTGCGCTATGCCACGCAGATGATCCATCAGGAAAGCCTGTTTTTCGTCCTGCCGTTCTTTTTCGTCACCACCACCTGGAACAGCGGCCAGCTGGTGTTCACCGGCCTGCTCGGCGCCGCCGGGCTGATAGCGATCATCGATCCGTTGTACTACAAATGGCTGGCCCCGCGCCGCTGGCTGTTCCTCGCGCTGCATACCCTGACCCTGTTCGCCGCATTGCTCACCGCGCTACCAATCATTCTGCACCTGACCACCTCGCAAAGCTTCAAACTGGCCTTGGTGGCCGCCATGCTGCTGTCATTCCCAAGCCTGGCCAGCAGTTTTCCCATTCAGCACTGGCGACGCGGGATCATGCTGGTGGTGCTGACCCTGGCCGTCGGCGCCAGCGGCTGGATGCTGCGCTCCTGGGTGCCACCGGCGACGTTATGGATGACTGAAGTGGCCGTCAGCACCCAGCTGGAAAACCGCACGCCAGGCAAGAGCCTGAGCGAGATCAAGGCCAGCGAAATCCGCGCCGGGCTCTATGCCTTTACCGCGATCAATGCGCCGCGCGGGTTGAACGAGCGGATTTATCATGTCTGGCAGTTCGACGGCAAAGAAGTCGACCGCATCGCCCTGGACATCCATGGCGGACGCAAGGAAGGCTACCGGGCCTGGACGCACAAGCAGAACTTCCCCGGCAACCCGGTAGGGCGCTGGCAGGTGCGGGTGCTGACCGAAGATGGCCAGGTCATCGGGGTACTGCGTTTCCGGGTGGTTGACGATGGTCAAGCGCCGAAGGCCGAGTAACGCTATGCTCTGAGGCTGCGAAACTGTCGGTCGACTGCATGGAGCCTATGACTACACCAGCCAGCGCAACCCTGGACACCACGAGCAATCCGGCGCGCCTGCGGATTGTCGGTGACTGGACCCTGGCCAATTACGCCAGCCTCAAACGCAGCAGCGAGCAACTGGCCGACCAGTATGACCAGAGCACTGAGGTCGACCTCGACCAGCTCGGTCAACTGGATACCGCTGGCGCGTCGCTGCTGGCTGAACTGCTCGGTGCCGAGCGTCTGTCGCGCCTGACCGAGAGCGCCCAACTGCCCGAGGCCAGTCGGGCCCTGCTGCAGACGGTGTACTGCTCGGTGCAGGACTTCTGCATCCCGCAAAAGCAGCCCGAAAAGTCGGTACTGATCCAGCTGCTCAGCCGCATTGGCTGCGCGGTCGACACGCTCTGGCAGGATACCCTGCAGGTCCTCGGTTTCGTCGGCCTGATCCTGCAAACCCTGCTGCTGCGCCTGTTTCAGCCACGGCGCTGGCGGGTCACGGCGGTCGTCGCGCACATCGAACAGACCGGCCTGGATGCCGCGCCCATCGTCGCCCTGCTGACCTTTCTGGTCGGGGCGGTAGTGGCCTTCCTTGGCGCCACCGTGCTCGCCAGCTTTGGCGCCAGTATCTTCACCGTCGACCTGGTGGCGTTCTCCTTCCTGCGCGAATTCGGCGTGTTGCTGACCGCCATCCTCATGGCCGGGCGCACCGCCAGTGCCTTTACCGCACAGATCGGTTCGATGAAGGCCAATGAAGAGATCGACGCCATCCGTACCCTGGGCCTGGATCCGGTCGAATTGCTGGTAGTCCCGCGAGTGCTGGCGCTGCTGATTGCACTGCCGCTGCTGACCTTCCTCGCGATGATCTGCGGCATCATCGGTGGCGGCGTGGTCTGCGCCTTGGCGCTGGATATCTCGCCCGCCATGTTCCTGTCCTTGTTGCAAAGCGATATCGGCGTGCAGCATTTCCTCGTCGGCCTGGCCAAGGCGCCGTTCTTTGCCTTCCTGATCGCGGCCATTGGCTGCCTGGAAGGCTTCAAAGTCAGCGGCAGCGCCGAGTCGGTGGGGGCCCACACCACTTCCAGCGTGGTGCAGTCGATTTTCGTGGTGATCGTCCTCGATGCGGTGGCTGCGTTGTTCTTCATGGAGATGGGCTGGTGAGCCAGACAACCCCTGAGCGCCGCGAGGCGGTGATCGAAGCGCGCGGCATCTGCAACCGCTTCGGTACACAAAGCGTGCACGAACAGCTGGACCTGGACCTGTACCGCGGCGAGATTCTCGCCGTGGTCGGTGGCTCGGGCAGTGGCAAATCGGTGCTGCTGCGCAGCATTGTCGGCTTGCGGCGACCGAATGAAGGGCAGGTCAAGGTGTTCGGCCAGGACCTCAGCGGTGTCAGCGACGAACAGCGCTCGAAGGTCGAACGACGCTTTGGCGTGCTGTTCCAGAAGGGTGCGCTGTTCTCTTCGCTGACGGTAACCGAGAACGTCGCCTTGCCGCTGATCGAACATGCCGGCCTGTCCCGCGCCGACGCCGAGCACCTGGCCGGGGTCAAGCTGGCCCTGGCCGGCTTGCCGATTTCCGCTGCCGACAAATACCCCTCATCGCTGTCCGGCGGCATGATCAAACGCGCCGCGCTGGCCCGGGCCCTGGCCCTGGACCCGGACATTCTGTTTCTCGATGAACCCACCGCGGGCCTCGACCCGATCGGTGCGGCCGCCTTCGACCAGTTGATTCTGACCCTGCGCGATGCCTTGGGCCTGAGTGTGTTCCTGATCACCCACGACCTCGACACCCTCTACACCATCACCGACCGGGTGGCGGTGCTGTCGCAGAAAAAAGTCCTGGTGGCCGGCCCCATCGCCCAGGTCGAAGACACCGACGACGCCTGGATTCACGAATACTTTCATGGCCCGCGTGGCCGTGCGGCGTATCAGGCCGCCACAGCAGCAAAGGAGCTCTGAGATGGAAACCCGTGCACATCATGTGCTGATCGGCCTGGTCACGGTCATTGTGGTCGCCGCTGCCATGCTGTTCGGCCTGTGGCTGACCAAATCCAGTGTCGACAGCACCTTCAAGGATTACCAGGTGGTGTTCAACGAGGCGGTCTCGGGTTTGTCCCGGGGCAGCTCGGTGCAATACAGCGGTATCAAGGTAGGTGACGTCACCAGCTTGCGCCTGGACCCCAAGGACCCGCGCCGTGTCCTGGCTCAGATACGCCTGAGCGCCGATACCCCGGTCAAGGAAGACACGCGGGCGAAACTGACCCTGACCGGCATCACCGGTACCTCCTTCATCCAGCTCAGTGGCGGTACCCCGCAAAGCCCGGAGCTCAAGGGCAAGGACGGCAAACTGCCGGTGATCGTCGCCTCGCCTTCACCGATTGCCCGCCTGCTCGACGACGGCAGCGACCTGCTGACCAACATCAACATGCTGGTGCATAACGCCAACCAGCTGTTCTCCGAAGACAATGCCAAGAGCCTGAGCAACACCCTCAACCATCTGGAGCAAACCTCGGCAGCGTTCAGCGAGCAACGCGGGGATATTCGCACTGCAATCGAGCAACTGGCCCAAGTCGGTAACCAGGCCAGCGCCATGCTCGAGCAGACCAGCGAACTGATGCGCAATGCCAATGGCCTGCTCAGCAACCAGGGCAAGCAGGCCTTCGGCAGCGCCGAACAGGCCATGCAGTCGCTGGCGCAAAGTACCGCGACCATCAACAGCCTGCTCAACGACAACCGCGAAGCCCTCGACGGTGGCGCCCAGGGCCTGAACCAGCTGGCCCCGGCCATTCGTGAGCTGCGCGAGACGCTCAATTCGCTGAAGGCGATTTCCCAGCGCCTGGAAGCCAACCCCAGCGGCTACCTGCTCGGCCGTGACACTAACAAGGAGTTCACGCCATGAGTCGTACCTGCCGCTACCTGGCCCTGGCTGTGGCGTTGAGCCTGGGCAGTGCCTGCTCGATCCTGCCACAGGCCGATCCTGCCGATGTCTATCGCCTGCCTGCGGCGCAAGCCCGCCAGGCTGCCCCGTCAAGCAGTGTCGTCGGCTGGTCGCTGCGGCTGAACAAGCCGTTGGCCAGCGATGCCCTCAACAACCCGAAAATTGCCGTGGTCCCCGACGGCAACCTGATCAGTCACTACAAGGGCGCGCGCTGGAGCGATCCGGCGCCGTTGCTGCTGCGCAACCGCATGCTCGACGCCTTCCAGCGCGATGGGCGCGTACCCCGGCTCAGTGCCGATGACAGCAACCTGCAAGCTGACTATGAACTGGCTGGCGAGCTACAGGCATTCCAGAGCGAGTACAGCGCCGATGGCCTGGCGGTGGTGATCCGCTATGACGCTCGCCTGGTGCAGGGACGCAGCCAGCGCATCCTCGCCAGCCGCCGCTTTGAAGTGCGCCAGCCGCTGAGCGACAAGCAGGTACCGGCAGTGGTCAACGGTTTCGGTAGCGCCAGCGACCAACTGATGGCGCAACTGGTGGCCTGGACGCTGGCCCAGGCCAACCAAGCCCAGGCTCAGGCAAAGAACCAGTAGCAGACGCAAATCGCGGCGATCACCCCGGCCAGCTCAGCGAGCAGGGCGCAGCCCACCGCATGGCGGGCGCGCTGAATACCGACCGCACCGAAATAGACCGCCAACACATAGAAGGTGGTTTCGGTGCTGCCCTGGATGGTCGCCGCCACCAGCGCCGGGAAGCTGTCAACGCCGTGGGTCTGCATGGTCTCGATCAGCATGGCCCGGGCCGCGCTGCCCGAGAACGGTTTGACCAGCGCGGTAGGCAGCCCCTCGACGAAGCGCGTATCCATCCCCAGCCACTCCACCACATGGCGGATACCGTCCAGGCTCAGCTCCAGAGCGCCTGAGGCGCGCAACACGCCGACTGCGCAGAGCATGGCGACCAGATACGGCAAAAGGCTCTTGGCGACGTCAAAGCCCTCTTTGGCGCCCTCTACGAAGGTTTCATAGACCTTCACCCGCTTGAACGCGCCAATCACCAGGAACAGGATGATCAGACCGAACAGCGTCAGGTTGCCCAGGATCGACGACAACCCGGCCAGAGCGGTAGCCGACAGGGTGCCCAGAAACGCCATGAAGCCGCCCAGCAGCAGAGCCCCCGGCACCAGATAAGCCAGCACCACCGGATCCCACAGTCGCAGGCGCTGCATCACCGCCACCGACAGCAGGCCGACCAGGGTCGAGGCACTGGTGGCGAGCAGGATCGGCAGGAACACCAGGGTCGGATCCGTGGCGCCTTGCTGGGCGCGGTACATGAAGATGGTCACCGGCAGCAGGGTCAGGGAAGACGCGTTAAGTACCAGGAACAGGATCTGCGCATTGCTGGCGGTGGTCGAGCTGGGGTTGAGCTCCTGCAGGGCGCGCATGGCCTTGAGGCCGATTGGCGTGGCGGCGTTGTCCAGGCCCAGGCCGTTGGCGGCGAAGTTCAGGGTAATCAGGCCCAGGGCGGGGTGGCCGGGCGGCACTTCCGGCATCAGGCGGGCGAAGAGCGGGCCGAGCACCTTGGCCAGCCATTCGACGATACCGGCCTTTTCCGCAATCTTCAGAAAGCCCAGCCAGAGGGTCAGGGTGCCGAACAGCAGGATCATCACTTCGACCGACAGCTTGGCCATGGCGAAGATGCTCTCGACCATCGCGGCAAAGATCCCGGCATTGCCGCCTACCAGCCATTGCGCCAGCGCGGAAACGGCCGCGACCAAGAAAAAACCAAGCCAAAGGCCGTTGAGCATCCGTTGTTCCCCCACAAAGTTGCGACGAATGATAGCGGTAGCAGTGGCGCAATGCACCGACACTGAAAATCGCGGGGCAAGCCCGCTCCCACTGGTGCAGTACCAACCCGGTGGGAGCGGGCTTGCCCCGCGATAAACAAAAAAGCCCCGACCAGGTCGGGGCTTTTCGTTCAGGCAAGCTGCACCTTAGTGGTTGGCAGTCTTGCCAGCAGGAGCCGCTTCTTTGCTGCGCCAGTGCGGCAGCGAGTTCCAGTAGCGCTGGCCTTTGGCATCGTCGTACATGCCTTCCCAGCGAGCGATAACCAGCACGGCCAGGGCGTTGCCGATAACGTTCAGGGCAGTACGGGCCATGTCCATGATGCGGTCGACACCGGCGATGAACGCCAGGCCTTCCAGCGGGATGCCAACGCTGCCCAGGGTGGCCAGCAGCACCACGAAGGACACACCCGGAACACCGGCGATACCCTTGGAGGTCACCATCAGGGTCAGCACCAGCAGCAGCTGCTGGCTGATCGACAGGTCGATACCGTACAGCTGGGCAATGAAGATCGCCGCGATGCTCTGGTACAGGGTCGAACCGTCAAGGTTGAACGAGTAACCGGTGGGTACCACGAAGCTGCAGATAGCTTTCGGCGCACCATAAGCTTCCATCTTCTCGATCACGCGCGGCAGCACGGTTTCGGAGCTGGCGGTGGAGTAAGCCAGGACCAGCTCGTCCTTGAAGATGCGCATCAGCTTCAGGATCGAGAAGCCGAACAGACGTGCAATCAGGCCCAGCACCATGAAGCCGAAGAAGGCGATGGCGAAGTAAACCAGCAGGACCAGTTTGGCCAGGGGCAGCAGCGAGGCGAAACCGAAGTTGGCAACGGTCACGGCGATCAGCGCGAACACACCGATCGGCGCGTAGTTCATGATCATGTGAGTGACCTTGAACATGGCTTCGGAGACGCCCTGGAAGGTTTTCACCAGCGGGTCGCGGATCTCTGCCTGCAGGCTCGACAGGCCCAGGCCGAACAGCACCGAGAAGAAGATGATCGGCAGCATTTCGCCACGCATCAGCGCTGCGAAGATGTTCGACGGAATCAGGTTGAGGATGGTCTCGATGAACGCGTGTTCATGCTGAACCTCAGCCGCAGTGGCCTGATACTTGGAAATATCGACGGTACCCAGGGTACTCATGTCGATACCGGCACCCGGATGGAACAGGTTGGCCAGGACCAGACCGACCACGATCGCGATGGTAGTCACCACCTCGAAGTAAATGATGGTCTTCAGGCCGATACTGCCGAGTTTTTTCGCATCGCCAACCCCGGCGATACCCACGATCAGCGACGAAATCACGATCGGGATGACGATCATCTTGATCAGGCGAATGAAGATGTCACCTGCAGGTTGCAGGACGTTGCTGATCCACCATGCCTTTTCTGCACTGAAATGGTTCAGTAAAGCGCCGATTGCAATCCCCAGTACCAGACCGATGAGGATCTGCCAGGCGAGGCTTAGCTTTGCCTTCTTCATGTCGTTACCTTTTCTTCAAGTGGAAACGGCCACCAGGCTGATAACCGCGATCCAGAGCTGTTGTCAGCAATCCGTATCGTTTTTGGCTATCTGCCGGTGACACCGTAAAAGGTCACCGCAAGCGAGCGTAGTAACGCTCAGGCCAGCGAAAAAAGGCGCAACTATTCCGACGTGGGGGGAGTCCGTCTAATGCCGTAAACGACTACCCCATGCCGAATCGGCATGAGGTTTATCGGCCAAAACGTACGTCACAATGGGTTGCCCGACAACCGTTCGGAATTCCGACGATGGCCAAAGCGCCACATTTCGGCAGATTTGGACGTATCCAGCTGAATGCACACGACCATTGTTCGACAATCCGAATGCGTGAAAACGCCTCGATTCGAACACCCTGGCAGGGCGAAAAAATATCGATGTACGGTCGCGCAGAAATATGCGTCGGCGCGCCCAGGAAAAAATCTCGAAAGGAAAGGTAGGAAGCGAACGATTGCCAAAGTGAGGCGGAAGTCAGATCAAGCGTTTCCCTGTGAGAGGAACCACCCGACCTGGAACTTCCGCATCCGCTTCACCCGACCCGGCCCTCATCGGAGGCACTCCTTGTACCCCTAGGCCCCTCCGATCCTGAAACAATCAGAGCAGCCCGGCCCCTTGGTCATGTGCCGGCCTTCCTCAGGTGGGCACAACATAGAAGCCTGGAACGGAAAAAGGTTCAGCTTCTATATATATACGTGAATGCTCAGACGCATTCAGTACCTGTTATGACTCAGCCTCTACCTCGGCCGAAGAAGAAAGAAGCCACGAACAGCACCAGGAAGACGATGAACAGGATCTTCGCGATTCCGGTAGCGGCGCCGGCGATACCACCGAAGCCCAGCACTGCGGCGACAATGGCGATAATCAGAAAGGTGATAGCCCAACTCAACATGGTGATTCTCCTTACCGTTGTAGAAAGAAATCCTCTGGTGACGCTCAGAACACCCAACGATCATTCGGCGCGCGGACATCAGCCGGGACGCTGCTGGCCACTGCAGGCTGCGACTGCATAAGCGTTGTCTGAGCAGGTACGGATATCCTGATCATCAGGCTGGCCTGGGCAGCTACTGCGCGGGCATCCTGTACAAGCTGCCAGCTGTGATGGAGATGCCCGGCAATGAGCGTCAGCAGCAGCGCCAGACTGAAGAGCAGGCCCTGACGCACCTGATGTGGAGAAATCTGCGCCAGGGTGGCGATTTGGCGGTTCATGCCGAGCTCCTCCTGCTGCATTTGATTGTTGTCTGCAGTAGTCATTGCAGCGTGCATGCCAGCCTTTCATTGAAAAAATATTCAATAAAATCAAATAGATAGAAATAAGATCAGCATTGGTCGGAGCGCATCCTGCACGATGCCCTGCCTAGGGTCGTGCGATTTGCATGATGAGCTACCCTGCAGTGAACGGAATAAATCGGAAAAAAACATGCAACTTGCCCGATTTCTCCTGCACTAATAGAGATCATTCTTAAAAGGAGCGTAGGAAATGGAGTCAACCCAGGAACATCAAGGCCGTATCCTGTTGGTCGACGACGAATCTGCCATCCTGCGCACCTTCCGTTACTGCCTGGAAGATCAAGGCTATACCGTGGCCACGGCGAACAGTGCGGCCCAGGCCGATACCTTGCTGCAGCGTCAGGTCTTCGACCTGTGCTTCCTCGATCTGCGCCTGGGTGAAGACAACGGCCTGGATGTACTGGCGCAGATGCGGATTCAGGCGCCATGGATGCGGATCGTCATCATCACTGCCCACTCGGCAGTCGATACCGCCGTCGACGCCATCCAGGCCGGTGCCGCCGATTACCTGGTAAAACCCTGCAGCCCCGACCAACTGCGCCTGGCAGCGGCCAAACAGCTGGAAGTTCGCCAGCTGTCGGCACGCCTGGAAGCCCTGGAAGGTGAAGTCAACAAACCCAAGGACGGCCTGGACTCGCACAGCCCGGCGATGATGGTGGTGCTGGAAACCGCGCGCCAGGTTGCCACTACCGATGCCAACATCCTCATTCTTGGAGAGTCCGGAACCGGCAAGGGTGAGCTGGCCAGAGCGATTCACGGCTGGAGCAAACGCGCCCGCAAAGCCTGCGTCACCATCAACTGCCCCTCACTGACCGCCGAGCTGATGGAAAGCGAGCTGTTCGGGCATAGCCGCGGAGCGTTTACCGGGGCCAGCGAAAGCACCCTGGGCCGGGTCAACCAGGCCGATGGCGGTACCCTGTTCCTCGACGAAATCGGCGATTTCCCACTGACCCTGCAGCCCAAGCTGCTGCGCTTCATCCAGGACAAGGAATACGAGCGGGTCGGTGACCCGGTCACCCGCCGCGCCGACGTACGCATTCTGGCCGCGACCAACCTCAACCTTGAGGACATGGTCCGCGATGGGCGCTTTCGCGAGGACCTGCTGTACCGCCTGAACGTCATCACCTTGCACCTGCCGCCGCTGCGCGAGCGCAGCGAAGACATCCTGCCCCTGGCCGACCGCTTCCTGGCACGTTTCGTCAAAGAGTACTCAAGACCCGCCCGTGGCTTCAGCCACGAAGCGCAGGCGGCGCTGCTCAACTACCGCTGGCCGGGAAACATCCGCGAACTGCGTAACGTGGTTGAGCGGGCCAGCATCATCTGCCCGCAGGAGCGGGTCGACATCGGCCACCTGGGCATGGCCGAACAGACCATCAGCAATGCCCCGCGCATCGGCGCGGCGATGAGCCTGGACGAACTGGAACGCGCCCATATCGAAGCGGTGCTGGCCACCAGTGAAACTCTCGACCAGGCCGCCAAGACCCTGGGAATCGATGCCTCGACGCTCTACCGCAAGCGCAAGCAGTACAACCTATGAAATGGGCGGCGAAGCTGCGTACGCGGCTTTTTCTCAGTATTTCGGCGCTGATTACCGTGGCCTTGTTTGGTTTGTTGCTAGGTCTGGTCAGCGTTTTGCAAATGGCCAGCTCGCAGCAGGCGCTGATCCGCGCCAACACTGCGACCCTCGACCTGGGGCTCAAGCTGCGGCAGAACCTCGGTGAACAACTGACCTTGATGCTCAACGAGTCACTGGACCTGAAGTCACTGGAAGGCCTGCAGACACAGTTTCAGGACTTGCTGGACCAAGGCATCAACCAGCAAAGCGAAGACGATGCCAATCAATACTTCGCCGATACCAACCGCCATTATCAGCATTACCTGCAGGCTTTTCGCGACACCCCTGTGCCTGCTCGCGGCCTGGGCTCCGAGCAACCACTGGGCAAAGCCTTCGGCTTGCTGCGCCACGACCTCGTCAACGCCCACAAGCGCGCGCTTGAACACATCAACCTGAGTGAACAGCTGAGCTACGATCGCGCGTTGTTGATTTCCGGCCTGCTCGGTCTGGTTGGCCTAAGCGTGCTGATCCTCGGATTTGTCACCGCCCATGGCATCGCCCGACGCTTTGGCCAGCCAATCGAAGCCCTGGCCAAGGCCGCCGACCAGATAGGCCAGGGTGACTTCGAGGTTACCTTGCCGGTCTCCCACGCCGTGGAAATGAACCTGCTGACGCGGCGTTTTGGATTGATGGCGGAAGCACTGCGCAAACATCAAGCAACCAACGTCGATGAACTGCTCGCTGGCCAGCAACGTCTGCAGGCGGTACTTGATAGCATCGATGATGGCCTGCTGATCATCGACCGTCAGGGCCACCTGGAACACATCAATCCCGTCGCTCAACGGCAGCTGAACTGGAGCGAAAGCCATCTGGGCCGTGGGCTGGGTGAAGCGTTGCAGCGCCCGGAGCTGGATGCACAACTGCGTCTGGTACTGCGTGGTTCCCCCCTGGACCGGGTGCCAGAGGACCTGAGCCTGGAAGTAGAGGAAGAACCTCGTTTGCTGGCCTACAGCCTGACCCCGGTCTGCCACCCCGACGGGCAGATACTCGGTGCTGTCATGGTTCTGCACGATGTCACCGAGCAGCGTGCCTTCGAGCGCGTGCGCAGCGAATTCGTCCTGCGCGCCTCGCATGAACTGCGCACCCCGGTTACCGGCATGCACATGGCTTTCGGACTGTTGCGCGAGCGCCTGGAGTTCCCGCCACAGGCGCGTGAGGCCGATCTGCTCGACACCGTCGGTGAGGAAATGCAGCGACTGACTCAACTGATCAATGACCTGCTGAACTTTTCCCGCTACCAGAGCGGCCAGCAAAAACTCGAACTGACGCCCTGCGCCGTCGACGATCTGCTGACGCGAGCCTGCGAACGCTTTGCCGGAGCTGTGGGTGATAAACAGATTGAGCTGCAGATGGCGCTGGCAAAACCGCTGCCGCATATCCAGGCGGATGCAGCGCAACTTGATCGGGTCATGGATAACCTGCTGGACAATGCGGTGCGCCACACCCCGGTGTCCGGCATCATCCGCCTGCACGCACGCTGGCATGCCGGACGGGTCATCATCAGCGTTGAAGACAGCGGCGAAGGCATTGCTTACAGCCAGCAAGGACGGATCTTCGAACCGTTCGTCCAGGTCGGACGCAAGAAAGGCGGGGCTGGACTGGGACTCGCATTGTGCAAGGAAATCGTCCAGTTGCATGGCGGTCGCATGGGGGTTTATTCGCGCCCTGGACAAGGCACGCAGTTCTACATGGCCCTGCCGGTCTGAAGCTTCGCGGTATCAAGCTTCATCGTCGATCCGTCGCGGCACCATGCGCCGTCCACGGGTAATCAGCTCAACGAACTGGCGGGCACTGAGCGGATGTGCAAACAGCCATCCCTGACCGTAATTCACCCCTTCGCTGTTGAGTAACATGGCCTGGTCTTCATACTCGATGCCTTCGGCAATCACCCGCAACTGCAGGGCATGCGCCATGCGGATGATATGCGGCGCCACACCACTGCTGGCTGCATCGTGACCCAGGGCGTCGATAAACGCCTTGTCGATTTTCAGACAGTCCACCGGCAGGGTCTGCAAGTACGCCAGACTGCAGTACCCGGTACCGAAGTCATCGATCAATACCTGGTGGCCCACCGCGCGCAAGGCTTGCAGGTTGTCGCGGGCGACTACCACGTCAATCAGCCCGCGCTCGGTGACCTCGAACGCGATCTGGGTGGCAGAGACATGGTGCAATGCCAGCAAGCGCGCCGCCACCCGACCAATCCGCGGCACCATGACATCGCAGGCCGCGAGGTTGATCGATACATAAAGTTGTCGGTTGGAGCGCAACAGTTGCCCAAGCTGTTCGAGCACTCGCTGCAGGACGAAGTCGGTTATCTGGCGAATCTGGCCGGTATTTTCCGCCAACGGGATGAACAGATCAGGACTGGTCAGGGAGCCATCCGGCCGCCGCCAGCGCACCAGGGCCTCAGCCCCGACACAGCGGCGGCTGTTGAGTTCGAAGATGGGCTGGTACAACACCTGCAACTCGCCGCGGCGCAACGCCCCCTGCAGTTCGGAACTCATCGAGCGACGTTGACGCACCAGTTGCAGCACCAACCAACCCAGGGACCAGGCCAGCACCAGGCTGCCGGGAAACAATAACCACAGCACGCCATTCATCTTCAACGGCAAACTGGCACGCGGGGCGATCAGAACCAACTGATAGTCCGGTGATTTGGTCGGCATGCGATAAATCAAGCGGTCGGGCAACTCCAGCAGTGCATCTTTGGAAGTCGGTGGCCAATCGGCCGAGGGCGGCCAGGTCTGAGGCGGGCCAAGTACCGGCACTGCTCGCGTACCGTTATCCAGTACCACCAGCAAGCTGCCGTCTGGCGGCAAGTCGACCACATCCGTCAAATGCCCACGTGAGGTCGCGACCACAAACTTGCCGCGGCCAAGCATCAACGCGGCGAGATTGTCATCCGGTTCGGTAGTGGTATTGAGCCAGTAGCTGTACGTCGGCCCCTGAATGTCCGGGGGTCGCAACGGTTTGATGGTGCGCGTGCCAATGCGGTTGGAGCAGGCAACGTTGCCATCGACATAAGCGGCTTCATAAACGAAGCGGTAGCGAAAGCCTATCTGTTGCAGGACACCCAGCATCGCCGCATCACAGCCACGAAGGGGTTGCGCCTGAAGTTCATCGACGCCTTCGCGCAACTGTCCGAAAATCTGCTCCAGACGCTCAAGGAACCGCTCGCCCTTGGCATTCATCTGCTCACTTTCACTTTGCTGCATCTGGTGCATGGCTACACCGATGCTGGCGACCAGCAACAGCACTGCGCTGGCCGAAGCCGCAAGTGTGGCCAGTAACCAGGGACGGTAGAGCAAGTGGCGCAGCACAGAGAGGGCAGCTGACATTAAAAACATCCCGTTGAATACCAAGAGGTATAGCAACTGCCGGACAAGTCAGCCTGGCCGTTTGGCGGTGCCGTTACTCAGCGGCTATTGAGCACCTGCAGCATGGCTGCCGTTTGCGCATCCGCCACGCCATCAAATCGCTGCGGACGGAAGCGCATCTGGAATGCCGCGAGCACATGCTTGGTACTGACGTCGTACACGCCAGTCTGCTCGATGGCATATCCAAAGCGCGCCAATTGCTGCTGATACCAGCTGATACTCGGTGGGTTGACGTTGAACCGCGCCTGTTGCTGAGCCACCGCCCGCGCATCCGGCCAGACACCCAGTCCGGCATCGGCCAGGCGCTTCCACGGGAACAGCGGGCCCGGATCCAGTTTGCGCGCCGGCGCAATATCACTGTGGCCAATGAGGTAACGGGGCTGGATGTTGTTGCGTTTGACAATGTCCTTGAGCAAGGCGATCAGCGCTTCGATCTGCGCTTCGGTGTACGGCTGCCAGACCCGCCCTGTCGGCGTATCGGTGAAACCGGGGTTGACGATCTCGATGCCAATGGAGCTGGAATTGAGCCAGGTCCGGCCATCCCACTGACTGTCGCCGGCATGCCAGGCGCGACGGCTTTCATCGACCAGCTGATAGACGGTCGCCGGGGAGTCACCGATCAGGTAATGGCTACTGACTTCACCATGAGTCAGCAAGGCAAGCGATTGCTCCAGCGAAGCGTTGGTGTAGTGCAACACAACGAACTGAATACGGCCGTCCTGGTTGGCGGAGGTATGGCTGCGGTCGATGCGCAGGCCTGTGGAACAGCCCACCAGGGTCAGCAGAAGGATGGCGGTGAAGAGCTTTTTCATTGAGAGGGCACGTTATCAGGTCAGCGTAGCGACGCTACAGTATAACGTGCCCCACAGCCGCGCATGAATACATCAATAGCGGATCATTGTGTGCACATCAGCTGGAACTCAAGGGAATTGTCGTCGCTATTGCCCTTCAGATCCACCAGTTGAGTCATGACAGTCACCTGACTGACTGCAGGCTTGCCGATAACCTTGGCCTGCCCATGCAACAGGCGCTCGTAACTGCTGTTATCGATGGGCGACACACTGCAAAAGCCAGGATCGAGGTGCACGATGCGAGGATTCAAGGCCAACTTGTACTCGCTGTAATAATTGATGTGTTTCTCGCGCTGCACGCTTTCGATCCATTTCGGCCATTGCCGCAGGATCGAACCGTCCGCGCCGATATGGGCTGTCAGCACGCTCTCCTTGGCCTGCACGCCGGTATGAAACAGCATGCCCAGCGCTAAAAATACGACCAGTCCTTTAGCTTTCATCGTTGAATTCCTTATTAACAACAGGTTTGTCTGCGTCAATCTGCCAACATCGATGGACAGTCGCGCGAAACCAGTGTCCGCCGCCTGGCGGCAAGGAATGCGGTAACTATTTATCCCTGTTCAACCCGATTGCGGCCTTGATGCTTGGCCCGGTACAGCGCTTCGTCGGCGCGCTTGAGCACCACCTCGCTACGCTCACCGCTGCGAAACGCACTGATGCCAATCGACAAGGTAATGGTCACGCGCTCGCCCTTGAAGTGAAACGGGCAGGCCTCAATCGCCGCACGCAGGCTTTGCGCCAGCTGATAACCGATCGGCAGGGCCGTCTGCGGGATCAGCAGGACGAATTCTTCGCCACCGAAACGGGCAATGAAATCCCGGCTGCGCAGGTGTTTGCGCAACACGTTGGCGACAATCTTCAGGACCTTGTCGCCGGCCAGGTGGCCGTAGCTGTCGTTGATGTGTTTGAAGTGATCGAGGTCGAGGATCGCCATCAGCAGATGGCCACCGTTTTTCTGCCATTCCAGCACTTCCTGGTCCACCCGCTCTGACCAGGCGGCCCGGTTGGGCAAGCCGGTGAGGGGATCGATCAAGGCTTTCTGGCGCTGCTCCTCCAGATGCTCGCGATACCCCATGGCTTCCTGCTCCATGTTCGCCACCCGTTCCGCCAGGCCTTGCAGGCGGTTGGCCATGTCCTGTTCGCGCTGGTCACGCTGCTGCTGATGCTCGTCCATGGTGCCGAGCAGGCCTTCGAGGCGGTTTTCCAGGATGTGTTTGAGGCTGTCCAGATCGGCAGCGCCCTGCACACTGCTTTGCAGGCCATCGACCTGTTCACGCAGCTGGCTGTCGAGGTCGCGCGCCGCGGACGTGTTGTCGGCATGGCCTTCGCTGGCTTCATGCAAGTGACTCTGGAACGACTCCAGACGCTCGTTGAGTTGTTGCAGATAAGCTTCGAACTCATGCTGACCGCTGTCGTTGATCGCCAGCATCAGCACGGCCAGGTCATCGAGTACCGGTAACAACTCGTACCAGTTCAGGCCATGTTCCAGGCGTTCGCGCATCGACTGCGCCTGGGCCTTGTGGCGCTCAGGCAGGGTCAGGTCATCGAGCAGGCCCAGCAGGGTTTCCTCGATATGCGCGGCGACCGAACTGTAGGTTGGCTCGGTGCCGTCGGGCAGGGCGTAGTGAGGGTCCTCTTCAAGCGCCTGGACAACTTCAGGCTGATCATCCTCTGGCTCGTCCGGGCTTTGCTCGGGCAGTTCCGGCAATTGTGCCTCGTTCGCGGCCTCGGGTAGCTCTAGGGTTGCTGGCACCTGGTTTTCAAGTGCTGGAGTCGGTGTCACCTCGACCGTCGGGCTCGTCTCGAAAACCGCTGCATCACTGATCTCGGCTGCAATCGTCGCGGGCACCGAGGTTTCGGCAACAACTTCCTGGACAACCTCCAGCGGTTGCAGCTCGTCGACATCGACTACAACCTCCTCCCGCGCCTCGGCTTGTGGCTCGGCTTCCCTCTGCGAATGCACTGCCGGGACGGGCGTCTCGACTGCTCCAGGCACGTCCACCATGGCCGGTTGCAGCGCTTGCGCTTCGGCGTCGCGGGGACCGAACAGGCGCTGCAGCAACCCTGGACGCTGCGCCTCTTCAGGGCGCTCAAGCGCAGACAGGGCCTGGCCCTGCAAGCCACTCAACTCGCCGAGCAGCAACGGCACCTCGCGGGACTGGCTGGCGCGGGCCTCGACCTGTTTGGCGAATTTCTTCAAGGGCCGGCTGACGTCACTGGGCAACGGCAGGGTCTGCAACTGGGTAACCAGCGAGGTGAGGGCGGTGCTGACTTGGGCGATACGGGTCTCGCGGCGTTGCTCGGAATCGAGCACGGCTTTTTCCAGACGCGGAATCAGCCCGGCGAGGGCGGCGTCCATGTTGTCGGTGCGGATGACCTCGCGCATTTCCTTCATGCACTGATCCACCGCCCGGTCGCTGCCTTCGGCGGCCAGGGTGCTGCGCACCAGACCACGGCGCAACAGGTCGAGGCGGGCTTCCCAACGGCGCTCGAGCTTCTCTTGCTGTTCGATACTCTTGAGGTACTTTTCTTTCCAGCGCTGGGCTTCTTCGGTCATGCCTGGGTCCGCAGAGGGGTGATGGCAATTAGCTCACAGCGGGCAGCGTATCCACAGCGAGGGCATCAGGCAAACGAATCTCAACCGCGACCGGAAGATGATCGGAAATAGGCTGGGCCAGCACCTCGACCCGTTCCAGGGTCAGGCTCGGGCTGAGCAGAATATGATCAAGGCAGCGCTGCGGGCGCCAACTGGGGAAGGTGGCTTGCACCTGAGGCGCAATCAGACCCAGATCGCGCAGGGGCGAGTGTTCAAGCAGGTCATTGGCGTGGGTGTTCATGTCGCCCATCAACACCTGATGGCGGTAACCGCCAATCAGTTCGCGGATGTAGGCCAGCTGCAGGGCACGGGTCTTGGAGCCCAGTGCCAGGTGCATCATGACCACCACCAGCGCATCTTCGCCCTCGCCAAAGCGCACCAGGATCGCGCCACGTCCGGCCGGGCCGGGCAGGGGGTGATCTTCAAGCAGTTGCGGCTTGAGGCGGCTGAGCACGCCGTTGCTGTGTTGGGCAAAACGCCCGAGGTTGCGGTTGAGCTGCTGGTACCAGTAAGGAAAGGCACCGAGCTGGGCCAGGTGTTCGACCTGATTGACGTAGCCGGAGCGCAGGCTGCCACCATCGGCCTCCTGCAGGGCCACCAGGTCGAAGTCGCCCAGCAGCTCTCCGATCTTCTGCAGGTTGCCGGCACGCCCGGGGTGCGGCAGCAGGTGCTGCCAGCTCTTGGTCAGGTAATGCCGGTAACGCTCGGTGCTGATGCCCACCTGGATATTGAAACTGAGCAGGCGCAGCCGGCCATCCTCTGGCAGGCCGTTAGCCTGCAGGTGATGTTCGTTGACCTGCGGATCGCGCAGGCCAACGCCTCGCTCAGCTCTCCAGCGGCGCATGGTGGTCGCCGCTTACTTGGCGGCGCGCTCCTTGGCGATCAGGAAGTCGGCGACGTTCAGGACGCCTTGAGGACCTTGAGAACCTTGAGCACTGCCGAGGTCAAAGCGGTACTTGCCGTTGACAACCATGCTTGGCACGCCGGTGATTTCATACTTCTTGGCGAGTTCTTTGGCCTTCTGTACCTGACCTTTGATGGCGAAGGAGTTGAAGGTGGCCAGGAACTTGTCCTTGTCGACGCCTTGGGTCGTCAGGAACTCGGCCATTTCTTCAGGATCAGTCAGTTTTTTGCGTTGAACCTGAATCGCATCGAAAACAGCAGCATGAACCTTGTGTTCCACGCCCATGGCTTCAAGGGTCAGGAACATCTGGCCATGGGCGTCCCATGGGCCGCCAAACATGGCGGGAATGCGCTTGAAGTTGACGTCGGCCGGCAGCTTCTCAGCCCAAGGATTAACCACTGGCTCGAAGCTGTAGCAGTGCGGGCAGCCGTACCAGAACAGCTCGACCACTTCGATCTTGCCTGGCACCGACACCGGTACCGCGTTGCTCAGCTGCACATACTCCTTGCCCTCTACCGGCTCCGCAGCCTGGGCAGTCATACCGAATACACTGGCGGCGACCAGCGTGGCGCTGAGAATCAAATTACGCATGCTTCACTCCTGAGCAATCTATTTGGTCGCCTCGACGCGACCTGCCGTAAGACAGGTCGAAGCGGGCCCGAGTTCGTTAGTGTAACGGCAGCGGGCACAAAAAAGGGCGGCCTAAGCCACCCTTTTCATCTTTACGCCGCAGTATTAACCCAGCGTTAAAGCGCGGATCAGTGCAGACCCTGGATGTAGCTGGACAGTGCTTCGATGTCCTTGTTGCTGAGCTTGGCCGCGATGGTGCGCATGGTGGTGGCGTCGCCATCGTTGGTGCGGTTGCCTTCGCGGAAGTCGGTCAGTTGCTTGGCCACGTACTGCGAATGCTGGCCACCCAGGTGCGGGAAGCCAGCCAGAGCCAGACCTGCGCCGTTCGGCGAGTGGCAGCCGGTGCAGGCCGGCAGGCCTTTCTCGACGTCACCACCGTTGAACAGGGCACGACCGCGTTCGACCAGCTTCGGATCAGCTGCACCGACGCTGCCCTTCTGGCTGGAGAAGTAGGCGGCGATGTCGGCCATGTCCTGGTCGTTGAAGTTGGCGAGCATGCCGGTCATTTCCAGCACGGTGCGCTTGCCCGACTTGATGTCGTGCAATTGTTTTTCCAGGTACTTCTCACCCTGGCCTGCAAGTTTCGGGAAGTTCGGCGCCAGGCTGTTGCCGTCCGGATTGTGACATGCGCCACATACAGCAGTTTTGGCCTGACCAGCAGCGGCATCCCCTTTGATAGGCTCTGCGGCATTGGCTGCACCGGTGACGCCCAAGGTCAACAGCAGACTCACGAGTAGTTTGTTCATCAGCTAATCCAACTACGGCTAAGGGTGAAAGAGTTATGTATCGGGACTCCGGCTCATCCACTGGATGATCGCCTGGTAGTCCTCGGCACTGCAGTCCATGCACAATCCACGCGGCGGCATAGCCTTGAAACCCTGTGTGACATGCTTCACCAGCGTCTCCATCCCCTGCGCCAGCCGTGGCTCCCATGCTGCCCGGTCACCCGGTTGCGGTGCCTGCGGTAGCTGTCCGGCATGGCAAGCGGCACATGCTCGCTTGTACACTGCCTGGGGATCCTGTGTAGCCTGAGCGCTGAACAACGGTATCAAGACACCTGCAGCAAGCAGCCATTTCGTCATACGAACGACCTTTCAGGGTTGGGGGTTGCACTGCGTTCTACCGCGCAAGCTTGAATCAACCGCCCCCGTGCACATCCTCCTACGCCGGGATAATGCGCACACAAAAACTGGGGCATTATATACTCCCGTTACTGAAACGGAAACGACACCGCTTGCCGAGACCCCCTCGCGCAACGCCCAACCGGATAAACCATGCAAGTCAAAAACCCCATCCTCGGTCTCTGCCAACAGGCCAAATTCGCCCTCAGCGCTGCCAAGGTCGACCAGTGCCCGGACGACCAGGGCTATGAAGTGGCCTTTGCCGGCCGCTCCAACGCCGGCAAGTCCAGCGCACTCAATACCCTGACCCACGCTAGCCTGGCACGCACCTCGAAAACCCCGGGGCGCACCCAGCTGCTGAATTTCTTCAGTCTGGACGATGAACGGCGTTTGGTCGACTTGCCGGGCTACGGTTATGCAAAAGTGCCGATTCCGCTCAAGCAGCACTGGCAGAAGCACCTGGAGGCCTACCTGGGCAGCCGCGAGTGCCTCAAGGGCCTGATCCTGATGATGGACGTGCGCCACCCGATGACGGACTTCGACAAGATGATGCTCGACTGGTCCCAGGCGGCCGGCATGCCGATGCACATCCTGCTGACCAAGGCCGACAAACTGACCTTCGGTGCCGCCAAGAACACCCTGCTCAAAGTGCAGGCGGAAATCCGCAAGGGTTGGGGCGATGCGGTGACCATCCAGCTGTTCTCGGCGCCCAAGCGCCAGGGCCTGGAAGAAGCCTACGGGGTCTTGGCAAACTGGATGGAACTGGCGGACAAGCCCGCAGAATAAGGGCTGCCCGGCAAACGCCGGGCAAAAAAAACCCCGGACTTCGTATGGGGAGGGGGAAGTTCGGGGTTCAAGCTCCGGACCGCTAGGGCGGGGTCCAGATATCTGCCAACACTTAACACAACATAGGAGCATCGAAAGGCTTCACCAGCCATTCAGTTACTCTGAGTCGTGGTTCACCGGTTTAGTTCCGCAGGTTTAGAAACTATTTGCGATAGGGCAGCAATTTTTTACTACCGACGCCCTGCAGCGACAAAAAGCCGCGACGATATGCCGCAGCTTTTCCCCGCATTTAACCGCATTTTTAATGCGCTTCGTCCCAGTTTGCCCCCACACCGACCTCAACCAGCAGCGGAACATCGAGTGCTGCGGCATTGCTCATGTGCGGACGAATCTGTTCACGCACCTGCTCAACCAGGTCCTCGCGTACCTCCAGCACCAGTTCGTCGTGTACCTGCAGGATCACCCGGGCGTCCAGCCCCGAGTCGGCCAACCAGTTATCCACAGCCACCATGGCGCGTTTGATGATGTCCGCCGCGGTGCCTTGCATCGGCGCGTTGATCGCCGTGCGTTCAGCACCTTTGCGCAGGGCCGGGTTCTTGGCGTTGATCTCTGGCAGGTACAGGCGACGGCCGAACAGGGTTTCGACGAAACCTTGCTCGGCGGCTTGCGCGCGGGTGCGCTCCATGTACGCCAATACCCCGGGGTAACGTGCGAAATAGCGATCGATGTAGGCCTGCGACTGCTTGCGGTCGACGCCAATCTGCTTGGCCAGACCAAAGGCGCTCATGCCGTAGATCAGGCCGAAGTTGATCGCCTTGGCACTGCGCCGCTGGTCGGTGGTGACATCGCCCAGATCGACGCCGAACACCTCGGCCGCCGTGGCCCGGTGCACGTCCAGGTCATTACGGAAGGCGTGCAGCAGACCCTCGTCTTTGGCCAGGTGGGCCATGATCCGCAGTTCGATCTGCGAATAGTCGGCCGCCAACAGCTTGTAGCCAGGCGCAGCGATGAACGCCTGGCGGATCCGCCGGCCTTCGGCGGTGCGGATTGGAATGTTCTGCAGGTTCGGGTCACTGGACGACAAACGCCCGGTAGCCGCCACGGCCTGCTGGTAAGAGGTGTGAATCCGCCCGGTGCGCGGGTTGATCTGCTCCGGCAAACGGTCGGTGTAGGTGCTCTTGAGCTTGCTCAGGGAGCGGTACTGCATCAGCACCTTGGGCAGCGGGAAGTCCATCTCGGCAAGTTCCGCCAGCACCGCTTCGGCCGTTGAAGCCTGGCCCTTGGCCGTCTTGTTGAGCACCGGCATGCCGAGCTTCTCGTAGAGAATCACCCCCAGTTGCTTGGGCGAGCCGAGGTTGAATTCCTCACCGGCGATCTCGAAGGCTTCGCGCTCCAGCTGCACCAGCTTCTCGCCCAGCTCGACACTCTGGATACCCAGCAGGCCAGCATCGACCAGCGCACCCTGGCGCTCGATCTTCGCCAGTACCGGCACCAGCGGCATCTCGATATCGTTCAGCACTGGCAACACACTCGGGGTCTTGGCCAGTTTCTGTTGCAACGCCTGGTGCAGGCGCAGGGTCACGTCGGCGTCTTCAGCGGCGTAGGGGCCGGCCTGTTCCAGGCTGATCTGATCGAATGTCAGCTGCTTGGCGCCTTTGCCGGCGATGTCGGTGAAACCGATGGTGGTGTGGTTCAGGTACTTGAGCGCCAGGCTGTCCATGTCGTGACGGGTGGCCGTCGAGTCGAGCACATAGGACTCAAGCATGGTGTCGTAGGCCACGCCCTGCATCAGGATGCCGTTGGCGATATCGCCGCCGATGGCGCAGTTGGCGAGGATATTCATGTCGTACTTGGCGTTTTGCCCGACCTTGAGCTTTTTCGGGTCTTCGAGCAGCGGCTTGAGCGCCAGCAGCACGGTGTCGCGGTCCAGTTGCTCGGGCACGCCCATGTAACTGTGGGTCAACGGCACATAAGCGGCTTCATGGGCCTGCACGGCAAACGACAGGCCAACCAGCTGGGCTTGCTGGGCATCCAGGCCGGTGGTCTCGGTATCGAAGGCGAACAGCGGCGCGTTGCGCAGCTTTTCCAGCCAGGCATCGAAACGCGCCTGGTCGAGGATGGTTTCGTACTTGGCCTCGACCACTACCTCAGGTTCGTCGGCGACGATTTCCTGACCGGCCCGCTTGGCGTCGCGTTGCACCTCGTCGATCCAGCTCTTGAATTCCATCTCGGTGTACAGCTCAAGCAGCGCTTCACGGTCCGGCTCGCCGCAGACCAGCGCATCGACCTCGACCTCCAGCGGTACATCGATCTTGATGGTCGCCAGTTCATAGGAGAGGAAGGCCGCATCGCGGTGTTCTTCAAGCTTGGCAGGCAAGGTCTTGGCGCCACGAATGGCGAGGCCCGGCACCTTGTCGAGATTCTCGTACAGCTCGCGCAAGCCGCCACCAATACCGGTCAGCAGGCCCACGGCAGTTTTTTCACCGACGCCAGGCACACCCGGGATGTTGTCGACCTTGTCGCCCATCAGCGCAAGAAAATCGATGATGTGCTCAGGACCGACGCCGAATTTCTCGTGCACGCCAGGCACATCGAGGACCGTACCGGTCATGGTGTTGACCAGCGTAATGTGGCCGTCGACCAACTGCGCCATGTCCTTGTCGCCAGTGGAGATGATCACCGGACGGCCGGCGGCGGCGCTGCTGCGCGCCAGGGTGCCGATCACGTCGTCGGCTTCGACGCCTTCAACACACAGCAGGGGATAGCCCAGGGCGCGGACGCTGGCATGCAGCGGCTCGATCTGTACGCGCAGATCGTCCGGCATGCTTGGGCGGTTGGCCTTGTACTCGGCGAACATTTCGTCGCGAAAGGTCCCGCCCTTGGCGTCAAAGACCACCGCGAACAGGCTGTCCGGGTATTGCCGGCGCAGGCTCTTGAGCATGTTCAGCACGCCTTTGACCGCACCGGTCGGCAGGCCCTTGGAGGTGGTCAGCGGCGGCAGCGCGTGAAAGGCGCGGTAGAGGTATGAGGAACCGTCCACCAGGACGAGGGGAGCTTGGCTCATGAGCAGAATCAACCTTTTCGGCGGGCCCGGCGCTAGAATGTCCGGAACATTGACGACAAAGGGACAAGGTTATCATGCGTACACTAAATCGCCTGTTGCTGCTCAGTCTGTTGGCAGTCACTCCGGTCGTCACCCTGGCCGCGGAAGACGCGCCCTCGGCTGATCCGGAAGTAACCATTCGCACGGAAGGCGACAAAACCATCCAGGAATACCGGCAAAATGGTTTCCTGTATGCAATCAAGGTCACCCCGAAAGGCGGAAAACCTTATTTCCTGGTACGCGCTGATGGCTCGGAAGGCAATTTCATTCGCTCCGACTATCCGGACATGCTGATCCCGTCGTGGAAAATCTTCGAGTGGTAAGGCGTACCCTTTACATCAACCTGGCACTTCCCTGCAGAAGTGCCCGTATGGGCAATTTTTGATCATGTCAGTCTTCACCCCCCTGACCCGGCCTGAGCTGGAAACCTTTCTGGCGCCCTACGGCCTGGGCCGTCTGCGGGACTTCCAGGGCATTGCCGCCGGCACCGAGAACAGCAACTTCTTTGTCAGTCTGGAACAGGGAGAGTACGTGCTGACGCTGGTCGAACGCGGGCCGATCCAGGACCTGCCATTCTTCATCGAGTTGCTCGATGTGCTGCACGAAGCCGATCTGCCGGTGCCCTACGCCTTGCGTGGCAAGGACGGCGTGGCCCTGCGCGAGCTGGCCGGCAAACCGGCGCTGCTGCAGCCGCGCCTGCCCGGCAAGCACATCAAGGACGTCAACAACCAGCACTGCGTGCAGATCGGCGAGCTGCTCGGCCACCTGCACCTGGCCACCCGTGACAAGGTTCTGGAGCGCAAGACCGACCGCGGCCTGGACTGGATGCTGGAAACCGGCGCCGAGCTGATGCCGCGCCTGAACGCCGCGCAACGCCAGCTACTGCAGGCTTGCCTGGACGAGATCGCTGAACACCATGCGCAGATCATGGCGCTGCCACGCGCCAACCTGCATGCCGACCTGTTCCGCGACAACGTGCTGTTCGAAGGCACCCACCTGACCGGTCTGATCGACTTCTACAACGCCTGCTCGGGGCCGATGCTGTATGACCTGGCGATCACCCTCAACGACTGGTGCTGTGACGATGTCGGGCAGATCAATGGAGCGCGCGCGCGGGCCTTGTTGGGTGCCTATGCAGCGCTGCGGCCGTTCACTTCAGCTGAGGCGCAGCTGTGGCCGGTGATGTTGCGCATTGCTTGCGTGCGCTTCTGGCTGTCGCGCCTGATCGCCGCCGAGTCGTTTGCCGGGATGGACGTGCTGATTCACGATCCGGCCGATTTTGAAGTGCGCCTGGCGGCGCGTCAGCAGGTGGAGATTGCTTTGCCGTTTGCTTTGTAATTCTGGAAAAGCATCGCCGGCAAAGCCGGCTCCCACACGGTGAGATCCTGTGGGAGCCGGCCTTGCCGGCGATTGCAGGCGCTAGAGTTTCTCCAGGCAACCCGCCAGATCATTCCCCAGCGTCTCCAGTAACTGCTCATACCCCTGAGCACTGGCCGGCGCCGTCCCACCTAACGCATCAAGCTCAGCCAGGGTCACCGGCAAACCCGCCGTCAGCGTTTCAGCTAGGCGCGGACGCAACGGCGGCTCACTGAACACACAGGTCTTGCCCACGTCCTGCAGGCGCTTGCGCATCGCCGCCACATGCTGGGCGCCCGGCTGCACTTCGGCCGCCACGCTGAACACCCCGGCGTGCTTGAGGCCATAAGCCGACTCGAAGTAATCGAACGCCTCATGGAACACGAAGAACGGTTTGCCGCTGATACCGGCCAGGCGCTTTTTCAGACGTGCATCCAGGGCATCCAGGCGTTCGCCGAAGGCTTTGAGGTTGCTCTGATAGCGTGCCGCGTTGGCTGGATCTGCAGCGCTCAGGTCACTGGCCATCTTCGCCGCGATCACCCGGGCATTGACCGACGACAGCCACAGGTGGGCATCGAGGCTGCCTGGGCGGTGATCGTGGTCATGCTCGTCGCCTTCTTCGTCATGTGAGTGGCTATCTTCGCCAAAGTGACGCAAGTGCAGGCCAGGCAGGTCTTGCACGGCGACACTGGGTTTGCTGCGGCTTTTCAGTACCCGCGGCAGAAAACCTTCCATGTCCGGGCCGATCCAGTACAGCAGCTCGACATCACCGACTCGCCGTACGTCGGAGGGACGCAGGGCATAGTGATGCGGTGAAGCGCCCGGTGGCAGCAGCACTTCAGGGCTGCCGACGCCGTCCTGCACCGCCGCAGCGATCTGTTGCAGGGGCTTGATACTGGTCAGGACACGGACTTCGGCCTGTGCCTGGGCCATCACCAGGGTGGTGATAAAAGCGACAAAAAGGGCAAAAAATCGGGACACGATGACCACTCAAAGGGGCAGGAACAGGTAACATAATAACGTCTCTATTCAGAACCGTCGCCGCCCATGCCTAAAACCCCGCTGGCCAACCGTCCCCACGACCACTCCCATTGCGTCCACAGCGCCCTGGCCGAGGCCGATGTGCTGTGCGCGCGCAAAGGCTTGCGCCTGACCGCCCTGCGCCGACGTGTGCTGGAGCTGGTGTGGCAGAGCCATAAACCCCTGGGCGCCTACGACATACTCGCAGTGCTGAGCGAGCAGGACGGCCGTCGCGCAGCGCCACCAACCGTCTACCGGGCGCTGGATTTTCTCCTGGAAAACAGCCTGGTGCACCGCATCGCCTCGCTCAACGCCTTCATCGGCTGCAGCCACCCGGAGCATGCCCACCAGGGGCAGTTCCTGATCTGCCGGGAGTGCCATGTGGCGATCGAGCTGGAGCAGACCAGCATCAGCAACGCCATTGTCGCCAGCGCCAAGGACGTCGGCTTCAGCGTCGAAGCGCAAACCGTCGAAGTGGTCGGCTTGTGCGGCAACTGCCGGAGCGCCTGATGAGCAATGCGCTGATTCGCCTTGAACAGGTCGGCGTGGCTTTCTCCGGACAGCCCGTGCTCGACAGCATCGACCTGGCCGTCGAGCCCGGACAGATCGTTACCCTGATCGGCCCCAACGGTGCTGGCAAAACCACCCTGGTGCGTGCCGTGCTTGGCTTGCTCAAGCCCCACACCGGCAAGGTCTGGCGCAAGCCGCGCCTGCGCATCGGCTACATGCCGCAAAAACTGCACGTGGATGCCACCTTGCCGCTGTCGGTGCTGCGCTTTCTGCGCCTGGTGCCCGGTGTCGACCGCGCCGCCGCCCTCAGTGCGTTGCAGGAAGTCGGTGCCGAGCAGGTGATCGACAGCCCGATCCAGGGTATTTCCGGTGGCGAAATGCAGCGCGTGCTGCTGGCCCGGGCGCTGCTGCGCGAGCCTGAACTGCTGGTGCTGGATGAGCCGGTACAAGGCGTCGACGTGGCCGGCCAGGCCGAGCTGTACAGCCTGATCACCCGTTTGCGCGACCGCCACGGCTGCGGCGTGCTGATGGTCTCCCACGACCTGCACCTGGTGATGAGCACCACCGACCAGGTGGTCTGTCTGAACCGTCACGTCTGCTGCTCCGGCCACCCGGAACAGGTCAGCGGCGATCCGGCCTTCGTCGAACTGTTCGGCAGCAATGCGCCAAGCCTGGCGATCTACCATCACCATCACGACCACGCCCACGACCTGCATGGTTCGGTGGTTACCCCGGCCCAAGGCGGTCACGTACACGGAGAACACTGCAAGCATGGCTGATTTTCTGCTTTACGCCCTGCTCGCAGGCCTGGCCCTGGCCCTGGTCGCCGGCCCCTTGGGGTCCTTCGTGGTCTGGCGGCGCATGGCCTATTTTGGTGACACCCTTTCGCATGCCGCACTGCTGGGCGTGGCCCTCGGCTTCGTGCTGGATATCAGCCCGGCGCTGGCGGTAACGGTCGGCTGCCTGTTGCTGGCGCTGTTGCTGGTTACCCTGCAGCAGCGCCAGCCGCTGGCTTCCGACACCCTGCTGGGCATCCTCGCCCCGAGCACCCTGTCGCTCGGCCTGGTGGTGCTGAGTTTCATGCACGATGTGCGCATCGACCTGATGGCTTACCTGTTCGGTGACCTGCTGGCGATCAGCCCTGGCGACCTGGCCTGGATCCTTGGCGGCAGCGCAGCGGTGTTGCTGTTGCTGGTGGCGCTGTGGCGCCCGTTGCTGGCGGTGACCGTGCATGAAGAACTGGCGATGGTCGAAGGCCTGCCGGTGGCGGCGTTGCGCTTGGCATTGATGCTGCTGATCGCGGTGGTGATTGCCGTGGCGATGAAGATCGTCGGCGTGCTGCTGATTACCTCGCTGCTGATCATCCCGGCCGCTGCGGCGCAACGTCACGCCCGCTCGCCCGAACAGATGGCGCTGGGCGCCAGCCTGCTGGGGGTTACCGCAGTGTGCGGGGGCCTGGCGTTGTCGTGGTTCAAAGACACCCCGGCCGGCCCGTCGATCGTGGTCTGCGCCGCAGTGCTATTCTTGCTGAGCCTGGCCTGGCCCCGGCGCTGAGCCGCAGGGTGCAGCCAAGGCGGTTGCACCCTGCGACAGTTAAATCTCGCAGGGCCCTGAAGATTTATTTTCGAGCCTGCGGACTGGGTGTAGACTTGGCCGCTTTTTGCGCAAATAGAGAGTTGCAGGAATGAAGCCGTTTTCCTCCCGTTATCTGCTCCTTGCCGCGTTTTCGCTGATCCTGGCTGCGTGCTCCAGCACCCCGGCCGATAACGCCAGCACACCTGCCCAGGCCGATGCCTGGCAGCAGTTGGAGCAAAGTATCGCCAGCAGTGAGCTGGCCACCGCCGAAGATCAGCTGGCCGCCCTGCAGGCTCAATATCCCGATGACAGCCGGGTCGAGCAGCACCAGCGGCAATTGGCCGAAGCCTACCTGCAACGCAGTCAGATCGTCCTGCAAAAGGGCGACGTCAATGCCGCCGCCACTGCCCTGAGCCGCGCCCGTGCGCTGATGCCCAAAGCTCCGGCATTGACCGGCGGCGTCAACGGCGCCATCGCCCAGGCGCGCAAGGCTGAGCTGGAGAAAGCCGAAGCGGCCCTCAAGGCGGCCGAAGCACGTCCCAAGGCCAAGCTGATCGATCCGACCGCGCCGAACACCGTCGTGGCATTGAAAACCAGCAATATTCGTGAAATGCGCCGGCAACTGGATGATATCGCCGCTGATGTGGTGAATTTCCAGTGCGACGTGGTGTTCCAGGTACCGCGCAAGGATGACGCCCCGTGGCTCAAGACCTTGCTGAGCAAGCGCGTACAGAAGCTCGACAGTGAATTCGCCCTGCAGCAATCCCATGAGATCCATCGCAACCAGCCTGCCCAGGCGGTGCTGGTTCCGCGCCGCCCTTGAGTGACCGGGTGCCCAACTGGGCACCCGGCTCCTGCGTCAAGCCGGAATGGCTTTCGCAGCACCCTCACGCTCCCATACCCGATGCTTGGCAATCGCCGTGATAAAAGCCTTGTGGGCTTTGTCATCGTTACCCAGCAGCAAGCCGCTATCGGTCTTGAGCCCCAGCTTATCGAGCAGCGGCTGCGCTTCACTGGCCAGGCCGATGGGTTTCAGGTGTTTATAGGCTTCGAGCAGAAAGTGCAGGGCAACTCCGTTACCCGCCAGCGTCTGCAGCGCGGGCTTGCCAGCCGGCACCCAGACCGCATCAAACACCACCGAAGGCATGCCTTCCATCGACGCATCCACGGCCAACCTCTGGCCTTGGGCAGTCTTCACCGGCGCCGAGTCAGGCCCCAGCAGCTTAATCTGCGCACTCTCGGCGTGCAGTGCCTTTACCAGCCTGTCGACGCTGTCGCCATCCACACCGTCAGCCACCAGTACCGCCACCTTGCGCCCCTTGATGCCTTCACCCAGCAGGTTCATCTGACTCAAGGCGGGCGACTGCTTCAGGCCTGGCTCAGGCACATCGACCGTGCCTTTTTTCGGCGCAGGCAGCCCGAGATTCGCCGCCACCCGTGCCGCCAGCTTCAGGTCGATATTGGCGAGAATCTCGTTCACCTCGCGCTCGCGGATGTACGCCCGCTCGACCTTGCCCAGCTCAAAGCTGTAAGCGCTGATGATGTGCTCCTGCTCGGTCGCACTCATGCTGTGGAAGAACAGCCGCGCCTGGGAGAAGTGATCGGCAAAGGACGGGCTGCGCTGCCGCACCTTGTGTGCCTCGATCCGCTCTGGATAGGATTCGAAGCCACCGTCGCTGGCCGCCGCCGGGGTTTCCTGCGGCCATCCGCCATCGATCGAGTTGGGCTCGTACGAGGCCCGGCCCTTGTCCAGGGTGACCCGATGCTGTGCGTCGCGCTGGCCATTGTGGTTCGGTGCCAGCGGCCGGTTGATCGGAATCTCGTGAAAATTCGGCCCGCCGAGACGGCTGATCTGGGTATCGGTGTAGGAAAACAGCCGGCCCTGCAGCAACGGATCATTGGAGAAATCGATACCCGGGACGATATGCCCGGGGCAGAACGCGACCTGCTCGGTTTCGGCGAAGAAGTTGTCCGGGTTACGGTTGAGCACCATCTTGCCCAAGGGCGTCACCGGCACCAGTTCTTCGGGGATGAGCTTGGTCGGGTCGAGCAGGTCGAAGTCGAATGTGTGTTCGTCTTCTTCGGCGACGATCTGCACACCGAACTCCCACTCCGGGTAATTGCCGGTTTCGATCGCTTCCCAGAGGTCACGGCGGTGGTAGTCGGTGTCCTTGCCGGCAAGCTTTTGCGCTTCGTCCCAGAGCAGCGAGCAGACGCCCGCTTTGGGTTTCCAGTGGAATTTGACCAAGCTCGACTTACCTTCGGCGTTGATCAGTCTGAAGGTATGCACGCCAAAGCCCTGCATGGTGCGCAGGCTCTTCGGAATGGCCCGGTCAGACATCGCCCAGATCACCATGTGCGCCGACTCCGGCACCAGCGAGACAAAGTCCCAGAAGGTGTCATGGGCTGAACCACCGGTGGGCATTTCGTTGTGCGGCTCGGGTTTTACCGCGTGAACGAAGTCGGGAAACTTGATGGCGTCCTGAATGAAAAAGACCGGCATGTTGTTGCCAACCAGGTCGAAATTGCCCTCATCGGTGAAAAACTTGACGGCAAAGCCGCGCACGTCACGTACCGTGTCACCCGAGCCTCGTGGTCCTTGCACGGTGGAAAAGCGCACGAACACCGGGGTGATCTTCTCCGGCTCCTGAAGGAACCCGGCCTTGGTCAGCGCTGCATGGGATTTATAAGTCTGGAAGTAACCATGAGCGCCGCTGCCACGGGCATGGACGATGCGCTCGGGGATCCGCTCGTGGTCAAAATGCGTGATTTTCTCACGCATGATGAAGTCTTCCAGCAGCGACGGCCCGCGGTCTCCAGCCCGCAGCGTGTTCTGGTTGTCGGCGACCTTGACGCCCTGGTTGGTACGCAAGGCCTGGCCGCTGGCATCGCTGCGAAAGGCCTCCAGGCTTTGCAGCTTGGCATTGGTATTGGCCCGGTCGGGGGTCTGGGTGCCGGCCAGTTGACTTTCCTTGGGCGGATTCTTCTTGCTGGGCATTGGAACGCTCTCCTCGATCAGTCTCGGTTCGGCCCCACGGCGGGCCCTTTCAGTAGGGACTGGCCGGGTTGCACGAGCGTTCAATCGGATCGACCACTGATCGCGTTATTCCCGTAGCATTGGTCAATTGCGAAATAAATGCTAAGAACCTCTATACGAACAGGCTAAAATGCGCGCCCCGGCTAACCGCTGACCCAAATTCCATGCGCCCCACAAGGTTCGCTACGTGATCGAGTTTGAAAATGTGCATAAAACCTACCGCGTCGCCGGTAGGGACATCCCCGCGCTGCACCCGACCAACCTGAGTGTCGAAAACGGCCAGGTGTTCGGACTGATCGGCCACTCCGGTGCCGGCAAGAGTACCCTGCTGCGCCTGATCAACCGCCTGGAAGCCCCAAGCGGCGGCAAGATCATTGTTGACGGTGAAGATGTCACCGCGTTCAACGCCAATGACCTGCGGCGCTTCCGCCAGCAAGTCGGGATGATCTTCCAGCACTTCAACCTGCTGGCGTCCAAGACCGTGGCCGACAACGTTGCGTTGCCGCTGACCCTGGCCGGCGAGCTGTCGCGCAAGGAGATCAACCTCCGCGTCAGCGAACTGCTGGCCCGTGTCGGCCTGTCCGAGCACGCGAAAAAATACCCGGCGCAGTTGTCCGGCGGCCAGAAGCAACGCGTCGGCATTGCCCGCGCGTTGTCGACCAAGCCGAAAATCCTGCTCTGCGACGAAGCCACCAGCGCGCTCGATCCGCAGACCACCGCTTCGGTCCTGCAACTGCTGGCGGAGATCAACCGCGAGCTGAAGCTGACCATCGTGCTGATCACCCATGAAATGGACGTGATCCGCCGGGTCTGTGACCGGGTGGCGGTGATGGATGCCGGGCAGATCGTCGAGCACGGCCCGGTGGCCGATGTGTTCCTGCATCCGCAGCACCCGACCACCAAGCGCTTCGTCCAGGAAGACGAGCAGATCGACGAGAACGAACAGCGCGACGACTTCGCCCATGTACCAGGCCGCATCGTGCGCCTGACCTTCCAGGGCGATTCCACCTACGCGCCGCTGCTGGGCACCGTTGCGCGCGAAACCGGCGTGGACTACAGCATCCTCGCCGGCCGCATCGACCGTATCAAAGACACCCCGTATGGGCAGCTGACCCTGGCCGTGACTGGCGGCGACATGGAAGCGGCCTTCGCCCGCTTCACGGCGGCTGATGTACATATGGAGGTACTGCGTTAATGGACGCCTTGAGTTTCTTCGCCAACGTCGACTGGGCCGAAATCTGGCTGGCGACCATCGACACCATGATCATGCTGTTCGGCTCGCTGCTGTTCACCGTGCTGCTTGGCCTGCCGTTGGGCGTGCTGCTGTTCCTCTGCGGCCCGCGCCAGCTGTTCGAACAGAAGGGCGTGTATGCGCTGCTGTCGTTTGTGGTCAACGTGCTGCGTTCGCTGCCGTTCATCATCCTGCTGATCGTGATGATTCCGTTCACCGTGCTGATCACCGGCACCTCGCTGGGCGTCGCCGGGGCTATTCCACCGCTGGTGGTGGGTGCTACGCCGTTCTTCGCGCGCCTGGTGGAAACCGCCTTGCGTGAAGTCGACCGCGGCATTATCGAGGCGACCCAGTCGATGGGCGCCACGACCCGACAGATCATCATCAATGCCTTGCTGCCTGAAGCCCGTCCGGGCATCTTCGCAGCGATCACCGTCACTGCCATTACCCTGGTGTCCTACACCGCCATGGCGGGTGTGGTCGGAGCGGGCGGTCTCGGTGACCTGGCGATCCGCTTTGGCTACCAACGTTTCCAGACCGACGTGATGGTGGTCACCGTGGTCCTGCTGCTGATACTGGTTCAAGTACTGCAGAGCGTGGGCGACAAACTGGTTGTGCATTTTTCCCGTAAGTAACCCCATGGGTCGGCGCTGCCGACGCACCGGGGGCCGGACCGGCCCTCACAAGGAGTGATTTGATGAAAAAGCTGCTTGCTGTTGTCGCCGCCGTCGCGGCCTTCTCCGCTCAGGCCGAGACCCTGACCGTTGCTGCCACCCCGGTGCCACACGCCGAGATCCTCGAGTTCGTCAAACCGGCCCTGGCCAAAGAAGGCGTGGACCTGAAGGTGAAGGTCTTCACCGACTACATCCAGCCGAACGTACAGGTTGCCGAAAAGCGCCTGGACGCCAACTTCTTCCAGCACCAGCCGTACCTGGATGAATTCAACAAGGCCAAGGGCACCAAACTGGTCAGCGTTGCCGGTGTGCACCTGGAGCCACTGGGCGCCTACTCGAGCAAGTTCAAGGCGCTTGCAGAACTGCCTTCGACCGCTACCGTGGTCATTCCCAACGACGCCACCAACGGTGGTCGTGCCTTGCTGCTGCTGGACAAGGCCGGTGTGATCAAGCTGAAAGACAACACCAACATCCTCTCGACCGTCAAAGACATCACCGAGAATCCAAAGAACCTGAAGTTCCGTGAACTGGAAGCGGCGACCATCCCGCGTGTGCTGACCCAGGTCGACCTGGCACTGATCAACACCAACTACGCGCTGGAAGCCAAGCTGAACCCTGAATCTGATGCGCTGGTCATCGAAGGTGCGGATTCGCCTTACGTGAACATCCTGGTCACCCGTGAAGACAACAAGGATGCCGAAGCGGTGAAGAAGCTGGTAGCAGCCCTGCACACCCCGGAAGTGAAGAAGTTCATCGAAGAGAAGTACAAGGGCGCGGTCAAGCCGGCGTTCTGATTCAATACTCTATCGCGGGGCAAGCCCGCTCCCACCAGGTTTATGCACAACCGGTGGGAGCGGGCTTGCCCCGCGATGCTTTCAATCGCGTTTAACCAATCCCGGCAGTTGCGCCACCAGCTTCTGGTTGTTGAACGGCGCACGAATAAAGCCACGCTGCTTGCCATCCGGCCCCAGCAGCGCCAGGTTGCCACTGTGATCCACCGTATAGTTCGGCTTGCTGGTATCGGCCGGAATGAACGGAATGCTTACCGCATTGGCCAGCTTCTGCAGGTTCTCCAGTGAACCGGTCACGCCGCGGAAGTCCTTGTCGAAATAGCCCAGATACTGTTTGAGCTGCGTCGGTGTATCCCGATTCGGGTCGACGCTGACCAGCACCACCTGCAGCCGCTCCACGGCCTCTTTAGGCAGCTCGCTTTTCACCTGACGCAATTGCGCCAGCGTGGTCGGGCAGATGTCCGGGCAGAAGGTGTAGCCGAAAAACAGCAGCGACCACTTGCCCTTGAGCTCATCCATCATGACCGGCTGGCCGTTCTCGTCGGTCATTTCCAGCGCCGGCACCGTGCGGCTCTGCGGCAGCAGGATGATGCCGGCATCGATCAGCTCGGTCGGGTTGCCGGCACTGCGGCCATTGAGCACCTTGTTGACAGTAAGCCCGAGGATCACGGCGACCACGGCAACGAGGATGAAGACGGTTTTCTGGGTTCGAGTCATAGGTTCAACAGTAGGTAGTGATCAACAAGCAGGGCGATGAACAACAACAACAGGTACCAGACAGAGTACTTGAAGGTCTTGATCGCCGCGTGCGGCCGACTGCCACGGTACAACACCCAGGCCCATTGCAGGAAGCGCGCACCCAATGCCACGGCACAGGCCAGGTAGAGCGCCCCGCTCATGTGAATGACGTAGGGCAGCAGGCTGACTGCGAGCAATACCAGGGTGTAAAGCAGGATGTGCAGCTTGGTGTAAGGCTCGCCGTGAGTCACCGGCAGCATCGGAATATCCGCCTTGGCGTACTCTTCCTTGCGGTGAATGGCCAGGGCCCAGAAGTGCGGCGGGGTCCAGGCGAAAATGATCAGCACCAGCAGCAGCGGCTCGGCGCTGATATGACCACTGACCGCCACCCAGCCCAGCAACGGCGGTGCCGCGCCGGCCAGCCCGCCAATCACGATGTTCTGCGGCGTGGCCCGCTTGAGAAAGCCGGTATAGATCACCGCATAACCGAGCAGCGAGGCCAAGGTCAGCCAGGCGGTGAGGGCGTTGGTGAAGACCAGCAGCAGGGCCATGCCCAGCAGCGCCAGCAGAAGGGCAAAGATCAAAGCGGCAGCAGGCGCTACCCGGCCTTCGGCGAGGGGGCGTTTGTGCGTGCGGGCCATCAAGGCATCGATACGCCGGTCCACCACATGGTTGACCACCGCCGCGGCTCCGGCGCAGCAGGCAATACCCAGGTTGCCGAACAGCAGCACAGCCCAGGGCACACCCGCACGGGTGGCGAGAAACATGCCGACCAGGGATGTGATCAGCATCAGCACCACGACCTTGGGCTTGGTCAGCTCGAGATAGTCGCGCCAGCCCGCCTGCAGCCTGCGTCCGCTTAAAAGCGTCGCCATGAGTTATCTCCCAGATAATGAACGACACCGCCACTGCCCAGCGGTGTCAGGCGCCAGCCCTGGCTGACCCGACGCGCCTTCGCCTTGGCCACCAGGCGAATGCGGTAATTGACCAGCACCATGCTCAGCAACAGCATGGCGCCCCCGGCGTTATGGGCCACGGCCACCGGCAAGGGCAGGTGGAACAGCACATTGCTGATGCCCAGACCTATCTGCACGGCCAGTGCCAGCAGCACCAGGCGGGCGAGTGGGCTTAATCCATGACGATGCAGCTTCCAGCTCAGCATCAGCAGCACACCGCTCACCAGCAACGCGCCCATGCGGTGGCTGAGATGAATTGCAGTACGGGCATCACTGTCCAGGTGCCCGCCCAGGTAGTTGGGGCCGATGTGCTGGGTGAGGTGAAAGCCATTGGCAAAATCCGCCTGTGGCCACCACTGCCCATGACAGGTGGGGAGATCGACACAAGCCACCGCTGCGTAGTTGGCACTGACCCAGCCGCCCAGGGCGATCTGGCCGATCACCACCAGCAACGCCAGCGCCGCTAGCCGCCGCACGCTCAGCGGTAGCTTGGGCAACGGCGCGAATGCCCGCGACAGGCGCAGGCTCAGCAGGAACAACAGGCTCAAGGTGGCAAAGCCGCCTAGTAAATGTGCAGTGACCACCTGCGGCCACAGCTTGAGGGTCACCGTCCACATGCCAAAGGCCGCCTGGGCGAAGACCACGCCGAGCAGCAGCAAGGGCAGGCGATAAGGCTGACCGTCACGACCATGGCGGCGCCAGGCCTGCCAGGCGAGCAGGGTGATCACCAAGGCCAGGGTGCCGGCAAAGTAACGATGGACCATCTCGTTGCGGCCCTTGTGTGCCTCCACCGGTGTCTCAGGGAAGTGCCGCTCGGCATGCGCCAGTTGCGCTTCGGTCTTCGGCACGCTGATGAAGCCGTAGCAGCCCGGCCAGTCCGGACAGCCCAGGCCGGCATGGGTCAGGCGGGTGTAGGCACCGAGCAGGACTACCACCAGTGCCAGCAGGGTGGCAAACACAGCAAGGCGAAATCCGGGTCTGGCCATGGTCATGTCCTAGCCGATGTTGGACAGCTTCAGCAGGTGGCGCAGGTCATTGAGCAAATCCTTGCCCTTGACCCTGGCGTCGTAGCGCAGCACCAGATTGCCGTGAGGGTCGACGATCCACAGTTGCGCATCCTGCTTGCCCTGGCTCACCTCAGCGTACTTGCTCAGGTCCAGCGGGTAGCGCTGCAGTTGTGGGTATTCACGATCGAGCCGGGCCTGGTAGTCGGCCCCCAGCGCTTGCGCGCTGGCCAGGGCATGGCTGGCGCGGCTGGCATCACGCCCCAGGCCGATCTGGATCTGCCGCGCCAGGTACACCAGTTGCTGACAGTCCAGCCCACAGTCCTTGGGCGTGCTGACCAGCAACTGCCAGCGCTGCTCATCGGCACTGACGCCAAGATCGGCACGGCTCTGACCGTTACCGATCATTTCCCCGTGATAGCTGCGGCTGTCGGGCACCCAGAACTGCAACTTGTACATGGCGGTGGCCAGCAGCATCGGGCCGAGCACTACCAGCAGGATCAGGATCAGTTGCAGGCGCCCGCGAGCGCGCCCGATCGGCGCCTTGCCTTCAGACATGTTGAGTGGACTCGTGACGGCTCCCATGCTGTTTCTCCTTGTTGTTATGCCAGCCGAAGTAGAGGTAGAGCAGGACCAACGCCAGCGCCAGGGCGAACCACTGCACGGCGTAACCCAGGTGTTTTTCCGGGCCCATGGCGACTACCGGCCAGTCCAGCCGGTAGCTGGCCGGGCCCGCTTGTAGACGCAATTCATGGGCGAATCCTTGGCGGGACAACTGCGGCCAGAGAAGGCCGGCATCTATGGCCGTCAGCAGCCGCGGCCAGTTGCCGCCTTCAGGGTCGGCATGCAATTGAAAGGTGGCTCCGGGGGCGACATACACCCAGGCATCCAGGCTCAACGCTTGCTCCGGGGTGCTGAACTGCACCGGGTTGCGCCGGTCCGGCCAGGGCAGCCAGCCGCGATTGACCAGCAGCCAGAGCCCGCTGGTTTGGTCGAGGAAGGGTTGCAACAGTTCGACGCCGACCCGGCCATCGCGCATGCGGTTGTCCAGCAGCAGACTGTGCTCGGCATCGAAATGGCCGAACAGACGCACCCGGCGATAAGCCGGATCTTCCAGTTGAGGCAGCTGTGCAGCGCTCACGGCTTCGCCGGCCTGGCGCTCGGCATAAACGGCGAGCAGGTCGCGCTTTTCCTGGGCACGCGCCAACTGCCAGCAGCCCAGGCCGATCAGCCCGGGCAACAGCATCAGCACCACCAGGGTCGGCAGCCAACCTGGGCGAAATGGCTTCACCCGGTCACCCCATGGTCAGTCGCTATACTTAAGGTCATCGATGCATCCCCCCGGAGTTTCGCCATGCTCAAAGCTGCGATTGTCCTGATGCTGCTGGCGACCATCGCCAGCCTGTTCAGTGGCCTGTTCTTTCTGGTCAAGGACGACGGACATTCCACGCGTCTGCTCAAGGCCCTGACCGTGCGGGTCACCCTTGCCGCGCTGACCCTGGCGCTGATCACCTGGGGCTTCTATAGCGGCCAGTTGGTGTCCCACGCGCCGTTCTGAACACGGCTACAGCACGTAAACAAAGATAAACAGCCCGACCCACACCACATCGACGAAGTGCCAGTACCAGCTGGCGGCCTCGAAGCCGAAGTGTTTGTCCGGGTTGAAATGCCCGCGCATGATCCGCACCAGCATCACGATCAGGATCAGCGTCCCCATGGTCACGTGGGCGCCATGAAAGCCCGTGAGCATGAAGAAGGTCGCGCCATAGACGCCTGAGCCCAGGGTCAGGCCCAGTTCGGTGTAGGCCTCGTGATATTCGTAGGCCTGCAGTACCAGGAAGCCGATGCCAAGCGCGATGGTCAACCCCAGCCAGAATTTCAGGGCGCCGCGGTGATCCTTGCGCAGCGCGTGGTGGGCAATCGTCACCGTGACGCTGGAGCTGACCAGCAAGATGGTGTTGATCAGCGGCAGGTGCCACGGATCGATGACTTCCCTGGGTGGCGGAAACAGTTTCGGGTCGGGCGTATTGAGCAATGGCCAGGCAAACTCGAAATTCGGCCAGAGCATATGCGCCACACCTTTGGCGCCTTCACCGCCCAACCAGGGCCCGGCCAGGTTGCGTACATAGAACAACGCACCAAAGAAGGCGATGAAGAACATCACCTCGGAAAAGATGAACCAGGACATGCCCCAGCGGAACGAACGGTCCAGCTGCGGGCTGTAAAGCCCGGCCCGGCTCTCCTTGACCACCGCGCCGAACCAGCCGAAGAACATGTAGGCCAGGAACAGTGCCCCCAGGAAGAAGATCCATGGCCCATGCGACTCGGGGCGCCCGGCCTTGAGGTCGTTGAACCAGGTACCCAGGCCGAACACCGTGATGAACATGCCGATCGTGGCAATGATCGGCCACTTGCTTTGCGCCGGTACGTAATAGTGCTCATGCGAAGCCATTGAGTGTTCTCCTTATCGGGCGCCCTGTTTGGCCTGGCCCGCCAGGTGTGCAACCGGCGGGTGGCGAGCGGTGATATCGAACAGCGTGTAAGCCAGCGTCAGGTGTTTCACATCCTTGGGCAGGTCGCGGTCGACGATGAAGCGCACCGGCATTTCGATCCGCTCTCCCGGCTGCAGCACCTGCTGGGTAAAGCAGAAGCATTCGGTCTTGTGGAAATACGCCGCTGCCTCCGCCGGGGTGATGCTCGGAATCGCCTGGGCGCTCATCGGTTTGTCTGTCGGATTACGGGCAATGAACACCATCTGGTTGACCGCACCGGGATTGACGTCGATCTGATCGGCCGTGGAATAGAACTCCCAGACCATGTCGCTGGCATTGGTCGACATGAACTGCACCTTGACGCTGCGGTTCATGTCGCTGACCTGGCTGCCTTCATACTGCCCGCCAGTCTTGCCGTTGATGCCGAACGCCTTGCACATCACGTCGTAGATCGGCACCAGGGCAAAGCCGAAAGCGAACATCACCACGGTCAGCAGCATCAGCCGCAGCACCAGGCGTTTGAGCGAGGTCCCTTCACTCATGGCTCATCCTCCGGCGTTTGCCGTTCATTTCACTTCCGGTGGCGTCTGGAAGGTGTGATAGGGCGCCGGTGACGGCACCGACCACTCCAGGCCCTCGGCGCCATCCCAGGGTTTGGCCGGTGCCGGGGCACCGCCGCGAATGCACTTGATGACGATGAACAGGAAGAAGATCTGCGTGGCGCCGAAGGTAAAGGCACCGATAGAGGAGACCATGTTGAAGTCGGCGAACTGCAGGTTGTAGTCCGGAATCCGCCGCGGCATGCCGGCCAGGCCGACGAAGTGCATGGGGAAAAAGGCCATGTTCATGCCGACGAACGACAGCCAGAAATGCAGCTTGCCCAGGGTTTCGTCGTACATGTGCCCGGTCCATTTCGGCAGCCAGTAATAGGCCGAGGCGAAAATCCCGAAGATCGCCCCGGGTACCAGCACGTAATGGAAGTGGGCCACCACGAAGTAGGTGTCGTGGTACTGGAAGTCCGCCGGCGCGATGGCGAGCATCAACCCGGAGAAACCGCCGATGGTGAACAGGATGACGAAAGCGATGGCGAACAGCATCGGCGTCTCGAAGGTCAGCGAACCTTCCCACATGGTGCTGACCCAGTTGAACACCTTCACCCCGGTCGGTACGGCGATGAGCATGGTGGCGTACATGAAGAACAGCTCGCCGACCACCGGAATGCCGACCACGAACATGTGGTGCGCCCAGACAATAAAGGACAGGAAGGCAATCGCGCCGGTGGCATAGACCATCGAGGTGTAGCCGAACAACGGCTTGCGCGAGAACGCCGGGATGATCGAGCTGACTGCGCCGAAGGCCGGCAGGATCATGATGTACACCTCGGGATGACCGAAGAACCAGAACACATGCTGGAACAACACCGGGTCACCGCCACCGGCGGCACTGAAGAAGCTGGTGCCGAAGTGGATGTCCATCAGCATCATCGTCACTACACCGGCCAGTACCGGCATCACTGCGATCAGCAGAAAGGCGGTGATCAACCAGGTCCAGACGAACAGCGGCATCTTCATCAGGGTCATGCCCGGGGCGCGCAGGTTGAGGATGGTGGCGATGACGTTGATCGCGCCCATGATCGAACTGATACCCATCAGGTGGATGGCGAAGATGAAGAAGGTCACGCTTTCCGGGGCGTAGGTGGTCGATAGCGGTGCATAGAAGGTCCAGCCGAAGTTCGGCCCGCCGCCTGGCATGAACAGGGTCGACACCAGCAGCAAAAAGGCCGCCGGCAACAGCCAGAAACTGAAGTTGTTCATCCGCGGCAGGGCCATGTCCGGCGCGCCGATCATCAGCGGGATCATCCAGTTGGCCAGGCCGACGAAGGCCGGCATCACCGCACCGAAGACCATTACCAGACCGTGCATGGTGGTCATCTGGTTGAAGAACTCCGGCTGGACGATCTGCAAGCCAGGCTGGAACAGTTCCGCACGGATCACCATGGCGAACGAGCCGCCGAGCAAAAACATCATGAAACTGAACCACAGGTACATGGTGCCGATGTCTTTGTGGTTGGTGGTCAGCACCCAGCGCATCAGGCCCTTAGCCGGTCCGTGGGCGTGCTCATGACCGTGGCTGTGGTCGTCGATCACTGCGCTCATGTCCTGTCTCCTGAAGTCGGTCATTTGCTTTCGGCCTGTTTAAGCGCCAGCACGTCCTTCGGCGTGACCATGTCGCCCTTGCTGTTACCCCAGGCGTTGCGCTCGTAGGTCACCACGGCGGCGATATCCACTTCCGACAGCTGCTTGCCGAACGCGGCCATGGCCGTGCCGGGCTTGCCGTGGAAGACAATGCTCAGGTGATCTTCCTTGGGACCGGTAGCAATCTTCGAGCCCTTGAGTGCCGGGAACATCGGCGGCAGGCCCTGGCCTTCGGCCTGGTGACAGGCCACGCAGGTGGTGTGGTAAACCTTGTCGCCGCGCTCGACCAGCTCTTGCAGGGTCCAGTCCTTGCTGGTCAGTTCCTTGAGCTTGGCCGCCTCGGCCTTGCGTTCGGCAAGCCAGGTGTCGTAATCGGCCTTGGACTTGACCTCGACCACCACCGGCATGAAGCCGTGGTCCTTGCCGCACAGTTCAGTGCACTGGCCGCGGTAGATGCCAGGCTTCTCGACCCGGGTCCAGGCCTCGTTGACGAAGCCGGGAATGGCATCGCGCTTGACCGCAAAGGCCGGCACCCACCAGGAGTGAATGACGTCGGCGGCAGTCACCAGAAAGCGCACCTTGGCGCCCACCGGCAGCACCAGCGGCTGGTCGACTTCGAGCAGGTAATGCTCGTCTTTGGGGGCTTTGTTGTGGATCTGGTCGGCGGGTGTGGCCAGGTTGCTGAAGAACTCGACGTCCTGGCCCAGGTATTTGTAATGCCACTTCCATTGGTAACCAGTGACCTGGATATCCACATCCGACTCGCTGGCATCGTAGATATCGATCAGGGTCTTGGTCGCCGGAATGGCCATCGCCACCAGGATCAGGAACGGCACCACCGTCCACATGATCTCGACCCAGGTGTGCTCGTGAAAATGCGCGGGCTGCTGGCCGGTGGAACGACGGTGGATAATCATCGACCAGAACATCGCGCCAAAGACCACCAGGCCGATGATCACGCAGATCCAGAAGATGGTCATATGCAGGTCGAACACGGCGTTACTGACTTCAGTCGCCCCTGGCGCCATGTTCACGGTCCAGGCGGCGTTGGCCTGACCGATTACCGACCACAACAGGAGGCCCATCCAGACATGTGGATGTCGCATCATTGCGGGTTCCCCTTATCGTTCTTGTTATCCCGGAGGCGTGGACCTACGGCTAAGGGTACGGCGGCCAAGACTGCGAACTTCGACGACCGAGCCCCTGCGAACTGCAGTCGGGCCTCATCAGCGAATCACTTTCAAACCGGAGTATAGACAGCGACCTTGACCACGCAATGCGATAACAGAATTCACACCAGCGCAGTTGAACGTTTGCGCGTCAGGCCGCGGTTTATCTAGGCTGAAAGCACAATGATGGCACTTCGATATAATTCCTGACTATAAGCGGTTCCGGGTTATGACAAATACGTCTTAGCGCTTTGCAGAACCGAGCTACCTTATGTCTTCCGTTTGTCACGCCTTTACCCTGGAGTTGTCATGAACATCGCCGCTTTGCGCGAGCAGATCACCCGAGCCCATCAACATGAGACCGAAACCGGCCAACTGAAAGAACAACTGATCAAACAACTGCCGCATCTGCACCCCTCAATCCAGCTGCCGGAGATCGACGCCCAAGGTGCGTTGGCGCGCTTCGTCAGCGCTTACATCGAACAGGTTCCGGAAATGCTCGAAGCGGCTAACGAAGTCGCTCGCGAAGCCGGTATCGAATCGCAGATCAAGCCGGTACTGAAAATCGCTGAACAGTATTTCCTGCAGCCGCCTGCCATCACCAATACCCATCTGGGCCTCGGATGCCTGCTGGATGAAGCCTACCTGGCGCATCGCCTGGTGGAAGAGGTCAACGACCTGTACATCAAGCACTTCAATCAGCCGCTGATCCCGCTGGACACCACTGTGGCCAACCTGATCGCCCACCAACTGATCGGCGAAGCGTTCGCCAACCAGCTGGATGAAGTGGTGCACCACTCAGTGGACGAGATGCTCGATGAAGAGAGCTTTGCCCTGGAGTCGGTCGAGCAATACCGCGACAAGCTCAGCAGCCCGGACACAGGCGCCGCGTGGAAACGCTGGCCGTGCCTGTCGCGGCAACTGGGTGTGGGGCTGGAGCTGGATCAGTCGGCCTGATCACTGGCCATTGTGGGAGCCAGCCTTGCTGGCGATAGGATCGACGCTGTGCCAGCTGTTGCGCGGTGCCTGCATCGCTGGCAAGGCCAGCTCCCACAAGAAGTCTTCAGATCTTGTGGGAGCCAGATCCCACGGCGCTTAGTAGCGCCCTCTCGGGGTTGCGCAAGGGATCGGTTGACCTGCGGCCAGAGGCAGGAAACTGTCGCTGGCGGCGTCGTAGGCCTCGATCTGGCTGGTTTCGATGTCATAGATCCAGCCATGGATGTACAGCTGGCCGGCCGCCAGGCGCGAAGCTACCGAAGGATGGGTACGCAGGTGGTGCAGCTGGGCAATGACGTTTTCCTTGGTCAGTACCTGCATGCTTTCGTGCTCGCTGCCACAGGAACAATTGTCCTCGACCACTGTACGGGCGACCTCGGCATGGCGCAGCCAGGCCTTGACCGTCGGCATCTTCTCGAGGCTCTGGGGATTGAGCACCGCGCGCATGGCACCACAATCGGAGTGACCGCAAATGATGATGTGGTGTACGCCGAGGGCCAGCACCGCATATTCGATCGCGGTGGATACACCGCCGTTCATCTGTCCGTAGGGCGGTACGACGTTGCCCACGTTACGGGTGACGAACAGGTCGCCGGGGGAGCTCTGGGTAATCAACTCGGGCACGATGCGCGAGTCGGCACAGGTGATGAACATCGCACGAGGGGTTTGTGCGGTGGCGAGCTTCTTGAACAGTTCCTGCTGTTCCGGGAAGACGTCGTGGTGAAACCGCAGAAAGCCGTCGACGATATGCTTCAGGGCGGCATCGGCGCTCTCGGCGGGGACTTCCGGAATGGCCTTGGATGGGTCCTTGATGGGCATGCTTCATCCTCTTTGACGTTTTAGGTTAAGTCCATTTTACCGGTTGATGATCCGAACAGCGCATGACAGTTGGATGTTTTGCGCGCAGCAACCATCACATCAATTATTGGCTGATTGAAATCAGAGCAGGGACATCTGCCTGCCCGGTGGACAAAACGCAGTGCAATCAAGCGAATAGCCCTCGCGCTGGTTCAACCCCAGCCGACGAATCGCCTTGCCGAAGCGCTGCGCCAGCAACTCGGCAAATACCCCTTCGCCGCGCATGCGCGCACCAAAGCGGCTGTCGTACAACTCGCCACCGCGACTCTGGCGGATCAGGCTCAACACATGATTGGCCCGTTGCGGGTAATGATCCTGTAACCACTGCTCAAACAATGGCGCAACCTCCAGCGGCAGACGCAACATCATGTAGGCAGCACTCAGGGCACCATTGGCCTTGGCGGCCTCGAGCAGATGCTCCAGTTCGCTGTCGTTGATCATCGGGATCATCGGCGAACACAACACCCCCACGGGTATGCCGGCCTCGCTGAGTACGCGGATCGCCCGCAACCGGGCCTTGGGTGCGGCGGCGCGCGGCTCGAGGGTGCGTTTGAGCTGGTCATCGAGGGTGGTGAGGCTGATCATCACGGCTACCAGCCTTTGCTGCGCCAGCTCGGCAAGCAGGTCCAGGTCGCGCAGGATCAGCGAGCCCTTGGTGACGATGGTGACTGGATGACGATAGCGCAGCAGTACTTCCAGCAAGCGCCGGGTCAGCTTCTGTTCGCGCTCGATCGGCTGGTAAGGATCGGTGTTGGACCCCAGGTTGATCGGCGCACAGACATAGCCAGGCTTGCTCAGTTGCTGCTCCAGCACGTCGGCGGCGTTGGTCTTGGCGATCAGCTTGGTTTCGAAATCGAGCCCGGGGGACAAGTCCCAATAGGCATGACTGGGACGCGCATAACAGTAAATGCAACCGTGCTCGCAACCGCGATAGGGATTGATCGAGCGGTCGAAGGGCAGGTCGGGTGAGTTGTTGCGGGTGATGATGGTCTTGGCGATCTCGCTGCGTACCTCGGTCCCCTGGGTCAGGGGAACCTCCTGGTACCAACCGTCATCTTCGGCCAGCGAACGCCGGGGTGCGAAGCGATTGTGGGGATTGTGGGTCGTACCACGGCCCTTTTGCGGTGCGGGAGAATACATGGCGCCACCTGAATACTGTATTCATATACAGTAATGCTGTGCTCACGATTCTGCCAGCACCTTTGGTCATTCGTCCTCGGCCAGCCCGAGCCAGCGCAAGTAAGGCTCGTGGCTCACCGGCCGTCCAAGGAAGGCACTAAGGTTCTCTACCAGTGGCCGCGCCGCACCCTGCGACAGGAAAGCCTCCTGCAGTGCCCGGCCCGTTCGGGCGTTGAGCAGGCCTTCACTCTCGAAACGCGAGAACAGGTCACAGGCCAGCGCATCGGACCAGAGGTAGGCGTAATACCCTGCCTCGTACCCGCTAACCAGGTGGTCAAAGGCGTGCATCGGACGTTCGAAACCAGCCAGCGGCCAGCCCGAAACCTGTGCATGGCTGGTCGCGGCACGCTGCTCGATGGTCCTGCCATCATTCCCTGCACGGTGCAGGTCCAGGTCGAACAAGGCCTGCGACAGGTTCCGCGCGCACTCCTCAATGCCCTCACCTTGCAACTGCACCAGGACTTCCTGCACTTGCGCCGCCGTCAGCGCCTGACCGTGTTCATGATGCGAAGAAATACTGGCCAGATAATCTGCATGCCATGCCCAACGCTCCAGCAGCTTGCCAGATACCTCGACCCCATCCGTACCCAGCTGACGCACATCGGATAACAGGTGATTACCTGTGCGCACGAGCAGATGGTGCAAGGCATGGCCATATTCATGAAACAATTTGCGCAGCGATAAGTGGTCGAGTAGCGGCTGTGCGTCACCCAGGCCTGGGGAGATGTCCGTGAAAACAGTGGCTACGGCACCATGATAGATACCTTCGGCATCGATGCGTCGGTTCCACAGGTATGAGGTAGAAACACCCAGGGCCTGCTTGCCTGGACGGTCGATGAGATCCAGGTACAGGTAGCCAATTACCGCGTGGTCCTGGAGCACTTCGAATGTTTGCACACTCGAGTCCCACGCTGTCACTGAGTCGTAGCGATTCAAGGTCACGCCAAACAATTGCTGCGCCAGTTCGCGCAGGGCATCCACCACCTTGTCCAAGGGGAAAAAGTCCCGCAGCGCTTCTTTGGACAGCCCCGTTGCCGTTTGCTTGATTGAGGCTTGCAGATAAGCCACGTCCCACGGTTCAACATCGGTCAGGCCGCGCGCTCGTGCCGTTTCCCGCTGCCGCTCTTGCCACTTGCCCATCGCTGGACTGACTCTGCGCACCAGACCGTCGAGAAATCCAAGCACCTGCTCAGCGCAACCGGCGCTCTTGGACTGAAGGCTTAATTCAAGGTAATTGTCGAACCCCAGCAAGCGCGCTTTGTTGTGCCTTTCCTGCGCGAGCTGCTCCAGCACCGGGCCATTGTCGAACGCCGCATCGCTGTCCCAGCCCCGTGTGTTGTAGGCGCGGTAGACTTGCTCACGCAGAGTGCGATCGGTGGCATGTTCAAGGATGGCCGTGCAGGCGGCCTGTTCACAGACAATCAACCAACCGGACAGCGAGACCTCCCTGGCCTTGTTGGCCATCTCGGCACGCAACGGCTCGGGCACGCCATCAAGGCGCTGGTTGTCGGTGATATGGATACTGGATTGCTCAACCGACTTGCCGAGATTTTCCCGGAACCTTGCCTCCAGCTCGCGAATCCGCGCCTCCAGCTGTTCCAGCTGAAGCTGGCCGGCATTGTCCAGACCAACACCGGCCAGGCGAAATGCCTTCAGCGTCTGCTGCAAGGTACTGCGCTGGTGAGCATCAAGGTTGCGGCCAACGGCACTATTGGCAAGGCGCTCATACAAGGCGTAAAGACGCGCATTCTTGACCTTGCGTTTGAAGCGGGCATCGATGAGCGCATAACACTCCAGCACCGCCGCTGCCCAGTTATCGCCCCAGGTCATCAGCGGAACCATCGAGTAAAACACCCCCTGTAACCCGGCATCCAGTTCATCGACGGCAAGCACCAGGTCATCCCAGGTAGGCAGTGCTTGCTGACGTTCGATGATCCGCTCGATACCGTCTTCATGCGCCGCAATCACCTGATCGATGGCAGGGCGTACATGCTCAACGGTGACCTTGTCGTAGGCGATCAGTCCTTTAAGGGCCAATAGTGGATTTTTTGTGCTCATGGCGTTTTCTTACTCGGGTAGTTAAAGGCCCGAGTTTGAAAGCCCTGTCAGCTGGCCAGGCGATAGTTATTTATTGCCAGCTGGAAATCGGAAGGTCACCCGGGGCCAAGCTGCCCCGGGTGGGGGACGGCTTTACTCGGCGGGCTTCTTCAGCTTGGGATTGGGGAAAAACTGCACCGTCTGCACCTTGGCTTCGGCCGGTTTGACCTCAACCTTGTTGACCCGGGTGCCCAGCTCTTTCGGCACCGACAACCCCTGTTCATTAAGGGTGTCGGAAAACCCGCACGCCACACACTCGCGATGCGGAACGCTGTCTTCGCTCCACATCATCAGCTTGTCCGGCTCGCTGCACGCCGGGCAGACCGCCCCGGCGATGAAGCGTTTCTTGGTAATCACAGGCCCATCACTCATGCCGCTACATCCTCACTCAGGCCACTGTGGCGCAAGAGTGCATCGATTGACGGCTCACGGCCACGGAAGTCGACGAACAGCAGCATCGGCTCCTGGGAGCCGCCACGGGCCAGGATCGCTTCACGGAACGCGCGGCCGGTTTCAGCGTTGAGCACGCCTTCTTCCTCGAAACGCGAGAAAGCATCGGCCGAGAGCACTTCAGCCCACTTGTAGCTGTAGTAACCCGCGGCATAGCCACCGGCGAAGATGTGCGCAAAGCTGTTGGGGAAGCGGTTGTACGCCGGCGGGCGCATGACCGAAACCTCATCGCGAATGCCTTCGAGTACTTCCAGTACGCTGCGGCCGTCGCCATGGCGGGCATGCAGTTCGAAGTCGAACAGCGAGAACTCCAGTTGGCGGACCATCATCAGCCCGGACTGGAAGTTCTTCGCCGCCAGCATCTTCTCCAGCAGGTCCTGGGGCAGGGCTGCGCCGGTTTCGTAATGACCGGAGATCAGCGCCAGGCCTTCCGGCTCCCAGCACCAGTTTTCCATGAACTGGCTCGGCAGCTCGACCGCATCCCAAGCCACGCCGTTGATCCCGGAGACCCCAGCATGATCGATGCGGGTCAGCAGGTGATGCAGGCCATGACCAAACTCGTGGAACAGGGTGGTGACTTCGTCGTGAGTCAGCAGCGCCGGCTTGCCGGGTACGGCCGGGGTGAAGTTGCACACCAGGTTGGCCACCGGGCTCTGCAGCACGCCCGCTTCGGTACGGCGACGATCACGGGCACCGTCCATCCACGCACCGCCACGCTTGTTGGCGCGGGCGTAAAGGTCGAAGAAGAAACGCCCGACGTGCTGGCCGTGCTCCTTGATTTCGAACAGACGCACGTCCGGGTGCCAGGTGTCGAAGCCTTTGAGCTCGGCGATCTCGATGCCGTACAGGCGCTGGACGATGGAGAACAGGCCGGACAGCACCTTGTCGATCGGGAAGTAGGCGCGCAGGGTTTCCTGGGAAACGCTATAGCGCTGCTCACGCAGTTTTTCACCGTAGAAGCCGCTGTCCCAGCTTTGCAGGTCCGGGCAACCCTGCTCGGCGGCATAGGCCTTGAGCTGGGCCAGGTCCTGGGCGGCGAACGGTTTACTGCGCTTGGCCAGGTCACGCAGGAAGCTCAGCACCTGGTCGCTGGACTCGGCCATTTTGGTGGCCAGGCTCAACTCGGCAAAATTGGCATAACCAAGCAGCTCAGCCAGCTCCTGACGCAGGTCGAGGATCTCGCCCATCACCGGGCCGTTGTCGAACTGGCCGGCATTCGGGCCCTGATCGGAGGCGCGGGTGCAGTAGGCGGCGTAGATTTCTTCACGCAGGGCGCGGTCTTCGGCGTAGGTCATCACCGCGTAGTAGCTGGGGAACTCCAGGCTGATCAGCCAGCCGTCGAGGCCCTTGGCCTGGGCGGCGGCAGCCATCTGCGCCTTGGCCGAATCGGTCAGGCCGGCCAGCGCCGCTTCGACGGTGACGTGCTTGGTCCAGGCCTGTGTGGCGTCGAGCAGCTGGTTGGAGAAGCGGCTACCCAGCTCGCTGAGCTTGCTCTGCACTTGCGCGTAACGCTGCTGCTGATCGGCCGGCAGGTCGATACCCGACAGGCGGAAGTCACGCAGGGCGTGTTCGAGAATAGTCTTTTGCGCGACATCGAAGCCCGCCGCTTCAGGGCTGGCGATCAATGCTTCGTAAGCCTGGAACAGCTCACGGTTCTGACCCAGTTCGGTGGCATACGCGCTCAATGCCGGCAGGCAGGCCTCATAGGCTTCGCGCAGCTCGGCGCTGTTGCACACGGCATTGAGGTGGCTGACCGGGCTCCAGGCAGCGCCCAGGCGGTCGTTGAGTTCGTCCATGGCCAGCACCAGACCGGCCCAGCTTGGATTCTGGCCCTGGGTCTTGAGGATGTCGGCAATGGCAGTACGGTTGTCGGCCAGGATCTGTTCAATCGCCGGCTGCACATGCTCGGCACGGATCGCCGAGAAGGGCGGCAAGTCATAAGACTGCAGGAGCGGGTTGTTCGCACTCACGGTTAAACACCTTGGCAGAAGAAACATGGGACCATCTTAATTACAATCGACGCCGACCGCAGCCCTATCCATACCAAAGAGAATTCCTATCATGGCCATCCGCAGTTTCCAGAACCATTCACCGCGTCTGGGCGAGCGCGCATTCGTCGACCGCAGCGCCGTGGTGCTGGGCGATGTCGAGATTGGCGCAGACAGCTCGGTGTGGCCATTGACGGTGATCCGCGGCGATATGCACCACATCCGCATCGGTGCGCGCACCAGCGTGCAGGATGGCAGCGTGCTGCACATTACCCACGCCGGGCCGTTCAACCCGGACGGCTTCCCGTTGCTGATCGGCGATGAAGTAACCATTGGTCACAAAGTCATGCTGCATGGCTGCACCCTGGGCAGCCGGATCCTGGTCGGCATGGGCAGCACCATCATGGACGGTGCGGTGGTTGAAGACGAGGTAATCATCGGTGCTGGTAGCCTGGTTCCACCTGGCAAGCGCCTGGAAAGTGGCTTTCTGTATGTCGGCAGCCCGGTGAAACAGGCCCGCGCCCTGACCGAGAAAGAGCGTGCGTTCTTTCCCTACAGCGCCAGCAACTACGTGAAACTCAAAGACCAGCACCTTGCCGAAGGCTACCACCTGCCTGAGTGATCCTGCCTACGGCCCTTATTCGAGATAGCCATGCACCAGCAAAACATCCTCTTCGACCTCGACGGCACCCTGACCGACCCACGCCTGGGTATTACCCGCTCGATCCAGTACGCGCTGGCCAAGCTCGGCATCGATGAACCGGACCTGACGCGCCTGGAACACTTCATCGGCCCGCCGTTGCTGCAGGCGTTCATGCAGTTCTATGGCTTCGACGAAGCCAGGGCCTGGGAGGCGGTGAACTTCTACCGTGAGCGTTTCAAGCTCACCGGGTTGTACGAGAACCAGGTGTTCGACGGCGTCCAGCCATTGCTGGAAGCCTTGAACGGGCAGGGCAGGACGCTGTACATCGCCACCTCCAAACCCTGGGAGTTCGCCCGCGAGATCGCCAGGCATTTCCAGTTCGATCATCACTTCAAGGTGATCTACGGCAGCGAGCTCGACGGCACCCGCACCAACAAGGTCGAACTTATCGCCCATCTGCTGGCAGAAGAAGCGCTGGACCCGGCCCAGACGCTGATGATCGGCGACCGCAAGCACGACCTGATTGGTGCCCGTAGCAATGGTCTTGAGGCAGTAGCGGTGGGTTATGGGTTTGGCAGCCATGAGGAACTGACGGCAGAACAGCCTGCGTATCACTTTGCGACTTTGAGTGAGCTGCATCAGGCGTTTCTGCGGGTTTGAGGACCTCATCGCTGGCAAGGCCAGCTTCCACAACAAGCAAGGCTGATCACTTGTCTG
>NZ_JANHLE010000028.1 GCF_028682475.1 Pseudomonas putida
CCTCCGGTACTACCTGGAACATCTAACTCGTTGAATCTCAAGGAGTTTTCCGTTCCGACTGCGCCGGAAGTGGGGCGAATTATAGAGAGATTAAACGGGGCGTCAAGGGTTAATTTCAAAGTACTGAAAACAACCTGCGCCCCTTCTATATATTAGGTGTGTTACTCAGCCTTCAGCGTAATACGCGCAAAGGCTTTCTTGCCGGCCTGGCAAACATGAGTAGCACCCAGGGCAAATACGAAGCCACGATCAACCACTTCACCATCAACCCGAACACTACCGGCAGCCAGCAAGTCGCGAGCGGCTGCCGAGTTCTTCACCAGACCTGCTTTATTAAGGATCGCGGAGATCGGCATCTCTTCGCTCGCCAGCACTTCGACTTCTGGCAGATCTTCCGGCAGCTCGCCATCCTTCATACGGTTGCCTGCACCACGATGTGCAGTCGCCGCAGCTTCTTCACCGTGGAAGCGCGCAACGATTTCTTCCGCCAGTTTGATCTTGATGTCGCGCGGGTTCGCACCGGCATCCACATCGGCACGGAACGCATCGATCTCTTCCATCGAGCGGAAGCTCAGCAGCTCGAAGTAACGCCACATCAGCGTGTCAGGGATCGATACCAGCTTGCTGTACATCACCCCTGGCGCCTCCTGGATACCGACATAGTTACCCAGCGACTTGGACATCTTCTTGATGCCATCGAGACCTTCAAGCAGCGGCATGGTCACGATGTTCTGCGCTTCCTGGCCATAAGACCGCTGCAACTCGCGCCCCATCAGCAGGTTGAACTTCTGATCAGTACCACCCAGCTCGACATCCGCCTTGAGCGCCACCGAGTCATAGCCCTGCACCAGCGGGTAGAGGAACTCGTGAATGGCAATCGGCTGATTGCTGGTGTAACGCTTGTCAAAATCGTCGCGCTCAAGCATGCGCGCCACGGTGTACTGCGAAGCCAGGCGAATGAAGTCAGCCGGTGTCAGCTTGTCCATCCAGGTGGAGTTGAACGCAACCTCGGTCTTGGCCGGGTCGAGAATCTTGAACACCTGCTGCTTATAGGTCTCGGCATTATCCAGCACCTGCTCGCGGGTCAGCGGCGGACGCGTGGCACTCTTGCCGCTCGGATCACCGATCATGCCGGTGAAGTCGCCGATCAGGAAAATCACCTGATGCCCCAGATCCTGGAACTGGCGCAGCTTGTTAATAAGGACGGTATGCCCCAGGTGCAGGTCGGGTGCGGTCGGATCGAAACCCGCCTTGATCCGCAGCGGCTGCCCGCGCTTGAGCTTCTCGACCAACTCGGACTCTACCAGTACCTCTTCCGCACCACGCTTGATCAGCGCTAGCTGCTCTTCAACCGACTTCATAACAGACCCGCAGGCTCAGATTCAAAGGGCCCCAACCATACAAGATCAGCCATCAATTACAAGTTTTTGCCCCGGATGTGACCCCGTAGCCGACTGATGACGTCTGCGCGCTTGCGCTAGAAGGGATTTGGTTATATTTTATACAGTTATTTCATCTTCATCATGTCATTCATCTTTTCCAATTCATCTATTTCAAAGTCAATTCATCTATGACCAACGAACCGCCTAAAGCGCCCCCGCTTTATCCGAAGAGCCATCTGTTGGCCGCTAGCGGCATCGCCGCCTTACTCAGTCTGGCCTTGCTGGTGTTCCCATCCAGCGAGGTAGAAGCGAAAAAGACCACCCTGAACCTCGAGCTGGAGAGCCCGGCCGAGCAGCTCAAGCAGGAACCGGACGCACCACTGGCACAGAACGCAGAGGCATCCGCCGCCTCGCCGTTTGCCCAGATCGACAACAGTGCCGCACCTGCCGAGGAGACCGCCAAGGTCGAGCCGGCTACTGCACCAGTGCCAGCACCCGCCGCAGCTGCCAAGGACCCGAGTCACCGCGAAGTGACCGTAAGCCGCGGCGACACCCTGTCGACTCTGTTCGCCAAGGTCGGCCTGCCGGCCAGCGCAGTACAAGAAGTACTGTCCAGTAACAAACAGGCGAAACAGTTCAGCCAGCTCAAAAGTGGCCAGGTGCTGCAGATCGAACTGGACAAGGACGGTCAGCTGGCCAGCCTGCACAGCAAGGTCAGCAACCTGGAAACCATTCGCCTGACCAAAGGCGCAAACGGTTACGCGTTCAATCGCGAAGTCAGCAAACCGGTAATGCGCTCGGCTTATGCCCACGGCACAATCAAGAGTTCGCTGTCGGCATCCGGTCAGCGCGCCGGCCTGCCTCACAGCATGACCATGGACCTGGCACGGATCTTTGGTTACGACATCGACTTCGCCCAGGATATCCGCCAGGGCGACGAGTTTGACGTGATCTACGAACAGAAGGTCATGGACGGCAAGGTGGTGGGCAACGGCAACATCCTCTCTGCCCGCTTCACCAACCGCGGCAAGACCTTCACGGCTGTCCGTTATACCAACAAGCAGGGCAATACCAGTTACTACACCGCCGACGGCAACAGCATGCGCAAGGCCTTCATCCGTACTCCGGTTGATTTCGCCCGCATCAGCTCGCGCTTCTCGGCCGGTCGCAAGCACCCGATCCTCAACAAGATCCGCGCCCACAAGGGTGTTGATTACGCTGCCCCACGTGGCACCCCGATCAAGGCCGCCGGTGACGGCAAGGTATTGCTCGCCGGACGTCGCGGTGGATACGGCAACACCGTCATCATCCAGCATGGTAATCGCTACCAGACTCTCTACGGCCATATGCAGGGCTTCGCCAAGGGCGTGAAAACCGGCGGCAGCGTCAAGCAGGGTCAGGTCATCGGCTATATCGGCACCACCGGCCTGTCCACCGGACCGCACCTGCACTATGAGTTCCAGGTCAACGGTGTCCACGTCGATCCATTGGGGCAAAAGCTGCCAATGGCCGATCCGATCGCCAAGGCCGAGCGTCAACGCTTCCTGCAGCAGAGCCAACCACTGGTGGCGCGCATGAACCAGGAAAAAGCCACCATGCTCGCTTCCAACAAGCGCTAAGCAATGGCTCTTTATCTGGGGGTGATGTCCGGGACCAGTCTCGATGGCCTGGACATCGCCTTGATCGAACAGGAGCAGAACACCCGCCTGCTCGCTACCCACTACACCCCCATGCCCGCCAGCCTGCGCCAGGACCTGCTGGACCTGTGCGCCAGCGGCCCGGATGAAATTGCCCGGGCCGCGCTGGCAGAAGCAAAGTGGGTCACGCTGGCATCTCAGGGCATCGCACACCTGCTCGCCGCTCAGAACCTCAAGTCAACCGATATCCGCGCCATTGGCAGCCATGGCCAGACCATCCGCCATGAGCCGGCACGCGGCTTTACCGTACAGATCGGCAATCCTGCTTTACTCGCCGAGCTCAGCGGTATCTGCGTGGTGGGTGATTTCCGCCGTCGTGATGTAGCCGCAGGTGGCCAGGGTGCACCGCTGGTTCCAGCCTTTCATGAGGCCCTGTTCGAGCATCAGGGCCAGCGCCTGGCGGTGCTCAACGTCGGTGGCTTCAGCAACCTCAGCCTGATCGAGCAGGACAAGCCGGTCAGTGGCTTCGACTGCGGCCCGGGCAACGTGCTGCTTGATGCCTGGATTCATGAAAAACAGGGCCGCAGCTACGATGCCGACGGCACCTGGGCAGCTAGCGGCCAGGTGCATGCCGGCCTGCTTGCCAGCCTGCTCAGCGACCCGTTTTTCGCCGGTACCGGCCCAAAAAGTACAGGGCGCGAAGTATTCAACCTGCCTTGGCTCATGCACCACTTGACCACGCAGTCAGCGATTGCCGATGCCGATGTCCAGGCCACGCTGCTTGAGCTTACCGCCCACAGCATCGTCAGCTCCCTGCAGACCGCGCAAGTGGACACCCAGGCCCTCTTGGTCTGTGGTGGTGGCGCCCACAACGGCACACTGATGAGCCGCCTGGCCGCCCTGCTACCTCGCGCCCGTGTCAGCAGCACTGCAGCTCACGGCATTGACCCGGACTGGGTCGAAGCCATGGCCTTTGCCTGGCTCGCCCACTGCTGCCTGCAAGGCATCCCGGGCAACCGCCCAAGCGTCACTGGCGCCCGCGGCCTGCGGGTGCTTGGCGCGATTTACCCAGCCTGAAACGCACACAGCAAAACGCCGCGCATGAGCGCGGCGTTTGCGGTGCAACCTGCCCTGCGATCAGATCGAGAACGACGAACCGCAACCACAGGTGGTGCTGGCGTTCGGGTTCTTGATGACAAAACGCGAGCCTTCCAGGCCTTCCTGGTAATCCACTTCGGCTCCTGCCAGGTACTGGAAGCTCATCGGATCGACCACCAGGGCCACGCCTTCGCGCTCGACGATGGTGTCGTCTTCAGCGACATCTTCATCAAAAGTAAAACCATACTGAAAACCCGAGCAACCGCCCCCGGTCACGAACACTCGCAACTTCAGGCGATCATTGCCTTCTTCATCGACCAGGGTCTTCACCTTGTGCGCTGCACCCTCAGTGAACTGCAATGCCACAGGGGTGAAGGATTCGACGCTCATGCTGACTATCTCCCGGCGCTATGCCGCCATAATGCGTGATGACGCGCATTATCCGCTTCTCCGAGAAAATCGGTCAACAATTGTGCGGCTTTCGTCGCGGTGCAGCGACCAGAAACAACAAGGCCCGCACAAGGCGGGCCTGCTATCAGCCGCAAAACTTATGGCAGCAAGCCAGCATGCGAAAGGCCCATGCGCTCATCCAGCCCGAAAAGGATGTTGAGGTTCTGTACCGCCTGACCCGACGCGCCTTTGACCAGGTTGTCGATGACTGACAGCACGACAACCAGATCGCCATCCTGCGGCCGATGCACGGCAATTCGGCAGACGTTGGCACCGCGCACGCTGCGGGTTTCCGGGTGGCTGCCGGTCGGCATTACGTCGACGAACGGTTCATCGGCATAACGCTTCTCGAACAACGCCTGCAGGTCGACCGAGGTGTCGGCAACCGTCGCGTACAACGTGGAGTGAATACCGCGGATCATCGGCGTGAGGTGTGGAACGAAAGTCAGACCAACGTCGCCGCCAGCTGCCCGGCGCAGGCCCTGGGTGATTTCCGGCAGGTGGCGGTGACCTTTGACGGCATAGGCTTTCATGCTTTCACCGGCCTCACAGAACAGCGAACCCACCGCCGCGCCACGACCGGCGCCACTGACGCCCGACTTGCAGTCGGCGATCAGGCGTGAGGCGTCAGCGATTCCGGCCTCCAGCAATGGCAGGAAACCCAGCTGGGTTGCGGTCGGGTAGCAACCCGGTACGGCGATCAGGCGCGCCTGGCGAATCTGCTCGCGGTTGACTTCCGGCAGGCCGTAGACCGCATCCTTGAGCAGCTCCGGTGCACCATGGGGCTGGCCGTACCATTTGGCCCATTCGTCGGCATCCTGCAGGCGGAAGTCAGCAGACAGGTCGATGACCTTGGTACCTGCCGCCAGCAGCTCTCCAGCAAGGGCATGGGCAACCCCGTGCGGAGTAGCGAAGAACACCACGTCACAGGCCGCCAGGGTCTTCACATCCGGCACGCTGAACGCCAGGCCGTCGTAATGGCCGCGCAGGTTCGGGTACATATCGGCAACCGCCAGGCCGGCTTCGGAGCGTGAAGTGATGACTGCCACCTCAGCCTGTGGATGCTGTGCCAACAGACGCAGCAGCTCGACCCCGGTGTAACCCGTGCCGCCAACGATACCGACCTTGACCATAACGCGTGCCCCTTATCAACGAACCTACAGGAAAGCCCACGATAATAGGGGGCCTGAAACACACCCACAACTGTTGAGATGGCCCGCCAGGCGCCTAGCCTCTACTATCTGACGACCGTGAACCCTGAAGGAACTCAACTCCATGCTTTTTCTCTGGATCAAAGCGCTGCATATCGTCAGCGTGGTCTGCTGGTTTGCCGGGCTGTTCTACCTGCCCCGCCTGTTTGTCTACCACGCGCAAAGCCAGGACAGTATCAGCCAGGAACGCTTCGTGACCATGGAGCGCAAGCTGTACCGCGGCATCATGCTGCCGTCGATGATCGCCACTCTGGTCTTCGGTATCTGGCTGATGAGCCTGACCCCGGGCTTTCTCAGCCAGGGCTGGATGCATGCCAAGCTCACGCTGGTGATCCTGCTGATCGGTTATCACCACATGTGCGGCGCCCAGCTCAAGCGCTTCGCCCGCGGTGAAAACACCCGCAGCCATGTGTTCTACCGCTGGTTCAACGAAGTGCCGGTACTGATCCTGCTGGCCGTGGTAATTCTGGTGGTGGTCAAACCGTTCTAACCTCAACCCTTACTCAGCCTCGGGATACGTGCCATGTCATTGCCTGCCCTGCTCGAACAACGCTTGCGCCTGCCGGTGGTTGCGGCACCGATGTTTCTGATCTCCAACCCGCAACTGGTTCTGGCCTGTTGCGCCAACGGGATCGTTGGCAGTTTCCCGGCGCTGAACCAGCGTGACAGTAGTGGTTTCAAAGCCTGGCTCGAGGAAATCGAGAGCGGTCTGGCCACCCTGGACAAACCTGCGCCCTACGCGGTCAACCTGATCGTGCACCAGAGCAATCCGCGCCTGCAGGTCGACCTGGCACTGTGCGTCGAACACAAGGTGCCGATTGTCATCACCAGTCTCGGTGCCGTGAAGGAACTCGTCGATGCCGTGCACAGCTATGGCGGCCTGGTGTTCCATGACGTAACGACCCGGCGCCACGCCGAGAAAGCCGCTGAAGCCGGCGTCGACGGATTGATTGCGGTCGCCGCCGGCGCCGGTGGTCACGCGGGCACCTGGAGCCCCTTCGCGCTGATTGCCGAGATTCGCCAGTTCTTCGACAAGACGTTACTGCTGGCCGGCTGCATCAACCGCGGCCACGAAATTCTCGCCGCGCAGTTACTCGGCGCTGACCTGGCGTACCTGGGCACCCGTTTTATCGCCACTGACGAAAGCCAGGCCCCAGGCCCCTACAAAGAAATGATGCTAGCGGCCAAGGCAGCCGATATCATCCACACCGCTGCGGTTTCCGGGGTGCCTGCCAGCTTCATGCGCCAGAGCCTGGAAAACGCCGGATTCGACATGGCCGCCCTGCGCAGCCACACCGAAACCAAGCTCAAACCCATTAGCGATGAGGCCAAGGCCTGGAAGACCGTTTGGTCGGCAGGACAAGGTGTCGGTGCGATCGACAAGCTGTCCTCTGTTGAGCAACTGATTAACTGTCTGGATACCGAATACCGCCAGGCACAAGCCTCGGCCAAAGCCCTGAGCCAGCACTGGCCGGGCTGACCCATGACTGACGAAGGCAAAGGAAGCCTGTATGAACAACACTTTGGTCTTTGCAGAGTCGAGCAAGCCAAAATTTTTGAGCACGAAGGGACGAATAGGCCGAGTGCGCCTGCTGGCCTGGAGTATGGCGCTGGCTGTAGCAACGATCAGCGGCCTGGTTGTACTGAGCGGGGTGTACAGCGCAATGCCGTCGATTCTGGTCGGCCGGCTGGTCATCGCTGGTTTGCTCATCGTCCAGATCCTGACCATGCTACCTGTCATCCAGCGCCTTCACGACCTGAACTGGAGCGGCTGGTTTTGCTGGCTGGGATTGATACCCTGGATAGGCTTGGTCTTTGTCTTGATCTTGGTACTGATGCCAGGTAGTCGCGCAGACAACCGCTTTGGCCCGGTACCAGTGCCCAACAGTACCCTCGAGGGGATTCTGGCCTGCCTATGGCCGCTACTGATCCTGGGCTTTATCGGTATCGCCGCGCTCTAAACCGGAATCTAGGGCCCGCCTGCAGCGCTCGGGCTACCGTACCTGTAAACTGGGGGCTTTAGCCGCCCTTTCCGATTGGAGAACTGCATGACCCGTTACGCCATGATCACTGGTGCCTCCAGTGGCCTGGGCCTGGCACTGGCCGAGGCGCTGGCACGTCGGGGACGCAATCTGATCCTGGTGGCCCGCCAGCGTGACCCACTGGAAAGCATCGCCATCGAGCTGACCCAGCGTTTTGGCGTCGAAGTGCTGTTTCGCGCCTGTGATCTGGGTGAACCGCTGCGTCTGTCCGGTTTCCTGCTGGAACTTGAAGAAAGCGAGCGCCACATCGACCTGCTGGTCAATTGCGCCGGCATTCGCTCCTATGGGCCGTTTCTGGCACAGGAATGGGGTGACGAGCAGGACTTGATCGAAGTGAACATCCTCGCCCTGACCCGCCTTTGCCATGCCCTGGGCAATGCCATGGCCGTCCAGGGTGGCGGGCAGATCCTCAATGTCGCGTCCCTCGCCGCCTTTGCTCCGGGGCCATGGATGAGCAGCTATGCGGCGAGCAAGGCTTATGTGTTGCACTTCTCCGAAGGTTTGCGGGAAGAACTCAAACGCACCGGGATCAAGGTTTCGGTACTCTGCCCGGGCCCGGTCCGCTCGCCGTTGCGACGCATCCCGCGTCTGGAAAAGGGCCAGCGCTGCCTGAGTCCCGAGGAAGTCGCCCTGTACACCGTCCGCGCCCTGGACAAGAACCGTGCGCTGATCATCCCCGGTCGACGCAACCGCTGGCTGGCATTCAGCCCGCGCCTGCTGTCGCGCTGGATCACCCGCAAGCTGGCGGGCGCTATCAATCAAGCCTATTGCCCGCGCTGACTGCGCGGGGCTGGGCGTCGATACCCAGCCTGAGTACACTCAGGCCCGATCCCTCACATGGAGCAACCGTAGTGGAAACTCTGTTCACCAAGATCATCAACCGGGAAATCCCGGCCAAGATCATCTACGAGGACGACCAGGTTCTGGCCTTCCACGATATCGCCCCGCAGGCGCCGGTGCATTTTCTGGTCATCCCGAAAAAGCCTATCCGCACACTCAATGATCTGACCGAAGACGACAAGGGCCTGGCGGGACACATCCTGTTCACTGCCCAGCGGCTGGCCAGGGAACTGGGTTGTGAAGACGGTTTCCGCGTAGTCATGAACTGCAATGAACTGGGCGGCCAGACGGTCTACCACATCCATATGCACGTACTGGGTCAGCGGCAGATGCACTGGCCGCCGGGCTGATCCAGGGCAAGCCCGATCACTTCGATTGCGGTAAACTGTCGGGCACATTCTTGCGGAGGTGCCCGATGGCTACCGAACGTCACTATTCGCCGCTCGACCGCTTGTTGCTGCAGGCCGATACCGCCATGCGCACCTTGCTGCCCTTCAGCGGCCAACCATCCCGCCCGTCACCGGCCATCATCCAGCCGGATGTGACCCTGGACGATACCCAGACCCGCCACGTGGCAGGCCTTATGCGTATCAACCATACCGGTGAAGTCTGCGCCCAGGCGCTGTATCAGGGTCAGGCCCTGACCGCCAAGCTGCCACAAGTGCGCAAGGCCATGGAACATGCTGCCGAAGAAGAGATTGATCACCTGGCCTGGTGCGAACAGCGTATTCGTCAGCTCGGTAGTCACCCAAGCGTACTCAACCCGCTGTTCTACGGTATGTCGTTTGGCATCGGCGCACTGGCCGGCCTGGTCAGCGACAAGGTCAGCCTGGGTTTTGTTGCCGCCACCGAGCATCAGGTATGCAAGCACCTGGACGAGCACCTGGAGCAGATTCCGAGCGAAGATGAAAAGTCCCGGGCTATCCTTGAACAGATGCGCGTCGACGAAGAGCAGCACGCCGAATCGGCCCTGGAGGCCGGCGGCTTCCGTTTCCCTGCCCCTGTGCGTTTTGGCATGAGCCTGATGGCCAAGGTCATGACCAAAAGCACCTACCGTATCTAGGACATGCCATGGCGGAACGCTTCGATGCCAAGGATCTGGCCCGCGCGGTAAGCGCAGGCGTTCTGAACCCGGGCCAGGACCAGGCCCTGCTTGAGTTTCTCAAGCGCCAACCAAGCACACAGGCCAGCTTCCAGCTGGCGCATGTCGCGTTCTACCTCGGCGCACTGCTGATCATGGCCGCCATGGGCTGGCTGCTCAACGAGGCCTGGATGCGTATCGGCGACAGTGCTTTGCTGCTGATTGCCGTGGCCTACATTGGCGTTTTGACCCTGGGCGGATTGTTCATGCAACGCCGCGGGCAGATCATCCCCGCCGGCGTGCTCGGCGCAGTTGCGGTCAGTATTGTGCCGCTGGCGGTATTCGCCGTGGAGCGGCTCACCGGCTTCTGGCCGCTTGACGACACCCAGACCGGCTACCACAACTACTACACCTATGTTCAAGGTGGCTGGCTGCTGATGGAAGCGGCCACGGTTGTCGCCGGCTTGTTGATGCTGCGGCTGATCCCCTTCCCTTTTATCGTCATGCCGATCGCCCTGGCCCTGTGGTTCATGTCCATGGACCTGAGCGAATGGTTCTACGGCCATGCCTTCACCTGGGAACAGCGCCTTGCCGTGTCGTTGTGGTTCGGCCTGGTAGTGCTGGCGATATTCCTGGTGATCGATGGCCGCACCCGCCAGGACTTTGCCTTCTGGGGATACCTTGCAGGTCTTCTGGCCTTCTGGCTGGGGTTGAGCCTGATGGAAAGCGACAGTCAGCTGGGCAAAGCCCTGTACTGCCTGATCAACCTCGGCCTGATGGGCCTGGCGGTATTGCTGCGCAGACCGATGTTCATGGTCTTCGGTGCCATGGGCGTGGCCGCGTATCTAGGGTATCTGTCCTACGAAGTGTTTGCCGAGTCGCTGCTGTTTCCGCTGGTACTGACCTTGATCGGCCTGGGCGTGATCGGCCTGGGTGTGCTTTATCAGAAGCATCGTGAAGATCTGAGTCGCCGCTTGCGCGCGCAACTACCCAAGGGCCTGCAGCAGCTGCTGCCTGGACTGCGTCGTTGACGGTCCGCTGGTTCAGCGTGCGACTGCTGCAAAGTCTGGGGTTGATACCGGTTGCGTATCTGTTTGTGTGCTTGATGACGGCCAATCTTGCGCAGGCGCCGTTCAGCCTTGAACTGCCCAGCCTTGTCGATCCCGATAGCAACAGCACGGTCGAGTTGCTGCTGCTCACAGTACCGGGGCAACTGCTGTTCCTGCTGGCGGGTTGCTTTATTCACCGTCGTGGGCTGCTCAGCGGTGCCTTTGTGCTGTTTGCCGCACTGACTGCCCTGCTGCAATGCATGTTGTTTGCGCAAACCTTCGGCAGTACCTGGAGCACCGTAGAACTTCTTGAACTGCTGGGCTTCAACTTACCAGGGTTGCTTGCGGCGCTGGTTCCCGGGCTGGCCTTGCTGATTGGCCTTGAGCACTGGCGAGGGCAGGCAAGCTGAGAAACACGTGCTGCTGCCCCGCGGTCACGACATATCAACCGAGCTCGACAATCTCATAGCTATGGGTGATTTCGACACCAGCCCGCCCGAGCATGATCGACGCCGAGCAATATTTCTCCGCCGACAGCTCTACCGCACGCTTCACTTGAGCGTCCTTGAGCCCGCGGCCTTTGACCACGAAGTTCAGGTGAATCTTGGTAAACACCTTGGGATCTTCGCTGGCGCGTTCGGCTTCAAGGAAGGCTTCGCAGCTTTCCACCGCCTGACGGGATTTTTTCAGGATGCTGACCACATCGAAGTTGCTGCAGCCACCCAGGCCCAGCAAGAGCATTTCCATGGGCCGCACACCCAGGTTACGCCCGCCAGCCTCGGGTGGGCCGTCCATGACCACAACATGGCCGCTGCCCGATTCGCCGAGAAACATGGCTTCACCTGCCCACTGGATACGCGCCTTCATCATCCGGACTCCCTTGCTTGAAAAAAGGCTGCCAGCTTAGACCCAGAAGCGCTGGCGGAAAAGCTCAAGCGTGCGGGTAAATCTGCCGATATAACAACAAGTGTCTGATAAGCTGACGCCAAATCACTGGCGCACGTCGCCAGACTACCTATAAAAGCGTACAAGCGTTGCCTCTTACCGGGATTCAGCCATGGTTGCCTCAGCCCTTCCAGCCAAGATCAAGAACATCGACAAGCTGCTCGCTCATTGCCAGCGGCGCCGCTTTGCGGCCAAGAGCAATATCCTCTGTGCCGGTGATAAAGCCGATAGCCTGTCATTTATCGTCAAAGGCTCGGTGACGATCCTGATCGAGGATGACGATGGCCATGAGATGATCATTGCCTACCTCAACAGTGGCGATTTCTTTGGCGAGCTGGGCCTGTTCGAGTCGGCCGGGCAGGAACAGCAGCGTAGTGCCTGGGTACGGGCAAAGAGCGAATGTGAAGTCGCGGAAATCAGCTATGAGAAGTTCCGCGAACTGGCGCGTCAGGACCCCGACATTCTCTATGCCTTGGGCAGCCAGATGGCCCAGCGCCTGCGTAACACTACGCGCAAGGTCGGTGACCTGGCGTTTTTCGATGTTACCGGACGCGTTGCCCGCTGCTTGCTGGAGCTGTGCAAACAACCGGATGCGATGACCCACCCCGACGGCATGCAGATCAAGATCACCCGCCAGGAGATCGGGCGTATCGTCGGTTGTTCACGGGAGATGGTCGGCCGCGTTCTCAAGGATCTTGAAGAACGCAGCCTGGTACACGTCAAGGGCAAGACCATGGTGGTCTTCGGCACCCGCTAGTCGCGGGCAATGCCCTCGATCACTTCGGCGTAAGCCTGGCCAAGGCGCTCAAGCAGAGGCGCCTCGGGCACCACCTCGTGCAGGGCGATATGACTGTCGGCCAGGCAGCGCTGCTCCAGCTCGCAACATTCGTTGAAGCGGTTGACCGCGGCTACCATCGACTCGCGCTCGTTATCCAGCAACAAGGCGCCGTGCACCAGCACCACCGGCCGCTTGCCGCCCAGGCCCTGGCGCCAGCGCTGAGCGGTACCCACCAGTTTGCGGCCGTTCAGGTTGACGTTGTAGCGACCGTCACAGAACGCCCCTTCGATTTCGCCCACCGAAGCCAGCCCGCCCCACTCACGCAACACATCGCACAACGGCAGGCACAGACGTTCGTAGGCATTTTCGATTCGGCCATGATCACCCTCGCTGCGGGGTGCCACGTAGATCAGGGCGATATTGATCACCGCTGGCGATTGCGGCACCGGCTCGCCACCTGTTTCGCGCAACAACACCGGCCAGCCGGCGATCGCCAGTTCGGCACAGGCCGCCTCGAAGCCTTCAAGACGACTCATGCGTCGCGGCATGACCAGCGCGCGATCGGTCGGGCGCCAGAACAGCAGGCCATAGTCCTTTTCACCTTTGCACACGGCTGCCAGCAGCTCCTGCTCGGCATGCAGCCCGGCCTCGACAGTCACATCCACTAATTGATCAGTCATCGCAATAACCTTGTAGATACAAAAAAGCCGGCAACGCCGGCTTCAGAGTCGAATCAGTCCAGCCCTTGTACCGGATGCTGCACAACGCGCTCAGGGAAGAACAAACGCTGCAGTTCCAGGCCCGGATGCTCGGCACGCATGAAGGCTTCACCGACGAGGAACGAATAGACCTCGTTGATTTCCATCAGCTCGACATCCGCGCGATTGAGAATGCCGCTCTCGGTAATTGCCAGACGGTCGCGAGGAATGCGCGGCAGCAGGTCGAGGGTGGTTTCCAGGCTGACCTCGAAGGTATGCAGGTTGCGGTTGTTGACGCCGACCAGCGGGGTATCGAGGGTTTTCAGCGCGCGCTCCAGCTCATCGCCGTCGTGCACTTCGACCAGCACATCGAGGCCGACGCTTTTCGCCGTGGCAGCCAGCTCGGCCATCTTCGCATCATCCAACGCCGCGACGATCAACAACACACAGTCGGCGCCCAGGGCACGGGCTTCGACGATCTGATATGGATCGATCATGAAGTCCTTGCGGATCACCGGCAACTTGCACGCCGCGCGGGCTTGCTGCAGGTAAGCATCGGCACCCTGGAAATAGTCGACGTCGGTGAGCACCGACAGACAGGTCGCGCCACCTTTTTCGTAGCTGACGGCGATCTCGGCCGGCACGAAGTTCTCGCGGATCACACCCTTGCTCGGCGAAGCCTTCTTGATCTCGGCAATGACCGCAGGCTGCTTGCGCTTGGCCTGCTCGATCAGTGCCTTGGCAAACCCGCGCGGCGCATCGGCAGCGGCCGCCAGGCGCTCAAGCTCGGCGAGGCTGACCCGGGCGCTGCGCTCGGCAACTTCCTGAACCTTGCGCGCGAGAATGTTTTCCAGAACCGTCGGTACACTCATCCTTCATTCTCCTGCTTGAATACGGCGGTGAAAGCGCCCAGCTCTTCGAGTTTTTCCCGGGCAAGGCCGGTGTGCAGTGCGTCGTGGGCAAGCTCGACACCTTGCTTGAGGCTCATGGCGTGGTCGGCGGCATACAGCGCGGCACCGGCATTGAGCACGATCATTTCCGCAGCCTTCTGGCCATTCTCGGTCTTGCGCCGCCCGAGGGCATCGCGAATCAACTCCAGGGACTTTTCCGGGCTCTCGACCGCCAGGCCATGCAGGCTCTGGCTCTTCATGCCGAGGTCTTCGGGCTCGACCCAATATTCAGTGATCTGGTCATTCTTGAGCTCGGCAACGAAGGTCGGAGCGGCCAGGCTGAACTCGTCCAGACCGTCCTTGGAGTGCACCACCAGCACATGCTTGCTGCCCAGACGCTGCAGCACTTCGGCCAACGGCCGGCACAGGGCTTGAGTGAATACACCGACCACCTGGTGTTTGACACCGGCCGGATTCGTAAGCGGGCCGAGCATATTGAACAAGGTGCGCAAGCCCAGGTCACGACGCGGGCCGGCGGCATGTTTCATCGCCTTGTGATGGGTCTGGGCAAACATGAAGCCGATACCGACGCTGTCGATGCAGCGGGCGACCTGCACGGGCGTCAGGTTCAGGTAGATGCCGGCAGCTTCGAGCAGATCGGCGCTGCCGCTCTTGCCCGAGACGGCACGGTTGCCGTGTTTGGCCACGGTGCAGCCGGCGGCGGCGACAACGAAGGCCGACGCGGTGGAGACGTTGAAGATGTTTGCACCATCACCGCCGGTGCCGACCACATCGACCACTTGATCCAGGGTGTTGAGTTCAACCTTGTCGGCCAGCTCCCGCATCACCGACACCGCACCAACGATTTCGTCGATGCTTTCGCTCTTCATGCGCATGCCCATCATGAAGGCGCCGATCTGCGCTTCGCTGCACTGGCCGGTCATGATCTCGCGCATCACATCGCGCATTTCTTCGGTGCTCAGGTCCAGGTGGCCGACGATGCGGCCGAGCGCGCTCTTGATATCCATGATCGATCCTTAGCGGCGGCCGCCGGTCTGTTTGAGGAAGTTGGCGAACAGCTCGTGGCCCTGCTCGGTGAGGATCGACTCGGGGTGGAACTGCACCCCTTCTATATTCAGGGTCTTGTGCCGCAGGCCCATGATCTCGTCGACCGAGCCATCTTCAAGGGCTGTCCAGGCGGTCACTTCCAGGCACTCTGGCAGGGTTTCACGCTTGACCACCAGCGAGTGGTAGCGGGTCACGGTCAGCGGGTTGTTCAGACCGTTGAATACGCCGAGGTCCTTGTGGAGAACCGGGCTGGTCTTGCCATGCATGACCTGGCGGGCCCGCACGACATCGCCGCCAAAGGCCTGGCCAATGGACTGGTGCCCCAGGCAGACGCCGAGAATCGGCAGCTTGCCGGCAAAGTGCAGAATGGCTTCGATGGAAACGCCGGCCTCGGTCGGCGTGCACGGACCGGGGGAGACCACGATGCGCTCGGGGTTCAGGGCTTCGATCTGGGCGATGGTCAGTTCGTCGTTGCGAATGACCTTGACCTCTGCCCCCAGCTCGCCGAGGTACTGCACGACGTTGTAAGTGAAGGAGTCGTAATTGTCGATCATCAGTAACATCTGGGTTCAACCTCTTGCATCTACTGACTTTAATGACATGCCTTGCGCGCGAGTGACATACGCGGCCCGCTCTGTGTGCGACGGTAATTTCCGAATGCAGTGACAGTGACAGCGGTTGGAAAAAGGCAAAGCGGTACTGGGCCGGAAAAACCGGCAGGAGATAAAGTCAGGCGCGCCAACGCCAACGGGCGTGGGCCTTGATAACGCGCATCAAGAGTTTGCTGACGATCAACACGGGGTAGGTCTCGTTCATACGTTCCCGCACAGTAGCTTACCGCAGCGGCGCACGCAATATGGCTGGAAGCATGGGGAAACGAATGGTTGGGTAATCAATACCCCCTGATTTGCTAAGGTTGCTCGGGCGGATTCTATAAAAACAATGAAAAGGGACCTCTTCAATGCAAAAACCGCCATTTTTTCGCTCATTACTCGGCATGTTGCTGCTGGCCAGCAGCCAGGCATTTGCCACGCCTTCACCCTATTCGACGCTGATCGTTTTTGGTGACAGCTTAAGTGATGCCGGGCAGTTCCCTGATCCAGGCGACCCAAGCGGCAGCGGCCTGCGCTTCACCAACCGCGATGCAAATGGCCAGTACGCGGCGGTATCTCCCATGCTGCTGGGGGCACAGCTGGGTATCAGGCCGAGCGAACTGGGTGCTTCCACCTCTCCGGTGAATGCAGCGCTCGGCCGCCCCGATGGCAACAACTGGGCCGTGGGCGGCTACCGCACCGACCAGATCTACGAGTCCATCACCGGTAGCTCTCTGACTGTCATCCCACCGGGCAATCCCGGTGCCGGCACTGTTTTGCGCGAACGCCCCGGTTACCTTGCCGGTGGGCTGCGAGCTGATCCGAACGCGCTGTACTACCTGACAGGGGGCGGTAACGACTTCCTTCAGGGGTTGGTCACTTCACCTGCAGGCGCCGTCGCCGCAGCCGACCGCTTGGCCGCCAGCGCTCACGCCCTGCAACAGGGAGGAGCACGCTACATCATGGTCTGGTTGCTGCCCGACCTGGGCCTGACGCCCGCCTTCAGCGGTACACCCCAGCAGGGCCCGCTGTCACAGTTGAGCAATGTCTTCAATCAGGAGCTGGTCCGGCAACTGGGGCAGATCGATGCGCAGATCATTCCGTTGAACGTGCCCCTGCTGCTTCAGGAAAGTGTCAACGCCCCACAACAGTTCGGCCTTGCCGTCGGCCAGAACCTGGTCGGCACCTGTTACAGCGGCAACGGTTGCCTGGAGAACCCGCTGTACGGAATCAACAGCGCCACACCTGACCCGTCCAAGCTGCTGTTCAACGATTCGGTCCACCCCACCAGCGCCGGACAGAAGCTGATTGCCGACTACGGTTACTCGCTGCTCGCCGCCCCCTGGGAGCTGACGCTACTGCCGGAAATGGCCCACGCCAGTCTGCGTGCGCATCAGGACGAACTACGCAACCAATGGCAAAGCGACTGGCAAGCGATCGGCCAATGGCAAGCCATTGTTGCCGCCAGCGGACAGAAACTGGATATCGATGGCCAGCGCAGTTCGGCCAGCGCCGATGGCCATGGCTACAACCTGACCCTCGGTGGTAGCTACCGCCTTGACGAAGCCTGGCGTATCGGCCTGGCCGCCGGTATCGATCAGCAGAAGCTCGAAGCCGGTGCCCATGACTCCGAGTACAAGCTCGACAGCTATCTGGCCAGCGCATTCGCCCAGTACCAGCGTAACCAGTGGTGGGCCGATGCCGCATTGAGCGTGGGGCATCTGGACTATGGTGACCTGAAGCGTACATTCGCCCTGGGGATCAATGAGCGCAGCGAAAAAGGTGATACCAACGGTGAAGTCTGGGCCTTTGCCGCACGTCTGGGCTACGACCTGGCTCAGGCAGACAGCGACTGGCACCTGTCACCCTTTATCAGTGCCGACTACGCCCGCGTGAAAGTCGATGGTTACTCGGAGAAAGGCGCCCGCGCCACGGCACTGAGCTTCGATGATCAGGAAAGCGAATCCCGCCGTCTGGGCCTCGGCCTGCTGGGCAAATACCGGATTGCCCCGGCCACCCAGTTGTTCGCCGAAGTCGCTCACGAGCATGAGTTCGAGGATGACCAGCAGGACCTGACCCTGAACCTGAACAGCCTGCCCGGCAACGACTTCACCCTCACCGGGTACACCCCACAGAGCAACATGAACCGTGCCAGCCTGGGCGTAACCCATCAGCTGGCACCGCAACTGGCACTGCGCGCCGGATACAACTGGCGCAAGAGTGACGAACTCACCCAGCAAGGAATCAACCTGGCCCTGAGTCTGGACTTCTGACGGCATAAAAAACGGCGCTCATGTGGAGCGCCGTTTTTTCAACTTCAGCTGCGCGGCGTCTGTTCCGCCAGCGCTACCGCGCGGAACATCGCCCGGCGTTTGTTGATGGTCTCTTCCCATTCCAGCGCAGGCACCGAGTCGGCGACGATGCCGCCACCGGCCTGTACATGCAGCTCGCCATCCTTGATGACCGCTGTGCGGATTGCGATGGCAGTGTCCATGTTGCCGTTCCAGGCAAAGTAGCCGACTGCGCCACCGTAGACCCCGCGCTTGACCGGCTCAAGCTCATCGATGATTTCCATGGCGCGGATCTTCGGCGCCCCGGACAAGGTCCCGGCAGGCAGGATGGCGCGCAACGCATCCATGGCGCTGAGGCCTTCTTTCAGTTCACCGGTGACGTTGGAAACAATGTGCATGACGTTAGAGTAACGCTCGATCACCATCTTCTCGGTGACCTTGACTGTACCGGTTGCCGACACCCGGCCGGCGTCGTTGCGGCCCAGGTCGATGAGCATCAGGTGCTCGGCGATTTCCTTGTCGTCGGACAGCAGATCTTCTTCCAGTGCCCGGTCCGCCTCTTCGGTCGCGCCGCGTGGACGCGTACCGGCGATCGGACGCACGGTGACCAGATTGTCTTCGACCCGTACCAGCACTTCCGGCGAGCTACCCACTACGTGGAAGTCACCAAAATTGAAGAAGTACATGTACGGCGTCGGGTTAAAGCAACGCAGCGCCCGGTACAGGTCGATGGGCGCTGCCTTGAAGTCGATCGACATACGCTGCGACGGCACTACCTGCATGCAGTCACCAGCGAGAATGTATTCCTTGATGGTATCGACCGCGCGTTCGTAATCGCTCTGGGTGAAGCTGGAACGGAAGGTCGGCTCGGCGGCTTGCGGGCCACCCAGCTCCAGGCCGCGACGCGGGGTAATCGGCTGGCGCAGTTGTTCAAGCAACCCTTCCAGACGTGCCAGACCGTTTTCGTAGGCCTGTTCCTGAGCCGGATCGACCAGCACGATGGCGTGCATCTTGCCCGCCAGGTTATCGAACACCACCACGGCGTCGGACACCATCAGCAGGATATCCGGCACGCCCAGCGGATCCGGGTTCGGGCATTTGCCCAGACGCTTCTCGACATAGCGCACGCAGTCATAGCCAAAGTAGCCCACCAGGCCACCATTGAAGCGCGGCAGACCGGCAATGGTCGGGACGTTGTAACGCTCTTTGAAGGACTCGACGAAAGCCAGCGGGTCTTCCACATCGTGACGTTCGATTTCGACTTCGTCATGCGTGATCCGCACCTGGTAATCATGCACACGCAGCACGGTGCGGCACGGCAGACCAATGATCGAGTAACGCCCCCACTTCTCGCCGCCCTGTACAGACTCGAGCAGGTAGGAGTTGGGTTGATCGGCCAGTTTCAGGTAGATCGACAGCGGCGTGTCGAAGTCGGCCAGCGTCTCGCAGGCCAGGGGAATGCGGTTGTAGCCGGCAGCGGCCAGGCGCAGGAATTCTTCGCGGGTCATGATAGCCTCGTGGCAAGCAGCAAATGGGTCAGACAGGCAAACGGGCCGGCAACGGCCGGCAGCGAACAGTCAGGCGCGCCAACGCCAACGGGCCAGGGCCTTGATGACTTTCATCCAGAGTTTGCCGGTAACCGCCACGATGGAATCTCGATCTTTGGGGGAATGAACGTCAGCCAACGTTATCCCAGTGGCCGCATCTAAGCAACCGGGCAACAGCGCACGCAGGTCATCGATGACCAGGCACGGGCCTTCTTCGCTGATCGGCCGGCCGTGATTGTAGCCATAGCTCAAGCCGACGCACTTGACCCCGGCGGCTTTGGCGGCCAGCACGTCGCTGCGCGAATCGCCGACGAACAAGGCAGCTTCAGCCGAGACGTTGGCCATTTTCATGACGAACAGCAATGCAGCTGGATCAGGCTTTTTCTGCGGCAGGGTGTCGCCGCCGATGATCCAGCGAAAATAACGACCGATCTTCATCTGGTCGAGCAACGGCGCGACAAAGCGCTCCGGCTTGTTGGTGATCAGGGCCATTTCCACGCCCTGCTTGTGCAGCCACTTGAGCGTGTCGCGCACACCGGGGTACACCACGGTCAGCTGGTGGTTGTCGGCATAGGCCTGCATGAACAGCTCCAGGCCCTTCTCTGCCTCGTCTTCATCGACGCTGGCATGGTCCAGACCACCGGCCAGGGCCCGGCGCACCAGCACCGGGGCGCCATTGCCGACCCAGTGGCGCACCGCCTCAAGACCAGCGGGCTTGCGCCCCATTTCGAGCAGCATGTTATCCACCGCCGCTGCCAGGTCCGGTACCGAATCGATCAGGGTACCGTCCAGATCAAACATCACCAGTTTGGGCAGCGCGCCGGGGAACAGCTGCTCGAAGCCGCTCATGGACGCGCCAGGGCCAGTTCGGCGCGCATCTTGGCAATCACCTCCTGGTAGTTCGGGGTGTTGAAGATTGCAGACCCGGCCACGAAGGTATCGGCACCGGCGGCAGCGATCTCGCGAATGTTGTTAACGTTCACCCCACCGTCGATTTCCAGGCGGATATCGCGGCCGCTGGCATCGATCAGCGCACGGGCTTCGCGCAACTTGTCGAGGGTGCCGGGAATGAATTTCTGACCGCCAAAACCTGGGTTGACGCTCATCAACAGGATCATGTCGACCTTGTCCATCACGTACTTGAGGGTGTCGAGCGGGGTTGCCGGGTTGAACACCAGGCCGGCCTTGCAACCACCGTCACGAATCAACTGTAGTGAACGATCGATGTGCAGGGAGGCTTCCGGATGGAAGGTAATGTAGCTGGCGCCTGCTTCGATGAAGTCGCCGATGATGCGGTCGACCGGGCTGACCATCAGGTGCACGTCGATCGGCGCGGTGATGCCGTACTTGCGCAGTGCGGTGCAGACCATTGGGCCGATGGTCAGGTTCGGTACGTAGTGGTTGTCCATTACGTCGAAGTGAACGATGTCGGCACCAGCGGCCAGCACATTGTCGACTTCCTCGCCCAGGCGAGCGAAATCGGCAGAAAGAATCGAGGGGGCAATAGCGTAGGGCTGCATGGCGCACCTGTAGGACAGAATCACGGTGGCGCGCATTGTACCTCAGGCGAATGGCCATGGGCTGACCGGTATCAAACAGTCCGACCATCGCGGGGCAAGCCCGCTCCCACCGAGGTCCTGTGGGAGCGGGCTTGCCCCGCGATGAATTCAACCCGGCTGCTGAGTCCGCAGTTTTTCACTACGCCCGCGCAACCATTCCAGGGTCAGCAACAGCACCACCGAAAAGGCGATCAGCAAGGTCGCCGCCGCAGCGATGGTCGGGCTGAGGTTCTCGCGGATACCGCTGAACATCTGCCGTGGCAGGGTCGCCTGCTCGGGGCCGGCGAGGAACAGCGTCACCACCACTTCGTCGAACGAGGTGGCAAAGGCGAACAGGGCGCCGGAAATCACCCCGGGGGCAATCAGCGGCAAGGTCACCCGACGGAACGCCGTCAGCGGCGAGGCGCCCAGGCTGGCGGCGGCACGCACCAGGTTGTAGTTGAAACCCTGCAAGGTCGCCGACACAGTAATGATGACGAATGGCACACCCAGCACCGCATGCACCAGAATCAGCGAAATGAAGCTGTTACCCAGGCCCAGCGGTGCGAAGAACAGGTAACTGGCGACACCGATGATCACCACCGGCACGACCATCGGCGAAATTACCAGGGCCATGATCAGCGGCTTGCCGGGGAAGTCCCCGCGGGTCAGGCCAATCGAAGCCAGGGTGCCGAACACCATGGCCAGCACCGTCGCCGCCGGGGCGACGATGATGCTGTTCTTCAACGCCCGCATCCACTCGGCCGAGGCAAAGAAGTCCTGATACCACTGCAACGAAAAGCCTTGCAGCGGATAGACCAGGAAGCTACCGGTGTTGAACGACAGCGGAATGATCACCAGCACCGGCAATACCAGGAACAACAGGATCAGCCCGCAGAGGATGCGCAAGCTGTAGAACCAGACCCGCTCAACGGGCGACATGTAAGGGCTCAGCATGACAACGCTCCTCAGCTCAGACGCAGGCGGCTGGCGCCGACCAGCCAGCTATAGATCAGGTACAGAATCACCGTAGCGAGCAACAGCAGACCGCCCAGCGCAGTCGCCATACCCCAGTTGATGCTGGTGTTGGTGTAGAACGCCACGAAGTAGCTGACCATCTGATCGTTCGGGCTGCCGAGCAGCGCCGGGGTGATGTAGTAGCCGATGGCCAGGATGAACACCAGCAGACAGCCCGCGCCTACACCTGCGTAGGTCTGTGGGAAGTACACCCGCCAGAAGCTCGCAAATGGATGGCAGCCCAGAGAAATCGCCGCACGCATGTAGGTGGGTGAAATGCCCTTCATCACGCTGTAGATCGGCAGGATCATGAACGGCAACAGAATGTGGACCATGGAGATGTACACACCGGTGCGGTTGAATACCAGCTCCAGCGGTTTGTCGATGATACCCAGGGCCATCAGTGCGCTGTTGATCAAACCACCCGATTGCAGCAACACGATCCAGGCCGCAACCCGCACCAGAATCGAGGTCCAGAACGGCAGCAGCACCAGGATCATCAGCAGGTTGCTCTGCCGGGTTGGCAGGTTGGCCAGCAAATAGGCCAGCGGATAAGCCAGCACCAGGCAGATGGCGGTGATGACGAAGCCCATCCACAGGGTACGGGTGAAGATGTCCAGGTAAATGGCCTGGTCCGGGGTCGCCTTGGCCAGCTCGCCGAGATCATCGATGCGATGGTCGAGGGCGGCCAACAGGTAGAACGGTGTGACACTACTGGTGTTACGGCGAATCGCCTGCCAGTAGGCCGGATCGCCCCAGCGCTCGTCCAGTTGCTGCAGTGCTTCTTTATAAGAAGCCGGCTCGGTCTTGAACGGCAAGGCTCGGGCGGTTTTCGCCAGCAGGCTGCGATAGCCGGCCAGCTCCATGTTCAGACGCTTGGAGGTGTCGCCCAGGGTCTGGTTCTTGCGCGCCTGGCCAAGGTCTTCGCTCAGTGCCTTGTACACCGGCTCGTCCGGCAGGCCCTTACCGTCCCACTGCGAGACCGCCGCAACGGTTTGCGGCAGGCCGGTGACAACTTCCGGGTTGCCGACGCTCTTGTAGAGCAGCGCGGCAATCGGCACCAGGAAAACCAGCAGCAGGAACAGCGCCAGCGGCGCGATCAGGGCTTGCGCCTTCCAGCGGTTGACCCGCTCGGCACGCGCCAGACGCTGCTTGAGTGTGGAACCGGCGCCTTCATTGAGGGGCACTGCGATGGCCATAGCGAACTCCGAAATCTTGAGAACAGGAAGCGTCGGCGACGTGCCGACGCTCCATCAGCCGACCTTACTTGGCAGCCCAGGCGTTGAAGCGTTGCTCCAGTTGCTCGCTGTTGTCAGCCCAGAAGGCGACGTCGATCTGCACCTGGTTGGCAATGTTTTCCGGGGTGGTCGGCATGTCTTTCTTGATCTCGTCGGAGAGCAGGCTCACCGCTTTGGAATTGGCCGGGCCATAAGCGATGTTTTCCGAGTAGGTCTTCTGTTGCTCAGGCTTGACCGAATAGGCGATGAACTTCTTGGCTTCTTCGACATTTTTCGCGCCCTTCGGGATGGCCCAGGCGTCGAAGTCGTAGATGCCGCCGTTCCACACCACCTTCAGGTTGCTTTCTTTCTGTACCGCGGCGATCCGGCCGTTGTAGGCCGAGCTCATGACCACGTCCCCCGAGGCCAGGTACTGTGGCGGCTGGGCGCCAGCTTCCCACCACTGGATGCTTGGCTTGAGTTCGTCGAGTTTCTTGAAGGCACGGTCCTGGCCTTCCTTGGTACCGAGCACCTTGTAGACGTCTTTAGGCGCGACACCGTCGGCCATCAGGGCGAATTCCAGGGTGTACTTGGCGCCCTTGCGCAGGCCGCGCTTGCCCGGGAACTGCTTGGTGTCCCAGAAATCAGCCCAGCTGGTTGGCGCGGTTTTCAGCTTGTCGGCGTTGTAGGCCATCACGGTGGACCAGACGAAGAAGCCTACGCCGCAAGGCTGGATGGCACCTGGGACATAGTCGGCCTCGTCACCGAACAGCGCCGGGTCGAGTTCTTCGAACATGCCTTCGTCACAGCCACGGGCCAGTTCCGGCGACTCGACCTCGACCAGGTTCCAGGACACGCTCTTGGTGTCGACCATGGCTTTGACCTTGGCCATTTCACCGTTGTATTCACCCGCAACGATCTTGCCGTTGCCGGCCTTTTCCCATGGCTCGTAGAACGCTTTGGTCTGGGCTGCCTTGTTGGCGCCACCGAAAGAGATCACGGTCAGGTCAGCCGCCGCCATGGCCTGGCCCGCCGCAAACAGCCCCAGCGTCAGTGCGGTCAACTTCAAGTGCTTTAGCATTATTATTTTCTCCACAGTACAGGGTTGGTGAAGCAAACCTTCAATTGGCTTCCAGGATCGGATCGAGCGCGCGGGCGTGCTCCACTTCCCAGCCAAGCGGTACCACGTCGCCCACGGCCAGGGCCGGGTCGAGTTCGGCAATCGGCTGCTTCACGAAGAAATCGGCCTTGCCGCACACCTCCAGACGGACCCGTACGTGGTCGCCCAGATAGATGAATTCGGCCACCCGCCCGGAGAAGCGGTTGACGCAGCTCTCGCTGTGGCCATTGAGGCGTACACGCTCGGGGCGGATCGACAGGGTCACCGGCTCGCCGGTCTCGCCGACATTGACCGCCAATGCTTCAACCTTCTCACCGCGGGCCAGCTGCACCAGGCAACGCTCACCGTCCTGACTGATGAGGCGGCCATTGATGCGGTTGTTTTCACCGATGAAGTTGGCGACGAAGGTGTTCTTCGGCTCTTCATAGAGGGTGCGCGGGTCGGCGATCTGCTGGATCTCGCCCTGATGGAACACCGCCACGCGATCGGACATGGTCAGCGCTTCACCCTGGTCGTGGGTGACATACACCACAGTGACGCCCAAGCGCTGGTGCAGGTGTTTGATTTCCATCTGCATGTGTTCACGCAGCTGCTTGTCGAGGGCGCCGAGCGGTTCATCCATCAGCACCAGCTGCGGCTCGAACACCAGTGCCCGGGCCAGGGCCACCCGCTGCTGCTGGCCACCAGACAGCTGACCGGGGTAGCGCTTGGCGAACGCATCGAGCTGAACCATGTTGAGCACGCGCTTGACCCGCTCGCTGATGTCGGTCTTGCTCAGGTTGCGCACGGTCAAGGGGAAGGCCAGATTCTCGGCCACGGTCATGTGCGGGAACAGGGCGTAGTTCTGGAACACCATGCCGATGTCGCGTTTGTGCGGCGGCACGTTGTTGATCGAGCGCCCGGCCAGCTGGATTTCGCCGGCGGTCGGCGTCTCGAAGCCTGCCAGCATCATCAGGCTGGTGGTCTTGCCGGAGCCGGAAGGGCCGAGCAAGGTCAGGAATTCGCCTTTGCGAATATCCAGATTGAGGTCTTTGACGATCAGCGACTCGCCGTCATAGCTCTTCTGCACACCGCGGAAGCTGACCAACACTTCGCCGGCTGCAGCGCTCGAATTCACCTCACTCATACCCGTACCTTCTTATTGGATGACTGCCGTGATGACAGCCTAGTGAAGGGGCGAGTCCGCGCAAATCGGGGGTGGAGAGAGATTGGTATCAGCAGGATGGAAGGCTTGGGGTAGGGATTGCCCTACAAGGATGGCGTTTTTGGATAGGTCATCGCGGGGCAAGCCTGCTCCCACAGCATTTCTGTGGGAGCAGGCTTGCCCCGCGATGTCGCGATCAGAACAATCAGAGCAACTTATGCTCCATGGCGTACTTCACCAGCTCCGCCAGCGAGTTCACATTGAGCTTCTGCATCAGCCGCGCCTTGTGGGTGCTGATGGTCTTGTTGCTCAGTGCCAGCTGCTGGGCAATGTCGTTGACGTTAGCGCCCTGGGCCAGGCGCTCGAACACCGAAAATTCGCGCTCAGACAGTAGAGAGTGCAAGGGCCGGGCATCCGTCAGGCCAACCTCGAAGACCATCCGGTCAGCCAGATCCGGATCGATGTAACGACCGCCGCCGGCCACCCGCCGAATGGCCGTCAACAACAAGGCCGGATCGCTGTCCTTGGTCGCATAGCCGGCAGCACCGACCTTCAGCGCCCGCGCGGCCATCTGCGCCTCGTCATGCATCGACAGCACCAGGATCGCTGGCGGGTTGCTCAAGGCGCGGATCCGCGGAATCGCCTCAAGGCCATTGACCCCGGGCATGGAGATATCCAGCAACACCACTTCGCAGTCGGTATGGCGCAAAGCCTCCAGCAGTTGCTCGCCATTACCGGCCTCCCCTGCCACCTGCATGTCCTTGGCCAGGCCAATCAACTGCTTGATGCCTTCGCGGACGATGGTGTGGTCTTCGGCAACCAGAACTCGAATCACAATACGCTCCTATTTCAGGGGAATCGCCACGCTCAGGCTGGTGCCCTCGCCCGGTTCGCTCTCCAGGGCCATTTGCCCGCCCAACATCAGTACCCGTTCGCGCATCCCGACCAGACCGAAAGAGGTCGGGCGGCTTTCATCCAGGGCAAAGCCGATGCCATCGTCGATAACTGTCAGACGCAAGGTGCGACCGTCCAGGCTCAAGCTGATCTGCACAGTATGCGCCTGGGCATGACGCATGACATTGGTCAGCGCCTCTTGCAGGATGCGGAACAGGCCAATGGCCTTGGCATCGCTCAACGGCGGCAGGTTTTCCGGGACCTGGACCAGGCAGGGAATCTGTGTGCGCGCTTCGAAACGCCGCGCCTGCCACTCGATCGCCGAGGCGATGCCGGCATCCAGAATCGGCGGACGTAACGCTGTGGCGACATCCCGAACCAACTGGAACAGCTGGGCAATCAGGCGTTTCATGCTGCCCAGGCGCTCGTTGAGACCGGGGTCGAGGTCGGCATAGGCCAGCTCGCACATGGAGGTTTCCAGTTTGAGTACGGTGAGCATCTGCCCCAGTTCGTCATGCACTTCGCGGGCGATATGAGCCTTTTCTTCTTCCCGGACGCTTTCCAGGTGCGCCGAAAGATCGCGCAACTGCTCCTGGGAACGCGCCAGTTCCAGCTCGGCCCGCTTGCTCTGGGTAATGTCCCAGACCACGCCATCCCAGACCACCCGGCCATCCCCCAGGCTACGGGTACTGGCCTTGATATCAGCCCAGCGCTGCTCACCCTCGCGGGTCAGGATGCGCCCCTGCCACGACCAGTCACGATCGGTGGCCAGGGCCAGGTCCTGGACTTTGTGGTAATCGGCCCGGTCATCCGGATGAACCAGGTTGCGCAAGCCCATGTCCGGGTGCTGCAAGGCCGCTGGGGTGTAACCGACCAGGGCCTCGCTGCCTTCACTGATGTAGGGAAACTCCAGGTCGCCTTCAGCCGGGTTGCGCTCAAGCCGGAACACCAGGCCGGGAACGTTGCCGGCAATCCCCTTGAGCCTGGCCTCGCTTTCGCGCAAGGCCGCCAGTGCCCGACGTCGTTCGGTCACGTCGTTGAGAAACACCACCAGATACTCGGCATCGCGAAAGCGCAAAAAGCTCAGCGACACATCTACCGGCAGCAGACTGCCATCGGCACGTAGGCACTGGGTTTCGAAATGCAGGGCAACATCGTTGCTGGCCCGCGCGCCTTTCCACAGTTCAAGCCAGCGGTCCATATGCAGGCCGGGTTCGAAGTCGATCAGTGGCCGGTCGACCACCGCACCCTCGGCATAGCCGAGCATGCTTTCGGCGGCGCGGTTGGCATAACGCACATGACTGTCCCAGTTGACCCAAAGAATGCCCACCGTGCTCTGGTCGATGGAGAACTGACTCAAGCGCAAGGCCTCTTCCCGCGCCTGACGCTGGTTGATGGTCTCCCGCGCTGTCAGCAGGTGGTGCTCCAGCTGACGCAACTGGCGCCGCTGCCACACCACGATGGCCACGCAGCTGAACAACAGCGCAGCCAGCAGCAATCCCAGGTTCTGCCAGAACCCCGGCGACTCGCTCAAACGCGGGTACTTGGGTTCCAGCCAGCGCTGGTGCAATTGTTCCAGGTCTTTGGCCGGGATAGCCTGCAGGCCGCGCTCAAGAATCTCCGCCAGTTGCGGCCAGTCACGTCGCGAAGCAACGCGCAGCAATTGTGGCAGACCGATATCGCCGACCACCGCCAGGTCGCTGAACTCGCTTTCTCGCGACAGCCGGCTCAACTGTGCTTCATCCACCACGGCGTAGCGGGCTTGTTCGCCGAGTACCAGTTGCAGCGCCTGACGCTCCTCGGGAACGCCTTGCACGTTGAGGTTGGCGTAGGTGGCGCGCAGGTAGTCGGCCACGGCGCTGGGCATGCGCACCGCGACCCGTTCATTGTCGGCGAGTTTCTCAAGATCCACCGCCACCGCCCCACTGCGGGGGCCAACGATCAACTGCGGCACGCGCATGTACGGATCGCTGAACAACCACAAGCGCAGACCGGCCGGTGTCTGGGTCAGGCCAGGCGCCAGATCGACCTCACCGGCCACCAGCGCCCGCTCCAGCGCGGCCTGATCCGGGAAGTTGCGCCAGGTCAGGTCCAGCCCCAGCGAGCGCCCCAGCCAGTTCATCAGTTCGACATTGACGCCATACAGCTGCTGCAGACGACGGTCGAACTGGGCGAACGGCGCTTGCAACACCAGCCCGACCCGCAGGCTGCGATGTTGCTCGAGCCATTGCTGTTGCGCAGGGTCGAGCACCACAGCGGCCGACGTGCTTGCAGGGGTCGCCCAAGCGATCAAGGACCAGCACAAACAGCCGATAACCAACAGGCAGCGCAGTGACTTCATCTAAACGCTCATCAAAGAATGGATGGCCACCGAGCATGGCCGTCCCGGACAAATACTATTAGGCTGCCGGTATTATTCTGGCCTGGACCACGCCATGTTCGCACTTTTTCGCACGACGCTTCCGGCGTTTTGCCTTGTATTGATACTACCTTGTAGCGCACAAGCGGCTGCAGATGAAACACCGCAAGCCACGGAAAACACGCCACCGGCAAGCGTCCAGCGCCAACCGCTGGTTGAACGCAGCGAGGAAGGTGCCCTGGCACTGGAGCGCCAGGTCCCTCAGGCCGAGCAACACATGCTGCAAGCCGGCAGTGACAATTTCCTCGCCCTGTGGAAACCGGCCAACACCAGCGAACCCGACGGCGCACTGATCATTCTCGCCGGTGCTAGCGAAACCGCCGATTGGCCAAAGACCGTCGGCCCGTTGCGCCGAAAATTTCCAGACGCCGGCTGGCACAGCCTGAGCCTGAGCTTGCCGGACCTGCTGGCCGACAGCCCGCAAGCACGCGTCGACACGGCACCGGCGCCGAGTCAGCCGGTGGCCCAAGGTCAGAGCGCACCGGCCAAAGACACGCCTGACGACGCCAATGCCAGCGTCGAAAAAGCCACGACCGCCGAGAGTGAAGGCAGTGGAAGTGCAGACCAACCCGAGGCCCCGGGCATCAATGACAAAGCCGATGCCGAGCGCATCTTTGCCCGTCTCGATGCCGCTGTGGCCTACGCCCAGCAGCACAACGCACGTAGCATCGTCCTGCTGGGCAATGGCAGTGGCGCCTACTGGGCTGCCCGCTATGTCAGCGAGCGGCAACCGGCACAGGTGCAAAAACTGGTGATGGTCGCAGCACAGACGCCTGCACAAGCGGAACAAAGCCTGGACACCCTGGCGCCGTCGCTGAAAGTCCCCACCGCTGATTTCTTCTACAGCAGCCAGCCCCAGGCGCGACGCGCTGCCGAGCAGCGCCTGCAAGCCAGCAAACGGCTCAAGGACAACAACTATCGTCAGGTAGGATTGACCGCCATGCCCGGTAACAGCGCGGCAGAACAGGAGCAACTGTTCCGCCGGGTGCGCGGCTGGCTCAGCCCGGAACAGGCCGACTAGAAACCGCGGCGCTGGCGGATGATCGCGTAGGCCTGGTGCAGCTCACGGGTACGCTCGGTGGCCTCACGCACCTGGGAGGGGCTGGCGCCACTGCCGACCAGCTTGTCCGGGTGGTGGCGGCTGACCAGCCGCCGATACGCCTGCTTGATCTGGCCCGGCTCAGCGTGCGCCTCAACACCGAGCAGCCGCAAAGCGTCCTGATAGCCGAGGTTGGCGCTGGATAAGCCCGGCCGCTGAGGCTCATATTCCAGCGCCAGTGCCTGGACCTTGGGCGCCGACCACCCCAACTGCTGCCCCCAGTCGAGCAACAGCTCGCGTTCGTGCCGACCTGCCCGGCCATCGGCCCAGGCCATGCGCAAGCAGGCGCGCAACATGCCCTCGGCGGCATGCGGCTGCTGCCGCAAACGACGCAGGTAGACACCCAGGCGGTCCTTGCCACTCTTGCCGCGGTTGAACGCGGCAATCGCTCGGCGCCGCGCAGGCTCGCTCATCTCCAGGCGCTGCATCTCCTGACGCGCCTGTTGAATATGCCCGTCGAGCACCCGCCCGTCGCTCTTGGCCAGACGCCCAAGCAGCACGAACAGCACCTCATCGTCACGCAATACCGGACGCCCGCCCAGACGCTCACGGACATGGGCCCAAGTGTGCAACTGCAAGCGGCGGTCCATCGCCTGACCCAGCAACGCCCCCAGCAATGCCCCTGGAATGCTGGCAATGGCGAAGCCGGCCCCGGCACCAATCACTGTGCTCGGCCACAACATGTCAACGGCGTCCTTTGATCAGTTGTTCGACTGCAGCCAGACGCTCCTGCGTGCCGACATCCACCCAGTGACCGCTGAAATACTCGCCACTGACCTGAGCCGTTGCCATTGCCTGGCGTAACAGCGGCGCCAGCTTGAAGGCACCGGCCGTACAACCGTCGAACAGGGCCGGGTCGATGACGGCGATGCCGCTGTAGGTCAGGGTGTCTGCCCCGTCCTGGCCATCACTGACCAGCCCCTGCTGCAGGCAGAAATCGCCCTTGCCGTGATGGCCGGGGTTATCGACCAGTACCAGATGGGCGAGGCCGGCAGGCTTTGGCGGCAAACGGCTGAAGTCGTAGTCGGTCCAGACATCACCGTTGACCAGCACAAAGGGCTCATTACCGAGCAGCGGCAGGGCCTTGAAGATCCCGCCCCCGGTCTCCAGCGGCTCACCCTCTGGCGAGTAGCTGATGCTCAGCCCCCAACCGGCACCGTTACCCAGATGGGCTTCGATCTGTGCACCGAGCCAGGCATGGTTGATCACCACCTCCTTGAAACCTGCTGCCACCAGGTTGCGCAGGTGGTACTCGATCAGCGGCACACCCGCCACCGGCAGCAGAGGCTTGGGCGTGTGCAGGGTCAGCGGACGCATCCGCTCACCTTTGCCCGCCGCCAGGATCATCGCTTTCATGGACGCGCTCCGCCAGCAGCCTGCAGGCTTTCGATCAGTTCATCCAGCTCGGCCAGTTCAGGACGGCGGGCAATCACTTCATCTATATAGGCGAAGAAACGGGGTACGTCGGTCAGGTAACGCGGTTTGCCATCGCGGTGGCAGATCCGGGCGAAAATACCGATGACTTTCAGGTGACGCTGCACGCCCATCAGGTCACTGGCGCGGTAGAAGTCCTGGAAGTCGGCCTGCACCGCAATGCCCTTGGCCTGCGCCCGATCCCAGTAGCCCTTCAGCCAGCCTTCGACCCGCGCTTGCGGCCAGCTCAGGAACGCATCCTTGAACAGGCAGGTGACGTCATAGGTGACCGGCCCGTACACGGCATCCTGGAAATCCAGGACGCCAGGGTTCGGAACACTCTGCATCAGGTTGCGTGGCATATAGTCGCGGTGCACCAGCACCTTGGGCTGGGCCAGGGCGCTGTCGATCAGCAGCGTGCTGATGCGCTGCCAGGCGGCCAGCTGCTGGTCAGTGAAGCCCAGACCCAGCTCGCGCCCCACGTACCACTCGGGAAACAGCTCCAGCTCGCGGCGCAACAGGGCCACGTCATAGCTCGGCAACGGCGCGTCCATCGGCAATTGCTGGAAGGCAAGCAGGGCTTCGATGGCGTCATCGAACAGGCCATCGGCATTGTCGGCATTGATCACATCGAGGTAGGTCTGGGTGCCCAGATCGCTGAGCAGCAGGAAGCCACGCTCCAGATCCTGCGCATGGATCACCGGGACATTGACCTGGGCAGAAGCCAGCAAGTGAGCGATATCCACAAAAGGACGGCAGTTTTCCTGCGGCGGCGGTGCGTCCATGACAATAAAACTGTGGCCTTCGGCTTGCCAGCGGAAGTAACGGCGAAAGCTCGCATCGCTGCTGGCAGCGGTCAGGCTACCCGCTGGAACCGCACCCCAGCCCTGTTTATCGAACAGATCGGTCAGTTGTGCATCGAGCCAGACAGTGAGGTGTTGCAGGCGTACATCGTGATCAGGCATTACAAGGGTCTCCGACGGCCCTAGCCGTCAAGCGGGTCATGCTTTATTATCCAGCATCTTTTTCAGACCATCGAGAGGCGTGCGGCCCCACACGCGGGCAGATGGCACGCAGGAAGCCCGGACTAATAAGATGGCATTGAAATCCCCCGCGTTTCGTAAAAAATTCCCGTTGCTGGTCACCGGCGGTTTGCTGGCGCTGCAACCTCTGGCCACCTCGTACGTGGTCGCCGCAGAGCAATTCGACTGCCAAGTGTCCGCTGCCGGAGGCTGGGACTGCAAGCCCAAAGCCAACGCTGCCGCGCTGCCGCCTCGTCCGGTGCATCCGGGTGCAGCTGCCAGCTCGACCGGTGAAGCCACCGCCGAGGCTGGCGAAGCCGTCGAAGAAAGCGGCAAGGGTCCGATGCTCGTTACCGAGAGCAAAGGCCGTGCGCTGAAATCGCGCAGTCCCGACTACAGCCACCTGGACTGGGTTCCGCGTGACCAGCTGACCCCGGCCCAGCTCGCCGAAACCGGGCCGTACTGTGCCGGCGCCTATATCGAGCCGACCCGTCCGGGCATGGATGACACCACGCCGAAGGATGAAGCCCCGACCTTCATCGGCGCCAAGGTTTCCCGCTACCAGCAGGAGCAGCAGATCGCCACCCTCGCCGGTGATGTGGTCATGCGCCAGGGCAGCATGCAGGTTGAAGCCGACGAGGCCAATCTGTACCAGGCCGAGAATCGCGGCGAACTCGCCGGCAACGTCAAGATCCGTGACAACGGTTCGCTGGTGGTCGGTGATCATGCCGACATTCAGCTCGACACCGGTGAAGCCAAGGTCGACAACGCCGAATACGTGATGCACAAGTCGCGTATCCGCGGTAGCGCGCTGTACGCCAAGCGTGCCGAGAACGCCATCATCCGCCTCAAGGATGGTACCTATACCACCTGTGAGCCGAACAGCAACGCCTGGCAGCTCAAGGGCAACAACATCACCCTGAACCCGGCCACCGGTTTCGGTACCGCGACCAACGTCACCCTGCGGGTCAAGGATATTCCGGTGTTCTACACGCCGTATATCTACTTCCCGATCGACGACCGTCGCCAGTCCGGTTTCCTGCCGCCATCGTTCAGTACCAGCAGCGACACCGGCTTCATGCTGGTCACGCCGTACTACTTCAACCTGGCGCCAAACTACGACGCCACCTTGTATCCACGCTACATGGCCAAGCGCGGCATGTTGATGGAAGGCGAGTTCCGCTACCTGACCAAGTCGAGTGAAGGTCAGTTCGGTGGTGCTTTCCTGAATGACAAGAACGATGATCGCAAGGAACAGACCGATTACCAGGACCAGCGCTGGATGGTCAACTGGCAGCACAAGGGCGGCCTTGATGAGCGTCTGCTGGCTGAAGTCGACTACACCGACATCAGCGATCCGTTCTACTTCCAGGACCTGGAATCGGATCAGATTGGCGTCGAAAGCACTGACTTCCTCAATCAGCAAGGTGCGTTGACCTGGCGTGGCGATACATACACTGCGCGCCTGAACGTGCAGTCCTATGAGCTGGCGACCATTTCGCAGATCACCCCGTACGACAAGCTGCCGCAGATCACCATCAACGGGATGCTGCCTTATCATCCGGGTGGTTTTGACTTCAGTTATGAGACTGAAGCGGTTCGATTCGATCGTGACCTGAAAAGCGGAACCGTGTTCGACGAAGACGGCAACATTGATACCAGCGTGCGCGCTGATGGTGGTCGTATCGACCAGAACGTCTTTGGCCTCGCTCGTGCAAACGGCACCCGTCTGCATGCTGCGCCAAAAATCAGCCTGCCTCTGACAGCGACCTACGGCTACCTGACACCATCGCTCAAGTATGCCACTACGCATTACGATCTTGATCTGGACGGCCAGGGCAAACAGCAGGCTGCTACAGCACCGGAAGAGTTTGGCAAATTCGGCAGTTCACAAAGCCGTAACGTACCGATCTTCAGCGTCGACAGCGGTTTGTACTTTGATCGCAACACCCAGTGGTTCGGCAAGAACTATCGCCAGACACTGGAGCCGCGCCTGTACTACCTGTACGTCCCGAATGAAGACCAACAGGACATTCCGGTCTTCGACACCAGTGAATCGACGTTCAACTATGCCTCGCTGTTCCGCGACAACCGTTTCACCGGTAACGATCGCATCGGCGATGAAAACAAGCTGTCTCTGGGTGTAACCAACCGCTGGATCGAAGACAACGGCTTCGAACGTCAACGTTTGAGCGTCGGCCAGGCGCTGTACTTCAAGGACCGCAAGGTTCAATTGCCTGGCATCAAGTTCGAAGACCGCGCAGACGCACAGTCGGATGTTTCTCCCTATGCGCTGGAGTACGAATACCGCTACAACCGCGACTGGCGCTTCAACTCCGACTTCAACTGGGACCCGGACAGCCGCAGCACCCGCTCGGGCAGCGCAATGTTCCACTACCAGCCTGAAGACGACGTCAACAAGGTGGTCAACCTCGGTTACCGCTACCGTAATGACATGGTCACCTACAACAGCACCACCGGTCGCTGGCAGGTGGGCGGCGGTGACTACGGCGTTCCAGGCGACCCGAACTACGTCAAGGACTACTACAAGATCCAGCAACATGACTTCTCGGTCATGTGGCCGATCGTTCCCCAGTGGAACGCGATCGCCCGCTGGCAGCACGACTACAACCGCAACCGTACCCTGGAAGCCTTCGGTGGTTTCGAGTACGACAACTGCTGCTGGAAGCTGCGTCTGATCAACCGTTACTGGATTGACTACGACGATTTCAGCCAGGCAACTCCGCAAAACGAAAAAGGTGACCACGGCGTCTTCCTCCAGGTTGTGCTGAAAGGCCTCGGCGGCGTAGTGGGCAATAAGGTCGAGTCTTTCCTCGACAAAGGCATTCAAGGTTATCGTGAACGTGAAGACCAAGCTTACTGATTGTCTGCGCCCGCTGTTGCTGGGCGCTGTATTGCTGAGCGGCACGGCGCATGCCGCCGTGCAAACTCTGGATAGCGTCGTGGCCATCGTCGATAACGACGTGGTCATGAAGAGCCAACTGGACAGCCGCGTGCGTGAAGTGCAGCAGACCATCGCCAAGCGTGGCGGCTCCGTGCCACCCGCTGGCGTGCTCGATCAACAGGTGCTGGAACGCCTGATCGTCGAAAACCTGCAACTGCAGATCGGCGAACGCTCCGGCATCCGTATCACCGACGAAGAACTGAACCAGGCCATCGGCACCATCGCCCAGCGCAATGGCATGAACCTGGAGCAGTTCCGCGCAGCCCTGGCTCGCGACGGTCTGTCCTATGAGGATGCTCGCGAGCAGGTTCGTCGCGAGATGATCATCAGCCGCGTGCGTCAGCGCCGGGTCGCCGAGCGCATCCAGGTGTCGGAGCAGGAAGTGAAGAACTTCCTCGCCTCGGACATGGGCAAGATGCAGCTGTCGGAAGAGTTCCGCCTGGCCAACATCCTCATCCCGACCCCGGAACGTGCTGATTCGACCGCCATCCAGGCCGCAGCCAAGCAAGCCGAGCAAGTTTACCTGCAGCTCAAGCAGGGCGCCGACTTTGCTCAACTGGCAATCGCCCGTTCGGCAAGCGAAAGCGCGCTGGAAGGTGGTGAGATGGGCTGGCGTAAAGCGGCTCAGCTACCACCGCCCTTCGACCGCATGCTCAGTGCAATGTCGGTGGGTGATGTCACCGAGCCCGTCCGCACCCCGGGCGGCTTCATCATTCTCAAGCTGCAGGAAAAGCGTGGCGGCCAGACCATGGTGCGTGACGAAGTGCACGTTCGCCATATCCTGATCAAGCCTAGCGAGATCCGCAGCGAAGCGGCTACCAAAGCACTGGCAGAGAAACTCTACGAGCGCATCCAGAACGGCGAAGACTTCGCCCAGCTGGCGAAGAGCTACTCCGAAGACCCGGGTTCGGCCCTCAACGGTGGCGACCTGAACTGGATCGACCCGAATGCCCTGGTGCCCGAGTTCCGTGAAGAGATGGCCAACGCCCAGCAGGGTCAGGTCACCAGACCGTTCAAGACCCAGTACGGCTGGCACGTCCTCGAAGTCATTGGCCGCCGCGCCACTGACAGCACCGAACAGGCTCGTGAGCAACAAGCAATGAACGTACTGCGTAACCGCAAGTACGACGAAGAGCTGCAGACCTGGCTGCGTCAGATCCGTGACGAAGCCTACGTTGAAATCAAGCTTCCTGGCGTCGATCAGGCCTCCCAGTGAAACTTCAGCGCTTCGCCCTCACACCCGGCGAGCCGGCCGGCATAGGTCCCGACCTGTGCCTGTTGCTCGCCGCGCAAGCCCAGCCTCACCCCCTGATTGCCATCACCAGCCGTGACCTGCTCGCCGAGCGGGCCACGCAGCTGGGTGTGGCCGTCAACCTGATCCCGGTCAGCCTCGACGCCCTCCCCGACCAGCCGGCCGCAGCCGGCAGCCTGTATGTCTGGGACACGCCCGTGCAGAACCCGGTGGTGGCTGGCCAACTGGACAAGGCCAATGCCGCTTTCGTCCTCGAAACCCTGACCCGCGCGGGCCAGGGCTGCCTGGACGGGCATTTTGCCGGGATGATCACCGCGCCGGTGCACAAGGGTGTAATCAACGAGAGCGGTATCGCTTTCTCCGGGCACACCGAATTTCTCGCCGAACTTACCGGCACCGCACAAGTGGTGATGATGCTGGCCACTCGCGGCCTGCGTGTGGCCCTGGTGACCACTCACCTGCCCCTGCGCGATGTCGCCGACGCCATCACCGCGGAACGCCTGGAACGTGTCACGCGGATCCTGCATGCCGACCTGCAGCAGAAGTTCGGTATCGCCAACCCGCGTATCCTGGTCTGCGGCCTGAACCCGCACGCCGGTGAAGGTGGCCACCTTGGCCATGAAGAAATCGACACCATCGAACCCACATTGGCGCGCCTGCGCAGCGAAGGCATGGACCTGCGCGGCCCGTTGCCCGCCGATACCCTGTTTACCCCCAAATATCTGGAGCACTGCGACGCAGTGCTGGCGATGTACCACGACCAGGGCTTGCCCGTACTCAAGTACAAGGGCTTTGGCGCCGCCGTCAACGTGACCCTGGGCCTGCCGATCATCCGCACCTCGGTCGACCACGGCACCGCCCTGGATCTGGCCGGCAGCGGCAAGATCGACACCGGCAGCCTGCAAGTCGCCCTGGAAACCGCCTACCAGATGGCCGAGACCCGAAAATGACCGAGCAATACCAACACAAGGCGCGCAAGCGCTTTGGCCAGAACTTCCTGCATGATGCTGGCGTTATCGACCGCATCCTGCGCTCGATCCACGCCAAGGCGGGCGATCGCATGCTGGAAATCGGCCCGGGCCAGGGCGCCCTGACCGAAGGCCTGCTGGGCAGCGGCGCACAGCTTGACGTGGTCGAGCTGGACAAGGACCTGGTGCCGATCCTCAACCAGCAATTCGCTGGCCGCGACAACTTCCGCCTGCACCAGGGCGACGCCCTGAAGTTCGACTTCACCAGCCTGGGCGCCGCGCCGAACAGCCTGCGCGTGGTCGGCAACCTGCCGTACAACATCTCCACGCCACTGATCTTCCACCTGCTGGCCAACGCCGAGCTGATCCGCGACATGCACTTCATGCTGCAAAAGGAAGTGGTCGAGCGCCTGGCAGCAGGCCCTGGCGGTGGTGACTGGGGACGTCTGTCGATCATGGTCCAGTACCATTGCCGGGTCGAACACCTGTTCAACGTCGGCCCTGGCGCATTCAATCCGCCGCCGAAGGTCGACTCGGCCATCGTGCGCCTGGTCCCGCACGAAACCCTGCCGTTCCCGGCCAAGGATCACCGCCTGCTGGAGCGCATCGTCCGCGAAGCCTTCAACCAACGGCGCAAGACCCTGCGCAACACCCTCAAGGCCCTACTCAGCAGCGAAGCCATCGAAGCTGCTGGCGTCGACGGTAGCCTGCGCCCGGAGCAACTGGACCTGGCCGCCTTCGTCCGCCTGGCCGACAAGCTGGCCGAGCAACAAGGCAGCCACTAAGCTGCTGCAACGGCCAGTCATGCCCGCATGACTGGCCGGCAACCCCGCCAATAGCCTAGACTGACGCAATCGCCGTATTTGCGTCTGTTTCCAAGGCCCCTTGCATGTCTGATCCCCGCTACCAGATCGACGTCAGCGTCGTGACCCGCTTTCTCAAAGAACAATCCGACCCCGAAAACGAGCGTTTCGCCTTCGCCTACACCATTACCGTGCAGAACAACGGATTGTTGCCGGCCAAATTGATGTCACGTCACTGGCTGATCACCAATGGCGATGGTCAGGTCGAAGAAGTAAAGGGCGCTGGGGTTATTGGCCAGCAGCCGCTGATCGAACCCGGCAAAAGCCACACTTATAGCAGTGGCGCCGTCATCAGCTCCCAGGTCGGCACCATGCAGGGTAGCTATCAGATGGTTGCCGAAGACGGTAAGCGCTTCGACGCCACTATTGCCCCGTTCCGCCTGGCCGTACCCGGAGCCCTGCACTGATGGCGGTGTACGCAGTAGGTGACTTGCAAGGGTGCCTGCAACCGCTCAAGTGCCTGCTTGAGCGAGTCAACTTCAACCCCGCCGTCGACCGTCTGTGGCTGGTAGGCGACCTGGTCAACCGCGGCCCGGAATCGCTGGAGACCCTGCGCTTCCTGTATTCCATCCGTGAATCACTGGTGTGTGTACTGGGTAACCACGACCTGCACCTGCTGGCAGCCTGGCACAACATCGAGCGCCTGAAAAAAAGCGACACCCTGCGCGAAATTCTCCAGGCGCCGGACGCCGACGAACTGCTGGACTGGTTGCGACGGCAAAAGCTGCTGCACTACGACGAGCAACGTGGCGTGGCGCTGGTACATGCCGGCATTCCACCGCAATGGACGCTGGGCAAGGCGCTGGAGCTGGCGAGTGAAGTCGAGGAAGTGCTGCGCGACGACAACCGTCTCAAGCTTTACCTGGACGGCATGTACGGCAACGAGCCGAACAAGTGGAGCAAGGACCTCAACGGCGTGACCCGCCTGCGGGTGATCACCAACTACTTCACCCGCATGCGCTTTTGCACCAGCGAAGGCAAGCTCGACCTCAAAAGCAAAGAAGGCATCGACACCGCACCGGCCGGCTACAAGCCCTGGTTCGCCCACAAAGGACGCCGCTCGCGGCATGTGAAGATCATCTTCGGCCACTGGGCAGCACTTGAAGGCCGCTGCAAGGAGCCGGATGTGATTGCCCTCGACACCGGCTGCGTCTGGGGCGGGGCGATGACCCTGTATAACGTCGACAGCGGCCAGTTCCATCGTTGCGACTGCACCGACGAAGGCACACCGCGCCCTCTTCCAGCGCCAGCACAACCCGCTAGAATAAGCGACCAGTCCTGAAGGAAACCGTACCCATGAGCGAATTCAAACGCATCCCTCCCGAGCAGGCCCAGGCGCTGCGTGAGCAAGGTGCGGTCGTGGTCGACATTCGCGACCCGCAAACCTACGCCCTCAGCCATATCACCGGCTCCAGGCATCTGGACAACCATTCGGTGGCAGACTTCATCCACGGCGCCGACCTCGACGCTCCCACTGTAGTGGTCTGCTATCACGGCAACTCCAGCCAGAGCGCAGCGGCCTACCTGGTCAGCCAGGGCTTTTCCGACGTCTACAGCCTCGACGGCGGCTTTGAGCTGTGGCGCGGCACTTACCCCGCAGAAACCGCTCAAGGCACTGCCGAATAATTTTTTTCACCTGCCGCAGCCCGCGTCCTGTGCGGGCTCGCGCCTGACCAGACGAACGGTCATGGCGAACTTCATGCGCAACCCCCCTTGACCTCCCCGATTACGAACTATCCTTAAGCCCAGGCCATCCAAAAAGGGGAGAGCCGGTACACCGGCGTGCGGGTCATCGGTAGCGAGTTCTAGGTGTTCTGGGGGGTATACAGCAATCGGCATTCGTCGATTGCATGCCAGCATCAGCTGACTGATCCGGCGTCGGCTCCACGTATCGAGCGAGGTGACGTCATGAGTATTTTTAGCCACTTCCAACAACGTTTCGAGTCCACCCGTCAGGAAGAGTTTTCGCTGCAGGAGTACCTTGAGCTCTGCAAAAGCGATCGCAGTGCTTACGCGTCGGCGGCTGAACGCCTGTTGATGGCCATCGGCGAGCCGGAACTGGTCGACACCTCGAACAACTCCAGGCTGTCGCGCATCTTCTCCAACAAGGTGATCCGTCGCTATCCGACCTTTGAAGATTTCCATGGCATGGAGGAGTGCATCGATCAGATCGTCTCCTACTTCCGCCATGCCGCTCAGGGCCTGGAAGAGAAGAAACAGATCCTCTACCTGCTCGGCCCGGTGGGTGGCGGTAAATCCTCGCTGGCGGAAAAACTCAAGCAACTGATGGAGAAGGTGCCCTTCTATGCCATCAAGGGCTCGCCGGTCTTCGAGTCGCCACTGGGGCTGTTCAACGCCACGGAAGACGGCGCGATTCTCGAAGAGGACTTCGGGATTCCGCGGCGCTACCTGAACACCATCATGTCGCCCTGGGCGACCAAGCGACTGGCCGAGTTCGGGGGCGACATCAGCCAGTTCAGGGTGGTCAAACTGTACCCGTCGATCCTCAACCAGATCGCCATCGCCAAGACCGAACCGGGTGACGAGAACAACCAGGACATTTCCGCCCTGGTGGGCAAGGTCGATATCCGCAAACTCGAGGAATACCCACAGAACGACGCCGACGCCTACAGCTATTCGGGCGCACTGTGCCGGGCCAACCAGGGCCTGATGGAGTTCGTCGAGATGTTCAAGGCGCCGATCAAGGTCCTGCACCCGTTGCTGACTGCCACCCAGGAAGGTAACTACAACAGTACCGAAGGCTTGGGTTCGATCCCCTACTCCGGGATCCTGCTGGCCCACTCCAACGAATCGGAATGGCACAGCTTCCGCAACAACAAGAACAACGAAGCGTTCATCGACCGGATCTATATCGTCAAGGTGCCTTACTGCCTGCGCGTCAGCGACGAGATCAAGATCTACGACAAATTGCTGTTCAACAGTTCGCTGGCCAAGGCCCACTGCGCACCCGACACCCTGAAGATGCTCGCACAGTTCACCGTGCTGTCGCGCCTCAAAGAGCCGGAAAACTCGAACATCTATTCGAAGATGCGCGTCTATGACGGCGAAAACCTCAAGGACACCGACCCGAAAGCCAAATCGATCCAGGAATACCGGGACGCTGCCGGGGTGGACGAAGGCATGAATGGCCTGTCGACCCGCTTTGCCTTCAAGATCCTGTCGAAAGTGTTCAACTTCGATCCTCACGAGATCGCCGCCAACCCGGTGCACCTGCTCTACGTACTGGAGCAGCAGATCGAACAGGAACAGTTCCCGGCCGAAGTGCGCGAGCGCTACCTGCGCTACCTGAAAGAGTACCTGGCACCGCGCTACATCGAATTCATCGGCAAGGAAATCCAGACCGCGTACCTGGAGTCCTACAGCGAATACGGCCAGAACATCTTCGACCGCTACGTGCTGTACGCCGACTTCTGGATCCAGGACCAGGAGTACCGCGATCCGGAAACCGGCGAGATCCTCAACCGTATCGCCCTCAACGAAGAGCTGGAAAAAATCGAGAAACCGGCAGGCATCAGCAATCCGAAGGATTTCCGCAACGAGATCGTCAACTTCGTGTTGCGCGCCCGGGCCAACAACAATGGCAAGAACCCGACCTGGCTCAGCTACGAAAAACTGCGGGTAGTGATCGAGAAGAAGATGTTCTCCAACACCGAAGACCTGCTGCCAGTCATCAGCTTCAACGCCAAGGCGAGCAAAGAGGATCAACAGAAACACAACGACTTCGTCACCCGAATGGTGGAACGCGGCTACACAGACAAGCAAGTTCGGCTGCTCTCGGAATGGTACCTGCGGGTCAGAAAATCGCAGTGACCGAGCTGTAAGTGGCAAGCCGCAAGCGCTGCGCCAGGCTGTTGTCAGCCACCTGGCCGGGCTTGCGGCTTGAAGCTTGAGTCTTCAGCTCCCCGGAGGGGCCTATGAGCTATGTGATCGACCGACGCCTGAACGGCAAGAACAAGAGCACGGTCAACCGCCAGCGCTTTTTGCGGCGTTACCGTGACCACATCAAGAAAGCCGTCGAGGAGGCCGTAAGTCGCCGCTCCATTACCGACATGGAGCATGGTGAGCAAATCAGCATACCCGGCCGCGATATCGACGAGCCGGTGCTTCACCACGGCCGCGGTGGCAAACAGACCGTGGTCCACCCAGGCAACAAGGAGTTCACCGCTGGCGAGCACATCGCTCGGCCACAGGGTGGCGGCGGTGGCAGTGGCCGCGGCAAGGCCGGCAATTCCGGCGAGGGAATGGACGAGTTCGTCTTCCAGATTACCCAGGAGGAATTTCTCGAATTCATGTTCGAAGACCTGGAGCTGCCCAACCTGGTCAAACGCCACCTGGCCGGCACCGACACCTTCAAGACCGTGCGTGCCGGTATCAGCAACGAAGGCAACCCGTCTCGCATCAACATCATCCGCACCCTGCGCTCGGCGCATGCCCGACGCATCGCCCTGTCCGGCAGCAGCCGCGCCAAACTGCGCGTGGCGCAAGAGGAACTGGCGCGACTTAAACGGGAAGAACCGGACAATTTCGGCGATATCCAGGAAATAGAAGCCGAAATCGAGCGGTTGAGCGCGCGTATAAACCGCGTTCCTTTCCTCGATACTTTCGACCTCAAGTACAACCTGCTGATCAAACAACCCAACCCCAGCTCGAAAGCGGTGATGTTCTGCCTGATGGACGTTTCCGGCTCCATGACCCAGGCCACCAAGGATATCGCCAAGCGCTTTTTCATCCTTTTGTATCTGTTCCTCAAGCGCAATTACGACAAGATCGAAGTGGTGTTCATCCGCCACCACACCAGTGCCCGCGAAGTCGACGAAGAAGAGTTCTTCTACTCCCGGGAAACCGGCGGCACTATCGTCTCCAGCGCCCTGAAGCTGATGCAGGAGATCATGGCCGAACGCTACCCGGCCAACGAGTGGAACATCTACGCCGCGCAAGCTTCCGACGGCGACAACTGGAACGATGATTCGCCGATCTGCCGCGAGATCCTTACCAAGCAGATCATGCCGTTCGTCCAGTACTACACTTACGTTGAGATCACCCCCCGCGAACATCAGGCATTGTGGTTCGAATATGAACGTATCGGCGAAGCCTTTGCCGATACCTTCGCCCAGCAGCAGCTGGTGTCGGCCGGCGATATCTATCCGGTCTTCCGTGAACTCTTCCAGCGCAGGTTAGTGACATGACCGCTAGAGAGCAGAAGCGCCACCCCATTTCCACCGGTTCCGAATGGACATTCGAACTGATCCAGGCCTATGACCGGGAAATCAGCCGCCTGGCCGAGCGCTATGCCCTGGACACTTACCCCAACCAGATCGAAGTGATCACCGCCGAGCAGATGATGGACGCCTACGCCTCCGTCGGCATGCCCCTGGGCTATCACCATTGGTCCTACGGCAAACACTTCCTCAGCACCGAGAAGTCCTACAGCCGCGGCCAGATGGGCCTGGCCTACGAGATTGTGATCAACTCCGACCCGTGCATTGCCTACCTGATGGAAGAAAACACCATCTGCATGCAGGCCCTGGTGGTTGCTCACGCCTGTTACGGTCACAACAGCTTCTTCAAGGGCAATTACCTGTTCCGCACCTGGACCGATGCCAGCTCGATCATCGATTACCTGGTGTTCGCCAAGCAGTACATTACCCAGTGCGAGGAGCGCCACGGCATCGATGCCGTGGAGGACCTGCTCGACTCCTGCCACGCCCTGATGAACTACGGCGTCGACCGCTACAAACGCCCCTACCCTATTTCCGCCGAAGAGGAACGGCGTCGACAGAAGGAACGCGAAGAACACCTGCAGAAGCAGATCAACGACCTGTGGCGGACCATTCCCAAGGGCGCCGACAAGAACAGCGACCGCGATAACGCGCGCTTTCCGGCCGAGCCCCAGGAAAACATTCTCTACTTCATCGAGAAACACGCACCGCTGCTCGAACCCTGGCAACGCGAGATCGTGCGCATCGTGCGCAAAATCGCCCAGTATTTCTACCCGCAACGCCAGACCCAGGTGATGAACGAAGGCTGGGCGACGTTCTGGCATTACACCCTGATGAACGACCTGTACGACGAAGGCCTGGTCACTGAGGGCTTCATGATGGAGTTCCTGCAGTCACACACCAGCGTGGTGTTCCAGCCCGGTTTCGACAGCCCCTACTACAGCGGCATCAACCCCTATGCCCTGGGTTTTGCCATGTACCGCGACATCCGGCGCATGTGCGAACACCCTACTGAAGAGGACCGTCGCTGGTTCCCCGATATCGCCGGCAGCGACTGGTTGTCGACCATCAAGTTCGCCATGAGCAGCTTCAAGGACGAGAGTTTCATCCTGCAGTACCTGTCACCCACGGTGATCCGCGACCTCAAGCTGTTCAGCATCCTCGATGACGACCAGCGCGATGACCTGCTGGTGCCGGCCATCCATGATGAAAGCGGTTACCGGATCATTCGTGAAACCCTGGCCGCCCAGTACAACCTGGGCAACCGCGAACCCAACGTGCAGATCTGGAGCATCGACCGGCGTGGCGACCGCTCCCTGACCCTGCGCCACCAGCAACACGATCGCAAGCCGCTGGGCGACTCGACCGAGGAGGTGCTCAAGCACCTGCACCGCCTCTGGGGCTTCGATATCCACCTGGAAACCCTGCAGGGCGACCAGATCATGAAAACCCACCATGTGCCGCCCAAGGGCGAGCATGGCGAAGCCGAGTACGGGCGCCTGGACCTGGCGGTCGTGCACCTCTAGCCAACCCTCCGTTGCTGCCAGACAGGGTATCCTGTGGCATCAACGGAGGATTTTCATGCAGATCTACAAAGTCGGCGGTGCCGTACGCGACCGCCTGCTCGGCCGGCCGGTCAGTGATATCGACTGGGTTGTGGTCGGCGCTAGCGCAGAGCAAATGCAGGCGCTCGGCTATCGGCCCGTGGGCGCCGACTTTCCGGTGTTCATCCACCCCAAAAGCGGCGAGGAATACGCCCTGGCGCGCACCGAGCGCAAGAGCGGGCGCGGTTACGGCGGCTTTACCTTTCACGCCAGCCCCGAGGTCACCCTCGAAGAAGACCTGATCCGCCGCGACCTGACCATCAACGCCATGGCCGAAGATGAGCAGGGTAATGTCTGCGATCCTTATGGTGGCCAGAAAGATCTCGAAGCCCGTGTTTTACGCCACGTTTCCCCCGCATTCACCGAAGATCCCCTACGAGTCCTGCGCGTCGCCCGCTTCGCAGCGCGCTACGCCGCAATGGGTTTCAAGGTCGCGCCGCAAACCATCGAGCTGATGCGCCAGCTCAGCGAATCCGGTGAACTCCAGGCACTCACCGCCGAGCGCAGCTGGAAAGAAATTTCCCGGGCACTGATGGAAGATCAACCTCAGGTGTTCATTCAGGTGCTGCGCGATTGTGGCGCCCTCAAAGAGCTGATGCCTGAACTCGATGCACTGTTCGGCGTACCGCAGCCTGCGGCCCACCACCCGGAAATCGACAGTGGCATACACACACTCTCGGTGCTCGAACAAGCAGCACAGTATCAGCAGCCCCTGAGCGTGCGCTGGGCCTGCCTGCTGCACGATCTGGGCAAAGGGCTTACCCCAGAGGATGAGTGGCCTCGGCACATCGCTCATGAGCAGCGCGGGCTCAAGCTGATCAAAGCGGTCAACCAGCGCTTCAAGGTGCCACGCGATTGCCAGGAACTGGCGGCGCTGGTCGGTGAGTACCACACGCACTGCCACCGCGCCTTGGAGCTCAGGGCCTCGACCTTGCTTGAATTGCTGCAAAGCTTCGATGTTTATCGTCGGCCGCAGCGTTTTGAAGAGTTCATTGCGGCTTGTGAAATGGACGCCCGAGGGCGCAAGGGACTGGAGCAGCGGCAGTACCCGCAAGCCGATTACCTGCGCGGTGCGGCGGCGGCAGCGCGGGCAGTGCAAGTGCAACCACTGGTACAGCAGGGGCTCACTGGCCAGGCGCTGGGTGAAGCACTGAAGGGGGAGCGACTGAAAGCCTTGAAGGCTTACAAGGACGGCTTCCACAGCTGATACGGTGGCGCTCGCATCGCCGGCAAGGCCGGCTCCCACACGAACCCGTGGGAGCTTGCCTTGCCAGGGATTGGGCCTCAAAGACTGGTGAGTTGTTGCCCACGCCACTCAAACGGGACTGGCGCGAGCACTTGCTCGATCTGCGCCTCTTGCCACAGCTGACTCATGGTTTTCCCTGCCCCCGGATGCACCAGCTCGGGAGCAATCAACGAAAGCGGCCACAGCACAAAGGCATTCTTGAGGATCTCGGCGCGGGGCAGCACCAAGCCGTCAAAACTGCCATGCAAATCGTTGTACATCAGCACATCGATATCCAGCGGCAGGCCTTTGCGCTCTGGCGCATAGCGACCGTTATCGGCTTCGATGAACTTGAGCCGACGGTCCAGCTCCATCAACGGCATATCGGTCAACCCGGTCACCACCAGATTGAAGAACGGACCGCTTTTGATGCCCACGGCCTGACTTTCGAACACGGCCGAACACTGCATGCCCTGCAGAAAAACAGCCAGCGCATCCAGCCCTGCAGTCAAATGCCGCTCACGCTCGACATTACTGCCAAGGCCAAGGTAAACCCGGTTCAGAGACATCCGCGCTCGATCTCCACGCCCACTCCTGTGGCGGCTGAAACGGCGCCTGGCTTGGTCAGCTTGAGCTGCAGCCAGGGGATCTGGAATTCACTCATCAACACCGCTGCCAGGCGCTCGGCAAAGGTCTCGACCAACTGGAATTCGGACTGTTCGGCAAACGCCTGGATACGCGCAGTGACACTGGCGTAGTCCAGGGCCAGGGTCAGGTCGTCGCCCGCCGCCGCAGGCCGGTTGTCCCAGGCAAAACGCAGGTCCAGGCGCAGGCACTGGCGAATGCCACGCTCCCAGTCATAGGCACCGATGACGGTATCGACTTCCAGGCCTTCGATGAACACTCTGTCCAAGCACTTCTCTCCACTGCACGACAAGGGCGACTGGCGCCGTTAGAATCAGGGCGTCCTCGCCCGGAATAGTTAGCATGTTTTGGTTACTGGCACTGCTCGCCTACCTGCTTGGCTCTCTGTCCTTTGCCATACTCCTGAGCCGCCTCAATGGCAGCCCGGACCCGCGCATGAGCGGTTCTGGCAACGCCGGGGCAACCAACATGCTGCGTCTGGCCGGCCGCAAACTGGCGGTCCTGACCCTGCTCGGCGACCTGTGCAAGGGCTTGTTGCCCGTACTGGTCGCCAGTCTTGCCGGCCTTGATCTGCAACAACAGGCCTGGATCGGCGTGTGTGCGGTCATCGGCCATCTGTTTCCGGTGTACTTCTGCTTTCGCGGCGGCAAAGGTGTCGCCACCGCCGCCGGCCTGCTTCTCGGGCTCTACCCGCCAGCGGCGCTATTGGCCATCGGCGCCTGGCTGCTGACCTTCTACCTGACCCGCACCAGCTCCCTGGCGGCACTGATCGCCACCCCGCTAACCCTGCCACTGCTGGCCTGGCGCGAGCCGGAAGCGCTATTGCCGATCAGCGTGCTGACCGTGCTGATCGTCTGGCGTCACCGCGGCAATCTACGCGACCTTTTTGCCGGCCGCGAACGGCATTTCTGAATCCTGCGCCTGAACGCCGCTCATCACAGCGGCGCCAGCTGCTCCATCGGCCAGCGTGCCTGTACACTGATCGCCAGACTTTCCTGCTGCCCCGCAGCCAGGCGCTGACAACCGGCGTAGGCGATCATCGCGCCATTGTCGGTGCAGAACTGTGGCCGGGCGTAGTAGACATTGCCCTTGATGCCCGCCAGCATGTCCTCCAGCGCGGTGCGCAGGGCCTTGTTGGCACTGACCCCGCCAGCGATCACCAGGCGCTTGAGGCCGGTCTGCTTCAAGGCACGCTTGCACTTGATGGTCAGAGTCTCCACCACCGCCTGCTGGAAGGCCAGCGACACGTCGCAACGGGTTTGCTCGCCGTCGTCCCCAGCACGCTGGCACTGCTGCCAGGTGTTGAGGGCAAAGGTCTTGAGGCCGCTGAAGCTGAAATCCAGGCCAGGACGATCGGTCATTGGCCGCGGGAAAACAAAGCGACCAGGAACGCCCTGAGTCGCTAGACGGGCGATTTCCGGACCACCAGGATAATTCAGCCCCATCAGCTTGGCGGTCTTGTCGAACGCCTCGCCCGCTGCATCATCGAGGGTTTCACCCAGCAACTCGTAGCGACCGATGCCGTCCACACGCACCAGCTGGGTATGCCCACCGGACACCAGCAAGGCAACGAACGGAAACTCCGGCGGCTGCTCTTCGAGCATCGGCGCGAGCAAATGCCCTTCCATGTGATGCACGCCCAGCGCCGGAATGCCCCAGGCAAACGCCAGGGCCTGGGCGCAGGACGCCCCCACCAGCAGCGCGCCGACCAGCCCGGGTCCAGCGGTGTAGGCAATGGCATCAATTTCGGTAGCGACACAGTCGGCCTCGTCCAGCACCTGGCGGATCAACGGCAGCATGCGCTTGACGTGATCGCGCGAGGCGAGCTCCGGCACCACGCCGCCATAGGCGCGGTGCAGGTCGATCTGGCTGAACAATGCATCGGCCAAAAGACCGCGTTCACTGTCGTATAATGCGACGCCGGTTTCGTCGCAGGATGTTTCTAATCCCAGTACTAGCATGGGTTTGCGCCTTGCGGAGGCTGAATTCGAAGGCGCGCATGATAGTCCCCACTCCCGGTGCCGACCAGCGGTTTTCGATCAGAGGCTTTGCATTCCGGCTGGCTAAGGGTTAACATCCGCAACCCTTAAAAACCGACGTTCTCCAGTGCACAGTTTTGCCACGAGTTCGTTGACCCCCGGTAATGAATGAAGGTAGCTCTGGATGCCAGCCGTCAAAGTTAAAGAGAATGAACCCTTCGACGTAGCTCTGCGTCGTTTCAAGCGCTCCTGCGAAAAAGCCGGTGTTCTGGCTGAAGTTCGTAGCCGCGAATTTTACGAGAAGCCGACTTCTGAGCGTAAGCGCAAAGCAGCAGCCGCTGTTAAACGTCACGCCAAGAAAGTTCAGCGCGAACAGCGCCGCGCCGTTCGTCTGTACTAATACAGACGTCCGTCGCAAGCTTCTGCCTCGCCCGGCCCAAAGCCGGGCTGCCGGCAGTAGTTGCTTGATCCTCAGGTCCCTGGACCCGAGGCGTCCCATTGCCCTGCAGTGTGGACAACCTGCCTGAAACGTCAGAACTGGCCTCAACGCCAGCTGTGCACGTCATTACTGACGAGCCCTCACCGGCTACAGACGAGCACGTCTTTCCGAATTTTGTGTTACGCCATTCGACATCGCTCGAACGCGCAGCCGTTCCCGCAGCATTAGCGATTACACTTGCTTATCGCCTGATGATGAGAGTGCCATGGCCGGGCTGATTCCCCAAAGCTTCATCGACGACCTCCTCAACCGTACCGACATCGTCGATGTGGTGAGTTCGCGCGTGCAGCTGAAAAAGGCCGGCAAGAACCTCACCGCCTGCTGCCCGTTCCACAAGGAAAAAACCCCGTCCTTCAGCGTCAGCCCCGACAAGCAGTTCTATTACTGCTTCGGCTGCGGCGCGGGTGGCAACGCCCTTGGCTTCATCATGGACCACGACAACCTGGACTTTCCCCAGGCCGTCGAGGAACTGGCCAAGGCTGCCGGCATGGAAGTCCCGCGCGAAGAAGGTGGACGCGGGCAAAAGCCCCGGCAACCCACCGACTCGCCGCTGTACCCCTTGTTGGAAGCGGCTGCCGAATTTTATCGCCAGGCCCTGAAAAGTCACCCGACCCGTCGCTCGGCGGTGGAATACCTCAAGGGCCGCGGCCTGTCCGGAGAAATCGCTCGCGACTTCGGCCTCGGCTACGCCCCACCCGGCTGGGACAACCTGTTCAAACATCTGAGCAGCGATACCCTGCAACAGAAGGCCATGATCGATGCTGGCCTGCTGATCGAGAACGCCGAGTCCGGCAAGCGCTACGATCGCTTCCGTGACCGGGTCATGTTCCCGATCCGCGACAGCCGTGGCCGGGTCATTGCCTTCGGCGGCCGGGTGCTTGGCGACGACAAGCCCAAGTACCTGAACTCCCCGGAAACGCCGGTCTTCCACAAAGGCCAGGAGCTGTACGGGCTATACGAAGCGCGCAAGTTCAACCGCAACCTCGATGAAATCATCGTCGTCGAAGGCTACATGGACGTCATTGCCCTGGCCCAGCAGGGCCTGCGCAACGCGGTGGCGACCCTGGGTACGGCCACCAGCGAAGAACACCTCAAGCGCCTGTTTCGCGTGGTCCCCAGCGTATTGTTCTGCTTCGATGGCGACCAGGCCGGCCGCAACGCCGCCTGGCGCGCCCTGGAGGCCACCCTTTCGAGCCTGCAGGACGGCCGCAAGGCGCGTTTCCTGTTCCTGCCCGAAGGCGAAGACCCCGACACCCTGATCCGCGCCGAAGGCACCGACGCCTTCCGCGCTCGCATCAATCAGCATGCCCAACCTCTGGCTGACTACTTTTTCCAGCAGTTGACCGAGGAAGCCGACCCGCGCTCGCTCGAGGGCAAGGCCCATATGGCCACCCTGGCAGCACCGTTGATCGAAAAAGTGCCCGGCGCCAACCTTCGTGCCCTGATGCGCAATCGCCTCAAGGAAATCACCGGGCTCGACAACCAGCAGGTCGAGCAACTGAGCCATAGCGCGCCCAGCGAAGCGCCGCCCAGCTACGACCCGGGCATCGATTACGACGCCATTCCCGACTACACGCCAGACTACGGCGACTTCCACCAACCCGAGTACGCACCGCCGCAACAGCAGTGGACGCCGAACAAGGGCGGCAAGAAGAAATGGGAAGGCAAGCCGTGGGACAAGAAGGGCAAGCCGTGGGAGCGCAACGGTCAACGCCAGGATGCCCCGCCACGCGTGCCGACTTCGGTGGAACCCCCGACCTTGAGCGCTCTGCGCACCCTGCTGCACCATCCGCAGCTGGCCAAGAAAGTCGAAGATGCCGGCCATTTTGCGGCCGAAGAGCACGTCTACGCCCAGCTGCTGGTGGCCCTGCTGGAGGCGTTGCAAAAGAATCCTGAGCTACGCTCACTACAGCTGATTGCACGCTGGCACGGCACTGAACAAGGCCGATTGTTGCGGGCATTGGCGGAAAAGGAATGGCTGATCGATGCCGACAACCTTGAACAACAGTTTTTCGACACTATAACTAGCTTGTCCGCTCGCCAACGCGAGCGAAGCCTGGAACATTTGCTCAGGAAAGCACGTCAAAGTGAACTGAGCGCAGAGGAAAAAAATCAGCTGCGCGACCTGTTAAGCCGGAATGTTCCCGCACAAACCCCGACCTCAACTGGCGCGTGAGGTCCTAGCTCGGGTATAATCCTCGGCTTGTTTTTTGCCCGCCAAGACCTTCAGTGGATAGGGTGTTATGTCCGGAAAAGCGCAACAGCAGTCTCGCATCAAAGAGTTGATCACCCGCGGTCGTGAGCAGGGCTACCTGACTTACGCGGAGGTCAACGACCACCTGCCAGAGGATATTTCAGATCCGGAGCAGGTGGAAGACATCATCCGCATGATCAACGACATGGGGATCAACGTATTCGAGAGTGCTCCGGATGCGGATGCCCTTTTGTTGGCCGAAGCCGATACCGACGAAGCCGCAGCTGAAGAAGCCGCCGCAGCGTTGGCGGCTGTGGAAACCGATATTGGTCGCACGACTGACCCGGTGCGCATGTACATGCGTGAAATGGGTACCGTCGAGCTGCTGACCCGCGAAGGCGAGATCGAAATCGCCAAGCGTATCGAAGAAGGTATTCGTGAAGTCATGGGCGCTATCGCTCACTTCCCGGGTACTGTCGACTACATTCTCAGCGAATACGACCGGGTAACCGCCGAAGGCGGCCGCCTGTCGGATGTTCTCAGTGGCTACATCGACCCGGACGACGGCATTGCCCCGCCGGCCGAAGTGCCGCCGCCGATCGATCCGAAAGCGCCGGCCAAGGCCGAAGCCGACGACGAAGACGAAGAGAAGGAAGGTGAAGAGGAAGAGGAAGAGGCCGAAAGCGGTCCCGACCCGGTCATCGCCCAGCAGCGCTTTGGTGCCGTTCAGGAACAACTGAACGCTACCCTCAAAGTGCTGAAGAAGAACGGCCGCCAGCACAAGGACAGCCTCAAGGCGATGCTTGAACTGGCAGAACTGTTCATGCCGATCAAGCTGGTGCCGAAGCAGTTCGAAGTACTGGTTGAACGTGTTCGCAGCGCCCTGGATCGCCTGCGCCAGCAAGAACGCGCCATCATGCAACTGTGTGTCCGTGACGCACGCATGCCACGCGCCGACTTCCTGCGCCTGTTCCCGAGCAACGAAATCGACCAGACCTGGGCCAGCGACCTGGCCAAGCGCAGCACCAAATGGGCCGCGGCCCTGGGTGAAAAGAGCGATGCCATCGTCGCCTGCCAGCAGAAGCTGATCGACCTCGAAAGCGAAACCGGCCTGACCATCGCCGAGATCAAGGACATCAACCGTCGCATGTCGATCGGTGAAGCCAAGGCTCGTCGTGCCAAGAAGGAAATGGTCGAGGCCAACCTGCGTCTGGTTATCTCGATCGCCAAGAAGTACACCAACCGCGGCCTGCAGTTCCTCGACCTGATCCAGGAAGGCAACATCGGCCTGATGAAGGCGGTGGACAAGTTCGAATACCGTCGTGGTTACAAGTTCTCGACCTATGCCACCTGGTGGATTCGCCAGGCGATCACCCGTTCGATCGCCGACCAGGCCCGCACCATCCGTATCCCGGTGCACATGATCGAGACGATCAACAAGCTCAACCGTATTTCCCGGCAGATGCTGCAGGAAATGGGCCGTGAACCGACCCCGGAAGAGCTGGGTGAGCGCATGGAAATGCCTGAGGACAAGATCCGCAAGGTATTGAAGATCGCCAAAGAGCCGATCTCCATGGAAACCCCGATCGGTGATGACGAAGATTCGCACCTGGGTGACTTCATCGAAGACTCGACCATGCAGTCGCCAATCGATGTCGCCACGGTCGAAAGCCTCAAGGAAGCGACCCGTGACGTGCTCTCCGGTCTGACCGCACGCGAAGCCAAAGTGCTGCGCATGCGTTTCGGTATCGACATGAACACCGATCACACCCTCGAAGAGGTCGGCAAGCAGTTCGACGTGACCCGTGAACGGATCCGTCAGATTGAAGCCAAGGCGCTGCGCAAGCTGCGTCACCCGACGCGAAGCGAGCATTTGCGCTCCTTCCTCGACGAGTGATGACAAACCCCGGCCCAGGCCGGGGTTTTTCTTTTCTGCGATCACGCACTTTAAGTCTTTCGCCACTACCCTGGCGCAGAAATGCCCGTCTACACTCGAAGCAGTTCATCTGTATGACGAGGCCGTTATGCCCAAAATGCCGGCCCTCCTGTTGCTGTTCCAGATGCTCTGGAGCGCAACGGCCGGCGCCTTGACCCTGACCGACGAAGAACAAGCCTGGCTCAGCGCCCACCCACAGCTGCGCCTCGGCGTCGACGCATCCTGGCCACCGTTTGAATACCGGGACCAGGACGGTCACTACCAGGGATTGGCTGCCGATTACATTGCCCTTATCCAGGACCGACTGGGCGTAGTGTTCAGACCGGTCGAGCCCTCCAGCTGGTCTGCCGTGCTTGAACAGGCACGCAAGAACCAACTGGAATTGCTCCCTGGGGTGATGTCGACACCGGAGCGCCAGGGTTTCCTGGCCTTCACCCGCCCCTACCTGGATTTCCCGATCGTCATTCTCGCCCATGAAGGCGGGGCACAGCCGCGCACCCTGAACGACCTCTACGGGCTAAAGATTGCCGTGGTAGAGAATTATGCGCCGCATGAATTGTTGCGAACCCATCACCCCGACCTGAATCTGGTTGCCCTGCCCAATGTCAGCTCGACCCTGCAGGCACTGGCCACCGATGAAGTCGACGCGGTGGTCGGCGACCTCGCATCGAGCATCTGGAGCCTGCGCCAGCTCAAACTCGATGGCCTGTATGTCAGTGGCGAGACCAATTACCGCTACCAATTGGCCATGGCGGTACCACGTGAGCAAAAGATCCTGGTCGGCATCCTCGACAAAGTCATGGCCGACATGAGCACCAGCGAAATCGGCAAGATCCAGGAGCGCTGGGTCGGCAATGTCCTCGATCACCGGACTCTCTGGTACGACCTGTTGATTTATGGGCTGCCCGGGATATTGCTGTTGATGGCAATACTGGCGGCAGTGGTGCGAGTCAACAGGCGGCTGAGTTCGGAAATTTCCCGGCGCATTGCCCTGGAACAGGAACTGCGCAGCAGCGAATACCACTACCGCGGCCTGATTGAAAGCCTCTCGGCGATCGCCTGGGAAGCCGATGCCAATGACTTCACCTACAGCTATGTCTCGCCGCATGCCGAAGACCTGCTCGGCTACCCGCTGGCTCATTGGCTGCGCCCGGGCTTCTGGCGCAGCATCATTCACCCCGACGACGCCCTCTGGGCCCAGGCCTACTGCGACAGCGAGACCGCTGCCGGGCGCGACCACAGCCTCGATTATCGGGTGATATGCGCCGATGGCCGCAGCCTTTGGGTACGCGATATCGTCAGCCTGATCGAGCCCGGGCATAAACCGGTGATGCGCGGGCTGATGATCGATATCAGCGAAACCAAGAATGCCGAGGATGCCCTGCGCCTGTCGGAGCAGAAATTCGCCTCGGTATTCCAGCAGTGCCCGGACATCCTGCTGATCGCCCGCCTCAGCGACGGCTGCCTGCTGGAGGTCAACGAGGCCTTCGAAGAACAGATCGGCCTGAGCTCGGCACAAGTCATTGGCCGCACCGCTTCCGAGCTGAGTATCTGGGGCGTCGACGGAATAGGCCCGGGATTACTCTTGCGCCTGCAATCCGGCAGCATACGCAACCTGGAAACACTGTTCCGGCGCAGCAACGGCCAGTTGTTCACCGGCCTGATCTCGGCCGAGCCCTTTGAGCTCGACAGCACGCCCGCTCTGGTTGTGGCCGTGCGCGATATCAGCCAGCTCAAGGAAACCCAGGAGCAACTGCAAACCTCCGAAGAGAAATTCGCCAAGGCTTTCCACGCCTCCCCTGACGGCCTGCTGCTGTCACGCCAGAGCGACGGCCTGCTGCTTGAGGTCAATGAAGGCTTCTGCCGCCTGACAGGCTTCGACAGTCATCTGTCACTGGACCACACCTCGCTGGACCTGGGCATCTGGGTGGACCTCAACGAACGCCGACGCCTGCTGGAGATGCTGAAAAAAGACGGTTTCGTCCGTGATTTCAGCTGCCACATCCGCCGCCGTGACGGCCAGATACGTTTGTGCGAGCTATCAGCCCGGCCATTACCGATAGCCGGTGTCGACTGCATGCTGACCATCGCCCGCGACATCACCGAACGCCACCTGATGCAGGAAAAGCTGCAACTGGCCGCCACGGTGTTTGAAAACACCGCCGAAGGCGTGTTGATCACGGACACCGAGCAACGCATCAGTGCCGTCAACCGGGCGTTCAGCGAAATCACCGGTTACAGCGAATTCGAAGCCTTGGGGCAAACACCGCGCCTGCTTGCCTCGGGCCAGCACGACAGCGCTTTTTATGCCGCCATGTGGCACCAGTTGACCGCCGAAGGGCACTGGCAGGGCGAGATCCACAACCGGCGCAAAAATGGCGAGCTGTATCCGAGCTGGCTGACCATCAGTGCTGTGCGCAACAGCGAGCGGGTCATCACCCACTTTGTTGCCGTGTTCGCCGATATTTCCAGCCTCAAGCATGCCCAGGCGAAACTCGACTACCAGGCTCACCACGACCCGCTCACCGGCCTGCCCAACCGCACACTGTTCGAAAACCGCCTGCAAGCGGCCCTCACCTGCGCCCAGAGCTCCAAGCGCCAGGGGGCCGTGCTGTTTCTCGACCTCGACCGCTTCAAGCACATCAACGACAGCCTTGGCCATCCGGTCGGCGACCTGCTGCTCAAAGGCATCGCCCAGCGCCTGAAAGAACAAGTGCGCGATATCGACACCGTGGCGCGCCTGGGTGGAGATGAGTTCATCATCCTCTTGCCCGGCCTGCACCAGCCCAGCGACGCCAGCCATATCGCCAACAAACTGCTGGCCTGCTTCAGCGCGCCTTTCCAGGCTGGCGAACACGAGTTCTTCACCAGTGCCAGCATTGGCACCAGCCTGTACCCACAGGACGGCACGGATGTCGCCTCACTGATCCGCAATGCCGACGCGGCGATGTACCGCTCCAAGGCCAAGGGCCGTAACCGGGTCGAATGCTACACCCGCGACCTCACCGCCCAGGCCAGCGAGCGTATTGCCCTGGAACACGAACTGCGCCGGGCCATAGAGCGCAATGAACTGAGCCTGAGTTACCAGCCCAAGTTCAGCCTGAAAACCCAGAGCCTGGTGGGTGCCGAAGCCCTGATTCGCTGGACCCACCCGCTGTTTGGCGACGTGCCTCCAGAACATTTCATCGGCCTGGCCGAAGAGAACGGCATGATTCTGCAACTGGGCGACTGGGTGCTGGAACAGGCCTGCCGGCAAATGCAGGCCTGGAAGAAACGCTACCAGGCCTTCGGCCCGCTGTCGGTCAACCTGGCCGGCGCTCAACTGCGTCAAACCAGCCTGATCAAACGCATTGAACAGCTACTCAAGACCCACCAGCTCAAAGCCGGTGACCTGCAACTGGAAATCACCGAAAACTTCATCATGAGCCAGGCCGAAGAAGCCCTGGCCATTCTCCACCAGCTCAAACACCTGGGCGTGCAACTGGCGATCGACGACTTTGGCACCGGCTACTCATCACTGAGCTACCTCAAGCGCTTGCCGCTGGACATCCTCAAGATTGACCAGTCGTTCATTCGCGGCCTGCCCGATGACCCCCACGATGCCGCCATCGCCCGGGCGATCATTGCCCTGGGGCGCAGCATGCAATTGACCATCATTGCCGAAGGCGTCGAGAACCAGGCCCAACAGCAATTCCTCGCCGCTGAAGGTTGCGAACAGATCCAGGGCTACATCGTCAGCCTGCCGCTACCGGCGGAGGAATTTGCCGCTTCCTTCCTTCGTATAGCAGTTTCGGATCTTTCGGATGGCACAGCCCGGAAACCCTCGTTATAATCCGCGACCACTGGGGCCTATAGCTCAGTTGGTTAGAGCAGAGGACTCATAATCCTTTGGTCCACGGTTCAAGTCCGTGTGGGCCCACCAAACAGAAAGCCGCGCATTGCGCGGCTTTCGCATTTCTGGCGCGACAACCTCAGATACAGCCCGATGGGCCAACGGTACAAATTAGGTACAGTGCGGCTTCGCTTGCAGGCCCTAGAAGTCCTTCAGATGACCACAATCGTCAAAAAACCTGCCGGCACCTGCCCATTGTCGAAAGCCGTTACTTCTCAATAAAGAAACGAGGTTTGCGTCTCTGCAAAGCTGTATGCACCCGGTGTTCAAAATCGTTGAGTGCATGGAACAAAGCCGCAAAATCATTCGCTTTAGCCATGGTTTGCAGCTCGATGCAGGCTGCTGCAATATTAGCTTCGCGCACCATCATGAAAGCGCCTTGCATGGAGTGCAGTTGCGTCAGTACCTGTTTCACGTCGCCACTTGAAAGCGCAGCGCGAATGATTGCAAGAGACTTCGATGAAGCTGTCATCATTGCTTCATACAGATCTGTTGGTAGAGGACTGGTTGTTGCAGTGTCGTGTTCGCTCGTGGGGTTCGAGCTTGGACTGACATCGAGCTTACCGCCCAGGTTCTTGCGTATTGCGATATCCAGTTCAGCCAGAGATATAGGCTTCAGTATGACGTCGTCGATACCTGCCTCTTCGCAGCGACGACGATCATCAGCTGCCGTACTGGCCGTGATTGCTATGATTGGCACCCAGTCTTTTTGTCTGCGCAGACAAGTTGCAAAGCCATATCCATCGAGCTCCGGCATTGACAGGTCAGTCAGCACAATATCGTATTGTTGCTCACTAAATTTTTTGAGCGCGGCAACACCGTTCTCGACGAAGTCGGCCTTGAAGCCTAGCAACTCAAGTTGCTCGCGGATCAGTATTTGGTTTGCTAAATGATCTTCGGCTACGAGCACTCGTACTGGTAGTTTGCCTGTGGTGCATTCGAGCGCGGGCGCCGGGGGAGACTGTATCCGTTTGTTTGAATTTTCCACTGCAAGTGCAATGGCTGACCTGAGGCCGGCAAGGGAGTAGCAGGATACTGATAGCTGATTGCCGCTTGCGATAGGAGTGCGCGGACCGTCGCAGCTTACGTGGATCTCCCAGGTAGTCCAGGCCTCAGCCCCTTCACCAACCGTATGCCATTGGCTTTTGCCGCCAAAAATAAGCTTTGGAATCGGGGCGATAGTCAATGCTTCTGGCGAGCCGGCAGTGAATACATCGAGCCCCCACTTAAGCAGGTGAGGCTTGATCGTTGAGTACCATTCCGGCGACTTACCCACAAGTGCGATAGCTGTTCCAGGCGCAAAAGGGAGGGGCTCAACACTTGTGGCACTGTCCATTGGTATCGGCAAGCACACCGAGAACTTACTGCCAAGGCCGGGGATGCTTTCAAGCGAAATGTCGCCGCCCATCAACTCGGTCAACCGCTTGCACAAAGTGAGTCCAAGACCGGAACCGCCGAAACGGCGCGTTATCGATGAGTCTGCCTGTGTGAATTTATGGAACACTTTGCACTGAAGATCAGCGGGAATACCAATACCGGTATCGCTTACACTAATGACCAGCGGCGATCCATCCGTGGCTTCTTGTGCAAGCCGAAGGGCCAGGGTCACCTTGCCCTCTTGGGTGAACTTGATCGCATTACTGAGGAGATTCTCGACAATCTGCCGAATTCGCGTTGGATCCCCATGGTAAAGCCGTTCTATTTCTGGCTCGACCGAAAAGTAGAGTACAAGTCCTTTTTCTCTCGCAAGTGGGGCGAACATTGAAGCCACCTGTTCAATCATATTAATGATATCGAAAGTGGCGTTTTCCAGTCTCAAGCAACCCGACTCGAACTTGGACAAGTCCAGAATATCGTTAATAATGTTGAGCAGTGAGCATGACGATGTCGTGATAGTGTGTAACCGGTCACGCTGCAGGTCCGACAGGTTTGAGTACTCGAGTAGTTCGAGGTTACCCAGAATGGCATTTAATGGAGTGCGGATTTCGTGACTCATCGTAGCAAGGAAGTCGGACTTCATTTGTGCAGCCTCTTCGGCAGCCTCCTTGGCTGCTTGAAGTGCTTTTTCGGCACACTTACGTACGGTAATGTCCTCGAGAGTACCCTGCAGCAGTTGCTTGCCATCAAGGCATATTGTCGTCAGATGCACTGCCGCGTGCCAGGTATCACCGTTTGGCCGCTGGAGGCGCCACTCGAACACATTGAGCCCTTTCTCAATTGCGATAGCCTGTTGTTGGATCGCTGCAGTCCATGTGTATTCTTGAGACATTGAGGCATCAAGAATTGTCTTGCCAATGAGATCGCTCTTGCCCTCATAACCATAGATATCGACGGCGGCCCTGTTGCAATCGGTAATAGTTCCGCTTTCCGGCGCCACTACCACCATCGGGACATGGGAGTTTTGAAACAGCGCTTTGTTGTACGCCTCGCTGTCGCGCAGAGCGTTTTCCATCGCCCGGCGCGGGGATACATCGTTCGCAATCACGCACAAGGCGTAGGGTTGTCCATTGTCATCGGTCAGCAGGAATTTTGTGGTCAGCGACACATAACTTCCATTCTGACTCGGAATTTCCTCCTCGAACTGCTGGCTTGCACCATTCCTGATTATTTCCTTGTCCTTTGCCCGTACGCGTCTTGCCACGTCGTCCGGAAAGAAAAAGTAATCCGTTTTCCCCAGCGCAGCGCCCGCTGGCAGATTGAAGACTCGATCAAATGCCCGATTGGTCAGTAGGTGCCGGCCTTTTAGGTCCTTGATCAGAACGACGGAGGGATATCCGTCAACCACATCCTGCAACAGTTTCTGTGCGTGGCGCTGCTCTGTGACATCCTGATAGTAACCGTTCCAGATAACCGCACCATCGGCCAAATCAGTGCTCACGCGCACGTTCGCCAGCACCCAGCGGGTTTCACCGTCAATCACTACTCGGCTGATTGCCTCTGAACAGGCACCTTCCTCTCCTGACAGCACCCTGTGCAGCAATGTAGTGAAAGCGCTCTGTGCCAGCTCCAGATCGTCCGGATGTACATGGCGCCAGCGTGCCGCAGGGTCAGCTCGCAGTTCTTCTGCGGAAACACCTAGGATCGGCAAGACGCTGTTGCTTATGAAGTTGTAAGTTATCCTTCTGTCGGCAGATAAGCGTAACTGAAAGACGGCCGGTAGCAATGCGTTCGACATTCCCTCCAGTTGCGCTACCTGCGCATTTATCTTCTCAGCCATATTGCGCAGACCAGACTGCGCCTGGGTAAGGGCATGGAGCAATTGGCTAGTTTCATCTTTGCCGGCAAAAGACGGGGCGTCCGCGAGGTTCATGCCTGCAAGGCGATTGGCAATGGCAATTGCGACGTGGAGCGGGCGGGTGATCGAACGAGCCAGCAGCAAGGATATCAAGACCCCAAGCAGGACACTGCCAAGGACAATTGTGATGGTATAGATGTAAAGCTGTAGGTACTTTTGGTGTGCTTCGTCGTACTTCTCACGGGTAATGCGAGCCTGCAGGTTGATCAACTGGCCCATGTCGGCGTGAAAGGCACTGAAGGGGCGAGCCAGGAGGACTTTCTGTGCTTCGGCCATACCCGCGACCCGGCCGCCGTGGCGGTATGCGGCGATGATCTTGCTACGTGCGGTCGCGAGCTCATGTCTGTCGGCGTCAGCTCGATCGGCCAGTACCATTTCCTCAGCAGTCAAGTAAGTGCGCCGATAGACTAGCCAATTTTCCTCGCGCCTGGCCGCGATATGGTCAATTTTGTCGAGCGTCCTGGCGAGACTAGCCGGTGACTGCTCATCTTCCGCCCGCTCAAGCAGATGGAGTATCGACTGAGAGTCATACAGGACCTTACCCAGTTGTACCAGCGCAACGGTTCGGTCTTCATAAACCGATTTTAATCGCATCTTCTCATCGGACATTGCGCTCACTCCCACCAGTCCGGAAACTACCGTGATGGTCGACAGTAGTCCGACAAGAAGAAATAATTTGCCGCCAATTGTAATTCTGTTCAAATACATCTTTCCCTTTTGACGCCGACATGATGTTGCCGAGAGAGGTGCCCCTCCAACATCAGAGCTTCAATCGACCCGAACATTTGGTACGAATTACTATTTTGACTATTATATTCAAATTATCCCTATCTCCATCGCATACTTGAACAAGTCTGGTTCGCGTTGGATCCCAAGTTTTTGCATGGCTCGTTGTTTCTGTGAGCTGATGGTTTGCTTGCTACGATGTAACTGTTCTGCGATTTGGCTGATGGTGTAGCCTAAGGCATACAAGCGGATCACCTCCGCTTCGCGCTTGGAGAGTTCCGGCAAACTGTCAATTGTGTGTGGATTAATGCCCAGTCTTTGGACGATTTCGTCTATGAGCGGAGAGAAATAGCTTTTGTCTGCATAGGCTGCCAGGATGGCGCACACGATGTGCTCCGAAGGGTCCGCCTTGCTGAGAATACAACTGATGCCGTGCTGTATAAGGTGTCGAGTGGTCGCGGGATTATCAAGCATGGTGAAAACTACAACCTTAAGTGTCGGGTACCGGCGCTTGACAAGGGCGAGAAGAGGAGTGCCATCACCGAATCTCCCCCCCGGCATTACATAGTCCGTGACCAGTACGTCGCAAGGATGCTGATCGAGTATGGAAATAAGTTGTGTCGAGTCCTCAGCAGAGCCAACAATATCGAGCGTTGCATTCGTGGCAAGCGCATATTTTATACCGATTAGCAATGCCGGATGATCATCCGCTATTACCACTTTAATTTTGAAGGTAGACATGACATATCATCTCGATGTCGCTGCACGTAGGGGCGTCTTGGCTCGCGGTTCTGCCAGAGCATTTTCTTGATTGTCAATAAGCACATCCAATCAATTCTCCCTAACTTACCTATTGGTCATTGCTATTCTATCCACAATGCGCCTGATAGCACTGTAGAATTTTGACTAGAAAACCCGGCAGGGCTTCTTGCATACCTCCGTTAGGGTCGTGCGCATTCGAGACTGAAGCTTGCTTTTGGATCCATTAGTGTTTGCAAGTAATGTGGAGTGATTTGGAGTAAGACTCACCGTTGTGTACAACATATACTGGTCTGTCCCGGAACGGGTGGACAGGTGGTGAAGAGCTACTGCTCGCGTAGCGCCGCTCAAAATCCATTGGACTGAGATATCCCGCGTCGAGTGGCGACGGCGGTGATTGTAAAAGCGGATGTCTTACGCCCCTGCATCGCCGTGCAGCAGCTTTTCGACCTGTGCGAGATCTGCACCATCGGCCAGCGCATCTACCTACAGTAGCAAGGGCTTACTTGAGCTCGACACTTTGATGCTCGCTGATCCAGTACAACAGGTCAGCTTCGCACATCGGCCGTGCAATGAAGTAACCCTGCACAGCCAGACTACCCAACCCCTGCAACGCTCGATAGTCACACGCCGTTTCCACCCCTTCGACCACCACGTTCAATGCCATCCTTCGCGCCATGATCATGACTCCTGCGACCACTGCGGCCTTACGCTCATCGCTCGCCATGCTGTTCACGAACTCAGCAGGAATTTTCAACTCGGAAAACGGCAATTGCAGCAGGCGCTGAATATTCGAGGCGCCAATGCCGAAGTCATCAATTGACAATTGACAGCCCTGCTTACGCAAGCGCAACAAACCTTCCAAGTGAGTAGCCGTGTCGTACGATACCTGGCTTTCGACGATCTCCAGTGTGAGCACGTTGGCGGGCAAGCCGAAGCGCACCAACAGCGCCAATACTTGTCGCGCAAAATTATCCCGCTCAATCATCGAAGGAGGGATGTTCACCGAGACCGGCAGGCACTCACCACGCTCGCGCAATACACGAGCGGATAATTTCAACGCCAACTCCAGCATGTGCCAGGTCAACGCTTCGATTAGTCCGGCATTCTCCAGGGCGTCAATGAAGCAGCCGGGCGACAACAAACCACGTTGAGGGTGCTGCCAACGGACTAACGCTTCAACCCCCAGTAACTTTCCCTCAAGATTTACCTTGGGCTGGTAGTAAGCGATGCATTGCTCAATCACTCCAACGCCACCAACGCGCTGAGTAGAAGCCTGCTGAAGCTGTTTTTCCAGTGATAACGACTCTGACACCTGCGCCAGTAGCAACGAATCAACTCCGCGCTGAATATGATCCTTATATTTATCCAGGAGCAAACACAATGCCTCGGTCGACATAGGTTTCTGCAAACTACCAAGTAAATGGATGCCCTGCGATCTGGCTAAATTGGCCGCGCCATCGAGGACACTTTGCTCATGGCTACTGTGGATGATCAGCGCACGAGCCAATCGGTTTTTGGCCAAAAAATGGATCATATCGAGGGCTTCGAAACCATCCATCTGCAAATCACATATAACAATATCGGCACTGCCTCGACTGACCAGCGCCTGTTGCGCCGCCTCAAGACTGCAGGCTGTCCGAACATTGAAGAGCTGAATGCTGTTGAACATATGGTGCAGTGCCATCAACTGAAAAGCATTGTTCTCAAGGAGCAAAACATTTAGTGAACGCATGCTTTTGTCTCTTCGCTGAAGCCATTCCTTAGCCTTTGGTCATCAATAAGTTAACTACACTGCCATTTACTGCCTTTTAGACAGGTCCTGAATTGACGGCTCCGGGGGACTCCACTGCACCCATCAGGTAAAACGCGCACTGCCAGCATGCATTTGATTAACTTAATCGCCAGAAAGAATATTTCTAGTTTGATGTTTGATTTTACGCAGCATTCAATCAACATACGGATTAGTCAGCATGAGCGCTCCAGGAACACGACCGTTTTTTCATGGCCATGCTGTAGCGGGTAACGCTCAACCATCCTTGACCTTATACGTTTCTGGATGTATCTGAAGACTACTGGAGCAAGCCCAGCAGACGATCATGCGCACTGCATAATCCCTTCAGCGGAATTGCAAACGCCACCTCTTTACCGATATCGGCTGTAACAACCGTCACCATGAGTGTTTCGCCCACCCTTAGCTCTGCACTAACGCCTTCATCGAACTCAAGATCCACAACACAGCCAGCGGCCAGACACGTGCGAAACGGACGGGTAAACGGTACGCCCTCGTCTACACAAAGGATCACGCCCTCCTGCAACGCCAGGCCAAAAGGCAATATCAGCGCCCCCTTGAACTGCTCTCCCTCAGGCCACAACTCGATGCTCAGCACACGCTGGTTCGACTGATTATGGGTCTGTTCCTGAATCAGTACGCCATGCTGACCCACCACGCCATCGACCGTTTGCGTAGCACAGGCCAATACCCAGTTCTCATGAACTTCTCGCAACTGCGCCGCCTCTCCCTGCAGGGCACTGTTCAGCAACCTGCTCATGATTTACTCCCTTGTTGCTTGGACATTGCCAGCACTTTCGTCCGATTGAAGGCCTTCTTGAAACCCTTGAGTGAAATGTCGAAAGACACTTGCTTACCTCCGTTAATGGTTGCGTTGACCTTCAGCGCCTTGCTTTTGTCCAACCGCGCCATCGTGGCCGCATCCAGTTTTACTTCGACCACACAACCGATCGGCAGGCAGTGACTGATGCGCGAAACGCTGAATGGTTTGCCCTCATCCGCCTGCAACGTAACGCCCTTCTGGACGTCCAGCCCAAACGGCAGGACAAGGACACCCTTCGCGCCGGCGCCGTCAGGCTGCAGTTCGAGCCCGAGCACACGCTGATGTGATTGTTTATCGAATTGCTCCTGGGCAAATGTGCATATTCTATCGGTTGGCTGCTCCACCGCCGGCGTCGCACAACCAACAGACCAGTCACCGAGGGCCTCCCGTGCCGGAGTAGCCGGAGCGGACTGAGGCACCGCCTCTTCTGCAACCACCGGCGCCAAGCTGGCCGCGAGTACAAGCGCAACCACCGCACCAGAGATTCGGAAAATATGTTTTGGCACTGCTGACTCCGATTAAAAAACAAAACTTTCACAAGCATGATCTGCCCTGATCCCACCCAGGATTACCTGGAAGCAACGCCGGGAATTTCTAGACATATGCCTAGAGGGATCTTATGCAAAGCTGCCAGCAAGCAAAATCGGACACGTCCTATTTTCACCAGGAAGATGCTGCCGGCCGCGAATCTGAGCACAACGATGGCTAGGCCCACGCGACTACCTTCCAAAGAGGGCCTTCGCCCTCTTTGCTTTGCCATCGTTATTCAGGTTTACCAGGCGTACTTCACACCCAGTTCGACCTTGCTGACACGGTAGTCACGCTCGCCGACCTCGTAACCGGCCGAACCCCATACGCTCACCTCTTTGCTCAGATTTCCCTGCAGGCCGAGATTGCCCTCAAGACGTTCTTCGGGCAGTTGGTCATGCGCCTTCACTCCATCGAAGGCAATGCTCTGCGAGCTCGGGCCATGCCACCAATTCAATTGCGCGAAAGGTTTCATGCCCAGCGTATCTTTCACGTCTGCGTGTAAGCGCACACCCAGGCGAGTCGTCACCGACGTGTCCGCCTGCCCCGAGAGCACCGTACCGTTACGCTCCTTGTGTGAATCGGCGCGATAGTTCGACTTGATCACCTGGGCTTGTGGCTCGATGTACAGCTGGGTGCGCTTGCTCTCGTAGACCGGCAGCGAGTAACCCGCCTCCAGCGAGGCCGACAGATTGCTCGAGTCGTAACTTTCGCTCGCCAGGCCGTGGCCTTTCACCGTGTTATCAAACTTGCCGTACATGATCCAACTGTCTACATACGGCCCTGTCTGAATGTCGCTATGGCCATACCAGGTGCCATACACGCCGATGCTGTAGCCATTCACCGAGCCCTTCGCCTTCACGCTACCGTTATCGGCTCGGTTGTCGCTGGAATGTTGCGCCCCCATCACACCGAGACGGATGCTGCCGTCGGCGCTATCGCTCAAGCGCAGCAGGTCACCTCCGCCATGGATCAAGGTGGTCGTATCGGACAGATCCTGATGCCCCGCACCCGTGCGATCGCTGCTCTTCTTGACGACACGCAAGAAGCCGTTGCCGTCGCTCGCATCGCTCGGGTCCTGGCCTTGCGTTTCCGACGCCTGGCTTTGGCGATCGTGCAGCGTGTGCACCTGCATCATCGAAGCGGCCAGTTTGTTATTCAGGTAGGCACCCACTTCCGGCCGATACGTCAGGTTGTCTGAGGTCCGCGGTTCATTAGGGTTACGCGAGGTCAGGTACCAGTCGTCAGCCACTCCTTTGCTACCACCACGTACCAAGCTGTAGTCATAGGCGCCAGCCGCGATCGTGCCCTTACCGGCGCGATAGCCGTCCGACGCTGTCGACAACTTGAACGCCCCGGCCTCGGTCGTCGCACCGTTGCGCGTTTCGACCACACGGATGCCTTGGCTTGTCTGTGCACCGTCGCCGCCCGCATGGCGGATGATCAATCCGGTATCACCCGTGGCGCGACCGCCATCGAGCACGATCCGGTCGCTCGCCGATCGATCGTCACCCAGTACCGTGTAGAGCTCCACCGTACCGCCCCGGCCGATCCAGTTACTGGCCGTCAGCGTACGCCCAGCCTCCAGAGGCTTCGAGGCAGGCGGAGCAAACTTGATCGCGCCGGCCAGATCGACTTTGTCGACGAGGGAATCGGCGGTCATGTTCCAGGTACTGGCCGCGTCGATGTTGACGTCGGTCGGGTCGATCCAGCCGGTCAGGCTTGCACCGTTTCTCAGGCTCAGGCTCGTTCCTCGGGTACCCACGATGTTACTGAACAGTTGCGCACCACCCTGGCCACCATCCAGGACCAAATCGCCGCCTTCCAGTCGCGTGCTGCCTGTCCAGCCGGTCTTGCCGGTCAAGGTCACGAGGCCCGCGCCGCGCTTGACGAAGTCGCCCGTACCATCGATGGCGTTGTCCAGCGTGCCACTGGCTCCATCGAGCAGCAGGGTGCCGTTATCAGTGATCCTGCCGCTGCCCAGGCCGTCCACATGGTTCAGACTGACCGTGGCCCCTGTCGCGATGAGGGTGTCGGCGCTCAGGCCGCTGTTGCCGCCCTGCACGTCCAGCGTACCGCCATTGACCTGCAGCAGGCCCGCACCACTGAGCGTACCCGCCGAGGTGCCACCGTTGCTCAGCGCCAGCGTGCCGTTGTTCAGGTTCAAGCTCGACCCTGCCACAGCGTTGAGCACGCCCACCGTCTGGGTCTTGCCATTGAGGTCGAACCCGGCCAGGTTGGCCAGGCTCAGCTTGCTGGTCAGGCCCAGGGCGTTGTCGGCACCCGCACGCAGCGTGCCCGAGTTCACACTCGTTTCGCCGCTGTAGTCGCTGTTGGCGTTGCTCAGGGTGATGGTGTTGCTGGCGTCGATGACCAGACTGCCATCGCCGGTGATCTTGGCCGACATGTCCGCCGCCGCCCCGGCCGCGCCAGTATCCTCGGCCAGCCTCAAAGCCTGGCCCGATTGCAGATCCAACTGTGCGAGGCCGTAGTTCACATACAAGCCATCTCCCGCCGTGCCCGTGGTCAACCGATAGTCATAGGTGCCCTTGGCCACGGTGTTGCCGTCCTGACTGATGTCTACCTGGCGTGCGGCCGTGATGACATTGCCATTCTGGTCGAGCAGACGGAGCGCGCCACCGCTGCCGCTCACCGCACTCGCTTCGACCAACTGGACGCCGATGTTCGCTTCATCCTGCGTCAGCAGGTTGGAGGTATTGGGCGTGTCCTTGCCGGGAGCAACAAACGGCGCCGGCACATTGATGACCACCGTGCCGGTATGGCTGGCGTCCAGCGTTCCGGCTGTGATCAGGCTGGTCGCCAGCACCTGATCCGGTGCGCTGGCATTGAACAGCATCGTGCCGCCATTGATCTTCAGGCCGCCGATCACCTGGTTGCCATCGCCCACCGTGGTCACGTTGCCCGCGCCCATTTCCAGCGTCGCACCGGTCAGCACAGTGGTGTTGTTGCCCGCCAGAGCGAAGGTGCTGTCCTTCAAGCTGACGGTGCCGGCGAAGCGGTTGCCCGCACCGGCGCCGAACGAGAACGCCTGG
>NZ_JANHLE010000029.1 GCF_028682475.1 Pseudomonas putida
CGCCGCCAGCCGTCTACAGCGAGCTTCAGAGCCTGTTGCGCCGCCGAGCCGTGATGGTGGCTTCGCGGACCAGCATGTTGCAGAGCTGGACCAACGAGAAATCGATGCGAAAGGCATTCGACGGTGTTCTCAAAGAGATGGCCAAGGTGGATCTGCTCCTGCGCAAGAGGATCAAAGATCTGCTGCGCGAGGCTGATTTACTTGAGCAAGTCGAACGCTGTCAGGCGATTGAAGGTATCGGTTTTCTTCGATCAGCCCGATGTAGGCGCTTTTGACCAACGGCCACTGCGCCACCTCCAGCAGCACCTCGGCGTCGAACGCCTGGTGCAACAATCGCCCTACAGACAGGGCATAACGGACTAAGTGATAGTCACTCGGCTAATGTATCTGATCGAGATTCCCTCAGTCGAAAAGATCAAAGCAGCAAAACCGGGAAGAACAACTCCGAAATAGAACGAGGAGCGTTTATGTATTTATGCATCACTGGCTTTTTACCCGATAATTTTGAAGACACCTCATTGAAATATGAGCTTGCCATCGACGCTACCTTTAACAATCAGATTGTTCAGCTTCTTGGGCATAAAATCCTAAGTGAAATGGCAAGCGGGGAATGGTTGCTATCCGCCGATCAGGTCCTGCAGATTGCCACGCTGATCAATGAGCAAATCCCGAGCGAGCTGGATATATTCATTGGTGTCGAGGCCTAGCGTCAGAACAACACCAAAATAAGCATAGGGAGCAGTTATGTTTTTATGTATCGCAGGTTTTTCCCTGATGGCCACGAAAACCAATTCGTGCAATTCGAATTAGACGTAGCACCAGCGTTCAATCAGGCCGTGCTTGAAGTGGTTGTCTGGGAGTCCCTTCAAGCCGGTTTAAAAGAGGGTGTTGTAGACCTTACAACGACACAAATTACGCAAATCGAGACGATTCTTGGTAGATCCATACCGCGAGAATTTGATATCTGCATCAGTGTTATGGCGTAGTGCTTTGCGGAGTTTGCCGCTGAAAAAGGGCAGAAAAAGCCTGGAGGCATGGGGTATCGACAAAACTCAGAGGCCCGAGAATTTCAACGCAAGAAAGAGAGAGAGCACACCCGGCATTGTAACGTAAACTCGCGCCCCGCCCCAAAGGACCCGGAGAGCCCCATGAGCCCCATCGCCATCACCCGCCTGTTGATTCTTGCCGCTGTCTGGGGGGCCAGCTTTCTGTTCATGCGCATCATCGCGCCGGTCCTCGGTACAATGCCCACCGCGTTCTTTCGGGTGTCGATCGCCTGCCTGGGCCTGCTGGTGATTCTCGCCCTGCTGCGGGTGCGCTGGGACTTCAACGGCAAGCTCAAAGCCTGTCTGGTGCTGGGCATGATCAACTCGGGAATCCCGGCCACCCTTTATTCGGTGGCGGCCCAGGTGCTGCCGGCCGGTTACTCGGCAATCTTCAATGCCACCACGCCGCTGATGGGCGTGCTGATTGGTGCGCTGTTCTTCCGTGAGCCGATGACTCTGGCCAAGCTCAGCGGGATTTTCCTTGGACTGTTCGGTGTCGGCATTCTCAGCGGTGCGGGCCCGGTGGCGTTTGACCAGCAACTGCTGCAAGGAGCCCTTTCCTGCCTGGCGGCGACCACCTGTTACGGCTTTGCCGGTTTTCTCGCACGGCGCTGGCTCGACCAACAGGGCGGCCTCGACAGCCGCTTGTCGGCCCTGGGCAGCATGATGGGCGCGACCTTGTTGCTGTTGCCGCTGTTTGCTTACAGCGTGGTCACCCAGCCCCTGGCGAGCTGGGGCGGCTGGGAGGTGTGGCTGTCGCTGCTGGGCCTGGGCCTGGTGTGTACCGCGTTTGCCTACATTCTGTACTTTCGCCTGCTCAGCGAGATTGGCCCGGTAAAGGCCAGCACCGTGACCTTCATGATCCCCGCCTTCGGTGTGCTCTGGGGCGCCTGGCTGCTGGATGAGCCGCTGTCGATGGCGCATCTGTACGGCGGGGTGTTGATTGCTGTGGCGTTGTGGTTGGTACTCAAGCCGGCGGTGGCGGGCCGGCCCGCTCGGGCCTGAAAATGACTCGCTGATCATTGCCGAAGTTGTTGGCGGCCCTCGGCGATACTGCCAGTACTGACACCACTGCCAAACCGCATTACGATAGGCCGCCCTCCTGACACGTAACCTCCATGCCCCCCGAGCAACCCCACGCCTACAAGATAGTGCTCTGGCGCCTGGAACAGGACGCTCAGGGTTACCCACCCGCCTCGGTCGAAGGGCTCTGGGCAAAACCCGGCGCGGCCGGCTATCAGGTCGACAGCATCCCCTTCTATGCCTACGGCATCGCCCCCGGCGACACCATCAGCATCCGCGAGGAGGGCGAGCAAGCCTGGTTCGAAGCCTTGCAGCATAGCGGTGGCGCTTCGGTATTGCGCGTACGGGTCAACGCCGCGGACGACCTGGAGCAGGTGCGCACGGCGCTTGAGGAGTTCGGTTGCCGCGCAGAAGTCGAAAAGGCAGTAAGGATGCTGGCCGTCGAAATCCCGCCCTCGCAATCACTCGACACCCTGCTCTATTACCTGCTGAGCCAACGCGAGGCCGGCATCCTGGACTTCGAGGAGGGTGTGCTGCGCCACACCATCCCCGAAGAATTTCGCTGAAGGCTTACGCCTCGGCCAGGCGCGCCGCTGGCTTGCGGAACACGAACAGCAGGCCGATCACGATCAGCCCCATCCCCAACAGGCTCAGCGCCGCCAGGCGGTTATCGAAGATCAGGTAGTCCATGACTGCGGTCACCGCAGGCACCAGGTAGAACAGGCTGGTGACATTGACCAGGTTGCCCTTGGCAATCAGCCGATACAGCAACAAGGTCGCCAGCAGCGAGACCACCAGCCCCATCCACAGCAAAGCACCGATGAAGCTGCCCGTCAGTTCGACATGCAGTGGCTGCAACGGCGCAAACAGCGCACACATCAGCAGCCCGGCGCTGTACTGCAGCGGCAAGGTCCCCATGGGGTTGCTGGTGATGCGTTTTTGCATGATCGAACCCGCGGTCATGCTCGCCAGCGCCAGCAACGCAAAGAGCATCCCCATCAGGGAAACCCCGCCCAGGTTGAGGCCTTGATAGACCACCATGATCAACCCGCTCAAGCCCAGGCCCAGACCGAACAAGCGGCTCCAAGAGCGCTGACGCTCCATCAACACCACGGTGAGGATGGGTTGCACGCCCATGACCGTGGCCATGACGCCGGGTGTCACCTGGGTGTTGAGCGCCAACAGGTAGAAAATCTGATAGGCACCGAGCAACACGCAACCGGTGGCCAGCGCTTGCAGCACCGCCGCGCGCCCGCGCGGCCAGCGTAACTTGAGCAGCGGTGCGAGCAACAACAGACCACACAGGGCCAGGGCCGAACGCATGAGCAGGAATGCAAAGGGACTGGCATGCGCCAGGCCCAGCTTGGAGACGATCGCCCCGCTACTCCAGAGCAGGACGAACAGGCTGGTAGTGGCCGCCGAGGCCACGGAATCTTTCGATAGAGCAAACATGAATGCCACCTGTAATTCGGGCAGATAAGCCGAACGGTGCTGCCCGCTGTGGGCAGCCAACCGTATTCAGTAGGGTGCAGGTGTGACAGGGCGCAGCGATTGGCCGCTTAGCCCAGCACTACCACGCCTGGTGGTGCGACAACGCACACAACCACGCTACTGACAGGTGGTGGGTAGTGACTGATCATGGCCGGCTGCTGACACCCACGCACGACTACCACCGCGTCGGGCGCGGTAGGGAATTCGGTGTTGAGTGGGGAAGCTGGCATGAGCAGGTCTTCGGTGAGGTGAAGTGGGTTTGACTATAGCGGTGAGTTTATCGCGGGGCAAGCCCGCTCCCACCGGGCCTGCATTCATCCCGGTAGGAGCGGGCTTGCCCCGCGATGAAGTCTTAGAACAACCAGCGATATAACAGGTAAGCCACCACCACCGCCAGCACCGGACGCAACACCCGGTAAGCCTTCGGGTTGGCACGCTTGAACTGTTTGACCTGGCCGCTGATCACATTGCTGAAGCGCTTGCTCCAGGCATACGCCTGGTTGATTCCGCCAACACGCTCGTCATCGGTGTTCTGCGGCGCAGTGGCGCGGCCCAGGAAGGCACTGACCTTGCGGTTGATGCGGGTCATCAACGGGCTGTTGAGCGGACGCTCGACGTCGCAGAACAGGATCACCCGCGTAGTCTCGGTTTCGTTCTTCACCCAGTGCACGTAGGTTTCATCGAACATCACGTCTTCACCATCGCGCCACGCATACGCCTGGCCGTCGACGTAGATTCGGCAATTATCGGAGTTTGGTGTCGACAGGCCCAGGTGATAACGCAGGGAACCGGCAAACGGGTCACGGTGCGGGTTGAGGTGGCTGCCACCGGGCAGCAGGGCAAACATCGCGCCCTTGACGTTGGGAATGCTGTTGACCAGTTCGACAGTCTTGGGGCACAGCATTTCGGCCGACGGCAGCGCCTTGTCGTACCACTTCAGGTAGAAACGCTTCCAGCCCTTCTTGAAGAACGAACCAAAGCCTGCGTCGTTGTCCTTCTCGGCGGCGCGGATGTAACCCTCGTCGAACAGGTGCATGGCCTCTTCGCGGATAACTTCCCAGTTGTCCTTGAGTACATCGAGCTCGGGAAAGCGCTGGCGGTCCAGGTAGGGCTTGGAGGGCACGCCGGAAAACAGGTACATCAGGGCGTTATAGGGGGCGAACAGCGCCGAATGATTGACGAACTGACGCAACATCGGCAAACGCGCCTTGCCGCGCAGGTGCACATACAGCGTGCTGCCGAAAAACAACAGCAAAACACCTGCCTTGGCGACAAAGGAAACAGTCATGCAACACTCCTTGGAATTTCGATCAGGCCATCGCTGCCGGATTAATCGAACATCATAAACCGATCTGGCGCCGGTAAAAATAACCGGTGCCAGCATTCAGTGTTAAGGATTGTGCAACAGTGCCCGGCGCTGATTATTGCTCTTGGTCAGCGCCTGAGCGCTTTACTGCTGGTTCTCCTGATCGGTGAACAGGTCGGCGAAGAGCATGCTCGACAGGTAACGCTCGCCGGAATCCGGCAAGATCACCACGATGGTCTTGCCCTGCATCTCCGGTTTTTCAGCCAGGCGCACCGCCGCTGCCATCGCCGCACCCGAGGAAATCCCGCAGAGAATCCCCTCCTCCTGCATCAGGCGCAGGGCCATGGCCTTGGACTCCTCGTCACTGACCAGCTCGACCTGATCGACCATTTTCAGGTCGAGGTTGTTTGGCACGAAACCGGCACCAATGCCCTGAATCTTGTGCGGGCTGGGCTTGACCTCCTGGCCGGTCATCGTCTGGGTAATCACCGGCGAAGTAAGCGGTTCGACGGCCACGGAAAGGATCGCCTTACCCTGCGTCAGCTTGATGTAGCGCGACACCCCGGTGATGGTGCCACCGGTGCCGACACCCGCAACCAGCACATCGACCGCGCCGTCTGTATCGTTCCAGATCTCCGGGCCGGTGGTTTTCTCGTGAATCGCCGGGTTGGCCGGGTTATCGAACTGGGCCGGCATGAAGTACTGGGCAGTGTCACTGGCCACGATTTCACCGGCCTTCTCGATCGCCCCTTTCATCCCTTTGGCAGGTTCGGTCAACACCAGCTCGGCGCCCAGGGCCTTGAGCACCTTGCGCCGCTCGATGCTCATCGATGCCGGCATGGTCAGCAGCAGCTTGTAGCCGCGCGCAGCAGCGACAAAGGCCAGGCCGATGCCGGTATTGCCCGAGGTCGGCTCGACTATGGTCATGCCCGGCTTGAGCTTGCCGCTGCTTTCGGCGTCCCAGATCATGTTCGCGCCGATCCGGCATTTGACCGAATAACCCGGGTTGCGCCCTTCGGTCTTGGCCAGGATGGTCACGCCGCGCGGGGCGATGCGGTTGATCTGCACCAGCGGCGTATTGCCGATGGAATGCGCGTTGTCAGCAAAGATACGGCTCATAGCAGGGTCCTTTTTATGCACCGGGCGGAAAACTTCAAGGGTAAGCCTGCAACGCCGGTGCGTCCACATCCGGCGAACCCCTGCGGTTGACGGCGGTCAACCGATCACTACCCCACCGGAAACTGCCACCGATGAAACGTCGCTACCGCTGGCCCTTGTGGGGGCTGCTGAGCATCGCCCTGTTGCTGCTGGCCCTGCATCTGGCCTTGCCGATGCTGGTGCGCAACTACCTCAATGACAAACTGGCCGACATGGGCGACTACCGCGGCCAGGTGGCAGATGTCGATCTGGCGCTGTGGCGCGGCGCGTACAAAATCAACGGCCTGAACATCGTCAAGACCAGCGGTAAGGTACCGGTGCCGTTTCTCAAGGCACCGTTGATCGACCTGTCGGTCAGCTGGCATGCGCTGTGGTATGACCATGCAGTCGTCGCAGAAGTACTCTTTGTGCGCCCCGAGCTCAACTTCGTCGACGGCGCCAGCAAGCAGACGACACAGACCGGCCAGGGTACCGACTGGCGCAAGCAGCTGGAGAAACTGCTGCCCATCACCCTCAACGAAGTCCGCATCGATAACGGCACCCTGACCTTTCGCAACTTCACCTCCAAACCAGCGGTCAATCTCAAGGCTACGCAGCTGGATGCCAGCATCCGTAATCTGACCACCGTCGAAGACCTCAAGGGCCGACGCGATGCCCGCTTCGACGGCAAGGCCCGTCTGCTGGGCGATGCAACGGTTGAAAGCAGCGCCACCTTCGACCCCTTCAGCAATTTCGAAGACTTCCAGTTTCGTCTGCGTGCTACCGGCATCCAGCTGCGCCGGCTCAATGACTTCGCCAGCGCCTACGGCAAGTTCGACTTCAATGCCGGCCATGGCGATCTGGTGATTGAGGCCGACGCGCAAAAAGGCCAACTCAGCGGTTACATCAAACCGCTGCTACGCGACGTGGACGTGTTCAACTGGCAGCAGGACGTGAAGAACGAGGACAAGGGCTTTTTCCGCTCGATCTGGGAAGCGCTGGTCGGCGGTGGTGAAACCGTGCTGAAAAATCAGCGCAAGAACCAGTTCGCCACCCGCGTGGAACTGCACGGCAGCGTGCATCAACGCGATATCAACGCCTTCGAAGCGTTCTTGCAGATCCTGCGTAATGGCTTCATTCAGGCCTTCAATGCACGCTATGAGCAGCCACCCCCCAAGTCTGACTAAGTCACCGAGTGACGAGCCATTCAGAGACTGAATGGGCCGTCTGCGTTCCCAGTCGACCAGAGCCCGCGTTATAGTCGTGCATGACAATTTTTCTGCCAGGGGCCATGTACCCCGGCACTACGTTAGAGGATCGGTTCATGAAGTTCGAAGGCACCAGCACCTACGTCGCCACCAACGACCTGAAACTGGCAGTCAACGCGGCGATCACCCTGGAACGGCCACTGCTGGTCAAGGGCGAACCCGGCACCGGCAAGACCATGCTCGCCGAACAGTTGGCCGAGTCCTTTGGCGCCAAGCTGATCACCTGGCACATCAAGTCGACCACCAAGGCTCATCAGGGCCTCTACGAGTACGATGCGGTCAGCCGCCTGCGTGACTCGCAACTGGGCGTGGACAAGGTCCACGACGTGCGCAACTACCTGAAGAAGGGCAAGCTCTGGGAGGCGTTCGAAGCCGAAGAGCGGGTGATTCTGCTGATCGACGAAATCGACAAGGCCGACATCGAGTTCCCCAACGACCTGTTGCAGGAACTGGACCGGATGGAGTTCTACGTTTACGAAATCGACGAGACGATCAAGGCCAAGCAGCGCCCGATCATCATCATTACCTCGAACAACGAAAAAGAGCTGCCGGACGCCTTCCTGCGCCGCTGCTTCTTCCACTACATTGCCTTCCCCGACCGCGACACCCTGCAGCGGATCGTCGATGTGCACTACCCGAACATCAAGAAAGACCTGGTCAGCGAAGCACTAGACGTGTTCTTCGACGTGCGCAAGGTGCCGGGCCTGAAGAAAAAGCCGTCCACCTCGGAACTGGTCGACTGGCTCAAGCTGCTGATGGCCGACAACATCGGCGAAGCCGTGCTGCGCGAACGTGATCCGACCAAGGCCATCCCGCCGCTGGCCGGTGCCCTGGTGAAAAACGAACAGGACGTGCAACTGCTCGAGCGTCTGGCCTTCATGAGCCGTCGCGGTAATCGCTGAGCCCGGGGGCAATTGCCATGCTGCTCAATCTGTTCAATGAAATGCGCGCGGCCAAGGTGCCGGTGTCGGTGCGCGAGCTGCTTGATCTGCTCAATGCCCTCAAGCAGCGGGTGACCTTCGCCGACATGGACGAGTTCTACTTCCTGGCGCGGGCGATCCTGGTCAAGGACGAACGGCATTTCGACAAGTTCGACCGGGCCTTTTCCGCCTACTTCAAAGGCCTGGAAAACCTCAACCAGCACCTGGAAGCACTGATTCCCGAAGACTGGCTGCGCAAGGAGTTCGAGCGCTCGCTGACTGACGAAGAGCGTGCGCAGATCCAGTCCCTCGGTGGCCTGGACAAGCTGATCGAAGAGTTCAAGAAACGTCTGGAAGAACAGAAGGAACGCCATGCCGGTGGCAACAAGTGGATCGGCACCGGCGGTACCAGCCCGTTCGGCTCGGGGGGCTATAACCCCGAGGGGATTCGCGTCGGCGATGCCGGCAAGCGCCAGGGCAAGGCGGTCAAGGTCTGGGACCAGCGCGAGTACAAGAACCTCGATGACCAGGTCGAACTGGGCACGCGCAACATCAAGCTGGCCCTGCGCCGCTTGCGCAAGTTCGCGCGCCAGGGTGCGGCCGAAGAACTGGATATCGACGGCACCATCGACCACACCGCCCGCGATGCCGGCCTGCTCAACATCCAGATGCGTCCGGAGCGGCGCAATACCGTCAAATTGCTGCTGCTGTTCGACATTGGCGGCTCGATGGACGCCCACGTGAAGATCTGCGAAGAGCTGTTCTCGGCCTGCAAGACCGAGTTCAAGCACCTGGAGTATTACTACTTCCACAACTTCGTTTACGAGTCGGTGTGGAAGAACAACATGCGCCGCACCTCCGAGCGCACTTCGACCATGGACCTGCTGCACAAGTACGGTGCCGACTACAAAGTGGTGTTCGTTGGCGATGCGGCCATGGCGCCCTACGAGATCACTCAACCGGGCGGTAGCGTCGAGCACTGGAACGAAGAAGCCGGTTACGTGTGGATGCAGCGCTTCATGGAGAAGTACAAGAAGCTTATCTGGATCAACCCTTATCCCAAGGACACCTGGGGCTATACCGCTTCGACCAACATCGTGCGCGAGTTGATCGAAGATCGGATGTATCCGTTGACCTTGCGCGGGTTGGAAGAAGGGATGCGGTTTTTGTCCAAGTAAGCCTCAGCCTCATCGCCGGCAAGGCCGGCTCCCACAGAGTCCAAGGTTGCTGCCAACCTTGTGGGAGCCGGCCTTGCCGGCGATGAGGCCCTGTCAGGCAACAAACCGCTGAACAAATGCCCGCTGTTGCTGCCAGGCCGTCTCCTGCACCACCGGCCTGAACCTGACCACACTCCCCGGCAACAACTGCGCCAGCCGTGCCAACGCCAACGGCGTCAACGCCCCCAGCCGCGGATAACCACCAATGGTCTGGCGATCATTGAGCAGCACGATCGGCTGCCCATCCGGCGGCACCTGCACTGCCCCCAGCGGAATCCCCTCGGAAATCATCGGCGCGCCCTGATACTGCAAGGCCGGGCCCAGCAAACGCATACCCATGCGGTCGGCGCGGCTGTCCAGGGTCCAGTCACGGTTGAACGCTTCAAACAGGCTGATGCCGCTGAAGTCGCCGATCTGTGCACCCAAAACCAGATCGAGTGCGCGGTTGTCGGTGAGGTCTGGCCGCATCGCCTCGGGCACGGCCTTCAAGACTGGCGCCGCACCGCGATATTCCAGCTGCTGCCCCTTGGCCAACGCCGAACCCAAACCATCAAGCCCACCCAGTTCCTCACGCACCACACTGGCGCAACTGCCCAGCACCTGCGGAGCAACAAAGCCTCCAGGCGCGGCCAGATAGGCACGCGCGCCCTGCAATGGTTGATTCAGGCGCAGCCGCTGGCCTTGTTTGAGGGTAAAGCTGGACCAGGGCTTGAGCGGTTCACCGTCGATCCGCGCATCCAGGTCAGCTCCCGTCAGCGCCAGGCAGCAATCCTGCTCGGCGACCAGACTGAATCCGCCCAAGGTGATTTCCACCACCGCCGCCTCGGCAGGATTGCCGAGCAGCCAGTTGGCCCAGCGCATCGAGACCCAGTCCAGCGCTCCGCCCTGGGTCACGCCCAGATGACGCACGCCGAAACGTCCGGCATCCTGCAACAGGCACAGCGGTGTGCTGGCCTCGATCGACAAGCGGCTCATGCCGAGGCCTCCAGCGGGGTATCGTCGCCGCCCAGGTTGATGAAGGTAGCGCGATCCACGGCGACGAAGCGCACCCGGTCACCCGGTTGCAACAGGCTGTAGCCGTCACGCTCGCGGTCAAAGAGTTTGCTCGGGGTGCGACCGATCAGGTTCCAGCCACCGGGCGACACCGCCGGGTAGGCCGCCGTCTGGCGCTCGGCGATGCCGACGCTGCCCGCCGCCACGCGCTTACGCGGGGTGGCCAGGCGTGGCGCGGCGAGGGCTTCTTCGACCAGGCCCATGAAGGCAAAACCGGGAGCGAAGCCAAGGGCGAACACCTGATACTCGCGTTCACTGTGCCGACGCACGATATCGGCCACCGAGGTAGCGCACCGCTCGGCCAACAGGCTCAGTTCCGGGCCGACGCTCAGGTCGTACCACACCGGAATCTCGTGCTGGTGACCGCCGCTGCCGTTATCCGGCTGCAGGTTTTCCAGCGCTTCGCGAATCAAGGTGCGGGCCTGCTCCGGCGACAGTTGCAGCAGGTCGAAATGCACCATCAGCGTGGTGTAGGACGGCACCAGATCCAGCAGATACCCGGCGAACACCGTGCGCAAACGCTGACTGGCCGCCAGCATCCAGGGCATGTTGGCTTCATCGATGGCGTCGAACAGGCGCACCATCAGGCAGTCGATGGCCACCGTTTCAATGCGGTAGTTCATGACACCACCAGGGCATCGAGGGCCTTACGAATCTGTTGCACCGCCGCCACCGAGCTTTCGTTGTCGCCATGCACGCACAGGGTCTGGGCCTGCAGACGCAGTTCGCTGCCGTCCACGGCGATCAACGGTTCGCCGCGGGCCAGTCGCAGGGCCTGATCGACGATCCGCGCCGGGTCGTGATGCACCGCGCCGGGCAGGCGCCGCGACACCAGGTGACCGGCAGCATCGTAGGCGCGGTCGGCAAAGGCTTCGAACCACAGGGTAACGCCGTACTCGTCACCCAGCGCCTGCGCGGCACTGTTGTCGGCCGTGGCCATGAGCATCAGCGGCAACTGCCGGTCGTAGCTGGCCAGCGCTTCAAGCACCGCACGCAGTTTGAGCGGATCGGCCATCATGTCGTTGTACAGCGCACCATGGGGTTTGACATAGGCAACCCGGGTGCCCTGGGTCCGGCAGATGCCATCCAGTGCACCGATTTGATAGTGCAGCAGGTCGCGGATTTCCTCGGCGCTGCAGGCCATGGAGCGGCGGCCAAAGCCCATCAGGTCCTGGTAGGCCGGGTGGGCGCCGATGCGTACGTTACTGGCGATGGCCAGGGCCACCGTCTTGCGCATGATGCCCGGGTCTCCGGCATGGAAACCGCAGGCGATGTTGGCGCAATCCACAAAGGGCATGACCTGGGCGTCCAGGCCCATGGTCCAGCTGCCGAAACTTTCACCCATATCGCAATTCAGTAGCAGGCGGCTCACGTCTGTCACTCCTTCAGGCTCGACCTTATTGGGCTTCAAGTTCTTTACCACGGGTTTCCGGCAGGCTCAGCGCCGCCAGGATGACCACCCCGTAGGACACCGCTGCAAATGCGCCGATCCCCAGGCCCAGCGGGACCTTCTGGCTAAGCATACCGATCAGCAGCGGGAAGAACGCCGCCAGGGCACGCCCGATGTTGTAGCAGAACCCCTGCCCCGAACCCCGGATACGGGTCGGGAACAGTTCAGTGAGGAAAGCCCCCATGCCACTGAAAATACCCGAGGCGAAGAAGCCCAGCGGGAAGCCCAGCCAGAGCATCACACCATCGCTGACCTGCATCTGGGTGTACAGCAGGACGATGATGAACGAGCCCACGGCGAACAGGATGAAGTTCTTTTTGCGTCCCAGCAGGTCGGTGAGATAGGCGCTGATCACATAGCCGATATACGAACCGAAAATCACCATGGCCAGGTAGCCACCGGTGCCGAGCACACTGAGGCCGCGCTCGTTCTTGAGAAAGGTCGGCAACCAGGAGGTGATCGCGTAGTAACCGCCCAGCGCACCGGTGGTCAGCAGCGAAGCGCGAATGGTGGTGAAGAGCATGCCAGGGGCAAAAATCTCATAGAAATGCGACGGCGCTGCGGTTTTTTCCGCCGCCTTGGCCTGGCGGTAGATTTCCGGGTCTTTGACCAGACGACGGACGAAGATCACGAACACCGCAGGCACGATACCCAGCAGGAACAGCGCGCGCCAGGCGTCTTCCGGCGGCAGCAGGGTGAACAGCACGGCGTAGAGAATCGCCGTCAGGCCCCAGCCAATGGCCCAGCCGGACTGCACCATGCCCACGGCCTTGCCGCGATCCTTGGCGCGAATGACTTCGCCGATCAGCACCGCACCGGCAGTCCACTCACCGCCAAAGCCGAAGCCCATCAGGGTCCGGGCGATCAACAGCTGCTCATAGTTCTGGGCGAAGCCGCAGAGGAAGGTGAAAAAGGCGAACCACAGCACCGTCAGTTGCAGGGTGCGCACCCGGCCAATACGATCGGAGAGGATACCGGCGATCCAGCCGCCCAGCGCCGAAGCAATCAGAGTGCTGGTATGAATCAACCCCGCTTCGGCGGTGGTGATGCCCCACAGCATGATAAGCGTGGGGATGACGAAGCTGAGCATCTGGGTGTCCATGCCATCGAGGCCGTAGCCGATCTTGCAGCTCCAGAAGGTCCGTCGTTCCTGCTTGTTGATGTTGCGGTACCAGTCGAAGGGACCGGCCACTGAACTGGATTTGGCCTGGTGCTGCACGCCCGATGGGTTCATGGTTGCCTCAGCTTGTTGGTATTGTTTTAAAGGCGGCGATCTTTGTCGCAACCGTGACCGACATTTTTCGATGGCCTTGGGTTGTCGTCCAACGAGAAAAACCAGCGGTCTGGCATAAGAAAAAATTGATCAGTGAGCGCAACATGAACCTCAAGTTCCTCGAAACCTTTGTGTGGGTGGCCCGGCTCAAGAGCTTTCGCCTGACTGCGGAAAAGCTCTTCACCACCCAGGCGTCGATCTCCAGCCGCATCGCCGCGCTTGAGGCCGACCTTGGGGTCAAGCTGCTGCTGCGCGATTCACGCGGCGTCAGCCTGACGCCCGAGGGCAGCAAGGTGCTTGAGTACGCCGAGCAGATGCTCGACACCGCCAAGGCCCTCAAGCAATCGCTGGACAGCGACCGGGCCAAGGTCGGCCGGGTGCGCCTGGGGGTCATGGACACGGTGATCCATACCTGGATGAGCCCGCTGGTGTCGGAATTGATGGAACGCTACCCGCAGGTGGAAATCGAACTGGTCGCCGATACTGCGCTCAATTTGCGCGAACAGCTGCAAAAAGGCTTTCTCGATGTGATCCTGCAAACCGACCTGCTGCGCCAGGAGTCGATCCGCAGCCTGGACCTGGCGCGCTACCCCATGGGCTGGATTGTCGCCAGCCAGTCGATCTACAACCGCAACTATGCCTCGCTCGCCGAGCTGGCCCGTGAGCGCATCGTAACCTTCTCGAAAAACTCCCGGCCGCACCAGGAAGTGCTCAGCCTGCTGCAGGCCGAAGGCGTCAGCACACCGCGCCTGAACTGTGTGAATTCGGTGGCGGCGATCACCCGCTTGCTGCGTGACGGCTTCGGCATCGGCGCGCTGCCGCCGGCGCTGGTCAGCGAAGAGCTGGCCCGGGGGGAACTGACCCTGCTGCCGCTGGCGCAACAGCCACCGAGCCTGGAGCTGGTGGTGGCCTGGCAGACCGGGGTCGAGCTGGTCGATGAAGTGGTCGCGCTGTGTCGCAATGTGCTTGAACGCTACGCCGCCAATGCCGGGCCCGAGCGGATCAGGCTGGTCTAGCGCCAGCTCTCCGCCACCGGTTTGCGCCGCCCGCCCAGCACTACCCAGCCGATCAGCAACAACAGGCTTTCCACCAGCAGCGCCAGCAGCAAGGCACAGCTCAAGCCCCAGGCCAGCGCCTCGGGGGCCAGGAGAATCTGGTAGCTGTAGCCGTTGAGGGTTTCTTCACGCAGCTGGCTATCGGCATTCACCAGCACATGCCAGGTTCGCTCAAGCCACGGCCCCTGGAGGATCTGCCACTCGCGCTCGAACTGACGATTGCGGATCAGCAGACTGTCGATGCTGTTGGCATCGCTGTTGAACACCGGATCGTCGCTGCTGCGGTAGTGGCGCACCAGCGCCTGCAGATCGCCATTGAAGAAGCGCTTGGCGGTGGCCTCAAAGCCCTTGAGCCCCTCGCGGGACTCCAGCAGGTGCGCCTCGACCCGCTGACTGTAGTCATTGATCAGGCCAGGTACCTGCACCCCTATCAACAACCCGAAGGTGAACAGCAGCAACCGCAGGTAACTTCTGAACATGGGCTATCCCTTAGCGTTGTCCCTGGGCAATACATTCACCACGGCGCCACAGGCCCCACTGGCCGGGCTCGTAGCGCTGCCAGGTCTCATTCTCGGTCAGCGCTTCGGTGGCAATCACCGTGACCACGTCATTGGGGGTGGTTTCAGCCTGGAAGTCGACGATCATGTCGACGTCCTTCAGGCGCGCCGGCCCGAACGGTGCCCGGCGGGTGATATGCACCAGCTTGGTCGAGCAGAAACAGAACAGCCAGTCGCCATCGCTGAGCAGGCAATTGAACACGCCCTTGCCGCGGTACTCGGCGCAAGCCTCGACCAGCACCGGCAGCAGTACTTCAACCGGCACCGGTTCCGGGAACGCCTCGCGTACGCGGTTGAGCAGGTCGCAGAAGGCCGCTTCGCTGTCGGTGTCGCCAATCGGCCGGTAGAAGCTGGCCTGGCCCTGGAACTCGCCAAGCTGACCGTTATGAGCGAAACACCAGTTGCGCCCCCACAGCTCGCGGACGAACGGATGGGTGTTGGACAGGCAGACCTTGCCGACGTTGGCCTGGCGAATATGGCCGATGACCACCTCGCTCTTGATCGGATAACGCTGGACCAGGTTGGCCACTTCCGACTCGCAGCTCGCCGCCGGGTCCTGGAACAGGCGCAAGCCACGGCCTTCGTAGAAGCCGATGCCCCAGCCATCGCGGTGCGGACCGGTGCGCCCGCCGCGCTGCATCAGCCCGGTGAAGCTGAAAACGATGTCGGTCGGTACATTGGCACTCATGCCCAGTAGTTCACACATGCTGACTGCTCCCGGGCAAATCCTACAAGCGCGGCTCGACCCGCGAACGATTGCCGCCCAGTGGTGCTTCAGGCGGATTGCGGTAGCGGTCGTTGCTGTTGGCGGCAAACGACTCCTCGACCAGCGCTTCTTCGGCATCACGCTTGGCGGCGGCTTCAGCTTGCTCGCGGCGGGCCTTGGCGCGCTTTTCCAGCGGCCAGCGCAGCACCACGAACACACCGTACAGGGCAAAGGCGATCATGCCGTACATGGCCAGGTCGGCGGCGGCGCGCAAGGCGTTGTTGCCGACCTTGAACAGCAGGTCGAGGGCGGTAATGGCAATGGCGGGGGCGAACTTGTCCTTGACCGGATCGATGATGGTCGGGGTCAGCAGCAAGACTGCCATCAGCACCCGCAGCGGTTCGCGCAACCAGCGCCACATCCAGCGGGTCAGGCGAAAGCCCACCGCCAGGCAACCCAGGGCGGCCAGGGCGTAAAGGCCCCAGGCGAGCAGATAGTCGTTCTCGGTCATGGTGTCCGTGGCAAGCTAAGCAAATAGACGCTTATGATAAACACATTTCAGCGCGCAGGCGCCCCCCAGCCAAGAGATCCCCGCATGTCCGCAGACGCCACCGCTCCCCGCGCCCCGATTGCCCGCAAAGCCGAAGGCGCTGATCCCTATGCCTGGCTCCAGGAGCGCGACAGCCCTGAAGTCATTGCCTACCTGAACGACGAGAATGCCTTCCAGGCGGCGCAACTGGCCGATCAGGCGCCATTGCGCGAGCAGCTGTTCGAAGAGATCAAGGGCCGGATTCAGGAGACCGACCTGTCGGTGCCCTCGCCCTGGGGCCCTTACCTCTACTACAGCCGCACCACGGCAGGTGAGGAATACCCACGCCATTACCGCTGCCCGCGTCCGGCGGATGACGCCCATAGCGTTGACGAAAGCCGGGAAGAACTGCTGCTGGACCCCAACCCGCTGGCCAACGGTGGCTTCCTGTCCCTCGGTGCCTTCAACATCAGCCCCGACCACCAGCGCCTGGCCTACAGCCTCGATACGACGGGCGATGAAATCTACACCCTGTACGTCAAGGACCTGAGCAGCGGCGCCATCGAGCAACTGCCGTTTGAGGATTGCGACGGCAGCATGACCTGGGCCAACGACAACCAGACGCTGTTCTTCGCCGAACTGGACGACACCCACCGCCCGCACAAACTGCTGCGCCATCGCCTCGGACGCGAAGGCTGCGAAGTGATTTTCGAAGAAACCGACGGGCGTTTTTTCCTGCATTGCTACCGCGCAAGCTCCGAACGCCAACTGATCCTGCTGCTCAACAGCAAGACCACCAGCGAAGCCTGGGTGCTCGATGCCGAACAGCCCGATGGCGACTTCACCTGCCTGGCGCCCCGCGTCGAAGGCCACGAGTACTTCCCCGACCACGGCCAGCTCGACGACCAGTGGCGCTGGTTCATCCGCACCAACCAGGATGGCATCAACTTCGCCCTGTACCAGGCCGCCAGTGACCAGGTACCGCGCCGCGAACAGTGGCAACTGCTGGTGCCCCACCGCGACACGGTGATGCTCGAAGGCCTGAGCCTGAACGCCAGCGCCTTGACCCTGAGCCTGCGTGAAGGCGGTTTGCCGATTATCGAAGTGCGCCCGCAAGGTCTGGCGCCTTACCGGGTCGAATTGCCGGATGCGGCCTACAGCCTCTACGTGCAGGACAGCCTGGAATTTGACAGCCCGCGCATCCGCCTGCGTTACCAGGCCCTGAACCGCCCGGCCCAGGTGCGACAGCTGGAACTGGCCAACGGCGCCCAGCAGGTGCTCAAGGAAACCCCGGTGCTTGGCCCCTTCGACCCCGACGCCTATGTCAGCCAGCGTCTCTGGGCCACGGCCAGTGACGGCACCCAGGTGCCGATCAGCCTGGTCCAGCGCCGCAGCGACCTGGGCAAGCCGGTACCGCTGTACCTGTATGGCTACGGCGCTTATGGCGAAAGCCTCGACCCGTGGTTCTCGCACGCCCGCCTGAGCCTGCTTGAACGCGGCGTCGCCTTCGCCATTGCCCATGTGCGCGGTGGCGGTGAACTCGGCGAAGCCTGGTACCGGGCGGGCAAACAGGAACACAAACACAACACCTTCAGCGACTTCATCGCCTGTGCCGAGCACCTGATTGCCGAAGGCGTGACCCGTGCCGAACAACTGGCGATCAGCGGTGGCAGCGCCGGCGGCCTGCTGATCGGCGCGGTGCTCAACCAGCGCCCCGAGCTGTTCAAGGCGGCGATTGCCGAAGTGCCGTTCGTCGATGTGCTCAACACCATGCTCGACCCGGAACTGCCCTTGACCATCACCGAGTATGACGAGTGGGGCAACCCGCAAGACCCTGAGGTGTATGCGCGGATCAAGGCCTATGCACCTTACGAGAACGTCAAAGCCCAGGCCTATCCGGCGCTGCTGGTGGTGGCCGGCTACAACGACAGCCGTGTGCAGTACTGGGAAGCGGCCAAGTGGGTGGCGCGGTTGCGGGTGACCAAGACCGACGACAACCTGCTGCTGCTCAAGACCGAGATGGATGCCGGGCATGGCGGCATGAGCGGGCGTTATCAGGGGCTGCGGGATGTGGCGCTGGAATACGCTTTTGTCTTTAAAGTGCTGGGTTTGGTGTAAATCAGAATTTTTGTTGTCTGATCAAGCGCATCGCGGGGCAAGCCCGCTCCCACAGGGTATGACTGTACTGTGGGAGCGGGCTTGCCCCGCGATCAGCAGACACCACAAATCAACAAGAAACGATCGCAAATGCCCGAACCAACCCACCTGAACAATGAAATCCGCGACATGCTCATGGACTGCGGCCTGTTCGACCAGCTGCAACCCGGCGACTTCCAGCACGCCGCTGGTTACTTCAGCATCACCACCCTCGGCAGCGGCGAAGAAATCTTCGCCGAGGGCGATGCCGGCACCTTCATGTGCATCATCCACCACGGCGTGGTCTCGGTACGCAAAACCGACAGCGAACAACGCCAGGTGGAAATCGCCACCCTGCGCAAAGGCCGGGCCTTTGGCGAAATGGCCGTGCTCGACGGTGAGCGGCGCTCGGCCAGTTGCGTGGCCGCCAGTGACTGCCAGCTGCTGAGCCTGGGCAAGGACTCGCTGGAAAAAATGATCAACGATGCGCCGAAAATCGCCGCCAAGATCATCCGTGCCCTGGCCGTAGCGCTTTCCCGGCGCCTGCGCATGCAGGACGGCCAGCGCCTGGCACAGATCTAGTCGGCTTTGCCCTTGTCCTTGCTGTCATCCGGTGTCAGCCCCGGCAAGGGCTGATCCCTGGGCGGCACGGGCACTTTGATCGACGGCAGCAGCGGCGAACCCGGCCGCGCATCACCGGCGCGCGGTATGCTGCTGGGGGTGATCTGCGGATAGGGGGTCGGGGTCGCCGTCCCCGGTGCGCCCGGCACCGGAGCGATCGGCCGCGGCTGCAGGTCGGCAGCCAGCACCGTTTGCAGGCTGGCAAAGAACAAGGCGGCAATGGTCAGACAGCGCATGCGCAGACTCCTTCAGACTCCTTCCGACAGCCTACTCCCAAGCGTAGCGGTTTGCCTGTCCGAACGGACCGCCAGCAGGCTAAACTTCAGGTATAACCGTAACAAGCCCGAGAAAAGGTAATCCCATGAGTTCGTCATCCTCTGCCGCCGCCACTGCACGGCTCGACCGCATCCTCGCCGACGCCAAGCGCGACAAGGAGATGGGCTATCGCGACAAGGCCCTGAAAATGTACCCGCACGTCTGCGGCCGTTGCGCCCGGGAATTCTCCGGCAAGCGCCTGAGCGAGCTGACCGTGCACCACCGCGACCACAACCACGACAACAACCCCCAGGACGGTTCCAACTGGGAGCTGCTGTGCCTGTACTGCCACGACAACGAGCACTCGCGCTACACCGACCAGCAGTACTTCAGCGAAGGCTCCACCAGCAGTCCGAGCATCGCCAAGGCCACCCACAACCCGTTCGCCGGGCTGGCCGGTCTGCTGAAGAAGGACTGAGCGCAATCCCCTGCCCCACGTTGACCGGCAAGCCCGTATAATCGCCTTCTTTTTTGCGAAGGGCCCCGGCACGTGGCGAACAAACGGTACAGCTGCATTGGTCTGTTCAACCCCAAGTCAGCGGAGAACGTCGGTTCAGTGATGCGCGCGGCGGGTTGCTACGGCGTCAACTCGGTGTTCTACACCGGCAAACGTTATGAGCGCGCACGCGACTTCGTCACCGACACCAAGCGTGTGCACTACGACATCCCGCTGATCGGCATCGACGATCTGCAGAAGATCATCCCCCTGGGCTGCACCCCCGTAGCGGTGGAGCTGGTCGACGGCGCCCGCCCGCTGCCCGAGTACACCCACCCGGACCGCGCCCTCTACATCTTCGGCCCCGAAGACGGCTCCCTCGACCCGAGCGTACGCGCCTGGTGCGAAGAAACCATCTACATCCCGACCCAGGGCTGCATGAACCTCGCCGCCACCGTCAACGTGGTGCTCTACGACCGCCTGGCCAAGGGGCTGAACACCCGCTCCGGGCCGAAATTCAAGTAATCCGACGGAACAGCCTGACGCCTGCAGTGGTCTGCTGCATATCATCGCCCCCACTGGAGAATGACCATGTCCGACAACAAGACATTGATCCGAGTCGTGCAAGACAACCCCGAGCACAACGTGCAGGGCTGGGAACGTGCGGGTTCCGTGGCCGGCGGGGTGATCATGGTTGGCAAGGGCCTGCGCCGTGGCGGGCTGTTCGGCTTGATTCAGGTGGCCATTGGCGGCGTCGCCCTGGCCCGTGGCATCACCGGCCACAGTTCTGTGAAGAGCCTGTTGGAGCGCGGTCGCAGTGACCTCGACAAGCTGCGCGCGAACATCGAGCGCACGGGCGCTGAACTCGAAGCCCTCAAGGCCAGCGCCGATGCCGCCACCCGCACGGCCACGGTCACCGCCAACGACTCGCTGGACAACCCGAAAAGCTAACGCAACAGCTTGCTCGACAGCACTTCGGATTCGCGGCCCAGCACACTTTCACTGAGCTGGATGAACTCCTGGGTGCTGACACTGTTCAGGCGCATCAACGCGCGGGTGACATCGTCCAGCGAGCGCTGGTTGTGGGTGTGCAGGCGGATTTCCCGATCCAGCGCCTGCAACAGCAGCACACCGCGTGCGGTCACGGCGCTGTCGACCTGCTCGCCGCGCAGGCTGCTGACCTTGGCGCCGCGATGCTCAAGACCAGCCTGCAAGGCCTGATAACGGTCCTCGGTGATACCGCCCGCTCGGCGCAGCAACTCGACGGCGTAATACTCGTTGAGGCTTTCACCGATCCAGTCGCTGGCCTCGCGGTCGTTGATCTGCGCAAACACATGCACCAGCTCGCGCAGCAACGGGCTTGAACCATTTTCGCTGACCAGCGGCCGGCTACTGTGCAGGTAGATCGAGTTGTGCCCGGCCCGGGTGCCGCGCCACAGGTGGTCGCGGGCGCCAACCAGCAACAATTTCGGCGGATTGCGCGGGAACACCGCCTGCAACTGTGGCCAGACGAAGGTCAACAGGGTCAGGTTATCCAGGCGACGCATGCCCTGGCCCTGCGGTGCGGCAACGCTGACTTCGGTTTCACCCAGACGCGCACGCCGGGTGCCGATGGTGCCGGCGATCATCCAGCCAGTGGGGCGATCGAACAGACGTGAAACGTTGTCGATGCGAAAGCGCTGCTTGCCGATACGTGGCCAGGGCGTTTCGACGCTCTTCCAGCCAGTGGGCAGTTCGAAACTCAAGCGCGCTACCAGCTCGGTGCCATCCTGCTGGTCAAGCCGCGCTGCGGGCACCAGGTCGTCACCGCGAAACAGCGCCCAGTCAGGTGTCACGCGGGTTTCATAGCTGCCATTGGCCTGGCGCTGCGCCAGGCGTACACGGTAGGTCAACTGGCTCTTGCCCGGCGCCGGCTGCCAGACACCGCGCAGACCTTCGCCTTGCAGGTGCCACTGGCCGTCGGTCTTGAAGTCACTGTAGGCGCCGGCCTTGCCCAGGTCGAAATCCAGGCTGCGCACGGCCGCCCCTTCAGCCAGGGTCAAACGCACCTCGGCCTGCTCGCTTTGCGGGATAAGCCGGACGTGATAATCCAGATTGACCTTCTTTGCCCAGGCCGGCGAACTGACCAACAGGCCCAGCGCCAGCAGGCAATGGCAACGCACACGCATACAGAAACTCCTTGTTCCCTGGTCGCGATAGCCGGCAAGCCTGAGCGGCTCAGCCAGCGCGAAAAATCAGATAGTCTTCCCAGTCATCCTCGTCCACGCTGTTCTCGCTCAACATGCGCCCGGACTGGGAAATACGCTGCTTGTGCACCTGCTGCCGATCGCCACACACCAGATGGTGCCAGCTCGGCAGGTCCTTGCCTTCGCTGATCAGACGATAGCCACAGGTGGTCGGCAGCCACTTGAACTGGTCGGCCTTGCCCGGCGTCAGCTGGATGCAATCGGGCACCAGTTTGAGCCGGTTCGGGTAATCGCTGCACTGACAGGTCTTGAGATCCAGCAGTTTGCAGGCGATGCGCGTGTAATAAACGCTGTTGTCGTCTTCGTCTTCGAGTTTTTGCAGGCAGCACAGGCCACAGCCGTCACACAGCGACTCCCATTCCTGGCGGTCGAGCTGTTCGAGGGTTTTACGCTTCCAGAAGGCATCGGCGCTGGCAATCATGTAACGGGTGTCCTGTTTCAATAGAGGCGCCGCAGTGCGGCGGCGCCAGTCTAGGGCGAGTCTTGCGCCATTGCCAGACCGCTTGTCAGGGCTGGCACGACACAGTAGTTTGAGCGGCGCTTGCTCCCCAGCTTTTCCACTCGTTCAGGAACTCGCCATGAGTGCTAATCCTCGCGTTGCCGAACATGCCATCGACGATCAGTTCATCAAGCGCTGGTCGCCACGTGCCTTCACCGCCGAACCGATCAGCGAAGCCACCCTGCTGAGTTTCCTTGAAGCCGCCCGCTGGGCCCCTTCGGCCTACAACTCGCAGCCCTGGCGGTTTTTGTATGCACGCCGCGACACGCCGAACTGGAAGCGCTACCTGGGCCTGCTCAATGAGTTCAACCGCAGCTGGGCGCAGCACGCCTCGGCCCTGGTGATCGTGATCTCGAAAACCACCTTCGCCGCGCCAGGCACCAGCGAAGAAAAACCGGCCTTGTCGCACACCTTCGACACCGGTTCCGCCTGGGGTCATCTGGCCCTGCAGGCCAGCCTCAGCGGCTGGCACACCCATGGCATGGCCGGTTTCGACCAGGAACTGACCCGCAAGGAACTGAAGATTCCTGAGGGCTATGCCCTGCACGCGGTGATCGCGATCGGCAAACTGGGTGACAAGGCCAGCCTGGCTGAAGCCCTGCAAGCCCGTGAAGTGCCTAGCCCGCGCCGTTCGCTGAGCGAGCTGGCGGCTGAAGGTGATTTCACCTTGTAAGATTGATCGATATTTGTGGGAGCTGGCCTTGCCAGCGATGCAGGCACCGCGCAGCAATTGACACCGCGCCGATCCCATCGCCGGCAACGCCGGCTCCCACATCTGTACTCAATATCCGCGCTGAAAGTCCACTTCCCCGCGCAACGCTTCACCGGCCTGGTACGCCCGCAGATTCTCGACAAACAGACGCACCATCGCCGCTGGCGAGGTCGGCGCCGAGCTGTGCCCGGTCAACAGCAGGCCCCAGGCGGTCCAGAACGGGTGACGGGACGGCAGCGGCTCCTGGCGGCAGACATCGATTACCGCCCCGGCCAGATGCCCCAGCTTCAACGCCTCGACCAGATCGCCGTCAACCACCGCGACTCCGCGCCCGGCGTTGATGAACAACGCCTCGGGGTTGAAACGGGCAAACAGCGGGGCGTCGTACAGGTCATGGGTCGCCGGGGTGTCCGGCAGCAGGTTGACGACGTAATCGACTTCCCCCACCAAACGCCCCAACTCGCTCATCGCCGCCACTTCGATAAACGGCGCCTGTTCACGGGCCTGGCTGGCGATGCCGTAAAGTTTGACGCCGAAGGGCAGGAGAAACTCGGCAACGCGCTGGCCGATGTCGCCGGTACCGACAATCAGCACCCGGCGCCCTTCCAGGCTGCGTCCGGGGCGATCATCCCACTTGCGCTCGACCTGGCTGACCAGACGCGCCATCACTTCCCGCTCGTGACCGAGCAGGTAGGTCAGAACGTATTCAGCCATGACCTGACCAAAGATGCCGACCGCCCGGGTCAGGCGATAGTCGCGCTGCAAACCGTCGGCCAGCAGCGGAGTGATCCCGGCCCAGGTCGACTGCAGCCAGTGCGGCTGGTGGCCCTGGCGTAGCAGGGTCGCCAGCAGATCCGGTTGCCCCAACCACACCGGGCATTGGCCAGCCTGATCGGCCAGTTCGGCCGAGTCGCCACTGGTCAGGACCTCAAGGTCCGGAGCGGCCTCGCGCAGCAGGCGGGCGTAGAGGGCATGATCCTGTTCAGCGATCAAAACACGCATGTTTTTACAACCTTGGCAGAAACAACGAAGGCCGCCAGGCCTTGGGCGCTGGCGGTATCTCAGCAGGCAGGCCGGGCTCAGACCGGGTCGTTACGACGCAACAGTTCTTCGGGCAGGTGCTCGATGTACTCGTCCTCGACCGGCGGCATCTGCAGGTGGTAACCCTGCTGCTCGAGGTTTGCCAGGACCTTGGCGATATCTTCGCGGGCCAGCTGGCGCTCCGGGGTGAGGACCAGGTCAAAGGCATGCACCGGCTTGCCGAAAAACGGCAGCAGGGCCTCTGGCACGCGCTCCAGCCCCTCGGCCTTGAGCACGTACAGGTACATTTCGTTCTTGCGTGGGCTCTTGTAGATCGAGCAGATGCGTTTCATTGCGGTTCTCCAGCGCTGGCCAGGCAGTCGAGCAGCGCTTGCCCCATGCGTTCACGGCGCCAGCCGCGCAACGCATCGGGAAGTTGATAAGGTCCGGCGGGATAGCCGCTCTTGAGCAGCAGTTCGAGGATTTTCTTGCGCAACATCAGCTCCGGGGCGATGTTCAGGCGCTCGGCCTCGGCCTGGCCGATGGCGCGCAGCTGCTTGAGCAACGCCGAGGCTTCGATCGGCAGCGGCTCGGGAACCGCCGGTGGCCACTCCGACGGCGGCACGCTGGCCGCGCGCTTGATCAGGTCGAGCAGGAACTCACCGTCCTGACGAATGGTGCGCGGGTGCATGTCCTCGATCTTCGCCAGCGCCGACAGCGAGTCCGGCTGGGTTTTGGCCATCGGCCACAAGGAATTTTCGCGCAGGATACGGTTGCGCGGCAGGTCGCGGGCACGGGCTTCACGCTCGCGCCAGGCGCACAGCTCACGCAGTACGGCCAACTGGGCGCGGGACAGTTTCCAGGCCAGTTTGGCCTCGCGGTACAGCTCGTTGGGGTCGGTTTCCCGGCGCAGCTGGGCAACCAGCTCGGCACCGTCTTCCAGCACCCAGGCATGTTTCTCGTCGGACAGTTGCGGGCACAGACGCTCGTAAAGCTCGGCCAGATGTACCGCGTCTTCGGCGGCGTAACTGACCTGAGTCTCCGACAGCGGGCGTTGCAGCCAGTCGGAGCGGGTTTCGCCCTTGGGCAGCTCGATGCCGAGGACTTCCTGGACCAGCCGCGAATAGCCCATGGAGAACCCCAGGTTCAGGTAGCCAGCGGCCAACTGGGTGTCGAACAGCGGCGTCGGCAGGCTCCCGGTCAGACGCGACAGCACTTCAAGGTCTTCGCTGCAGGCGTGCAGCACCTTGATCACCCGGGTGTCTTCGAGCAGTTCGGCCAGCGGCTGCCAGTTGCCGATCCGCAAAGGATCGATCAGATAAGCCCGCGCGCCGTCGCCAACCTGGATCAACCCGGCAATCGGATAAAAGGTATCCACCCGCATGAACTCGGTGTCGACGGCCACGAAGGGCAGCTGGCGCCACTGCTGGCAGTGTTCGGCCAGACTGCTGTCGTCGCAAATCCAGTGTATTTCGATGGCCACAAGGCTCTCCCACAAACAATGGCGCGCAGTATATACGTCGCAGGCCACTGCCGGGAAACCGCTCGACCGCTGTCCCTGGGTGGCCGGTGCGTTGCGTCAATGCTGTGCAAGTGCCGGCCGGCAACTGGCGAACATGTCCAGTTGCTGATCATAGAGGGTGGTGCGCACTTTCAACAGGCCGAGCATGGAGTGGAACAGGTTGTCCTGACTCAGCGGCTCGTTGCGTGCCTGGTTCAGGCAATCGGTATCGACGGCGAAATCCTGGCGGTAGCTGTCGGAGAACCAGGCCAGCATCGGCACGTGTTTCTGTTGCTCTGGTGCCAGCATGTAAGGCGTGCCATGCAGGAACAGGTTGTACTCGCCCAGCGACTCGCCATGGTCGGAAATGTAGAGCATGGCCGTATCGACCTTGTCCTGCTTGCTGCGCAGGATGTCAATCAGCGACGCCAGGACATGGTCGGTGTACACCAGGGTGTTGTCATAGGCATTGATGATGCTTTGCTCGCTGCACTGGTTCAACGCGTTGCTCGGGCAGACAGGGGTGAAACGCTCGTACTGCATTGGATAACGCTTGAAGTATTCCGGGCCATGGCTGCCCATCTGATGCAATACCAGCACGGTATCTTGCTGCAGGTTGTCGATCATCGACGCCAGACCTTGCAGCAGTATCTCGTCATGGCACTCGCTGTTGGTGCACAGGGTCGGGTCTTTGGCATTACTGACATCTTCAAACTGGACCCGGTCGCAAGTGCCCTTGCAGCCCGACTGATTGTCGCGCCAGAGCACATTCAAACCGGCGCGCTGCAGCACATCAAGCAAACCTTCCTGGTTCTTGGCCTTACTGGCCTGGTAATCATTGCGGGTCAGGCCGGAGAACATGCAAGGCACCGATACTGCCGTCTCGGTTCCACAGGAATGGACATCACTGAAAGCGATCAGCCCTGCCTCCTTGCTCAGTTGTGGTGTGGTGTCACGGCTGTAACCCAACAGCCCGAAGTTCTGCGCGCGGGCGCTCTCCCCCACCACCAGCACCGTCAGCGACTTGCGCGTATGTTGCTGCTGCCAGGCCGGATCGCGCTGGGCGTCTTCACCGATCTTGGCAAAAGGCTTGGCCGCCGTGCCGAGCTGTTCACCGACATAACCGAAGGATGCCCCCACCACGTTGCTGGGCACCAACATCAGGCGGATTTCATGGTGGTTGCGAAACAGCGAAGCCAGCCCCTGGTAGTTGAGCAACGCCACGACGCCCAGCAAGGCGACACAGGCAACACCGGCAATCAACTTGCCAAACAGTTCGCGATACCAGACCCGGTAGTTGATGGGCGTTTTATAAAGCAACAACGAGGGCACAACACCCAACAGCACAATATAAAGCCCAAGTTTCAGCGACAGTAAGTCGCGCACTTCCGTGGCGTTAGTTTCAGCGGTATTGCGCAACATGCCCACATCAATCAACACACCGTATTGATTCATGAAGTAAGCGGCACCGGCGCCCGCTACAAATAACACAACAAGTACCGGTTTCAATACCCCGCGAAAGGCAACCAAGGTCAATACCAGATTGAACGCACAGAAAATCAGCACGGCAAACGCCAACCGCAGGAAAACACCCGACAGGCCCGGTTCTACAACACTCGACAAATGCTGCCAGAGTACCGAGTTGAAGGCGACCAGCAGGTACAGGCTGGCAAACAGGGTGACCCATTCGGCCCGCAGGGGTTTTATCTTGAACATGATGCTCGCTTGGCTGTTGATCGGTAAGCGTGCCCTTGCGGCACGGCGATTAGACCTAGCGAACGTTAATTACCACAGGATCAATTTTTTGTGAAAAAGACGCCAACGTTTAGTCGCTTGACGTCAATTTAATCATTACATTTTTTTCACATTAGTGATGTCCCTAGGCGGGCAAGTGCATTTTGGAATAAGCGTCACGATCGATATCAAGTACTTCGACACACAGCTGGATGTCCACGCCTGGCGTGCCCGGAATCGCTTCTTTGAGCACCTCCAGCAGGCTGGCCGACAATTGCCGCTTCACCTCCGGCGAGCGGCCGCTGAGAATCGCCAGCTTGATATGGGCGAACGCGCGCGCCTGCAGGGCAGTGCCGACGCGGAAACTGGCCAGGGCCACGGCACGGCTCTTGATATCCAGTTCATCGGCGAACTGGCCGCTGCCGACCAGCGCATGGTTCAGGCGCAGCAGCAGGCGGTCGACGTCCAGTTCACCCAGGTTTTCACTGTATTCAAGGTGCAGATGCGGCATTGCAGGGGCCCTCGGCTGAGAAATGTTGCAACAGACTACCTCAACCACGAAAGCCGACAAACCCGGCTATCCTCATAGTTCATGACTTCCACCCCACACTCCCGGAGAGGTGAAGAAATGCCGGTAAAGCACGATCTACTCGCAGACCTCGGTCTGACCAAAGAGCAATTTATCGAGAAGAAAAAAACCGACCCGCGGCTGAGCCAGTTGCACGAGGAGTACAACCGCAAAGATACCGAAGTGGTCGAAGCCGAGAACAGCAGCAGCGCGGATGACACCGTCACCCGGCTGCGTAAGGAGCGTCTGAAAATCAAGGACGAGATCGTCGCCCATGTGAAATCGTAACGCCCCGCCCCATGCTACTTGCTTAGGTGGGAGCGAGCTTGCCTCGCGATGCGATGTGGCTGACAGCCTGCTATCGCGGGGCAAGCCCGCTCCCACCCTGGGGCTGGCCCCTTCCTATGGGCTCAATTCCTTTTCCAGACCACCGGAAACCAGTCCTCGCGCATCCGGTCACCGGTGTTCAGGTCGATCCCTGGGAACGGCGGTGAGGTACGGCCCGGCCGCTGGATGTAACGCACATCATCGCCCATGAAGCGGGTTGAAAACGCCCGACGCCGATTACTGCCGGTGTTGCCCGCAGCGCCATGCACGGTACGAAAATCAAAGACCACCGCATCCCCTGGCTCAAGTTCGGGCGAGAGAATCTCATACTCACCGTTCTCGACGTCCGGCATGTCCATGAACAGGCTTGCGCCGGAGTCGGCATCGGTTGCACCGTAGAAATCCTTGTTGCTGGCCCAGCTTTTCGGCCGCACCGGCTTGGGCCAGCGATGCGATCCGAGCACCACGCTCAGGGTGTTCTGGCGGGTCACCGGATCGAGCGGAATCCAGTAGCTGGCCGTCTGCTGCCCGTCGACACAGTAGTACGGCAGGTCCTGGTGCCAGGGCGTCGGCTTGGAAGTGCCAGGCTCCTTGACCAGGATATGTTCATGAAACACCTGCACTTCACGCGATTGCATCAGCTCGCCGGCAATCGCGGCAGCCGGTGAGTTGCGCACAAAGTCGGTGAACGCCGGGATGCGCTGCCAGTTGCAGTAGTCCTCGAAGAACCGCCCACCCTCGCCACTGCCGACGTTTTCGATGGCAAAGGCGCTGGGAGCCGCCAGGTTCTGCTCGAAACCTTCGCGCAAGCGTTCGATCCAGTCACGAAATACACCGCGTAACACGATGGCTCCGTCACGTTGAAACTGTTCGATATCGGCATACATCGGGGCAGTCCTCTCTTGTTGTAATGGGCAAAAGTATTGGACCGCCGTTTGCCGTCGGTAAACGACACTTTGCCTATTCGCCACTATCAGCATTCTGTATGACCGTGCTTATTGTCAGCCCCGGCAATTGACCGGTTAATAGCCCTGCGTGTCTCCTTCAACGCCTTGCGACTGAACAATAAGAACAATGAGGAGTTACCTGGGATGAACGATAACAACACCGCCCTGCGGCGGGGTCTGAGTACCCGCCATATTCGTTTCATGGCGCTCGGTTCCGCCATTGGCACCGGGCTGTTCTATGGCTCCGCCTCGGCGATCAAACTCGCCGGTCCTTCTGTGTTGTTGGCTTACCTGATTGGTGGCGCGGCCATTTACATGATGATGCGTGCCCTGGGCGAAATGGCGGTGCGCAACCCGGTGTCGGGTTCGTTCGGCCAGTATGCGAGCCAGTACCTGGGGCGCTTTCCGGGCTTCCTGACCGGCTGGAGCTATGCCTTCTCGATGCTGGTGGTGTGCCTGGCGGACGTCACCGCCTTCGGCGTCTACATGAGCTTCTGGTTCCCGGAAACGCCGCGCTGGATCTGGGTACTCGGCATCGTGTTTTTCATCGGCGCTCTGAACCTGTGCAGCGTCAAGGTGTTCGGCGAGCTGGAGTTCTGGCTGTCACTGCTGAAGGTCACCGCGATTGTGTCGATGATACTGGCCGGGGCGGCGGTGCTGATGTTCGGCATCCAGCTGGGCGGCTCTGGTGAACAACTGGCCACGGTCAGCAACCTGTGGAGCCACGGTGGTTTCTTCCCCAATGGCGTGAGCGGCATGATCGCCTCGTTCACCGTGGTGATGTTTGCCTTTGGCGGCGTCGAGATGATCGGCATTACCGCCGGTGAAGCCCGCGACCCGCAGCGGGTCATCCCCAAAGCGATCAATTCGGTGCCGTTGCGTATCCTGCTGTTCTACGTGTTCACCCTGTTCGTACTGATGTCGATCTATCCCTGGACCAGGATCGGCAGCGAAGGCAGCCCCTTCGTGCAGATTTTCAGCGGCCTGGGCATCGAGTCGGCGGCAACCTTGTTGAACATCGTGGTGATCTCAGCGGCAGTGTCGGCGATCAACAGCGATATTTTCAGCGCCGGGCGGATGATGTACGGCATGGCCCAGAACGGCCAGGCGCCCGCCAGCTTCTCGCGCCTGTCGCGTTTCGGGGTACCGTGGATGACCGTGGTGGTGATGGCGGTGGCGCTGCTGTTCGGGGTGCTGCTCAATTACCTGGCGCCAGAGAACCTGTTCCTGATCCTCGCCGCCGTGGTGACCTTCTCGATTGTCTGGGTGTGGTTGATGATCCTGCTGTCGCAGATGGTCATGCGTCGCCGCATGAGCGCCGAAGAAGTAGCCAGACTGCACTTCCCGGTGCCCTTCTGGCCGGTTGGCCCGGCCTGTGCGGCGCTGTTCATGGTGTTCATCTTCGGTGTGCTTGCCTGGTTCCCGGACACCCGCATGGCCCTGTATGTCGGTATCGGCTGGCTGGTCCTGCTGTCGCTGGGCTACTGGCTGTGCCTGGCGCGCAAGGCCAAAGCCCTGGTGGCAGTGGCCGATCCTGCGCGCTGAGTCAGGCAGGAAACTGCTCGCTTGCCCAGTCCAGGAACGCTTGCGCCGCCGCTGACGGGCGCATGGCACTGGACTGGGCCAACACCACTGGCTGTGGGCTCACGCTTTCAAGCAACGGCCGACAGGCCAGTGGTTTGCCGTCATAGCTGCAATCACCCACCGGCCGCGTGCAAGACAACGCCACCCCGTAACCATGGGCGACCAGCCCGCGCTGCATCTCGAACGTCTGGGTCAGTTGCGTTGCCGCCGGCTGCAGATCGTGGGCCCAGAACAACGACAGAAAGTACTCGCGGGTTCTGGCGATGTCTTCGAGGATCAGGCATTCGGCGGCCAGATCGACCAGCGAGACCTTGTCCTGCAAAGCCAGGGGATGATCGGCGGGCAACAGGGCGTAGGGCGCCAGTTGCGCCAGCACGCGCTTCTCGATCGGCGAATCCAGCCCGACATCATAGGTCAGCGCCAGCTCGGCCTTGCCATCGCTGAGGCGGCGATTGACTTCGGCCAGGTCGGCTTCGAACAGGGTGATGGTGACTTCGGGATGGCGCAGGCGAAAGCCGCTCAACAACCGCGGTGCGTAATAAGGGCCCAGGTCCTGGAAACAGATCAGGCTCAAGGCGCCGCGCACAGCGGTCTGCTCCTCGCCTCTGCCACTGATCGCGGTTGCCAGGTTGAGCATGTCGCGGGCCTGTTCGAGCAGTTTGCGGCCTGCCGGCGTCAGTTCCAGGCCGCGGCTGACCTGACGGTGAAAGAGCTTTTCACCCAGGCTCGCCTCCAGTTGCGACAACGCCAACGACACCGATGGCTGGGAGATATGCTTGGCCCGGGCAGCGGCGCTGACACTGCCCTGCTCGGCGGCGGCGACGAAGTATTCCAGCTGGCGCAAGGTGAAGCCGATCATCGCAAGGCCCTGACAGGTGGTTGGACGGTCGGGGCATTATGGCAGGGAAACAGCGAATGCATCGCGGGGCAAGCCCCCACCGGCTGGATCAACCTGTGGGAGCGGGCTTGCCCCGCGATCTATTACCGTTCCTTCAACGCATCAAGTGGCTGCTCGCTACCCTCAGCACTACCCCAGATCTCTGCATCGATCTTGCCCGCCAGTTCCGGGTAATCCTTGGCGTTGAACTCCGGTGTACCCACGGCTCGCTGAGCAAAGTAATCACGGGTCAGCTTGACCACTACCCCCGACAGCAAGCAGATCGCGATCAGGTTGATGGTCGCCATCAGGCCCATCGCCGCATCGGCGGCGTCGAACACCGTGGCCACACTTTCATAGGCGCCCCAGACCACCATCAGCAACGCCGCGGTGCGCAGCACGGTCAGGCCCATACGGGTGTTCAGCTTCAGGTACACCATGGCGTTTTCGGCGTAGGTGTAGTTACCGATGATTGAGGTGAAGGCAAAGAAGAAGATCGCAATGGCAATGAAGTACTGCCCGGCCCAGCCGATGTGTTCGTTCATCGCCGCCTGGGTCAGCGGTGTACCGGTCATGTCAGGGCCAGGCACCACACCGGACAGCAGGATCATGATGGCGGTGGCGGTACAGATCAGCAGCGTATCGATGAACACGCCCAGGGCCTGGACAAAGCCTTGCGAAGAGGGATGGTGCGGATTGGGGGTTGCCACTGCGGCAATGTTCGGCGCCGAGCCCATACCCGCTTCGTTGGAGAACAGGCCGCGCTTGACGCCATTGAGCAAGGCCCCGGCCACGCCGCCGACCGCCGACTCGATGCCGAAGGCACTCTTGACGATCAGCATCAGCACGCCCGGTACTTCCTCCAGATTGGTCACGATCACATAGACCGCCACCAGCAGGTAGGCACCGGCCATGAACGGCACGATCCACTCGGCAATGCGCGCGATTTTCTTGATGCCACCGAAAATCACCAGGCCGGCCAGCACGGCCACCACCACACCGGTGGTCAGCTTGGGTACACCGAAGGCGCCCAGTGTTGCATCGGCAATGGAGTTGGCCTGCACGGCACCGAACACCAGACCAAAAGCGATAATCAGACAGACCGAAAAAATCGCTGCCGCCCAAGGCGCATTCAACCCCTTGGCAATATAGAACGCGGGCCCACCGCGATACTCACCATTGCTGTTACGAACCTTGTACAGCTGCGCCAGGGTGCTTTCCGCGTAGGCCGTGGCCATGCCCAGCGAGGCCACCACCCACATCCAGAACACCGCACCCGGCCCGCCCAGGGTAATGGCCACCGCCACGCCGGCAAGGTTACCGGTGCCGACCCGCGAGGCCAGGCTGGTGCACAACGCCTGAAACGGCGTGATGCCACCCGGATCGTTCGCCGGTGCGCGCAGCACCGAGCGGAAGAACTCGGGCAAATGGCGAAACTGGATAAAGCCCAGGCGGACCGTGAAGTAGATACCTGCAGCCAGCAGGCCATAGATCAGGACATACCCCCAGAAAAAGGTATTCAGTGCGTTGATCACGGCTGTCATTGTCTGTTCCCAAATAAAGCGCAGGGCCGGTAAAGCGCCCTGCTCAGTCTGTAAAGCAACCGGCGCCAGAAGACGACCCGTGCCTTTCTATATGAATGGCCTGGAGCAATGGGCAATGCCCACTGCTTCAGTAATCACTTCGGCACCACCGCTTGGGTGATGAAGGATGTCGAGCGCGAGGGCTCGGCTGGGCCAGCATGCATGAGCAAATACGCTGACCGGATGTTGAAGCCGGGCATATTAACAGATCTCTCTGCTGCCTTCCCTAAGCGGCAAGCATGGCTAGAGTTTAGCGCGTACCGCGCTGGCGCAATGCCGACGGCATGAAGTAGGCGTCCTCAGGCACTGGCTGGGTAAAGTCCACGGTCTGCGCTTCTTCGTTATCCAGGTTCTGCACGTAGTAGCGACGCGCCTGCAAATCGTGGAACACGTCCAGCGAGCTCCAGGTGGTCGGCAGGTCGTAGAAGTTCTTCAGGTAGCCCATCGACACCCGCCACAACTGCCCTCGCCCGTCATACTGGTCGACCAGCGCCGCGCCCCAGCTGTCTTCGTCGAGAAACAGCACGCGCTTGGAATACAGATGCCGCGCACCGGCCTTGAGCGTGCCTTCCACCACCCACACCCGGTGCAGCTCGTAACGGGTGTACTGCGGGTTGAGGTGCCCGGGCTTGAGCAGGTCGGCGTACTTCACCTCGGGGCTTGAGACTTTGTAGTTGTTGTAAGGAATGTAGATTTCCTTCTTGCCCACCAGCTTCCAGTCGTAACGGTCGGGCGAGCCGTTGAACAGGTCGGTATCGTCCGCCGTGCGCAAACCGTCGGACGAGGCGATCGGCGTGTCGTACGCCAGGCTCGGCGCTCGCCGTACACGGCGTTGGCCGGCATCGTAGATCCAGGCCTGACGCGGGTCCTTGATCTGGTCGAGGGTTTCGTGAACCAGCGTCGCGCCACCGGCCAGGCGGGCCGGGCTCTTCACGAAGGCCAGGTAGTAGAACAGGATGTTTTTCAGATCGGCAAACTGCCCACCGGGGCGGTAGTAGTTGAACATCCCTTCCTGTTGCGCGGTCACCAGCGCGTAGCTGCCGTTGCGTTGCACCGGCGCTTCGGAAGCACGCCGGACCACGTAGATGCCGCGATAACGGGTGATGTGGTTCCACAGCGCCTCAAGGCCATCCTTGGGAATCGGAAACGGCACGCCGCCATAGGCGCCACTGAAACCGTTGCCGCCTTCGAGCAACTTGGCCGAGGTGGCGTTCTTGAACGTGTTGTCGTACAGCCACTGCGGCGCCGAGCCAGAGCGGCGGCTGGGGTACACCGGCATCTGGAAGGTGTCGGGGTAGCTGTTGAACAAGGCGATCTGGCCCGCACTCAACTGGTCCTTGTACTGTTCCAGATTGGCCTTGGTAATGGTGAACAACGGCTTGTCTGCCGCGTACGGATCCAGGTGGTGCTGGCCCGGTTTGTAGCCCTGCGGCGCCTGGGTGATGCCGCCGTCCCAGGCCGGAATGGTCCCGGCGGCGTTACCCGCGCGCTCGGCGCCCAGGGGGGTCAGGGTGGTTTTCAGTTGCTCGGCCTGCTGGGGCGAAATGGCCGCCAGCGCCCCGCCGGCGGCCAGGCTCAGGACCAGCGCCAGGGTGGTCTTGAGCAGTCGTGGTGTATGCAGCATGAGTGTTCTCCGCATTGAAGACCCTGGGGTCTGAGCAGTCACAGGAAGTACTTGAGGTTGAAACCGACGTTGTCACGGTCGCGAATGCTGTTGTTCTGGCCACCGCCATAGAACTCGGTGTACTGCAACTCGGCTTCCAGCTTGTTCTGGTAGTTGGCCTTGATCCCCAGGGTGTAGGCCTTGCGCCCCTCGATGGTGTTGCCTGCCTGATAGCTGTTGCCCTCGAAATCGTCCTTGTAGACGACATAGGGCGAGACGTTGACCCCGGCGTAGACGTCGTTCCAGGTCGCATTGAGCATCGCCGTGTAGCTGTAGGAGTTGCGGTTGACCTGGTCGTCACGCTCGCCGCCGGACACATAAGAGGTGTTGCCGCTACCGGCGTAGTAGCGGGTGCTGCCGTCAAAGGCGGTGTAGTGCAGGCTGCTGCCGCGCAAGTGCTCGGAAGCCAGCTCGAACACCCCGAACATCGAGTCGAACGACAGCCCCGGGCCGAAGTTGTAGATGGTGCCCAGCGAGGTGTTGAACGATTCCACCCGTTCAGCATTGTTGATCTGGCTGTCGAGCTGAACCATTTGCCCGCCGATGTTGACGGTCTGGCCGGCTGCCGCGGCTGCCGCGCCATTGGCCAGGTCGCCGATCAGGTCGTTGGTGGCGGCGATGCCGATGGGCAGGTTGGGCCTGTAGGCCACTTCGCCAAACACCGACGCCTGCCCCAGGGTGGTGTTGAAGCTGAAGCCGTACATGCGGATGTCTTCGGCGTATCGCCGATGCGCCTGGATATTGCCCATCACGTCGGCGGTTGCCAGGCCACCGGCCAGCGCCTGAGCCTGGCTGCCGGCAAGGCCCGACAGCAGGTTGGTCAGGGCGTTCATGTCGATGCCCTGGTAGCCACCCAGGTCGGCGGAGATGGTCGGCTCCTTGGCGTGATAGTTGACCATGTACAGACCGAACTCGGTGCTGTTGAGCGCTTCGGCGATGTAGCGAAAAGCAAAGCCGAACTGTCCGTCGTTGCGGGCGTTGAAGTCCTTGCCGATGCTCGCCACTTTCAGCGTGTTGCCGAACGCCGGGGTCACGCCGTTGGCGTACAGGCCGGTGCTGCCCAGAACCTGCCTGAACAGCGGGTTGTTACCCAGCCCCTCGTACAGCCCGATGACATTGCCAAAACCGGGCACCGGGCTATCCAGCGCCGTGCCACTGAAGTCGTTGTAGGCGGTGTTGCCGCCGTCGGCGAACAGGTCGGTCTGGGAGTAGAAGGTACCGACCGGGTCGATGCGGGTTTCCTTCCAGTTGGTCTGGTAGAAACTTTCCATGGTCAGGCTGTCGGTCAAACCGATGTTGAAGCTCACGGCCTCCACCGGCATCAGCACTTCCTTCACCTCAGCGCCCGGCAAGCGAAACCTGGCCGCATCCACCGGGTTGGTGGTGTTGATCCCGCCGCGATAGAACATGCCCTCGCCCCAGTTGAATACCTGGCGTCCCAGGCGCGCGGTCACTGGCATCTGCGCCACGTCCCAGCTGCCGTAGACATAGGCGTCGAGCATCTCGATGTGGTGGCCGGCGATGTCGCGGGTCTGGTCGGTGAAACGGTCGTCGTTGGGGAAGTTCTGGCTCGGTTGCGACGGGTTGTTGTTGTCGTAGTAATCGTTGCGCTTGTCCATCAACTGGGTGTCGTAGAACGCGTTACCGCGCATGAACACCCCGTAGTTCTGGTAGTTGGCTTCCAGCTCCGAGGTGATCTTGTAGACCTCGGAAGCCAGGCCGGTATCGAAGTTGCGATTACCGTCGTTGGTGTTGATGTCATCGTTGCTCTTGTCGCGCCCCTGGACCCGCCACAAGCGGCCGTAAGACAGGGTGGTGTCGATTGAGCCGGTGACCTGATTGTCCAGCACCTTGAACTCGACGGCCTGCGCGCCCTCGAGCGCGCACAGCTGCAACAGCCCTGCCAACCCTACCCCGGACATCACTGCGCCAGACTGGCGTAATCGAATCCCCATGGTGTGCTTCTCCCCTTGCTGATCTTGTTGTTTTTGTGTCCTGACAGCGGTTACGGCGCGACGCTGGCTGCCTCTGAGGGAGCCAGGCCCGCGCGGGCATAGCTGCGGCTGTGCGCGCCAAAATTGCCCAGCAGCTGGAACAACTGCTGGTTGAGTTGCGGATGGTCGTAACGCTCGCGCTGCACCTGGTTACCGGCGCTGAAACTGCTGGTGGCCGGTGCCGTGGCCAGCCACTGGCCGATGGCATCGTCAAACGCAGCACCGGCGTCGGCAGACTGGGCACTGACCACGTCGCGCAGGTAGTCCACCGAGTACGGCGGATAGCTGGCGTCCTGCGCCGTGTCGGCGTAGGCCTGGAGCATCGGATGCACCTGCTGGCCGCTGCGCAGCAGGCGGGAGAGCCAGGCGGCCTGATACTTCTCCACTTCCATATGCCGGGTGGCGACCCGCTCGATGGCGGCGTGCTTGTCGCTGTCGTATCCGGCCAGGGCCTTGCCTTCCATCAGCAACATGCTGAGCAAACCGACGCCGGGCAGCGGTTTGGCGTGATACGGCTGGGTCAGGTCCTGCACGTGGTGCATGCCCCAGCCGAGAAAGCGGTAGCCCCAGTAGGGATGGCCTGTGGCGAAAGCCAGCCGCGCCAGGCCCAGGTACTGATAAGCACGCCAGTGTGGCCAGCTGCGCTCAAGAAACCCGGCGGCGGCATACACCACCGGGTTCTCATGGAAGAAGCCCATATGGAACGGCGCCTGCGAGCTGTACTGGAAACGTTCATCGCCAAACGGCTGCGGACCAAAACCGTAGAGCGCCGCCACTTCACCGGCGTTGTCGCTGAACAGGTTGATGTCGTGACCGTAATCCGGCTCGTCGGCGGCGCTGGCCAACACGGCCAGCGGCGCGACTTTTTCGCCGTCGGCCAGGCGGATGAAACGCTGGCGGTTCCACGGCGACAGGGTCTGCTCGACCATCACCAGCTCGGCCTTGAGGTGTTCGCGTTGTGGCTGCTCTTGTCCCGGTAACGGCTGGATGACCATGGCCAGGTGGATCTGCGGGTTGATGCGCAGGGCGGTGAGGAAGGCGTGGCGCAGATTGTCCGCCGGCACAGCGGGGAGCTTCAGGCTGTCGGGACGCGGCGGGTACTGGGCAAAGTGTTCACGGGCGAAGCGCTCCTGCTCGTCCAGCAGCGCGGCGATGGCGCCATATTGTTGCGCGAGAAACTGCTCCAGCGGCTCGACTTCCACCTGAGGTGCCTGGCGCAAGGCCGGCATGTCCTGCAATGCCAGGTAACTACCGACCGTATGGTTGGACCAGCCCCATGCCGCCGGAGCGATGCCACAGAGCAGCATCAGGAGAAGTTTCAGCTTCATTTTTTTTAATTCTTATTGGAAGTGCTTGAGGGCTGAGCCTAACAACCGACCCTGCCCCTGACACTGTCCGATGTCGCCAAATAAATTCTCCAATTGCGCCACGACCTCCCACCGGGGGAAGGCCTGTTAGGCCGGGTAGCCGGTGATCTGCCGAATACTCTGGTACAGCGGTTTGAGCTGGCGGTACATGCGCAGGTAGACCTCCTTGTACAACCGCTCATAGACCTGCTGCGCCTCGGGCTGCGGCATGAACACCTCGCCAACCCGGGTCATGGCCGCGATCGCCGAGGGAAAGTCGGCATGCAGGCCAAGCCCCACCGCGCAGCAGATCGCCGCCCCCAGGCCCGACGCTTCATAGACATGCGGGCGTTCGGCCGGCAAGCCGAAGATATCCGCCGTCAGCTGCATCGCGGCATCGCTCTGCGACCCGCCACCGGCAACGCGCAGGCGCGCAATGGACTGTTTCGAGCGCTTTTCCAGCTTCTCCTTGCCCTGGCGCAAGGCGTAGGCCAGCCCTTCGAGGATCGCCCGATAGATATGCGCGCGGGTATGCACATCGCCAAAGCCGATCATCGCACCCTTGGCTTCCATGCCCGGCTCACGAATCCCTGGCGACCAGTAGGGTTGCAGCATCAGCCCCATGGACCCGGGCGGCACCGCGTTGACCAGGGCGTCGAACAGTTGCTCCGGCTCCAGCCCCTGCTCCTTGGCCTGCTGCATTTCACGCAGCCCGAACTCGTTCTTGAACCAGCTGACCATCCAGTAGCCACGGTAGATCATCACTTCGCAGTTGTATTGGTCCGGCACCGCCGCCGGGTACGGCGGAATCAACGGGACCACTTCCAGATAGCGCGAGCGCGTCATGGTGATGGTCGCGGTGGTGCCATAGGACAGGCACACCGTCGACGCATCGACAACCCCGGCACCCAGCACTTCACAGGCCTTGTCGGCACCCGCTGCGATCAGTGGCACGCCTTCGGGAATGCCGGTATGCCGGCTCGCCTCGGCGCTGATATGGCCCAGGGTTTCGCCGGGTTTGAGCAGCGTCGGCAATTGTTCCGCACGCACCGCCAGCGCCTGCCACTTCCAGTCGGCAGGCGCCGCCCAGCGCAGGCGTTTGAAGTCGAACGGCAGATAGCCCACGCAGCAGCCTACCGAGTCGACGAAACGCCCGCACAAGCGATGGGTGAGAAAGCCCGAGAGCAGCAGGAACTTGTCGGTCGCCGCCCACACCTCGGGCTGCTGCTGGGCAATCCAGTTGGCTTCGGCCTGGGCACGGAAATAATCCACGGTGGCCTGTGCGCCAACCAGTTTGAACAGCCAGCCCCACGGCCCCTTTATTCCACCCTCGACCTCGGCCTGGCGCTGATCGAGCCACAGGATTGCCGGACGCAAGGCCTTGCCCTGGGCATCGACGTTGATCACCGTACCGCGCTGGGTGGTCAGTGACACACCGGCGATTTGCGTACGATCAATCCCGGTCTGCTGCCACAACTGCTGGCAGGCTTCGCCGAGCTTGGCCCAGTAATAGTCCGGCTCTTGCTCGGCCCAACCCGGTTGGGCCGAGGTGTAGGCCTGCAGCTCGATCTTGCCCTTGCCCAGCAGATTGCCCTGCAGGTCGAACAGCAACGCGCGCACGCTCTGGGTGCCATTGTCGATCGCCAGCAAGTAGCGCTTGTTCTTGTTGTTATCCATGGAGCTCTCTTCAATGGGCAGTCAATGCGGGGTGTCCGGCAAGCCATGGTGGCGTTGCCACAACGCCCGATAACGCTGTTCTTCCGCCTGCCAGCGCAGGTCGTCCCAGCCCAGCCGTGGCTGGCACAACTGGCGGATGGCCGGGAGATAGTCCTCCGCGCCCCGGGCCAGTAACAGGCCGATCCGGGTGCGGCGCAGCAGCAGGTCATCAAGGTGCAGGACCAGCTCCGTGTCGCAGGCAAACGCCAGCTCCGCCCACAAGGTATCGCTGCCACCGACACTGGCGCAGCCCAGCTGTTCCAGCAACAGCGCCAGACGTGGCAGATCACGGCCATGGCGTCCGGCCAGGCGACGCCACTGACTGCTGTTGAGCCCCGAAACCGGCAGCGCCGGCAGTGGGGTAAACACCGGGGCGCCGTCATCGCTGACTTCACGCCCGAGCATCTGCGCACAGGCCTTGAGCACTTCGAGCGCCTGGGGCCTGAACGTGGTCAGCTTGCCACCGGCCAGGGTCACGCAGCCGGGCTCAAGCCACAGTACATGCTCACGGGTTTCATTGGACGGGGTGTTCTGCGCTCCGCCGTGGACACTGCCCACCACCGGGCGAACGCCCGACCAGGTCGAGAGGACATCCTCAGCCACCACGTGCGCCTGGGGAAACTGCTGGGCACAGGCCGCCAGCAGGTAGTCGAGTTCCTCGCTGCTGATGCTCGCACTCTGGTCCAGATCCTCCGCGTGATCCAGGTCCGTGGTGCCCACCACCGTGGCGCCTTCCCAAGGAAAGACAAACACCGGCCGGCAATCGCGAGCGTGCAAGAAAGTGATCGCCTGAGCCACCGGCAAACGCCAGCCGGGCAACAGCAGATGACTGCCGCGCAACGGCCGTAGTTGCCGGGGCGCATCGCTCGGGCGCAGGCGCTCGGCCCAGGCACCGGTCGCAACCGCCAACGTTCGGCAGCGCAGCTGCAACGGCTCGCCACCCTCGGCGTCTTCAACCTGCACGCCACAAACCTGGCCGTTTTCACGCAGCAATTGCTTGACCCGCACGCCATTGAGCGCCAGCGCGCCATCGGCCCGCGCTTCAGCCAGCACGCGCAGCACCAGCCGTGCGTCGTCGGTCAACGCATCGACAAAACAGGTGCCCCCCAGCAGCCTGTCCTCCTTTAAACCCGGCGCCAGGTACTGCAGTTGTTGCGCGTCATGAAAGCGATGACTGCGCCGCCCGGCCAGGGCGTCGTACACCGTCAACAGTCCACCCAGCACCCGTGGCCCGGGAAAATCGCCACGGTAATGCGGCATCATGAAACTCGCCGATTCCACCAGCCCCGGCGCTTCGTCGAGCAGGCGCTGGCGTTCGTGCACCGAGTCGCGGGTCAGGCGCCACTGGCCCTTGGCGATGTAGCGCAAGCCGCCATGAACCATCTTCGAAGAACGGCTGGAGGTGCCCCAGGCAAAGTCGCGCTGCTCCAGCAGCAGGCAGCGCCAGCCGCGGCGGGCCGCTTCGCGCAGGATCCCGGCACCGCTGATGCCGCCACCGATGACGATCAGGTCCCAGGTTTCATCCGCCAGGGTCGGCAGCACCTGCTGTCGCCACGCGGCATTCCAGTCCTGGCTCATGCCGTCACTCCTGCAACAGGGTGCCGGGATTGAGGCGCCCGGCCGGATCGAAGTGGCGGCTCAGCGCCTGCAAGGCATCCAGCGCCGGTGCGCCCTTTTCACGCAACAGGTAGGGCGCATGATCCTTGCCCACGCCATGCTGGTGACTGATGGTGCCGTGGTTGTCGACGATGGTCTGGCTGGCCGCCTGCTTGAGCGCCTGCCAGCGCGCCAGGGTGGCCGCATAAGTCGCCGCCGGGCGGAACACATAGGTGGTGTAGATGCTCGACCCTTCGCCATAAACGTGGGACAGGTGGGTAAACACATGCACCCGCTCGCCCTCTGCCGCCAAACCGTCGCGCAGGCTGTTCTCGATGCGATTGAGCAGGTTGTCGACATTGCTCCAGTCGGTGGCGGTTTCCAGGGTGTCGACCACGTAACCGGCGTTCCACAAATTCTCGCGCAGGTAGGGAAAACGGAAGCGGTTCTGCGCCCACTTGTTGCCCAGCAGGGTGCCGGTGAACACCCCGCCAAAGGCCTTCAAGTGTTGCCGGGCCTGCTTCAGCGACAACGCGTTCTGCTGCCGGTTGCCAGTCACGCCGAAGGTCAGCATGCATTTGCCGGCGCCCGCACCGCGCAAGGCCAGGTATTTTTCCAGCCAGGCGATCTGCTGCGGGTGCCCGGCCAGGGCCAGTTGGGTTTCGGTTTCCACGGCATTCGACAGACGCAGCATCGACAGCGGTACGCGCGCCTGGGCCAACTGGCGGATGGCTTGCAGGGCACGCTTCCAGTCGGGCAGGAACACCCCATAGAAACGCTCGTCCGTCGGCAACGGACTGATGCGCACCTTGACCTCGGAAATGATCCCGAAGCGCCCTTCACTGCCCAGCACCACTTCACGCAGATCGGGACCTGCGGCCGAGGCCGGAAAGGTCGCGATCTGCAGAGGACCGGCGAAGGTTTCCAGGGTACCGCCTGCGAACAGGTGCTCGATGCGTCCATAGCGTAGCGATTGCTGGCCGCTGGAACGACTGGCGACCCAGCCACCCAGAGTCGACAGTTCCCACGACTGCGGGAAGTGCCCAAGGGTATAGCCGCGCGCGCGCAACTGGCTTTCCACTTGCGGCCCGGTGGCGCCGGGGCCGAAGGTGGCCAGCAGGCTCTGTTCGTCGAGGTCGAGCAGGCGGTTCATGTGCGCCAGCGACACAGTCAGCACCGGCCGCGCGGACGATGGCGGGTTGATGTGTCCGGCCACCGAAGTACCGCCACCGTAAGGAATCAGGCACAGGTCCTTATCGTGGGCGAGCGCCAGCAACTGGCGGATCTGCTCGACACTCTGCGGGAACGCCACCGCATCGGGATAGGTTCCCAGCGTCCCTTCACGCAACGCCAGCCAGTCGGGCAAGCTCTGGCCACGCGCATGCAACAGACGATCCTGGGCTTCTATGCTGTAGAGCGGATGCGCCGCCAGACGCGAGGCCGGAACCCGCGCCAGTGCTGCCTCCAGCGTGGCGTCGGGCAGCGCGCACCCGCTGCCCACCCGGGCGGCGAGAAACCCCGCGCCCTGGGCTGGCAGTTCGACCACCGTGGTTGCATCTCCCCAGCCGTTCCAGCGTCGCATGCGTGTGTCCTTTTATGGTTCTTATCAGGTAACAGTTCAGGCGCCTATAGTAGCCAGCCACCCGAGCCTGTCACGGTCACATCCGGCCAGCTCGAGTAGCCGATTGAGCCAACCCGCACGCGGCTGCCGCCATTTACTTTAGCGGTGGTTTCAAATTACCTTTCAGGCTGTTTACCTGCGCCTGTCCTGCCTCGATCAAAAGGAACACGATCATGCAATCCCTCGGCTACAGCTCGGTTCCGCCGCTGCTCAAGTACGTGCGTCATGCCGAACAACTGGGCATGGCCATTGAACCGGCATTAGCGGTAGCCGGATTGCACGCCCAACAGCTGAGCGACAACAGCCTGCGGGTGCCGGGCGAAGCCCATGAGCGCCTGCTCGACTACTTTTGCGAGCATTCCGGCGATCCGTTGTTCGGCCTCAACTCGGCGCGATTCGTGCTGCCCAACTCCTGGAACGTGCTGGGCTACATCACCATGAACTGCGCCACCCTGGGCGACGCGATGAATCGCATCATGCCGTTCGAGAAGCTGGTGGGTGACATGGGCGTCAGCCGTGCCGAAGCGCAGGGCGAGCACGTGCACCTGATCTGGACCTGCCGCCACCAACGCCCACGCATCCGCCGCCACCTGGTGGAAAACGTCCTTGGCTCCTGGCTGCAATATGCCCGTTGGATCGCCGACACCCATCTGGCACCTGCTGCCGTGTGGCTCGAACACCCTCAGCCGGCGGACACCGAACGTGCCCAGTACGAACAGTTCTTCGACTGTCCGGTGCTGTTCGACCAGCCCTACTCGGCGCTCATCGTCCCGCTGCCCTACCTGCAACTGCCCTTGCGCCAGGCCGATGCGCAGTTGCTGCGCACGCTGGAAGATCACGCCCAGGGCTTGATGGCCACCCTGGAAGACGCGTCACTGGAGCAACGGGTGAAGAGCATCCTGCGCCAGTTGCTCAAGGAAGGGCTGCCACGCAAGGAACAGGTGGCCGAGCAGTTCGCCGTCTCCGTGCGCACCCTGCAACGCCAGCTGCACCAGGCCAACACCTCCTACCAGCAAATCCTCGATGACCTGCGCCAGGAACTGGCGGAGCACTACCTGCTGCACAGCACCTTGCCGATCCAGGACATCGCCCAGTACCTGGGCTTTACCGAACCGCGTTCGTTCCACCGGACCTTCAAAAGCCGGCGCGGGATGCCACCGGGCGAGTTTCGCCAGACTTACCGGGAGTCGACGAACGAATCGGACCTGTTGAAAGTGAAACAGGGGTAAACCCGCATCCACGTCAAACCTTGACAGCGTGCCCCAGCTGCTAAGCTTGCGATCAGTGGCCAAAGCGTGGCACCTGGAGCAGGCGAAAGGAGAAGCGGGTATGAGTGGAATCACCACCGACGACAAACATCGCCTTGCCCTGATTGACGCACTACGGTGTTTCGCAGCCTTCTGGGTGGTTCTGTTTCACTTGTCCGAGGGCAACCACATCCCCACCCTGCTTGCCGCCATTCCGGGCTGGGTGAAGGTTGCAGTCTTCGATGCCGGCCATTTGGGCGTACCGATATTTTTCGTTCTGAGCGGCATCGTCATGGCGACGACCACCGCTCGCGTGCCAATGAGCACGGTGAACGCCGCAAACTTTGTCGCCCGCCGCCTGGTCCGTCTGGCCCCGCCCTACTATGCCGCCGTTGCCCTGGGCTTGCTGGTGATTGCCACCAAACACCTGCTTGGGCAAAGCACGATCAACATTCCCAGTGCCACTGACGTTCTCGGCCACCTGGCGTTTCTTCAAGGCGTGCTTGGCATCGAAAACATCATTTCGGTGTTCTGGACACTGTGTATCGAGGTGCAGTTTTACATCGCCTTTGCCCTGTTGATCTGGCTGGCCGATCACCTCAGCGGCGGCGAAGCGTTCAAAAGCCGCAACATTCCGATCTGGATCAGCGCAGCATTAGCGCTGCTGTGGCCCACCGGGCTGATTCAGTCGATAGGTTGGCAAGGCGGTTTCATCGGGTTCTGGTTCAGCTTCATGGCCGGCGTGCTGTGCGCGCAAACCCTTTCCGGCACCAGGCAAAGTCGCTATATCGCCATTGGCTACTGCACATTGGTGCTGCTGATCGGCGTTATCAGCAATAACTCGTTTACCCTTGCAGCCGGGCTGACAGGCCTCGGGTTTTGCTTGCTAGTCAATCGTTCCGCCTCGCTGGGTTTTCTGTCCAGCTACCCGGTGCAGAAGATTGGCTTGATTTCCTACAGCCTGTACCTGTTCCATTCACCGGTGACGGGCTCTTTCATGCGCGTATACCGGCACTTCATGCCGACCGGCATTGCCTCGGACCTACTGGCGACGGTGCTGATCATTACGATCTGTATCGCATCCGCAGCCATCGCCTATGTGCTGTTCGAACGCCCCGCCATCGCCTGGAGCCGGCGGATCAAGTTCAAACGTACCAATGCCGTGGTTTTCACCCGGACATGAGTCAATCGGCAATCAAAAGCCCCTGACCCTCTTGGCGCTACGGCGTGGTAAGGGTAATCAGGTATTGACCGCTAGTAACCGGCCTGCCCAGCTTATCGACCAGCGCGTACTGCTGATCGTAGTAGCGGCCCTGGTCTCCACTGTCAGCGACCAGCTTGACCTGCACCGCTGTATTGTCCAGGGCACTGAGCGAAGCCTGTGGCTTTATCTGACGCAGGTGAATACCTGTCCCCCGCGCCAGTGTGGGGCAACCCTCCATTCGCCACCCACTCGATTCGAAGGATGTCGAGCAGGACGACTCGACGATACTGCCGGTAAACCTGATCTCACCCTGCGCCACGGGGGGCGCCGCCTGACTCACGGCGCCAAGGCTGAAGAGTATGGCGGCACTGGCTATCTGTAGCTTTCCGTTCATGCTGAAACGCCTCAAAAAACCCTGCCTTGAGTATCGACACGCGAGGAAGAAGTTTCAGGGCGGCCTGATAGCCAATGACGCGCAATGCCAAGTGCGTCGCAGAATGAAGAATTTAGCTGCACGCTCGCCAGGATCTGCTAGCGCTCCTCGACAAGCGATTAAGGATCGTCTGATACCCGATCGCAAAGGCGCCGCATAAAGTCGGCGCATGCGATTAAAACGTTATCTGCTGCATATCAACCCTTTATTGTCCAACCCCGAGGCAGCCCGGCGGTTGCTGCGGCTGTTCGCCATCGTTTTGTCGATCGGTATCTTGAGTGGCGTCTACAACTTTCTGCTGTTCACGTTCAACAACGACATCTCCCAACGTCGCGGCTACATGAGCAGTGCGATTGCCGAAGCGCATGCATTCTTCACCAACCGCGAAGCCTTGCTGGAAAGCCTGAGCCTGTCAGCCGTGCGCAAGGAGCAACAGGCCAAGCCCTTGGTCTACCTGCCTTCGAGCGAAGAAGTCCACCTGCAGCTGGGTAGCAGCCCGAATAACCAGTGGAGTATCTGGCTGACCCAGCGCATGCGCAGCTACATGCAAGAAAAGCAGGTCAGCCTGTTATACGTCGGTACCGGTACGCAGGCCCAGGTCAGGCGGCTCTTTAACGCGACAGCTCAGGTGCCCGAACTCTCTGCAGCCATGCTTGAACAACTGCATGTACTCAAGAACCGTGCAGCCGCGCCACTGAGCGAGTTGTGGTTGACCGACCACAGTGAGCAACGCTCGCACCTGTACATCTTCATTCGCCTGGACGAACGCGCCCCCGAGTCAGGCTGGCTGGGCCTGGAAATGGATACGCGCGAGGTGTCCAGAGCCTTGAGTGATCAGAGCGCCGGCGCATTCATGATGCTCAATGCCGACGGCATGCAGGTGTTCAGCAACAATCCGCAGGAGAGGCTGAGCCAGACACTGCTCAGCCCACAGGGTGAAAACTTCTTTGGCTTTATCGGCAACGGCTTGTTGCCCGATCACCTGGTGATCCGCAAACACCTGAAATCTTCGGACTGGCAACTGGTGTATTCGATCGACCTGCTGGCGGTGTTGGGCGGTTTGTGGAAGCAACTGCTCGGCTCACTGCTGTTCTGCCTGTTCAGCATCACCCTGATCGTGCTGTTGATGCGCCGTTTCGAACAGCGCCTGATTGCCCCGGCAGTCCACCGTATTGAGGCCTTGATAGAAAGCGAAGCGTTCAGCCGTGACGTCATCGAGACCGCCCCGGTTGCGTTGTGCGTTCTGCGTCGCAGTGACGGCAAGGTGGTACTGGAAAACCATCTAGCCCAACAATGGCTTGGCGCAGGCCTTGAGCGTGATGAGCTGTGTGCCGGCTGGATCCGCAACGCCTTCGACTCGGTCGACGCCGACTGCAGCGATTACGTTGAGACGGCCGATGGTCGCCATCTGTACCTGAGCAGCGTCCCTACCCGCTACAAAGGCGAAGACGTATTGTTCTGTGCCTTCAGCGACATCAGCGCGCGCAAGCAAGTGGAAGCTGCGCTGGAAGACGCGCGGCAATCAGCCGATGCAGCCAACGAGGCCAAGACCCTGTTCCTGGCCACCATGAGCCACGAAATTCGCACCCCTCTCTATGGTGTCCTGGGCACCCTCGAGCTGCTGTCACGTACCCGCCTCGACGCCCAGCAGAAAGACTACCTGCATGCCATCGAAGGCTCTTCGGCAACGCTCCTGCAACTGATCTGCGACGTCCTGGACGTATCGAAGATCGAGGCTGGCCAGTTGGTGCTGGAGGTGAGTGAATTCTCACCACTGGAGTTGGTGCACGAAGTCGTCCAGAGCTATAGCGCCGCTGCCACCAGCAAGGGCCTGCAACTCTATGCCTGTCTCGACCCTCACCTGCCTGAACGATTGATCGGCGATGTCTCGCGGATCCGCCAGATCCTCAACAACCTGCTGAGCAATGCGGTGAAGTTCACCGATTGCGGGCGAGTGGTGCTCAGGGTCCGCTTGCTGCATCGCGAAGGCGAACGCTCAGGGCTGCTGTGGCAAGTGTCGGATACCGGCAAAGGCATTGCCGAGGAGGATCAACCGTACATTTTCGACCCCTTCTACCAGACCGAAGGCAATACCCATGTCATCGCCGGGACCGGATTGGGTCTGCCCATCTGCCAACGTCTGACGCAATTGATGAATGGTCATATGCGCATGGTCAGTGAACCTGGCCTGGGCAGCAGCTTCACCTTGACGCTGCCGCTGGAAGTGGCCTGCGATACAGGTGACACCACCGTACCGCACAGCTTGCTGGCCGAAGTCATCTACGTTGTTTCACCGATACGCGAACTGGCAGAGGCCATCGCCGGCTGGCTGCGGCGCTGGGGTGCCCGAGCGCAGATCGGTTGCCCTGCCGAGACCTGCGCACCCCGTACTCAGGTATTGCTCGAGCTGCACCCAGGCAGCGTCGAGCAACCCCTGCTGCCGGACTGGCCAGGACCACGGATCCTGATCAGCAGCAATGGTTGCAGCGAGCCCCGGCACGAAGACGGAATCTGGTACGTCAATCTCAACCACCTGAACGCCATTCACCAGGCCGTCAGCCAGGCCCAAGGGCTGAGGGTTACCACAGGCGATGAGCACACAAAGCTGCAGGAGATGCGACGGCTTGACCTGCACGTACTGGTCGCTGAAGACAACATCATCAACCAACTGATTCTCAGGGATCAGCTTGAAGAGCTCGGTTGTACCGTCGTGCTGGCCAGCGATGGTGATGAAGCCTTGCAGCACTGGGAGCCTGGCCAGTTCGACATGATCCTGAGCGATGTGAACATGCCCCGCATGAATGGTTATGCGCTAACCAGAGAACTGCGTCGGCAAGGGTGCTCGGTGCCAATTATTGGCGCGACGGCCAATGCCATGCGCGGCGAAGAAGATCTGTGCATGGCCGCTGGCATGAACGGCTGCCTGGTCAAACCTTTTACGTTGCAAACCCTGCTCAACTGCCTGGCGCCTTATCAAAGGAAGCACCCGTGAAGCCCTTTAACATTCTGATTGTCGAAGACCACCCATTCCAGCGGATGTACCTGCAGCACCTGTTAAGCGAACTGGGTGACTTCAATCTGGAATGCGCACGGGACGGCAACGAGGCGCTTGAGCGCCTGCAACAGCGTGACTTCGACTTTGTCCTGACCGACCTGTTGATGCCCGGCATGGACGGAGTGCAGTTCATCCAGCGTCTGGCCGGGCTGCGCTGCAAGCCCGATCTGGCGATCATGAGCGCCGCCTCCCGGCGTATGCTAATGGCAGCCAGCCTGGTCGCGAAAAACCTCGGTGTCGAGGTGATCGGATTGATCTCCAAGCCAGTCTCGCCTGGCGCTTTGCGTAGCGTGACCGAGCAACTGCGGCGCAAGCATCAGGTCGCTGCGCAAGCCGCTGCCGCCCCGGTCGCCGAGTTTGACCGCCAGACCGTATTGCAGGCCCTTAACAACCGTGCTTTTCAGGCCTGGTTCCAGCCCAAGAAGTCGTTGCACAACGGTCGTATCGTCGCTGCCGAAGCCCTGGTGCGCTGGATGCATCCTGAACAGGGGGTGTTATTGCCCGGCTCGTTCCTGCCTGCGCTGAAAGCTTTTGGTTTGGAGGAGCGCTTGTTGTGGCTGATGCTCAAACAGGCCATGGACGCCCAGGCCCGCTGGCGCGAACAGGGCTATGACATTCCGGTGTCGATCAATTTACCCACCCACCTGCTCAACAGCCACGACCTGGCAGACCGCCTGCTGGAGTTTGTCCTCCATCATAAGGGGATCCCCGCAAAGCTCTGCTTCGAATTGATGGAGTGCTCCACTCCAGAAGACATCAGCAACTTCTACGCCGGGGCCTGTCGCTTGCGCATCAAGGGGTTCGGCCTGTCTCAGGATGATTTCGGCCAGGGTTACAGCTCTTACATGAACCTGGTGTCAGCGCCGTTCACTGAACTGAAGATAGACCGCGCACTGGTTCAGGGTTGCCATGAAAACGAAAACATGACCTCGGCCCTGACGAGTATTGTCGCCCTGGGCCGCAAGCTCGGCCTGATCGTGGTGGCCGAAGGCGTGGAAACCTCCCAGGAGCTTGCCCTTTTACGCAAGATCGACTGCGATCAAGCCCAGGGCTTCCTGATATCCCATGCGGTGTCGTCGGATCAGTTCCAGCAACTCTTGAACCTTGATGGGGCGGCAAGCCTTTATTGATCCATCCCAGCAACCCTCGACCGCAATCAGGGGTAAAATTCGTCAGATATCGATATTTTGCGGCTCTGCGGACACTGTTCATGAACAACGACAACGCCCCACTGGAAAACCTCACCCGCAGTTCATTGCGCCTGAACACGGGGGTGATGATTCTGCTGGGACTGGCGTTGTTGCTGGTCGGCACCAGTTTCTGGTCGTTCCAGCGCCTGATCGAAGAGAACCATGACACCGTACGCTTTCATTTTGCCAGCTTGCTGGAGAACATCCAGGAGCAGGAAGCTTTTCTGCAAACGCTGATCGAGCAGAACCCATTGCTCAATGATGGCGGCCCTCGAGTGCATGCGCTTGCCCCTCTACCGAATGAGGGGCCGAATATTTATCAAGGGCAGGCGTTTTCGTTCTCGATGCCCTTCAGCGTCAAACTCGATAAGCACAAAGCTGTTGATCCCGCCCCCTCGAAGGTCCTTGAGCTAGGCGCTAACCTGGCCGACCTCTACAGCACATTCTGGGCCGCCTCCCCCTACCCGTCACCGCAAGTGTTTCTATTCGGTCCAAACGACGCCTACGACATTACCGTACCCGCCGCCGGACGCGGGCGCGGCAAGGCGATGAAAAATTTCACCGAAGTGCTCAGCACCGTCCATGCTCGTATACCTTCAGACAGCCAGCCCCCACTGAACAACGGGATCGTTTGGCAAAGTTATGTCGAGACGCCCGACCGCTCGACACCCGCATGCGTACTGGCATATATCAGCCTCCAGCTCACACCTGATCAGCCGCACGAAAAGGGAGAAGAATCCCGTCTTACAGTGGCCTCACTGCTTGACCTGTCCCGGATAAATGACTTTGAACGCATCATGGACTGGTTGGTGTATGACCGTTTCACATTGATTGCACCGACCGGGGAAGCACTGATTGGCATCGTGCGCCCCGAGTCGCCCTTGCACGAGGGCGTGAACCTCAAGCCCGAAGGGCTGGTGTTCAAGCTGGTCAATCACCACGGTCCCGGCTGGGCAGCCATCTACACCATCAGTTACAAGAGTTTCTTCCGCTATGCATTCTGGCCACTGACCAGTTTGCTGCTTTCGTTCCTGGCTATCATCGGTCTGGGCTGGCTGGCCAGCCGCTGGTACAAGAAACAGGTGGTCCTCCCTGCACGCCAGGCGCACGAAAGCATCGCCGAGAGCGAGGCGTTCAGCCGCGTGGTGATCGACACCGCACCGACCGGATTGTGCGTGGTACGCCGCGCGGACCAGCAGATACTGGTGGAAAACCAGCGCGCCCAGCAATGGCGAGGCACCACCGCGCTAATCAAAACCCTGAATCAGCAACAAGACAACACTAATGTCGGGGAGCACAACCTGGAGATCGACGGCCGTCACCTGCAGGTCGGCTTCGTCGCTACCCGTTATCAGGGCCAGGACGTACGGCTGTACGCCTTCAATGACGTTACCCGGCATATCGAAGATGCCCAAGCACTGGAACAAGCACGGCGCGCCGCCGATGCCGCCAACGAAGCCAAAACCCTGTTCCTGGCTACCATGAGTCATGAAATCCGCACCCCGCTGTACGGGGTGCTGGGGACCCTGGAGCTGCTTGGCCTGACTTCTCTGGAACCACGCCAGCAAGCCTACCTGAACACCATCCAGCGCTCCTCCGCGACCCTGTTCCAATTGATCAGCGATGTGCTGGATGTCTCCAAGATCGAGTCCGGGCAGATGGCCATCGAGCCAGTCGAATTCTGCCTGCTGGACATGCTCGAAGACACTTTGCATACCTATGCAGCCTTTGCCGAGCACAAGGGTTTGCAGCTTTACGCCTGCACGGATGCCCAACTGCCCAACAAAGTGTTCGGCGATCCCATGCGGATTCGCCAGATCCTCAATAACCTGTTGAGCAATGCCATCAAGTTCACCGACACCGGTCGGGTGGTGTTGCGTACCCGCGTGCTGGAGCATGCGCAGGGTAAGGTCAGTCTCGAATGGCAGATCACCGATACCGGCATCGGTATCAGCGAAGCGCAGCAGGCCAAGCTGTTCGAGCTGTTCTATCAGGTCAAGGATGCGTCCAGTGAAGGCGGTGCGGGGTTAGGCTTGCCAATCTGCTGGTGGCTTAGTGAATTGATGGGCGGGCAGCTGAAAGTGGTCAGCGAGCCGGGGCTGGGCAGCAGCTTTTCCCTGAAGATGACCTTGTCGGTGATGCCCGGCGAACTGCCCGACTGCCCCGCCATCGAGCGCAATCCGACGCCAGTGTATGTGCGTGCCCCTCTACCGGAACTGGCGCAAAGTTATTGCGACTGGCTGCAGCGTCTAGGCCTAGCAGCGACCCCGACAGTCTCCCCACAAGCATCTGGCAACCCAGAGGCGCTGCTGGTCGAAGTGCTTGCCAACACCCCTGAATTGCCTTGGCACGGGCCACGGATCTACTGCATCAGCGGTGGACGTAACCCCGCCGAGCACCTTGATGACCACTGGGAAGTCGACATGCACGACGTACGTGCGGTAGCTCAGGCCGTAGCGCTGGCCCGCCAAGGTGTTTCCAGGCAAGCCAGTGAAAACTGCGCCGCGCAAAGCGTGGGCTTGCAATTGCATATCCTGGTAGCCGAAGACAACCCGATCAACCAGGCCATCCTCAAGGAGCAGCTCGAGGCACTGGGGTGCAGTGCCGTAGTCGTGAGCAACGGCGAACAGGCCTTGCACCTGTGGCAACCGGAGGTCTTCGACCTGGTGCTCACCGACGTCAACATGCCGGTCATGAACGGCTATGAACTGACCAAGGCACTGCGTGCTCACGACAGCCAGTTGCCGATCATCGGTGTTACTGCCAATGCGATGCGCGAAGAAGGCTTACGTTGTATGGAAGTGGGTATGAATGCCTGGATCGTCAAACCCCTGAGCCTGCAATCCTTAAGGGCGCACCTGATCAAGCTGTGTGAACCCACGCTACACAGCGGGCCGCCACCTATCGACGGCGAAACCCTGAGCACGTCGCTCAGCGCAACGCCCAGTGACAGTATAAAACTGTCCCCGGCAATGCGACCGCTGTTCATCAGTACCATGCAAGAGGACATCGAACTGATCAGCCGCGCCCTCGAACAGCAAGACGCCAGTACCCTTGCTGAACGCCTGCACAGCATGGCCGGCGCGCTCGGTGCGGTCCAGGCTAGCAGCCTGGCCAACCACTGTATCAATCTGGAAGAGCAGTTGCGCATCGCAAGGCTTGATGTAGTCCTGACGCAGCAAATACAGCTGGTATTGAAACGTCTTGCGACAATCCTGAGCGCCCTCGCGTAAAATCAACACACCACTACGTACAACCGTATGGACACCCCTTCGCACCGGTATAACGGGCCGTATTTATGGAAAAACTCAAGGTCATCATCGCTGACGATCACCCCATCGTCCTTCTCGGCGTACGCGAGCTGGTCGAGCGCGACCCACGCTTTTGTGTAGTTGGCGATGCCGTGTGCTCGAAGGGTCTGATCGAATTGCTTGAGCAGCAAGCGGTCGACATTGTTATCACCGACTACAACATGCCTGCTGACTCACCCTATGGTGACGGGCTCAAGCTGGTCGATTACCTCAAGCGTCATTATCCCCATGTACAGATTCTGATCTTGACCATGATCTCCAATCAACTGATTCTCACTCGTCTGCAGGAACTGGGAGTTGTCGGCGTCATACAGAAGAACCAATTACACACAGAGATCGAACTGGCGCTCAATGCCATTGCCCGCCAAGGGATATATCGCAGCCTCGAGCCTGCAAAAACATCGGTGATTGACTCCAATACCGCCATGGACGAACGGATGGCCAGTTTATCGCCGAAAGAATTTGAAATACTGCGGCTGTTTGTTTCAGGAAAAAGTGTTAGCGATATTGCCCGCAGCCAGAACAGAAGTGCAAAAACCATCAGCGCACAAAAAATATCGGCCATGCGAAAACTTGAAGTCACCAGTGACCAGGATCTGCTGGCCTATTGCCTGGAACGCAGCATTTTCAACTAACCGTCTAAACAAACCGAGTTCATTAATTCTATTAAGAATCGTCTGATGTCCGTGCCTTGCCTCGCCGACTATCGTGGCAGGGCATTTCCATGCAGTACTTTTCCAACCAGCACTAATGGACATCAACATGAAAAACATTTCCCTGGCGGCCCTCGCCCTTTCCGTGATCGCGGCCTCCGGTAGCGTCTTTGCAGAAGATCCCGTCGGTCCCGTCAAAGGTGGCAGCGGCAAGATCAGCTTTACCGGTCTGATCAACAACGATGCCTGTTCCATTGATGGCGCCAACAACGACCGCGTGATCGCCATTGACATGGGCAACGTTTCGGTCAAGGACATGGGCACCGCCGAAAGCCCGGCCTCGGGCCGTGTCACCGGTAAAGGCATTGACCTCAACGTCAACTGCAACCTCGGCACCAAGGTCTCGATGATTTTTGACGCCAATAGCGGCGGCTCGGGCCTGGTGACCGGCAAGAAAGTCCTGGCCCTGACCAAAGGTACCGGCACCGCCAAAAACGTCGGTATCGCCCTGCTCGACAGCGATGGCAAGCTGATCGACCTGAGCTCGAAAGCCTCCGCCAAAATCCAGAGCGACATGCACGGTGACGGTGCTGCTGGTGGCGACGCCATCCTGAGCTTCTCCGCCGCCTACGTCACTACCGGTGAAGCTGGCACAGCTACTGCCGGTCGTGGTGATGCCACCCTGCCGTTCATCCTGCAATACGAATAACTCGAACGTCAGGATTCTACGCGCGCGAGGCGTCCCAGCCTCGCCCTCCAAGATCGAGCCGAAGGGTAAATACCATGTTGCTTCGTACTCTCCCCGCCTGTCTGGGCTTGATGGGCCTGCTCGCAACTGCCCAGGCCACGGCCAGCATTTCATTGAGCACTACCCGGGTGATATTCGATGGTGCTCATAAAGAAGCCAATATCACCGTACGCAACGGTAACCAGGATGTATTGATTCAATCCTGGGTCGACCATAGCGACGAAAAAGCAGGCACGGTCCCCTTTGCAGTGACACCACCGTTGACCCGGATACTGGCCAGGGAACAGCAACTCCTGCGTATTCTCTACGAGGGTACCGGATTGCCCACGGACAAGGAGTCGGTGCTCTGGCTCAATGTCCAGGAAATCCCACAGGCCAGTACCAATGCCAACACGTTGCAATTGGCCGTACGCCAGCGCATCAAGATTTTCTTTCGTCCGGCCAAGCTGCCCGGCGATGCATTAATGGCACCGTCACAACTACAGTGGAGCGTATTTCAGCGCGGTGGAAAAGCTGAACTTAGCGTGAACAATCCAAGCCTTTATCACGTATCGATGGCCGATGTAACCGTTCAGGACGGACCCCGCAAGGAACTGGCCGTCGATTCGACCATGGTTGCACCGGGTGAAGTAAGAACATTTGAGCTCAATGCCGTATCGGCAACTAAACCGCTACAGCTGACGTTCAAGAGCATCAATGACTATGGCGCACAGAACCAGTACAGGTCCACCTTGACCGGCACCAGGTCCAGCAGCGCCAAGCTCGTCGACTTCATTCCTACACCCTGAACGCGATCAAAAACCTCACGCATGCCGAGCGCATGCGCGACTTCGCCGTGCCCGGCTTAAATCCCGGGAGATGATAAAGGTTCATTAGCATGTCTTTTTCTTCCAACTACAGGCCCACACCTGGGGCAGGAAAACGTGCGCGCGCGTTATCTCACGGCGCGATACTCAAGCCATGGGGGCCCAGCGCCTTATCCCTGGCCATCTGTGCAGCGTTACCCGGCCTGGCACTAGCAGCGCACACCCCTGCCGATAGCGTTGACCCACAACTGCTGGCCTTCAACACCACCTTCCTGCAAGGCACACACTCGGACCTCGATTTACAACTGCTGCTGTCCGCCAACAGTGTGCTGCCAGGCAATTATCGAGTCGACCTGTACAGTAACGAGGTGTTGGTCGGTCGGCGCGATATCGAGTTCAGTCGCAACCCCGTGAGCGGACGCGTAGAACCCTGCCTGACCCTCGACCTGCTCAAACAATTGGGCATCGACATGACCAGACTGCAAGCACGGGGCAAGTTCGATCCCGACGTCCCACAGGCGTGTTACGACCTGCCGGCAATGATCGATCAGGCCACCCTGCGCTACGATGCCAGCCGTCTGCGTCTGGCCGCCAGCGTGCCGCAGGTGGCAATGCAACGCGGCCTGCGCGGCTATGTCGACCCGCAATTATGGGACGAAGGTATCTCCGCGGGCTTCATCAACTACCAATTCAACAGCAGCCGCAGCGCCGGTGATGCCGATACTCGTTTCGCCAACAACGTTGGCCTGCGTAACGGTATCAACCTGGGCGCATGGCGGCTGCGTAATGAGTCCAACTACAGCAGTAGCACTGGGCAACCGAGCACGTTCAAAAGCAACCGCAGCTACCTGCAGCATGACGTCACGGCACTCAAGGGCCAATTCAGTGCAGGCGATATCTTCTCCGATACCGACCTGTTCGACAGCGTGCGCTACCGCGGCTTGAAACTGGCATCCGACGAAGGCATGCGCGCCGACAGCGAGCGTGGTTACGCTCCGATCATCCGTGGCGTAGCGCAATCCAATGCCACCGTGGAGATCCGCCAGAATAACTACATTCTCTACACCACCAACGTGCCACCTGGGCCGTTCGAGATCAGCGACATCTACCCCAGCGGCTCGAACGGTGATCTGGAAATCACCATCATCGAAGCAGACGGACGCCGGCGGGTAAGCCAGCAGGCATTTTCCAGCTTGCCAATCATGGTGCGTGAAGGTCAGGTCAAGTACAGCCTCTCGGCCGGTCAATTCAACAGCAACACCGAGGGCCTGGCCACGCCGAAGATGCTCAGCGGCACGCTGGCCTACGGAATCAACAGCAACCTGACCGGCATCATCGGCGTGCAGGCCAGCGACAACTACAAGGCCCTGGCCCTGGGCGCGGGCCGCAACACCGCATTGGGTGCGGTGTCAGTCGATCTCACCCGTTCTTCAAGCCAGGCCCAGGGACAGACTACCCAGGGCAACAGCTTGCGCGCCTTGTATGCGAAGACTTTTACCGGCACCGACACCAACTTCACCCTGGCGGCTTACCGCTATTCGACTGAGGGCTACCGAACGCTGAGCGACCATGTCCAGGATCTGAGCGACGGAACGATCAAACGCAGCGGCCACTCCAAAACCCGCACCGACCTGACCATCAACCAGAGCCTGGGACGCAATCGCGAATTGGGCAGCCTCTATCTCAATGCCAGCGACCAGCGTTACTGGAACCGTGGCGGCACCCAGAGTGCTTCTGCCGGTTACAGCAACAATTGGGGCGAGGTCAGCTACAACATCGACGTGACCCGCAGCAAAGACCTGGGCAACAGCGGCTACGCAAACAATGACACTCAGTTCAACCTGTCAGTGTCTTTCCCCCTGGGCAGCCGCTCACGCGCACCACGGGCCTTCGTCACCACCAGCACGCAGAAAGGTGACAACAGCACCCAGGTCGGCATCAATGGTTACCTGTCGGAAACCAGCGACACGTTCTATTCCGTGCAGGGCGGCAACAGCAGCACCAGCGGCAGTTCGGCATCGGCCAGCCTGAGCACTCGCACATCGGTGGCCGACATCAGTCTGGGCTACAGCCAGGGCCGCGGTTATGACTCGCAGAATCTCAACATCGCCGGTTCCGTGGTCGCCCACCAGGGTGGCATCAACCTGGGCCAGTCGGTCGGTGAAACCTTTGCCCTGGCCGAAGTGCCGGGAGTGCGTGGCGCCAGGATCAGCAGCTACAGCGGTGTCGAAACCGGTCGCAACGGCTATGCGGTGGTCCCCAGCGCCCAGCCTTACCGGGTCAACTGGATCAGCCTGGATACCCGTGAACTGGGCGGCGACATCGACATCGACAACGCCACCCAGCAATTGGTACCGCGCCGCGGTGCTATCGTCGTCGCCCGTTACACAGGTAAAACCGGGCGCAGGGTGCAGTTCGAACTATTCGATGCGCAAAATCAGGTAATTCCCTTCGGCGCTTCAGTAGAGGACGCCGACGGCAAGCAGCTGGCAATTTCCGATCCGAACGGCAAGGCCTTGGCCCTGGTGGAGCAAGATCAAGGCACTTTGACGATCAAATGGGGTAATCAGCAGTGCTTGGCCTCTTATGCACTGGCAGAGCGGAACAAAGTGTTGAATTATGAGCGGCAGAAATTGGTGTGCACACCTTGAGTTTAAGAATTTAATTGTGCTGGTCTGGTAATTAATACATTGCCGCTAGTAGTTTTCACTCAGACAAATAGCGACACTGGGCCGACTTGGCAATGGGTCTTATCCAATAGGCCCAAAAAATAACAATACCAAATTTCCCTCCGACTCGTTAGGCCAGATGAAGTCCAAGTCACTCAGTGTCGTTTCAGGTCACTTATCACAAACCATCAAAATGGTAAGCCGCAACCTTCGGCCATACCGCTGCCAGTGAGCGTCATACCGTTCCACTGAACGCACGCTATTACCGAACAGTTTCAACCAGAAGAAATGGAAAGGGGATAGGGAAGCGGGGCCCGGAACAGCCATTGCTGAACTCACGCCGGTCATTAGTTAGCAGTAATTCCAGCAGCATTCCGGGCAGGGTGAAACTTACAGATATCTGGATAACTTCAATGTTTGCGCTGCTTGCCTCAGACACACGACACTTACTTGTAGAACAAGTCAATGACCAACGAAGCGTCGAAGGGACCTAAAACTGGATTCGCTCGCCAGACCAAGTCAGCACGAAATTCATTTGTCGAATATTCTTTCCCAGTCAATACCGCCAGTGGAAACCAAGTAGAAAAAGGAACTTTCTCGTTGGTTTCCTGGCGATACAAAGATATACCAACAGAACTGTTCTTTGGGGGCACCAGCAAGTTATCCACTATTTTTCCACCACCTGCACTCGCTGAAAAACGAGCACTCACCGTGTAGGGGGTATCGCAATCTTTTTTCAGGCCCAGGCTAAAGCTTCCGCTGCCAGCAACCTTTCCAATTTGAGCCTCATCTGTTCTAATCCTCGAAAAATTGACAACACTTGGAGATACGAAAAGTTCAGGACTGCAGGGTACAAATCGAATTTTGTCCAAGCCGGAAATTACATAATTGAGGTTACTATCCGGCACCATATTAAGCCCTCCTTTGCCATCGAGTTGAAATACCCGATATTCCTTGCTTGTAGTGGCCTGCCCTGACACCGGCGTCGCGCCATACTTTTCAACGAACACGCTAAAGTTCAAGGTGAACCTGGCCCTGTCCCAGCCTTCACAACCTCCTCCATAGCAATCCGTCCATGAGTCATAGCCTGTGCTGACTGCGCCACTACTCTGGGTAATAGCATTTGAATTGTAGCGGATGCCAATACGTATTCCTTGACCAATATTGACCTTCCCAGGATTCATATGAAAGTATATATATTCGCGCCCTGAATTATTATCATCGGCGCACCGAACGTTGATCGAGCGCGGTTCAGACTCCCATATAATTGTACCGTCCGGCGCATCTGCAGCGACGGCTATTGCTGTGCCCAGATCTTGCTTGGAGATGACTTGATCTGTACGATCTTCCTTGCATAGTAACGCAAAACAAGTGGCAGGACTGACACCTAAGGCGAGAAAGCAAGTTAGCAACAGTTTTTTTCGAGTCGGCATTTGAATATCCTTCCTGAAGTTAAAGTCAGAGTCGCACCCTATTTTAAATTAGCCTTTCGATGAACTTGCAAACCACCATCAGTAATTTCTGTGAAGGTGATTTGCACCTTGCCATCTAGAGCAGATAGCGGTGTCTCAATCGAGTGCGTTTCTCCCGGCCTCAAAAATAGGTAGTCGCAGAGAAAAATTTTTCGATTGTTTAGGCCGACTTCCAAGTTCACCAGGGAAACATGGAATGCCCCAGGGTTGCTCACTTCTATTTGCGCTCGCTGATTGATTTCCCACTTTAGCTGTTGAACCGATTCACTTGAGGAACCGTGCAGACCAGGTGGCCGATAAAAAAGTTTTAAGCGCTGGCGTATAGCAAATTGTACGCCGTCTTCCTGATCTGGTTTTCGTGGAGCTTCCAGGATATTCAACCAGAGCATCGACTCGCGATCTTCGGGTAGCCCCTGCCCCGCATAAAACACGCGCACCAAATGGCGCTCTTGGCTACCCAACTGCACCAGTGGCTGGACAATTGCAAAGGGGGCATCGCCGCGATCATTGTCGTAAGCGTAAGTGATCCAGCTTTGCATTAAGGTGTTTTGTTGACTTTGATTTACCACGCCAATGCTGGCTTCTCTGTCGGTTCCAGCGTAAATCAGGCGGGTTCCTTCGATCTTGAGAAATGCTTGGGCATCCGTTACGACGCCGATAAGCAATAAGATCGCGCCTAGTAATTTCCTCGGACGGCTTCGTTCAGTCCGACGTCGCGTGCTGCTGAGCATCTACGGACAATAGCTCCTGGCAAGGGTGAAATGGGATGACACTTGCCATGCTAAACAGCGACAGGGAAGACGGCTTTAAGACGTTTCTGAAAGCGTCGGAGGTGCTACATCACTGGGATGTGCAAGGGAGGGCGTGAGCGCCGGAAGAGACGCACCTTATAGAAACCCAAAAACGAAAAAACCCCGCAGACCTAAGTCTGCGGGGTTTTCGTATATGGCGGAGAGATAGGGATTTGAACCCTAGGTACTGTTGCCAGTACAACGGATTTCGAATCCGTCCCGTTCGGCCACTCCGGCATCTCTCCAATGGCGCGCATGATACCAGCAGTTTGCCTAAAGGCAAAGCCTGTTTGCGAAAAAAATTCGCGTGGTATCAGGCGCTTGCGTGAACTTGCCGGTTACAGCGGCACGCCCAGGCGTTTGGCAACTTCTTCGTAGGCTTCGATCACGTCGCCCAGACCCTGACGGAAGCGGTCCTTGTCCATCTTCTTGCGGGTTTCTTTGTCCCACAGACGGCAGCCGTCCGGGCTGAACTCGTCACCGAGGACGATCTCGCCGTGGAATACACCGAACTCCAGCTTGAAGTCGACCAGCAAGAGGCCGGCGTCGTCGAACAGCTTGTTCAGCACTTCGTTGACCTTGAGCGACAGGGCTTTCATCTTCACCAGTTGCTCGGCGGTGCCCCAGCCGAAGGCGACAACGTGGGATTCGTTGATGAACGGGTCGCCCTTCTCGTCGTTCTTGAGGAACAGTTCGAAGGTCGAAGGCTCAAGCTTGATGCCCTCTTCCACACCCAGACGCTTGACCAGGCTGCCGGCGGCGTAGTTACGCACGACGCATTCAACCGGGATCATGTCGAGCTTCTTGACCAGGCACTCGTTGTCGCCCAGCAGTTTGTCGAACTGGGTAGGAATGCCGGCCTCTTCAAGCTTCTGCATGATGAAGGCGTTGAACTTGTTGTTCACCATGCCCTTGCGGTCGAGCTGTTCGATACGCTTGCCGTCGAACGCCGAGGTGTCGTTGCGAAACAGCAGGATCAAGCGGTCAGCGTCGTCGGTCTTGTAAACCGACTTGGCTTTGCCGCGGTAGAGTTCTTCACGTTTTTCCATGATGGGCTCCGCTTGCTAAATAAGATGGGCTAGGCGATTTCGCGCCAGTCGAGCCCGCAATCCTGGTTGGCCACTTGCAGCCAGTCCGGGTCGCACCCGAGGGTGTCGACGAAACATTGCCGGGCCAGCTGTGGCTGGTTGTTCTTGCTACTGAGATGGGCCAGCACCAGATGCTGCAGGTTCTGCCAGTCCAGCTCCGACACCAGGCGCGCGGCCTGATGGTTGTTCAAATGTCCGTAGTCGCCACCCACCCGCTGTTTGAGAAACATCGGGTAAGGCCCGCGTCCAAGCAGGTCGCGACAGTGGTTGGCCTCGATCAGCAACGCATCCAGGCCCTGGTAACTTTCCAGCAGGGCGGCGTCGTAGGAGCCAAGGTCAGTCAGCACGCCGAAACGCCGGCTGCCGTCGTCAAACACATACTGCAACGGCTCCAGCGCGTCGTGGGTCACGCCCACGGCGCGGATGTTCAGGGCGCCGATCTGCAGGGTCTCGTTTGCCGCCAGAAAACCTGCCGCCTCGACCGGTTTGCGCAGGCCGCGCAAGGTGCCGCGGCTGAGGTAGACCGGTACATTGTAGCGCCGCGCCAGCAAACCGACCCCATGCACGTGGTCGGCATGTTCGTGGGTTACCAGCACAGCACTCAACTGCTGGGCAGAAACGCCGAGCAGCGCCAGGCGCCGCTCGGTTTCACGCAGGGAGAAGCCGCAATCGACCAGGACAAGGGTGTTGTCACTGGCGATCAGCGTGCCATTTCCCTGGCTTCCACTTCCAAGTACGGCGAAGCGCACTTAACCCAGGTTGTCCTGAATCACGCTCAGCACGCGGCGGGCGACATCAGCCGGGGCCACGGTGTTGATGTTCTTCTCAACGGTGACCTGGACGCTGTCGCCAACCTTGCTCAGGCGTACCTGGTAACGCTCGGCACGGGCTTCACGCTCTTCCTTGCTCGGCGCGCTGCCAAACAGTTTGCCGAAGAAGCCCGGCTCCTGGTCTTTGGCCTCGGCTTTTTCCGCCAGGTTGATGTAGTACAGGCCCAGGCTGCGGTTGATGTCTTCAACCCGCCATTCGCCCTGCTCCAGGGCACGGCCAACGCTGGACCAGGCGCGATCGAGGTCGGCGCCCAGGTTCAGTACCGGGTTGCCGCTACCGTCTTCGCTGAGGCTGACACGGCTTGGCGCATCGAAATCACGCGCGGCGAGCAACGACACCGAACCGCCCTTCTCGGCGCTGCGGGTCATGCTGGCGAGCATTTCGTCGACCAGCATGGCATCGACCCCGGTGTTTTCCGAACGGGCCGGGAAACCAGGCTCGGCGGTGCTGCCCGCCGGACGCTCGACGCTGACGATGTAGACTTCACTGGTGTTGCGCTGCACGCCCGGCTCAATGCGGATACGCGCACGCACTTCGTTGTCGCGGCTGCTCGAGGCACTGGCCAGACGGCTGGCCATAGCGCCGGAGAGCTCGTCAAAACGCTGCCAGGTGGTGTTGAACTCACCAGTCTGCGGGCGTTCTTCGGCAATACGGAAGCCGTTGTCTTCAAAGAACTGCCGGGCCACCGGCCAGACTTCGGCCGGGGCGCGCTGGGCCAGGACCCAACGGGAACTGCCGCTCTTCTGCAGGCTGAAATCGCTGATGTCGGCAGCCGCGCTCAATGGCTGTGGACGCGGCACCTCGAACTCGCCCTTGACGTTGTCGTCGGCGACGTTACGCGGAATCGGCAGCAGCGGATCAAGGCGCTTGGCGCTGCTGATGTCCGGTGGCATCTGCATCGGCGCCTTCTGCGTGGCCTCCAGATAATCGCTACCACGGTCACGGAAGTAACCCTCTTCGCCCCAGAGCCAGCCACAACCACTGGTGCTGGAAATGATCAAGGCAAGGGCGGAAAGACCAGCCAATCGCTTCATGCGGTGTACGTCCTCAATTAAAACTGCAGGCCGCACTGGCGCATGGCCTGGCGTACCGTATCGTGACAGGATTCGCTCAGCCAGGTCAGCGGCAGGCGGATGCCTTTGTGCATCAGGCCCATTTCGACCAAAGCCCACTTCACCGGAATCGGGTTGGCTTCGATGAACAGGTCCTTGTGCAGGGGCATGAGTTTTTCGTTGATCGCGCGAGCCTTCTCGGCATTGCCCTCAAGGGCGGCTTCGCACAGATCGGCCATTTCGCGCGGGGCGACGTTGGCGGTAACCGAGATGTTGCCTTTGCCACCCAGCAGGATCAGCTCGACCGCGGTCGGGTCATCGCCGGACAGCACGATGAAGTCCTTGCTCACGCCGTCGATAATGGCCTTGGCGCGCTTCAGGTCGCCGGTGGCTTCCTTGATACCGATGATGTTCGGTACGGTCGACAGGCGGATCACGGTCTCGGCCTGCATGTCGCAGGAGGTGCGGCCGGGAACGTTGTAGAGGATCTGCGGGATGTCGACGGCTTCGGCAATGTGCTTGAAGTGCTGGTACAGGCCTTCCTGGGTCGGCTTGTTGTAGTACGGCACCACCAGCAGGCAGGCGTCGGCGCCGGCGTTCTTGGCGTTGCGGGTCAGGTGCACGGCTTCGCTGGTGGAGTTGGCACCGGTGCCGGCGATTACCGGAATGCGACCGGCAACACGCTTGACCACGAACTCGATGACCTTGATATGCTCTTCGACATCCAGGGTTGCGGACTCGCCGGTGGTACCGACGGCGACAATGGCGTGGGTGCCCTTCTCCAGGTGGAAGTCCACGAGTTTGCCGAGGCTGTCCCAATCAAGACGCCCTTGTGCATCCATGGGTGTGACCAATGCCACCATACTGCCCGCAATCATGAAACTGCTCCTGCCGGAAAAAGAGAGCGGTAATGGTACTGGCGCCATCGGCCTTGCACAAGCGAAGCAGGCGGCTGGAGCATTCCCCTCGGCGGCCATTTTCGCTACCCTTCTCTCTTTGATCGGTACACAGCGGCCCGCCGGGCTGCCGACAACCTGCGCAGGCAGTGCCCAAAGCCTCGATCCTGAGCCCCGGGACCACGCCTTCCCGCCATTCTGACCTGTCGGGTACCGACCGCTCATCGCTTTAGGAATGCTGCATGTCCACCCCCACCGTTCGCGAACAATTCCTTGTCATCAGTGCTCTGGGCGCCAATCCCATGGAACTGACCAACATCCTGTGCCGAGCCAGTAACGACAATCGCTGCTCGGTCGTCACCTCGCGCCTGACCCGTCACGGCGAGTGCAGTGCACTGGTGCTGCAGGTTGCCGGTAGCTGGGACGCCCTGGCGCGTTTTGAAGCCGCCCTGCCGGGCCTGGCCAAGAAGCACACCTTCACCGTGAATGTGGTGCGCAGCGCCGAGCTCGAAGTGCGCCCGCTGGCCCTGCCGTATGTCGCCTATGTCAGCGCCGCCTATCGCCCGGACATCATCAACGAGCTGTGCCAGTTTTTCATCGACCACCATGTCGAGCTGGAAAACCTCACCTGCGACACCTACCAGGCGCCACAGACCGGCGGCACCATGCTCAACGCCACGTTTACCGTGACCCTGCCGGCCGGCACCCAGATCAGCTGGTTGCGTGACCAGTTCCTGGACTTCTCCGATGCCCTGAACCTGGATGCGCTGATCGAACCCTGGCGCCCACAGAACCCACTGTAAGGAAGCTTTCCATGGCCGTTGAACTCGACCAACCCGTCGCCGATTTCCAGGCCCAGGCCACCAGTGGCCAGAACGTCAGCCTGGCAGATCTGAAGGGCAAGCAAGTGGTGCTGTACTTCTACCCCAAGGACAGCACCCCGGGCTGCACCACTGAAGGTCAGGGTTTCCGTGACCAGCATGCAGCCTTTGAAGCGGCCAACACCGTGGTTTTCGGGGTTTCACGTGATGGCATCAAGTCGCACGAAAACTTCAAGGCCAAGCAGGCGTTCCCGTTCGAACTGATCAGCGACAAGGACGAAGCCCTGTGCCAGCTGTTCGACGTGATCAAGCTGAAGAAGCTTTATGGCAAAGAATACATGGGCGTTGATCGCAGCACGTTCCTGATCGACAAGAATGGTGTGCTGCGCAAGGCCTGGCGTGGCGTGAAGGTGCCGGGGCATGTGGATGCAGTGCTCGCTGAAGCGCAGGCGCTGAACAAGGGCTGAGGCCTCA
>NZ_JANHLE010000003.1 GCF_028682475.1 Pseudomonas putida
ATTCGAACTGCACGCTATTGGCCGGTGCGAACATGCGTTTGTCCTTAAACGGAGGGGAGAGAAACCACGCAACACCCAAGCGAAATTGTGCCTGAGCGGGCGTAAACACCCGGAAACGCTACCAAGAGCGACAAAAAATAGATGTCAGACGCTTCCTAAACTGCATCTGTATTTTCTGGTCTTGCGTTGGCGAGTGACTCAAGCCCACTCCCACCGGCTGGATCAACCTGTGAGCCAGCATTGCTGGCGATGCCCGGCACAGCCGGGCCAGGACCGCTACGCGCCCCATCGCCGGCAAGGCCGGCTCCCACAAATAAGCCGGTGACAGACAGTGGCTCCTCGCAACCAGCTGATTGAGCGATAGCCTTGGCCATCGGCTATGATGGCCGCCCGTCAGACATCTGGAAGTCCGATCCGCATGCTCAAGCCCTTGGCCGCATTGACCCTCGCTTGCGCTACTGGCTACGCCAACGCCGCGCCCATCGACCTTGCCGGCGTCTGGCAAGGCACCCTCGGCAAGACCGCGATCACCGCCTGTTTCAACGCCGCCCCCGACAGCAACGGCAGCTACTACTACCAGCGCTTCCTCACACCGATCCAGCTGACCCGGGAAAAGGCCAGCGAACCCTGGGCCGAAGACGGCAACACCGGGTTCTGGCAACTGGATGCCCCGCAAGGCGATACGCTGACCGGCACCTGGAGCAAGGCCGCAGGCGCTACCCCGTTACCCCTGATGCTTACGCGCACAAGTGCCGAAGGCTGTGGTGGCGACGCTTACAACGCGCCGATGGAGGCCGCACCGCTGCCGGTCAAGGTCGAGAAAAAAGCCTTCGGCGAGCACGCCTATCAGGTCAGGACCCAAGGCGCCCAGGTCACCCTCAAGCTGGAGGGTGACAGCCCGGCAATCCGCAAGATCAATCAACAACTGGCTCACCTCGCCGCCAGCCCCGAGGGCCAGGCGATGTTCTTCGCTGAACGACGCGACTTCCTCGGCCGCAGCGGCGCCGCCTACACCAGCGAGATCAGCGTTGACCCTACGTACTGGTCGTCCCAGTGGCTCACCGTCAGGTTTTACCGCTGGGCCGCAGGCTTTGGTCGTGGCGGCATCAGTTGGGGCTTTCACACCTGGAACCTGCAGACCGGTGACAGCGTCGATCCCTGGACCTGGATCGGTACAGGTTTTAAGTGGTACAGCCCCTACTCCGGGCAGGTCAAACTGCCGAAAAATTTTGCCAGCTGGCTCAAGGCCCAGCCTCAGACCCAGGCCACAGAAGACAGTGAATGCCCCGACGTGGCGAGCTACGAGTCCTACGACCTGAGTTTCGATACCCAGGGCATGCGTCTGGCCAACCAGCCCATTGGCGATGGCTGTGATGTGGACTTGACCTTCAGTTGGGGTCAGCTTGAACCGGTGCTGTCGGCTCAAGGTCGGGCGGCGCTGCCGAGTCTGCAGGTGCCGTGAGTAACGCCTGTTCGTCAGGTTTGCAGAGCCAGGCCAGAAACGCTGCCCCATCACTGACTCGCCCCGCAGCCACCGTGGGCAGCAAATTGGCCAGCCCGGTGCTCAGATTGCACACTCCAAGCGCCAGCATCAGCGCTGCGAATTGGCCGCCGAGCAGCGCAAAAAGCGCCAGACACAGGCCCGCGACCAACAGGTTGAGCAACGGCCCCATCAGCGTGAACACCAGCATTGTCCGCCGCAATGGCTGCTGCGGGGCATGCGCCGCCATGACATGGCCGCCCACTGGCTGGCCTTTGGCGCGGCGCGACCAGCGCACCTTCCAGCCCTGGCGCAGCGGTTGCACCTCCAAGGCCAGCACCCGCACCGACAACACCGTCATACCACACCATCTGGCGCCCAGGTAATGCCCGCCTTCGTGCACGCAGAGGCTGATCACGCCAAGGATAAAGACCATGAACATGGCTGAAAACGGCTGCAAGCCGACATCGATCCCTGCGCCGAGGATCAGCGCCGGCAGGACAAAACCCGCGGCGCCGATGAGCAGTTGCAGCAGTACCAACAGCCGGTGTATCCCTCTGAGCAGCATTATCCAGTCCTTAATAAACGGCCCGCGCTGGCGTACCTGGCACAGCAGGCCGCGCATTGAAACACCGGTTCTGGACCCACAGCAATTTTCATTGATCAGACAAGGACCTTTGCGTGCCGAAACTCAAGGTTTTGTCCCTAGCCTCGGGAAGGTCGCAATAAACCGGGTCCCCAACGCCGTGGTGGAGCTGACCGTAATCTCACCATAATGCGCCCTGACGATCTCACGCACGATGAACAGCCCGAGCCCGACGCTGCGTAGCCCGGCATTGTCATGGCTGCCGCGAATCATTGGCTCGAACAGGTTGTTCAGCAGCGCTGCCGGAATCGGTGTCCCGAGGTTGTGCACGGACAGGGTCACAGTGTCGTTCTCAATATAGGTAGACACCGTGACGGTTGAACCCTCGGCGCCATAGGCAATAGCGTTGGCCACCAGATTGCCCACCAGCTGGTACAGCCGGTCACTGTCGGCAGAAAACGCCCCCATGCCGCTATGGGTATGGACCAGATTGCTCGTGGGGAAGGAAAGCCGGTTTTCTTCAAGGCAGTCCGCAACCACCTCGTGGAAGCTTAACGGCGCGCAAACCACGGTAATCCCGCGCCCTACCTGGACCAGGGTAAAGTCCAGCAGGTCAGCAACCAGTCGCTGGGCACGCGCGGCTGAATGCCTGATATGGCCCAGCATCTGCATTGTCTTGGGGTCATGATCGCGACGTGACAGCATTTCAGCCGCCATGCCTATGGCTGAAAGCGGATTGCGTAAATCGTGACTGACAATGCCGATCATCTGCTCAGCAAACAGCGCCCGGTCTTCGGCGGCAGCGTAGGCAATACGGAGCTTGCCCGCCGCGATCTCTCTGGATCGCTGGGGCTGCCGATCCGCAGCCTTGAAAAGCGCCACCACATGAACGACGCCCTTGGCGTGCGTACCGCAGGACAACTCTGCTGCAGGACTGAATTTACTTTGGTTGAGCATGGTTGTGCGGCCCAAGAGGAGGTTCAAGCGGCAACCTCCGGCGATCTGGAAAAGTTACCGTTTTATCAACGAAATTTTGGTGCCTTCGATACTGATCCCCGCCATCAACCCTTGCTGGTCGAAGACAAAGGCGTAGGCGTCATGCTTGAGCGTCGAGCTCGAAAGGTTCTTCGCAGCGCCTTGGTCCACCAGCACCACCGTAGGTCCGACGCCTACCTCCCAGCCTTTGGTGTCCTGAACATATTTCAGGGCCTTGTCGGTCATCAGAAACACTGCATAGCCATAGGACTGGGCCCCGGCTTGCAGTCCCCAGGAGCCGCTGACCGAGTTGTAATAGCCATCCACGTGCTTGCCCTTGTACAAGACGCCTTCCCCATAGCTGCCACCAAACACCAGCCCGGCCTTGACCACGTTGGGGAAAACCAGCACCGCTTTGGCGCTGTGTGAGAGGTTTTCGGCCGACGGATAGGCCTTGTAGAGAATCTGCAACGCCTGCCGGGCGTCCTTGTCCAGATCCTCTGCAGTGGCGGCACTGGCTGTGTTGTGCAGGCCCGTACCCAGCAGCAACAGCGCCATCAGCGAGATGGCGAGAAAGGGGCTCAATGACGGTTTCATGGCGCACTCCGGCACCGGCGTGTGCCGGCTGACTGTAGATGACAGGTTCTAGGGTGGGCGCAACGGTGAAACACGTCTGTTCGCTACCGAACAGACCCCGGCGCGAGGCCTCGGCAAACTGACTGTCCAGCCCGACTTCGTTGAGCAAGGACACTATGGATAACCCTTGGCCACGCGCCCGTGCATCGTTTCAACGGCTGTGGTCCCTCCTGCGCCGCTGGCACCCTGGCCCGCGCAGGTTCGAGTACGAAAGCCTGCTGCGCTCGGAGCTGTTCAGCGCCGAACAGATGGCCGAACACGGTACCTTGCTGGCCGGCCAGCACCGCCTCAGTCCACTGTCGGCCGCCGATACCCTGCTCGCCCGCCTGGCAGACAACGAAGCTACCCTCGCCACCACCTGTGCCGCGTTCGCCACTGCCCTGCCCGGCTCCGGCAGGGTGACGCCGGCGGCAGAATGGCTACTGGACAATTACTACCTGGTCGAAGCGCACATCCGACTCGCCAAGTCGCACTTGCCGGCTGGCTACAGCCGCGAGCTGCCGCGCCTGGCCAACGGCCCGTCCAGCAACTTGCCGCGTGTATATGACATCGCCCTGGAGACCATCGCCCATGGCGATGGCCGCGTCGACAGCGAGAGCCTGAGCCGCTTCGTCGAGGCCTATCAGACGGTGACCCCGCTGACCCTGGGCGAGTTGTGGGCGATTCCGATCATGTTGCGCCTGGCCCTGATCGAGAACCTGCGGCGCGTCGCCGCGCGGGTCATGGCCAACTGGGGCGACCGCAACCTGGCTAACGACTGGGCCGATCGTCTCAGCGAAATCGCTGAGCGCGACGTCAAGAATGTGGTGTTGGTGGTCGCTGACATGGCCCGTTCCGAGCCACCGATGACGGCTGGATTCGTCGCCGAACTGGCCCGGCGCCTGCAGGGCCAGAGTGCCACACTCAGCCAGCCACTGGCGTGGGTCGAGCAGATGCTCGCCGAGTCCGGGCTCAATATCGAGCGTCAGGTGAACCTCGATGCGCAGCAGCAGGCGGCAGACCAGGTATCGATCAGCAACAGCATCGGTAGTCTGCGCATGCTGTCGACCAGCGACTGGCAGGCGTTCGTCGAGCACATGAGCCATGTCGAACGGACCCTGAGGCAAGACCCGGCAGCGGTCTATCCGGCCATGGACTTTGCCAGCCGCGATCATTATCGCCATGTCGTCGAACGTCTGGCACGCCACTGTGCGCACAGCGAAGCGGACATCGCCCAGGTTGCCATCGAGCTGGCCAGTTCCCCCTCCGCCGCCCTGCAAGAGCCAGTCGATCATGTAGGTTTCTACCTGATCGGGCCGGGGCTGGCGCAACTGGAACAGCGCCTGAGCGCCACCGTGGCGCTTGGCGAACGCTGGCAACGGCTGTTGCGCAAGGCGCCACTGACGTTCTACCTGGGCCCTGTGCTGCTGCTCTCGTTGATCTTTGCCGGGGTCTTCCTCCGGGCGATCTACCACGATGGCTGGTCCACACCCGCTCTGGCAGCGCTCGCCGTCCCCGTGCTGCTGATGACCAGCCGCCTGGCCATCGGCCTGGTCAACTGGCTGGTGACGCTGACCGTGGTGCCGTGCTTTCTGCCGCGCCTGGACTATCGGCAAGGAATTCCCGCCCAGGCCCGCAGCCTGGTGGCGATCCCTTGCCTGATGGCCAGCGCCACTGATGTCGAGGAACTGGTCGAGGGCCTGGAAGTACGCTTTCTGGCCAACCGCGACGAGCACCTGCACTTCGCGCTGCTCAGTGATTTCATTGACGCTGCGCAGGAGTCGCTACCCGAAGATGACGCGTTACTGCAGCTGGCTGCCGAGCAGGTCGAAGCCCTGAACCATAAATACCCGGCTGACGGCGCCGAACGGTTTTTCCTGCTGCATCGGCCAAGACGCTGGAACGCAGTCGAGCAGGTGTGGATGGGCTATGAGCGTAAACGCGGCAAACTCGCCGAACTGAATGCCGTGCTACGCAACCGGGGCCAGGATCGCTTTATGCTGATCGTCGGCGATGTCAGCAAACTGCACGACGTTCAATACGTGATTACCCTGGACACCGATACCCAACTGCCTCGCGATGCGGCGCGGCAGTTCATCGGCGCCCTGCAACACCCGTTGAACCGTCCTCGGCTCGATGCGCAAAGCGGGCGTATCAGCGCCGGTTACGCCATTTTGCAGCCGCGGGTAGGCATCAGTCTGCCCAGCGCCTCGCGCTCGGCCTATGCCCGGCTGTTCGGCAGCGATGCCGGCGTCGACCCCTACACCCGGGCGGTATCCGACGTTTATCAAGACCTGTTTCTGCAAGGCTCGTTCATTGGCAAAGGCATCTACAGCGTCGACGCCTTTGAACAGGCGCTGGACGGCTGTTTTGCCGAAAACCGCATTCTCAGCCATGACCTGATCGAGGGCTGCTATGCCCGCTCGGGGCTGCTCAGCGATGTCGAACTGTTCGAGGCGTATCCGGCGCACTACAGCGCAGACGTCAAACGCCGCCACCGCTGGATACGCGGTGACTGGCAATTGCTTCCCTGGCTGCTGCCGTGGACTTCACCCGCCGCTGACGGGCAGGCCTGCCAGCGCCTGAGCGCCCTCTCGCGCTGGAAAATCTTTGACAACCTGCGCCGCAGTCTTGAGCCGGCGGCCTTTCTGTCGGTGCTGCTGTGGGGCTGGCTAGCGTCATCGGCGCCGTTGCTGTGGATGCTCGCGGTGCTGGTGCTGTTACTGTTCCAGCCGCTGCTGAGCTCGCTGCTGGAACTACGCGCAAAAACCCTCGAAGTGCCGCTGCACCAGCATCTTGCGGCGGCATTACGCAGTTCGGCCCTGCACTTTCTGCGCGCCGGCCTGGCCCTGGCGTGGCTACCCTTCGAAGCCTATTACAGCCTGGATGCGATCGCCCGCACCCTCTGGCGCATGTTTGTCAGCAAGCGGCGTTTGCTGCAGTGGAGCCCGTCGCGCGAAGTCGAGCGCAGCAGCGTCAACGACTTGTATGGTTTGTATCGAGGCCTGTGGATCGCGCCGGCGCTGGCGCTGCTACTGGTCGGCCTGTTGTCGTTCAATCCCCTGGTGCTGCTCGTCGCCTCGCCGGTTCTGCTGCTCTGGCTGGCCAGCCCGGCACTCGCCTGGTGGCTCAGCCGCACAAGCGCCGGCGTCGCCTTCAACCCTTCGACTGCGGATCTGGCCTTCCTGCATCGTCTGGCACGCCGCAACTGGGCCTTTTTCGATCGCTACCTGGGCCCTGAAGATAACTGGCTGCCACCCGACAACATCCAGGGGGCGCCCTATGCCAGCGTCGCCCACCGTACCTCGCCGACCAACATGGGCATGGCGTTGCTCTCGCACCTGGCCGCACAAGATTTCGGCTACCTCAGCGCCGAGCGGTTGCTTGAGCGCCTGGCGCTGATGCTCGACAGCATGAGCAGCCTTGAACGCTACCAGGGCCACTTTTACAACTGGTACGACACCCAGACCCGCAAGCCTCTGTCGCCCTTGTATGTATCGACCGTGGACAGCGGCAATCTGGTGGCGCTGCTGTTGACGTTGAAGCCCGGCTTGCTGGGGCTGGCCGACGCCCCCTTGCACGATGCACGACTGACACGCGGACTTGTCGATACGCTGGACGTGTGGCTGCACGCGCTGGAGGGAGCAGGCGCGAACGCTAACGAGGTGCAGTCCCTGCACCGCGACACCGTGCAACTGCAGCAACTGCCAACCGACGCCCCGGATCGCACATCACAGTTACTTGAACTGCTGCAGCGTGCCGTTGCCCTGTCCAGCCCCGTGTCCGCTGCCGACGCCGCGGACAGCGAAGCCGATTTCTGGCGTCAGGCCCTGCACGCGCAGAGTCTGGATCTGCAAGCCGAAATCCTGCGTTTTCGGCTACCACCTGGCGCTGACGCCGAGCTGCGAACGCCACAGAGCTGGCGGCAGTTGGTGCAATTGCAGGTTGGTGATTGGCTCCCGGCCGACCAGGCTGCTGTCGCCACGGTCAAAGCGCTGGCCCTGGAACGTATGGCCACCTGCTCGCGCCTGGCCAGCCAGATTGCAGCGATTGCGCAGATGGACTTCAGGTTCCTGTATGACACCCAGCGCGAACTGTTCGTGATTGGCTACAACGCCGACGAGCACCGCCTCGATGCGGCCTTCTATGACTTGCTCGCCTCGGAGATGCGCCTGACCAACTTTGTGCTGATCGCCCAGGGCCAGGTGCCGCAGGACAGCTGGTTTGCCCTCGGCCGCCTGCTCACCAGCAATGCCGGGGTGCCGGTGCTGCTGTCCTGGTCAGGCTCGATGTTCGAGTACCTGATGCCTATGCTGGTGATGCCCAGCTACGACGGCACCCTGCTCGACCAGACCTGCCAGGCCGCCGTTACCCGGCAGATCGATTATGGCAATCAGTTGGGTATTGCCTGGGGGGTGTCCGAGTCGGCTTATAACGCCCTCGATGCCCATTTCAATTATCAGTACCGCGCCTTCGGCGTACCGGGCCTGGGCCTCAAGCGTGGCCTGGGCGAAGACCGGGTGGTGGCGCCTTACGCCAGCGCCCTGGCCCTGATGGTAGCCCCGACTGCCGCCTGCGAAAACCTGCAGCTTCTGGCTGCACAGGGCCTGAGCGGACGTTTCGGGCTTTACGAGGCGGTGGACTACAGCCAGGCGCGGCTGCCGCCGGGGCAAAGCGCAGTGATCGTGCGCTCGTTCATGGCACATCATCAGGGCATGAGCTTTCTCGCCCTGACCTCGCTGCTGCTGGACAAGCCGATGCAGCGACGCTTTGAATCCGATCCGCAGTTTCAGGCCAGTGTCCTGTTGCTGCAGGAACGCGTGCCGAAAACTGCGGCGCAATACCTGCATGCCTCCCAGGCGCCGCCCACCGATGAGGCCGCCAAGGCCAACGAGACCCGCTTGCGAGTGTTCACCGAGCCGGACCGGCGGCGCCCAGCGGTACAGTTGCTCTCCAACGGCCGCTACCACGTGATGGTCAACAACGCTGGCGGCGGCTACAGCCGTTGCAACGACCTGGCGGTGACGCGTTGGCGTGAGGATGTTGCCTGCGACAACCTGGGAATATTCTGTTATCTGCGCGACGTGGACAGTGGTGTCTACTGGTCTACCGCCCATCAGCCGACCCTGCACAAGCCCAAGAGTCAGGAGGCGATTTTCAGCGATGCCCGGGCCGAGTTCCGGGTGCGCGAACTGGACTTCGATTGCCACACCGAGATCGTCGTATCGCCCGAGGACGACATCGAGCTGCGCCGCCTGCACCTGACCAATCATCATGACAGTCGCCGCACCCTGGAGCTGACCAGTTACGCCGAGGTGGTACTGGCGTCGGCCATCAGCGATGCCCTGCACCCGGCCTTCAGCAAGCTGTTTGTGCAGACCGAACTGCTACCGGCGCTGCAGGCGATCGTCTGTAGCCGCCGCCCGCGTTCGCAGCAGGAAGCCGCGCCGTGGATGTGTCATCTGCTGGCCGCCCATGGCGTCGACATCGATGCCATTTCCTATGAAACCGATCGCGCCCGCTTCATCGGCCGCGGCCGGACCCTGGTCGACCCGGAGGCCCTGACGCCTGAGCATGTGCAGCTAAGCGGCAGCGCCGGGGCGGTGCTCGACCCGATCGTCTCGATCCGTTGCCGTATCAGCCTGGAACCCGGGCAAACGGCAACCATCGACCTGGTTACCGGCGTAGCCGGCAGCCGCGAAGCCTGCCTGCAGCAGATTGCCAAATACCGCGACCGGCATCTGGCCGACCGGGTCTTTGACCTGGCCTGGACCCACAGCCAGGTGCTGCTGCGTCAGCTCAACGGTTCTCTGGTCGATGCGCGGCTGTACGAGCAAATGGCAGCCTCGGTGATCTACGCCAACGCCACCCTGCGGGCCAACAGCGCCCTGCTGGCCAGTAATCGACGCAATCAGTCCGGTCTCTGGGGCCAGGCGATTTCCGGTGATCTGCCGATCGTGCTGGTGCAGATCAGCGACCCCGGCAATATCCAGTTGGTCAAACAGATGGTCAACGCCCATGCCTACTGGCGGCAAAAAGGTCTGGTGGTCGATCTGGTGATCTGGAACGAAGACCAGGCCGGTTACCGCCAGCAACTGCAGGAGCTGATCATGGGCGTGGTGACCTCCGGCAGCGAAGCCGCCCTGCTCGATCACCCCGGCGGCCTGTTCGTACGCCCGGCGCAACAGCTGTCCGGCGAGGACCGCACCTTGATGCTCGCAGCGGCGCGGCTGGTGCTCAACGACAGCCACGGCAGCCTTGCCGAGCAATTGCACCGGCGCCGTGCCGAGCCCTTGCTGGCGGCCTTCGAACCGTCCCCCACCTACACTGAGCCGGCTGCTGCAACGCCAAGACAGGTGCGCCAGCCGGCCCTGCAACTCGCCAACCCCTATGGCGGCTTCAGTGCCGATGGCAGCGAGTACATCATGACGCATATCCCCGGTCGGCCGACGCCGGCGCCGTGGATCAATGTGTTGGCCAATCCGCAGTTCGGCAGCATCGTCTCGGAAGCTGGCAGCGCCTACACCTGGAGTGAGAATGCGCACGAGTTCCGGCTCACACCCTGGCACAACGACCCGGTCAGCGATCCCAGTGGCGAAGCCTTGTACCTGCGCGACGAGGACAGTGGGCAATTCTGGTCGCCGACCCCGCAACCTTGCCCGGGACCAGGCACTTATCGAACCCGGCATGGCTTTGGCTACAGCGTCTTCGAGTATGCCGACGACGATCTGAGCAGTGAGCTGTGGGTGTTTGTCGCGCTGGACGCGCCGGTCAAATTCTCCCGGCTCAAGGTCACCAACACCAGCGGACGGGCGCGGCGGCTGTCGGCAACCTGTTTTGTCGAATGGGTTCTGGGCGACCTGCGCAGCAAGTCGGCCATGCACGTGGTCAGTGAAGCCGACCCCTTCAGCGGTGCACTGTTTGCACGCAACGCCTATTCCATCGAGTTTTCCGAGCGGGTGGCGTTTCTCGACAGCGATCTGCCCTACCGCAGCATCACCTGCGACCGCAGCGAGTTTCTCGGGCGCAACGGCACCTTGCAGGCGCCAGCCGCCTTGCGCCGGGTGCGGTTGTCCGGCCGAACCGGTGGCGGGCTCGACCCCTGCGCGGCGCTGCAAGTCGGCTTGACCCTCGGCGCTGGCGAAAGTACTGAAGTGGTGTTCCGTCTGGGCGCTGAGCAGGACGCCACCGCTGCCACCCGGCGTGTCCAGCAGTACCGCGGCCTCAGAGCGGCTGCAGTAGAGCTGGATCGGGTGCGAGCGCACTGGCGTCATACCCTGGACAGCGTGCGCATCGAAACCCCGGAGCCGGCGCTGGACGTGCTGGCCAACGGCTGGTTGATGTACCAGGTGATTGCCTGCCGCTTCCAGGCGCGCAGCGGTTTCTATCAATCCGGTGGTGCCATCGGCTTTCGTGACCAGTTGCAAGACAGCATGGCCATGCTCCACGCCGACCCGGCGAGCGCGCGTCAGCACTTGCTGGTGTGCGCTGGCCATCAGTATGCCGAAGGCGACGTGCAGCACTGGTGGCATCCACCGCTGCAGCGCGGGGTGCGCACCCGCTGCTCCGATGACCTGCTGTGGCTGCCACTGGCCACCAGCCGTTACCTGCAGGTGACCGGCGACAGCAGCGTGCTGGACGAACCGGTCGGCTACCTCGAAGGCCGCCCGCTCAATCCCGGCGAGGAGTCTTACTACGACCTGCCCGGCCGCTCGCCGTTGGTCGAGAGCCTCTACCAACATTGCCAGCGCGCCCTGGGCCAGGGACTCAAATGCGGAAGTCATGGCTTGCCGCTGATCGGCAGCGGCGACTGGAACGACGGTATGAACCGGGTCGGTGAACAGGGGCTGGGCGAAAGTGTCTGGCTGGGTTTCTTCGGCATCGAGGTGCTGCAGCAATTCGCCCGTACCGCCCAGCACCACGCTGATGGTGAATTCGCCTTGCACTGCACCCGGCAGGCGCAGACCCTGGCGGCCAACCTCGAGGCGCATGCCTGGGACGGCGGCTGGTACCGCCGCGCCTGGTTCGATGATGGTCAGTTGCTAGGCTCGGCGAGCAACCAGGAGTGCCGGATCGATTCCATCGCCCAGAGCTGGGCCGTGTTGTCCCGGGCCGCCCCGGCGCAACGCAGCCGCACGGCCATGAACGCTGTGGACCATTACCTGGTACGCCGCGATATCGGCATTGTGCAACTGCTGGATCCACCATTCGACACTGGCTCGCTCGACCCTGGCTACATCAAAGGGTATGTGCCGGGGGTGCGCGAAAATGGCGGGCAATACAGCCACGCCGCGGTATGGGCGAGCATGGCCTTCGCCCGTTTGGGCGACAGGGCCAGGGCCTGGGAGCTGTTGCGTCTGATCAATCCGGTGCGCCAGGGCGCTGAAGGGTTGATCGACACCTACAAGGTCGAGCCCTACGTGATGGCCGCCGATGTCTATGCCGTATCCCCCCATGCCGGGCGAGGTGGCTGGAGCTGGTACACCGGCTCCGCCGGCTGGATGTACCGCCTGATCGTCGAGGAACTGCTGGGGCTACAACGTACTGGCGACACCTTGCGCATCCAGCCATTGTTACCGGCTGACTGGCCGGGTTACCTCCTCCACTATCGATTTGGTGCTACCTGCTATCACATCGAGGTGATCAATGGCGAAGGTGACGAAGTGCGGTTGAGCCTTGATGGAGTAACACTCAGCGAGCCGTGGTTGCAGTTGCAGGATGATGGTCAGCAACACAGCGTGATTGCCCGGCACCAGGCGTGCGTTGTACCGGTACCTTAGGTCTCCAGTTCGCTGTTGCTGAAGTCATCCAGCACCAGGGAAGCGTGGATAAGGTTTGTTCCGGATGCATAAAAGTCGACGTAACGGTCACGGTGCCAGATTGAGGCACTACGGTGAATCAGCGTGCGGGTGTTGGCCGGGCGGCTGTCGCGCTGGATCACCCGGATCACATTGCCGGTCTCCCGAGCGATGACGAAATAGAACGGGTTCATGGGCGTATCCCAGTCGTGGCTCATGGCCGTGGCCGCTCGCGACGAGGAGGTTCGTTGCCGCTCTGGGTGGAGGGCAGCGGTTCATTGGCAGATTGCCCGCGGTTGAACACATGCTCGCCCGGAATGGGCAGCGATTGAGGGTGGCGGGCAAGCGGTTTGCCTGGCCCCTGGACCAGGTTCGGATCGTTGTGCCTGTTCATGCTGAACTCCGCATTTCACCGCAACAAAGGTTGCGTTCTCTCTGGATCATCGTCGAACGGTGGGGTTAAGTCGGTGCGCCAGACCGCTTAGGGCGAGCGCTCCGTCCGAGGCAATGACGTCACCCGCGGCATTGGAGTAATCTTGGGGTGTCAGCCCCTTCAATCGCCCACGGTGGCAGATATGCACGCTGCACCCGAGCCACGCCACAACCACCTGCTGGCCGCGCTGTCCCCCGCTGCGCTGGAGCGCCTGCAACCGCATCTGGAGCTGGCCCCGCTGCCCTTGGGCAAAGTACTCTACGAATCCGGCGATGCCTTGCGCCACGTCTACTTTCCCACCGACTCCATCGTCTCTCTGCTGTATGTCATGGAAAACGGGGCTTCAGCGGAGATTTCCGTGGTCGGCAATGAAGGGCTGATCGGCATCGCGGTGTTCATGGGCGGTGAAAGCACGCCAAGCCGCGCGATTGTGCAAAGTGCCGGCTATGCCTACCGCTTGCCGGGGCAACGCCTGAAAGACGAGTTCAATCGCCATGGCGAGCTGCTACTGTTGATGTTGCGCTACACCCAGGCGCTGATTACCCAAATGGCGCAGACCGCCGTGTGCAACCGTCATCACTCCATCGACCAGCAACTGTGCCGCTGGTTGCTGTTGTCATTGGACCGTCTACAAGGCGACCAACTGTGCATGACCCAGGAACTGATCGCCAACATGCTCGGGGTTCGCCGCGAAGGGGTCACCGACGCTGCTGGCAAGCTGCAGCGCCTGGGCATCATCGAATACAGTCGCGGGCATATCAAGGTGCTGGACAGGGCCCGCCTGGAACTGCTCAGTTGCGAATGCTACGCCGTGGTGAAGAAGGAAACCGAGCGGCTGCTGCCCTATTTACCCGCTCGCCCCGCCCCCAGCGAACTGGCCAGCTAGGTGCTCTAGCGAACAGACTCCTACCCCTGCAGCCCCCACACTGTGGCTAAGGACGGCAAGGTACCTGTCGTCACCCTGCCCAACATTCCCGGTGCCGCAGGAAATGCACGTGTCAGTCAACCGGCCTCTCACGGTAGAAAACCAATTGCTTGTGCGTCTGCCGCCAGCCGATCGCGACAGGATCGGCGCTCAAAGCGAGTGCATTGAACTCTTGTCCGGCAGCGTGCTGTATGTACCTGGGCACACGATTGAACACGCCTACTTCCCACGCACGGCTGTCATCTGCCTGATGGCGACGCTCCCCGACCACCACCCTCTCGAAATCAGCCTGGTCGGCAATGAAGGCATGCTGGGGGCCAGCCTGGTCCTGGGTGTGCCGACCGCGCCGATGCAGGCTTCGGTGCATACGTCTGGCAGTTGTCTACGCCTGAGCCGTTTACAGTTGCACGCCGTGCTGAGCGAAATTCCCGCGCTGCGCACCACCCTCAATCACTACCTGCACCTGCAGGTCATGCAGTTGGCCCAGTCTGCGGCGTGCATTCATTTTCACGACATCGAACAGCGCCTGGCGCGCTGGTTATTGATGACCCACGACCGTGCCCATGGCGACCACTTCCACTTTACCCATGAATGTCTGGCAAACATGTTGGGGGTACGTCGCAGCGGTGTGACGCTAGCGGCCGGGTTACTACAGAATCAGGGACTGATTCAATACACCAGGGGCGAGATCACGATCCTCGACCGCAAGGGGCTGGAGGCAGCTTCATGCCTGTGCTACAGCGCTTCGTCGAGTGCGCCCTGACGCATCGACTCTACGCAATGTGGCGCAGAAAGCCCGGGTGTTTCAGGCAGGAGTACGCTGCGCCTGCTCCTGCCTGCGATAGCGGGAAAGCGAAACCCCGGTTTGACGTTTAAAATAGCGGCACAAGTAGGACGCGTCGGCGAAGTTAAGCGCGTCCGCTATCTGGCCAATAGCCAGGTTGCTGTAGGAAAGAAGCGCCTTGATCTCCAAGGTCACCTGCCGATCAATCAGACCTTTGGGGCTGTCATTGAAAAACGCCTTGGTTAGCTGAGACAGGTAGAACGGTGTGATGTTGAGCGCATCGGCATAGAACTTCACCTCTCGGTGCTGCAGGCAGTTTTTACCGATCAACGCCCAGAAACGCCAACTGAGCATTTCCTTGCGGCTGAATGCCATGCTCCCTGTTGGCGTGGCTGGAAGTTGCTCGGCAATCTTCAGAAAGAGATTCTGTAGCTGATTGCGCAGCATGATGTGCCGGTAGGTCGGACAGCACTGCGCAATATCGCGCATCTGCGCCAGCCACCCCTCGATCAGCGGCCGGTCGTCTTCGGCGACAACGCAATGAGGATGGTCATGCAGAAATACGAACAAGGGGTTGGGCAGTTGGTAGGCGACCTCCGCCGCAAAGCTTTTGGGCATCAGGCAAAAAAATACCCTGAATCGGCGTGAACGACGCTTGAGCAAGGCAATCGTGTCTTCAGCCACCACCAGCACATCACCGCGCCTGACCGCACGCTCTTTGAAGTTAAGGGTGAAACGGGCGCTCCCGGACAGGCACACCAGCAACGTCAGGTAGGCATGGCCGAAACATAGTGGCAGCCCTCGCCCTTCGGCCAGCGTGGTGTCGCCCATCCGTATCGGGTCGTCAGGCGCATTAAGTTTCGGAATGTGATGCATCGCGTCTCAACGCTGCAACCAAAAAGGCCGACAAGCTTATCAGCCATCGGCCAGGCAGTTTCTAAAAGTGCCGAAACTGCCGAGCTTCTGGCATGTACCGAAGGTACACCGGCCTCTACGCTGTCCCACCCGAGCTAACCAGAGCCGAGTACCGGACATGAGACTTGAAACGCAACGACTGTTGCTGCGCCCCTGGCAAGACACCGATGCCGCCGATCTCTACGAATATGCCAAAGACAACCGAGTGGGCCCCATCGCGGGTTGGCCGGTGCACACCAGTGTCGAGAACAGCGCCGAGATCATCCGCACCGTCTTCAATCACCCCGAGGTCTATGCGCTCGAATTAAAGGAAAATCACCGTGCGGTCGGTTGTGTCGGTATTCTCATCGGTGGCAACAGCAACTTCGAGATCAGTGAGCAGGAAGGCGAAATCGCCTACTGGATCGGTGTCCCGTACTGGGGCAAAGGCCTTGTTCCGGAAGCCGTGCGAGAAGTGATGCGACACGCCTTTGAAACCCTGAAGCTCAAGGCGTTATGGTGTGGCTACTTTGCTGACAACAGCCAGTCCTGTGCAGCCCAATCGAAGTGTGGCTTCCGCCATCATCACAGCGAAGAAAACAAATACAACCCGTTCCTCCAGGACTATCGGACTGAACACATAAGCTGCATCACTGACCAGCAGTGGCTCGCGCAGACGCTCCCACCGGGATACACGGCGCTGCGTTAACTACACTACTTCGATACAGTGCGGCACAGAGACTTCGAGCATGGCCACCACAACCGCAATCGTATTCGCTGGCGGCGGCAGTCTGGGGGCGGTGCAGGTGGGCATGCTGCGGGCCCTGGTTGAGGCCAATGTTCGCTTCGACATGGTGGTGGGCGCTTCGGTAGGCGCTATCAACGGTGCCTACTTTGCCGCCAGACCCGATGCCGATGGCGTCGAAGCGCTCGCGGGCTTCTGGCGCGGGCTGAGTAAAACCGACATTTTCCCGCTCTCCTGGCTCGATACCTGTAAAGGCCTGCTCAAACGGCGTGGCTTTCTGTTGCAACCGGCGGCCTTGAACCGCTTGCTCGGCCAGGCACTGCCCATCCATCGCATCGAGGAGGCAGCACTGCCCCTGCACATCGTCACCACCGACCTGCTCAGCGGGGCCGAGACCGTGCTGTCCAGTGGCGAACTCGAGCAGGCGTTGCTAGCCAGTGCTGCCATCCCGTTGGTGTTCCCCTGCGTACAAATCGCCGATCGGTTTCTGGTTGATGGCGGCGTGGCAAGTAATACCCCTATTTCGACTGCCGTGGCCCTGGGCGCCAGCAATGTCGTGGTAATCCCCACGGGCATAAGTTGCGCCCTCACCCAACCACCCCGAGGCCTGGTAGCCCTGGCCCTGCACACCGTCAATCTGATGAGCATGCGCCAACTGGTCAGCGACATCGAACACTTCCGTACGCTCACCAGCCTGCACATCGTCCCGCCGTTGTGCCCTGTTGATGTATCGGTGTTCAACTTCGACCAGACCGAGTCGTTGCTGCAGCGTGCCTATGAGCAGACTCTGCGCTGGCTGGACCATGGGGGCCTGGAACGCACCAAGGTACCGGGTGCCCTGACCATCCACTCCCATGCCCATGAGGCGCCTACAGAATTCGGAAAAAACGTACGCTAAGGTTTTTCGATCAGTCTCAGGCCTACCGGGTTGATAGGTTCATGGCCAAACGCGAACGTCAGTCGCACTGTTTTCACCCTGCTATCTATCCTCGCGGGTGTGCCACAGCCGCAGCAGGAAGATAGTCGAATCCACTATCTCGTAACGCATCTCGTATTGGCCGATCTGAATTCGGCGCACATCCCTTGGCACGAACTCTTCCAGGCGTTCGCCAATGCGCGGGTTGATCAGCAGTGTGGTAGGTGCGGCTGTGAGCTGCTGCACCGTTCGTGCGGCGGCAGGCTGATTTACCGAGGCCAGAAACGCGTACAGTCGAGAAACGTCGGCAAGCGCCGCGCTTGTCCACTTCAACTCCATCAGCGCGGCACCGGCAATGGTGTGTCGGTGCTGAGGCTATCAGCCCAGGCCTGGACAGCCTGGTGGTCAATAACGCGGCCAGCGTCAACATCGGCCAAAGCCTCATGGGTCAGGCGACTACGCTCTTCTTCCTGCTCTATCCAAGCGGACAGAGCCTGCTTGACGATCCAGTTTTTGGAGCGCTCCAGACGCACTGCCATCAAATCAACCTTTTGGGCCAGTTGCTCAGGGACGTGAGCCGTGACAGATCGGGTTTTCGCGGTAGTTGCCATGATGTTGATCTTCGTCAGTTCGATTTGATTTTAATCACAATGAATAACTATACACCGTCAAGCGTGCCACCCGTTAGCTGGCGCGGCACACAGCTTGTGCTAGCGTTTTGAGGCCAATCCCTCATTTTCGAGCCCCAGCCATGGACGAAACCATTGTTAACGTGACCACCGCGAAGTTCAACGCGTTCCTCGCGCTGGTGCAACAGTACGGGGCCGCTTTCGCGGTCAAGATTCTCTCCGCCATCGCCTTCTGGATCGTCGGGCGCTGGTTGATCGGCTTTGCCGTCGGCATGGTGCAACGGGCGCTGACCAAGCAGAAGCTCGACCCGACCGTGCTGCGCTATGTCGGCTCGGTGATCACCGTGACGCTGAACATCATTCTGGTAATCGGCATCCTCGGTTACCTCGGCATGCAGACCACCACCTTCGCCGCGCTGCTCGCTGCGGTCGGGCTGGCCATCGGCATGGCCTGGTCGGGGCTGCTGGCCAACCTTGCGGCCGGTGCCTTTATTATCGTTCTGCGCCCGTTCAAGGTCGGTGACTTCATCAGCGCCGGCGGCGTGATCGGTACGGTCACCGAGATCGGCCTGTTCGCCACCGCGATCAACACCCCGGACAACGTGCTGACCCTGGTCGGCAACAACAAGATCTTCAGCGACAACATCCAGAACTTCACCCACAACCAATACCGCCGTGTCGATCTTCAGGCACAGCTGTCTGGCGCAGCCGACTGGAAGGCGGCCGCAGCGTTGCTCAAACAGCACATCGCCGCACTGCCCAATGTGCTCGCGGAGCCTGCGGTGGATGTGGAGATTCTGGAATTCAACCTGGTCGGCCCGGTGCTGGCGGTGCGCCCGTACTGCCATAACGAGCATTATTGGCAGGTGTATTTCGACACCAACCGCACCATCAAGGATGCCCTCGGCGAGGCCGGCTTCCCGGCCCCGATGCCAGCGCAGACGGTGATCGTCCAGCAGCAAGCCGGGTAAACGACAGCGACGTCACATCACATGAGGCAATAGAAGTCGCTGACTTGTGCAACGATCTCACGTTTGGCGTTGTACAGCCGTGCCTCAGGCGTCAACGCCATCGAGCGGCCCTCGAGCACATAGCGTTGCCCCGCTTCGAAATGTGCGTAGTTCAGGGTCAGGTAGCAGATGCGTACGGTGGGGCCGCCCATCATGCCCATGCCCCCGCCGCCGGTAACTTCGTAGTCGAAGCGCACCACCAGCTCATGGCTGCCGGGGCTGACTTGGAAAAAGCGCCCGTCGCTCAGGCGCTGTTTATCCAGACGCTCGGCCAACAGCAATCGGTCGTTGGGGAATGGGGTGGAGAAATCGACCCATGCCATCTGCGGATTCGCCGCTGGCAGCGGGGCCTGACAACCCGCAACCACACTGGCTGCGAGCACTAGCAACAGCCTGCGCATAATAAATGCCCGAAGGGGATACAGCTTCAGCATAGCCCCGCCAGGGGGCATTTTGTTGAAATGATACGCGCGCACCTTGCCCGAACACGCACCTGCACTAAAATCAATTAGCCAGGCTCTATCGGCCCGGCACACGCTCGCCGCTTCGCACGTCCGACCCCATCGACGTAGTGCAAGCCGCCGCTAGCGGCTTCTGGATCCGGTCCCGCTCCTGCGTCAAGGGCGACCTGATCTGGATTGCGCGCCATGGATACCAACAAGGATTCCACAGGCAATTATTCCGTATGGCTGCCCGGCAGTGCAGTGGTGCTGAGCCTGGTGATTTCTGCCTTTGCGCTGACCCGCGACCCGTTCCTTGAAACGCGCCCGGTCGGTGCCCAGTTCCAGCCGCAAATACCCATTGAAGCACGCCTGTGGCAGGACCCCTTCGATGCGCTGGAGCGCTACCGTAAACGCGCCAGGGAAAAACGCGACCCGCCCGCCCCGCTGCCGTGCGCGGCCGATCTGCCGCGCGACAACGCCCAACTGCTGGTGGCACTGGTGGAGGATGGTGCCTATGCCGAAGCCATCGAGCTGCGTCGGCGCACGCGGTATGCCATTCTTGCGGGCCTGAAAAGTGCGCGCCTGGTGCCCGAAGACGAGCAGCATATCGGCTGTTTCGCCATGACCCCCGATCTGCGCTGGAGCATGGCCGATGGCGCTGTCGAGATCCCCTACGAAAGCTTCGTCAGTAACCCTTTCGAGCCCGCCCTGGGCAGCAATCAACCACCCCGGCCCGAGACGTCAACCCGTCTGCTCTGGCTCAAGCAGGAAGTGCTCAAGGGCGACCCATTGGGCCAGCTGGAGCGGCTGCGCAATGCCCTGGCTGCAGATCCGGGCAAAGACACGCTGAAAGTCATCGGCCCGGCCGACTCGGCGATGCTGCGCGAGATCTATCTCCAGGAAGCCCATGCCCGTTACCAGATGAGTTTCAATGGCAGAGACGTCGAGATTCCGCAACTCGTCGAAATCTACTCGCCGCTGGCCACGGCTGATAAAAAACTGCTGATGCGTGGCTTCGATGCCAAGGGTCGAACCCGCGTCACGCCCATGAAAAAACTCAAGCTGTTGCGCACCGTCAGCGACGACGCCAGATTGGCTCAGCTGCTGCTGGAGGAGCTCAAACGGCGCAGTGTCGATCCGGCTACCGGCGCAGGCTGTGCCCCGCCCAGGAAAGAAAAGGAGTGTTTCCAGGGCGCCGGCTGGCGCAAGGCCAATCGCGTCGCATTGATCTCTGAATGGGACAGCTTCTACAGCCGCGCCCTGATCGAGAGTTTTCGCGCACAAGTCGGCGATCAAGCCGGGCTTGCGCCTGGCAACGCGTCCAATGTCGATCACTGGGTCCTGCATTTCAGCTACTTGCGGGGTCTGGACGGTCGGCTGCCGGAAGAAGCCATCGCCAAGACCGAGCAGAAAACCGACAAAGACCATCGCGAGCTCGACCTTGGTCCACTGGAAAGATCGGACGGCAACTCGCAACTGGACTATCTGCGCCGACTCGCCGACCACATTCAGGCGCAGGACCAGGCCTACCGCCGTGCCAACAAAAACGGCATCGGTGCCATCGGCGTGATGGGCCTGGACACTTATGACAAGCTGCTGGTGCTGCAAGCGCTCAAAAGCCGCATGCCGAACAAGCTGTATTTTTCCACCGATCTGGATGCACGCATGCTGCAGCAAGGCCAAGCCCAGGTGACGCGCAATCTGGTCCTTGCGGCGCCCTACGGCCTGACCCTGAACCGCGCCTTGCAGCAAGACATGCCGCCCTTTCGCGACAGCCTGCAAAGTGCAGTCTATATCTCGGTGCTCGCCGCCCTGTCGCCGCAGCCCTTCAAGGCCAAGCGCCGTAAATTCGACTATTCCCGATCGCAACTCCTGTCGCCCGGCATCTATGAAGTGGGCATGAGCGGCTTCATCGCTCTGGACAGCAAGCCTGTACAACAACGCGCCTCCAACTGTGCAGCAGACGGCGGCGATGGCTCAGGCAAGGCCAGCTACATCCGCCCGCAAAACATCATGGACGTGGATTGCCTGCAGGACCCATCGCCGCCGCCCTATCCGCAGACCGCGCAGGCGCTCATAGAGCGCCTGCGTGGTATGCAATCGCTTTTCCGGGCGGGCCCGCTTGCGCTGGTGCTGCTGATGCTGGGGCTGCTGGGCTGGTGGAGCAGCAACCTTCGCCAAGCGAACCGGGGGCTGCGTGCATGGCTGCCGCCGTCACTGTATGGCGCGGCGGCCGTCACTGCCTGGTACGTCACCCGTACCGGGCCAATAGAGTGGCTGTGGCTGAGCTTCGGCCTGATTGTGATGGGACTGATCGGCTCGGACCTGAACCGTCGCAGGTGGCAACACAAGGCCACTGCTGCGCAAGAAACGCCTTTGCTCAGCAGTACCTTCAGCGCCAACGCCTGGTACGTGCTTGTGCCGCTGGGCATCTTCGTCCTGGCGTTGCTGGAAGCCTACAAGAATCGTGACTGGCTCACCGAGAATGGCCTGGGCGAACCGATGTTCCTGTTCGAGGGCATCAGCGCCTGGCCAACACTGGCGCTGCGTTTGCTGGCGGTGCTGATTTGCGTTGCTGCGCTGTTATGGGGCTGGCGCAGCTTGTGCCTGAACCGCCAGGAGATCGAACGCGAATTTCAGCTCAGTAGTCTGATGCAGCGCTATCGGGTCGGTCTGTGGCATCAACTGCGACAATTGACCCGGGATGGCAGCCTGCGTCCACTGCACCGGTTGGCAAAAGCCGTGGGGCTGTGGCTGTACCATATCTTCCTGCCGCTCTCGCCTAACACACCGCGAAGCTTCGGCACGATTCATGACAGCCGCCTGCAATCATTCGCCGGCAACGACCCGCGTGTCCCCGGGCTGTTTCTGGTGTACTGGCGCGAGCACTGCATTTGCGGAAGCTTCGGTGCCAGGCTGTTGCGTTCGTCGCTCGCGACCTGGATCTTCCTGGTGCTCACCAGCACGCTGTTCGTGCTGTGGCCCATGGATGGCTCGCCAACACGCGGCACGTTGCATCTCCAGATCTGGAGTTGGCTACTCCCTACCCTGGCCTTCAATCTGCTGGTGTTCTGGGTAGTCGATGCCAACCGCCTGCTGACCCGTTTCATCCGCCAACTGAGCAACGACTTTTCGATCTGGCCAAAAGCATTGCGCCAGGAGCACCGACGCATTTTCGGCTTGCATACGCACGCGTGCATCGACGAATGGGTCGGGCTGACGCTGGTCGCCAAGCGCACAGCCGCGGTCAGTCGGCTGATCTATGCACCGACTCTGGTCTTGCTGATTCTGATCGCCTCCCGCAGTAGCCTGTTCGACAACTGGTCAACACCGCCCGGGATGATCATCACATTCGCCCTGACCGGGCTGATTCTGCTCAGTTCAGCCCTGTCGCTGCGCTGGGCGGCCGAAAAAGCACGGACCATCGGCCTGCAAAGAATCGATCAATACCTGCTGGAAACCCCGGACAACAACCCCGAATACATCAACAAGGTTCACTTGATTCGCGAACGCATTGTGGCACTCAACACCGGTGCCTTCTCCCGCTATGCCGATGAGCCACTGGTGCGCGCACTGCTACTGTCGCTGACCGGCATCGGCGGCTCGGCAATCGTCGATGCGTTGAACTACGCGAAGTTCTAGATCCTGCCCCGACACGGTTCTGCAGCGCATCTGTCCGGCACATGAGAAAGCCCTCCGTGGAGGGCTCGATCGACAATTGCCCGGTTTTTAGCCGGGTTGCTGCACGTAGCGCGCCAGGCGCGGGTCGCGGCTCATTAACGCTGGAGCAACGAATCGTTGAACAACACGCGCCCTCGTTAGAGGGTTTAGGCGAACCTTGGGCCAAGTTCAAAGTTGCCGGGCAAAGAGTTGGTTTTACTCAAGGTCAGGCCCCTCCCCCATGCCCGCCAAGCAAACCGACAATCGGCAGCGGTTGTTCGTTGCAGTGACTTTCATTATGAAATTCATCGTGCAATATTATGGTCATAATATTTTCTCGCCCGTTGCCCATCAACCCTTCACAGGGGTCATTTCGCGATGAACGCTAAAGTCAGCATTGAGCCCGAACACACCGAGGCCGGCGCCTCTTTACCCGCCCGCCGCAAGCAAGCAGTGCGTCTGGGGCTATTGGCGCTCGCCTTGCTTGGCGCCGTCGGCTATGGCAGCCACTGGTGGCTGGCCAGCCGCTTCATCGAAGACACCGACGACGCTTATGTAGGCGCCGATGTCACCATCATCAGCGCCAAAGTGCCGGGCTATATCAGTGAGGTGACGGTGCTGGACAACCAGTTCGTCAAGGCTGGAGATGTGCTTGCCCGCATCGATGTACGCGACTATCGCGCGGCCCTGGCAAAGGCCGAGGGCGCCGTGGCCGCGCAACAGGCCAGCCTGATCAATCTGGATGCGATCGAACAGCTGCAACAGGCGGTAATCAACCAGGCCAGGGCCCAGATCGACGCGACCGATGCCGAAGCGCAGCGCGCCGCAAGCGATCACACGCGCTACCAGACCCTGGTTCGCACCCAGGCCGTGTCGCTACAGAGCGCCCAGCAGGTCGAAGCCACCTGGAAAGCCGCCCGCGCCGATCGCGCCCGGGCAGACGCCGGACTCATGGCCGCACACCGCCAGCTGAGCGTGATCGACAGTCAGCGTGGTCAGGCCCAGGCCGCCCTGCAACAGGCACAGGCCGATCGCGAACAGGCCCTGCTGAACATCGGCTATACCGAGTTGCGCGCCCCCGTCGATGGCTATGTGGGCAACCGCCGCGCCAGGGTCGGCGCCTACGCCGCTGCGGGCAGCCAGCTGCTCTCGGTAGTGCCGGCAAAGGGCTTGTGGATCGACGCCAACTTCAAGGAAGACCAGCTGGCGCACATGCAGGTGGGTCAAGCGGTCAGCATCCGCGCCGATATCCTGCCCGGCCGTGAGTTTCACGGTCATATCGAAAGCCTGGCGCCTGCCACCGGTGCACAGTTCAGCGTACTGCCGCCGGAAAACGCCACCGGCAACTTCACCAAGATCGTCCAGCGCGTGCCGGTCAGGGTACGCCTGGACAGCGCCGACGCCGACTTCGGTGCGCTGCGCCCGGGGTTGTCGGTGGTGGCCGAGGTCAATACCCGTGAAGCGCCGCAACCGGGCGATGTGGCGCTGGCAAGCCGGCCATGAACAGCCCCCTGCCTACACTCGGCACGGCGCAGAAAGTCGCCGCCTTCGCCAGCATGTGCGTCGGCATGTTCATCGCCTTGATCGACATCCAGATCGTTTCCGCGTCGCTCAAGGAAATCGGCGGTGGACTGTCGGCCGGCGCCGACGACACGGCCTGGGTGCAGACCGCCTACCTGATCGCAGAGATCATCGTCATCCCTATGTCCGGCTGGCTCTCGCGGGTGATGAGCACCCGCTGGTTGTTCGCGCTGTCGGCTGCAGGCTTCACCCTGACCAGCCTACTCTGCGCGTTGGCCTGGAACATCCAGAGCATGATTGCCTTTCGCGCCTTGCAAGGCTTTCTCGGCGGCTCGATGATCCCGCTGGTCTTCACCACGGCCTTTATGTACTTCACCGGCAAGCAGCGGGTGATCGCCGCCTCGACCATTGGCGCGATTGCCTCTCTGGCCCCCACCCTGGGCCCGGCAGTGGGCGGCTGGATCACCGACATTGCCTCCTGGCACTGGCTGTTTTACATCAACCTGGTACCTGGCCTGCTGGTTACCGTGGTCGTGCCGATGCTGGTCAAGGTCGACCGACCCAACCTCGCCCTGCTCAAGGGCGCCGACTACCTGGGCATGCTGCTGATGGCGGTGTTTCTTGGCTGCCTGCAGTACACCCTGGAAGAAGGCCCGCGCTGGAACTGGTTCAGCGACAGCACCATCGTTGCAACGGCCTGGATTGCCGGCCTCAGCGGCACGCTGTTCATCTGGCGGTGTCTGCAGATTGCCGAGCCCATCGTCGACCTGCGCGCCCTGGGCGATCGCAATTTTGCCCTGGGCTGCCTGTTTTCCTTCGTCACCGGCATCGGCATTTTTGCCACCATTTACCTGACCCCCTTGTTTCTCGGGCACGTGCGTGGCTATGGCGCGCTGGACATCGGCCTGGCGGTGTTTTCCACCGGGGTATTCCAGCTGCTGGCGATCCCGGTGTATGCGCTGTTGGCCAACCGCATCGACCTGCGCTGGATTTTGATGCTCGGACTGAGCCTGTTTGCCCTGTCGATGTGGGACTTCTCCGCAATCACCCATGACTGGGGCGCCAAAGAGCTGCTGTTACCGCAGGCAATACGCGGATTTGCCCAGCAGATGGCGGTTCCGCCGGTGGTCACCCTCACCCTCGGCGCCCTGGCCCCGGAGCGTCTGAAGCTGGCCTCGGGTTTGTTCAACCTGATGCGCAACCTCGGTGGCGCCATCGGTATCGCGGCCTGCGCCACCGTACTCAACGACCGCACCAACCTGCATTTTCTGCGGCTGGCCGAGCACCTCAACAGCCGCAACGAAGTCATGAATGCCTGGCTTGAGCAATGGAGCGTCAACGCCCAGTTGCTTGGGCAGAACAGCCTCGATGCCAGCCAGGCGGCGCTGCATCAACTGTGGGCGCTGACCTGGCGAGAAGCGCAAACCCTGACCTATGCCGACGCTTTTCTGATGATCATGGTGTGCTTCGCGGTGACCACGGCGCTGGTGCCGTTGATGCGTAAAGTCCAGCCGCCCCGGCAACCATCCGCTGACGCTCATTAGCACTGCGGACATCGGGATACACGACAGCCTCACGTAAAATCAAAGGTCCTTCACGGAACCCCGGGGAGCATGATCTTGGGACTGGACTGGACTGGACTGGACTGCACCGCTTGAACATCGATGACCTGAAGCTGGATATGCAAGTACCGCAGATGGTGCTGGCAAGCGCCTCTTATGACCTGGACGCACAATGGAGGCTGCTGACCAGCCTCGGTTGGCAGCAATGGAGCGAGTTCGACGAAATCGGTGTGGCCACTGCACGTGATTGGCGGGGGTGCGGTGTGGCGGTTCTGAAGGTGCTGATCTTATCAGGGAGGCCCCGCGCGTATCAGCGCAGCTGGGGCCTGAGTTCGATCACTGCTGCTGCCAGTAAGGCTCGATCCCCTGCAGACGAGGATCATCGGGGGCGACCTTGCGCATGCGCTGCACATACTCGAACGCTTCGTTACGTTCGCCTGCCAGGGCATGCAGATAGATCAACGAGTACAAAAGGTCAGGATCGTTCGGTGACTGCTGCAGACCACTACGCAGCGCACTGATAGCCTCATCGCGACGGTTCAGGCGCGACAACAGCAAGCCCTGGTTGTAGCGAATCCGGGTGTTGCCCGGCAGCGCCTCTGCTGCCGTTTGCATCCACTCCAGTGCTTGCTCGGCCTTGCCCTGCTCCACCAGCAGCAAGGCGAGCATGTACGCCAGGTTGCCATGGTCGGCGACCGGCATCTTGTCCAGGGCCAGACCTTCGCGCAGGACCTGCCCGGCTTGATCGAGCTGCTGCGAGGCACTGAGCAGGGTCACCAGGTTGACCCGCGCGGGGACGAAATACGGGTCCAGCTTCAAGGCCTGGCGATACTCGTCCATCGCTTCTGCGTCGCGCCCCTGACGGCTCAACAGCACGGCCAGATTGAGGCGCCCACCGGGCAGGTCGGCGTTGCCGCGCAAGCGCTGTTCGTAGTCGGCCAGCAGGGACTTGAACGACTCGCGCGATTCCGCCGGAAGCTGCTCTGCCGGCACATCGGCCAACGCCCTGACAGCTTCATCGCGCACCGCCAGGGTCGGGTCCTTGAGCAGCGGCAACAACGGCTGCAGGCGTTGCGCCGGGGGAACGCTGGCAAAGCCCGAAACGGCATAGGCACGGACCAATGCACTGCTGTCCTGCAGCGCCCAGCCCAGGCTGATGACCGAGCGGGCACCGAGATCGGCCATCTGCTCAGCGGCCGAAGCCCGGACAATCGCCGGTTTACCCTTTTCGGCCAACACTGCGTTGAGTTCGCTGAAGGCGATCCCCTCGCCGCTGCGCACCGCGTGGAAATTCTCGCCATAGTGCGGCGGGCGCTGCGGCTGGCCGAACCAGCCGTCGATGGCCTTGGCCGCCCATTCTGGCGTTTGTTGCTGATGGCAGGCCGTACAGGCGTCCGGGCTGCCATCCTTGCTCGCCAGGTCCGGCCGTGGAATGCGCAGGCTGTGGTCACGCCGGGGATCGACCACCATGTAGGTCTTGGTCGGCATGTGACAGTTGACGCATTGCGCACCGGGTGTGCCCGCAGGGTGGTGATGGTGCGCCTGGCTGTCGTAGTCCTTGGCTTGCAAGCTGGGAAAACGGGCTACCGGTGGCTGGCTGTTGTGACACTGCAGACAAAGGCCGTTGCCTTCGATCTTCACTTTGCTGGTGTGCGGGTTATGGCAATCGGTGCAGCCTACCCCCGCTGCAGACATCTTGCTCTGGGTAAACGAGCCATATTCGTAAACTTCGCCATCGATCTGGCCATCGGCGTGGTAGAGATCGCTGCGCAAGGTCGCCGGCAGGCTCTGGTCCAGCTGTGGATGCCCCGGCATATGCCCGACGCCGAGGGTTTGTCGACGGCTGTGGCAAAAGGCGCATTGCTCGACCAGGCCCTGGCTACCCAGCGCTTTGTAATCCACCGCCAGTCCTGCCTCGGTTGCAGTGGCATAGGTCTTTTCACCGGTTTTTGCCGTTTTTGCCCAATCGACATGGGCCTGGCCAGGCCCGTGGCAGCTTTGGCAACCGACGTTCTTTTCCTGCCAGGTAGTGTCAAAGCTGTCGTCGCGGTCGTTGTAGTTTTTCATCAGCCGCGTCGAATGGCAGTCGGCGCACATGCCATTCCAGTTCTGGTAGCGGCCGGTCCAGTGCAAGGGATCGTTGGGGGCAAAGCGCTGGCCGGGGTACAGGGAAAACCAGCGTTGCCCGCCCTGTTCCCTGGTACGGCTGTCCCAGGCAATGGTCAACGCCTGCAGCCGCCCGCGTGGCAAGGCCACCAGGTACTGCTGCAGCGGGTAATGACCGAAGGTGTAGAGAATTTCGAAATCCGCCGCCTTGCCCGCTTCGCCCTCGGTGTTGACGAAGAAGCGCTTGCCCTTGGAAAAGAACCGGGCCTTGACCCCAGCCTCATCGAACTGCGCGTTCTTGAAGTTGCCCAGAACGTTGGCAGCCGTGGCGTCGCGCATGGCCCAGCCATGGTCGGAGTCCTGCCACTGTTTTGCTTGCTCGGTATGGCAGCCAAGGCAGGTAGCAGTAGCAACGTAACCTTGGGCCGAATCGGCCTGCGCGGGCGATGCGGCAGACACCGCACTGGCCCAGGCCGGAAACAGCCCGGACAACACCAGCAACATCACACTTGAACGCAACCCGTGCTGAAATCTGGACAGCCAACTGTCCCTAGCCTTGTCGTGCCCCATTCCCTGCTCCACGGTCAATTCATCTCGCCCTGTGCCGGGCGTTTTTAGCCTCTGCGGGCATTGGCCGCGCGCTTCAGGCTAGTGCATCTTTACCACAACAGGTGGCCGAAATTCCCAAAAGACCTGATTTCTATTCCGAATAATTCAGCCAGTTCTCGGTGCATCGAGCGTCTTCAGCAAAATCGATGCATTGTTAACTGCCCCCGTCAGTGGACGAGAAAAGTTCAATAAGTTATGTTTCCCAGCAACTTTCGGAAGATAGACATCTCGACAGTTACGAGTATTAAAAAGATTGTAAGATCCTTCCTACAATTACTTTTAATCTCAAACATAACTTATCAGCGCGCCAACAAGGATGTCAGTGCCTGAGCACGCGCCGTGCTGTAACAGCAGGCGTCTAACTCATACGCCATAGGGACCATGCGCCATGTCCACTCATGATTTTCAATTGACCTACTCCATCCCCGAAACCATCGATGGCAGTTCAGCCACTGCGCGGGAAAAAATGCGCGATCACCAAGGCTGGGCAACTGTCTGTGATATCGACACCACCTTGACCGGCCAACTTCCACTGCAAGGCTTGATCAGCGAAAAACGCAAACAGGCCGAAAAAGAAGTGAAGAAGGTCATTCAGGAACTGCTCAAGCAAAGTCGCAAGCATAGCGATTTGAAACTCCATGCCAGCTTGATGGTCTGTGGCCTGGGTGAGCATATGCGTTTCGATGTTACGGCATAACTGATACCTGCCTCGGGCATCAGGCGCCCCCCATCCTGCCTGGTGCCCACAGGCCAATATCCCACGATCACTGCCCTGCGCCTTTCTCACCGGGCGCCTGCGCCGGTGCAGTGAACCAACGCTCCTTGGGCACACGCTTCTCTTCCTGCGGATCGGCCAGATAGTGCGGCGACATGATCTGCACCCCGTACTCATTGAATACATCCTGAATATTGGCGTGCAGCAGGCTCAACAACTCGGCGCGTGGCCGTTGTGAGCTTGTCCTTGCTTTCGAATCTGGAGAAATAAAACTGTCGCAGGCCGGCAACCAACTGATGCGCCACGTTTTTCGCAAGTATTGAGCTTAACTTTCCTTTCATCCCGTGCCATCAGCCAAATACGTGAGAGGGACGACGGAGCACAGGGTCGAAAGGATTGATCCGCTCACCCATCGCTGCGGCCTCACGCTTGAGCAATGCCACCACGGTCGGCATGCGGTTTGGCCCCAGGCGGTCGCTGATGGTTGCCACACTCAGGGCCGCCACCGCATAACCGTTGCGGTCGAGGATCGGCACCGCCAGACCGGCCATGCCGTCGAGCACGCCGGTATTGCGCCCGGCGTAGCCAAGGCTGCGGACGTTGTCGATTTCGGCGCGCAGCATGACTTCATCGTAATGATGAAAATCCTTGAGCCGGGGCAGGTTGTAACGGATCACCTCGTCGCGCTCCTCCTCCGGCAGGAAGGCCAGGATCGCCAGACTGCCCTGCCCCACGCCCAAGGCCACACGGCCGCCAACGTCGCCAGTGAAGGTACGAATCGGGTACGGTCCCTCGCTGCGATCCAGGCACACCGCGTCAAACCCCGAGCGCGCCAGCAGAAACAGCGAATCGCCCAACGAAGCTGACAGGCGTAGCAGGCTGGGGCGCACCACATCGCGTAGGTTACCGGCCTGCCCGGCTTTGGCTGCCAGGGCAAAGAAATCCAAACTCAGGCGATAGCGCTTGCTGGTTGCACACTGGTCGACCATGCCTTCTTCGATGAGGCTGCGCAGCAAACGATGGGTGGTAGGTTGGGCCAGACCGACCCGCTGCGCCAGCTGGCTCACCTTTTCCCCCTCGCCGCCGCAATTGCCCAGCGCACGCATCACGGCAAACAAACGGGACACGGCACTGACGCCTACTTCTTTGGCTTGCTCAATTCGTTTATCGGAATCCATTTTGTACTAACCCCTTATAAATTTCATTCAGTGGAATTATTTAAAAATAGCTGTCACTCAGTGAAATTATCCTTTGTCGCCATCGTAATCATTGCCCTACTCTCCGGTCCATAGGGCGATATCACAACATCGGCCGCCGCCACAGAAGCGAGCGCCAACGTCCGTAAAGCTTTGCTTTTCGTCGCTGGCGCTCTGCCCACCCTGAAACAGCCGGATGACCCCGGCTCCGTTTACGATGGAGCACAGCCATGACCTTCCTGTTGATCGACAAACTATGTAAGCGCTATGGCGCCATGGAGGCAGTGGCCAGCTCGTCACTGGCCATCGAAAAAGGCGAGTTTGTCTCCCTGCTCGGCCCTTCCGGCTGTGGCAAAACCACAACCCTGCAGATGATTGCCGGCTTCGTCGAAGTTACCAGCGGCCGCATCGTCCTTGATGGCCGCGACATCACTCACGCCAAGCCGGCCAGCCGTGGGCTGGGCGTGGTGTTCCAGAGCTATGCGCTTTTCCCGCACATGACCGTGCGCGATAACACCGCCTTCGGCCTGCACATGCGCAAAGTCGGCAATGCCGAGATCGCCCGCCGTGTCGACCAGGCCCTGGCGCTGGTGCGTCTGAACAACCATGCCGAACGATACCCAAGGGAACTGTCCGGCGGACAGCGTCAGCGTGTGGCCCTGGCCCGCGCGCTGGTGATCGAACCGCCAGTGCTGCTGCTGGACGAGCCACTGTCCAACCTGGACGCGCACCTGCGTGAAGAAATGCAGTTCGAGATCTGCCGCATTCAGAACGAAGTCGGCATCACCACCCTGATGGTCACCCACGACCAGGCCGAAGCCTTGTCGATCAGCGACCGGGTCGTGGTAATGGAAGCCGGGCGTATCACCCAGGTCGATGACCCTTACCGCCTCTACGAACACCCAGGCACGCCGTTCATCTCCGACTTTGTCGGCAAGGCCAACCGCCTTCGTGGCGTAACCGGCCTCGGCGGAAAACCACAGGTGGCACCCCAAGGCCCGCTGACCCTCAGCCTGCGCCCGGAAAAGATCAGTCTCGGCCCAGCCGGCAGCGGCAAGCTGGCAGGCCGCATCAACTGCCGTTACTTCCTTGGCAGCCAGTGGCTGTACCGGGTCGATACGGTGCTAGGCAACCTGGCCGTGGTCCAGACCAATGATGGCAGCGCGCCGCTGGACGAGGGTACCCCCGTAGGTCTGGACTGGAGCGATGCCCTGCTGCGGGTGCTGAACGCGGGCGAGGTGGCTGCATGAGCGCGGTAAAACTGCGCAGTAGCGCCTGGGGCTATGGCCTGAGCAGCCCTGCCCTGCTGCTGTTCCTGTCTTTGCTGGTGGTACCGCTGGGACTGACCGTGCTGCTGTCGTTCAATGCATTTGACTACACCAGTGGCATACAGACCGGCCAATACACCCTCAGCCATTACCTGAGCCTGGTGACCGACACCTACTACTACGAGATTTTCTTGCGTACCTTCTGGATCAGCGCCCTGGTCACCCTGCTGTGCGTGCTGATCGGTATCCCCGAGGCCATGGTACTCAGCCGCATGGCCGCCCCCTGGCGCTCGATATTCCTGATCCTGGTGCTGACCCCGCTGCTGATTTCGGTGGTGGTGCGGGCCTTTGGCTGGAGCCTGCTGCTGGGCGCCGACGGCCTGGTCAACCAGGGTATCAGTGCCCTCGGCGGGCAGCCGGTGAAGCTGCTGTACACGCCCTTTGCGGTGATCATCGGCCTGGTCCACGTGATGTTGCCATTCATGATCATCCCGGTGTGGACCTCGCTACAGAAACTCGACCCGGCTGCCGAGCAGGCCGCGCTGTCGCTGGGCGCCAGCCAGTGGACGGTGTTCCGCCGCATCGTGCTACCGCAGATCATGCCCGGCGTGCTGTCGGGCACCCTGATCGTATTCGGCCTGGCCGCCAGCTCGTTCGCCATCCCCGGCCTGCTGGGCGGGCGCCGGCTGAAGATGGTCGCCACCATGATCTACGACCAGTACCTGGCCGAACTGAACTGGCCGATGGGTGCCACCATCGCCGTTGCCCTGCTGCTGGTCAACCTGCTGGTAATGCTCAGCTGGAACCGGCTGATCGAACGTCGCTACAAACGCGCACTTGGAGTCTGAAGCCATGACCCGTAACGGCCCGCTGGCCCTGTCCTTCCACACCCTGGTGATGCTGTTCATGCTCGCCCCGCTGGTGGTGGTATGCCTGGTGGCATTCACCCCGGAAAACACCCTGAGCCTGCCTACCGCCGGCTTCTCGCTGCGCTGGTTCAGCGCCGTGTTCGAGCGCGCCGATTTCCTCGACGCGTTCTACAACAGCCTGAAACTCGCGGCCCTGGCCGCCTCGCTGGCCACCCTGATCGCCGTGCCGGCGGGCCTGGGCATCACCCGCTACAGCTTCCCCGGCCAGGGCTTTCTCAACGGCCTGTTGCTGTCGCCGATCATCATCCCGCACCTGGTGTTGGGCGTGGCCCTGTTGCGGTTGTTTGCCCTGTTGGGGGTCAATGGCAGCTTCGCCTGGCTGGTGTTCGCCCATGTGGTGGTGATCACCCCCTACGTGCTGCGCCTGGTGCTGGCCGCCGCCATCGGCATCGACCGCAGCGCCGAGCAGGCCGCACAAAGCCTCGGCGCCGGCCGGGTCACGCTGTTCTGCAAGGTCACCCTTCCGATGATTCTGCCCGGCGTGGCCGGCGGTTGGCTGCTGGCGTTCATCAACAGCTTCGACGAGGTGACCCTGTCGATCTTCGTCACCTCGCCGGCCACCCAGACGCTGCCGGTGCGCATGTATGTGTACGCCACCGAGTCCATCGACCCGATGATGGCCGCCGTATCGGCACTGGTGATCGCCGTCACTGCCCTGACCATGATCGCCCTGGACCGTGTGTATGGCCTGGACCGCGTGCTGGTGGGCAAGCAATGACACGGAGTTCCCCTATGCCCCTGTTCAAACGCGTGGCCGAACACGACCGCGAGCCCCTGCCCTTCCTGCTCGACGGCCAACCGGCCCTGGGCATGAACGGCGACACCCTGCTCACCGCCATCCTGACCAACGCCGAGCACCTGCGTGGCAGCGATTTCAGCGCCGAACTGCGCGCCGGTTTCTGCCTGATGGGCGCCTGCCAGGACTGCTGGGTGCGCCTGCAGGACGGCCGCCGGGTGCGCGCCTGCTCCACCTTTCTGCAAGCGGGCCAGTGCGTTACCCGCGACTCGGGGCGCCGGCCATGAGTGCGATCGTGATCATTGGCGCCGGCCCGGCCGGCATCCGCGCTGCACAAACCCTGGTGGCCCACGGCGTACGCCCGGTCCTGCTTGACGAAGCCAGCCGCGGCGGTGGGCAGATCTACCGCCAGCAGCCGGACAACTTCAGCCGCCCGGCAAAGACCCTGTATGGTTTCGAGGCTGGCAAGGCCCAGGCGCTGCACAGTACCCTTGAACAGCTATGTGGTCACATCGACTACCACCCCGAAACCCTGGTGTGGAACGCCGAGCAGCAGGTGCTCGATACACTGCACCAGGGCCAGTTGGCTGACCGCCTGGCATATGACCAGGTGATCGTTGCCACTGGCGCCACCGACCGGGTGCTGCCGATTCCCGGCTGGACCTTGCCCGGGGTGTACACCCTGGGCGCTGCGCAGATCGCCCTGAAATTCCAGGGTTGTGCCATCGGCGAACGGGTAGTGCTGGCTGGCAGCGGACCGCTGCTGTACCTGGTGGCCTACCAGTACGCCAAGGCCGGTGCCACGGTCAGTGCGGTGCTTGACACCTCACCGTTCAGCGCCCAGGTACGGGCTCTGCCACGCTTGTTGCTGCAACCCGGCACCTTTGCCAAAGGCCTTTATTACCGTGCCTGGCTGACAAGCAAGGGGGTGCCGGTGCACCAGGGCGTGACGCTGCTGGGCATCGACGGCGAGCAGCGTGCCAGCGGCGTGCGCTGGTCGCGCAACGGCCAGCAGCATCATCTGCCATGCGACGCCGTGGCATTCGCCCATGCCCTGCGCAGTGAAACCCAACTGGCCGACCTGCTGGGGTGCCAGTTCGCCTGGAACACCCTCAACCGCGCCTGGCTCCCCGTGCGCGACGCCCAAGGCCGGGCCAGCAGCCCCGGCGTGTACCTGGCGGGCGACGGTGCCGGCATCCTCGGTGCGGACGGCGCCGAAATGGCCGGTGAACTGGCTGCGCTGACGCTGTTGGCCGACCTCGGCAACTCCGGCAACCCAGAGCGCCAGCAGCAGCTGGAAAAGCGTCTGACCATCCTGCAGCACTTTCGCCAAGGCCTGGAGCAAGCCTTCCCGTTCCCCGAACAATGGGCACGGCAAGCCCCGGACTCGCTCACGGTGTGCCGTTGCGAACACGTCAGCGCCGGCGACATCCGCGCCACCGTGCGCGCCGGGCACAGGGAAATCAACCGGGTCAAGGCCATGTGCCGGGTCGGCATGGGCCGCTGTCAGGGCCGTGTGTGCGGCGCCGCCGCGGCCGAGCTGATTGCCTGCGAAAGCGGCCAGCCCCTCGACCAGGTCGGGCGCCTGCGTGGCCAGGCGCCGGTCAAGCCCCTGCCCTTCGGCCTGGAGATACAACCATGAAGCTGATTGAAGTGGACGCCATCATCGTCGGCGGCGGTATCGTCGGCAGCAGCGCCGCATTGACCTTGGCCCGCTGCGGTCAGCAGGTGGCGTTGCTCGATCGTGACTTCTGCGGCTCGCATTCCAGCGGAGTGAACTACGGCGGCGTGCGCCGCCAGGGCCGTTCGCTGGCTCAGCTGCCGTTGTCGATGCGAGCCCATGCCATCTGGGGGCAACTGCGCGACTGGATAGGCATCGACGGCGAATATGCCCGCTGTGGCCACCTGAAACTGGCACGCAGCGCAACCGACTTCGACGCCTTGATAGCCTATGCCCAGCGTACTCAGGCCTTCGACCTGGGCCTGCAACTGCTGGAACGCCGCGAATTGCGTCAGCGCTTCCCGTGGGTCGGCGACATCGCCGTCGGTGCATCGTATTGCCCCGAGGATGGCCACGCCAACCCGCGCCTGGTGTCACCAGCCTTCGCCCAGGCTGCCCGGCACAGCGGTGCCCAGTTGCACGAGCAATGCAAAGTGCTTGACGTGGAGCACGACGGCCAGCGCTTCACTGTGCGCACCAGTACCGACCAGTGCTTCAAGGCGCCCTGGCTGCTGAACTGCGCCGGTGCCTGGTCGGCGCAGCTGGCCGAGGACTTCGGCGAACCGGTGCCGCTGACGGCAGCCCATCCGGCCATGCTGGTTACCGAACCGCTGCCGCTGTTCATGACGGCCAGCACCGGAGTCGAAGGCGGCGGCATCTACGCTCGCCAGGTCGCGCGCGGCAATTGTGTGCTGGGCGGCGGGCGCGGCTTTGCTCTTTCACCGACCACGGCCCGCCCGGGCCAGGCGGCGGTGCTCGACATCCTGCGCAACGCCACCGAACTGTACCCGGCCCTGGCCGGCGCACAGGCCATCCGCACCTGGAGCGGCACCGAAGGCTACCTGCCTGATGGCGAACCGGTGCTCGGCCCCAGCCTGTGCCAACCAGGCCTGCTGCATGGCTTCGGTTTTGCCGGTGCGGGCTTTCAGATTGGCCCAGCAGCTGGCGAAGCGCTGGCGCAATGCATCCTTCACGGCGCACCGGCCACCAGCCTGGCGGCCTTTTCCATCCATCGTTTTCAGTCCAACCATCACCACAAGGAAAACCTGTCATGACGCAAAAACAACGTATGCTCGCGCTGTTCTGCACCGTGCCCGGCCTGTTCGCCTGCCTGCCCGCCATGGCTCAACCCACGCTGTATCTGGGTATGAACGGCGGCACCATGGAGCGACTGTTCAGCGACGATATCCTGCCCAAGTTCGAGCAGGCCAACGGCGTGAAAGTGGTGATCGTCCCTGGTACCTCGGCCGACATCCTGGCCAAAGTGCAGGCCACGCCGAACAAACCGCCAATTCACGTGATGGTGCTGGATGACGGCATCATGTACCGCGCCATCGGCATGGGTCTGTGCAGCACGCTCAAACCCAACCCGATGCTAACCCAGTTGCCGGAAAAGGCCCTGATCAAGGACAAGGCTGCCGCCGTCAGCCTGGGCGTTACCGGGCTTGCCTACAACAGCCGCCTGTTCAAGGCAAGAAACTGGGCGCCACCCACCTCGTGGAACGACCTGGCCGACACCCGCTTCAAGGACAAGGTGGTATTCCAGTCGATGGCATCATCCACCTTCGGCCTGCACGGCTTCCTGATGTATAACCGTCTGCATGGCGGCAGCGATACCAACGTCAACCCGGGTTTCAGCGCCTGGCAGAAGAACGTTGGTCCGAACGTGCTGGAGTACATCCCCAACTCGGCCAAGCTTTCTGAAATGGTGCAAACCGACGAAGCCGCGCTGTTCCCCCTCACCCCCACCCAAGTGGCGGCGCTGAAACTCAAAGGCATCCCGGTGGAATACGCTGCGCCCAAGGAAGGTGCCGTGGTACTCAACCAGGCCGAATGCGTCACCGCCAACAACGACCAGCCTGAGCTTGCGCAAAAGCTTGCCGAGTTCCTGCTCAGCCCCGAGGCGCAGGCACCGGCCCTAGAACTGGGTGACCAGATCCCGTCCAACCCCAACACCCCGACCAGCGACAAGACCCGTGGACAGGTCGAGGCCATGCAGACCTATCTGCAGACTGCCGTGACCATCGACTGGGACCAGGTCAACAGCCAACGCCCGGAATGGAACGCCCGCTGGAATCGCCAGATCGAGCGATAAGCCGAGCTCAAGGCCCGTTTGAGTCACCAGTAAACGCAAGTGTACTGATCCAGATCGACGGGGAACGCCGCAGCTGGCTGGGCGATGGCCTGATCCATTTAGCTGCAGTGCTGTTGCGTGAGAGCGGATTTTGAAGGTATGCCCGACAGCACTCAGCCTGGCAGTGCTGCAGGGCATTCAAGTTCGATCAGAAACGCCGTTTCGCCATTCTCGTGGACAACGCGAAAGCTACCCTCCATCGACTGGGTCAGGTTTCGACACAACTGCAAGGCAATGCCTTGACGGTGAGCCAGGGGTTGGCAGAGCGTGACCGCGAGGTTCAGGGTGACTACGCCATTGACCTGCATCCGCGTGGCCAGACTGATGCGCAGCGGGGCTTGCACGGCCTCCTCACTCAGGTGCTGGATCAGGCTGTCGAACAACATGCCAAGGCGTTCGCCATCGACCCACAGCTGTCTGGCGGTTACTCCTTCCAAGGCCAGCGTCGGCAGTACGGCAGCGTTGGGCAACTGTGCATTGAAAGCCGCCAGTCGCGCAGTGATCCACTGGACGATGTCCAGCTGGAGCGGAACCAGCGGTGGACGCAACTGATCCAGGTTGAGCAACTGATCGAGCTGATCCAGACGCTGGCTCAAGCGCTGCAAGGCGACTTGGCCGGAATCTGCCAAGTTCGCGGGGCCCAGACTGGATCGTAGGCGCTGTAACGGATCGTTCAGCTCCTCATGAACAACCCGGGCAAAACGGGTGACTTCCCGATACCGGGCCTGGGCCTGTTCGTGAGCATCGCGCAATTGACCGAGGAGGATCTGCCAATCAGTCACGTCCTCTAAACCGCCGACCATGCCCAGAACAGTGCCTTTCGCGTCACGCCAGGGTTCGGCCCAGAACTGCACATGATGAGGCTCACCCAGGAACTCGAGAGTAGCCTGAGAACTGACTGTCTCGCCTTTCTCTACCAGCTCATCATAATGAGCCTGATACTTGCGGCCTTGCTCGGCGGTGTACCAGAAGGCGTCCGTCAGCCGCTCACCCAGCACCCGCTCCCGGGAGGTGTGGTGCAGCGCCAGAAAGGACTGGTTGCACATCAGCAAACGCCCCTCGCGGTCGCGTACGAACATCGGGTTGGGCGAGGTATCAAGCAGTGTCCGCAAAAAGGTTTGCTGGATCGGGTCATCGAGCGCCTCAGGCGACTGCTCAGGTTCGGCCGGTGGCGCTGCGGCCGACTGGCCGATGCCATTGCGTTGCGCGATGGTCGCCAATGCCAGGCGTGAATTAACCTGGAGCTTTTCCTGCAATCGGGTTTTGTAGGTGCTGACGGTCTTGTAACTGATCGACAGTTGCTCGGCGATGGCCTGATTGGAGCGCCCTTCGCTGATTAGCTGCAGCACCGTCAGTTCCCGCGCCGATAGCGTGTCGAGCTCCTTGCCGCCCACCGGGGCCGGCGCCTTCAGCGCGTCCCGGGGAAAATAGCGGCGCCCATGCGCCACCGCGCTCAATGCCCGTTCCAGCTCAAGCGGCTCATCGTGTTTGCTGACAAACCCGTCCGCCCCGGCCTGCACGCACAGCCGGGCGAAATGGCTGCTGCTCTGCCCGGTGTAGACCAACAGCTGCAACGCCGGGTCGCGCAGCTTCAGGCGGCGAATCAGGTCGAGGCCGCCGAGCCCGCTGATCGCCAGTTCAAGCACCACCAGCTGCGGGGCGTCGCCACGGGCGTGCAGCAGCGCATCCTGGCCGTTATCGACCTCGGCCACCAGCTGGTGCCCCAGACGCTGCAGCACCTGGCCGATGGCCAGACGCAACAACGGTAGCGGCTCGACGATCATCACCCGACTCATGGAACGCCTCCTGGCAGGCCGACGCCGGCCTGATCAACAAGCCTAGACCAGCGCGGCCTTCAGTGAAGTTCCTACAAACGGCTAAGGCCACTCCTACAGAGCAAATAGCTGCCTAGGCAGACACTTCCTCCATACATTTTTGGAGGTTGCCATGAAACACATCAACGAAAGTGCACTGCCTCTGGACCATCTGGTGCACAACCGTCTGGCCCTGGCCATCAGCCTGATCCTCGGCAGCCTGTGCTACCTGCCCATCGAGGATGCACAAGCAGAGGACGTGGTGATCGCGACTGAACTTCGCGAAGAACCGCAGCCATCGAGCGCCGGCTTTAACTTCGGCCGCGTCGCCCTGCTGGGGATGCTCGGCGTGCCTGCGCCGATCAGTGTGACCTTGGCCAATGGCATCGGCATCACCAGCGGTGCCCCGGACAGCTCCAGCGTAATACTGAAGGCGGCCAATGCCATCGGGGTGAAAGCCGGTGCGGGTGTGCAGATCAGCTTCGAGCACGGCAGTGTCGTCAACGGCGCCGTGACCAGCGCCACGGCCAACGGCCAGAAAGGCCTGCTGGCAGAAGACGGCGGCAAGATCAGCGGCAGCGGCGTACGGATCGAAATGCTCCCGCAGACCGCCCTTGGCGTGCCCTTCACCGCCAGCAACATGACCGGTGTCACCGCGCAAAATGTGGGTGTGATCAGCCTTGCCAACAGCCAGGTGAGCATGGGTAGCGCCACCGGCAGTAACAACGTCGCGCTGCTGGCCAGCGGCAATGGCAGCGTCATCGACTTCAGCGGCGGCGCCATCAGCACCCTGGCCAAAGGCTCCGTTGGCGTGCTGGCCAAGGACGGTGCCAGCATCGCGCTGAGCAACGGCACCACGGTGACCACCAGCGGCGCCGCCAGCGGTAGCAACCTCAGTCATGGCCTCAAAGCCGAAGGCGCCAGCCGTATCAGCGCGAGCGACATCACGGTCAACACCAGCGGCGCGTCAGCCAGCGGCGCGCGTGCCGAGGGCGGTAGTGAGATGGTGTTGGCCGACAGCACCTTCAATTCCACCAATGCGGCGAGCAGTACCACAACCACTGCGGTGCTCCACGCTTTAGGCGGTTCGCAGATCACCGGTAGCGGCTTGAACGTGAACGCCAGCGGTGCCTCCGTAGGCGGGGCGCGGGCCGACGCGAGCGGCATTTCGCTCAAGGACAGCCACATCAGTGTCAGTGGTGGCGGCAATATTGCCAACCCTGCCGCCGCCGCCAGGGCCATGGCCGGCGGCAGCCTGGTACTCGACAACAGCGTCCTGGCGACTCAGGGTATCTTCGGTCACGGCGTGTCAGTCGAAGGTGCCGGTAGCCAGGCCCAGGTGTCCAACAGTGATATCTCGGTACTCGGTGCCCGCTCGATCGGCCTCAATGTTGTCGCCGGTGCCGAGGTCCAGGTGAGCAAAAGCAAAATCGCTGTCGACGCCCTCAACGCCACCGGCCCCTGGTCGCCGGGTGTGCTGGTCGATGGCGCAGGTTCGCGCCTGGTTCTCACTGACAGCCAGGTACGCACCTCACCGCAAACCAGTTATGGCATCAACGCAGTCAATGGCGCGGACGTCCAGATCAGCAACGGCACCGTCAGCACCGAGGGTAATTACTCGACCGGGATCAGCGCCGCCAATGCGACCGTCACTGCTGACAACGTCAACGTCTACACCGCCGGCAACGACAATGCCATGGGCGTGGTCGCCAACCAGAACGCCACCGTGATCCTCAATGGTGGCACCGTGACTACCAGCGGCAACGGCTCGCCCGTGCAGTCCAACCTGACCTTCCCGCATGCCCTGGCCTCACGTAACGAAGGTGCCCTGCTGATTGCCAACGGCACCCACCTGCTGACCAAGGGCCAGCAGGCCTACGGCGCCGCCGTGGATGATGGCGGCAGCATGCAGCTCAATGGCGTGTCGGTAAAAACCGAAGGTGATCGCTCGATTGGCCTGTACGCTGGTATCGGCGGCCCTAAGCCCGGCAGTGTGGTGCTGGAGGCCAACAGCGTGACCGTCGAAACCCTTGGCGCCAACGCCAGTGGTGCCCGGGTGAGCCGCAACTTCAAGGACGGCCTGAGCGCCACCCTGGAGCTCAAGGACTCCAGCATCCGCACCCACGGCGACAACTCGACCGCCTTGCAGGCCGAACGCGGCGGTCAGTTACAAGCCAATAACAGCGTTGCCAGCACCAGCGGCATTGGTGCCCATGGCGTACTGGTCAGCAGCGCCCCGAGTTCGGCAACCCTCAAACAGGCCAGCGTCATCACCCAGGGCGCCGACGCCCATGGCATGCTGGTCAAAGACGGTGGCCAGCTCAGCGCCGAACAGTCGACAGTCAGCGCCGCTGGCAGCAATGCTTCGGCCCTGTACCTGCAAGGCAGCAGCGCGGGTGCAAGCCAGGCCGACCTGAGCAGCACGGTGTTGCATAACCAGAACGGCGCGACGGTCGCAGTGGACGGTACGGCTGACATTGACTTCAAAGATGTGATCGCAGGCGGCAGCGGCCAATGGCTGCACGTCGATGCCAATGCCAGCCAAGCGGGTCTTGCCACCCTCAACCTGGCCAGCTCCCAGGTCAATGGTAGTGCCACCACCGCAGCGGGCAGCACCTCGAACCTGAGCATGAGTGACACCAGCCTGTGGAAGCTCACCGACGACTCGAACCTCAGCAGCCTGAGCAACGACAACAGCCTGATCGACTTCAGCGCGCCCTCCGGCGGCAGCTACAAGACTCTCACGGTCAATCAGTACCAGGGCAACAACGGCACCATCGCCCTCAATACCTATTTGTATGACGATCAATCGCCGTCCGACAAGCTGGTCATCGATGGCGGCCAGGCAAGCGGCAGCAGCAACCTGCAGATCAAGAACGCCGCAGGCCCCGGCGCATTGACCAAAGGCAACGGTATCCAGGTCGTCGATGCGATCAACGGTGGCACCACCCAGGAGCAAGCGTTCAGACTGCTCAGCCGTGTCAAGGCTGGCCCGTACGAGTACACCCTGCACCGCGCCAGCCTGGACGACAGCAACGCGCAGGCCTGGTACCTGCGTTCGACCAAGGATGCCACTCCGGTTGATCCGACTCCGGTTGACCCGACTCCCGTTGATCCGACCCCGGTTAACCCGACTCCCGTTGACCCTACCCCTGTCGATCCGGCACCGAAGCCCGTCGACAATCGCCCTCAACCTTCACCCCAGGTGCCGAACTACCGCCCGGAAACCTCGCTGTACAGCGCCATCCCCGGCATGACCCTGCGCTACAGCCGCATGCTGGTCGATACCCTGCACGAACGCATGGGCGAAGAAGTTCGCAATTCGGTCGACCCGCTCCCTGGCGAAGCCCAAAGTGACTATGGCCCATCGCTGGGCTGGGGCCGCCTGATCTATGGCCAGGGTGACCAGGACCTGAGCAATGGCAGCCGTTATGACTACAGCCAGCAAGCGTTCCAGGTCGGTATCGACCTGTACCACGGTGAAGACACCGATGGCAGTACCGATCAGGCCGGGATCTCGTTGTCCGCCGGCAAGATCGCCGGTGACATCGACCACACCGATGGCACTGCCGCCGGCGATGCCAAGGTGCGCGCCGTTGGCCTGGGTGGCTACTGGACGCACTTTGGCCCGGCAGGCTGGTACCTGGACGGTGTGCTGCAATTCAACCACTTCGATATCCAGGCCAACCCGCAAGACCTGCCGCGCTTCAAGACCAAGGGCAAAGGCATCACCGCGTCGCTGGAAGCCGGTTATCCGTTCAAGCTGAACAAGGACGAATCGCTGAAGATCGAGCCGCAAGCCCAAGTGATTGTCAGCAAGATCAAGATCAATGACAGCCACGATGCCGCCTCCGAGGTGCGCTTCGAAGACGTCGATTCACTGACAGGCCGTCTGGGGGTACGCATCGACAAAGACCTGTTCCGTGAGGACGACAAAGGCAAACTGCACCGCACCAACATCTGGGTTCGCCCAAGCATCTGGCACGAGTTCAAGAGCTCACCGAAAACCGAGTTCTCGTCCAGTGACGGCTTTATCCCCTTCACCACTGACCTGGGCGGTACCTGGACTGAAGTGAACCTGGGTGTGGACTATCAAGTCAGCGAGAAAACCACGATCCATGTCTCTGCCGGCTACGAGAAAGGGCTGGACAACGACAGCCACGGCTACGAAGGGATGCTTGGGGTCAAGGTCAAGTTCTAGCCAGCCAGGCTCCCAGGCTCCCGGTGGGAGCGGGCTTGCCCCGCGATTGCGAACTGTCAGATATATCGCATCGCGGGGCAAGCCCGCTCCTACCGGGAGCCTGGCGGCGCTGTTTAAAAAAAAGCTGCCGATCCCTCCCGATTTTGTAGGGCATGGCTATCCTTTCGTTTGTCACGATGACAATTGGACATCATTGTGCTGGCTCGCACACGACACTGGACTGCGTTTCCTGCAACCACCGTCGGGATGAACACATTTGGCCAAACAGGTGGCGCAGGCTTCAGGTTTATGGGTAAACAAACAATTGGCAGGTCAAGGCGAAACTCAGGTAAATCAGTTTTTATGGTACCAGTGCTGTCCTTGTTGGCAGCCTGTTCATCACATGAAGTGGTTGATAGCTTAGGGAAGATCACTTGCAGCAGTCAGCAACTCCATGTGAGGAAAATATGATCAATGCGCCTTACATCCTGTTCACCAGGATCGTGATAAAAAAAGACAACCAAGGGCGAATATTTACCGACCCGTTGTGGGCCAAAGACCTGAAACTGCACTTGAACTATATACAGAACTTCGGCATCTGCTGCCCGGTGGTCAAAAGCAGAAGCCTGGAGGGCCTGCAAGACATTAGCGACCTTGACATAAAGTGGCTTTTCGAACTGAAGAATGACCGTGGCATTCCATCGGTACTGAAAAATTTTCTGCCAAACTTTATCACCGTCATCAAGGCATGCAGACAAGCAAAGATCGTCCATTCCGATGGTGCCGGCTGGGCATTCCCGCTGTCTTTTTATTTATTGCTGCTCAAGCCGTTCATGTCCTTTCAATGGATTATCGTCATCGAATCGTCCTTCTGGATGCTCCGTCGGGGCGACGCGAAAACCACCCGAAAAAGAATTGAACATTACGCGCATAAAAAACTCTTGAGGTGCTGTTTGCGGGCAGCAAACTCAAGAATATTCACCCAGTCATTTTACCGGAATTATTTTCTCGGCAACGATAAGCGCCGAACACTTATCAATCCGGCAACCTGGGTCGACAACAGCAACTTTTCAACCCCGGAAGCGGTCAAGCGCAGATTCAATGACAAAACCGATGGCAAACTGAATATCCTCTTCCCCTCACGCCTCGTCGCCGACAAAGGCGTCCTTGTCGTGCTCGCCGCCATCGAGCAATTGCATTCGCACGACGTGAATATAAACATCACCATCATGGGCTCAGGCGATCTGGAAGACACCTGCCGGCGCTTTGCAGGGCAACGCCATGGCGGCGTTAGTGTGAAGTATCAAGACAATGTCAATTACGGAGAGGCATTCTTCAAGGTCATCTCCCAGCATGACTGGGTGTTGGTGCCCACCTTGAAGCAGGAACAACCCAGGATCATTTTTGACGCGTTCAGCCAAGGCACCCCGGTCATCGCCTCAGACACTTACGGCATCCTCGATATTACCGACAAGGACACCGCACTCACCTTCGAAATGGGCAATCCGTCCAGTCTGGCAGAGGCTATTCTTCATGCGGCGCGGCATCCCGACCTTGGGCTGAAAATGGGCCTCGCCGGTCTGGAGTATGCGGCGGGAAAAACCCATTTGCAGATGCATCAAGACCGCGAACAATTCCTCAAGAGCAGTCTCAAGTAAGGCAGCACCCGGCGTAACTGACCCTTTAAACGTCAGGACCAAGAAGTGTTAGCTACACTCCTATAACGAGCGTTGTAAGCGCTGAGACGTTTGAGGTCTGGAAATTGGTCTTACACCAAGATATAGGTGCGCGACCGGTAATGTAGCGCTGAAAAGTAGAGAATCTTTCTGATAGTCCACCCATAGTGGCTCCATACCAAAGTCATTTAAGGCAATCAGTGTCCCTTTACCGATCGGCGTCTGAGTAAGAAAATTTTTTAGCAGCGCGGGTGACTTTGAGGAAAATCGCGATCCGATTTCGTTCGTGGGTCTACTCACCACAAAGCGATTTTCGATAACACTGGGGAGTGTGCCATAAAAACCAATGCCTTTCGAGATCAACTTATATTGATGGCGTATGACATCATTCGCATGATACTCACTGACCTTACTTGACTTGTAGTTACTCTTTAGCACCCACCTTTCGGGTGTGAATGCATTAGTAAACGAGTCCAGCCCATTTTTGTGCACCGAGGTCACTTCGTAAGGATCGACTGGGTTTATCGTATGTACAAATTCGTCAGATAGAAGCTTGCTAACATGATCAAGGCGCCGCTCTATTTTCTCTGCTTTCTGATTAAAATCCGCAATAAAATAAGCATGGGCCGAGTCAAGAAATTCACTGGAGTCGCCCCAGAGAACACCTGGCCTCGCATCTAGCCCTAGTGGAGGGTACTGTTGGTCTTGTACAGTACTTGATTCAATGTCAGTAACTATTCGGGAAGGGCTACGTGTAATAGTTGAAGTACTCATCGGCCAATGGCGCCCATCATTATCAAAATGTGTGGTTGGATTGTTGCCGCACATTTTGTACACATTCAGCCCATTGATATCACCTGCAGGGTCTGGATTGAGCCAACGATTTAGCCAGGGTGCGTAATAGCGGTAGCCGTAGTAATACAACCCGGTTGTATCGCGTTCCTTGCCGGTGTAGCGAATGACCTTGTACTGGACATCCACCTCGCTGCGCGCCGCCCACCAAGCCGTTCCACCAAATGGGTAAAAACCCTCATGACTGATCACCGTCCCATCATGATCCAGCTCCAACGTGCTGCTGCCCAAATGGTCATGCAGCCCATAACGCCACTGCGGGCTCGGTAACGTCCTGCGACTCGCACGCCAGCGCAAAAGCCTGACTTGGCTACGTCCAGCCTGCACAGTCAGGTTGTGCATCACTTCCCCCGTTGCGGTGTCCCACCGGATCTCCAGCCCCGGCAGATAGCGCACTTCGGACACATGCTCAACCGTCCTGGCCTGCCGCACCCGCACCTTGCGCCTGCGCTGATCACCAGCGCCGTACACATACACTTCGTTGTCACTAGCGCCGCCTTGGCGTGCAACGTGCGTAACACGCTGCAGTTGATTACGTACATTCCAGTACAATTCCTGTGAACTTTGCATGCAGAGCATGTTGCCGTTGGCGTCGAACCCTTGGCTGATGTCCGGTGGATTGGCCGCATCAGCTTGATAAAGGCTCCGGTTACTGCGCGGGTCCACTTTCATAACCCGCGTTGGCAGTTGATCATGTTTCAGTGTCAGCAGATTGCCGCTGGCATCATATTCAAAGCGCTGGGTGTAATTACGCCGCCGACTGGTATCACCGCCCCCGGGTAGCCTCAAATCTGGTAGGCCCGGTTGAATAATCGCCTGCAAGCTCTCCCGTCCACTGGCCTCGACTAACTGGTATAGGGTGTCGTAACGATAGACGCTCATCGGATTGACCTGTTCTCCGTTGAACCAGTCCGTGGGCTGCGCCGTATCCAGAACGCTTAGTACATTACCCACTGGGTCGTAGTTGTAGCTAAGCGCCTGCAACACTTTGTTCGCTTTAATTGTTCTCAACTCTTCAAGTCGACCATCCACCGCCGAGTAGTTCGCGGTGGTGGTGGCGCCATTGCCAAGTAGCTGCGACGTCACTTGGCCGAAGGCGTTGTAAACAATATCCCGGACCACCGTGGTGGGGCCCTCTTCAAGCGGCTTGAGTTTGTTGAGTAGCAACTGCCCCGCTACGTCATACTTGCAACTTTGAACATTGCCTGCTGCATCGGTCTGGTGCAGCGCTGCACCTAGCGCGTCATGCTGCCATCTAGTCGTATACGACATCGCTGTGCCTTGTTCATTGTGTTCCAGCAGCTCATCACGTGCGGTCACTGTGTCTGGCCAGTCAGGTGTTTCCAGCGATCCCAGGAACCACTGAGTCTGCACCTGACACTGGCCCAATAGCCCGTATGCTGGAAATTCCTGGCTGCCGGCGGTATCGTCTTGGCGAATGACCCGTCCACAGCGATTGGCAGCGGTTTGTGCGGCATCGCCATAGGCAAAGCGCTCCACGCAACGCCGGGCGCCTTCGCCCATCTGCTCATATACGCTGATTGGCCGAATAAGATAGTCATACCGAGTTTCACGGTGTCCGCCGCGCCCATCCCAGTCCTCAACCGACTGGCCGGCATCACCAAACATTGCAATCTTCCACCCGGAATCCACACTGTCGGAGCACAAAGCCTGGCTCGATAGGCTGAAAAGTGTTGACTGGTTGGGAACACCGGTATCGCCACCATCAGCCCACAATCGTGTGTCCCATTGACAACTCAGTTGGCGCGCTGCGTTATGCAATTGGCGTTCGATCCGTGCCTGAGGTTTTTCAGCAACAGACAATCGATGGTAACCCACAGTGATGATCGGCAAGCCACGTGGGTCAATCGATATCAAAGTGGGAGTGCGAAAGTGAAGATTGGTCACCGATGTACTTTTCATCTCAGCATCCTGCTTTCCGATACAACAATCCTCATCGGATCATATTGGGCGTCCATTGGACGGCAGATGGACGTGGTTAGAATGTGGTTACATCTAATTTGATCGCCATTATTCAGCGTAGATCAGATTTTGATTTAGATCCGAAGCATCCAAGCGAGCTGTTTTACGAAGCCAGCCCAAGCAATCGCAATAGCGTTTCCGGGACCTGGCGCAAGGCAAGTGATAATCAATAATCTTACCAGTCTCATAAGTAATCTTATGAAATTCCACAGATAGGCAAAAAGCCGCCGGTCTAATTCAGCGGTCATGATGTAACTGCCTCACCAAGGTGATCTACGCTCAACCCAAGTCTGCTTGGAGAGCCTCCAATGTCATTGGCTGAAGAACAAAAACCTGTACGGCGCAAGGAAGCCCTGCTGTTCGTCTTCCTCGTCGCCTGCCTGTTCCCCCTGCTATCGGTGGCAATCGTCGGTGGCTACGGTTTCATCATCTGGTTTTTGCAAATGCTCTACGGCCCGCCCGGGCCGCCCAACTGATAGACCGCCAACGCTATCCAGTGGAGCCCGCGCATGGACGAAGCCCGACATATTGCCAGCCTTGTAGTACTTGCCCGCCCGGAACTGTTTGATGCCGTCAAAGCCAACTTGTGCCTGCTCGATGGCTTGGAGTTGCATCAGCAAAGTAGCGCCGGAAAGTTGGTGGTGGTGCTTGAGGCGGTAGATGAAAACCAGATTTTGCAACGCATCGACCAGATCAACAATTTGCCGGGCGTACTCAATGCGGCGTTGATCTATCACGAACTCCTCGACCCCGCAGGAGAGACCGAATGAGCATGACCCGCCGCGAATTCGCCAAAGCCCAGGCCGCCGCCATTGCCGCAGCGGCAGCCGGCCTGCCGATCTATACCACCGCCAGTAATCTGATTACCGAGGCGGACATGGTCACCCTGGACTGGAACAAGGCGCCTTGCCGCTTCTGCGGCACCGGGTGCAGCGTGATGGTCGCCACCCGCGACAACCGCGTGGTGGCGACTCACGGCGACGTCAAAGCCGAGGTCAATCGCGGCTTGAACTGCGTCAAGGGCTACTTCCTGTCGAAGATCATGTACGGCAACGACCGCCTGACCCAGCCGCTGTTGCGCATGAAGAACGGCCAGTACGACAAGCAGGGCGAGTTCCAGCCGGTCAGTTGGGAGAAAGCCTTCGACATCATGGAAGCCAAGTTCAAGGAGGCCTTGAAGAACAAAGGCCCCAGTGCGGTTGGCATGTTTGGCTCAGGGCAATGGACGGTGTGGGAAGGTTACGCCGCCAACAAATTGATGAAGGCCGGCTTTCGCAGCAACAACATCGACCCTAACGCCCGCCATTGCATGGCCTCGGCGGTGATGGGCTTCATGCGCACCTTCGGCATGGATGAGCCGATGGGTTGCTACGACGACATCGAGGCCACCGATGCCTTCGTGCTCTGGGGCTCGAACATGGCCGAGATGCACCCGATTCTCTGGAGCCGGGTCACCGACCGGCGCCTGAGCCAGCCGCAGGTCAAGGTCGCGGTGCTGTCGACCTTCGAGCATCGCAGCTTCGAACTGGCCGACATTCCCATGGTGTTCAAGCCACAGACCGATCTGCTGATCCTCAACTACATCGCTAATCACATCATTGAAAGCGGCTCGGTCAACAAGGACTTCATCAGCAAGCACACCCGTTTCGCCCAGGGTGCCGACGATATCGGCTACGGCCTGCGGCCGGACAACCCGCTCGAGACCAAAGCAAAGAACGCTGACAAGGCCAACACCTGGAGCGATATCGATTTCGAACAGTTCGCCGCCTTCGTCCGCCCCTATACCCTGGAGCGCGCCGCCAAGGAGTCGGGCGTGCCCGCCGAACGCCTCAAGGCCCTGGCCGAACTCTATGCCGACCCCAAACGCAAGGTCGTGTCGTTCTGGACCATGGGTTTCAACCAACATACCCGTGGGGTCTGGGCCAACAACCTGATCTACAACATTCACTTGCTGACCGGCAAGATCAGCGAGCCGGGCAATAGCCCCTTCTCCCTCACCGGCCAGCCTTCGGCCTGTGGTACCGCCCGTGAAGTCGGAACCTTCTCGCACCGCTTGCCCGCCGATCTGGTGGTGAGCAATCCCAAGCACCGCGCCACGGCGGAAAAGATCTGGAAGCTGCCGCCTGGGACCATCGAGGAAAAGGTCGGTTTTCATGCGGTGCAACAAAGCCGCATGCTCAAGGACGGTGTGCTCAACGTGTACTGGACCCAGGCCAGCAACAACATGCAGGCCGGCCCCAACATCATGCAGGAGGTACTGCCCGGCTGGCGTAAACCGGAGAATTTCGTGATCGTCTCCGATGTCTACCCCACCGTCTCGGCCCAGGCTGCCGACCTGATCTTGCCCAGCGCCATGTGGGTGGAAAAGGAAGGCGCCTTTGGCAACGCCGAGCGCCGTACCCAGTTCTGGCACCAGCTGGTCACTGCACCCGGCGATGCCAGGTCGGACTTGTGGCAACTGGTGGAGTTTTCCAAGCGCTTTACCACGGATGAAACCTGGCCTGCCGAGCTGTTGGCCAAGTCGCCGGAATACAAGGGCATGACCCTCTTCGAGGTGCTGTTCAAGAACGGCCAGGTCGACCAGTTCCCGGTCGAGCAACTGGAGGCCGGTTACAAGAACGATGAGGCCAAGGCGTTCGGCTTCTACCTGCAAAAAGGCCTGTTCGAGGAGTACGCCCAGTTTGGCCGCGGTCATGGCCATGACCTGGCACCGTTTGACCAATACCACAACGAGCGCGGACTGCGCTGGCCGGTGGTCGATGGCAAGGAGACGCGCTGGCGCTACCGTGAAGGCCTTGACCCTTACGTCGAGGCCGGCAGCGGCGTGCAGTTCTATGGCTATCCGGACAAGAAGGCGATCATCTTCGCCCTGCCCTATGAGCCGCCGGCCGAAGCCCCGGATGCCGACTACCCGTTCTGGCTGAGCACCGGCCGGGTGCTTGAGCACTGGCACACCGGGACCATGACCCAGCGGGTCGAAGAGCTGTACAAGGCCGTGCCCGACGCCTTGGTCTATATGCACCCCGACGACGCCAAAGCCCTGAATGCGCGGCGCGGCAGCGAAGTGAAGCTGATCAGCCGGCGTGGCGAAATCCGTGCGCGCATCGAAACCCGCGGGCGCAACAAGCCGCCGCAAGGCCTGGTGTTCGTGCCGTTCTTCGATGCCAACAAGCTGATCAACAAGGTCACGCTCGACGCCACCGACCCGATCTCCAAGCAGACCGACTACAAAAAATGCGCCATACGCATCGAGTTGATCAGCGTCGCCTGAGGAGCACCGTCATGACCTTTCGAATCCTGCCGTTGTGCCTGCTCGCTGCGATTGGCGTGGTGATCGCTGCCGAAATCAACTACCCGCTCGATGCGCCCGGCCCGGATGGCCGCCGCCCCGGTGGTACCTTGACCCAGAGCATGCCGGCGCCACCGATTGCCAACGATGAAAACAAGGACCTCAAGCGCGAGCGCAACTACCCTGATCAGCCGCCGACCATTCCCCACAGCATTCGCGGCTACCAGATCGACATAAACGGCAACAAGTGCCTGTCGTGCCACAGCCGCGCCAACAGCGCCCGCAGCCAAGCGACGATGATCAGCATTACCCACTACATGGACCGCGACGGCCAGGCCCTGGCGGCGGTATCGCCGCGCCGCTACTTCTGCAACCAGTGCCATGTGCCGCAGAAAGAAGTGCAGCCGCTGGTGGGCAACAGCTTCGAAACCATCGACAAAATCCTGCAAGACGACGCCAACGCCACGAAGAAACCTTGAGGAGGCGCCATGAAAGCACTGTTCGCCCTGCTTAAGGAGTACTGGGGCATCCTCTGTCGGCCAAGCGTCTATTTCAGCCTGGGCTTTTTGACCCTCGGTGGTTTCATTGCCGGGATCATTTTCTGGGGCGGCTTCAACACCGCGCTGGAGCTGACCAATACCGAGAAGTTCTGCGTGTCGTGCCATGAAATGCGTGACAACGTGTTCGTCGAACTCAAGGAAACCATCCACTACAGCAACCGTTCCGGCGTGCGCGCCAGTTGCCCGGATTGCCACGTGCCGCATGAATGGACGCACAAGATCGCGCGCAAGATGCAGGCCTCCAAAGAGGTCTGGGGCAAAATCTTCGGCACCATCGACACCCGCGACAAGTTCGTGGCCCTGCGCCGCGAGCTGGCTGAGCATGAGTGGGCCAGGCTCAAGGCCAACGACTCACGCGAATGCCGCAACTGCCACAACTTCGAGTTCATGGATTTCACCCGCCAGAGCAAACGCGCGGCGGCCATGCACTCCACCTCGTTGGCCAAGGGCGAAGCCACCTGTATCGATTGTCACAAGGGTATCGCCCACAGACTACCCGACATGCATGGGGTCAAGGGTTGGTAGGCATGATCAAGCGGGCGAGCCCGCTTGTCCTCCCTGTAGACAGTTGCACCAAAAAACAGGTGACAAGGAAAACCGGTTGTTAGCTGTCCGCCACACGTCCGGCTCAGGCAGCACTGCGCTCACTTAATTGCCGCGCAGGAATCCCCACCAGCAACACCACTACCCCCACCACCAGCACGCCGCCGATCACATCGAAAGCCAGGTACAGATCTCCGCTTGCCGACTTGATCGCGCCTACCACCACCTGGCTGATCACCCCGGCCAGGCCGCCAATGCAACTGATTACTGCGATGCCTATAGGTGCCGCCGAAGGTGCCAGCAGCGCCGGTGGAATGCTCCAGAACAACGACAGGGACGACATCGCCGCAGCTGCACCGATGCTCATCAGCACCACCGAAAGCAGCAGATGCCCCTGGGCCGGCCCGAGCAGGAAGAAACAGCTCGCGCCCACCAACACCGTCAAGCCCACATGCCAGCGTCGCTCCAGGTGTTTGTCGGAACTGCGCGCCAGCAGATACATCCCGGCCAGGGCAGCGACGTAAGGGATACTGGCCAGCAGCCCAATAGTCTTGAGATCCTCCACACCAAAACCACGAATCAGTGTCGGCATCCAGTAAGACACCGTGTTCGAACCGCTGTAGAGACAAAAAAACACCACCCCGGCGATGTACACCCTCGGATTGCGCAGTACCTCGGCCAGGCTGGCATGGACGGTTTCAGCCGGTCGCCCCTGGGCCAGCGCGGCAGCCAGCAGCTGCTTCTCACCCGCGCTCAGCCAACGGGCATTCTCCGGCCGGTCGACCAGCCAGAACCAGCCAAACAGCCCTAGCAGGATCGCTGGAACGCCTTCGAGGACGAACAATACCTGCCAGTCGCGTAGCCCCAGCCAGCCATCGAAGTGGGTCATGATCGCGCCGGCCAAGGGACCGCTGACAATCCCGGCGATCATCGCTGCCATCAGGAACACCGCAGTGATTCGTGCCCGCAGCGCCGGAGGAAACCAGTAGGTCAGGTAGAGAATCACCCCCGGGAAGAAGCCGGCTTCGGCCACGCCGAGAAAAAACCGCGCGACAATCAGTTGCTCGGCGGTGGTAACGAAGGCCGTGGCCACCGTCACCATGCCCCATAGCACCATGATCCGCGTCAGCGTGGCACGTGCGCCGATGCGCTGCAGGTACATATTGCTGGGCACTTCGAAGAGGATGTAGCCCAGGTAGAAAATCCCGGCACCGATACCGTAGGCGGCATCGGTGAGGGCGATATCCTCGGCCATGCGCAACTTGGCGAAGGACACGTTCAAGCGGTCAATGGTGTTGATGGCATAGGCCAGGAACAGGTAAGGCAACAGGCGCAGGATGACCTTGCGGTACACCGCGCGGGTATCCTGGGTAAGCGGGCCGGCCTCGGCCGGCAGTTCAACGACATTATTCATGGAACACTCCTTTGCATAGGGTCGCTGTTGCCAGCCTGCCGAGGGGCTGTTCAGGCTACTTGCATCAACTTCGCGTACGCCTGCAGATGGTGATCGTCATCGCCAAACTGACGCGCCACCATCAGCAGATGCTTGGCATGGTGCGACAGCTGGTATTCCCAGGTCAGGCCAATGCCACCGTGTAGCTGGATACCCTGGTCGGCGACAAAACGGCTGGCGCGGCTGACGATGAACTTCGCCGCCGCCAGTGTACGGCTGCGCTGCTCACTGTCCGGCTGGTCGGCGACACACGCGGCGAGCAGGGCCATGGAAGTGGCCTGGTCCAGCTCGATGCGCATATCCACCATGCGGTGCTGCAACACCTGGAACTTGCCGATGGGCTGACCGAACTGCTGACGCGTCTTCAGGTAGTCGAGGGTCAAGGCACAGGCTGCCTCCATGCTGCCCACCGCTTCGGCGCACTGTGCGGCGAGGCAGCGCCCCTGCTGGTAACGCAGCGCGCCCAGGGCTTGTCCCGGCTGCCCGAGCAGCGCCTCAGCGCTGACCTGCACGTCCTGTAGATACAGCTCGCAGGCCATGCGCCCGTCCATGGTCGGAAATGAGCGCCGATGCACGCCAGGCGCCTGCGGATCGACCAGGAACAGGCTGATGCCCTGCTCGTCCCGCGCGCTGTGGCTGCTGCGGGCCGACACCAGGATCAAGCCGGCGCTTTGCCCGCCGATCACCACCGATTTACGGCCATTGAGGATCCAGCCGCCCGGCACGGGCGTGGCCACGGTCTGCACGTCGTGCAAGTGGTAGTGGCTTTGCGGCTCTTGCAGCGCGACGGCCAGTTGCAGACTGGCACTACCGAGTTGCGGCAAGAGAGTGTTCTTCTGCGCTTCGCTCCCCAACTGGGCGACCAGACCACCGGCGAAAATCACCGAGTGCAGGTAGGGTTCAAGGCACAGACCGCGCCCCAGTTCGGTCATGATCAGCATGTTTTCCACACCGCTGCCGCCAAACCCTCCGTAGGCCTCGGCAAAGGGCACCGCGCACAGGCCCAGTTCGCCCAGTTGTTGCATGAACGCAGCACTGAAGCCCTGTTCGCTGTGGCGATAGTGCTCACGCTGCTCGAAACCATAGGTGTCGCGCACCAGCCGTGCGGCGGTGTCCTGCAGCATCAACTGCTCTTGTGTCAGTTTGAAATCCATGGTCGGGGCGCCTTAGAGTTCGAGGATCATTTTCGCGATGATGTTCTTCTGGATTTCATTGGCGCCGCCATAGATCGAGGCCTTGCGCGCGTCCAGATACTGGTAGGTGGCGGCACTGCTGTAATCGGTGTACAGCAACGGTTCTTCCCCGTAGCCCAGTTCATCCTCGATGAACGGCAGCGCATAAGGGCCGACGGCCTTGCTCATCAGGTAGGTGATGGCCTGGCGAATCTCGGTGCCTTTGATCTTCAGGAACGAGCTTTCCGCCCCCGGTGCCGCGCCGTCCTGTGCCGCCGCCAAAGTTCGCAGGGTGCTCATCTCGGCGGCCATCAGCTGCATCTCGACCTCGGCCACCTGGGCCCGGAACAACGGCGCCTCGATCAACGGCCGACCATCGCACAGCTCCTGCGCCGCCATATGCTTGAGACGTGCGAGCAACGCCTTGTTCTGGGCGATACCGCCGATGCTGGTGCGCTCGTGGGTCAGCAGGTACTTGGCGCAGGTCCAGCCTTCGTTCTCCTGACCGACCAGGTTGGCCACCGGCACCCGCACGTTGTCGAAGAACACTTCGTTGACTTCGTGTTCGCCGTCCAGGGTGATGATCGGCCGCACGGTAATACCCGGGGTCTGCATGTCGATCAGCACAAAGGAGATCCCCCGCTGCTGGCGGGCCTCGGGGTCGGTGCGCACCAGGCAGAACATCCAGTCGGCAAAGTGCGCCAGGGTGGTCCAGGTCTTCTGGCCGTTGATCACATAGTGATCGCCCTCGCGGGTCGCACGGGTCTTCAGTGACGACAGATCAGAACCTGCGCCCGGCTCCGAATAGCCCTGGCACCACCAGTCCTCGCAGGTCAGGATGCGCGGTAAAAAGCGGGCTTTCTGCTCGGCGGTGCCGAACTTGATGATCACTGGTGCGACCATTTTCAGGCCAAACGACGACACCTTCGGCGCCCCTGCAGCGAAGCATTCTTCGTCGAAGATATGCTTTTGCACGGCGCTCCAGCCGGTGCCGCCATATTCTTCCGGCCAGCCCGGTGCCAGCCAGCCTTTCTCGTTGAGCGTCTGCATCCATTGCACCTGGTGCGCCTTGCTCAGGCGCTTGCCCAGGGCGATGCGCTCGGACAGTTCACCGGGCAAGTGGTCGCGCAGATAACCCCGGACCTCCTCGCGAAAGGCCTGTTCGAACGCGGTGTATTCAATGTCCATCCATCAACTCCGTAGGCCTGGGGCTGCCGCCAGGCGGGGCGGCAGCCTGATCGTGGGGGCGTGACTCATTCGTCGAAAATGATCACCGAGCGCGCCAGTTCACCGCGGCGCAGCTCGTCGAAGGCCTGGTTGATCTGCTCCAGCTTGATGCGCTGGGAGATCATTTCGTCGAGCTTGAGCTTGCCGGCCATGTAGAAATCCACCAGCCGCGGCATGTCCACCGGGAAGCGGTTGGAGCCCATCAACGAGCCCTGGATACGCCGCTCGTGCAGCAGCTGCAGCGGGTCCACCTCGATTTTCAGACCCGGTTTGAGCATGCCGATCACTGTCGCGGTGCCTCCGCGGGCGAGCATGGCGAAGGCCTGCTCGGCGGTCTGTTTGAGGCCAATGCATTCAAAGGCGTGATGCACACCGCCGCGGGTCAGTTCCAGCACCTGCTTGGCGGCATCGCCGTCTTTGGCGTTGACCACATCCGTGGCGCCGAACTGGCGGGCCAGCTCAAGCTTGGAGTCGAGCATGTCAATGGCGATGATCCGCCCTGCCCCGGCCAGCGCCGCACCGTTGATGGCGGCAAGGCCGATACCGCCGCAACCGATCACCGCCACGGTCTCGCCCGGACGTACGTTGGCGGTGTTGAAAACCGCGCCGGTGCCGGTGGTGACCGCACAGCCGAGCAGCGCGGCGCGGTCCAGCGGCATGTCGCGACGGATCGCCACGCAGGCGTTCTCATGCACCAGCATCTGCTCGGCAAAACCGGACAGGTTGACGAACTGCGGAATCGGCTTTTGCACGTAGGTCAGGCGTGACTCCTCGTCGGCACCACGCTTGGTTTCCGGCGAAACGCAACGCGCCAGATGCCCGGTCACGCAATGCTCGCAATGGCCGCAGAACACGGTCAGGCAGGTCACTACATGATCACCGGGTTTGACCGAACGCACTTCAGCGCCGACCTGCTCGACCACCCCGGCCGCCTCGTGGCCCAGTACCAGCGGCCCCGGGAACGGGAACGAGCCATCGATCACGTGCAGGTCCGAATGGCAGACGCCGACAGCCTTGGTGCGGATCAGCACTTCGCGCGGGCCCGGCTTGCTGATGCCTACGTGTTCAATGACCAGCGGGCTTCCTACCTGGTGGAATACGGCAGCTTTCATGACAGTTCTCTCTCAACAATGAAGTGGGGGTCAGGCCGGGTTCGGTACGGCGCGCAATACCGCCTTGGCATGGCTGAACGTGCGGAAACCATCGATACCGTGATAGGCGCCCATACCGCTGGGGCCGACGCCACCGAACGGCAGGCCCTCGGTGCTGGCGTGGCTGAGCACACCGTTGAGGGTGACGCCACCTGAGCAGGTACGGCTGAGCACCTGGGCCTCTTCGTCTGCGTCGTTGCCGAAGTAGTACAGCGCCAGTGGCCGCGGCCGGGCGTTGATCTGGGCAATCACCCCGGTGATGGTGTCGTAGGGCTTGATCGGCAGCAGCGGGCCGAAGATTTCGTCCTGCATGACCTGCAGGTGATCCGCGGGGTCGCGCAACAGGGTCGGGACGATCTTGTTGTGTGCGGCCTGGCTGAAGTCCTCGGCACCGGCGTTAAGTTCGATCAGCTCGACCCCCGCTTCGCGTGCTTCGCTCAGGTAGCCGTGCAGGCGCTGAAAATGGCGGGCATTGATGATCGAGGTGTACTCGGGGTTGTCCTTGAGTGTCGGAAAGAACTTGGCTACCACGGCCTTGGCCACGGCGATGAAAGCCTCCACCGACTCGCGGGGGACGAACACATAATCGGGGGCCACGCACAGCTGACCGGCATTGAGCAGCTTGCCGATAACCACCTTGGCCACGGCCTCGTTGAAGTTGGCCGAACGCGAGATAATCGTCGGCGACTTGCCGCCCAGCTCCAGGGTCACGGGCACCAGGTGCTCAGCCGCGGCCCGCAGCACGTGCTTGCCGATACGGGTGGCGCCGGTGAACAGCAAATGATCGAACGGCTGGCTGCAGAACGCCTGGCCCACCTCTGCGCCACCGAGCACCACGGCCACTTCGTCTTCGCGGTACACCGAACGGATCAGCCGGGCGATCAGGGCTGAGGTATGCGGGGTGAACTCCGAGGGTTTTATCATCACCCGGTTGCCCGCGGCCAGGGCACCGGCAAGGCCGCTGAAGAGCATGTAGCCGGGTACGTTCCAGGCCGTGACGATGCCGACCACGCCCAGTGGCTGATACTGCACCCAGGCCTCACCGGCGCGGGCCTGACGCATTTCAGGGCGCATCCATTGAGCGAGTTCTACCTTGGTTTGCTGCAGCGTCGCCAAGGGCGAAAGCACCTCGCTGCCTTTGGAGAAGCTCGGGCTGCGATGGCCGAAATCGGCGGTCAGCGCGTCGATGATGTCCTGTTCATGGTTGACCAGCAGGCTGATTGCCCGGTCGATCAACGCGCAACGCTGCTCGAAACTGGAGGGCTCACTGGCCAGGAAGGCGGCTCGCTGTTTTTCCAGGATCGCGCGGATGTCGGTGCTCGTCGAATGCTCGATGGCGCTCATCACTACCTCTCTTGTTGTTGTCAGGCTGCGAGCACAATGGCGTCGCGGCACATGGGGTCTGGCTGCATGGTTGACCATCACGAGGGCCACGCCGCCACCCGGATCAGGTGGTGGGCGCTCATGCCAGGATGCCCATGGCCTTGGCGCTGTTGATCGCCTGGGTGCGCCGACAGGCACCGAGCTTGACGTTGATGTTCTTGGCGTGGCTCTTGACGGTGTTTTCGGAGATGAACAAGCGGTTGCCCACCTCGCGCACCGACAGGCCCTCGGCCAGCAGCTTGAGCACCGACACTTCGCGCGGCGTGAGGTCATCCTGGTAGTCCGGTACCCCCGGACTGCGGGCTGGTGCCGCCTGCTCACGCACCAGCAACAGGCTCTTTTGCCGGGCTATGCGCTGCTGGTAGCAAGCCCGGTCGACATTGCCCCAGTGCATGCGCCGCTCGGCGTCGCACAGCAGCAGGTGGGCCTGTTCGCTGTCATGCCGGCGCGACGCTACCTCGCTCAGCAGCAGGTAAGCGTCAAGCACAAAAGGCGCGCAACCCTCGCGAACCTGCAGCAGCCCGGCCTGTACCACCTGCTCGGCCTCCTCGGCCCGGCCCAGCTGCAACAGCAGTTGGCCCTGCAGGAACATCAACCGCCCCAGCAAGGGACACGGCTCGGACCGGCTGCCAGACTGGCGCTGCAACTCCGCCGCCAGCAACGCTTGCGCCCGTGAGGTCTGGCCCTGGAGTAACAGCAGGCGTACCCGGTCAACATTGACCAGCACTTCCGATTCATAACTACCCTGGCGCCGGGCCAGTTCCAGCGACTGCTCCAGCAGCGCCTGGGCTTCGGCCAGTTCGCCGCGGTTGATCGCCATGCGCCAGAGCATGCAGTTGCACAACAGCACCGACAACCAGTCCTCCCCCGTCAATGCGCCAAGGGCGGCGTGGCAATGCTGGCGCGCCTCGTCACAGTGGCCGCGCAGCGCCAGCAAGGTGCCCTGCAATGCCTGCCAGTTGGCCAACAAGCGCAGATGGCGCTGCGGATCGGGCACCGGCAGAAAGTGCCCCAGGTGCTCCAGGCACTGCTCGGCTTCATCCAGGCGACCACTGAACAACAAGGCCTTGGCGCACAGGTAGATCAGGCGCGGACGGCTGTGCAGCAACTGCCGATCAATGCGCTGGCGCCAGTCCATGAGGGTGTCCAGATGCCGCCCGCCGAGAATCCAGCTCAGCCACAAGCGCTCCATGTAGCTGGCGGCCACATCCGGCTGGTCGGCCTTGAGTGCCTGTTCGACCGCCTCATCGACATGCCCCTGGAGGCTGAAGACCCGACAGGCACGCAAGCGCAAGCGGTTCAACGACGCGGCGCTCAGTTGCTCCTGTAGCGCCTGCGCCACGGCCGGCAGCAAGCGGAACCAGCCCGGTTGCTGAGCGACCGGCACCAGAAATGCCTGGCAGGCAAGCAGGCTGTTGAACACCTCGGCACCCTGTTGCCCTTCCCAGAGCTGCTCGCACAACGCCGCACTGGCCTTGGGCAGATGCGCCAGCCCGCAGAGTACTTCGCGCTGGTCCGCACTCAAGCGCGATAGCAGCTCACGCTCCAGGTACTGGTACAGCAATGACGACGAATGCGGGGCGAGCTGACCATCGGCAACTGCCATAGGCAGCAGCAGACGCACGCCGGCGCACCAACCGCCGGTCTGCTGCCACAGCGCGTCGCGCAAAGCGCCAGGGATGTCCGGCAGTAACCGCGTTATCAATGCATCGAACGCTTCAGGGCGCAGGGCCAGTTGCCCGGCATTGAGCTCAAGCAACTGGCCCATGAGCATCAGTTGCGGCAAGTTCCAGTCCGGCCGCTGGCGGCAGCTGACCAGCAACTGCAACCCTGGGTTGTCCAGCGCCAGCAGTTGATCGAACCAGCGGTTCAGCTCCGCAGGCAGTGCGCCGGGCAGATCATCGAAGACCAGACGCCGCGCGCCACACTGTCCAGACCCGAGCACGCTAAGCACGTCCTCGGGTGCTGTCTCGGGCGCCAGTCCAAGGGCGCGGGCCAACGCAGCACTCAGGCTGGCCAGGCTTTGCCGCTGACCGCCACAGCGCAGCCAGACCACCTGCCCGGATACCGGGTCTTGCTGCAGGTACTCCTGCAGCAACGCGGTCTTTCCATAACCTGCAGGCGCGCAAAGCAGCACCAGCCGGAGCTCACGCTGGAACAAATCGCACAGATGCGGCCGTGGCACATGCATGGCGAACCTCGCTGATGGGTGAAGGTCGCGTCATGGTTGGCCCCCGGCCGCTGTTCGCGCGCCACCCGCATCAGGTGGTCGAGGTAAAAAGCACAACGCCCTGAAACCAGGGCGTTGTGTGTTCCGGTCAGTGACGCTAACGCAAAGCGTCAGCGAATCCCGGCATTGCGCAGCGCAGACGGGGTAAAGTCGTTCAGCTTCGCGGTGATGCCATAGGTAGTCGCATGCTTGGATTCATTGGTCATCGCCAGCACGTTGTAGCGACCGGCGATCAGATCGTAGATCCCGAGCATGGCGAAGTTCGGCGCGCCACGCTCGTAATCGTTCATCGCATAGCCCTCGGCGACCCGCCAGAGCTGGCCCCGGCCATCGTAGTGATCGACCTCGGCGAGTTGCCAGGTGTCCTCATCGAAGTACATGTCGCGCTTGGCGTAAATATGCCGCTGACCTGGCTTCAGGGTCGCCTCTACATGCCAGACCCGGTGCAGCTCGTAGCGGGTCAGGTCCTGGTCGATATGACCGGGCTTGATGATCTGCTCGTACTTGAGCTTGGGCGACTGCAGCCGGTAGTTGTTGTAGGGGATGTACAGCTCCTTCTTGCCGACCAGTTTCCAGTCATAGCGGTCCGGCGCGCCGTTCATCATGTCGGTGTTGTCAGCAGTGCGCATGCCGTCCGAGCCACTGCCCGGGCCGTCATAGGCCACCTGCGGCGCCCTGCGCACACGGCGTTGGCCTGCGTTGTAGACCCACGCCAGGCGCGGTTCCTTGACCTGGTCGATGGTCTCGTGAATCAGCACCACGCTGCCGGCCAGGCGCGACGGCGCGGTGATTTCCTGCTTGTAGTAGTACAGAACGTTGTCGGCCTTGCCGCCCTCGACGCCCTCCATCAACTGCGGGAACGCCAGGGTGTCGTCGTATTCGACAATGGAGTAGGAGCCATTGGTTTGCGGCGCAGCCTGAGCGGCCTTGCGCAGGATATTGCCGCCTCGGTAGCGGTTGGTATGGTTCCAGTAGACCTCGACCCCGCTCTTGGGGATCGGGAACGGGTAGTAACGGGTCTGGGTGAAGTTCAGCAAACCGTTGCCATCAGGGGTCAGTTCGGTGGTTACCGCGCTTTTTTTGGCGATGTCATAGATGTTCTGTGGCGACGCCGCGGTGCGCTGGCTCTTGTACACCGGGATCTTGTAGCTGTCCGGGTAGCGTTTGAACATCGCCAGCTGGCCTGGGGTCAGCTTGTCCTTGTACTGCTCGGCATTGGCTGCAGTGATGATGAATTGCGGCTTGTCGCCCGCAAACGGGTCACCGAGAAAACCGTTCTCCAGGGCTGCCGCACCGGGCTTGAGGCCCCCGGTCCAGGCCGGGATGCTGCCGTCGGCATTGGCCTCTTTCTGAGCCCCCAACGGGGTCAGGGTGGTACCCAGGGCTGCGGCTTCCTGGGGCGAAACAGCCGCCATCACGCCGCTGGCCAGCAGTGACAGACTCAGGGCGCCGACGCGCAGAATCAAACGTGCGTTCATGTTCAGGTTCCTCTGGCAGGGTTGCATCAGAAATTCACGCCGAAGCTCAGGGCAAGGAAGTCGCGGTCGACGTTGGTGTTGAAATCGCCATCAAAGTAATTGGTGTAACTCAAGCTGGCGTTGTAGGTGTTCTGGTACTCGGCATCGACCCCGAGGCTGACCGCCTTGGAGCCTTCATCGAAGTTCGGGCCATAGCCCTGGACGTCATGCGACCAGGCCAGGTTGGGCGACAGGTTGATACCGGCAATCACGTTCTGGTAATCGAGCTTGCCGCGCAGGCGGTAGCCCCAGCTGTTGCTGGTGTAGAAGCCGTCGTCGTTACACTCCTGGGCCGGATTGCTGGCCCTCGGCGTGCCCTCGGCCGTGCCGCGGCAAGTGGCAAGGCCTGCTGCGCCCGGTAGCTCGCCGGAGCCGAACGCCGGGCTGCGGCCGAAGCGCAGGTCGGAACCGTCGGCCTTACCCAGGCCATTGATGTGGTTGTAGCCCACCTCGCCCACCAGGGTCAGGCGGCTGGCCCCCAGCACCTGATCGAAGAACTGGGTAGCGGTCACCTGTGCCTGGGTCACCGGCATGCGCTTGTAGCCATTGACCTCGGCACCCAGGGTGCGTCCGGCAAAGCCGGTGGTGATCAGCGGCGAGGTGGCGCCAAAGGTGGCCGATGACAACAGGTCGGCGGTGTTCAGCTGCAGCGGCATGTTGGGCCGGTAGCTGACTTCTCCGCCGAGGGCCATACCGCCCAGGTTGGTTTGAAAGCTCAGGCCGTAGAGGCGGATATCTTCCGGGTAGTCGATGAAGTAACGGACACTGCGCGCCGAAGCCACGCCACCTGCGGCACTGCTCATCTGATTGATGCTCAGGAACGGGTTGCGGCTGTGGTAGTTCATGGCGTAGGCGCCGAACTCGGTGTCGTTGAACTCCGGCACGAACCAGCGCAGGGCCAGGCCATACTGACCGCTGTCGCGCGCGTCGTTGTCCTTGAGGCGCGGGATGTAGACGTTATCCAGCCCTGCGGCGATAGCCGCCGGGCCACCGGTGTTGTGCGCCACGCCAGGCGGCAGGTCGAGACCGGACACCACCAGGCGGTCATTACAGCCCTGCGGCACACCATCGTTACCGAAGAAGGTGCCGCAGTTGTCGACCACCGACTTCTCCCACTCCAGCTGGAAGAACGCTTCGGCGGTGATGTTCTCGGCCAGGCCCTGGGACAGGTAGAAGAGGTTGACCGGAATCAGGCCTTCCTTGACTTCCGCGCCGGGGCGGCGCAAGGCCGCGACGTCGATGGGGTTGATGCTGTTGATCGAATTGCCGATGAAGGTACTCTCGCCCCAGCTCACCACCTGCTTGCCCAGGCGCACGTTGCCGACCTGATCGCCGATCGTGTAGTTGTGGTAGACGAAGCTGTCGAGGAACATCGCCCCGGACGACTTCGCCGCGCGATCGCGGCCGCTGTCATCGATGTCATAGAACGGTCGGTGTTCGTCCATCAGCTCGAAGTCATACCAGTACTTGCCGCGTACGAAGGCACCACTGTCGCCGTACTTGAGTTCCAGGTCATGCACGCCCTTGAAGATCTTCGAAAAGGTTTCGCCCTTCTTGAAATTCAGCCGGTTGTCATCGGTGGTGCGCGAGGCCGAGGTCCCCGTCTTGCCCTGGGAGTTGAAGTTGGAAATGAACTTCGAATCCGGGTCGGTGGTGGACCAGCTGGCGCCGATCGACAACGACGAATCGAAGTTGCCCTGGATCTCCCCGATGTTGAACTCCACCGCGTGGACCTGGTTGCCCGCGCAGGTGGCGAAAGTGACAGCTACGGCCAGCAGACTTGGCTGGAAGACGCCGCGCATTGTTGTTTTTGTCATGCGGTTTCTCCGGTTAGGGATTGGTGGTGAGCCCCATGCTAGCGGGGCCCGGGTTAGCGCCTGACACCCGAACGGGTGATTTCAAACCATGTTTTCCCGCATCCCTGTGGGGGGCGTAACCGCTCATCCGTAGCGGCAGACGCCGGGCGTTACTGTCGGTGACGATCGCCTCTCAGGCGGACTGGACCTGGCGTACGAATTCGCTGGCGCCCAGCGCCGGCTGCGCCAGCAAGGCCTGGCCGACAATGCCGTTCCAGTAGGTTTCCGAACCTTCGCTGAGGCGCCATTCATGCAAGCGCCGGGTGAACAGCTGCAGGTCCAGTTCTTCGGTCACACCGATGGCGCCAAACAGCGCATGGGCAATGGCACAAACCTGGGCGACGGCCATGGAGGTGCGCGCCTTGGCGATCGCCGTGGGAATCTGCGCAGGCACCGCATCGGCCCGGGAGAACGCCAGTTCAGCGGCCATCCGCGAGGCGGCGACCTGTTCGGCCATGACGCTGAGCTGATGCTGGACCGCCTGGAACTTGCCGATTGCCTTGCCGAACTGGACCCGGTCATTGCAGTACTGCAGGGTCATCTCCAGCGCCCGCTGCATGGCCCCGGCCATCATCGCGGCATGGAGGGTGGCCTGGAACACACGGACCTCGTCACCGTTATCGCCCACGGCAGCGCCAACGGTCTCCTGCGGCCAATACAGCGTGGCGCTCAGGCTGGCATGCACCCCGCTGCGCTGGCGGCGCGCCAGGCTGCAGTCGAGCAGCAGCAACTTGCCGTGCAGGTTCACCAGGGCAAAATCGGCCAGCAGACCGTAGGCCACATTGGGCACACACAGACTGCCATCGAGTTCTCGATAGGCACTGCCGGCCAGGGTCAGCATGCCCGCTGGCGGTACGCTGGCGCAGTCGCGCATCAAGGCCCGGGCGGCAATACTCTGCGCGGCCGGGACCGGCAGCGCGTGGCGACCAAAGGCGATCACCACCGGCAGCAGTGCCGCCAGCGTCAGCCCGGCACCGCCGGCGTCTTCCGGGGTCAACAGCTCCAGAAAACCTGCGTCTTCCAGGGCACGCCACAGCACTGAGGCGTCGCCACCCTGCTCTAGCGCACGGACCACCGCCGGGGTGCACAGGTCATTGAGGATCTTTTCGATTGCTTCGGTGAACATGACGTCGTTTCCTATTCGAGATGCATCAACGCAGGCCCAGACCGCGGGCGATCATGCCGCGCAGGATTTCCCGGGTGCCGCCGCGCAACGAGAAAGTCGGCGCGACCTGGTTCAGGTAAGCGACAGTGCGGTACAGCGCCTCATCGACCGATTCATCCGGATTGGCCGCAATGGCTGCGGCAATCGCTGTCGGAATGGCCTGCTCGAACTCGGTGCCGATGTCCTTGACCAGCGCCGCCTCCACCACCGGGCTTTCGCCGCGCGCCAGGAGCGCGGTCAGGGCCAGGGAGAGATTGCGCAGGCAACTGAGCTGGCTGACGAAGCTGCCGAGCAAAGCGCTCTCCTGAGGGCTGGCACCGTTGCGGCGCAAGGTCTCGGCCCACAGATCGAGCAATACCATGCTGGAATAGAAGCGCTCCGGCCCGCTGCGCTCGAAGGCAAGCTCGGCATTGACCTGCTTCCAGCCACTGCCCTCCTCGCCGACCAGCGCGTCTTCGCCCAGCAGCACCTCGTCGAAGGCCACTTCCGAGAAGTGCGCATCACCGGCCAGGTCGACAATCGGGCGGACGCTGATGCCCGGTTGCTTGAGGTCGATGATGAATTGCGACAGCCCTTGGTGACGGTCCTCGGCCGAGCCACTGGTGCGCACCAGCGCAATCATGTAATCGGCGTGGTGGGCGTTGGTGGTCCAGATCTTGCGACCGCTCAGGCGCCAGCCCTCAGGGCAGCGCGTGGCGCGGCTGCGCACGCTGGCAAGGTCCGAGCCCGCGTTCGGCTCGCTCATGCCGATGCAGAAAAACGCCTGGCCGGCGCAGATACGCGGCAGGTAGAAATCCTTCTGCGCATCGCTGCCGAACTTGAGAATCAAGGGCCCGCTCTGGCGGTCGGCAATCCAGTGCGCCGCCACCGGTGCACCGGCGGCCAGCAGCTCCTCGACCAGCACAAAGCGGCTGAACGCGTCCAGCCCGGCACCGCCGTAGGCGGCAGGCAAGGTCAGCCCGACCCAGCCCCGCGCCGCCAGTTTGCGGCTGAAGTCCGCATCAAAGCCGGTCCAGCTGCGGGCGCGAATCTCAGGCGCAACCTGCGGCAGATGCGTCGCCAGAAACGCTTTGACCTCGACACGAAAGGCCTCGGCATAGTCGGGCAACGCGGTCAGGCGGAAGGCGTCGAGCAAGCTGCTCACTGGGCACCTCCGTCAACCTTGCCGTACAGCGTCACCACGCATGCGCCACCCAGACCCAGGTTGTGGGCCATGGCCAGGCGCGCGCCCTCGACCTGGCGCTGCTCGGCGTTGCCGCGCAATTGCTGGGTCAGCTCGTAGCACTGAGCAAGACCGGTGGCGCCGAGCGGATGCCCCTTGGACAGCAAACCACCCGAGGGGTTGATGACGATCTGGCCGCCATAGCTGTTGTCACCCTCCATCACGAACTTTTCCGCGCCACCCTCAGGGCAGAAACCCAGCGACTCGTAGCAGATCACCTCGTTCTGGGCGAAGCAGTCGTGCAGCTCGCACAGGTCGATATCCTGCGGGCCGACGCCGGCTTTCTCGTAAACCTGGCGCACCGCCGCACGGGTCATGTGGGTACCGACCCAGTCGAGCATCGACGGTTTTTCGAAGTTGAAAGACTCCGGCGTATCGGTGGTCATCGACTGAGCCACGATCTGCACGTCGCGGCGCAGGCCATATTTTTTCGCGAAGCGTTCGGACACCAGGATCGCCGCCGCCCCGCCGCAGGTCGGCGGGCAGGCCATCAGGCGTGTCATCACCCCGGGCCAGAGCACAGGATCGGCCATCACCTCTTCAGTGCTGAGCACCTTGCGAAACAGCGCCAGCGGGTTGTTGGCGGCATGGCGGCTGGCCTTGGCGCGCACTGCGGCAAAGGTCTCCATGCGCGTGCCGTACTTGTGCATGAACTCGCGCCCGGCGCCGCCGAAGGTGCGCAGCGCCTGGGCCATGTCGTTGCCGACATCGGCAGTCAGGCCGCGCAGAATCGGCAGAAAACGCTCGCGGGTCGGCGGACGGTCATCCCAGTGGGATTTCAACGCACCGGCCTGCATCTGCTCAAAACCCACCGCCAGCACACAATCGGCCGCGCCCGACTCGATGGCTTTGCGCGCCAGGTACAAGGCGGTCGAACCGGTCGAACAGTTGTTGTTGACGTTGACCACCGGAATCCCGGTCATGCCGACCTCATAGAGCACGGTCTGGCCACAGGTGGAATCACCGTAGACATAGCCGGCGTAGGCTTCCTGCACCCGCTCATAACCGATGCCGGCATCGGCCAGGGCCCGGCGCACTGCTTCAGCGCCCATCTGCACATAGGTGGGGCTGGTGCCGGGCTTGCTGAACGGGATCATGCCGACGCCGGCCACCAGTACTTTTTCGCTCATAACGTCACCTGCAAATCAGAGAAAAGGGTCACAGCTGGCGCGCGATCAGTTCGCGCAGCACTTCACTGGTGCCACCGAAGATGCGCGTCACGCGCATGTCGACGAAGGCCCGGGCAATCGGGTACTCGAGCATGTAGCCGTAGCCGCCATGGAGCTGGACCATGTCGTCGATGCACTTGCACAGGGTCTCGGTGGCCAGCAGCTTGGCGATGGCCGATTCCTGCACGGTCAGGCGCCGGCGCATGTGTTCGCCGATGTAGTGATCGATGGTCAGACGTACCGCCGTGGCCTGAGCCTTGATGTCGGCGAGCTTGAATTTGCTGTTCTGGAAGTCCCAGACGGTCTGGTTGAATGCCTTGCGGTCTTTCACGTACTCGACGGTCTGTTCGAGCAGGCGTTCGAGCTTGACGGCGCTGTACAGGGCAATCACCAGACGCTCTTGCGGCAGCTCTTCCATCAGGTGCATGAAGCCCATGTTCAACTCGCCCAGCAGGTTGCCCACCGGCACCCGGACGTTGTCGAAGAACAGCTCGGCAGTATCGGCCGCGGCCTGGCCGACCTTCTCCAGCTTGCGCCCGCGGCGAAAGCCTTCACGGTCGCACTCGACCATGATCAGGCTGCAGCCCTTGGCACCGGCGCTCGGATCGGTCTTGCACACCACCACGACCATGTCGCAGGTCAGGCCGTTGCTGATGAAGGTCTTGCTGCCGTTGATCACCCACTCGTCACCGTCGCGCACGGCGGTGGTGCGCACCGCCTTGAGGTCGGAGCCGGTGCCGGGCTCGGTCATGGCCACGGCCAGCACGGTTTCGCCGCGGCAGATTTTCGGCAGCCATTTGTGCTTCTGCTCTTCGGTGCCCAGGCGCACGATGTAGGGCGCGACGATGTCCGAATGCACGCCCAGGCTCCAGCCGGAAACGCCGGCGCGGTACAACTCTTCGATTAACACCGCCGAGTGGCCGAAGTCGCCACCGCCACCGCCGTACTCGGTCGGTACGGTCAGGCACAGCAGGTTGTGGCGGCCGGCGTTGAGCCAGGTTTCCCGGTCGACCTGCCCGGCTGCGTCCCACTGCGCCTGCTTGGGCAGGCATTCACGCTCGAAGAAACGCCGCGCGGTTTCGCGCAGCATTTCGTGGTCTTCACGATAAACAGTTCGGTTGATGTGCATCGGGATCTCCAGGGGGATGCCAGGTTCAAGTGCGCCTGGTTCGTGGAGCCAATGTATTGAGGCGGTGGGGGGGCTGAGGCCACCCGGATCGGGTAGCGCTCAGCGCTGGCAGGAAAACCACGCCAGGGCGCGGCAGGCGTCAGTTGGCCGCGCCGGTCTGGAACTGTTCGCGCAGCACGCGTTTGAGCACCTTGCCGGCGGCGGAAAGCGGCAGCTGCTGGCGGAACTCGATGCTCTTGGGGCACTTGTAGCCGGCGATGAATTCGCGGCAGTACACCCGCAAGCGGGCTTCGTCGACCTCGGCGCCGGGTTTGCAGACCACCACCGCATGCACCGCCTCGCCCCAGCGTTCGTGGGGCACGCCGATCACCGCACACTGGGCCACGGCCGGATGCCGGGCAAGGATGTTCTCGACCTCGGCCGAATAGATATTCTCGCCGCCACTGACAATCATGTCCTTGAGGCGATCGACGATGAACAGGTAACCCTGCTCGTCCATGTAGGCACCATCGCCGGTGTACAGCCAGCCATCGCGCAACGCCCGGGCGGTTTCTTCGGGCTTGTTCCAGTAGCCCTGCATGATGTTCGGCCCGCGCACGATGATTTCGCCCACCGTGCCGCGCGGCACCTCCCGCCCCTGGGCATCGACGATCTTGACCTGCACCCCAAGGCCGCCGCGGCCCACCGAGCGCGATCGACCACTGGCCCGCGCTTCTGCCGTGTGGTTGCACGGCAGGTTGCTGGACACCACCGGGCAGGCCTCGGTCAGGCCATAGGAGTGCGACAGTTCGATAGCCGGCAGACGCGCCAGCAACTGCTCGACCATCTCCCCGGCGCTGGGTGAGGCACCGTAGGTCAGGCGTTTGAGGCAGCTCAAGTCATAGCGCTCGAAATCCGCATGCGCCAGCAGCGCAAGGATCATGGTCGGTACCAGCAGCGTCTCGGTAATCTGCTCGCGTTCAATCACCTGCAGCGTTTGCTCGGCGTCGAATCCCGCCACCAGCACATGGCTTTCACCGGCCATGAACTGAATCAGTGCCCGCGCCATGCCGGCAACGTGAAACAGCGGCGCCACGTGCAACAGTCGGCCACCGGCTATCGGCGGCATATCGACCATGCGCGGCATGCACGCTGACCACAGGTTCAGGTGTGACTGCATGACGCCTTTGGGAAAACCGGTGGTGCCGCCGGTGTACATGATGCAGGCCAGGTCGTCGCCGCCCCGGCCGGCATCTTCGACCGGGGCAGCCTGGACGATCAGTTGCTCGAAGCCGAGCATCCCCGCTGGCACCTCGCCTTCTCCGGCATAGATGAACAGCGGCGCCTGCCGGGCGGCGGCACGAATGCCGTCGGCCAGGCCGGCAAAATGTTCATCGACGATGAGGATGCCAGTGCTGCAATCGTCCAGCGAGTAGACCACCTCGGCCACGCTCCAGCGGATGTTCACCGGGTTGAGCACGCCACCGCCCCACCACACACCGAAAATGTATTCCAGGTAACGGTCGGAGTTGAGCGCCAGCATGCCGACCCGGTCTCCGGCGCCCATGCCCAGCTGCTGCAAGGCAGCGGCCAGGCGGGCGACGCGTTGGCCAAACGTACGGTAGCTGTGCCGGCGTGCACCGAACACGGTCGCCAGGTGGTCCGGGTTCTGCTGCAAGGTGCGCTGCAGGCATTGGGTCATGTACATGAGCTCAGCTCACTCCCCGTTCCTTGCCGCGCCAGAACGCCTCGCGCAAGTCGCGCTTGAGTACCTTGCCGGCACCCGAGAGCGGCAAGGTGTCGCGAAACTCGACTGATTTGGGGGTCTTGTAGCCGGCGATCTGACGGCGGCAGTGCTCGATAATCTCGGCACCGCGCACCTGGCCATCGGGCTTGAGCACCACCACCGCATGCACGGTTTCGCCCCATTGCTCGCACGGAATGCCGATGACTGCACAGGCGGCGACCGCCGGGTGGCTGGCGATGGCGCTTTCCACCTCACCGGAATAGACGTTCTCGCCGCCGCTGACGATCATGTCCTTGAAGCGGTCGACGATGTAGATGTAGCCCTGCTCGTCCATATAAGCGCCGTCACCGGTGTGCATCCAGCCGCCGCGCAGGGCCTGGGCGGTTTCTTCGGGTTTGTTCCAGTAACCGAGCATGATGTTCGGGCCGCGCACCACCACCTCGCCGACGGTGCCGCAGGGGACTTCATTGTCGTGCTCATCGACAATCCGCACGGTCACCCCCAGCCCTGGCCGGCCGGCCGAACGCAAGCGGCCGCTGGCAATGCCCTCGGGGCCATGGTTCTCCGGGCCATTGGCGGAAATCGGCGGTGCTGCCTCGGTCATGCCATAGCCCTGGGTGAACTCGACTTGAGGCAAAGCCTTGAGCGCCAGTTCCAGCAACGGCACGGCGATGGGTGATGCGCCATAGGTGAGGCTGCGCAGGCAGCTCAGGTCGTAGCGGGCAAAGTCCGGGTGCATGATCAGCGCTTGCAGCATGGTCGGCACGATAAGGATGTCGGTGATCCGTTCGGCCTCGATGGTCCGCATCACATCCACGGCATCGAAAGCCGGAACGAACACACTCGGCAGGCCGATCAGCGAGATCAGGATCACCCGCGACAACGCCGCCAGGTGGAACATCGGCGCGATATGCAACGTCAGGGCATCGGCGGGCACCGGCACATCGGCGGCGCGGGCGACGGCGGCCGACCACAGGTTCATGTGCGACTGCATCACCCCCTTGGGCAGCCCGGTGGTGCCGCCGGTGTACATGATGCTGGCCAGGTCGTCGCCGCCGCGAAAGGCGTCGTCCACCGGAACCGCATAGCGGATCAGCTGCTCATAGGACAGCATGCCCTCCGGCGCCGGACCGTCGCCGACATGAATCAGCAGTGGCCGTACCCGGGCACTGGACGCGATCGCTTCGGCCATGGGCAGGAAGCTGTCATCGATCAACAGGATGCGCGTGTCGCAGTCGTCCAGCGAATAGACAATCTCGGTCACGCTCCAGCGGATGTTGACCGGGTTGACCACGCCGCCGCCCCACCAGGTCGCCAGGTAGTACTCCAGGAACCGGTCGGAGTTGAGCCCCAGCAGGCCGACCCGATCGCCGGTGTGCATGCCCAGTTGCTGCAAGGCTCCGGCCAGGCGCGCCACCCGTTCGGCGAGCTCGGCATAAGTATGGCGGCGCTGGCGAAACACCGTGGCCAGGGCATGAGGTCGTTGCTGCAGCATGCGGTGCAGCCCTTGGGTCAGATACATGAAGCTCTCCTGTAATTATTGTTGTCAGGCAAGAACGTGGTCACCGTGCAGGACGATCAGGCCCCGGTGTATCGGGGTGGGCGTTGTTCGGCCAGGGCGCGGCGTGCTTCGGCGTGATCCTCGCTGTCGCGCAACAAGCCCCAGTGCAGGTGGGCGTGGGCGACGAATTCGCGCGGCGTCAAGTGCACGCTCTGCAGTGCCAGACGCTTGATCGACTGCACGGCGAGCGGGCCATTGGCGGCAACGCGCTCGGCCAGGTTCAGGGCCGCAGGCATCAGATCCTCGCGCGGCACCAGCGCATTGATCAGCCCCATGCGCAAGGCTTCCTCGGCGCTGATCGCTTCGCCGGTCAGGGCCATCTGCATGGCATGCACGCAAGGCACCGCACGCAGCAGGTATTGCACCCCACCGGCGGCAGGGATGTTCGCCTCGCGCACCTGGGGCAAGCCGAAGGTCGCCTCGGCAGTGGCGAGGCGCAGGTCGCACTGCAGCGCCAGCTCAAGCCCGGCACCCAGGCAGGCACCATTGACCGCGGCGATGATCGGCTTCCAGATTTCCAGGTCGATGAGATCGAACAGCCGCGCGTAGCCGCCCTCCTCGGCTTCGGTCTCGCGGCTTTTCAGTGCCCCGCCGATAAAACCGGATGTTGCGCGCAACGGCTCCTTGAAGCTGGCACCGCTGCAGAACGCCCGCTCCCCGCTGGCGGTCAGGACGATGACCCGTACCTGCTCGTCATCCTGGCAGGCGCTCAGGGTTTTGCGCAGGTGCATCAGGTCGCTGACGCTCAGCGCATTGTTCGACGCTTGGGCATCGAGGGTGACGACTGCCACGTGATCGATGATCTTGAACTGGATGGCCATGGGCTGACTCCTGCGCACCAGAGAATGGTTATTGTGGGGTGTTGCACAACGCAGTCATCACGCCTTGAAGCCCAGGCCCAGCTGGCCCAAACGTTCGATTGCCTGGTCGTCGAAGCCCCAGTCGCGCAAGGCATCAAGCCCCTGTTCGCCGCGCTGCGGCGCCGGTCGTGGTAGCGCCGATGGCGTGCCGAGAAAGCGCGGTGCCGGTACCGGCTGCACCACCCCGTCGACCTCGATGAAGCTGCCACGGGCACGGCTGTGGGGATGCTCCACGGCCTCGGCAAGACCGAGCACCGGCACCACGCAGGCATCGCTGCCTTCAAAGGCGGCGCTCCATTGTGCCCGGGTCCGGCTTTTGAACGCCGTGGCGAAGGCGTCGCGCAAACGCGGCCAACCGGCGCGGTCGTGCTGACGGGGCAGACCGGCGTCGGCCAGGCCGAGGATCTCCAGCATCTGCTGGTAAAAACGCGATTCGATCGGCCCTATCGCCATGTATAGGCCGTCGAGGGTCTGATAGCTGTCATACCAGGGTGCGCCGCCGTCGAGCAGGTTGCTGCCGCGCTGCTCGTGCCAGTGCCCGCCCGCCAGCAGGCCCCAGATCACCGAGCCCAGTTGCGCTGCGCCCTCGGTCATGGCGGCATCGACTACTTGCCCTGCCCCTCCACGCTGAACGTGCAGCAAGGCCGCCAGCACCCCCATGGCCAGGAGCATGCCACCGCCACCGTAGTCGCCCACCAGATTCAGCGGCGGCAGCGGCCGGCCACCCGCCTCGCCGATGGCCGACAGCACCCCGGACAGGGCGATGTAGTTCAGGTCATGGCCGGCGCGCTCGGCCATCGGCCCGCTCTGGCCCCAACCGGTCATGCGCGCATAGACCAGACGCGGATTGCACGCCAGGGCCACCTCCGGTCCCAGTCCCAGGCGTTCCAGGGTGCCTGGGCGAAAGCCTTCGATCAGCACGTCGGCCTGCTTGATCAGTTCCAGCGCCGCCGCGACGCTCTCCGGGCGCTTGAGGTCGAGGGTCACCGAGCGCCGGTTGCGCCCGGTGATATCGGCCCGCTTGCCTTCAAATCTGGGCCCCAGGTCACTGGCGGCCACCGGCCGGTCGATACGCACCACATCGGCGCCCATGTCCGCCAGCAGCATGGTGCCGAAAGGCGCTGGCCCGATTGCTTCGAACTCAACCACGCGAATGCCGCTCAATACGCCCATTTCTGTCTTGCTCCTGATCTGACGGAGCGCCAGCCAGCACCCCTTTTTTGTTTCATGCAGTAGAGCAATCCCGAGACAGGCCACCACCACCCGGATCGGGTGGCGATTGCCTTGCGCGCAGACAGCAGGTTCAAGCTCTGGGTTACACTCGCCAGGATTGAGTGCATGCTAAAAACAAAAATGAATGGGAAAACCCCATGGACAAACACCGCAAGCCCACAGCAGCGGACGGCTTCGCCAGCCTGGCCGTGAATCCGCTCCAGTCGCCGATCGTCAGCACCAAGCTGATCCCGCCGCGCAGTGCCGGGCGCCTGATTTCCCGCGAGCGCCTGCAGGAACAGATGCTCAAGGCCCGCCGTCAGCGTTGTATCGTGATCAAGGGGCCGGCCGGATGCGGCAAAACCTCGACCCTGATCGCCTGGCGCCAGGCCCTGCTACCGCTGGGCTTCGATGTGGCCTGGCTGACCTTGTCTGCCGACGACAACGAACTGACCCGGTTTATCGACTACCTGCTGGCAAGCCTGGGCCACATCGACCCGCAACTGGTGCACGAAGCCACCCAGCTCGAAGGCCGTGGCATCGACAGCGAAGCGGTTGAACGCACGGTCATCACCCTGGTCCGCAGCATTGCCAGCCGCAGCCGCGAGCTAGTGCTGGTGCTCGATGACCTGCACCACCTGACCGACGTCGGCATTCACCAGGCCCTGCAATGGCTGATCGACTACGCCCCGGCCAACCTGCACCTGGCCCTGGTGTCGCGCAGTGCGCTGCCCTTGTCACTGGCGCGGTTACGCGGCCAGGACCTGGTGCAGGAACTGAACCTGCGCGACCTGCGCTTTACCCCGGCCGAGTCCGAGCAGTTTCTCAAGGCCCAGCTGGGCGAAATCGATGCCCGCGAAGCCAAGCTCATGCATGAGCTGACCGACGGCTGGGTTGCCGGCCTGCAACTGCTGGCCGTGAGCCGCAAGAAGAATCGCCCGCAACCGGACGCTGCGGTCACCTCGGCCCAGACCCAGGTCCGGGACAACCAGGCGTTCGCCCGTTTCTTTGAAGTCGAAGTTCTGTCCCATCTGACCCCGACCGACCTCGACCTGCTGCTGCTCATGGCGGTCTGCAACCGCTTTTGCCCGTCGTTGTGCGCGGCCTTGAGCGGTCATCCCGAAGCGGTCGACGCGGCCAATGCGCTGTTGGCGCGCCTGGAACGCGACAACCTGTTCCTGATCCCGGTGGACAGCGCCGGGCGGGAAACCTGGTATCGCCTGCATCCCTTGCTGCGTGAAACCCTGCTCAAGTACTTCGACTCGCGCAGCCAGGCCGAGCAACAGACAGTGCACGTGCGTGCCTGGGCCTGGTTTCGCGACCACAACCACCTCGACGAAGCGGTTCATCATGCGGTCATGGGCGGCAACCCCGAGGCGGCCGCACTGCTGGTGGAACAGCACGCCCAGACCCTGTATGCCCATGGCGACTTGCGCATGTTGATCGAACTGGTGCGCCTGCTGCCGGTCGAGCAGGTTCAGGCGCGGGTCAAGCTGCGGATGATCAAGGCACGCATGCAGCTGTACGCCCGGGATTTTTCCGCCTGTGCCCAGAGCCTGACGCAACTGTTCCACGACGTTCCCGAACAGGATGTCCATGATCGCTTCACCTTGGCACTGCTGCAGGCCTCGCTGGCGTTGCAGCGCGACGACACCGATGGCGCGATGAGCGTGCTGCCGCAGTTGCTCAACCCGCCAGCGGGCAGCGACAGCGTCGCCATCGGTTCCTGCGCCAATATCCTCTCCTGGCTGTACATGCACCGTGGCGAGTACGAAAAGGCCCGCCAGGTGCAGCTGGACCGCCCCGCCCTGACGATCAACGGCGAACCTTTTCTGGGCACTGCCGCCGGCAGCCTGCAAGGTCGCTGCCTGCTCGGTCTGAGCCTGGCCCTGGAGGGGCAAATGACCCAGGCCGAACGGGTCTATCGCGACGTGCTGCATGAGGCCAACCAATGCGGCAAAGCCGGTGCCGACGCCACCTACCTGTCCGCCGCCCTGCTGGGCGAGGTGCTGTACGAAACCAATGATGTAGACGCTGCGTTCAAGCTGTTGTCCGGCTGGGTCGACATTCTCGAACGCATCTCGATTCCCGATTCGGTGCTGCGCGTGCTCCAGGTGCTGTGGAATGTGCAGTGGCTGGCCGGCAACCACCAGGAAGCCCTGGCCTTTGTCGAGCGCCTGGATGAGTACGCGATCAAGCTCGGCCTGGATCGGCTGCAGGCGTACTGCCTGACCTGGCAGGTGCGCTGGCGCTTGATGCTCGGCGAGCCCGACCTGGCCCAGGCCAAACTGACGCGTCTGGAAGCGATCAATGCCCGCCATCCGGATGCCGGGCACACGGCCCTCAAGGAAATCCACATCCTCACCGAGAACGCCCGGGCCCGCTGGCAACTGGCCCAGGGTGACCTGGAAGGCGGGCTCGCGCGTATCGAACAACTGATCGACACCTGTGAGCAGCATCGCCGGCAGCTGGGGGCAGTACGCTTGCTGGTGCTTAGCGCGGTGATCGAGTCCGAACGCGGCAATCACGCCCGCGCCCGCGACAAAGTCATCGAAGCGCTACGGCGCGGGCAACGTTTTGGCCTGTTGCGCAGCCTGCTGGACGCCCACGACAATGCCCTGGCACTGATCTGCCGGGTAGCGAGCGAGGAAGACCTCGACCCGGTGCTGACCTTTTATGTCGAACGGTTGCAAGCAGCCCAGGCTTGCGTCCCGGCCATCGCCACCGGCAAGCCGGGCAAGTCGCCTGCCAGCAAGCCGCCAGCAGCGGGGATCGAGCCGTTGAGCGAACGCGAAATCGAAGTGGTACGCCTGTTGGCCCAGGCGTTGCCGAACAAGAAAATCGCCCGGGCGCTGGGCCTGTCCCCGGAAACCGTGAAATGGCACCTGAGCCATATTTACAGCAAGCTTGGGGTCAGCAGTCGCGACGAAGCCGTTGCCCGGGTGCGCGATCTCGAAGCACACGACGACAGTAACGCAACGCGCCCCTGAGCCAGGCCCCGCCCGCCTTTCCCTGCGCTTTTTCGCCATGCCACCCGGCTCGGGTGGCGTTCGGCCAAGGGCGCCCGCCTATCGTAACCCTCAATCCGCAGGCACACACCGTGCCTGTTCAAGCGCCGCCGCACGGCTAGTTGCCACCGGCCCGCCACCGTTGAGGAGACTTGCGTGCATATCGCCCGAACCGTTCTGCGCGACGACCATGAAATGTTCCGCACCACCGTGCGGCGCTTTTTCGAACGCGAATGCCTGCCCAAGCAGGCGCAGTGGGACCACGCCGGCCAGGTCGACCGCGAGACCTGGCTCAAAGCCGGTCGCGAAGGCTTGCTGGGGATCAGCCTGCCGACCGAATACGGTGGTGGCGGCGGTGATTTCGGTCATTGCGCGGTGTTCAACGAAGAGTTCGCCCGCTCCGGCGTCAGTGGTCCCTACTTCGGCATGCACTCCGACGTTATCGCCCCTTACATCAATCGCTGCGGCACTGAAGAACAAAAGCGCAAGTGGCTACCCGGGGTGTGCGCCGGCGAGATCATCCTCGCCATCGCCATGACCGAACCGGGCACCGGCAGCGACCTCAAGGCGGTCCGCACCACCGCTGTGCGCGAAGGCGACGAGTACATCATCAACGGCAGCAAGACCTTCATCAGCAACGGCTTGACCGCCGACCTGGTGATCGTCGTGTGCAAGACCGACCCGAACGCCGGCGCCAAGGGCATCAGTCTGATCGCCGTGGAAGCCAGCCGCCCGGGCTTCCAGCACGGACGCAAGCTGGAAAAAGTCGGTCAGCACGCCCAGGACACTGCCGAGCTGTTCTTCGACAACGTGCGCGTACCGGTCGCCAACCGTCTGGGCGAAGAAGGCATGGGCTTCAGCTACCTGATGGCCGAACTGCCCCAGGAGCGTTTCTCCATCGCCGTCTCCGCCGCCGCCAAGCTTGAACGCCTGCTGGAGCACACCCTCGATTACGTCAAGGACCGCAAGGCCTTCAACCAGACGGTGTGGGACTTCCAGAACAGCAAGTTCAAGCTCGCCGACATCAAGGCCCAGGCCACCGCCTTGCGGGTGATGATCGACTACTACCTGGGCGAGCACATGCGCCGGCGCCTGACCCTCGAAGAGGCAGCAATCGCCAAGCTGCACAGTACCGAAACCCTGTGGAAATGCCTTGACGACATGGTCCAGCTGCACGGCGGTTACGGCTACATGCTCGAGTACCCGATTGCCCGGGCCTTCGTTGACATGCGCGTCAACCGCATTTACGGCGGCACCAGTGAAGTCATGCGCGAACTGATCGCGCGCAAGCTCTGACCCCCAAAAACAAAAAGGAAAAACACGATGAGCACCAAGGTATTCGTTGCCGGCGTGGGCATGATTCAGTTCAAGAAGCCCGGCACCAGTGAGTCCTACGATGTCATGGGCGAACAGGCGATCCGCCAGGCCCTGGCCGACTGCGGCCTGGACTTCAAACACATCCAGCAAGCCTATGCCGGCTACGTCTACGGCGACTCGACCTGCGGGCAGAAAGCCCTGTACCGCGTGGGCATGACCGGCATCCCGCTGATCAACGTCAACAACAACTGCGCCACCGGCTCCAGTGCCCTGTTCCTGGCCCGCCAGGCGGTGCAGAGCGGCGTGGTGGACTGCGCCCTGGCGTTCGGCTTCGAGCAGATGAACCCAGGCGCCCTGAAGTCGGCGTGGAGCGATCGCGCCCCGGCCACCGAGCGCGCGCTGAAGCTGACCAACGAGCTGGTCGGCATGCCCGACCTGCCCACCGCCATCCGCCAGTTCGCCGGTGCCGGTTATGCGCACATGCAAAAGTACGGCACCCGGCTCGACACCTTCGCCAAAATCCGCGCCAAGGCCAGTCAGCATGCGGCACGCAACCCCCTGGCGGTATTTCGCAATGTGGTCAGCACCCAAGAAGTGCTGGCCGCGCCAATGCTCTGGGACGGCGTGCTGACCCGCCTGATGGCCTGCCCGCCGACCTGCGGCGCCGCTGCCACGATCGTGGTCTCCGAAGCCTTCGCCAAAAAACACGGCCTGTGCACCGATGTGCTGATGGCCGGCCAGGCGCTGACCACCGACCTGCCCAGCACCTATGACGCTCACGACATGATCCGCGTGGTCGGCTTCGACATGACCCGCATGGCCGCCGACATCGCCTACAACCAGGCCGGGATCGGCCCGCAAGACATCGACGTGATCGAGCTGCACGACTGCTTCGCCCAGAACGAACTGCTCACCTACGAAGGCCTGGGCCTGTGCGCCGAAGGGGCTGGCGAGCGGCTGGTCAACGATGGCGACAACACCTATGGCGGCAAGTGGGTCACCAACCCGTCCGGTGGCCTGCTGTCCAAGGGCCACCCGCTGGGCGCCACCGGCCTGGCCCAGTGCTATGAGCTGACCCATCAGTTGCGCGGCAGCGCCGAGCAGCGCCAGGTCGACAACGCCCGCATCGCAGTGCAGCACAACCTCGGTCTGGGCGGTGCCTGCGTGGTGACCGTGTACCAGAAAAACTGACGCCGCCGGCCCTCCACGGAGCGATGCACATGATCGACAAAAAACACATCGGCCGCGAGCTGCCGACCTTCCTCGCCACCGCCGAAGCCGGACAACTGCGTTTCTTCGCCAAGGCTAGCGGTGAGACCAACCCGATCTATTTCGACGAACAGGCCGCCCGCGATGCCGGGCACCCCGGGCTGCCACTGCCACCGACCTTCCTGTTTTCGCTGGAGTTGCAGATTCCGTCCAACGCCTGGCGCGATGAACTGGGCATCGTCACCGCGCGCATCCTGCACGGTGAAGAGTCGTTCCGTTATCACCGTCTGGCCTATGCCGGCGACACCCTGCGCTTCGATGTGCGCATCGCCGACATCTACGAGAAAAAAGGCGGCGCCCTGGAGTTCGTGGTCCGCGAAACCCGGGTGACCAATCAACACGGTGAGCACGTTGCCGACCTGCGCAGCGTACTTGTGCAGCGCAACGGCTGAAGCGGAGAGTGATGATGACTGCGAACAACCTGCAAGACATCCAGGTCGGCGATCAACTGCCGGCCCTGACCCTGGCGCCGATCAACCGCACCACCCTGGCCCTGTTTGCTGGCGCGTCGGGGGATCACAACGCCATTCATATCGATACCGACTACGCCCGCAAGGCCGGCATGGCCGATGTGTTCGCCCACGGCATGCTGTCGATGGCCTACCTCGGGCGGCTGCTGACCCAGTGGGTCGATCAGCGCCAGTTGCGTGAGTTCGCTGTGCGCTTTCTCGGCATCACCCACCTGGGCCACCAGATCACCTGCACAGGCACCGTGGTCGAGCGCTTCGAGGTAGAGGGCGAGCAACGCATCAAAGTCGAGCTGCGTACGACCAACCAGTACGGCGAAATCAAGATTGTCGGTGACGCCGTCATCGCGCTGTAAACAACCCTGATAATTGAGGAGTTACACCCATGGCAAAACTCGAAGGCAAGGTCGCACTGGTGACCGGTTCCGGCCGCGGCATCGGCCAGCAAATCGCCCTGAAACTGGCCAGCGAAGGGGCCCGCGTGGTGATCAACGACCTGGACATCGACCCTGCGCAGGAGACCGCCGAGCTGATCCGCAACCTGGGCGGTGAAGCGGCCGTGTGCGCCGGCAACGTCAGCGCCCCGGACTTCGCCGAACGCTACATCAAGACCGCGACGGATCACTTCGGTGGCATCGACATCATCGTCAACAACGCCGGTTACACCTGGGACGACGTGATCCAGAAGATGTCCGACGAACAGTGGTACGCGATCCTCGACTGCCACCTGACCGCGCCCTTTCGCATCCTGCGTGCCGCCTATCCGGTGATCAAGGCCCAGGCCCAGGCAGAAGCGGCGCAAGAGCGCGAAGTGTTCCGTAAAGTGGTGAACATCTCCTCGGTGTCGGCCCTCAACGGCAACGCCGGGCAGATGAACTACTCCTCGGCCAAGGCCGGTGTCATCGGCATGACCCGTGCCCTGGCGCGCGAGTGGGGGCGTTTCAAGGTCAACGTCAACGCCGTGGCCTTCGGCTTCATCGAAACGCGCATGACCCGCGCCGACGCCCACGCTGGCGCGACGGTGAACATCGAAGGCCGTGACATCCGCGTCGGCATCAGCCCGGAAGCGGCCAAGTCGTTTGCCCAGCGCAACCCGCTAGGTCGCCCGGGCACCGTGCAAGAAGCCGCCGATGCGGTGTATCTGTTCTGCTCGCCCGAGTCGAACTACATCACCGCGCAGACCATCGCGGTTGCCGGCAATCTGCAATAACCGTAGCAGCAGCCGCGGCGCTGGGCGCGGCTGCCGTGGCGGTGTGTGATGACTGTTTATGGCGTTATCTGATAGCCCTTGCCTTGCAGACAACTGGTGTAGGCCGAGGCATTGGTGGACTCGCTGGTGCGACGCTGCTCCCGCCGATCCTGGCGCTGGCGCGCGCCACCGACCACGGCGCCGGCGGCGGCGGTTTCCTTGGCGCGATTCTGCCGATAGTCCTGTTTCACATCATCGTCGACACGGTCATAAATTTCGTCATGTTGATTACCACGCACCTGCGCCCCTACCGCACCTGCGGCGGCGCCGACCGCCGCGCCCCGGACCCGGCCGCCCGCCACAGGTGGCGCGGTCGAGGCGCTATTGGCGATAGAGTGACATTCGTTGATATCCAGCTGGACCTGCTGTGAGCTTTGGCCCTTGAGCGGTACCACGGTTTCAGCCAATGCCGGAACGCTGAACAATGACACGGCCAGGCAAAGGCCGAGTGGCGAAAATCTGCTCATGATGAACTCCGCAACCTGAACCTGCCTCTGGGGATGAAGCAGTCGCTGTCAGTTTACATCCCGGGCGCCGCCGGTGTCCCTGATCAGGATCAGCGTACACCGCCAGGTTCATCCTGGGTCAGGATCGCCCGGGCAATCTCTTCGTCGCTGGCCTGCAAGTCGGGATTGTCCTGGCGAATACGCCGCATCATCGACTCCAGGTAGACACCACGAATAGCGCCGCCGCTGGCAATGAACGAGGAGGCATCGTCGCGGGCCGGGATGATGCGTTTGTCGTCCTTGAAGGTGGAGTACAGCGAAGCGGATACCCCCGCCGAAGTGGCCACATCGCTGGCGTCCACATCAGCCAGCGCGGCGCCCATGGGCAAGCACAGAACAAGCGTAGAAGCGATCAGTAAACGACGCATGGTGGTGCCTCCGGAAATCGAGTTCCTATGTCAACTAGGATGCGCAGCACACTGCCCAAGTTCCCTACAGCTGCACCTGCAGAAAGCTCATGCCACCCCGATGCAACGCAAAAACGCAACTGAACGGCCCTGCCAGCCCTCCGCTCGGCGTCCAAATGACCTATACCCAATAAGCCATGAATCACTACATCGGGGGCGGGTATGGCGGGCTCAGACAAGAAAATGACGCTCATCGGGCTCACCACCCTGGTGACGGTCAACATGATGGGGTCTGGCATCATCATGCTGCCGACCAGCATGGCGCAGTTGGGGGCGGTTTCGTTGCTGTCCTGGGTGGTGACCGCCATCGGTTCGATGGCCATTGCCTACAGCTTCACCCAGTGCGGGGTGTACTGCTCGCGCTCCGGCGGCTTGTCGGCCTACACCGAGGAGGCCCATGCCAAATCGGGGTTCTTTCTCTGCTCCTACCTGTATTTTCTCTCGCTGGCGATCGCCAACGTGGCCGTGGCCATTTCTGCCGTGGGCTACATGACTGCCTTCATGCCCTGGCTGGGCAGCAGCGCAATGGCCCTGTGCGTCGGCACGATCGGGCTGATCTGGTTAACCATCGTCGCCAACTTCGGCGGGCCGGCGATCACCGGCAGGATCGGTGCGATCACGGTCTGGGGGGTGATCATCCCGGTCGCCGGATTAAGCGTGATCGGCTGGTTCTGGTTTGACCCCGGAGTGTTCTCCCAGGCCTGGAACCCGAACGGGCTGCCAATCGGCGAAGCCATCGGCAAGACCATTCCCCTGACCCTGTGGGCGTTTCTGGGCATGGAATCGGCGGCGCAGGCCTTCGACGCCGTGGAAAACCCCAAGCGCAACGTGCCCCTTGCCTGCCTGTTCGGTACCCTCGGCGCGGCCGTGGTCTATGTGCTGTCGACCACCGTGATCCAGGGCATCGTGCCCAACCTGGAGCTGGCCAACGCCTCGGCGCCGTTCGCCCTGGTCTATGCGAAGATGTTTAACCCGCTGATCGGCACGATCATCATGGTGCTGGCGGTGATGGCCTGTGTCGGCTCGCTCCTGGGCTGGCAGTTCACCCTGGCGCAAACGGCGAAAATGACCGCCGACCAGGGCCTGTTCCCTCAGCTGTTTTCCAAGGTCAGTGCGCTGAACGCGCCGATTCTCGGCATGCTGGTGTGCGGGGTGCTGCAAACGGCGATGGCGCTGTCGACCATCTCGCCCAATGCCAGTGCGCAGTTCAGCAAGCTGGTGAGCCTGGCCGCAGTGACCAACCTGATCCCCTACGTCACGGCCCTGACCGGACTGCTGGCGATCATGCACAAGGCCAAGGTCGGCCCGGCAGTGTATAGCCGCAATACCCTGGTGCTGCTGGTGGCGGTCGGTTACTCGCTGTATGCCTTGTATGCCTGCGGCATGGAGGCGGTGCTCGGTGGTGCGCTGGTGCTGGCGTTCGGTTATCTGCTTTATGGTTTCCTGGCCAAGCGTTTCATCATCGAACAGGCCAGGAGTGAACGGGGGGCTGGCTATGAAGGCTAGCCTGCGGCGAATTGCCAGCCTGCTGATTCTGCTACCGGCCCTCACCCAGGCGGCAACGCTTGAGCAAGTGCGTGCCAGCAATACCTTGACCCTCGGTTACCTGCCGGACTTTGCGCCCTTCAGTGTGCAGGACGGCGAGCAGGCCAGCGGCTACGCCATCGACCTGTGCCGCAAGGTTGCCGAACAGGTGAAAGCGGATTTGGCGTTACCCGATCTGCAGGTTCGGTTTCAGCCGGTGGCGCTGGCTGATGAGATTGCGGCGGTCAGTTCCGGACAGGTCAATCTGCTCTGCACGCCCACGGTGGCCAGTCTGGCGCGGCGCAAACAGGTGAGTTTTTCCGTACCGGTGTATACCGCCGGGGTGACGGCGGTGGTGCGCAAGGACGCTCCGGCGGCGTTGCTCAATGTGCTCAACGGCAAGCAGGCCAATAGCGGTCCGACCTGGCGGGCGACGGTCAATCGGGGGCTGGCCAACCAGACCTTTGCGGTGGTCGCGGGCGGGGTAACCGAGCAGTGGGTGCGCCGGCAGTTGCAGATGCTGGGGGTGATCGCCACGGTGGTGGCGGTTGAGAACAACGAGGCAGGGTTCGCGGCGGTTGTCCAGGGCAAGGCGGATGCGTTCTTTTCCGAGCGCATGCTGTTGAAGAATCTGTTGGCGCGCCATGCTGAGGCTGGGGCGTTGATGCTGGTTGAACGGATTTATGAGTACGCACCGGTGTCGATGGTGGTGCCTCGCGGGGACGAGGATTTTCGCTTGCTGGTTGATTCGGTGATCAGCGGGATGTATCGGTCCGGGGAGATTGAGCAGGCTTATGGGGTGTATCTTGGCGGCGCGAGTGAGGCGGCCAGGCGGTTGTTTAAACTATATGCGGTGCCGTTGTAGCGTTTATGGTGCGATAACTCGATCTGTCTTGCGGTGAAGTCAGCAGATCGCTGTTTCAATGGGATCGAGGGGCTGGGTTTGAGTCCGAGCGCCACGATGACCATTGTATGGTTACTGTTTTTCTTCAGAGGAACTTAAATTCAAATTACTGAAATCAAAGCTATACCGCCCATCATGAAAATCAACTACTCAGCCTCAGTGGTTTCGGTTTTGTCTGGCTGGCGATGGCGCCGTTGTTTGCAGTGTTTGTGCTGGTGATGGTGGTGCGTCGGGTCGGGAATTGCATTGCTCTGGGCGGTGACTGGAGGCTGGTTGGGGCGTGAGCAGCATCGGCGTGAAAACCATCAGCAGCGGCACGGCCACCAGCAAACCCCCGACCCCCAGCTTGCGGGCCAGATGCTCGCCACGGAGTACATTTGTACTCAATCCTATTCGAGGCAGACTGACCACCCCATTCGTCTGCGCATTCCGTACAGGCCTCTCCCCGGGCCGTGGATGACCGAAAAATCCGCGAACATCCTCACACGCCGACTATATTGAGCTAGTCACCGCCCGCAGCCTGAGCGCGCCCCATGCTGGACACCGATCACCTGATCATTTGCGAACATTGCGACTGCGTGTACCACAAGGTCTCCCTTGGCAAACACCAGAAGGCCTTGTGCCAACGCTGCGGTGCCGTGCTGCAGCGCTATAACGGCATGACGTTGCAACAACGGCTGGCCCTGAGCCTTACCGCTGGCGTGCTGTGGCTGCTGGCCAATTTCTACCCGGTGATGAGCATCAGCCTGCAGGGTCTGTCCAACAGCGCCACGCTGTGGGACTCGGTACGCGCCCTGGCAACCGGGCCCATCACCTTTATTGCCCTGGTGGCGGCGATCTCGATCATCATCGCGCCAGTGTTCCAGTTACTGTTGCTGATCTGGGTGCTGGGCTTTGCCCTGGCCGGCCAGCGCTCGCCGGGCTTTAGCCTGTGCATGCGCTGGCTGGAAACCCTGCGGCCGTGGAGCATGCTGGAAGTCTGCCTGCTGGGCGCGATGGTCGCGGTGTTCAAGCTGGCCGGCCTGCTTGATGTGCTGCCGGGTATCGGTCTGATCGCCCTGGCGGCGCTGAGCCTGTTGATGATCCGCATCGCCGGCCGGGATATCCGCGAGCTATGGGATGCCTTGCCATGAACCGCCCGCCGCTGGCCTCGGAACTCAACCTGATGCTCTGCCACACCTGCGGCAAGGCCTGCGATGCCACTCGGGCGCAGCATCACTGCGACCGCTGCGGCGCCCCGTTGCATGCGCGAAAGCCCAATTCGCTGGCCCGTACCTGGGCCTACCTGATCGCCTCGCTGGTGTTTTATGTGCCGGCCAACCTACTGCCGGTGATGAACACGAAGATGCTCGGCAGTGGCGACGACAGCACAATCATGAGCGGGGTGATCGAATTCTGGTCGCACGGCGCCTGGGATATCGCCCTGATCATCTTTATCGCTAGTATCGCCGTGCCGGCCACCAAGTTTGTCGCCCTCGCCCTGCTGCTGATAACCGTGCAACGCGGCAGCAACTGGGCGCAGAAGGAGCGCTCCAAGCTCTATCGTTTTGTCGAGCTGATCGGCTACTGGTCAATGCTCGATGTGATCGTCGTGGCGCTGGTCGCCGCGCTGGTCAAGTTCCAGGCCCTGGGCGATATCGAACCGCGCCCGGGCATTCTGTTTTTCGGCCTGGTGGTGGTGTTCACCATGCTCGCCGCCATGAGTTTCGACCCCCGAATGATCTGGGAAAGCCGTCAACCCGAGGAGCGCACGGATGAAGTCAGCAGCCACTGAAGAGCCGCCAGTACCAGGCCCATCGACGGTCAAAACCCGACGTTTCAACGTCTCGATGGTGTGGATCGTGCCGATTGTCGCGGTGCTGGTGGGCATTTCACTGGTGGTGCACAACTGGTTGCAACAGGGGCCGACCATCCAGATCACGTTCAAGACCGGCGAAGGCCTGACCGCCAATAAAACCGAGGTCAAGTACCGCAACGTGGTGATCGGCCACGTCACCACGGTGGAGTTGAGCCACGACCAGAAAAGCGTGACGGCCACGGTGAACCTGGTCAAACAGGCCGATAACTTCACCCGCGAAGACTCGACCTTCTGGGTCGTGCGCCCACGCATTGGGGCGGGCGGCATATCCGGTATCGACACCCTGCTGTCGGGCGACTTCATCGGCGCCGATGCCGGGCAGTCGAATAACCGCGCCAAGGTCTTCAAAGGCCTGGAGATGCCGCCACCGATCACCTACGGCGAACCTGGCAAACGCTTTACCCTGCACTCCGACGACCTCGGTTCGCTGGGCGTCGGTTCACCGCTGTATTACCGCAAGATTCCCGTGGGCCAGGTGGTGGCCTATGAGCTGTCCAAGGACGGCAAGGGCGTAGACATCGAAGTCTTCGTGCACTCGCCCAACGACGCCTTTGTTACCGACAATACCCGATTCTGGAACGCCAGCGGCATCGATGTCGAGGCTGGTGCCAATGGCTTTTCGGTGCGTACCGAGTCGCTGTCGTCACTGCTGGTGGGGGGCATTGCCTTCCGTGCGCCACCGTTCAACCCGGACGATCAGGTGGCAGCCGAAGACAAGGTCTTCGAACTGTTCGAAGACGAGAAGACCGCCCTCGCCCCGCCCAACGGCAAGCCGCAGTACCTGGCCCTGCGCTTTGAGCAGGCCCTGCGTGGGCTGAAAGTCGGCGCGCCGGTGGAGTTTCTCGGCGTGGAGATCGGCCGGGTGGTCTCGGTCAATCTGGATTTCGATGTCGAACAGCGCTCCTTCCCGGTCAACGTCGGTATTGTCATCTATCCGCAGCGCCTGGGCCGGGCCCACACCAAGCTGATGAAGGCGCTCAATCACAATCCCAATGACGAACAGGCCGCCGCCCAGATTCTCGGCACCTTCATCGATAACGGCCTGCGCGCCCAGGCCCGCAGCGGCAACCTGCTGACCGGGCAGCTGTACATCGCCCTGGATTTCGACCCGAAAGCACCGAAAGTGGCCTTCGACCCGAGCGCGCGGCCGATCACCATCCCCACCGTTCCGGGCAGCCTGGAACAGTTGCAGGAACAGTTCCAGGCCATGGTCGAACGCATCAACCGCTTGCCGATCGAACGCATCGCCAACAACCTCGATGCCAACCTGGTGGAAATGCGCAAGGGCCTGGCGCAGTTCAACAGCCGGACCTTGCCGGGGGTCCAGGGCACCTTGCAGGAGGTCAGCAAGACCCTGCAATCGGCCAACTCGACCCTGGCCGACGACTCGCCGCAGCGTGAACAGTTGACCCAGACCCTGGACGAACTGGGGCGCATGTCGCGCTCGTTACGCGAGCTGGCCGATTACCTGGGCCGCAACCCTGAGTCCTTGCTGCGCGGCAGGCCCAAGGACGCGCCGGCGGACAACCTCAAACCTTCGTCGCGCAATTGACCGCAGGAGCATCGACCATGGCGCACGCCGCAAAATTCGCACTGCTGGGCTTGGCCTTGCTGTTGGCAGCCTGTCGCAGCGATCCGATCCACTACCACACCCTGACGCCACAACAACCCTCATCGGCCAGCACGGTTGATGTAGAGCTGGAGCGGGTCATTGTCCCGCCGCAGGTCGACCGCCCACAGGTGGTGGTCCGCCAGGGCAATAGCGGCCTGGCGATTCTTGAAACCGAATGGTGGGGCGCAAGCCTGGCCGACGAGTTGCACAATGCCCTGGTCAATCAGTTCGCCACCAGCAGTGCCCAGTCGCACCTGAGTTTGCGGGTGGACGTGCAACGCTTTGACTCGGTGCCCGGGCAGTACGCCTTGTTCGATGCCAGCTGGCGTCTGCGGGCGGCCAATGGCAATGGCAACAGCGGCGCGGCGCTCAACTGTCGCAGCGTGATCCAGACTGCGGCCGGGCCGACCATCGATGAGCTGGTGCTGGCCCACCAGCAGAACCTCAAGCGCTTCACCGAGCTGGTCAGCCGCACGGCCAGCAGCGGTGCCACGCGTTGTCCTGCCGTGCGCTAACCCATCCACGTACTGGACGCTGATCCTGGCGATCACCCTTTATCCTTTGAACCAGCGCCTGGGTGGCTGGCTCGGCAACCGCCCCGGCTGGTCAGCGGTGCTGTGGGTGATGGTCGGCCTGGCCTGCCTGATCGGCCCTTGAGCCTGCTCGGCACTTCGGTGGCCGGTGATCATGGCCAAAAGTGAATCGGCCCGGTGTTGCTGGCGGTCGGTTACGCGTTGTTCATGACCTGGGTTGCCCAGCCGCTGGCTGAGGACAACGAGCGTTGATCGCGGGGCAAGCCCGCTCCCACAGACAGTGGTTCACACTGTCTGTGGGAGCGGGCTTGACCCGCGATGTTTCACCGCCTACATCAATGGAACGGGAAGATGTAGTTCATCCATGCGGCCATGCGCAGGAGAATCTTGCGCATCATGCCGATGTGTTCGAAGTGCTTGCTATAGATTGCCGCCTGCCCGTAGGCCCCACCCGGCACTTGCGCATCGTACTGGGCGTACTCAGGGTCGGTGATTTCGATGATCACCGGAATCCGCCCGGCCGGCGGTGATCCGGTGTAGCCGATCAAGGTACCCGATGGCTGTACCTGACCTTCGGCAATCACCGTAATCACGCTCTTCACCCTGCCCTTGAACACCTTGCCGGGAATACCGTCAAAGGCGACCTCGGCCTCATCACCGGCCACCAGGCGCAGCAAGCTGTTCTGGCGCATCCAGGCGGCGAAGTAATGACCTTCCTCGGGAATGAACACCATCGACGGCCGCAGCGGCAGCCGGCTGGCCATCATCCCGGCGCGTAGCGAGACATGGGTGACGAAGCCTTTGCTGGGGGCTCGCACTACAGTGTTGTCCAGTTCGAACTGGGCGTTGTCGATCTGCGCCTGCAGATCGTCCACCCGGGCAATCGCGGTTTCCTGCTCGCGGCGCGTTCCGAAATTGCGCTTGATCAACTCGTTGATCCGGAACAGGTCACCTTTTGCCGCCAGATGCTGGGCCTTGAGCGATTGCAGCTTGTACTGAAAAGGTGCCGGGTCGATGCGGAACAGGATATCGCCAGCCTTCAACGACTCGTTGCCTTTCACCGGCACGTCGATCACCTTACCGGTGACCACCGGAATCACCGGCACCGAGACGAAATAGGTACGCGCCACCTCTGAATAAGGGTGGTTGTAGTTCATGGTGAAGATCAACGCACCGATCAATACCACCCCACCCAGTACAGCGGTGGGGACAGTCCATTTGTTCAGCGGGATGCGAAACAGCTTGAAGATGGCAATACAGATGGCGGCGTAGGTCAGGATCAGTAACAGGTCCATAGATTAAACTCCCCCGCCGGAACCCGGTCGCGCAGCGCCCGCTTTAGCCCGGTCTTCCTCCAGATGGGCCACCCGTTGCTGCAACTCGAACACCTGGCGCTCGAGATCGCCTATGGCGCTCTTGTCGCCCACTCCGCCGATACCCCAACCGCGATCCTCGCGGTAGAGCATCGCCCAGATCCACAGGAACGGCCACAGCGCGTGCAGGGTGAACAGGCTGACCCAGCCGGTGGCATGGATCGCGTCCTGATGCGGGTGATTGCGATGAACCGCGATTTCATAGGGGATGTCGTGAAGGACGATGATGCCGTAGAACAGCACCAGCCCGGCAAAGATCAACACGCCTAGTGCAAAGTAATCAAGCATGGCTGCTCCAGTAAGCGAGATAGCGAGATGGGGTAATTGAAGTCTAATCAAACATAGCTTTTTCACTGCGAATTTCATCAGCGCCAGCACCCGGGCTACTGCGGCGCGATTCAAGCAGCGTGACGAAACTCGACAGGCTCTGGGACACCGTGCCGCGGCGCCAGACCAGCCAGGTATTGAGGTAGCGGAAGTCTTCGGACAACGGCCAGACACTGACCGTGGCGCAACCGGGCATGCTCTGCAGCATGCTGCGCGGCATCAACGCCAGGCCGGCGCCGGCGCTGACGCAGGCGAGCATGCCGTGATAGGACTCGATCTCGAAGATCTTCCCCGGCACCGCGCCATCGGTATTGAACCAACGCTCAAAGTGATGCCGGTAAGAGCAGTTGGAGCGGAAGGCATAGATATTCTCGCCGTTGACATCCAGGGCGCGGTGGATCGGCCCATGGTTGAGCGGCGCGATCAGCACCATCTCTTCCTCGAACACCGGTACCCCGTCCAGCGCCGGATGCAGCACCGGGCCGTCGACAAACGCCGCGACCAGGCGCCCGGACAACACGCCGTCGATCATCGCCCCGGACGGGCCGGTGGAAAGATCCAGCTCAACCTTGCTGTATTGCTGGTTATAGGCCGCCAGCAACGCCGGAATACGCACGGCTGCCGTGCTTTCCAGCGATCCCAGGGAAAACGGCCCGCGCGGCTCCTCACCGGCCACGGTCAAGCGAGCTTCTTCGACCAGCCCCAGAATACGCCAGGTGTAGTCGAGGAAGGTCCAGCCCGCGGGCGACAGACGCAGGCGGCTCTTCTCGCGGATGAACAGCTCGACGCCGAGATCGGCTTCCAGCTGCTTGATCCGCGTCGTCAGGTTCGAAGGCACGCGGTGCATGTGCTGAGCGGCAACGCTGATGCTGCCGTGCTCAGCCACCGCCCTGAATATTTCCAGCTGAACCAGGTCCAAGCCATTCTCCAAACATGAATGAAAGGCTCATTATTATTCAGTTTTCAAAACATGAATAGCCCTCTACGCTGGCGTCGTTCCCTAATTTTTTGCAGGACAGTGCCATGACCGCGTTCTCCAGCCATACCCATGCCGTGTCGATCAACCCCGCCAACGGCGAAGCCATCGGGCACTACCCTTACCAGTCCGAGGCTGACCTCGATGCAGCGCTGACGCGAGCTGCAGGCGGTTTCGCGCACTGGCGGCGTACCCCCGTGGCCGAGCGCGCCGGGCTGATCCTCGGCCTGGCCAGCGCCATCCGTGACAACGCTGCAGCCATGGCGCAGATGATCACCGTGGAAATGGGCAAACCCCTGGCCCAGGCCCGTGGCGAGGTGGAGAAATGCGCACAGCTGTGCGAGTGGTACGCGGCCCAGGGTCCGGGCATGCTCAGCGCCGAATCGACACTGGTGGAAAACGGCAAGGCGCGCATCGAATACCGGCCACTGGGGCCGATCCTGGCGGTAATGCCGTGGAACTTCCCGGTCTGGCAGGTACTGCGCGGCGCCGTACCGGCACTGATCGCCGGCAACACCTATGTGCTCAAGCACGCGCCGAATGTGATGGGCAGCGCCTACCTGCTGCTCGAGGTGATCAAGCAGGCCGGTTTGCCTGAGGGTGTGTTCGAAGTGATCAACGTCACCCCCGACGGTGTTTCCCAGGCCATCAAGGACCCGCGCATCGCCGCCGTGACCCTGACCGGCAGCGTGCGTGCCGGCATGGCCATCGGTGCCCAGGCCGGTGCCGCGCTGAAAAAATGCGTGCTGGAACTGGGTGGCTCCGATCCGTTCATCGTCCTCAACGATGCCAACCTCGACGAAGCGGTCCGGGCTGCGGTCATTGGCCGTTACGCCAATACCGGCCAGGTCTGCGCGGCGGCCAAGCGTCTGATCGTCGAGCAAGGCGTGGTGGAGGCCTTTACCGAGAAGTTCGTCGAAGCCACCCGTCAGCTGGTCATGGGCGATCCGCTGTCGGAGCAGACTTACCTCGGCCCGATGGCCCGCTTCGACCTGCGCGACGAGCTCGATGAACAGGTCCAGGCCACCCTGGCCGAAGGTGCGACCCTGCTGCTGGGTGGCCACAAGGTCGATGGTGTGGGCAACTTCTACGCGCCGACCGTGCTGGCCGATGTCACCGACCAGATGACCTCGTTCCGCCAGGAGCTGTTCGGCCCGGTGGCCTCGATCATCACCGCCCGCGACGCCCGCCATGCCCTGGAACTGGCCAACGACAGCGAATTCGGCCTGGCGTCGACGATCTACACCCAGGACCTGGAACTGGCCGCGCAGCTCACCGAGGAACTGGACACCGGCGGCGTGTTCATCAACGGCTACTGCGCCAGCGACCCGCGTGTCACCTTCGGCGGGGTCAAGAAGAGTGGTTTCGGCCGCGAGCTTTCGCACTTTGGCGTGCGTGAGTTCTGCAACGCCCAGACCGTCTGGCTGGACCGCCGCGGCTGAGTGACCGGCGGTCGGGTCGCGTGGTTGCTGGCTGCCGGAGCGTTGCAGGCAATGGGCTAAACTCTAGCTCGGGGGCTGGCAATGCAACGCGACCGGAGGTGCACCATGAGCCAGTACCAACGCCTGTTCCTGATGGTCGGCGACGACATGCGCCACACCCCGGCGCTGGAGCGCGCCGCTGCCCTGGCCCACGCCAGCGGTGCCACCCTGCATATCTGCACCTTGGTCGAGGAACTCGACACCCTCGGCCTGATCAGCGGCGATGAGCACCGCAACCAGACCCGCGTCGAGAACAGCCGCCAGTGGCTCGCCGATGAGGCCACCCTGCTGCATGAAAATGGCATCCGGATCAGCACTGATGTGGTCCTTACCCGGGATCTGCTCAGCGCGACCCTGGACCAGGTGGCGGAGATCGAACCGGATCTGCTGATCAAGGATGTGCAGCACGAGCCCGCCTACAAGCGCCTGTTATTCACCCCGCTGGACTGGCAACTGCTGCGCGAGTGCCCGTGCCCGGTGCACCTGGTCTCGGCCGTGCACTGCCCGCTGCCACGCATTGTGGTGGCCGCCGTCGACCCGACCCACCCCGAACATCCGCACAACGACCTCAACGAAACCGTGATCGAGGCCGCTGCCAGCCTCGCCCGCCAGTGCAACGCCGAGCTGCACCTGTTGCACGTGTGTGACAACGCCCAGACCCACATCGCCGACTTCGGCGCCGGCACCGTGACCATGCCCGGTTTCGGCAGCGATGTGCGCAAGTCGATTCACAAAGCCTTCGAACACCTGGCCAAGCTGCATGACGTACCCGCGGAACGTCAGCACTTCCTCTCGGCCCCGATTACCCGCAGCATCGCCGACTTCGTCGCCCACAACCGTACCGATGTGCTGGTAATGGGCAATCATCCGCGCAAACTGCTGGAGCGCCTGACCGGCAGTACCACCGAGCATGTCATCGATCACAACCTGTGCAATGTCCTGGCAGTCAAGGCGCTGGCCTGAGGGTCAGTCGTATTCGGCTTCGGCATGCTCGCCGAGCAGGCGGCGCTGGCGTGGCGTCGCAGCAGCGAGCACTACGGGGTTGAACTGCCAGTGCAGGTACGGTGAGAACTTCTGCGCAACCATGCGCCGGCCATAGTGCACCTGCAACATCGAGCGGGTGCGATCAGCGCTGCGGTTGTCGCTGCCGCCATGCCAGAGTTCGCTGCGAAACATCAGCGCATCGCCGGCCCGGCAGAGAATGCTCTGCGCTGACTGTCCCTGCCACTGCTGCTCGCCCGGCGCCGGCTTGCGCCCTGCCCTGTGGCTGCCCGGCAGCACCTGCGTAGGGCACAGCTCGGCGTCGATATCGTCCAGGTAGAACTGCACAGTACAGATCTGCATCGGCAGCTCGAAGTCGGGGTCGGCCAGCAGTGCCGGGGGCAACTCCATCACCAGATAATCCAGGTGCAACGGCATCCCCTGATAGCCGGGATGGCTGCGCCAGGCGGTCTGGCCGATGATGTGGCAATCCTCGCCCAGCGCCGCCTCAGCCAGGTCGATGACCCCTGGCAGGTCCAGATAGACCAGCCACAACGGGTCGCGGTTGAACACGCATTTGTAGTGCTGCAGCAGGCCGTTGTAGTCCCAGTCCCGGGGCACAAGGCTGCTGATCGCCGCTTGCAACTCGGCGACCTGCGAGGGCGCCAGTACCCCGGGCAACAACAGGAAGCCGTCACGCTGCAGTGCACTCAGGCCCAGGTTCACCAGGGGTTGATCGTCCATGCCAGGCCCTTACTCAGGCCAGTGCAGGTTGACCTTGACCGGGGCGGTGCCGTCGATCAGCACCTGCTGGCGCAACTGTTGGCCATTGATGCTGGCAACCACCTGGTAATGACCGGCCGGGACCTTGGCGTAGAGCATCGGCCCGATGTCCTGCAGGGTCAGCACCGGCTGGCCGCCGGCGGACTCGATACGCAGCTCGGCACCGCTCTGGTATTTGTTGTCCGGCCCGGACGACAAGGTGATCTGCAGGTTGTAGCCACGGGTCTGTTGCAGCGCGCGGGACTCATCGAGGCCAATGCCGCCTTCCAGGTAGCTGATGCCGTTTTGCTCCCCGGGCTGCAAGTGCACCGCAGACCTATCGATGGGCTCTTCAACAGGCGGTTGAGCAACGCTTACCGGTGCCGCACAAGACAAGGCCAACGCCAGGGCGAGGCCATTCAGAAAGCTGTTCTGGTTACGGTTCATGGCGAGACCTCCAAACAGTATCTGGCCCCCCTATTATCCCGTGCAATGCGGCGTCATGGCCCTGTGCCTGACGCGCGGCTCAGCCCTGGCGCAACCAGTCGATAAAACGCGCGAACAGCTCCGATTGAGAGTTGATCTGCAGCTTCTGGTAGAGGTTCTTGCGGTGCATACGCACGGTTTCCGGGGAGATACCCAGTTCACTGGCCGTGGACTTGGCCGAATGACCGCGCAGGATCATGTGCGCCACTTCGCGCTCGCGGTCGGTCAACACCTGGCAGCCAAAGCTGTCGAACGCTGCCTGGATACTGCTATGGCCGGTGGTGTTGGCGGTTTGCCTGAGCCCATGACGGGCGAAGCGTGCCAGCAGCTCGCGGACCATCGGCTCGACGGCGCGCAACAGATTGACCTGCTCGCCACTCAGGCGCGATCCGCTGCAACCCTGGAACAGGCTCAGGGAAATCTTCCGCGCATCACCGATATCGGCGATGAAATAGCTGTCTTCACTGCAGCCGGTGCCCAGGTAATAGGTCTTGTAATAATCACTGTCGAAGAAGTGGTCCGGGGCGATGTCTTCGAGATGGTAGAAGCCCTCGGCCAGACCGCTCTCCACTGCCAGACAAAACGGATCGAGCAGGTAGCCCGCCGCGAAGTAACGATTGAGGATGGCATCGCGGTGCTGCTCGGGGATGCCCTGCTGGTACAGCAACTGCGGCGCCCGGCCCTGGCACTCGAGGCTGATCATCATCGACTCGACAGAGACCAGCTGGCTGATGGCCGCGGCCAGGTGCGTCAGGGCATCCGCCGTTTCGCTGTAGGCGAAAGCGTTTTGCAGCGCTGCGTGCCATTGCTGCAGGGCGCCGAATGAAAGACAGACTGGGGTTTCTGGGGATGCGTGGCTCATGCTCCGCAGTCTAACGGCTGGCGCATGAGCCTGCACCTGTGGTGCGGCTCCGTTGGTGGGAGCGGGCTTGCCCCGCGATGCGATGTGACTGTCAGCCCGCAATCGCGGGGCAAGCCCGCTCCCACAGCAAGCCCGCGCCCCACCACAGCAGCCCACTCTCATGTACCGCTGTACAAGCCTTCGCGACGCAGTTCAGCGGCCGTCTCGAGAATGCACTGGCGCAGCACCTCGACAATCTCGTCCACCTGCGCATGGGTAATGATCAACGGCGGCGACATCACGTTCAGGTGCATGATCGGCCGCACCAGCAAGCCCTTGTCCTGGGCACGACGGTGGATGCGCTCACCGATGTTCACCGCATCGGCGAACAGTGCCTTGCTGCGCTTGTCGGCGACGAACTCGACGCAGGCCATCAGTTTCATGCAACGCACATCGCCCACCAGCGGCAGCTCACGCAGGCTTTGCAGGCGCTGCTCCAGGTAACCGCCGACATCCTTGACGTGGGCCAGCAGGTTCTCCCGCTCGATGATCTCAATGTTTTTCAGCGCCGCCGTGCAGCACACCGGGTGGCCACTGTAGGTAAAGCCATGGGTAAAGCAGCGGCCCTTGCCCGGTTCGGCGATAACCTTCCAGATCCGCTCGGAGAAAATGCACGCGCCCAGTGGCAGGTAGGCCGAGGTCAGGCCTTTTGCGGTGGTGATGATATCCGGCTGCACCCCGAACAGTTCTTCGCTGGCGAAGAAGGTGCCGAGACGGCCGAAGGAGGTCACCACCTCATCGGCGACAAACAGGATGTCGTAGGTCTGGCAGACCTGCCACATGCGCAGGAAGTAATCCTTGGGCGGGATGATCACCCCGCCGGAGCCCATGATTGGCTCGGCGAAGAACGCCGCGACATTGTCGGCGCCCAGCGAGAGGATCTTGTCTTCGAACTCGGCCACCAGGAAATCGAGGAACTCGGCCTCGTCCATGTCATCCGGCGCCCGGTACGGGTTGGGGTTGGAGACGTGGTGGATGAGATCGTGGGCGTAATCGAACTCCGGCACACGGTCGGCGGCCTTGTTGCCGATCGACATGGTCAGGGTGGTGGAGCCGTGATAGGCGTTGTAACGGGCGATGATGTGCTTCTTGTGCGGCTTGGCGCGGCAGTTCTGGTAGTACTGGATCAGGCGGTAGGCGGTATCGACCGCCGTCGAGCCGCCGGTGGTGAGGAACACATGATCAAGGTCACCCGGCGCCAGCTGGGCGAGCTTTTCGCACAGTTCGATGGCCACGGTGTTGGCCATGTCCGAAAACGGATTGGAATAGGCCAGCTTGCGCACCTGGTCGGCAATGGCCAGGGCCATTTCCTCGCGCCCCAGGCCAATGTTGGTGCACCACATGCCGCCCACTGCATCGAGGAAGCGGTTGCCCGCGGTGTCACGGATATAGGCGCCCTCCCCGGCAACAATGTTCAGCGCGCCCTGTACGCGGTGCTCGTCGAACATGTGGTAGCCGTGCATATAGTGGGCCTTGTCGGCCTCCACCAGCGGATCATGGATAACAGCGGTTGCGACAGCGTTGTTTGATGTAGCCATGGTCTGTTCCTTGGCAATGGAAATGGGGGGCATTCAAAGACCGGTCTTGACCGTGCTCCAGACCCGGGTGATTGCGCGCATGTCCCGGGCGTCCTGGGTTTTCTGGGCAAACAGGCGCTCACGGGTGGCGTCATCGGGATAAATCGCCGGATCGTTGCGGATGTCCGCCTGCACCAAGGCCGTAGCCGCTGCGTTGCTGTTGGCGTAGCGGATGTAGTTGGTCACCTGGGCCATGGTCCGCGGTTGCAGCAGAAACTCGACGAAACGATGGGCGTTGGCGCTGTGCGGGGCATCCTTGGGCAGGTAAAGGTTGTCGAACCAGATCAGCGAGCCTTCCTGGGGGATGAAGAACGACAACTTGATGTCTTTTTTCGCTTCTTCGGCGCGGGCCTGGGCGATGGCATAGTCGCCCGACCAGGTCAGGGCCATGCACACATCACCATTGGGCAGGCTGGTGAGGTAGTTCACCGAGTCGAATTTCTTGATATAGGGGCGGATATCCAGCAGCAGCTTTTCGACCGCCTTGAGGTCGGCCGGCGCCGCGCTGCGGGGGTCTTTGCCGAGGTATTTGAGCGCCAGCGGGATCACCTCGGTGGGCGCATCCATCAGGGTCACGCCGCAGTCGGCAAAGCGCGAGACGATCTTGGGGTCGAACAGCATGGCCAGCGAACCGATCGGCGCATCGGGCATGCGCGCTTTGATCTTGTCGACGTTGTAGGTCACCCCGTTACTGCCCCAGGTATAGGGCGCCGAGTATTGCAGGCCTGGGTCATATCCTTGCAGCGCCTGCACTACCTGGGCGTCGAGGTTGTGCCAGCTCGGCAGTTGCTGCTTGTCCAGCGGCTGGAACACCCCGGCCTTGATCAGCGGTGGTACCAGGGAGGCGTTGAGCATGACCAGATCGTAGCCGGAGCGACCGGTGAGCAGTTTGGTCTGAACGGTTTCGTAGCCATCGAAGGTGTCGTAGATCACCTTGATGCCCGTGGCTTTCTCGAAATCGGCGAGGGTGGTTTCGCCGATGTAGTCCGTCCAGTTGTACAACCTGAGTGTGTTGCCGGTGTCCACTTCAGCGGCCAGGGTGGCCGTGGCCGTGGACGCCAGCAACAGACTGCACATCACCTTCAGTGCCTTGCGCATAGCAACTCCGTCGTGTGACTGCTCAGGGTGAGCCGATGGACCTACTATCAGGTGATTTGCCGGCGCCGACCATAACCCGAATGGGTGGGTGGTGGGTTAAAAGCATCGCGGGGCAAGCCCGCTCCCACCGGGACGGTGTCGACCCGGTGGGAGCGGGCTTGCCCCGCGAAAATAATCAAGCCAACGGATACAACGCCTCATCAAACTGCGACAAACGCGGAAACTGCAGCGGCTGGTCGTCCGATAGTTGCTCCAGACGCTGCTGATAGCTACACAGAAAATCTTTGCGCGCCTCCTCACTGATATACGGCACATGCCAGGCCACAAACGGCTCCAGCACATCAAAACCGACATACGCCAGGGTGCCACGCAGGATCGGCCGCAGCATATCCTCCAGCGGCCCGTGGATCGCCCCGTCGCCGAACATGTGCTCCCGCCCGCCAAGGGTCACGGTCACCAGGGCTTTCTTGCCGACCAGCCCGCCCTGGTCGTAGAAGCGCTTGCCGCCATAGCAGACACCGGACACCAGCACCCGGTCGATCCAGCCTTTGAGGATGGCCGGGGCCGAGAACCAGAAGATCGGGAAGTTCAGCACCACCAGGTCAGCCCACAACAGTTTGTCCAGTTCCGCCTGGATATCCGCGGCAATCGAGCCGCTCTTGACGCCCAGGCGCTGCTCCAGGGCATAGACCAGGTACTCGGGATTCTCCCGCGTGGCAAAGTCATCGGCACTGGCCACCGGGTTCCAGTTCATCGCGTACAGGTCACTGACCTGCACCTGATGGCCCTGGGCTTGGAAGGTCTCTACGGCCTTGTCACGCAGGGCGGCGGTGAAGGATAGCGGCTCGGGATGAGCATGAACGATCAATACATTCATCAAGGTATTCCTTAAACAGGTTGCAACGTAGAACAGGTGGCGATGGCGCACATCGTGGCTACGTCGTGGGTAATGAACAGTAGCGCTTGAGTCATTCTGTTGATATCGCTCATGGCATTGCACCTGACGCGGCGCCCACGGCGACCTGAGCCTGCCTGGGGTACTTCAGATCTGAACGGCCTTGATCTCAACGAACTCGCCCAGCCCCTCCTCGCCCCATTCCCGGCCGTTACCCGACTGTTTGTAGCCACCAAACGGCGCCTGGTAGTTGAAGGCCGCGCCATTGATGAAGCACTGCCCGGCGCGCAATTGCCGACTCAGCTGCAAGGCGCGCTCGCGGTCAGCGGCCCAGACCGCGCTGGACAAGCCAAAGGGTGAGTCGTTGGCCAGGGCAATGGCCTGAGCTTCATCGCCATAACGAATCAGGCACAGCACCGGGCCGAAGATTTCCTCCTGAGCAATGCGCATGCGGTTATCGACGTCGGCAAACAGGGTTGGCTGCACATAGAAGCCGCGCTCGAAGCCCGGTGCGCTGTCACCGCCACAGAGCAAACGCGCGCCCTCCTCCTGGCCAATGCGGATGTACTCCTGCACGGTGCGCCGCTGCGCCGCCGAGCACATCGGGCCAAGGAAGCTCTGCGGATCTTGCGGATCCCCCATGACCAGCTTGCGGCTCTCATCCAGGGCGATCTCCACGGCCTCGTCATAGCGGCTGGCGGGCAGCAGCATGCGGGTCAAGGCGGTGCAGGTCTGCCCGGAGTTGATCATTACGTCCTGCACGCCATAGCGCACGGCGGCGTCAAGGTCGGCGTCCGCGGTAATCAGCAACGGCGACTTGCCGCCCAGTTCCAGGCACACACGTTTCACCGTCGGCGCAGCGGCTTGCGCGACACGCACACCCGCGCCGGTGGAGCCGGTGAACGAGACCATGTCGACCTGCGAATGCCGGGCCAGTGCCTCGCCGACTTTCGAGCCGGGCCCGCTGACCAGGTTGAATACCCCGGCCGGCAAGCCGATGGCTTCGATCATTTCGGCCAACAGGAAGGCGTGCAAAGGCGTTTCCTGGCTTGGCTTGACCACTACAGTGCAGCCCGCGGCCAAGGCCGGGGCGAGTTTGCCGATCAACTGGTGCAGCGGGTAATTCCACGGATTGATGAACGCGCAGACGCCAACGGCTTCGCGGTACACCAGAGAATTGCCGACCTCACGCACTTCATCCATCACGCCGGCCAGTTCAACGTACTGCTCAAGCCCGGCGATCGGCCCGTCCACCTGAACGCTACGGCACCACTGCACCGGCATGCCCAGCTCGGCGGTGATGACACTGGCCATTTCCTCGGCGCGCGCCGTCAGTTGCGCAACCAAAGCCTGGATGTAACCGGCACGTACGCTCGACGGTGTACGCGACCAGTCGGTAAAGGCCCGGCGCGCTGCCGCTACCGCGCGGTCGACGTCCTCCTCGTTACCGAGTGGCACGCGGCCGGTGACGGTTCCGCTGGCCGGGTCGATCACTTCGGCCATGCCTAGCCCGCACGGCACCTGCCAGACGCCATCGATAAACAACCGTGAGTATTCACGCATGGGCCTTGCTCTCCATCAGCTCAGCCGCGCAGCGGGCAATGCGCTGGCAGGCATCACGCAACGGCTCATCCCCCAGCACCAGGCCCAGACGGATATGCCCCGCCGCACTCGGGCCGAACGCTTCACCGGCCAGCACCGACACGCCATGACGGTCGAGCAGGCGGTTGGAGAACTCCTGAGCGCTGAGGCCGGTTTCGCGGATATCGACCATCACGAACATGCCCCCGTCAGGCTTGAGCGCCTTAAGCCCCGGACAATCGGCCAGACACTGGCAGACCAGATCGCGGCGCTGGCGGTAGGCTTCGCGCATTGCCTGCAGCTCCGGCAGTTGCTGCTCGAGAGCCACGACTGCAGCGTCCTGAATGAAGTCCGGCGAGCCGTAGAGCATGCACAGCGCCAGGTTTTCCAGGTGCGTGGCCAGGGCGGTAGAACCCACGACCCAACCCACCCGCCAGCCAGTCATGGCATGCGACTTGGACAAGCTGTTCAGGGTCGCCGTGCGCTCGGCCATGCCCGGAAGACTGCCGGGACTGATGTGTTCGCCTTCGTACAACAGTTCGCTGTAGACCTCATCGGAAATCAGCCACAGGTCATGACCGATGCACAGTTCGGCCAGCGCCTCCCAGGTCGAGCGCGGCAGACTGGCACCGGAGGGATTGTGCGGGCTGTTCAGAGCCAGCGCACGGGTGCGCGGGGTGATGCGCGCGGCGACATCTGCAGGGCACACGCGAAAGCCGTTCTCGGAACGCACCGGCACCGGGACCACGGTCGCGCCACAGGCGCCGAACACTGCTTCGTAGGTGACATACATCGGTTCAGCGACGATCACTTCATCGCCTGGGTTGAGCACGCATTGGGCGACGCAGAACAGCGCACACTGGGCGCCTGCCAGCACTGTCACCTGATCGGCACTGACCACCTGGCCGCTGCGCTGCTGGTGACGCCGGGCGATGGCCTGGCGCAGCGCCAGCTTGCCGCGCACGTCGGAATAGTGGGTGTGGCCGTTGTGCAGGCTGTCGATGGCGGCCTGGACGATGGGCGCCGGGGTGTCGAAGTCCGGATCACCCACCGACAACAGAAGGATGTCCTGGCCTTGCGCCTGCAGCTCGAGGGCGCGGTAGTGAATATCCCAGGCGGCGGCGCCGTCACCGGCAATGCGTTGGGTCAGATCGGAAAAGCGCATGGCAATCTTCCTGAATAGGGTTGGACGTCAGCGAGCGCAGGCGTGCTTGAGCTCGATCAGGGTCACGCTGTTGCGGGCAAAACCGGCACGCAGTTCCTGTTGCAGTTCATCGAGGCTGCCTGGCTGGGCCACGGTGCAGCCGAACGCCTTGCCCAGCCCGGCAAAGTCCGGATTGCGCGGCAGCACGCCGATGGGCTCGATATCGAGGTTGAGCATGTCGTCGCGGATCTGCCCAAGCGCATCGTTGTTCCACAACAGCACGACCAGCGGCCGGTTCAGCTCTTCGACGGCCGTGGCCAGTTCCTGAGCGGTGTAGAGGAAGCCGCCGTCGCCGACCAGTACCAGCCCCGGGCGATCTTGAGTGGCGAACATGCCACCGATACCCGCTGGCAAGCCGTAGCCCAACGTGCCGTAGCCGGTTGGGTGCAGCCAGCTGCGCGGTGCCCGGCTGGCAAAGGCGTAGTTGCCGGTGTAAGCCAGCTGGGTCATGTCCGTGCTGATAAAGGCGTTGTCCGGCAGTTCGGCCGCAACCCGGTCGAGAATCGCCTGATGGATCGTCTGCAGCGGGCCATGCCCGGCCTTCACTGCCTGACGCAAGGCAGCGACCGAAGCGATTGCCGCCTCGGGATCACGTTTGATAGCCGGCAGGTGCTCCAACAAAGCGCTAACGGTCTGCCGCGCATCGCCCTGCAAGGCCAGCGCGCAGGGATAGAAATCGTTGAACTTGCGCGGGTCGATATCCACCCGCAGCAGCTCGCCATTGAGTTCCAGGCGTTCACGCCAGAAGTCGGTATCGGCCATCTCGGTGCCCACAGCCAGCACTACGTCAGCTTCAGCGATGAGGTTCCAGCCGGGCTCGACACACAGGCTGGCGCCGGCATTGAGCGGTGCCTCCGGGGCCAACAGACCTTTCCCGGCGACGCTGGTGAACAGCGGCGCTGCCAAGCGGGTACTCAACTGTTGCAGCGCATCGGCAGCCTGCAACGCACCGCCACCGGCGATGATCATTGGCCGTTTGGCCGCCGCCAATCTGGCTGCTGCCTGCTCCAGTACGTTGCTGGCGGGCAGACCACGGCCGGGACGACGGACGACCTCAGCACTCCAGTCACGCTTGACCGGCGCCGCCAGCACATCCAGTGGCACCGAAATATGCACTGGACGCGGCCGCTCACTGTCAAACACCGCATAGGCGCGGGCAATCAGCTCCGGCAAATCCTCGGCGCTCAAGGCCACGGCGGAAAACGCCGTGATCGGCGCGGTCATCGCCCGCTGGTCCTGGGTTTCGTGCAGGCAGCCCCAGCCTTTGCCCAGGCTCGCGGTGTGGTTGACGCTGGAGATCACCAGCATCGGGATCGAATCGGCGTACGCCTGGCCGATAGCCGTGGCGGCGTTAGTGACGCCCGGGCCGGTAATCACGAAACACACGCCGGGCTTGCCGCTGACCCGGGCATAGCCGTCGGCCATAAAGCCTGCACCCTGCTCATGGCGGGTGAGGACGTGACGGATGCCGCTGCCGGACAGCCCGCGGTACAACTCCAGGGTATGCACCCCGGGAATGCCGAATACCGTGTCGACGCCGTAGCTGGCCAACAGGCGGACCAGCGCCTGGCCGCCGGTCAATGGAGTGTTGTGCATGTTGTGCTCCTTACGCCTGGCCGAGGCGAATCAACGCATCGACCGCGGTGGTGCCCTGGGCACCAACCATTAATGGGTTCACATCCAGTTCCTGCAGTTGCCCGGCGTTTTCGCAGGCATAGTCGGCTACGGCGCGGATTGCCGCGACCAGTGCATCCAGGTCGGCGTGTTCGCGACCGCGGAAACCCTGGAGCAGACTGGCGCTGCGCAAACCGAGCACGGCCGCGCGAATGGCACCGTCGGTGGTCGGCAACAGCAGGGTCTTGCTGTCCTTGAGCAGCTCGACGAGGATGCCGCCTGCACCGATTACCAGGGCCAGGCCGAAGTCGTTTTCGCGCTTGATGCCGACGATCAGCTCGGCCAAGGGTGCGCTTGCCATGGGTTCGAGCAACACCTGGTCAAACGGTACATGCGGCGCATAAGCGCTAATCCGTGCACGCATCTGTTGCAAGGCGCTGTCCAGCGTTTGGGCGTCACGCAGGTTCAGAGCAACGGCTCCGGCTTCGGTCTTGTGCGGCAACTGCGCGCTGACGGCCTTGAGCACCAAGGGATAGCCCATCGCTTCTGCGGCCTTGATTGCTTGATCGGCTGTACTCAGCACGCCAGCGGGAACCGGCAAACCGAAGGCCTTCAAAGCCTGCTTGGAGTCCCACTCATTGAGCAGTTCGCTGTCGCCTTCAAGCGCCTGCGGGCATAGCGGCACCAGCGCTGATTCGCCCAGATCGAGCAAGGCCTGACGGTTGCTCTGATAGGCGGCGATCCGCCCCCAGGCCGCCAGCCCATCCTCAACCCCTTGCAGCGCCGCAATGCCATGGCCATGCAGACGCTCACGGGCACTGGCCGGAAGCAGTTCGGGAAATGCCGAAGTGACAAAGCCGATCTTGCCGTGGCGCTTGAGTGCGGCGCTGTACAGCTCCAGCAGCAGGTCGCACTCCTTGCGTTCGCCGGTGAACTCGGCCGGATAGTCGAGCACCAGCATCGCCGCATCGGCGTCGCTGCGCAGGGCGCTGTCGAGCATGCGTTCAAGGGCTGCACCGTCGCCCCAGATGGCCGTGGTGAAGTCCAGCGGGTTGACCAGGTTGGCGTAGGCCGGCAGCACCTGGGCCAGCTCGTCGACCTGACTGGCCTCGAGTTTGGGCAGGCTCAGCTCATTGCGTTCGGCGTAATCGGCGATCAGTCCGGCGTCGCCACCCGAACAGGCCAGGGCAATCAGGCTGCGGCCCTTGGGCAGGTTGCCGCAGGCAGCGGCTTTGAGGGTTTCGGCAAAGCTCACCGGGCCGCTGACGCGGATCACCCCGAAACGTTGGAACAGACTGTCGTACAACGCATCGGAACCAGACAGCGAACTGGTGTGACTCAGGGCCAGCTCGGCACCGATCTGCGACACCCCGGTTTTCAGGGCGATGATCGGAATGCCCTTCTCCAGCGCCTTGTGCGCGGCGCGGGCAAAGCCCGGCACGTTTTTCAGCCCTTCCAGGTGCAGACCGATGGCGGTGACCCGTGGTTCGTCCAGCAGTACATCCATCAGCTCGGCGATCCCCAGCTGCGCCTGGTTGCCGACCGAGGCCATGTACGCCACCGGCAGGGAGCGGTCGCTCATCGACAGGTTGTAGGCGAAGTTGCCGCTCTGGGTCAGGATCGCCACGCCCTTCTCTACCGCCTTGCCACCATGCGCCACCGGCCACAACGCGCTGTTGTGCAGGTAGTCGAGCAGGCCATAGCAATTGGGGCCAAGCAACGCCATGTGACCTGCGGCCTTGAGCAGTTGTTGCTGTAGCGCCTGGCCTTCGGCGCCGGCTTCGGCAAAGCCCGAGGCATAACAGATCGCCCCGCCGGCATCGATGGCGGCCAGTTCGACGACGCAGGTCAGCGTCAGTTCGCGGTTGGTGGCGATGAACACCGCGTCCGGGCCACACGGCAGCTCGGCGACACTGCGCACACAAGGGATGCCATCAATGCTGTCGTGCTGCGGGTTAACCAGCCACATCTGGCCCTGATAACCGCCTTCGGCACAGCGCTTGAACGCCCGCGCCATGCTGCGCCCACCGACGAACGCCAGGTGACGCGGCGCCAGCAGGCGTTTGAGGTTGTTACGAATCGACTGCGACATAAGTGTTCTCCGACCCGATCAACGCAACAAAGGGCGCAATAGTTCGCGGGAAATAATGTGCCGCTGGATCTCCGAGGTGCCCTCCCAGATCCGCTCGATCCGCGCATTACGCCAGATCCGCTCGACCGGGCCTTCATCCATCAGGCCCATGCCGCCGAAAATCTGCACGGCTTCGTCGGCAACCTTGCCCAGCACTTCACTGGCAAACAGCTTGGCCATGCCGGCCTCGCCATCGGTCATGCTGCCCTGGTCCATCTTCCAGGCCGTGTGCAGGGTCAGCAGCTCGGCGGCGCGGATCTGCGTGGCCATGTCGGCGAGCTTGAACGACACACCCTGATAGGTGCCGATCGGCTGGCCGAACTGCTTGCGGTCGGCCGCCCATTGCAGCGAAACATCCAGCGCGCGCTGGGCCTGGCCAACGCAGTTGGCGGCAACCATCACCCGCCCGGCGGTGAGCCAGGCGTTGGCCACTTCCCAGCCCTTGCCCACCTCGCCCAGCACTTTGCTGGCCGGTACCCGGCAATCGTCGAAGAACAGCTCGTAGGTGTGATAACCGCGGTTGCTCACGCACCTGGGACCGCGGCGTATGGTCATGCCGGGGGTCCCACGGTCGACCAGGAACGCGGTGACCGCGTTGCGCTTGCGGCCGTTGTGCTCATAGGTGTCGGTCACGGCGAAGACAATGGCGAAATCGGCGTGCCCGGCGTGGCTGATGAAATGTTTGCTGCCATTGAGGACGAAGTCGTCGCCTTCGCGCACGGCACGGGTCTTGATCGCATTGGCGTCGGAGCCGGCGCCCGGCTCGGTCAAGGCAAAGCAGTCGACCTTCTCGCCCTGGATACACGGCAGCAGGTAGTCATTGATCTGCTCGCCCTTGCAGGCCATGAGAATCTTCGACGGCCGCGCAACAAACACATGCACCGCCCACGACACTTTGGACAGCTCCCGCTCGATCAGCGCCTGGGACAGATAATCGAGACCGCCGCCACCGACCTCCTCGGGCATGTTGAACGCGTAAAAACCGGCGGCGATGGCCTTGCCACGAATCTGCGCGGCCAGTTCCGGCGACACCTCGTCGGCGCGATCCACGGCCTCCTCATGGGGCAGCAACTCTTTGGTGACGAAACTGCGTACCGCTTCCACCAACATTTCTTGTTCTTGGGTCAGTTGGAAATTCATGGAATGTTCCTGAAGAAGGTCGTGTAACTATTTATTTACCAAGGAATTTTGCTGCGCGCTTCTCGACAGCTGCACGCAAGGCTTCGGCGCCGTCTTCGCTGCGTCCGCACAGCAACCCGGCGGCAAGCTCGGCCTGCAGCTGCTCGCCGAGCGTGCGCTGGGCGCCGTCACGGATCAGGCGTTTGGTCTGGGCAAAGGCGAAGGTCGGGCCATTGGCCAGGCGTCCGGCCAGTTCAGCGGTAACAGCCAGCAACTGATCATCGGCGCACACCTCACCCACCAGCCCGGCAGCCAGCGCCCGCTCGGCGCCCCAGAGTTCATCGAGGAACAGCAGACGCTTGGCCTGTTCGCTGCCGATCAGTCGTGGCAGATGCCAGCTGGCACCGGCGTCGGGGCTGTAAGCCATGCTGGTGTAGCCTGCCTTGAACCGCGCCGAGGCGGCGGCCACGCGCAGATCGCAGCACAGGGTCAGGTCCATCCCGGCGCCGACGGCAGTGCCGTTGATGGCGGCGATGGTCGGTTTGTCGAGGCTGTGCAGGCGTTGCATCAACGCGTGTGCGGTCTCGGTCCAGCCATAGCTTTCCAACGCGCCACGGGCTTCGGCCTCAGCCCATTCGGCCAAATCCGCCCCGGCACAGAAACTGCGCCCGCTGCCGGTCAACACCACCACGCGCACGGCGGGATCGGCGTTGCAGTCATCGAGCAAGGCATGGAGCTTCTTCAGGCTGGGGATGTCCAGGGCATTGCGCTGCTCGGGACGGTTGAGGGTGATCCAGGCAACGCCGGCTTCGACTTTGCTCAGCACTGACGGAGAAGTAGTCATGGGAGGCCTCGAATTATTGTGGTTGGCGTGAGGGGTAGGACTTGAGGCCATACTAAACGAGTGTTCAGCAAGGAGACAATCGGGGAAAAATGGTGATGTAACAGATGAAGTTACACCGATATATTGCTGTTTTTATTGATATTAAATAATCAGAAGCACAAAGCGATCCGAGCGCTGTTACAACTTCGCACAACTGCCAGCCAAGTTGCGGCAAGCAAGAGCGAAGCGAATTGTGCCCTTGATCTTGATCTGCTTTTGATCTTGATTTTGATCCACCCGCCCCGTTAACCAGTAGGGCTGAGTGGAGGTGTCGTGGAGGGGCTAGCGCGCAGCGCCTTCGGCGTAGCCGAAGTTGCGAAGCGTAGAGTTGCTTGCAACTCGTAGCTCGCAATGCCCCGTAGCGGCACCGGAGCGAAGGGACCCGAAGCGCAGCGTAGGGCCCCTGGTGGGGCGAGACCTTTGCGTTACTTTGGGGCGTTTGCCAAAGTAACCCGCCGTAAGGGCGGAAAGGTGATTCAGCGCCACCGCCGCGAATGGATATGCCCACAACTCCGAGGGCCTCATTGCGGGACAAGCCCACTCCCACCGGGCAAATCAGATTCCACTGACTAGCCAGCGTCTGGTCCTAGGACCTATCCTACGCAATCTGTCGGCCTCAGTAGCTTGCCCGGGGAAGGTCTTCACACTAGGCTCGCTCGGTCACTGAATATTCGGTGATCGGGTTTGGCGACCCGGACAAGTTAAGACATCACCATAACGCTTTATGGTGGCTGTGCGCGGGAGGGTTTCGGCCCTGCCGGGTTCCTAACTTACCGGTTCGCCAACCCGCGTACAGCTGCCACCCATTTTGTTTGGCGACGAAAGCGTGGCGGCTCCACAAGTTAGGAGTAGACCATGAAAAAGCCCGTCCCCGATCCTCCCAACCTGCACCTCATTGAAACGCTCGAGACCGACGTCCCGTCGTGCCCGGAACATCCACCCTTGTTCAGCGTACGCGCCGGCATCAGTGCTGAAGATGCGCTGGTGCATGCTTCGTTTTACCTCAAGTGCGCCCGTACCACCGTTATCGAATCCGTCCGCCATACCAACAAGGAAGGACGAGGCTTGGCCTGGTCCACCCAGCATTCGGTGGAGATGGCCATGGCGTTGCTTGATGCGTTGCTGGACGGGCTAGAAGCGCGACGGATGCCAGGTTGATCAGGCTGCTGTAGGAGCGGATTTATCCGCTCCTACAAAGATAGGCGTTAGACCGACGGTGCCAACACCACCTGCCGCTTGCGATTGATGATGAAGTACGCCGCATAACACACTGCAATAAAACCAAAACCCCAGTACAACGAAGGCCGTTGCGTCTCATCCAGCGCCAGGAACACAAACAACGAACTGCACAGGGTGATGCACAGTAGCGGCACCAGCGGGTACAACGGCGCGCGGTACTTCAGCTCGCTGAGCTTGCCGCCCTCGCGCAAGAACGCCTTGCGGAACCGGTACTGCGCCAGGGCAATCACGATCCAGGTCACGGTCCCGGACATCCCGCTTACCGCCATCAACACCATGAACAGTGTGTCGGCAGCGATAAAGCTGGTCATCAGCGACACCAGGGCAAAGCACAGGGTGATGCTCAGTGCCCGCAGCGGCACACCACGCTTGCTCAGCGGCGACAGACTCTTGGGCGCCATACCGGTCTTGGACATCGCCCAGAGAATCCGCGTCGAAGCGTACAGCCCCGAGTTACCCACCGACAGAATCGCCGTGAGGATGACGAAGTTCATCAGGTCCGCCGCATAGGGAATGCCGACCATGTCGAACACCTGCACAAACGGGCTTTCCATCAGACCGGCCTGCTGCCACGGGACAATGGCCGAAAGCACGACGATCGCCAGCACATAGAAGATCAGCACGCGGAACACCACGTTGCGCACCGCCCGCGGGATGCTCTTTTCCGGCTGGTCGGTTTCACCGGCCGCCACACCCATGATCTCGCAGCCCTGGAAGGCATAGACCACGGTCATCATCACCGCGAACACCGCCGACAAGCCGTTGGGGAACAGCGAGTCGCCAATCAGGTTGTTCATCATTGGCGCCGGTTCGCCGCTGGTCAGCGGGATGGCACCGAAGATCACCAGCACACCAACAATGATGAACCCGAGAATCGCCGCGACCTTGATCCCCGAGAACCAGTATTCGGCCTCGCCAAAGGCGCGGGTGGCCAGGGCGTTGAGGCCGAACAGCACCACCACGAACAGCGCCGACCAGTACCAGATCGGCACGTCGGGGAACCAGCGCACCATCAGCATGCCCGCCGCGGTGAACTCCAGGCCGACGGTGGTGGCCCAGCTCATCCAGTACACCCAGCCGATCATGAAGCCGGTAGCCGGGCCGATGTACTTGGTGGCGTGGGCCTGGAAGGAGCCGGAGACCGGCATCTGCACCGACAGCTCGCCCAGGCAGACCATCACCAGGTACATCAGGAAACCGGCCACCAGATACGCCAGGATCGCGCCCACCGGCCCGCCCTGGTTGATGGTCACCCCCGAGCCCATGAACAGGCCTGTGCCGATCACGCCGCCCAGCGACAGCATGAAAATGTGCCGGCTTTTCAGCGCGCGGGTGAGATGAATGCCTTTACGTTCGGTAGATTCGCTCATGTCGGCACCTCAACAGTGGCGCAGGGGCGAAAGGGACAGGCGATAACGCGGGGACGGCTGAGCTTTACGGCTGTTCATTATTATTATCTCCAATAAGCTTCGAAGACCGCGTGCAGTGCGGTTAACGTCGATTATTGGAAAGCGATGTAAGGTGCAGTTGTACGTAAAGATCGAAGATGTAAAAAGTCGTAAGATTTTTGTACATCAATGCTGTAGCCAGCGTTCCAGGGTTTGCTGCGCATGCTCGATTTTCATCTGCAGCGGCCCCTGCAAGCCCTCGACGGCCTGGATATCACGGGCCATCGCTGCTTGTTCCAGGTTGCGCAACACACGCGCCAGGCCACAGAAACCAAGGGAATCGCTACTGCCCGCCAGGCGATGAGCCAGGTGAACAATTTCGGTACAGTCGCGCGCCGCCATGGCCTCGGCCAAGGCGCTGCGGTGCTGGACAATCAGCGTCTGCAAGACCTCCAACAGCCCCTGCACTTTCTGTTCGCCCAACAATTGGCGATGGGTCTGCAGCAGTGCGTGATCAAAGTCCGCGTCATCCGCTGAGTGTTCCGCCAACGGCCGCTCAGCAGCCAACGCCTGACGCAGGTTTTCCAGCTTCAAGGGCTTGGCCAGCACACCCTCCATGCCCGCTTCGAGAAAGCTCTGCACCAATGCCGGCTGCACACTGGCGGTCAGCGCCAGGATCCGCGTGTGCCGGTTCGACCCAGGGCTGTTGCGAATCTGACGGCACAGCTCAACGCCGCTGATGCCCGGCAAATGCACATCGAGCAGGATCAAGTCGAATCGCCGCTGACTGCACAGCTCTCTGCCTTGCTCGGCGTCCTCGGCCAGCCACACCCGGTGACCATCGCGCTTGAGCAGGCCCTGCACCACGTCACGATTCAACGCCACATCCTCGACCACGAGGATCTCCAGCGCAGCGACCGCCTGCGTTGTGGGCTGCGCCGGAGTTGCCTGCTGCCCCGGCGCCAGGCTCAGCTCGAACCAGAAGCAACTGCCCTGCCCCTCGACGCTTTGCAGACCGATACGTCCGCCCAGCTGCTCGACCAGATGCTTGCTGATCGCCAGCCCCAGGCCGGTGCCGCCATAGCGCCGCGCCACGGCTTCGCTGGCCTGAGTGAAACGGTCGAAAATTTTCGCCTGCACCGCCTCGGCGATGCCGATGCCGTTGTCGGTCACACTCACCCGTAGCTGCTGCTCGCCGTCCTGCACGCCGAGCACCTCGACCTGCACACTAACCTGCCCGCCTTCGGTGAATTTGATCGCATTGGCCAGCAGGTTGCTCAACACCTGCCGCAAGAACTGCTCGGCGCCGCGCTGACGCTCCGCTAATAGTGGGTCTACGTGACTCGCCAGGGTGCTGCCATTGGCCAACGCCTTGGGTTCAAGCAGGGTGATGACTTCGTCGCACAGTTGGCGCAGAGAGAAATCCACGGCTTCGGGATGGGTTTCGCCTTCTTCCAGGCGAGCGAAGTACAGCACTTCGTTGAGAATGGTCAGCAGCCCTTCACCGGCTTTGTACAAGGCATCAAGCCGCTTGCCGTCCTGTGCCTTGAGCCCGGCGCCGCGCAGCAGTTCAGCCATGCCGAGAATGCCATTGAGCGGCGTGCGCAGTTCATGGCTCATGGTCGCCAGGAACCGCGATTTGGCCAGGTTCGCCGCCTCTGCCTCATCCTTGGCGCGCATCAGGCTGGCGGTGCGCCGCTCGACCATCTTTTGCAGCTCGTCGCGCTTGTCCTGCAAGGCCAGGCGGTCCACTTCGCGCCGTTCGATATCGCTGAGGATCGCCCGGCGCATGTCGTCCAGAGCGTGGGCAACGGTGTCGATCTCATCCAGACGGGCTGAGCGGCGCTTTTGCAGGCGCAGTGGCTCCTGCCAGTCACCGGCAGCAATGCGCCGGGCGAATTCGGCCATGACCTGCAGGTGGCGAGTCACCAGACGATAGAACAGCCCCGACAAGGCCACCGCCAGCCCACAAAGAAACACACTCATCCACAACAGGCTGGTCAACCCGGTGGCAAACAGACGCCGGTGCACGGCGCCCAGATCGATGCTCACCTCAAGCTCGCCGAGATGGCGCAACGGCCCGGACGGCGGCTGGAAATCCAGCGGGAAGCGCTCGATGCGCAATGGTCCCGGCGGATTGGCGTCGCCCTGCAACAGGTTGAAGTCGGCACTGCTCAGGCGCACCCGAGCGACATCGGAAAAGTCCACCAGGCCGCGCAGCTGCACGCTGATCTGCTCCTGGTTGAGGTCCCAGAGGCTGCGTTCCAGGCTGGCCAGGTAACCCACCCTGATCAGCGCCATGCGCGCATCGATGTCGCGCATTTCCCGGCGGTATTCAAAGTACAGCTGCACGGTACTGGCCAGCACCGTGAAGCACAGGCTGAACAACAGGATGAACAGCAGCAACCGGCGCAACAGGCCATCAGCGTGCAGACGGATCATCGCGCGTCTGCCGGCAGGTTGGTCATGTCGCGATAGGTCACTTCGCTCTGGTGCAGCCAACGTTCGATCTCGCCAGCGTCAGTCATGCGCTGCAGTTGCTCATCGATTTGCGCCATGTGCTGACTCAATCCGGAGTGACGTGAGACGGCGACACGCAGGTAATCCACGCTAAGCGCAGCAGGCAACGCCTGTATATCCTCGGCACCGGCCAGGTGTTCGATGAACAACTGGCCGGTGCGGCGCTCCTGAATGACGAAGTCGATGCGCCCGCGAATCAGCTTGCCGAAGTTCTGCTGGCTGGACGACACCCACTCGATGTTCTGGTGTTTCGCCACAAACTGGTCGAACTCTGCACCGTAGCTTTCACCAAACAGCAATCCCCCGCGATAGCTGGCCAGGTCTTGCAGGCGTTCGAACTTCACCGGCCGTTGGCGATTGACGAACACCGCCACTTCTTCGCGCAGCACCGGCACACTGGAAAAGCGCATGCCCTGGTCGCGCTGGTCACTGTTGTAGGCCAGCACCACGTCGACCCGGCCTTCGGCGGCGTCGAGCAGACAGCGCTTCCAGTTGCCCAGCACGACCATCTCGACCTCGTAGCCCAGACGCCCGAACAATTCGCGCACCACGGTGGGCGCCAGGCCACGCACTTGTTTGCCGTCGCTCCAGGACACCGGCGGGTACACCGGATAGTCGCAATAGCGGATGCGCTCAGCGGCCTGCAGCAGCGGGGTCAGTAACAGCATTAGCAGCCCCAGCCAGCGCGCCATGGCGATCAGGCCGCCACGCTGGCGGTAAACAGGTAACCGGCGCCGTGGATGGTAATGATCAACTGCGGCTCGGCCGGGTCGTCGTGCAGCTTGCGCCGCAGACGGCCGACCAGCACGTCGATGGAACGGTCATTGGGCACCCATTCACGGTTGCGGATCTGGTCCATCAACTGGTCGCGGCTCAAGGTGTGGCCGCTGTTGCGCAGGAACACACTGAGCAACTGGAACTCACCATGGGTCAGCAGGGTTTCGCCGCCCTGCGGGTCGATCAGGCGGCGGCGGTCGGTGTCCAGCGCCCAGTCGGCGAACTGCTTGAGTGCCTGGGTGCTGGCCGCAGTCGGCTTCGAGGCCTGGGCATGACGCACGCGGCGGATCAGGTTTTTCGCCCGCGACACCAGTTCGCGCGGATTGAGCGGTTTGATCACATAATCGTCGGCGCCACATTCCAGGCCGACGATACGGTCGATGTCGTCGTTGCGGCCGGTGATGAGGATGATGCCGACTTCCGAGCGCACCCGCAGTTCGCGGGTCAGGGTCAGGCCGTCTTTGCCCGGCAGGCGGATGTCGAGCATCACCAGGTCGACGCTGTGGCTGGCCAGGAAACTGTCGGCCTGTTCGGCGGTGTCGGCGCAGTGAACGTCGTAGCCTTCCTGGGACAGGTAGGCGTGCAGCAAGTCGCGAATAAGCGGATCGTCGTCGACGATCAGTACCCGAGGCGTCATTGCGTGTTGTCTCTTATAGTCGTTGTTATGTAACTCGCGACAGCAGCCTACCCATTACTGAACGACCGATCAACAGCCCTCGGTCAGGGTGAAGCGCCGACGTCCACCGGCTTGCAGGCCATCGACCCAGGCCTCACATATCTGCACGCCCTGCTCGGGGGTGAAGGTGCCGGGGTTGAGTCCCGATTCCAGCCACAAACCGTCGAGCAAGGCGCTGAGGCTGATGGCCGCAAGGTCGGCATCGAAGGCCTGCCAGCCCTCCTCCCGGGCCAGGTCACTGAGCAATCGACCCAGCTCATTGCGGTACTCGCCGTAGGAGTGATCGTGCACCTGGTTGATCGCTTCGGCGGTCTTCACCGCGCCCCAGAACGCCAGCCAGGCATCGAGCAGTTGCGGGTCGAGCAACTCGGCGCAGAACGAGGCGCGAAAGAACGCCGACAGGCGCTCGCGGGCATTCGGTGCGGCCTGGGCCATGGCTTCGCGGATCAGGCCCATGACCCGCCCGGTGACCGCCATGTAGGCTTCGGCCACCAACTCGTCCTTGCCCGAATAGTGGTGGCTGATCAGCCCCACCGAGACCCCCGCCTCGGCTGAAATCTTGCGAATCGAGGCACCCTGGAAGCCGTGGCGTTTCAGACACACCAGGGTTGCTTCGACCAGGTTGGCCTTGCGCAACTCCGGGACCATACGGCTGTAACGGGCTTCCTGGCTCATTGGCGGTTCTCATTGGTGGGGCGGCCTTTTCGCGGGGCAAGCCCGCTCCCACCAGGATTGCACTTCTCCCGGTGGGAGCGGGCTTGCCCCGCGACGCTGTTGAACAACTGTACAACAACTCCCGATCAGTCGCGATAGCCCGGTGCTACCCGCTCCAGCATCCTCAACAAAGCTTTCCAGGCCAGTTGCATAGCACCGCTATCGCTGAGCTCGCCTTCCTTCAACTGCCGCGCGTGATCGTTGAACTGGCGCTCGGTATGCGCGCAGACCGCATCAGACGGCAACACAATCTCACCGGCCGCTTGCGCTGCCAGCTGGATTTCACAGGCTTTTTCCAGGTAATACATGCGCAGGAACGCCTCGCTGACGGTTTCGCCCACGGTCAGCAAGCCGTGGTTACGCAGCATCAGCACCGGTTTGTCGCCGAGGTCGGCAACCAGGCGTTGCTGCTCGTCCATGTCCAGCGCCACGCCTTCGTAATCGTGGTAAGCGACCTTGCCGTAGAACTCCATGGAGATCTGGTTGACCGGCAGCAGCCCGCACTTGAGCGCAGCCACCGCACAACCGGCTTTGGTATGGGTGTGCAGTACGCACTGGGCATCTTCACGGGCGCCATGAATGGCGCTGTGGATTACGAATCCTGCCGGGTTGACCCGGTACGGCGAAGGCTCCACGGCATTGCCTTGCAGGTCGATCTTCACCAGGTTGGAGGCGGTGATTTCATCGAACATCAAGCCGTAGGGATTGATCAGAAAGTGGTGCTCGGGGCCAGGAATGCGCACCGATATATGGGTGAAGATAAGATCGGTCATGCGAAAGTGCGCGATCAGCCGGTAGCAGGCAGCCAGTTCCTGGCGCAGGCGCAATTCGGTTTCAGTCAGGTTCATTTTTATTGTTCTCGGGCAAATGGCCGGCCAGACAATAGGGCTGGACACCCGGCGGTGTCCAGCCACAAGGGATTACTTGCTGGCCCAGGCGTTAAAGCGCTCTTCGAGTTCATCACCGTGATCGACCCAGAACTCGACGTTCATCGCCAAGGCGCCTTCAAGGTTCTGTTTCGAGGTCGGTACCCAGCTGCCCAGCTTCGGATCCAGCTGCGCAGCCGCCTCGGTGTTGGTCGGCCCGTAGGGGATCGCATTGACGTAGCGCACCTGGGTGTCAGGCTGGTTGGCGTAGGCGATCAGACGCTTGGCCTGGTCGACATGCTTGGAACCTTTGATGATCGCCCAGTAGTCCATACCGTACAGGCTGCCCGGCCATACCACCGCCAGCGGACTGCCCTCCTGCGCGGCGACGGCGATGCGGCCGCTGTAGGTCGAGGTCATCACTACATCGCCGGCGCTGAGCCATTGCGCCGGTTGCGCACCGGCTTCCCACCACTGGATGTAGGGCTTGAGTTCAGTGAGCTTGGCGAAGGCGCGGTCGACGCCTTGTGGGGTGGCCAGCACCTTGTAGACATCTTCGGCTTTGACGCCATCAGCCATCAGGGCGAATTCCAGGTTGTACACCGCGCGTTTGCGCAGGCCGCGCTTGCCGGGGATCTTCTGCACGTCCCAGAAGTCCGACCATGACGCCGGTGCCTGGGCCAGTTTGTTCTTGTCGTAGGCAATCGCCACGCTCCACACCAGCACCGCCGAACCACATTCCTGTGCGGCATCGGGAATCAACTGTTCAGCGCGGCCGAGCCGGGTCCAGTCGAGGCGCTCGTACATGCCTTCTTCGCAACCGCGCATCAAGTCCGGGGCCTCGATCATCACCAGGTCCCAGTCAACGTTGCCGGTGTCGACCATGACCTTGATCCGGGCCATTTCACCGTTGTATTCACTCTGGATCAGTTTGCTGCCGTCCTGGGCGCTGAAAGGCTGGAAGATCGCCGCATCCTGGGCTTTCTGACCGGCGCCGCCGTAGGCGACGACGACCATGTCCGGTGCTGCCTGGGCGCTGCCAAGGCCAAGGGCAAGCAGCCAGGGCGAGAGTTTGAGCAGGTTCGCTTTCATTCGTGGTTCCTCATGCTGGTACCGCGCCAGGTGCGGTCCGTTTTCTTGTTGTTGTGAGGTAGGCCCCAGGACTCGGGGTGAATCGAAAGCTAGCCAATGGTCAGTAAAAAAACAAGTTGATTTTTTACTGGCGGTACACTTCTATAGAAAAATAAAAACAACAACCCGCTGGAGCCTGCACAGCATGTCGACCTTCACGCACCTGTTCGAACCGCTGCAAATCCGTGGCAAACGCCTGAAGAACCGCATCATGTCCAGCGGCCACGACACCTCGATCCCCACCGACAACCTGGTCAACGACCGGCTGATCGCCTACCACAAGGCCCGTGCCGAAGGCGGTGTTGGCCTGATCGTGCTGCAGGTGGCCGGGGTGCACGACAGTGCGCGCTACACCTCGCATGTGCTGATGGCCACCGACGATGCCTGCATCGAAGGCTACCGCCAGCTGGCCGAGACCTGCCATGCCCATGGCACGGTAGTGCTGTCGCAGATTTTCCACCCCGGCCGGGAAATCATGGAATCCAGCGACGGTCTGCTGGCGGTGGCCTATTCGGCGTCAGCGGTGCCCAATGAGCGTTTCCGGGTGATGCCGCGCGCCCTCGACCAGGCAATGATCGACGAGATCGTGCAAGGCTATGCCGATGCCGCGCGGCGCCTGCATCAGGCCGGGCTCGACGGTGTCGAGGTGGTCGCCAGCCACGGCTATCTGCCGGCGCAGTTCATCAACCCACGGGTCAATCGCCGCACCGATGGCTACAACGGTGAGCTTGAACAGCGCTTGCGCTTTCTGCGCGAGGTGATTGCCGCGGTACGCGCCGCCACCGCGCCGGACTTCATCATCGGCCTGCGCATCAGCGCCGATGAGCGCGATGCCGAAGGCCTGACCGAAGACGAATCGCTGGCGGCGGTACAGGCGCTGCAGTCGGCGCTTGACTATGTGCACATCGTCGCAGGCACCTCGGCCTCCCTCGGTGGCGCCGTGCATATCGTCCCGCCGATGGCCATCGAAGCGGCTTACCTGGCCCGCGAAGCCGGGACGTTCAAGGCCAGCCTGTCGATCCCGCTGTTCGTCACCGGACGCATCAATCAGCCGCAGGAAGCCGAACTGATCCTCGCCCGTGGCCAGGCCGATGTCTGTGGCATGACCCGCGCGCTGATCTGCGACCCCGAAATGCCCAACAAGACCGACAGCGGCCATGCCGAAGATGTACGCGCGTGCATCGCCTGCAATCAGGCCTGTATCGGCCACTTCCATCGCGGCTTGCCGATCTCCTGCATCCAGCACCCGGAGACCGGGCGTGAACAGCAGTTCGGCCAGATTCAGAAAGCGCCACAACCCAAGCGCATCATGGTCGCCGGTGGCGGCCCGGCTGGCATGAAAGCCGCCGCAGTGGCTGCCGCACGCGGGCATGAGGTGACCCTGTACGAAGCCAGTGCGCAACTGGGCGGCCAGGTACTGCTGGCGCAATTGCTGCCGCGCCGTGCCGAGTTCGGCGGCGCCAGCACCAACCTGCAGCGCGAGATGCAACTGGCCGGGGTCGAGGTGGTGCGCAACACCCGCGTCGATCGCGCCCTGGTGGAACGTGAACAGCCTGACCTGGTGATCGTCGCCACCGGTGCCGAGCCTTACTGGCCAACCTTTGAACGCGGCGGTGAACTGCAGGTGGTCGATGCCTGGCAGGTGCTGCGCGATGAGGTCACCCTCGGGCGTTCGGTGCTGGTGGTGGACTGGCGCTGCGACTGGATCGGCCCGGGCATCGCCGAACGCCTGGTCCGCGCCGGGCATCAGGTGCAATTGGCGGTCAATGGCACCCACTGCGGCGAGAACCTGCCGTTGTACGTACGCGACCAGATGGCCGGTGAACTGCACAAACTCGGCATTCCCATCACCCCCTATGCCCGCCTCTACGGCTGCGATGACAACACCGTGTACCTGCAACACACTGCCAGCGGCGAACCGATGATCTTCGAGGACATCGACACCCTGGTGTTGTGCCAGGGCCATCAACCGGTCGATACCCTGGTCAACGAACTCAGCGGCCTGGTGCCAGTGCAACGGATCGGCGACTGCCTGGCGCCACGCACCGCCGAAGAAGCCATTTACGAAGGATTGAAGGTCGCCTGGACGCTCTGAGCCTGTTTATACTCCGGGGCTTTGCAGCGTGCGGTTCGGAGCACCCCATGAGCAACAGCAGCAAGATGCCGCCCGCCGGCGCCGTTCCCAGCCAGGAAGGCGCCGCCGCCCCGCAGTTTCTCGGCACCCGCATTCGCGGCCTGCGCAAACGCCGGGGCATGACCCTGGCCGAGCTGGCCCAGCAAAGCGAGCTGACCGCTGGCTACATCAGCCAGCTGGAACGCAACCTGTCCTACCCGTCGATTCCGGCGCTGTTCAACATCGCCCGCAGCCTGGGCGTGACCATCCAGTGGTTTTTCGCCAGCGAAACCAGCACCGACCCTGAAGACAACGGCTACGTGGTGCGCAAAAACAGCCGCCTGAGTGTTCACTACGAAGACGGCATCGTTGACCAGTTGCTGAGCCCGCAACCTAACCGCGAACTGGAAATGCTCCACTCGCGCTTCCCGCCGGGCAGCTACAGCCAGCAGAGTTACAGCCATGAAGGCGAAGAAGCCGGTTATCTGCTGTCCGGCAGTTTCGAGCTATGGGTGGGCGACCGCTACTTCCAGCTCAACGAAGGCGACAGCTTCAGTTTTTCCAGCCAGGAACCGCACCGCTACGGCAACCCTGGCGAGGTCGATGCCGTGGTCATCTGGGTAATCACGCCGCCGACCTTCTAAACCCAAGACAACAACAATAAAGGCTTGCCATGACCGACCTGATTATTCGCGACCTGAACAACGGCTTGTTGACCCTGACCTTCAATCGCCCCGACAAGCTCAACGCCTTAAACAGTTCCATGTACAGCCAGTTGGGCGAGTTGCTGCAGGCGGCCGGAGAAGATCCACAGGTCGAGGTCATCATCGTCACCGGCGGCGCCCAGTGCTTCAGCGCCGGTAACGACCTGAAGGATTTTCTCGACAACCCGCCCGTCGACATGGACAGCCCGGTGTTTCGCCTGATGCGCATTGTCATGGCCCTGGACAAGCCGCTGATTGCCGCGGTGTCCGGCGCCGCCATCGGAATTGGCACCACCCTGCTGTTGCACTGCGATCAGGTGCTGGTCAGCCGCACGGCCAAACTGCGCATGCCATTTGTACCACTGGGCCTGTGCCCGGAATTTGGCTCCAGCCTGTTGTTGCCACGCTTGCTGGGGCACGCCCGGGCGGCGCGGCTGCTGTTGTGCAATGAGCTGTTGAGCGGTGAACAGGCCGTGCAATGGGGCCTGGCCAATGAGCTGCATGAGGATGGCGAGCAATGCCTGAGCGCCGCCCGGCAATTGGCGCAACGCCTGCAAAGCCTGCCGCAGGAAGCGCTGCGGATCAGCAAGCGCTTGCTCAAGGATACCCATCGAGCAGAACTGGACGCCTGTGTGCGTCGCGAGGGCTTGTTGTTTATCGATCGCCTGCACACGCCTGAGGCCAAGGCAGCGCTACGGGCGCTGGTGAAGGACTGACGGTAGGAGCGGGCTTGCCCCGCGATGCTATGTGGCTGACACACCGCAATCGCGGGGCAAGCCCGCTCCCACCGTGCAAAACAGTTGCTCCCACCCGGGAAAATCCACGGCAAGCTCTGGCGCGCAGGCTGGGAGCTGCTAGCTTTGTTGAGGTCAACTCACACGTGTCATCGCAACCCTTGCCAAGGAACGAAAGCCGATGAAATCCGCATTGCGTTGTACCTTACTCTGCTCCGCACTTATCGTACTGGCCGGTTGCGCCAGCTCCAGGGTCGACCCCAGCGAATATTCCGGTTTCCTCAAGGACTACAGCCGCCTGAAGGAGGCCGAAAGCATCTCCGGCGCACCGGTAATGCGCTGGATCTCGCCCAACTTCAAGGCCGCCAACTACAAACAGGTGTACATCGAACCAAGCCAGTTCTACCCCAAACCGCAGCCCACCGCCGTGATCACCCCGCAAACCCTGCAGCAAATCACCCACTACTACGACACGGCGCTCAAGCGTGAACTGGGTGCGGTGGTACCGCTGGCCACAGGCCCAGGCCCGAATGTACTGGTGGTGCGCCCGGCGATTACCGCAGTGGCCACCAGCACCGAAGGGCTCAAGCCTTATGAGGTGATCCCGATCGCCCTGGTGTCGGCAGCCGTCATGACTGCTGCCGGTGGTCGTGACCAGGATGTCGACATCGCCACCGAAGCGGCCATTCTCGACGGCGGCAACAACACAGTGGTGGCCCAGGTGGTACGCAAAGGCGCCGGTAAGGAGCTTGAAAACGATGCCACCAAGCTGACGGTAAAAGACGTGCAACCGGTACTCGACGGCTGGGCCTCGGACTTGCGCCGCAGCCTCGTCAAGTTCAGAAGCGAGTCGCGTTAGTCACTCAACTGACTGTCGATGGCAATGCTGCCGCTGAGCAGCTTGTGCACCGGACAGGCGTTGGCCACGCCCAGCAGGCGCTCACGCTGGGCCGCATCGAGATCACCGTGCAGTTCTATGACACGCTTGATCTCGGTGCTCACCGGTGTGGTTTTGTCTTCCTTGACGATATCCAGCTGCACATGCACATGCTGCAGCGGCCATTCCTTGCGCCGGGCATACATCGACAAGGTGATTGCGGTGCAGGCGCCCAGTGCCGAGAGCAGCAACTGGTGGGGATTGGGGCCGGCATCACGACCACCAAGGGCCTGGTTTTCATCAGCTAGCCACTGGTTTACACCGGCGGACAAGTTGACGGTGTAAGGGATCTCACCCAGTTCGGCGTGGACGGTCGAATCGGTCATCTGCAGTGGCTTCCTTTGCGATGGTCAAGCCAAAAGGGCCTGACGCGAGTGTGTTTACACTAGCGTCTGGCCCTGCGCAGGGGAAGGTGCAATCGCGGCCTGCAGTGTCCTGCGCCTGGAACAACGGCGCAGCAACCTACAGGTCAGGCGAACAACGAGTAAAGAATCGCCGACAGGGTAATCAGGCCGATCAGTACCACGAAGACATTCGACAGCTTGCCCGAATATTTACGCAGCGACGGCACCTTGTGGATGGCGTACATCGGCATCAGGAACAGCAGGCAGGCGATAATTGGCCCGCCAAGGTTCTCGATCATCCCCAGAATGCTCGGGTTGAGCGTGGCCACGGCCCAGCAGGTCAGCACCATGAACAGTGCCGTCAGTTGCTCCAGGCGCTTGGCGGGCAGTTGCTTGCCGCGACTGCGCAGGCTTTTCACGATCATGCCCTGGAAGCCTTCGCTGGCACCGATGTAGTGACCGAGGAACGATTTGGTGATCGCTACCAGAGCAATCAGCGGCGCGACAAAGGCAATGACCGGGGTCTGGAAGTGGTTGGCCAGGTACGAGAGGATCGAGATGTTCTGTTGCTTGGCCGCGGCAAGATCGGCTGGGCTCAGGGCCAGCACGCAGCTGAAGCAGAAGAACATCACCGTCAGCACCATCATCACGTGCGCACTGGCCAGAATGCGGCTGCTCTTCTGGTCGGCCTGTTCGCCGTAGCGGTGCTTCTGGTCAACCGCGAAGGCCGAGATGATCGGCGAATGGTTGAACGAGAAAACCATCACCGGGATCGCCAGCCACAGGGTCTTGAAGAACAGGTCCAGCGGCATGCCTGCGGAGGCCTGGGCGAAGAACGCGCCGTTCCAGTTGGGGATCAGGCTCAGGGCCAGCAACAGCAACGCGGCAACAAAGGGATAGACCAGCAGGCTCATGACCTTGACGATGATGCCCTGGCCGCTGCGCACCACGATCATCAGGCCACAGATCAACAGCAACGCCAGCAAGGCTCGCGGTGGCGGGGTCATGTGCAACTGGTGCTCCATGAAGCTGCCCAGGGTGTTGGTCAGCGCCACGCTGTACACCAGCAGGATGGGGAAAATGGCCAGGAAGTACAGCAAGGTGATCAGCTTGCCGGCGCCGACACCGAAGTGCTCTTCTACCACTTCAGTGATGTCTTCGCTGGCGCCGCGCTTGCCGGACAGCACGAAGCGGGTCAGGCCACGGTGCGCGTAATAGGTCATCGGAAACGCCAGCAGCGCCAGCACCAGCAGCGGCCAGAAGCCCCCTACCCCGGCGTTGATCGGCAGGAACAGGGTACCGGCGCCAATGGCGGTGCCGTACAGGCCCAGGACCCAGGTAGTGTCGTGGCGATTCCAGGTTTTGCTTTGCGCGGGCGCGGCCGTGCGCGCACCCAGGTGGGTGGTGGTGTTTACATCAGTCATCGATATTGCCTTGTAGTTGTTTTTGTTGCTTACAAATAACTTGATCGCGGGGCTAGCCCGCTCTCACAGAACTCTCACTATCCCGGTGGGAGCGGGCTTGCCCCGCGACAGGGCTTAACTCAACACTCGACAAAAGCGACCGCCAGGCCGCCGCGCGAAGTCTCCTTGTAGTTGGCATGCATGTCGGCACCGGTATCGCGCATGGTGCGGATCACCCGGTCCAGAGAAATGAAGTGCTCGCCATCACCGCGCAAGGCCATCTGCACCGCGTTGATGGCCTTTACCGCCGCGATTGCGTTGCGTTCGATACACGGCACCTGAACCAGACCGCCCACCGGGTCGCAGGTCAGGCCGAGGTTATGTTCAAGGGCGATTTCAGCAGCGTTTTCCAGCTGCATCGGCGTCGCCCCAAGCACTTCGGCAAGCCCCGCCGCAGCCATGGAGCACGCCGACCCCACCTCCCCCTGACAGCCCACTTCGGCACCGGAGATCGAGGCGTTTTTCTTGCACAGGATGCCCACCGCGGCAGCACTGAGGAGGAAGTCGACAACATCGTTGTCGCAGGCATCAGGGTTGAATTTCATGTAGTAGTGCAGCACCGCCGGAATGATCCCGGCAGCCCCGTTGGTGGGCGCGGTGACCATGCGCCCGCCTGCGGCGTTTTCTTCGTTGACCGCCAGGGCGAACAAGTTGACCCACTCCATGGCGCTCAAGGTCGAGCCGATCACGTTAGGCTTGCCCAGTTCCTGCAGGCTGCGGTGCAGCTTGGCAGCGCGGCGTTTGACCTTCAGCCCACCGGGCAGGATGCCTTCGTTGCGCAGGCCGTTATCGACACACTCGCGCATCGCCGCCCAGAGTTTGAGCAAGCCACTGCGCACCTCGGCCTCGGAGCGCCAGGCCAGTTCGTTGGCCATCATCAGCTCGCTGACGCGCAACTGGTGCTGTTTGCACAGCGCCAGCAGTTCAGCGGCACTGTCAAAGTCGTAAGGCAATTGCACTTGCTCGGTGCTGTCGCCGGTTGCGCCAATCTGCGCGGCCTCGACGATAAAACCACCACCCACCGAATAGTAGGTGTGCTGCAGCAATGAACCGGTCGCACTGCTGGCTTCCAGGGTCATGGCATTGGGGTGATACGGCAGGCTTTCGTCGAGCAGCAGCAGGTCGCGGGTGCAATCGAAGGCCACCGCGTGACGGCCATCGAGCAGCAGCACCTGACTGTCCTGCAACTGGCTGATGAGCGGCTCGATACGCTGCGGATCGATCTGGTCGGGCCATTCGCCCATCAGCCCGAGCAAGGTGGCACGGTCAGTGGCGTGACCGACGCCGGTGGCCGACAGCGAGCCATACAGACGAACCTCGACCCGACTGACGTGCGCCAGCAGATCCTGCTCACGCAGGGTCTGGGCAAAGGTCGCAGCCGCCCGCATAGGGCCCACGGTGTGGGAGCTGGAGGGCCCGATGCCAATCTTGAAAAGGTCGAAAACACTGATAGCCATGCTAATGCCTGCACGCTCAAGCGACGAATGTCGCCCTGCGGCGTTATGAAAAAATTGAAGGGTTTCGCGAAGTTGCGCGATACTGCCCGGTCACCGTGGCATTGACCAACGAAACTTTCTAAGCAAGTCTTTAGCAGAACTAAACGATGAGACGACAGATGAATGGCCAGATGTATGTCTGGCTGCACGTGTTTTCCTGTGCGGCGCGGCACCTGTCGTTCACCCGCTGCGCCGAAGAACTGCACATCACTCCCGGTGCGGTGAGCCAGCAGATTCGTCAGCTGGAAGAGCGCCTGGGCTTTCGTTTGTTCCTGCGCCGCGCCCGTGGCGTAGAGCTGAGCGCCGAAGGCCAGCGCCTGGCACAAACAGTCAGCGAAGCCTACGGCAACATCGACGCCGAATTGCTGCGCCTGGACGCCGGCGAAATCCGCGGCACCCTGCGCCTGCGTTCGATTCCCTCGTTCTTGGCCAAGTGGCTGACCCCACGCCTGCCCCGCCTGCAGCAACGTTACCCGGACATCCAGCTGCGTCTGGTGGCCGAAGACAGCAGTCAGGCCTTGCATGAAGGCGACTTCGACCTGGCCATCGACCTCAACGACGGTAGCTATCCAGGCATGCACTCAACGCCACTGCTCGACGAGCAGATCTTCCCGGTGTGTTCGCCGACCTTGCTGCGTGGCCGCCCGCCTCTGCATGGCCCCGGCGACCTTGCGCACTATCCGTTGCTGCACGACATCACCGCCTGGCGTGGCAGCTCGGAGTACGCAGAATGGGAGTTTTATCTGGAAGGGATTGGTGCTGGCGGCCTGGACGTGCGCCGCGGGCACACCTTCAACCGCAATCACCTGACCATTGAAGCAGCCATCGCTGGAATTGGTGTGGCTATCGCGCGGCGGACCCTGCTCAATGACGAGCTTGAACGCGGCACCCTGATCGTGCCGTTCGGCCTGCCGATCGCCAATCACAAGCGCTACGTACTGCTCTACCCGCCTGGCGGCCTGGCGCATCCGAGCGCCCGGGCAGTGCATGACTGGTTGGTGGAGGAAGCTGGGATCTTTCGCAACCTGCATGAGCTCAATTAAACGGTGGCTAGCGCTCTGCGCTGATGCGGTGCCCACTCATCCGGGGGCACACACACCGTTGAGTATCAAGCGGTCGTCGGCTCTTAGGTGTTCGGTCCCGAAATGATCTGGCACCAGCCCTCGCATTAGCGCGGCGAGATCCAGGCCTCTGGTCGGATGTGATCTGCAACTATTACTTTTGTCAGTATCGATTGGGCGTACAACGATGTAGGTTTTATCGGCACCAGAGAAGCTCTTTAATGCTATCAATATCGCTAGCTGCTCAAATGATAATAGGTTCGCACACTGATCAGGCCAAGAGGCAATTTAACGGGAGAAACCAATGCCTACTACTTATGATCCACTCAAAGATTCATTCCTGGCAACATTAACTATCGATTCGGCCCCTGCCTGCTTCTCTTATTTTATATTGGAAGAGAATACTGATAACTGGCAGACGAAAGCGGGTAAAGTGTTGACGCTTGGAAATGGCACTTATGGCATAACACAGAAGTATACATCCACTCTGTACGCCAACTCGACCGAAGACATGGAGGTACCCTTTTATTTCAAGAGGATCAAGGACGGCTATTACAATATTTACTCCGCGGCGACTGCAGGCGAATATGGGAAGTGCCTTGCCACCTATGATTACGGGGGGAGCATTAAGGCCCAGGCCAACTCGCCATCTCTCTACCAATTGAAGGTCGTTAAAACTATTGAAGCGGACGTTATTTATGAGGTGGAAATCTACTGTGCAGGTGATCGATTAAGTTTATTTAACCGGGAGACACATGGTACAGAATGGCATGCTCGCGTGGATGCAAATTATCGCAAGGAAGGCATGCCACCGCTGATTGTGAAAGGCCAAAATGCTACATTCCAAATCCGCATAAAGGAGAAAAATTACGCTGGCCTTCCCACGGCTAAGTAGTGCGCTGAGCGGTTAATTTATCTATCTACTTGCCTAGCTCTGAAATAGGTTCACATTTGACGGTCAGCGAAAACTGAGTGCAGCACTTGATTCTTGCGGTAAGGTGCTGCACCCATTTCATTTCTTGCCCCCACTCATTCAAAAGGCACTGTCGTTGTGAGTTGGCCGGCAGAAAATGCAGCGCCGTGTTCTGCTTTCCTACGAGACTTGCTGCGATGATCCGCATCGACTCCATCTGGCTCGCCACCGAGCCCATGGACATAGGCGCCGGCACCTGGTGTGCGGCACGGCTCCGAAGTTGAGTTGAATGCCGAGCAACTTCAGGCCCTGGTACTCGGTTTACCTTGGCAGCGCGCCGATGCAGGCGGAATTATCTCAATGCTTTAACATCTGCCACGACGCGCATGCCAGCCCAATTGGCCCATCAGTCTATCGTCGCCATGAGCCCTCTCTGACAAAATCGGCGGCATGACTTCGCATCCGAATCTCGATCAAGAACTGCGTGCCTTGGCGGCGCAGTTGATCCAGCGAGTCGAGACTGAACACCTAATAAGCCTGCTTGCCAGTAAAAGCATTGAGCGTGCGCACCAGAATCACGAAGTCGAGCCACAGCGACCAGTTGTTGATGTACTCGATGTCAGAATCAACACGCTGGATCATTTGCTCGATGTCTTTGGTTTCACCTCGGAAACCCCGCACCTGCGCCAGGCCGGTCATGCCGGGTTTGATGTTGTGCCGGGCAAAGTAGTCGACGATGTCCTGAGAGTACTGTGTGTCATGTTGACGCGCGTGCGGGCGCGGCCCCACCAGGGACATTTCGCCCATCAGCACATTGAACAGCTGCGGCAGTTCGTCAAGGCTGGTTCGACGGATAAAGGCCCCCACGCGGGTCAGGCGCACATCGTTCTTCTGCGCTTGCCTGACCACGCCATCTTCCGGCTCATGAACAACCATGCTTCTGAACTTCCAGATGCGGAACGATTCTCCGGTCCAGCCCATGCGCTCCTGCCTGAAGAACACCGGGCCCGGGCTGTCGAGTTTGATGGCAAGGGCAACAGCCAGCAGCACCGGCGATGCAAACAGCAAGATAAGGGCTGCGAGGACTTTGTCTTCCAGGTTCTTGAGGAACAGGCTCGTCCCTGTCAGCGGCGTTTCAGACAAGGTCAGCACGGGAATGCCGGAAATTTCACGCACACTGTGATTGATCAAGCGCAGTGAAAAGATGTCCGGCACCCAGTTAACCGCAATGCATTTGTCGAGCAGCTTCAAGTACACGTCATTGATGACCGCAGAACCGCTTAGCGGCGTGACCAGATAGACCGTCCTGATCGCATGCTGCACGACGATTTCATCAAGATCGGCGATATGCCCCAACACCGACAAGCGATTCTTGCCTTCTAGGTTATCGCCGCTGTCCCCTTCACCGGTCAGGACACAGCCGACAATCCGCTCACCAAACCAGGGGTTGTTGCTTATCTTTTGGTGCAGAAAATGCGCCAGGTCGCCGGCGCCAATGATCAGGGCGTTTTCCAGCCGATAGGCGTGGGCAAAAAAACGCTTTTGCACCTCGCGCACGGCAAAGTGCAGGAACAGCTGCACAAAATAGCCGATGACAAATAGCTCGCCCACCAGCATGCGTGAATAGCTCTCGCTCTGTTTGGTAAGAAACGCCATGACCACGAGAAAACAAAAGGTCGCCGACCAGGCTTTAAACAACCTGAAGGCCTTGATGGAAAGCCCGACATTGCTGCGGTAAATGGCGTAATGGTCGTAAATGACGGCCAATGCACCGATCAACAGCAACATCATGATGACGTAATCAGAGGTGATGTAACCGATCTGGTCATTGATCAGGTACCAGGCAACACCGGTCACCGCAATACCGTCGAGACCCGCCTGGATGGCGTTACTGACACTGCTTCTTCGCTGGAGGAGGGAGCGGCTGCTTCTGGGTTCGAAAACCATTACTAGACCTCGTCAATTGAGATACCACACGCTTTCCCAATATTTCCCAGCCCTGCCTGAAGGAGCTTGTGATATCACTGTAGCAGTACCAAGCTTTCATCGCTGACTGAGTCATCCCTGCCGTTCACTTTGGCTGAATCAGACGATCCGCCGGTCAGACGGTGTTGCCTAGAAAGGCCGGGGCGTGTTTTCGGCGTCTTGCGTTGCCGACTTTGTGCAGAAAAGCGTCCGCAACAGGAACATTGGATTGCCCATCACATACCGTTTGAACAAGCGTTTAGGTTCCCTCATCAATCTAAATAGCCACTCGCATCCCAACCTGCGCAGCCATAACGGAGCCCGCGTTACTTTGCCGCCGAGAAAGTCCAGGATCGCCCCGCCGCAGACGATCAGGCATGGCATGTCAATGGCTTTCAATCGGGCAGCAACAGCCTCCTGCTTAGGCATGCCCATGCCCAACACAATCAGCTCAGGCCGCAGTTGCTGGGCCAGGTTGCTGTAGGTATCCATCTCGGCAAAGCCATGACAAACCGATACAACCTGCACACCAAACAGCGTTTCGCTACGCTGCGCCGCTTGGCTCAGGAACGGCTCTTCTGTCCCCCAGAACGCCACGCGGCGGCCCTTGAAAGTCGCCAGCAGTTGCGGAATGAAGTCCGTGCCATTCATGTTCAACCCCGGATCAAGGCCCAGGCGACGATAAAGAATCGCCATGCCTACGCCATCCCGTAACAACACATCAGCCGCGGACAGTGCCTCGTAATAATCAGCATTCCTCGCGACCAGATTCATCGCATGGGCGTTGACAAACCCAAGCACTGTCGGCGCTGCGGTTTCAGAGAACGCTTGAAGTAATCCTTGCTGACCATCTGGATTACTGATCACCTGAAGTTTTTCAACAATCGCTTTCCAGCTTTTCTGCGAAGCCACATCAACCATTAGCTGTCATCCCGTTTTGAGCGCACCCATTCAACCTGGCGCTTGATTAAAAACCCCAGATACAGGGGTACCTTTTTCGCCGCATAGAACGGTGCATACAGCAACACGGAAAACCCGATCAGCTCACGGCAGAACCGGCTCCACGCCAACAGCACCGCGGCAACCAGCAGAGCCATCGCGCCCGTGGCGATCAACGCCGGCAGCCATACACCGAACAGCAGAAAGGCCAACCATCCGGCGCTGAACACAACCAGCAAGGTCAAGGCCAGCAAGGCCAGCGGCGGAACCATCAGGTCCACCGTCATCGCCAGCAGGTACCAATTGCGCCGGGTGAGCGACGCGCCCAGCAACTGCGGCGCTTCCCCCAGCAGTACCCCCAGATGCCCCCGCTCCCAGCGCGCGCGCTGAGTCGTGAGCCCTTCAGCGCTACGGGGGAAAAAGCTGGTGACCTGTGCATCCGGGCAAAACAACGGCGGCTTGCCGTTGCGGCAGAAATCCAGGCCCATTTTCAAGTCTTCGACCAGGTGGCCGCTGGCCAGATCGACCAACGCCAGGTCTTGCCAGGCGATCGCCATTCCCGTGCCCATCAATTGACAGGGCAAACCCACTCGCGCCCCCCCGCGTGGCCGCACCAGGTTCTTGACCCGCCAGGCGAACTCGGCAACCTGGACTTTCAGCCCCGCACCTGCCGGTGCACACATCAGATCGAGGGCCTGCACTGGCCGCCCGGCACTGGCGCAGCGGCGCGCCAGATGGTCAATGCCGTGTTCACTCACCGTACAATCGGCGTCGATGATAATCACCACCTCTGGCGCAGCCCCGGCCAGATGACGCACACCACAGTCCAGCGCATAGCCCTTGCCACGCCGTTGCGTATCCCAGCGCTCCACCACCTCGGCGCCAGCCGCGCGGGCCCGTGCGGCAGTGTCGTCATTGCAGTTGTCGGCAACCACCAGCAGTCGATCACCCTCCAGCAGCTGCGGGAAAATGCTGTTGAGCGTCGCCACGATGCCCGAGGCTTCGTTATGCGCGGGCACCAGCACCGCTACTCGCGGCCGCCTTCCGTTCACCGGCAGTACAGGTCGCGCCGGCAGGCAGGCCAGCAGCACCTGCGCGAACAGCACCAACACCGGCAGCAACGCCAGTAGCGCTACTGCTCCCAGCAGCCAAGCCAGTAAAGTAATCATGCTAATGCCTTAAAGTAGCCGGCCAGCCTGGCCGCTTCATTGTCGATATCGTGGCGTTGCAACACGCGCTGATACGCCGCCTCCCCCATGCGCTGCAAGGTGTCGACCGGTTGCGCAAGGCAGTCGGCCATGGCTGCAGCCAACTCCTCCACAGCCCCGGCGGGAAACAACCAACCGTTCTCACCCTGGCGAACCAACTCGGGAATACCCGCCACATAGGTGGTCAGCACCGGTCGGCGCAAGGCCATGGCCTCCATGATCACCACCGGCAGGCCTTCGGCGAAACTCGGCAACACCAGGGCACGGGCAGCAAGGATCTCATCGCGTACCTGCGCACTGCTGATCCAGCCAGTGATGCGCACCTGTTCCTGCAAGTCATGCCGGACAATCAGCGCTTCGATGTCCGCGCGCATTTCCCCGTCGCCCGCCAGCACGATTTCGAACAGCACCGACTGCGCGGCCAACAAGCGTGCTGCCTCAAGCAGCAGCAGTTGGCCCTTTTGTTCACACAAACGCCCCACGCATACCAGGCGCGGCACACTGGGCGCTACGACGGCGGGGACTTCGTGGAACATGCGCTCCAGGCCGCAATGCACCACCTTGACCTTGGCCCAATGCTCATGGGCCACCCAGCGATACAGCTGGCTACGCCCGTAGGAGCTGACGGCCGCGACAAACGCCGCGCGCCGGACTTTCTCACCCAGGTACAGAAATTGAGGCTTGTCGAACTCTTCCGGGCCATGCACGGTAAAGCTGTAAGTGGGCCCGCCGAGCGCATTGGCCAGCATCACCACCTCGGTTGAATTGGTGCCGAAATGCGCATGCACGTGCTCGGCGCCAAACGCCTGCAACCACTGCACAACACGGCACGCCTCGGCCAGATAGACCAGGTGGTAGGGCCACGGGCGATCGGCACGCAGGCCCATACGCAAGGCCAGCCACAGGGCCGAACAAAATTGCCGCGGGCGACTTCGCAGCACTTGCAGCAACGGCACGAGCAGGCCCTTTATGCCGTCTTGCAGCACATAGCGGGTCTTGTCCCGTTCAGACAGGTCCTCGGCATCCTGCAACTCAGCGTCCCAGCCACGCAAGGCAATGCGTTGAATCTCGATGCCCTGGCGTTCCAGCGCCAGAATTTCGCGGCGAATGAAGCTATGGCTGACCTTGGGGTACTGATTGATGAAATAAGCAATGCGCATAGGAGCCCGACTGTTTACCCGCGTTATGAATGATCAGAACTGCCCCGCCAGCCTTCTACCTCAGGCTGGCGATCACCGACGGCTCGCCTGCTGGCGTTGCCCCCGGCAGCGAGGCCTGTTTGAGCACGTCTTCATAGATCCCCTGAAGCTCCAGGGCCTGGTCGCTGCACAACTTGATACTGTTTTTGAAGGGGTTGCGATGTTCGAGGTAGCGATGCTGGTTCTCGAGCACATCGGACAGTGCCTGGCGCAAGTACTTTTCATCGGTGCTCAGCGGGATGATGGTGCCGTTGACGCCATCGACGATATCCTCAACCGTTCCGCCGCCCTGGGTGCTGATCACCCAGACATCGCGGGCAAGCGCTTCGCGCACCGACAAGCCGAAGGTTTCTTTCAACTGCGTCGGGAACAGCAGAACATCGATGCTGGAATAGAACGCGTCCATGTTCGCCTGGGCATAGCCAGGAATGAAGGTGACGGTCCCGGGTATCTTGATGCTGTCCGGCTTGAATGAACGCAAGCCAAGGTGCAGCTGGCTGTCCACCACCTTGAGCTCATAGTCCGAGCGGTTGAGCGAGGCAAAGGCGCGGGCGATCAGGGTCACCCCCTTGATCGAGACATTGCCGCCGACATAGCCAAACCTGAGGGTCTTGCCCGGTTGCTTACGGTAGTTGGCCGCAGGCGCCAGGATGCCATTGTTGTTGACCCGGATCTTTGCGGCATCGAAGCCGTTGGCGATATACAGGTCCCTGGCAAACTTGCTGGGCGCAAGCAACAGGTCGGCCTTTTTCAGCATGTTTGCCAGCCATTGCTGGCGGTAATCGTTCAGCACTGGATCGTCTACACACTTTGCGCAGACTTCACTGGAAATCCTGGTTTGCCCGCAGTATTGCCCATGCTTGTTGATCATGAACTGGCGACCACAGATCCACCAGGTGTCATGCAAGGTCACCACAAAAGGAATGCCTGCCTTGCGGCAACTTTCCGCCAGCTGCGCCCCGAGTCCTTGCACCGAATGCAAGTGCACAAGGTCTGGCGCAACAGTGCTGAGCATGGCCTCGAAGACCGGGATAGTCGCGGGGTTCTCAAAGTATTCGGCGCGCTGATCGGGTAGCCCCATACCGATTACCGCAACCTTGTTGACCTCGTACCTGAACAGGCCGTAGGGCCCCGCGCTGGCGACTGGCAACGAGGTCAACACGAAGGGTTGCAGTTGCGATGACTGCGCCATCAGCCGGGTCATCTGTTCAGCGATGATCGTGGCGCCGCCATAGCTTCTGGGGGCGAAGAATATGTTTGCCGACAGCACGCGCCTGGCGCGGGTCTGCACCTGCGCCGGAAAGATCCGGCTCAGTGGCTGCCAGCTCTTGCTGTCGGACCCAGCATCCGGGCTCTGCTCGATCACCGTCACATGCCTGGCGCCAGCCTCGGTCATTACCTGGGCCAGCGCGCCTGTCGAAGCGATGGCCCGGTCGCACGACAGCAGCGCCTGTTGATACAGCGCCACGGCCGCCAGCAGGCGTGCAATGGCGTCGTCGCTCAAGGCATGCAGATCATGCTGCTGACGGTACGCCTGCGCATCGAAAATCAATTCATCGGCGTCCCAGTAGGACGTGACCTTGAGCCGCCTGGCCTCCTCGATCAGCAGGAGCACATCGGCGAAGGCCGGCACCCGAAAGAAGATCACCGCGGAACACATCTGCAGTGCATTCAGGCAAGCGCTGTGCTCACGCCAATCAAAAACGCGGCATCGGTAACCGAGGCCCGCAAGCGCTTGCTGGATCTGGACCACCCGGGATTGTGGGCATTGCGCCAGGTCAACCTCGCTGATCAACACCACTTCATTGGCGAACAGCTCGCTGGCCGGGACCCCGGGGTTGCCCAGCGGCAGGCTTTTACCCGTTGCATCAGGGGCTTTCCACAGTAGGCCCGGCCCCTGCTTCAACAACTCCCGCCAGACCTTTTTCAGGGTTGGATACAACCCGGCTTTGTGCACATACGCCCGAAAGCGCTGGTCCAGCCGTGGTTCGCTTGCAAGGTGGCGGAGCAACGCGGCAACCCGTGCCGTCAATGGCGTGAGGGTCGATGCGCGGTGGACTTCCTGTACCGCCAACGCGGCGCCCAGACGCTGGCGGTGCAGTTGCAGCTGCCGTTGCGCATCCGTGCCTGCCAGTGCAGTTTCGATGTGGGCAAATACATCATCCAGTAACGCCTGGCGTCTGCGGTACATCGCGCGTTTTTTCGCGGCGATGTCATCCGCCGCACGCATTGACTGGGCCAGGGGAATGCTGAAGAAATCCTCGCGATCCGAGGGCGTTGCACCATTTTCCAGCCAGATGACGTCATAATTTGCCGCCAGATCCTGGGCTTTTTCAGCACCAAAATACGGATGACGATGGTGCCGGTACGCGTCGCCGACCGCGTAAATTCGGGAAGCCCCCACCGTTCTGGCAATGCACTTGATGGCTTCGATGAGAAAGCTTCTGGGACGCAGCCCCTCAAAATCCTTGGTCAGGTCGCGGTAGATACTCAAGGACCTTTCACTGTCTATGCCTTTGTGAATACCCTGAACCGCACCGATGAACAGACACAGCCCATCCGTGCTGCGCGACAAGGTGAAGGCGATTGAGGCCACGCGCAAATCACCCTGGAACACGTTCAGCACCAACTCCCCTTCGCGCTTGAACCAGATCGGCCGATCCAGGACCAGGGTACAGGCGCTGGAGTAGTTCGACAGGTCGCACAGGGTCAGACGCTCGTCACGCCCCAGCAACAACAGCGCCGGAAACTGATCGCTGATCGCTTCATAGTGCGACGCCACCGCAGCCAGGCGTACCGGGGCATTCCAGCTCTTGCTGATGTAGGGCCACTGCACCACACCGATGCAGTCACCCCCGAGTTTCTCAAAGCCGTCACTGCCCAGCGTGTTCGACATGCGCGTGAAAAACGAGCGCAGGTCTGACCACTGCCAGGTCATGACCAGCATCAACTTGAACTTGTTGTTCAGCGACCGTAAAGAATATCCGGGCTGCAACGTGAGCACACTGTTCAATATCGATCGATAAATCATCGGTTTCTCACTTGTATTCGATCAATACCGCTTTGCCGGCACCGAATCTGTTCAATAGGAACTTCACCTGCCCCAGCATCTCGGGAAACTTGCCAAGCACCAGGAAGATCGCCTGCAGCCAGTTTTCGCGCGCCGACCTGACGCCCCGGCGTGCCAGGCGCACGGCCTGCAGCGGGTAGATCAACAGCAGCAACAGCCCCCAGCCTCCCAGCCATGCACTGGCAGCGACGATTGCCAGCGGGATCGCCAGCCCCCAGATCCAGATGCGCCGCGACTCTCGCTGCCAATGGCGCTCCGGTGCCGCACCATGCAAAAAAGCGCCTTCAGCGAAGGCATAGCCGCCACGCAGGCTGCGCTGCCACCACTGGCCAAACCGGGTCATGGCGGCGTCGTGCAGGGTCATTTCCTCAGGCAAACGCCAGATCTTCCAGCCAGCGGCGCGCAGACGCACACACAATTCAGGCTCTTCTCCGGCAATAAGACTGGCGCGATAGCCGGACACGGCAGCGAAAGCGTCAGCGCGCATCAGCGCATCACCGCCACAGGCCTTGGCCTCACCAATCGGTGTGTCCCACTCCAGGTCACACAGCAAGTTGTACACCGAACGTTGCGGAAAGCGCTCGCGGCGCCGCCCGCACACCACCGCGACCGCAGGATGCGCATAAAGAAACGCTTGTGCCTTGGGCAACCAGCCAGCGGCCACCTCGCAATCACCATCGACAAACTGCACATGACGCAGCGTCGGCAACAGGCGTTGCAAACGGGCAAAGCCTTCGTTGCGAGCCCGTGCTGCCGTGAACGGACGGGTCATGTCCAGCGCCAACACCTCGACGCCGCGCTGGCGTGCCATTTGCACCGAACCGTCCACCGAACCCGAGTCGACGTAAACGACCTTGTCCGCGCTACCCTCCAGCGAAGCCAGACAACGCTCAAGCCGCTGGCCCTCGTTACGACCGATAACCACTACGCCAATGCCTTTCACCATGGGCCTCACTCGCGACGATCAACTGGCTTGCTCAGGTGTATTCCATTACTTCAGTGGGCTTTCTCACCTTTATAGTCGCTGGCACGCCAACGGCCAGTGAATTGTCCGGCACATCGATCAATACCACCGCGTTGGAGCCAATCACGACGTTGTTGCCAATGCGAATATTGCCCAGCACCTTGGCACCGGCGCCGATATCGACGTTATTGCCGATGACCGGCGCCGTGGGTTCATTGACATTTTTCAGGCCGACCACCACGCCGTTGCGAATCCGGCAGTCATCACCGAATTGCGCGTATCCGCTGATGACGATGCCGCCAAAATGGTCGATGACGAAGTTGCGGCCGACCACCACCTCACACGGCAACTCGACGCCGGTGACGATCTGCACCAGTTTGAACAGCACCTTGTAGACAAAGGAAAACAGCTTGCGCAGCAACGCCGGACGCACGCCGTAGCGCCAGCGTCCGAAGCGATACACCAGCATGACCCAGAAGCCCTGAGCACCCCAGTCGCCACGGTATGCACGCAAGTCCGCACGTATGTTTTCGAACATGAATTCACCTACCTTGTGGGTTGGCTCGCGAACCGGGTTTCGAACAACAGCGACCAGGTGGCACGGGTATGCTGCCAACATGCCCTGATGGCCGCCCGGCCTCGTCCTTTCAACAGCGCCTTGAGTGCCAGCAGCAGATCACCCAGGCACACCAGTGCCATATGCAAGGCCAACCCGGGCACGCCATGATGTTTGCGGAAATACAAAAGCTCGCTTTCGATCTGGTAGTTCGATATCTGGCGACTGGCTGCCTCCAGTTCGGCAACCGACTTGGAGCTTTCGCCACCAATGTGCACGACCGTGGTATGCGGATAGAACACCACCTTCCAGCCGGCCTCTTTAACGCGTTTACAGTGGTCAACCTCCTCGTAGTAGAGGAAGTAACGCGGGTCGAACAGGCCAACCTGATCGAGCACTTCCCGGCGCACAAGATAGAAGCAGCCTGGCAGCCAGTCGCACTCGCGGACCGAACCGTGATCCCAGCTCATCTCGTCGACCATCTTCAGCCACGGGAAAAAGCGCCTGAGCCCGGTGCGGGCCACAAACACGTTCAACGGCGTTGGAAAGTAGCGGCAGCTGGGTTGCAGATCACCCTCACGCCCTACCAGGCGAACACCCAGCACCCCGCATTCAGGATGGGCGTCCATGTAGTCGATGGTTTTGCCCAGGCTGTCGGCGGCCACAAAGGAGTCGGTATTGAGCAGCAACGCGTACTTGCCTTGCAGGTGTTCAAGCAATTGATTGTTGGCACGTCCAAAGCCGACGTTTTTTTCATTGCTCAGTAACGTCGCCTCAGGGCACACCTTGGCCAGGCACTCCAGCGAATTGTCGACCGAGGCGTTGTCCACCACCAGATAGCTGGCAAGCTGCTCGCTATCAGCCTGGCGCAGCGCGTCGAACATCGGCTGCAACAAGGCTGCGGTGTTGAAGTTGACCACCAGCACGTCGACGGGCTTGCTAGCCATTGTTCCCTTCCCCGAAAAAGTACTGCCGCCTTGCCGCCACCAGTGTTGGCTCCAGCGCCGGGTCGAACGCGCCGTTGCGCTGTCTGACCAGGTCCATCCACGGGTAGGCAACGCAGCGCTCTTCAATCCGGCTGACCAGTTCTTCGGTAGTGCAAATGACCTTGGCCGGATTGCCTCCGACCACCGTGCCAGGCGGAACATCTTTGGTCACCACAGCACCCGCGGCGACAATCGAGTCAGGCCCGATGGTCACGCGCGGCATGACAATGGCGCCATGGCCGATAAAGCAGTTGTCGTGGATATCGATGTAACCGACCGAGTCCAGGTGCTTGCCATAGCGCACTTCAATCAAGGCCACTACCGCGTCATGGCCGATCAGCGTGCAATCGGACAGCCCCACATAACTGCCGATGCGTACCATCGTCGGGTCGGTGATGTTGCAACCGCTACTGATGTGTACATGGTTGCCGACCGAATGAAACTTTCCCCAGCGCTTCAAGTAGACGCCCCACTCGCAGGCATTGGGGTTGCACAACTTTTTGTACAGGGGGCTGCCGCGCCCGGTTGAGTTGACGTAATAGGTCAATGCGCTGCGTATCCATCCAAACATACTGCGACCCTCGCAAGTGAAGCTATCTTGGACTGTCCCTGAGTCGATCCGGTCTCGTTCTTGTTGGTGCTGACCGGATTGCACTCCCCACTATCAACCGCGCTGTTGCCCGTCCTTCAACACTGGCGCAACATCCCGCCGATGTCATACCGCCGAAGCGCTGGCCACCTTCATTTTGTTATCAAGGTGATCCGCCAGCCTTAACGCAAACTGCAGCAGCGGCATCGTCGGGTTGGAGGCGCCGCCCTTGGCAAAAATACTGCTGCCGGCCACATAAAGATTTTCAGTGCCGAACACCTTGCAGTTGGCATCGACCACACCCGTCTGCGCTGAGGCCGCCATCCGCGTGGTCCCCATATGGTGGGCATGCGGCGCTATTTTCAGTGGCACGGCGGTGTCATAGACGTAATCGTTGAGCTTGACGAAACCCAGCCCCACCTCGGCAAACTGCTTGGCGATTTCGCTGCCGATGCACTTGATGGTGTGCCTGTCGTCGGGACTCAAGGCCCAGTTGACATTGACCTTGGCGACACCCAGCGAGTCTTTTTCGTCCAGCAGCGAGATACGGCTTTGCACATTGGGAAACTGCTCGAGCATCGTGCTGATCACGCCATCCCCCGGGCAACTGAACTTGGCAATGAATTCAATTTTGCTGGCCACGCCCATTTCACAGGCGAGGTTTTCGAGAAAGTGTTTGACCTCGGCGGTTCGCCCGTAAGTGCGCACCTCCGACAGCACCGAGGTAGCGACATTACCTTTGCCCGAACGGTACTCCTCGATAAATGCATCGGTGGTGTAATACTCGCGCGGCTCGGTATCTTGGCCTTCTCTTAATATGAAGGTGCCCATATCGATATTCAGGTGTTCCATGAAACACCCGCCCACCAAGCCATTGCGGTTGACGACGCCCGCCGCCAGCAGCGACTCGCTGTTGAGCAATTGCCGGGCATTCTCGATGGCGCCGGTTGCCAGAATGAAATTGTGTGCCTCCAGTCGCTCACGGTGCAGGTCGTAATCCGACACTAGCGCAGCCACCAGGCGGCCTGAAGCCTGATCGAACTCAAGATCGACACAGTTGCAATTGAGAAAAACCTCGAGCCCCGGGGTTTCGTTGAGCGCCGTTGCGTACTTTTGCGCAAACCGCGTCGGCGGGCTGAGCAGAAAGCGGTCAGCCTCGAACTCGCCCCCCTTCAAACCGGTGTTGCGCGCCTGAAAGCTTGCCCCTTGCGGAAGGTCGACGATCGCCATCGCCGCCGGCAGATAGCGCTCGATCTCCGCATATTCGATGGGCCAACCGGGCAGATTGCCAGGCGGCGAGACCGCGAAGTCAGAGGCCTCGAACGGACGGCAGCGCCCTGCCCAGTGATTGGACGTGCCGCCCAGGAAGCGCAAGCGCGTTTCCTCGGCATACATCTCAAGGCCTGTCGAGGTGCAGGCGTAAAGAGCTTGTGAACGCGGTGAGGCCTCGTGCCCTCCGCCCTCGATCAGGACCACGCTCCATCCGGCCTGCGCCAGTTGCAGGGCCAGGGTGATACCGGCCGGGCCGGCACCGACGATGCAAAAGTCGTAGCCGCTGCGCAGTTCTTTTTGCGCCTGGTAGTCCTTGATCATGTCGGCTCTTTCCGGAAGTACTCAGATGGCAACACCCAGCCATTGATCACGACAAATCCGGTCTTTCCGGCAGGTTTGCGGGCAACGCCTGCAGAGAAGCCGAACAGCACCCCGCCAACGCCCAGCACCACACAACTGCCCAGAAAGCCCCTGCGACCTAATAGCGGAGTACAAAACTGAAACTTCCCCATGATCCCAAGACCTATGCCATTTATCGTTTTTAGAGAAGTAACCGGGCACGCCTCACAGCCAGTTGAAAAAGCTCGTTACCAGCACGCCGCATAACGCCCCGACGGCCACCACCGGGAGCACCGCGAGTTCGCGCTTGAGGTCGAAAATACCTAGCTTGCGGTTGACGTACACAATCAGTACAAGGGTCGGGAACGTATGCAAGGCCACCCCCCAGATCGCATAGTTCACGCCGCCGATGGCTAACAATAACGGTAGCAGCCCCCATAACGAGACGAGGCGAATAATGTTGTCGATCGCCTGGTATTTCGTCAGTCCCATGGCCAGCCAGACCTGGTGCGCCAAGGTGTAACGCAAGACCAGAAAAGACAGCGACAATATCGCAAGAATAGTGCCTGCACCGGCATACCGCTCATCGTACATCCAGCCAATGAGCATCGGGCTTGCGGTCAGCAGCCCGCCGCAGGTAAACAGCGAGACCAGGTCAACCAGCAATTTGAAGCGCATGTACAGGGCCTTCAGACGTTCACTGTCGCCCTCTCTGGCCGCTTCGCTGAAGGCTGGCAGGGCCACGGCGCCGAACAACTTCATCAGGCCGGTCTGGATCGAACCGAGAATCAGCACGGCAATCGAGTACACGCCCAGCTCCGCCGCGGTCATGCTGGCCCCGAACCAGATGCGGTCGCCATACATGGCCAGCACGCCGACGACCGACGACACCAGGATCCAGCGACCAAAATTGACCAGCTCGGTCAGGGCCGAACGATCCCACTGCAGGCGGTTACGCGGCCCCTGCAGCGCCACGTGGCCAAGGACCGTACTGGTCAGGGCCGCTACCACACTGGCGATCACCAGCGACCAGATCGAGCGGGTGAAATAGCCGATCAGCAACATCACCACCAAGCCGACGACCTGCGACGTCAGATCGATCAGCACCACGCGCTTTTGTTGGAAAGTTCGCACCGCGACATCTATCTTTGTTGACTGGAAGCCAAAGATGATTGCCGATATGCCGGTGATCGCCAGCACCAGCGGCAGTTCCGGTGCGGCATAGGTGGAGCCCGCCGGCCACAGATTGCCGAGTTGGGTCAGCCAGACGCCGAGGGCCAGCAGCAGGGTCAGGGAAAACAGCACAAAGCCGCGGATGATCTGCACCGTCCAGGCGGTATTGAGGAACAGCGGATCGTCGCCACGTCGGCTCTGGACAATGTTCTGCCGTATACCGACATCCGATAGCAGATGAAGGAGCACGGATACCGTGGTGGCAATCACCATCACCCCGAACATTTCCGGTACCAACAACCGGGCAATGATCAGGTTGCCGCCCAAACGAAGGACTTGCGATAGCACCAACGACAACACGTTCCAGGCCCCGGCCCAGATTGCGCGTCTTTTGAGACTCACCGGGGCTGACACATCAATCGACGGCATGACATCAATCTCTGACTGAATGGCTAGAAGTCACTATAGTTTCAATTAGCCATGATGCTAGCCGTCATCCACCAAGGGACAGGTGCCCATCGCCAATGCCTGAACATTTTCGTGCGCTTATCGTCATTCTGTTTCTGGCTGGCATGGTTTTTATCCTTGCGCGCCGGCCTGCAACAGACCTGATTCCGTACCGCGACTTCAAGCGGCGACGTAACCTGTGGTTCATCGTGACCCTGCTGGCTTTTTTCTCCCACAGTTTCTGGTTGTATGCCGGCGCCGCGGCGATCGTGCTGACGCTCGCAGGACGCCGCGAACGCAACCCCATGGCGCTATTCTTCCTGCTGCTTTTCGCCATTCCGCCGGCGTCGGTACAGATCCCCGGCTTCGGGGTCATCAACTACCTGTTCGAACTCAACCACGTACGCTTGCTGACACTCTGTGTGTTGCTGCCCGCGGCCCTGTACCTGAGCAAACAGAGCGATACCCAGGCCTTTGGCCGCACCTTGCCTGACAAGCTGCTGGCTGCCGGTGTGGTGCTGATGAACCTGCTGTACCTGCGCGAAACCACCCTCACCGACACCTTGCGCCAGACGTTCTATCTCTACGTCGACGTGTTCCTGCCGTATTACGTCGCCAGCCGGGGACTGAAGGAACTGAGTGATTTCAAGGACGCGCTGCTGGCCTTCGTGCTCGCCGCGTTCGTACTGGCAATCATTGGCGTTGCCGAATTCACCCGTCACTGGTTGTTGTACAACGCCCTGACCGATGCCATGGGTGTGCAGTGGGGCATGTCCAACTACCTGAGCCGCGGCACCTCATTGCGCGCCAGTGCGACCACCGGTCAGGCCATTGCCCTGGGTTACGTCATCAGCGTGGCGATCGGCTTTTTCCTCTTCGTGCAGGGCTATGTACGCAGCCGCTGGCAGCGCTATCTCGGCGCCCTGCTGCTGTTTGGCGGGCTGATAGCGCCGCTGTCGCGTGGCCCGTGGATCGGCGCCGTGATCATCATTGCGGCGTTCATCGCCACCGGCAGGGGCGCGGTCAGGCGCCTGACCCTGCTGGCCCTCGCGGGAGTGCTGGCAATTCCCTTGCTGACCCTGGCACCCGGTGGCGAAAAGGTCCTCGACCTGCTGCCCTTCGTTGGCAACCTGGAAAAAGAGAACATCACCTACCGCCAGCGTCTGCTCGACAACTCGTGGATCGTTATCCAGCGCAACCCCTTGTTCGGTTCATTCGATTATCGCAACACCCCTGAAATGCTATCGATGATTCAAGGCCAGGGCATCATCGATATCGTCAATACCTACGTCAGCCTGGCGCTACGCACCGGCCTGGTCGGACTGACGCTGTTCGTGACGTTCTTTCTCAGCGTTCTGCTGGGAATCCGCAAGGCACTGCGCGCATTCCCCGACAAGGACGATGAACAGCGACAGCTCGGACGGGCGCTGCTGGCAACGCTTGTCGGGATCATGGTGATCATTTTTACCGTCAGCAGCATCACCGTGATTCCCGTGGTGTATTGGTCGGTCGCCGGCGTGGGCGCGGCGTATGTCCAGATGGTCCGCAGGCACAGGTACACCCAGACCGAAAACCTTCTCCGTGCCGGCCTTCAACCCAGGTAATGTCAATGACCTCACTGGCTCTGCGCCCCTTCATGCGGGCTTCGGCATTCGTTTGCCTGGTTATCTTGCCGCTGACCAGCGGGGCAAGCGACTGGACCGTCAGCGTAGAAGAGCAAAACGGTCTACCCACCCTGACCCGCGGCGGTGGTCCGGCGATGATCTCCAGATTCGACTTCTGGGGCGCCGACTGGGGCTGGACGGGTTTTCCCACGTCATTCAAGGTCGATGCGCCGTACCGTTATAGCCTGTCGGGCAGCAACAAAAGCCTCGACTTCGATCTGCAGGCCGATATCGACAAGCCGGCAGCGCAGACATTGACCTGGACCTTCGACCTCGATGCCCATAGCCAGAAATCGAACGTTGAGGGCGGCGGTATCGTTTTCCAGTTCGACCCGGAGCTGATTGCCGGGGAAATGGGCGATCCCGTGCTGCTACCCGACAATCGCGGCTGGTCCTGGGGGAACAGCCAGAGCAGGCGCCTGGAGATGCGCTTCGAACCTCCGCTGGCAAAGGTGTTTTTCGAACAGGGCAACCCTTCACAAGTGCGTGCCTTCTTCTACAAGGGCTCCGTCCCCGCCGGTCGCCAGCAGATCAAAGCGGTATTGAACCTGACCGGCGACATTGCCCTGGGCCAGACCCCGAGCGAACGCTTCGGCCTGGCAGACCCCGGCACCTGGCCGGACGACCAGCTCGACTGGCGAACCTCGCCGGTCGATCTGTCGTTTCTCAATGCCCCCGAAAAACCAGCCGGCAAGCGCGGTTTCGTCAAAGCGTCCGGCGAACAGCTGCTGTTTGCCGATAACACCCCGGCACGCTTCTGGGGCACCAACGTGTCGGCGTACGCGATCTTCAACACCTCCGACATGGAGATCAAACAGCAGGCCAAACGCCTGTCGGCACTGGGTTTCAATCTCGTGCGCCTGCACCACCATGACTCTCCTTGGGTCAGCCCGAACATGTTCGGCAAGGCAGACGCCATCCAGGACACCCAGCAGTTGAGCGCGGCATCGCTGAAAAAGATCGACTGGTGGATCAAGTGCCTTAAAGACGAAGGCATTTATGTATGGCTCGACATGCACGTAGAGCGCGCCCTGACGGCCAACGACAACATCTATGCGTTCCAGGAGCTGCCGCAGGACCAAGGTCGAGCCGGCCTCAAAGGCTATGCCTATGTCAACATCACCCTACAGCAGGCAATGAAGCGCTTTGCCGAAGACTACCTGACCCATGTAAACGCTTTCACCGGTCTTGCCTATAAAGACGATCCAGCCATCGCTGCGGTATTGATCACCAACGAAAACGATATCACCCAGCACTTCGGCAATATCCTGCTGCCGGACAAAGACGTACCCAAGCACAGTCGGCTGTACATGGACGAAGCCAAGGCCTTTGCCATGCGCCATGATTTGCCAGCCGGGCAAACCTGGCGGGCCTGGGAGTACGGCCCGTCGAAACTGTTTCTCAACGATCTGGAGCGACGCTTCAACGTCGATATGATCGAGCACCTGCGCAGTATCGGGGTGAAGGTCCCCATCGCCACCACCAGCACCTGGGGCGGTAATGGCCTGAGCGCCTTGCCGGCGCTAACCGTCGGCGATGTGATCGATGCCCACAGCTACGGCGGCGCAGCTCAGCTGGAGAAGAACCCACTGACCAGCGACGGCATGATCAACTGGCTTGCCGCGGGCCAGGTCGTGGGCAAGCCGCTGACAGTCACCGAGTGGAACACTGAACCCTTCCCTACCCCCGACCGCCACTCGCTGCCGCTGTACATTGCCGGTACCGCCAGCCATCAGGGTTGGGATGCGCTGATGCAATATGCCTATAGCCAGCAAGCCTTCGACGCCGGCTGGATCAGGACGGGCAATTGGAATGCCTACAACGACCCGGCGATGATCGCCACCCTCCCCGCTGCGGCCTTGCTCTATCGTCGTGCCGATGTACGCGAAGCATCGACCCGCTACGTCTTCGCACCCACGCCAGACACCCTGTTCAACCAGCCCGTCAACCCGAACAACTCGGTGTTGCTGCGTACCGCCATCGAGAAAGGCAAGCTGCAGATCGCCATGCCCGAAACAGCGGAGCTGCCATGGCTGCAGCCAGGCGCCATCGCCCCACCAGCGCAGGTGTTGCATGACCCCGGCCAGTCGCTGCTGGATGCCAATGCCAGCGAGTCCACCAGCGACACTGGCGAGCTCAAGCGCAACTGGCAACAAGGCCTCTACACCATCGACACGCCGCTGACCCAGGCCGCTACCGGCTGGCTGGGTGGCAAGACCATCAGCCTTGCCGACATCCAGGTTCAGGTGAAAAACGCCTACGCCAGTGTCGTGGTGCAAAGCCTTGACGCCAAGCCGCTCAGCCAATCGCGCGAGCTGTTGATCTCGTTGGGCACCCGGGCCGTGCCGAAAGCCGATGACATGACGCCGTTTAATGTCGAACCCCTCGAAGGCAGCCTGAGCATCAAAGCGCCTGCGGGCTTGAAGCTGTTCGGCTACCAGGCCCACGGACCAGTCAAAGAGCTTGCCGCAACCTACCAGGATGGCCGCTACCAGATCACCTTCGACGCTCGGCAAATGTCCAACTGGCTGTTCTTGAAATAGGCCATTTCGCCTTCTACAGTCAAAGCTGATTGCACCGTTCGCGCACCAACAGATGCCAGGAGGTTTGGATGAAGTTTTTGGTTGTCGGCGGTGCAGGCTATATCGGCTCGCACATGGTCAAGCACCTTTCAAGCGCCGGTCATGAAGTGCTGGTTGCAGATCATTCCCCCACTCGTCACAACGTCCGCTGGGTCGAACTGGACATCGCCGACGGCCGGGCCCTGGATACCCTGTTCGCCGAGTATCAGTTTGATGCCGTACTGCACTTCGCCTCCTTCATAGAAGTGAGCGAGTCTGTCACCGACCCTGCCAAGTACTACCAGAACAACGTGGCGGCGACCCTGACACTGCTGCAGGCCATGGTCCGGGCCGGCATCAAGCACCTGATCTTTTCCTCGAGCGCCGCCGTCTATGGCAGCCCGCAGTATGTCCCGATCGACGAAGATCATCCGAAGGCTGCAATCAACCCCTATGGCCGCAGCAAGTGGATGGTGGAACAGATACTCGAGGACTTTGACCGTGCCTATGGACTGAAATCCGTCTGCTTGCGCTACTTCAATGCCGCCGGGGCAGACCCTGAGGGCGAGATGGGCGAATGCCATTTACCGGAAACCCACCTGTTGCCTTTGATTCTGCAGGCCGCTGCCGGGCGGCGCACAGAGGTCACTGTCTTTGGTCGTGACTACGACACACCCGACGGCACCTGCATTCGTGATTATGTTCACGTCAGCGACCTGGTTTCGGCCCACTCGCTGGCTGTGGACTATCTATTGAAGGGTGGCGCTAGCACCGCGTTCAACCTTGGCAATGGCCTGGGGTTTTCGGTGCAACAAGTGATAGATGCAGCCCGCACCGTGACCGGTCGCCAGATCGTCGTCAACGAAGCTTCGCGCCGCGCCGGAGACCCGCCACGGCTGGTGGCTGATGCCCGCAAGGCTAAGGACGTACTGGGCTGGGAGCCAAAGTTCGCATCGCTCGAACAGATCGTCAGTCACGCCTGGCACTGGGAACGGCAATACCCCTGGCACTAACGACCAAGCACGACCAGCCACCCGGTGGGAGCGGGCCTTGCCCCGCGATCTGCCGCAAAGCGGCAGTAAAACCAAGCAGCTAGGTGTATCAGAGGTACCGCACATTCAGGATTTGCGGCCGCTACGCGCCCGATCGCGGGACAAGGCCCGCTCCCACCGGGGAACGGGCATTTAGCTTTTACCTGCCCCTGCTTAATAGTAAGAGCGCGGTTGCGGCCCCGCCTTGTTCAATACCGTACCGATCAGATTGGCCGTCGCCAGATGGTACATGCAGTCTTCGATCTCTTTCTTGTTGTTCGAACCGTTAGCCACCACCAGCAGCACACAGTCGAACTTGGGCAACAAGGTGATCGCGTCATCGGAGCTCAGCAAGGGCGGCAAGTCGAAAATGCAGATGCGCGAATCGTAGCGCTCGCGCAGCTCGCCGATCAGGTTGCTGACCTTGGGTGATGACAGCAGCTCGGTGGACAGCGGAATGGGTTCGCGCGTCGGCAACACCACAAAACGCGGCAATGTCGGGTTGACCATGACGTCTTCCAACCCGGCCTTGTTGGACAGCAGCTCATTGAGCGACTTTTCCATCGACAACCCAAGACTTGCCCCGACCCTGGGGCGACGCAAGTCAAAATCCACCAGCAGCGCCGTCTTGGTAGTGTGATGGGCAATACTCATTGCCAGGTTGATGGCCAATACCGTCTTGCCCGCTTCCGGTGTCGGCGAGGTGATAGCGAGGGTGCGCCAGCCATTCTCTTCCATCGCCTGCAGCACCTGCGTGCGCAGCAGGTCGAACGACGTACTCAGGTTCGAGTTCTTGTTGTAAGCCACAATCCGATGACGTTCCAGGTGCTCTGCGCGCAACGGCACGACCCTGGTTTGCACATAATCGAACTGACCGGGTACCTCCGGCTGCTCGGCCGGCGGCGGGACGTCCGCTGCCGGCGAGGCATCCGGGTTGACCTGATGAATATTCTTTCCAAACACCGAGGTGATCCTGTCCATCACTGCTTTCCCTATTCAAATCTAGCCATAGCTTTAAATAGCAGAAGATCCAAAGGCATGTAGAACACGTGCACCAGCACCATCAGAATAGCAACCAGCACCAGCCCAGCGAGGAGCAGCAGCTTTCGCCACTTCTTGCGCTGTGCCAGATCGGCCTGGGTGGGAATATAGGGAATGGCCACCAACACGCGCCGGCCCACCACACTCTCCAGCGCCCCTACACCGCGCACGCGCTGGTTCAACATTTCCAGCAGCATCACCAACGCGGCACCACCGGCCGGTGCCAGCACCAGGCCCAGCGCAGCAATTTTCTTGCGGTTCGGTTTGACCGGTTTCTCCGGCATCATTGGCGGCTCCAGCAGCACAAAGCGCTCGGCTTTGTTCTCCTGTTCCAGGCTTTCGGTAATCTTCGCGCCCATTTCCTTGGCACGGATTTCCTCATACTTCTTGCGGGCGTTGTCGTGATCACGCATCAAGGTGACGAGGCCACGCTCGACTTGCGGTGCTTCAAGAATTTCCGCCTCGTAGCCTTCCATCTTCTTCACCAGCTCACGCTTCTGCTCGGCCAGTGAAGCGATGCGTTCCTGCGCAGCGCCAATCCGGGTGCGCACCCGGGCAACATCCAGGCTTACCGTAGAAGCCGGCGCGCCACGCACGCCGGTGGCTTCGAGCGCCTGGATCTTGCGTTTGACGGCAACCACATCCGGGTGCGCGTCGGTGTATCGAGTCAGCAGCCTGGTGTACTCCGCCTTGAGGCTGGGCAGGTCCTGAGGCTGATCGGCAACGGATTTGGCGCCTTCTGCCTTGCTGGTCAATCCGGCATTGGCGGCAGACAACTCCAGCTCAAGGTAACGCAGCTCTTCCTGCGCTGCTTTGTAGTCGCGGTCGACTTCCCTGTACTCGAGCTCTGAACGCGACAACATCCCCATGCGCAATGCCTGATGCTCGGGCAAGGCATTGGCATGGGTTTGCTTGAAGTCGGCCAACTGGTTTTCCAGGCTGGCCAGCTCGGCGCCCAGCTTGTTCGCTTCCTGGGTCAGGAACACGGTTGTTTCACTGGCACGCTCGGTGCGCTGCTTGATGTTCTCATTGAGAAACAGCGTGACCAGTTCGTTGGCAACCTCTTTGGCAACCTCCGGGCGCTTGTGCTCAAACGACACGTTGAACGCAACCGTCGCCTCGCCACGCCCTTTGATGAACGTACTGAGGGTGGCCACCACAATCGAGTTGCGCATCAGGTCGATCTTGTCGAACTCGCTGAAGCGCCCGCCCTTGTCGGCGAACAGGTTGTACTTGTCGATAATCCGCAGCAGGTTGTCGCGGGTCATCACCCGCTGGCGAATGACTTCAATGCGCTCATCGGCAAAACTGTTGTTGTTCGCCGACACCAGCTCCGGAGAAATCTGCTGCGATTCCACCAGGATGGTGCCGGTCGACTGATAGATCGGCGGGACAGTCACCGCGACCACCGCAGTCACTGCCAGAATGACCACGATACTCACGCCCAACAGCAGGGCCCGGTCCTTGATAATGGCTATGTAATCGTTGAGGGACAGCTCGTATTCAGATTTCATAGGGGCCACTCTGCCGAAGTTCAGAGGTCGGGAAATCTATAGGTCAGGGTCATACCAATGATCGTGCCTACAGCATCTGGCAAACCGTCTTGCTGGCGTTCCTTGTACATCAACGATAGGCGCAGATCGCAAAAAGGCGAAAGGTCTCGACTCGCCCAGGCGCCATAAGTCTGCAACGTGTTTGGCGTTTGCCCTTTACTGTCCTGCCAGGCGGCATCAAGACCTACACGACTGGTCTCGTTGAGCGCATAGCTCCAGGCACCGCGCACCGAATCGACCTCGGTGAAACCACCCTCGGCGCTGGCGACCGTGCTGCGCTCGGCATCGACACTCAAAGCGTTTCGCTCGCCTGTGTAGTAAAGCGAAAGCCCGCCTTCGCCGCGGCGACCACCACCGTCACCGGAGACTTCATTGACGCCCAGGTGCACATCGCCCTGCAGGCGCTCGGAGAACTGATACTTCAAGCCGACTACCGGGCTGTAGCTATTGGAGGCGCTTGCCAGGGTTTCATCATCCGGCTCATAGCGCTTGGCACCGATGCCGGTGTACAGGTCGGTACGTTCACTCCAGGCATAGGTCCAGGTCAGATTGGTCGCAAGCTCGTCATAACCGGTAAGCGTATCCACGTCATAGGTGGCGCTGGAGTACTTGGTTTCGTTGGACAAGGTGCTGCGTTCAGTCAGGGCGCTGTTCCAGTTGGCGGCCAGCACGTACAACTTCTGCGTGCCATCGGTGGTGGTGACCACGCCGGTATCCTGCACAGCGGAAGACAGTGTCGAGCTTTCATTGTATTGCGCCGACAAACCATAGCCGCCCGTTTCGGTCTCTCGCTGCCAGCCCAGATTGACGTTGGGGTCCTCACGGTTATCGACGATATTCGTGTCGGACGAGCGCAACACCCGCACCCCGAGACCCAGGCGCAACTGGTCGCGATCGAAGGTGCCGACGAGGCTGTAGTCGGGGGCGATGATCGTACGCGTCACACCCTCCTCCCCAGACGTCAAGAGCAACGGGTTGCTGTCATATTCGACAGTGGTCGGCAATGCTGCCGAGGACTGCCAGGTGGAGGCTTGGACCATGCCCGCAAACGGCAGGATCAAGCATGCTGTGGCAACGCCGGGTATTCGCAATAGAGGCACTGTAATTCTTATTAGGTCGGGCAGTTTAAGGTACGACCAGCGTATCGCCGGCCTGCAGCTGGATATTGGTAGACATATCGCGCCCGGAAATCAAATCTTTATAGTGCACGGGCATTATCTTTTGTGTGTCGCCCGTACCACGGACCACCTTGATTTCACTGACGTCCGCGAATTTGTCCAGGCCGCCTGACATGCTCAGGGCCTGCAGCACCGCTGTAGGGCCTGCCATTTGCACTGGACCGGGCTTGGCTACTTTGCCCTGGACATAGAGCAGATTGCCGGCGGCATTTTTGACCACAACACTGACCGTCGGATCGGAAATGAATTTTTCAAGTCTGGCAGCGACTTTCTGTTCGACGGCGCTGGCATCAAGCCCGGCAACATCAATGCGCCCTGCCAAGGGGAAGGTGATACTGCCATCGGGAAGTACGCTGACCTCCCCTTGCAGTTTTTCATCACCCCAGACGGAAATAGACACCAGGTCGCCGGGATTGAGCAAGTAAGGGGCGTTTTTCTCGGTAGCGTTGCCAGTACCCGTCCAGACCACCAGCACGCAGAGCACAGACGTCATCAAACGTAGCATGAGGATCCCTCCGGCCAGGCGGCCAAATGAGCACTAATTGAGAACAACATACAAACTCTCGCTCTTTACGCAGCCCTGCAACCCGCTGCGCTGGCGTCGATCACCCCTGAAGCCGGTACCACGTCCTTCAGTCAGCACCGCCCGAAGGCGGCAGACCAGTGGAATATAGCAATGGCTTGAGAATTAACAAGCCGCGGCAGATGCGCCGACACGGTATTAATACAATAGTATTAATCGTGACCCTCACAAACTTCGCTTAAACTTTTCGTCTGTTGGCGACTGCAATAAAGCCAATCACTGCAAACGCAAAAAGCCAGCCCGCTGTGCCAATGGGCACGACACTCGTTTTATTAACATAAGAATCAGCAGCCCCCGCCGCACCGCTCATAAGCACCAACAGAAAAATCGATTTTATCAACAGTGTCGAGCGCATAATCCCCTCCAGAAAGGCCTGGTATAAAAAAGTAACCAACAGCGTGCGGCGGGTGAAAGATTGTTACTTTGTTGAATTGAGCTTATGAGCACAATGACACTACGTCAACGATCCGACACCATAATAAATCTCAATGGGAAGTGTCGCCCCGCGTCAAAATGCCGTCAGCAGATTTATTCAGTCTCAGGCCTGTTCGGTTGAGCGCTCTAGACCGCCATTCTCCAGCCAGTGCTGGGACTATCCGGTCTGTTGACGGTGGAAAAAATCAACCGTCATACCCCCTGAAATTTGCTTGAATAAGGCGACAGGTAACCGACGCCAGCACGAACCTGGCGCCGAAAACGAAAGAGAGTGTTTCAACGCTGAGAAATCAAATACGAATATTTCTGCTTCGTAACCAGACGTATTGGCTTGGGATTCAAGTAAACGCCGCTATACCGGAAACAGATCCAGCGTGCGCTCAACCTCTTCAGTATCGATGGTGAAGCCATCGCCTTCCGGCGTTCCGACCACAAAGCCGAAATGCTGATGATCGCGATCAGTGAGGAACTTGTAATAGCTGACAAAACGGTTCGGTGGTTGCAGCACCAACAACGCTCCACCCGGCTGCAGTACATTGACGCCATGTACCAACTGGCTTCCCTCAACCCCCACCACGACTTTCGCTCCGGCACAGGTTGCAACGATGGTCGGAACATCCGTTCTCAACGGGTCGAGGATGCGAAATCCGCGGGTTTTGTGCAAATGCTCAGCGACCGCGATTTCATTGCGCAACAAACGCAAGTCACCGTCCCCGCCGCGAAGAATGAACACCCCAGGGTGAGCGGCATGGTTCACGTGCGAGAGCAGCTTTTCCCCCATCGCCCGGTAACGCAAATGCCGGCTGCGGTTATTGCTCAGATCATCGAACAGCACCAGCTCGCGAAAAAACGCACTGCGTAAGCGAACCGGGCGCATGCCCAGCCAGTTCTCATAGGCGGGTGCCTGGGTAAAGAGTGGGAACCTGGCCGATGGCGCGGTGGTCACCGGCACCCCTTCATTGCAGGCAAGTGCGTAGGTCACGCAGTCTTCCATCAACCAGGTACCAAACCAGGTGTTGCCATTTTGTGTGCAGTAAGCGGCGCCACGCTGGATCTCGGTGTCGACGACGATGCGTGGAAACTTGGTCGGGTTCAGCGACAACCACAGACTGGCATTGCCCTTGTACAGGGCGCCATCGATCAGCCAGACGTCCTTAATCAAGTGGCCACGTGTCGAGCCATGCTCCATCCTCAGCCGTCCGTGCATGGTACGGGCAGGATGCTCGAAAGGAAAAAACCGCGCTTCCCAGGCACTGACCCGCTCTAACTGGCCAGGTAGAAAAAAAGCCGGCGGTGAAATCGTTGTTTCCCCCGGAGCAATATCCCAGCTTTTCGCCGCTACATTTTTCAGGTTGATTTCTGTTTTACGTGCAAACAGTTTTCTCGCCATGAATTTATAGGCGGAAAGTGAGATTCTTTTTTGTTTTTCAGCGCTCGACGCACTGAAATTCGAAAGATTACTTTCCATGAAGATCACTCCCCTCAGGGCACAGTCAATCGACAGGCGCACTGCGCCCGCATTGACCTCAACCCGGAACATTGCTTAGTTGGAAGGAATCCTTTCCATCACGGGCGGGGACTGTAAGTTTGCGTAGCGGCTACGCAACGTTTCCACAAACAGCTCACCCGAACTCTTTCCACCGTACAGATAAATCTTGTGCAACCCACCGAACACCATTTCATGGTAACGATCAGCAACTTCGTCATCGCTTGCCCCGTCCGGCAAACCCAGATGGAGCGTCAACTTGTCACCTTCAACAGCAAATAACGGCGTGTCCCACAAGAACTTTGCCGTGCCGGTCTTTGGCAACCGCACAAACATATAAGCGTGATTACCCAACGAATCGATATCGCCGCCGCGCCGCCGTTTCCACTTCAACAAGCCGTCATCAGGCCGTGCCAGACAAAGACCGATATCGTAATAATCAAAGCCATTCTCCACCGCCCACTCAAGGGCCATGTAGGTGTTGATCGAGTTGGCTTCCTTGAGTTTCTTCGCATCTGAAAAAACCGCTTCGCAATAGCCGAAACGCAGCGTGCTCCAGTAGCGCTTTGTGCCCCGGGTGATTTCGCAGCCAAGGTGACAGCCAATTACTTCATCCCCCTGCATGATCAGGTCGAGCCGGCCTACGGTCTTGGCCAGGCGAAACACCGTCTCGGTGGAAAACTGTGCCGCGTGTTCGCCTTGCCTGGCGGTAGCATAGGCGCGCAGCAGGTGCTGGTCGGCCATCGCAATCTCTTCATCGGTCAGCGCCTGTTTCATCCAGTACAGCGGCCGGTGCTTGCGGATGCTGCGGCGCAACTCGCTGTCGTAGCGCGCTGTGATCTCTTCCAGGGAGCGCCCCAGCAGCGGCACCACCGCACTCAGATAGTGAGGAACACTCAACGCCCCGGCGGTCGGCATCTCACTGACCACCACCACATGACTCGACTCAGTCGGCTGCGCTTGGCCTGGCGCCACCGGCGAGTCCCTGAGCGACTTGCCGCCGATGAGCACCTTGGCCACATCCCGGTAATGTTTGCGACCGACATAAAGAATTTCGAAGGGGCTTTCCTGCTGCAGCCTGAACCGGGCGATCTCCCAGCGCCAGAAACACGCGCGGCCGAGCAGATCGTGCACCTTGTTCAACGTCGTTCTAATCTCATAACGCATGGCCGGTGATACGTGCTTGCGGATTGCTGCCACCAAATTCGCTTTCATTTCTACGTCCTGTGAAGTAGTGCCTGGTGGCAGATCAGTAAAGCATCAAGTAGCACCCAGATAGATATTCTTGAACGACATGGACCCCATAGCGAACGTTTTGACTTGCTCACATTCAGTAACAATTAAAGGTGCTGGGTAGGGACTTTGCAAGCCGAATGTTGCCGCTGCGCGCAGGTATTTTATGGCGCCAATTTTCCTTCGGAACAGGCGTAGAGCAGTGAGCGCGCTTGTCCCCGCTTACGAGTTGGCGTCACATCGGGTCATGGGGCGTACCGCTCCCCCCGACTCCAGCGCGGGCGCACACCTGACAACCTGTTCTCCAGCGTTATGAACTGTAACGCGCTGCCTGCGACACGTTTTTCTTGCAATACCTAGTAATTTTGCCAGTAGCGCAGTCTGCAAAGCGACGCCAGATTACGTTCGCAGAGGTCGTCACTTCGGCACCTCTATTGAGCCTGAGGTGGCATATGACGCACAACGTGATGGGCATTGACCCTTGTGACGGTGAGAACCACGAGATTTTCAATACCACCAGCCAGAAGCGTACGTTTGTCGACACACGCACCGGCCTGTTCGAGGCGTATATACCTTTACCCACCATTACCTGCAATGCAGGTCTGGGCCCTGCGATCGACATGAGCCTGTTCTACTCCCCCATGGTCAACAACCGCGCGGGGCTTGGCGATGGGTGGTCTTTTGCCTTCACCACCTATGACACTACGACGGAACAATTGAGGCTTCATTCGGGAGAAGCCATCAAGGTCGAATACAACAAAGACTATTTCAGCTATGGCGTGATGGCGTTATGGGAGTGGGATGCGTTAACCGTCAAACGCCTCGACGGCCGGGTAGAGAGACTCGAAAAAATTGGGGGCAGTACCATTTTTACACCCACTTCCTTGAGCATGGACGGGACTCATTATGCCTTACTAAAATGGGTCGCTGAAGCACATGAAATAAACAACATCACTTACCATCAAGTCAAGCTTCTAAGCATCAGTGACAAATATGATGTATACCTTGAAGACACTGAGCGCCTTGAATACCGCGATGAACCCCTAGTAGAAATCAACTACCCCACCACGAAAACATCAGAAAAAGAAATATCAATTGAGTTTTGGCCAAACACTCTAGAAACCTGCAAATTCAAACTAGCGCTGACCGATTACGCACTGAGCGAAATTACCTTGCCAGAAGGTGACAACTATCAATTCACTTACGACAACCACCCCGAATGTGGCTGGCTGCTTTCAAAAATACAGACACCTGAAGGGCTTACCGAAGCTGTCACTTACGAAAATAACGGCTTGCAATTCAAGGACGACCCCAAACTGTCAAAGCTACCCTGCGTTGCGATGCACACGGTCACTCCTGTAAACCTGGCAACAAAAGTCACTAGCCACTATACATATAGCGGCTCAACCGAGGAGAAGTATTGCACAACGATCACGGATGGACACAAAACTGAACGCCACCAATTCAACCGTGAACATCAATTGACAGAGGTGCAATCGTACAACATCGCCACACCAAACTGTGTATCCAAAGAAAACTATTGGATGAAAGCACGCGAACAATCACTAAGACGAATCACTGAAAAATCGTTTTACACGATAAGTGTGGAGGCATTGGAAAAACAGAAAAAAGATATATACGAGCTCGCGCACCAGAACAAGAAGGCATATGGGTTCTTCAATTTCGAAGCACCGAGGTATGCGAGAGCAATGGCAGAGGAATTTGAAAAAAATTGGACGGAACATTATAATTCAGGGGCTAAGACCTCTGCATCAACAGAAGAGATCTATGAAAAGCAGCACCTTACTAGTCGAACGCTACCAGGCTGCCAGACAACCTGGAAATACAACAAACTTTCCCACACACTCAACGCCATCAACGAGACGACGTATCGCAGCGAGGGTGAGTTAAAATTCATACCATCACAACTGGAAGCTGAACAAACCACATACCCCGACGAAAGCAAAACAACAACTCGCTACCTTTACGACGAAGTAACATCTCGCCCCTCAGCGCGCCAACAATTTTTCTTTGATAACGAAAAAACAAAACTGGAGCAGCGCTATGTTTACGGCCGACGCGGCGTTAGAAAAATCAGCACGCACTACCCGGATGGAACCCTGAAAGAAAAGACGGTCCAACATCACTGTGACTATTCGAGAAACTCAATCACCACCACAATTGAGCAAAAGACACAGGGGGCAGCAGGCAGCATCACCCAGCAGACCCATAGTTTCCTCAGCGGCAGGCTTATCAGCGAAACCGATGCGGACGGGAACCGCACCGACTATGAATATGACTGCCATGGACGTTTGACCCAGCACACCGCGTGCGCCCAAAGCGCCCACTACAAAGCTGTGACCGTCTACCGCTACCCTTGCGCCGCGCGCATGGAAGTCGAGGAAGCAAACGGACTGCGTCGCGCTTATGACTATGACGGGCGAGGCAATGTGGTTCGAGAGTATCTGGCAGCGCCCGCCGACAAGAGCGAAGTGGAAATACCGTGGAAGCTGATGCTCGAAGAGCAATTTGATGAACAGGGCCGCAAGAGCGCCACCCTGCGTTACGATTATCTTCAATCGGCAGATGGCGAAAATGTAATCACTGAATCCTGTAAGTATGAGTACGATGTCTGGGGAAACGAAGCGCTACGCAGGTACAGCAACGGCGAAGTACACGTCAACAGTTACGATCCCGTTGAAAAAATGCGAACCGAACGGACAGGAGAGCTTGCAGAGCTTCACGGAAAATTCACCTACTACAACGATGACGAAACGATCAGGGAAATCGTATGGCGGGATGAAGCGGGCACCCCACTACAACTGGAGCGTTTTACCTACTGGGGCCCAGGGCTAATTGCCTCACATGTAATCGCTACCGCACATACTGCCCAGAGCATAGTTAACGAATATGACTACGCTGGGCGATGCATCAGCAAGTTCTATGCTCATGTAAAACCGGAAAGACTCTATCTGGAAGAGTATTTTACTCAAAACAACCTATCCTCCCCAGTTATTGATAATTACCTGCGACCTATCAAACCCACCGATTCTAGCCATGACTATATCGAAAGCCATTACTGCTATTACTACGAGTATCCCCAAGACCCGCTGAATCATGAACCCACCAAAATTTCTCTTGATGATCGCACATTGGGTGAGCGCGCCTTCGATACCGATGGGCGCTTGACTTCCATTTCCCGAGCCGGTCATAAGGAAACATTCGCCTACACTGGCGCAAGTTCAGTACCGTCAAGTAAAACCGCCGCCGATGGCAAAATATTGAACTACACCTATTACAAAGAAATTGGCAATCGTGTGGCCAGTATCAAGGAGGAAACCAGCTCGCTGCATCAGCAATTCACTTACGCTATCGCATCCTCGCGAGTGTCCAGCGCAACCGAGGGCGAGCGCAGTGTTCGTTGCACCCACGACCTGAATGGTAATCTTTCTATTTATGAGGCCCGACTCAGAGCACAAACGGATCCTTCCGCTGCAGCCAGCTGGAAGACAATTACTTATAAACGCTCTGCCGCAGGACGCCTGCTAGGCGAAGAGGATGCCGGCGGAGGCAAGACTGATTTTACCTACGACACTCATGGAAGACGCTCATCGATAGCTCATCTTCATGCAGGCGGTGCAGAACAGAGTCAGCTTGATATCACTTACGATGCACTTGGCCGGTTGAGCAACGAGAACCTGAGTCTCGGTAAACCGCTCACTAAAGGCAAAAGTGCTGCGGCAAAACATGATCTATCCGTGGCCTATGAGTACGATAAAGAACGCCGCGAGGTATCCCGTACCATCAAGACTGCCAAGGGTGAATTTTCTATCACTCGGAACTACGACGTACACGGCCGTCTCGCTAATACGGCCATCAAACAGGGTGATACCACGCTGGGCAGTCGAACGTTAACCTATCACGTCAAAGGTCATCTGGAATGTTGTGAAACTACCGGCGTCTGGCGGCCCAGTTCGCCTAATGGCAAAGCCATCGACAAACAGGTATTTACTTACGATGTAATGGGCAACGTCACTAAGTGCGTTACTACCTATGATAAGCACCGCTGCACTTCCACCTTTACCTACGACGATGCCACTGGGACAAAGTTGCTCAAGGTAACCCATGATGACCCGGGTTTTGGCACATCCGGCGAACTCAGCTATGACGCTGCCGGTCGTGTGACCAAGGACCAGACCGGGAAAACCTACCGTTACGATGCATTAGGGCGCTTGATCAAGGCGGGTAGTCAACATTACAGCTATGACGCAATGAGCAAACTGATGGCAACGGGTGACGGCGCAGATCAAAAACAGATCATCTACGATGACCTGACGGTGCGTGGCGAGTATGCCGTTACTGCCGACAACATGCGCCATTGCTGCCTGGAAGGGTTCGGTGCATCGGTGGTGTGTGTAGTGAAGTCTGGTGTAAAGCGGTTTCTGGTGCAGCTCAAGGATGCCAGCGACACTGTGGTACTGACCTTAGACCTGACCGCGGGCACTCTGGCGCATCATGCCTATACAGCCTATGGCAAACACTCCTCGACGGAACAGGAGGCGCTGGAGGGCTATAACGGCGAGTACCGTGACACTGACAACGACCAGTACCCATTAGGCAACGGCTATCGCTGGTATGCACCCGATGCCATGCGCTTTCACAGCCAGGACAGCATGAGTCCATTCGGCGCCGGCGGTCCCCATCCTTATGGGTACTGCGATGGGGACCCCAGCAATAGACAAGACCCGACAGGGCATCTCGCTTTCCTGCCTTTTTTGGCCGTGTTCGTGGTAGTGGCGCTTATCGCTGTGGCCACCGGATATTTGTTGAAGTCAATTTTCGGAGAAAAAGTTGGGGGAATTATCAATACAGTGATTTGGGCGGGCTTAGCTGTCCTGACTGCCGTAGCAACGGGTGGGCTTTCGTTATGGGTGTACGCAGCGATCGTGACCCTCGCGATTATCTCAGCTGCGACTGCCATTACAGCGGTCGTGATTGAGGACACGGACCCGGAGACAGCCAAGATATTGGGTTGGGTTTCTTTGGCAACGGCAGTGGCTGGTGGCGCCGCCCAGCTCGCGAAAAAAGCCGGGGCGCTGGCCGTTAAAGCTGCTCAATCACTCCCTCGGATCGGTCGCGGTGCAGGTAAAAGCCTGAGCCATCTTATGGAAAAGACGGCCTGGAAGGCTCAGCACCTGTCCGGCGGGGCTGCGGCACGTGGCCGAGGAGTCGCTTACCAAACCAACATTTCGAACTACGGGGAAACTGCTACCGCCCCATCGTTCAACAGAACGCCAGGTGTACGCTATACGCGCGAGATGGAAAAGCTAATGCGTCAACCTTTGACAGGCATCGACGCCAGTCATGGCGTTCGCAACTCATCCATGCAAGTGTGGCGGGATTCTCTAAGCGTTTTTGATGGAGGCGATGCCAACACGATTGTATGTGGTGTAACCGGTGTGCTTAGCAACAGCAGTTACTTTGAGTCTGAGGAGGCTGCCTATGTCAATGGACAAGTCAACAGCTCAACATGGGCACCCCATGGCAGCTGGAAGAGTTTTACCGGGTACTATGCAAAATTGGGGCGGGGCTGATGGGTAGTCTGTCAGGATCTTTACGCGCAACTGATGGGCGATGCCAGCCAATTGAAGGATGAGTGAGCGCTATGAAACCAAGCCCCTTCCGAGGTCGCAAGGGGCTTTTTCATCGGCGATGATGTTTACGTTTGTCTAATGATCACCGCCCTGTCGCCATAACGTGGGCCACATCATCGACCAGCGCCTTGGCCATCCCGCTCAGGTAATGTGCCGCCCACACCAGCGTGTGGTCCTGATCGACCGCGGCTTGCAAGGTGAGCTTGTGGACGCAGCTCATCAGCACGGTGGACTGTTCCAGCGCATAGACCAGATCATGCCCTGCAGTGGTGTGGAACAAACGGTCCTCGATTCGCCCACCGATGCCTTCGCCGAAACTGCCGATACCACAGGTTTTGAGCGGCCCTATGTTGTCTTTCGATTTTTTACTGTCAGTCATTACCACGTCCTCATACCCGCCCCCACATTCCGATGGGAGCGGGCCCCGCGAAGGTTTCAACTCAGTGGCGCATCTGCACCTTGCTCAACGCCAGCTCGACCAGACTGCGAGCGCTGTCGATCTCATGCAGGGTCGTCAACGTCAGAATCTGCCCGGACGGTTGGGGATGCAGCAGTACCGTCTGCTGGGCAACGGTCAGCGCACAGACGAGATGCTCCGAGACCAGAACAAGGAGGTCTTCAAGGGAATGGTTATGGGGATTGAGGGGTGGATCGGGGACGATCTTGAGCATATACACCTCTGGAGTTAATGAGGCGGCCACAAACCTGCTGTCAAACAGGAGGGTGGCAGCTATACGCGGGTTGACAGACCGATAACTCCAGAGGACAACTCGGCGCACACGAGGTGCCCCACGTACAGCCGCCATAAAGCGAGCACATGTTCTGAAGGTTAGGTCAGCCTGTCAAAGCCGGTCGTTGAGTACCAACGACCGGCAGAGGTTAGGCCGCACTCCAGAGCAGTGCAACGGCTCAAAGGCGCTGCAAGTATCTTTGGGAAATGGACTACAAGGAAGAGGGATAATCTGAAAAGGTGCGGGATAAATCATTCGCCCTCGATCGCGGGGCAAGCCAGCTCCCACCCCACCACAACTATTTACCACCTTGACCGCCCTCGCCTCCTGCCTCCTGAGTGCCCCTGAAACAGGAGCACCGAAGATGCCATCCATAGACCTGGAAAACCCGCACCAACAGCTGATCGAAAGCCAGCTTCCGAGCTGGAGTCAACACGCCTCACCCGAGCAGTGGCAAACCCTGCACGAAAGCCTGCTGCCCGCCCAAGGTCTTCCCGACGCCCAGGCCGACTGGTTCGCCAATGCCGCTCCCGATCTGCGCGAAGCGGTTCATAGCAGCCAGGCACGCCTGACGCACTCACAGAAAGCCCTGGCCCGCGCACTGAAGGGCCTGAAGAATATTGCAGAATTCGCCGAACCCCTGCTCGCACAAGCGCTGACAACCGAACATCAATTGTCAGTCCCGTTACGCACCAGCGAACTGATACATATCCATCACCTGTTTACCTGGCAAACCTACGTCAGCCAGCACGAGCGCCGAAGCCTGCTCGAAGCCGCCCTGCACAACTTCGAAGACGAGGTCGAGTTCAGCCACGAAAGCGCGCTGGCCCTGGCAGGTGATGCGCAGATTGAAAAGACCGTGGTCATCGGCAAGACCACCCTCGGTGACAGCGAAACCCTGGTCGACATCGAACTGGAGTCCGAGGCCTACACGATCAAGCCATTAAGTCTGCCGCCAAAAGCGTTTGCACGCACCTGCCGCTCCCTGGACCTCGGTCAGCGCTACCAGGCGCACCTGGCGTCTGTCTTCGCGCCCGCACAGGTCGCTACGCTGGCCATCAGGGTTCACCAGGATCGTCTGCGCCTGGCAGCAGACCTCGCCTTCCTTCGCCACCAGGTGAGCGGTGGTGCGCTGGACAAGGTGCAGGCGTTGCTCGACCAGGGTACGACGCTGACCTGCAGCCAGCTGAGCCTGTTCGGTATCGACTTGCACGAGGTGCTGATGCTCGATCTGGGCGAAGCAGGCCTGCTACTGCACTTGCCGGGCCACGGGATTTCGTTGCGCCAGTTCCCGAACCTGTCCGCACTGCATGAGCAATTGCGCGATGATCTGGTGCAGGCGGATTTCCAGCAACGCTTCCTGGCCTACGTCCCGCGCGATCAACAGCAAACTTTCCTCAGCCGCTTGCAGCAGAACCTTGATGCCGAGGGCAACTCGTCGTTGTACCTGGTGCCGCTCGCCATCGAAGGTGAACTGTTCAGTTTCCTGCACCTGGAGCATGTCGCCCGGCTAAAAAGCGAGGCCCGTCAGCTCGCGGTACCGACCGCCGATGCCGACGAGCAAGCGCGCAAGCGACGCCAGGCACAATGGGAAGACATTAGCCTGAATGCACTGATGGTGGCGGGGCTGTTCGTTCCCGGCGTCGGCACCTTGATGACCGCAGTAGTGGCTTATCAGTTGCTCGATGAGGTCTATGAAGGCTACCAGGCCTGGAGCATCGGCGATCGTCAGCTGGCGTTGAGTCACCTGAAAGCGGTCGGGTTGAACCTGGCACTGATCGGCGGGCTGCATGTGGCCGGCAAGGTCCTGCCAAAACTGTTCAACAGCACTCTGATGGAAGGCCTCGAACCAGTTCGCAGCGCCGACGGCACACAACGCCTGTGGCGCCCCGATCTTGCACCGTACGCCAGTGACACAGCGCTGCCCGAACACCTGCAAGCCAACAGTGCCGGTCAATACCAGCACCAAGGACGCAGTTTTATCCGCCTCGATGGCCGTGTGTATGAACAGCGCCTGGACCCCGCCCTGGACCGTTGGCGTATCGTTCACCCCAGCGAGCCCGAGGCGTACCAACCGCTGTTGGAGCATAACGGCGAAGGCGCCTGGCGCGCAGAACACGAGCAACCCCATGCCTGGTCCGGCGCGCACCTGGTGCGACGGCTGAGCCCGAACTATCAGGGTTTGGCCGATGTCGATCTGGTCAAGGCGCTGCAGGTCAGCGGCACCCGCGAAGAACACGTGCTGCAGGTCCACCTGGGCAATCAACCCACCCCCGAGCCGCTGGCCTATACCCTCGCACGCCTGCGCGCCGGGGGCCCGTTATCAGCAACGCTTGAACAACGCGCCAGCCAACTGGCCAGCGACCTGCCGCTGACTCGCGCCGCCCAGGGTTTGTGGCTGCCGGGTCTGGTCAGCAATGACAGTGAGCGACTGTTGCTGGTCTGCCTGGAGCGCGTGCCCGGCTGGTCGCCCGACCTGCGTCTGGAGATCCGCGCCGGCAACCCACAAGGTACGGTGCTGCACGCCATCGGCGAGGCGCAGGCAAGCGAGCGGGTGGTGGTGGTCAAATCGCTTGATGGCTACGAAGCCTACCTGGGCGAGCGCCCCGCTCCGGGAGTGATCGACCATGACCTGTGCCGCGCGGTCGAGGCCGCACTGCCCAGCCAAAAGCGCCTGGCGATGGGACTTGCGGCCGACGCTGGGGAAGCCTTGCGCGAGCGCGTATTGACGATGGTTGCCGATGACCGCGCTGCACTGAATCGACGCCTTTGGGGTTATCAGCCAAGCCGTTGGGGCGCTGGGATGTTGCGCGGTGGTGAGCCGCCCCGGGCCTATTCGCGACAGTTCCTGCGCACCTCGGTGGCGGTGCGCTACCGGCGATTGTTTCCCGGCATGTCCGATATGGACATTCAAGCAGCCATCCAGAACTGGCGAAACCTAGGCCTGTCACCGACGCTGGAACTGGACCGCCTGCAAGCGCAACTGCAGGAACTGCGCCGCGACCTCGTCGATTGGGCGGTTCCGGTACCGAACCGGCGACGTGCCTTGCAGCGCATAGAAAATGCCTGGCGGCGCATCTCCGTTGAAACCCTGCTCGACGGCCGCACCGTGTATACCCTGGACCTGTCCGCCCTGAACCTGACCGATGAAGACCTCGCGACCCTGGCATTGCCCAACGAGTTCACCCATGTCGGCGAACTGGACCTCTCCGGCAACCCGGGTGTGAGCCGGTTGCCGGCAGAACTGTATGAGCGATTCCCCGCACTGGAACGTCTGAAGCTCACCCGCTGTAATTTCAATCGGCTTCCCTCCGTCGGCATGCCGCAGAACCTGGGATGGCTGGACATGGAACGCAACCCGCTGGTCTGGGACGCCGCCGCCCAGGCCAGGTTGGACAGCTTCGTCAACCTGCGCGTGTTCGACGCCTCGCATTGCCCGCTGGGGCGCACCCCGGACCTCAGCGCGCTACCCCATTTGCGTACCGTGTTCCTGACCCGCTGCGGGCTGCGCGAGTTGCCCAACGGCTTGCAGAACCTGGTCAATCCCCTGCTGCTGGATTTCGCCTATAACCCGCTGGCAAACCTGCCGGCGGCAGAGTCCATCCCGGCGCATGTGGCGCGGACATTGCGACTGGAGAGCAATGCCTTGAGCCCACAGGTATTGGGGCAAATCGATGGCTACTACCAGGCCACCGGCATCGATCTGTTGGTACCGGACGTTGACTACGAGGAGTTGCTGCATGGCGCCGGCCCGGACCGACTGGGGATCTGGGAGCGCCTGCCACTGCAGTATCGCCGTGACCTGCGAACGCTGGTCGAGAGCGACTGGTACCTGGACACCCTGCCCGATTCGCATGCCGAGGTCTGGCGCCGACTCACGCGCATGGACCAGGACCAGTACTACCGCAGGCGCATGCTAGCGATACCGGCGGTGCGCCTGCTTGATCTGCAGATTGAACGCCGCTGAGTCAATCAAGCACCGGTTGGCGCAGCAACTGGCGGTCAGCCAGCCAGGCCTGTAAAGCCTGCGCCGGCATCGGCCGCGCCATCAGGAAGCCCTGGCCCTGGTCACAGCCGGCATTGCGCAGAAAATCGTACTGGGCCTGGGTTTCAATACCTTCGGCAGTAATGCGAAAGCCCAGGGCATGGCCCAGGTCGATGATCGCCCGGGTGATCGCCACCGCGTCATCATCCATTGGTAAGTCTTTGATGAAGGCGCGGTCGATCTTCAGGTGATCGATAGGTAACGACTTGAGGTAAGCCAGCGACGAGTACCCGGTGCCGAAATCATCCACCGCGGTTGCCACGCCCATGGCCTGCAGCTGGGCCAAGGCCGCACAGGCTTGCTGCTGGCTTTCCATCAGCAGGCTTTCGGTGATCTCCACCTCCAGCAAGGTGGGTGGCAGGTCATAACGTTTCAGGCTGCGCGACAGGCTGGCGACGTAGTCACTGCGTTCAATCTGCAAGGCGGCCACGTTGATCGCCAGCGGGCCCGGCAGGCAGTCGGCAGCGCGCCAGGCGGCAATCTGCTCGCAGGCAAGCTCAAGCACCTTTTCCCCCAGGGGAATGATCAGTCCGGTACGCTCGGCCAGCGGAATGAACTGCGCCGGCGACACCAGGCCATGCTCGGGATCGCGCCAGCGCAGCAGCGCTTCGGCGCCCTCCACACGGCCACTGAACAGGTCGATCTTGGGTTGGTACCAGAGCTCGAATTCATTGTTCTTCAACGCCCGGCGCAGGTTGCGTTCCATACACAAACGCTCCTGCAGGCGCTCGGTCATGTCCGGGTGATACAGCCGCCAGGCGTTGCGCCCGCTCTCCTTGGCCGCATACATGGCGGTGTCGGCGTGGCGCAACAGACGGTCGCAGGTCTGGCCATGTTCGGGGTACCAGGCCAGGCCGATACTGCCGGTGACCAGCGCTGCGTTACCTTTGAGATCGAACGGTAGCTGCAGGGTCTGCAGCAATGCCAGAACCCGCTCCCTACAGGCTTGCTCAGTGCCGCTGAGCAGAAAGGCAAATTCGTCCCCGCCCAGACGGCAGAGGCTGTCCGCTTCGTCGAGGATCTGGACGAAACGCGCGGTGGCCTGTTGCAACAACAGATCGCCCATTGCATGCCCAAGGCTGTCGTTGACCTGCTTGAAGCCGTCGATGTCCAGCACCAGCACGGCCAGTTGTTGCTCAGCATCGATGGCCGCCTGCAGGCGTTGATTGAACAGCAGCCGGTTCGGCAGGCCGGTGATCGCATCGTAATGGGCCAGGCGCTCCAGCTGCGCCTGGGACTGCTTGAGTTCACCGTTGCGCAGATTGATCAGGTGGTTGCTGCGATTGAGCTGGGCAACGAACACACTGAACAACCCGGTACAGGTCAACGCAAACAGGAACAAGGGTGAGGCGAACAGGCTCATCGACGGCCAGCCCCCCAGCGGGGTCGCCGCCAGTTGCCAAAGCCCGCCCGGGACATCGACATTGACCGTTACCGCATGTTCCTCGAACAGTTTCGGATTGCCCCAGATCATTGCCCCCGCCGAGCCTTGGCCGTCGGCGCCGCGCAAGGCCAGTTCAAAGCCCGGGTCCAGGTCCAGACCGGCGGCGCTGAGCAAGCGGTCGATGTCGGCAACGATCGAGACATTGCCCCAATACAGCTTCACGCCCTTGTGGCCCTTGAGGAACACCGGGCGCCTATAGACCAGGCCGCGCCCGCCTTGATACAGCTGCACGGGACCGGCCAGCACCGGGCTGTAATGGTCGCGCGCACGCTGCAGCATCGGGTATTGGTCCGGCAGGTGGCGGTAGTCGACGCCGATGATGCTCTGGTTGCCCTTGATCGGATAGACATCGGCAATCACATCGCCCGGCGCCACCGAGATATGGCGGATATGTGGAACCGAAGCGATGGCCTGGCGCGCCATGTCATGAAAGTGCTCAGGGCTGATCTGGCCATCGGCGCTGATCAGTTGGGCGATGCCTTCGGTCTCGCCAAAGGCCGAGCGCAACTGCGCCTCCAGAGCGGCGCGCACCCCGGACAGACGAGCGCTGGCGTTGGCCACCAGTTCGCTTTCCTGGCGCTGAACGTCGAGGCGGCCAAGCGCCACCGACAAGCCGATGCCGACCAGCGCAAAGCCTATCGGCAGCAAGCGATTGAGGGTGGTGCTCAGGGTCGCGGGCAGGACCAGTTTGTCATCAAGGGCGAGGATTCTTGTGCTCATAGGTCCGTTGTTCGCGTCGGCATACCGCTTTATCGGCGTGTCGGGCGCAATATTGAGTGAGGCTGGCTTTTTTTAGCGCGCTGGCGTTATGCTCGAACTGAAACGTTTCACCCATCATAGAAAAAGAGGTGCTGCGCCCATGGACCGTCTGCTCGATTCGCTGTTTCCCACCGCCAACGAGATCCCCGAAGCGTACCGCCTGGGTGAGCCGCTGGTGCAACGCGAGTACCTGGTCAACGGCCAGTTGCAGCGCTGGGACGGGCCGCTGGCCACCGTGCGCAGCCCGGTATGGCTCAAGGAAGGTGATCAAGAGCGTCAGGTGGTCCTCGGCAACACGCCGCTGCTCGATGCCGACACCGCCCTCACCGCCCTGGACGCCGCCGTACACGCCTACGACAAGGGCCGCGGCGCCTGGCCGACCCTGCGTGTGGCCGAGCGCATCCAGCACGTCGAAACCTTCCTGGGCAAAATGCGCGAGCAACGTGAAGCGGTGGTCAAGCTGTTGATGTGGGAGATCGGCAAAAACCTCAAGGACTCGGAGAAAGAGTTCGACCGCACCTGCGACTACATCGTCGACACCATCAATGCCCTCAAGGAGCTGGACCGCCGCTCCAGCCGTTTCGAACTGGAGCAGGACACCCTCGGCCAGATCCGTCGCGCGCCGCTGGGCGTGGCGCTGTGCATGGGCCCCTACAACTATCCGCTGAACGAGACCTTCACCACCCTGATCCCAGCGCTGATCATGGGTAACACCGTGGTGTTCAAGCCGGCCAAGTTCGGTGTACTGCTGATTCGCCCCCTGCTTGAAGCCTTCCGCGACAGCTTCCCGGCGGGTGTGATCAACGTCATCTATGGCCGCGGCCGCGAGACCGTCAGCGCGCTGATGGCCAGCGGCAAGATCGATGTGTTTGCCTTTATCGGCACCAATAAAGCGGCCAGCGACCTGAAAAAGCTCCACCCACGCCCGCATCGCCTGCGCGCAGCCCTGGGCCTGGATGCGAAGAACCCGGGGATCGTGCTACCCGAGGTCGATCTGGACAATGCCGTCAACGAGTCGGTTACCGGAGCCCTGTCGTTCAACGGCCAGCGTTGCACGGCGCTGAAGATCCTCTTCGTCCATGAGGATGTGGTTGACAGCTTCCTCGACAAGTTTCAGCGCAAGCTGGCCGCGCTCAAGCCGGGCATGCCCTGGGAGCCTGGCGTGGCCCTGACGCCGCTGCCCGAAGCGGGCAAGATCGACTACCTCAACGGCCTGGTGGCCGATGCCGTCGAAAAAGGCGCGCAGGTCATCAACCAAGGGGGCGGCAGCAGCCGTGGTTCGTTCTTCTACCCGGCACTGCTGTACCCGGTGAATGCCGGGATGCGTGTGTACCAGGAAGAACAGTTCGGCCCGGTGGTGCCGGTGGTGCCTTATCGCGATCTGCAGACCGTGATCGACTATGTGCTCGATTCCGACTTCGGTCAGCAGCTAAGCATCTTCGGTACCAACCCGGCCGAGGTCGGACGCCTGGTCGACACCTTTGCCAACCAGGTCGGACGGATCAATCTCAACGCCCAGTGCCAACGTGGCCCGGACACCTACCCGTTCAACGGCCGCAAAAACTCCGCCGAAGGGACCTTGTCGGTACACGATGCACTGCGCGTGTTCTCGATCCGCACCCTGGTAGCGACCAGATTCCAGGAGAGCAACAAGCAGCTGATCAGCGACATCATCCGCAATCGTGATTCCAGCTTCCTGACCACCGATTACATTTTCTGATTGCCGTCCGTCCAGCGCCGCAGGTTTTGATTTGCCCAATCGTCGAAACTGTACAAATATACAGTTTCGCGCCATCCACCCTGCGGCGCGCTAAGGAGGATCCATAAAATGGCCGTCAAACCAATCCCCGAAGGACAGCACAGCATCACCCCTTACCTGGGCATCAAGGATGCCGGCAAGGCCATCGACTTCTACAAAGCCGCGTTCGGCGCGGTCGAGATGTTCCGCCTGGAAGGCCCGGATGGGCGGATCGGGCATGCGGAGCTGAAGATTGGCGACTCCTCGCTGATGCTCGCCGACCCCTGCGATATGCCGGGTGGCCTGGTCAGCAGCCAGTCGCTCGCTGGCGCAGCGATTGGCCTGCACCTGTATGTCGACGATGTCGATGCGCGCTTTGACCAAGCCCTCAAGGCCGGTGCCACCCAGGTCAGAGCCGTGGAGAACCAGTTCTACGGTGACCGCAGCGGCACCTTGAAAGACCCGTTCGGCAATCTCTGGTTCGTCTCGTCCCACGTTGAGGACGTCTCGGTGGAAGAAATCCGCGCCCGCGCCGCCAAGTTGTTCGGCGGACAGTAAACCCGGCAGTTCCCGGTTGGCGAGCCATGGCCGCCAGCCGGGCTTTGCATTAAGGTGGCGGGCACAGGAAGGCTGGCCAGGATTGCTCATGAGAATCATCGAAAAAAACACCGCGCTGGTGCGCACGCTTACCCCTGCCGAAGACGAGTTGCTGCAGGGGTTTGTCCAGGGCAACCTGGCCGGCCCGCGCCTGCTGCAGGCCAATCAGCTGTTGCTCAAGGTCCGCGCTGCCGGACACTGGCTGGCGTGTGATTGCCAACCGCGTGCAATGCCGATCCTCAACGTCAATCTCAACGGCAACACCGGCACCCTGTTTCTCAAGAACAACCCTGGCACCGCCGAGCATGCGCCCGACTGTGCCTTCATCAAAGATGAGCGCGAAACTGGTCGCCCAGAAGATGCTGACGCCTTCCCCGCCGCCTGGTTGCCGCCCGACACGCCCTTGCGTCTGATCGGCGATTTTCGCCGCCCCACTCCTGGGAGCGGGGGCGAGACCAACAATGGTGGCGACAAGCGCGAACAGCATCGTCTGCTGTCCTTGCTGCTGACGCTGATCGAAGCCGGCGGCCTGAACGTCTACGCCAGCCACCTGAAAAAAGACCTGAGCGGACAATTTGCCGAACTGCGCAGCGTCGCCAGTCGTTACCCCTTGATCGAGCGGGTGCCGGCCAGCAACTACCTGGAAACCCGTCTGGACATGAAGCACATGATGATGCTCAAGGCGCGGCTGCGGGACTCCAGCGCTTTTGGCAATCATCGGCGCTACGGCTTGATGCTCGACTGCGTCGGCCAGATCAAGGCGCGCAAGGTCTACAACGAACGCAGCGAAGACGGCTTCGACTTCCAGGGCCATCACCTGTTGTGGGGCGGCAGCAAGACCCCGGGGCCGCTGCTGGCCCTGGCGATCTACTCACCGGCCAGTGCCGGTAGCCATTTCTATGAACTGATCCATGTCGCCAGCGTCCCGGTGCTGTCGCGTGGGCAGCTGTTTCCGGTGTATCGCGATGAAGAGCGCGAGCCGTTGAAGATGCTCATCTCCTTGATCGACTGGATGGCCAGCAAAGGCGTCCGGGTGATCATGCGGCGCCCGGTCATTGGTGGCCAGGGCATGGATGCCTTGATACTCAGCTCCGATCAGGACCGGGTGCTTTCCGTATCGCTGACCGAGCAACCACTGGGGCCCGAACCCGAAGGCGAAACCTTCAAGCGCTATGCCGACTTCAAGAGCCTGGATACCTTTCGCAAGTATGTCGCGGGTTTCTTCATGCGTGGGCGTGAGTAATCGCGGGGCAAGCCCGCTCCCACCGGAGTCAGTGGGAGCCGGCTTGCCCTGCGAGTTTTTTTACCACTGCCGCTTATCCGGCCGGGTCAGCCCCAGCTTCTCGATCCGGTAACGCAACATGTCCCGGCTCAGCCCCAGCAGCCGCGCCGATTTGGTGACATTCCAGTCGGTACGGTCGAGCATCTTGCGCACCATCTCGCGCTCCACCTCAGGCAAGCTGGTGGAAGCCGGCACCTCGGCACTGCCGTGATGGTGGTCATGAAACGCCGGCGCCGGCATCTCAAACGGCTCATCCACCAGGCTCATGCAGACATTGAGCTGATGCGGCGCAATCTCCTCGTTAGGCGCAAGCAATACCGTCTGTTCGAGCATATTGCGCAACTCCCGCACGTTGCCTGGCCAGCTGTAATTGAGCAGCAGTTCTTCGGCGTCCGGGCTGAAATACAGGTGCGACTTGCCATAGCGCTTGCCATGCAGGGCGAGGAAGTGCCTGGCCAGCAGCAAGATGTCCTCACCCCGGGCATACAGCCTCGGGACCTTGATCGAGATGATCCGCAGGCGGAAGAACAGATCACGGCGAAACTTGCCCTGTTGCACCATCTGCTCCAGGTTGCAGTTGGTGGCGCTGATGATGCGCAAATCGACCTTGCGCTCCTTCACCGCGCCAATGCGGCGGATCGTCCGGTCTTCCAGCAGCTTCAGCAGTTTGGCCTGCAGGATCAGGTCCATTTCCCCGATCTCGTCGAGAAACAGCGTGCCACCATCGGCCGCTTCCACCAGCCCCACCCGGCGGTCCTTGGCATCGGTGAATGCGCCTTTCTCATGGCCAAACAGCTCCGCCTCCAGCAAGTTGGCCGGAATCGAGGCGCAGTTGAACTCGATAAACGGCCCCTTGCTGCGCGCACCATCAAAATGCAGGGCACGGGCCACCAGCTCCTTGCCTGTGCCGGTCTCGCCTTCCACCAGCACCGGCGGCAAATCTCCGCTGGCCATTCGCCGCTCGGCATCGAGCAGCTGCGTGAGCGTGTGCTTGAGCCCGAGCATCGCCGGCGACTCGCCGATCAGCGACTGGCCACCGGATTTTTGGGCTTCGCGCTCCTGGTAGAACGACAGCGTCCGTTCCAGGCGCTCAGCAGCCAGGGCTTTGTCGAGCATCAGTTTGAGCTCGGCCAGCACCACCGGTTTGGTCAGGTAGTGAAAGGCCCCCTCCTTCATCGCCAGCACGGCATCTTCGACGTTGCCGTAGCCGGTCATCATGATCACCTTGAGCTCCGGCGCCCGCTCGGCCAAGGCCTTGATCAGCTCATGGCCGTTCATGCCCGGCAATGAATTGTCGGTCAGCACTGCATCGGGTTGACACCGGGGCAGTTGCTCCAGTGCCTCCTCGGCGCTATGGCAAACGGTGACCTCGAAGCCTTTACGCTCCAGATAGGTCTGGATATTTTCAGCAAGGATTTCATCATCCTCCACCACCAGGATGCTGTGCTCCATGGTCCCCTCCCGCTGCAACATTGAAAGTCAGGCATACGCGGGTTCCTTCCTCTTCGCGACTGGTCAGGCTGACCGCGCCGCCGAAACGCTCCATTATTCGTTTGACCAACACCAGGCCGACGCCCAGGCCGCCTTGCTTGGTGGTGAAAAAAGGTTTGAAAACCATTCGCTCTTGTTGCTGGCTCATGCCTTTGCCAGTATCACTCAAGGTGAGCTGGACCTTGCCTTCGCCCGTCAGCTCAAGCACCTCCAGGGTCAAGCGGCCACCGCCTGGCATCGCCTCGAGGGCATTGGAAAACAGACTGTTGAGGATCTGCGTGAGCAACACCGGCTGGCTCACCACCCATGCCGTCGGCGGCGTGCTGACTTCCAGTTGCACCTTGTTGCGCTCGGTCTGCTGGGCAAAAGCGCTGCAGGTGTCTTCAACCGCCGCAATCAGATCAACGGCTTCGGCATCGTCCTTCAACGGCCGCAACGACACCAGTAGCTCACGCACCCAGCGCGACATACGGTCGACCTGATTGATGATGTCGCCGATATTTTTCTGCGAGCTCTCACTGGCAATTTCCTGCGCCAGTTCAGCACTGGAGCGGATAGTGGCCAACGGATTGCGCAAGCTGTGGGCCACCGCCGAGGACATCTCGCCAAGGGCGACAAAGGTTTCGCTGGCCACCAGCTTGGTCTGCTGTGCATGCAGCAGGCTCGCCGCCCGGCGCACGATCCAGAACAGGCCGAAGTAGATCAGCGCACCGCCGAGCACGGTTGACGTCCAGATCAGCACGTAGCCACGCTGAATGCGCCGCACCAGGTCCTGCGGTTCCTTGTACACCTCCACCATCGACAGCACTTGCGTGCCACTCTCGTCGAACATGGGAATGTAGTTCTCGATGAACAGGTACTGCGGATCACGCTGGAACTTCTGTTCTTCACGGTCTTCATCGGCCTTGTGATAACTGGCCGATACCGGGACTTGCGAATTGAACGACTCGTCGAGGTCGTCATCGCCGACGATCTTCTGGCCGATCAGCAACGGGTTGGTGGACCAGACAATGGTCCGGTCCTGGGCATAGACATTGGTCAGCAGGGTGTCGGGCAGGTGCTCGACGTGGTCGAGAAACTCGATGCGCGTAGACGCCGCCAGGTCGGCGCTGACCCCCGGGTGCTGCTTGTCCATACGCGGATCGAGCAATTGCGCCATGGTGATGCCCGGCGGAATCCGCGAATGGCGCACTTCGGCCTTGGCCATGGCCTGGATGAACTGCGCGGTGAGCATGGCATCGCGCTCGACGCTGTCATTGACCACAAACTGCGTCGAGACATAACCCAGCCCCACTGCCACCGAGGCAATGATCAACAGGCTGACCACCGAGAACCAGCGCAACAGATTGAATTCGCGCAAGGTACGATCAGTTGAAGCTTGATTTGGGTGGCCCTCATCGGCCAGTTTCTTATTCAGCACCTGCATCGATCGTTCCTGGCGGGCTGTTTTTTTCTTACAACTTATAGCCCAGCCAGGAGACGATGTTTTGAATCAATACTAATGGCCAGTCGCCCACTGATAGTATTTTGCCTTTACTGCACGCTGCCGGCCCCATCGTTTGCTGCTTGTGCCTGCTTCAGCGCCCCCTGTCGCTCGGTTTCCTGCTGAAGAAATTCAAGCAGGTTGTCGGCATCCTGCTGGTTCAGGCGCAGGTTGGGCATGGCCACCCGGTTGAACTGCTGATAGAGCGCCACCGCCAACGCATCGCGCTCAGCCAGCATGCGATCAGGCTCACGGATCCAGCGGCTCAGCCAGGCCCGCTCGCGTCGCTGGGTGACGCCGAGCAGATCCGGCCCGACGCTGCGCATGCCGATGCCCTGGCCATCTTCCGGGCCCAGGCTGTGACACGCGGCGCAGCGGGTGCGAAACAGCTCCTCGCCGCTGCTGGGTGGGCGAATGTCCGGCGCCTGGGCATAGCTTTGCTCGGCACTGGGCGTCTTCCAGTTCTGCAGGCTATTGGCCAACTGGTCGGCGAGGATCCAGGGGTTTTCGAACGGCGAGGCCTTCATCCAGCGCCCGGTTGTCTGGTTGCCGACAATCAGGCTCAGGTTGTGGTCGCGGCTGCGGCCATTGTCGACTCCTTCGATGAACAGCCCCAGACGCCGGCGCAATTGGTCGATCTGGTCCTTGTCTCCGGTCAGAAAGCGCCAGCCCGGTCCGACCTTGAAACGGGCCGCGTAGGCTTTGAGCACTTCAGGGGTGTCACTGAGCGGGTCGATGCTGATCGAATAGAAAAACACATCACGCCCGACCCTGTCCCCCAGCAGTTGCTGGACCTGGCGCAAACGTGCGGTTTCCAGCGGACAGGAGTCGCCACAGCCGGTGAAGATGAAGTTGATCACCACGACCTTGCCCTTGATCAAGTCGTCGAAAAAGTTCACCTGTTGACCGTCCTGGTCCGTCAGTGGTGTGTTCGGAAAATACCCCGCGCCCCAGGGGGTGGCTTCTTCTGCCAGTACCTGGAAGGCCCAGCACAACAGTGCCGTACTCAGCCAGATCGATAAACGTCCCATGGCCACTCCCCCTTCGGCTAGTTGCTGATCTTGACTTGCGGGCCCTTGCCATCCCCGCTGCGCCAGGTCGGCAGCGCGGCGGAATTGATGTACTTGACGCCGTCCCAGCTGGGCAGTGGCGTGGGCATCAGTTGCAACTGGCCGGGATGGTCGATGTCCCAGCGCAACAGCATCGAGTTGTCCTCATGCTGGGTGTTGTGACAGTGCTCCATGTAGGTCCCGGCGAACTCGCGGAAGTTGATCGCCACTTCGACATTGTCCAGGCCGTCACTCTCGGTGCCGATGCGGTAGACGTCCTTGCGCGCCCATTTTTCCCATTCCGGCGGGGCCTTGCCGCCACGGCTGAGGATGATGCCCTCCTCGAAGTGCACGTGCACCGGATGGCTCCAGCCATTGCCGCCGTTCTGGATCTTCCACACTTCCAGGGTGCCGGCGCCGGCGTAACCGCCATCCGTGGGGCCGGTGGCCAGCTGTGGCGCGGCGCTGAGCCGGCGTGGGTCCATGTTGTAGCCCAGACCGCCGTCGGACTTGATGGTCCACGGTGCCTGGTCGGTGCCATCCGAGCGGCCGAAGATGAAGGTCCGGTGCCGGGCCTGGGCCAGGCGAGCCAGATCGGCCGGGTTATCACGGTGCAGCTTGAGCGGGATCATGATTTTGCCTTCGGCCTTGCCCGGTTTGGCTGGTTCATAGGCCGCCGGGTCCATGGCCAGGTCCTGGCCGCTGTAGGCCTTGACGTTGAGTTGCAGGACCTTGCCCACTGCGGGGTCACCCTTGTCCCATTGCGGGCCCTTGCTGGTCTGTTTGATCACCGCCAGGTACTTCTCCGACAGCACGTCAGCCAGAGGGATGTCCTCTTTCGGACCTTTGCCGGTGTCATGGGCTTTGAGGTTGACGAAGAACAGTTTGTCGCCCGCTTTGATACCGTTTTTGGCGAAGTTGACGACGATGTCGAACCGCTCGGCGATACCCTGGGTCGGCAGTATCGCGTTGTGGTTCTGACGGTCGCCGTCGGCGTCCAGGTCCATGCTGCCGTCAAACGGCACGGCGTGTTCCATGATGTTGCCGTCGTTGGCGATCATGTGGAACGGCACCCGCGCGTAGGACAGCCCCGACCCCTTGGGCCCGGGAAACTCGCCGCCACTGCCCTTGATCTCGCGCACCAGCGCCAGCTTGAAGTAGCGTGACACCGAGCCATTGAGAATCCGCAGGCGGTAGCTGCGCGCGCGCACGTCGAGGTAAGGTTTGTACTGCCAGTTGACCAGCACCTGGTCACCGAGAAAGCCGTCGGTGTTGAACGGGTTGAACCACAGCTGGCCGTCCGCCCCCCAGGCCTTGTCGGCGATCAGCAGGTTGACGTCATAGTCGCGGTTGCCCCAGGACAACGCCGAGCCGCTGGGCAAGCGCAGGTTGACGCCGTCTTCGAAGGCTTCGTTACCGCGATCCAGGGCGCTGTAATAGTTCATCATCGCCGCGTTGCCCTTGTAGACATTCTGCGCGGTGAAATCGAGCATGTGGTCGTGAAACCAATGGGTGCTCATGGTTTCGCGCCAGTCGCCACGGATACGGATGCTGCCGTTGTCACAGGTTTTAAGGCCCGGCTGCGCATCGTTGACCCAGAGTTTTTCGCCGGGCGTGCACGGAAACGCCGCCCGCGGATCTTCGGCGCGGGTGTTGATGCTGTCGTAACCGGCCAGCTGGATCGGCCAGCGGTAATCGTAATACTGCCCGGGGAAGAAGAAGGCGTTGGCATAGCCGTCGCTTTCCGCCGGGGCATGCCCGTTGTGCTCATGGGTACTGATGGTGTGCAGGCCAAAACCATGGTTTGCCGCCGGGTCAATCGGCAAGGCGTTGTAGTGACGCATCAACAGCGGCTGGCCGTAACGCACCATCAGCAGCTTGGCTGGCAGGGTGCCGTCGAAGGTCCACAGCGATTTGTGATCCTGCAAGGGCATGTTGGGATGAAAGCGCGTGTCGACGCCCTTGGTCGTGCCCAGGGTGTTGGCCTGCCCGGCCGTGTTGTAATACAGACCACCGGGGCCGAATTCACCGACGCTGTAGTGGTGCATCTGCATGGCGTCGCGCAGTCCGCCGTTGATCCGTGCGCCGGCCTGGGCAGTCTTGTAGGCCGCTTGCGGATAGAACTCGTTCCAGCGCTGGTGCGACCAGCCTTTTCCTGGTGGCCGGCCTTCGGCCGAAGCGCCGATGTGACGATTGAGAAACGTCTCGATCTGCGCCTGCCAGGGGTTGCGATCGACGACATTGGCATACTGGCTGGGAAACGGGGTCAGCCCCGGCTCTTTGAGAAAGGCATCGAGCAGTGGCCCGTTAGGCGCACTGCGGGACACATTGACAGGGTCCTGCTGCGGTGCAGGACCGGTAGTGGGCGCGGGAAACACCTGCAGACCCGACGGGGTGGTGGGGTCCAGACGGGTCGGACCGAATTCTTCGAACAGCAACAGCTGTTGACTGAAAGGCTGAGCACCAAACATCGGGCTCGGAGCCCCGTTGGTGGGGTAGTTGAACGACGTCTGCAGTGCCGGTGGCCGGGGGTTTTCCTGACGCGGCGTACTACGGTCGCCCTCGACACCATCGGGCAGGTCGAAGGCGCCGACATTGGCCTCCGGCAACAGCGACAGATTGTTCAAGGCAGCTGCGGGATCGGCGGGTACATCGTTGTAGGCCGACGGATCTCCCGACTCCGGCGGCTCGACATCGTCAATCGGGCTGGCAGGCACTTCAGCCGCCAGCAGCAATGCCAGAGCAGCGCTCAGGCACAAGGGGTAATACACTCGCTTGCTCATGATCTTTCACCCAGTGTTTGCCAACCGGTAATGTCGATTTGCAATTACTTGGCCAAAAGTGTTTCAAGATATGTACAAGCGAAATATCAATGACTTAGCAACAAAAACCATCAGTAAACGTTAAATAAAAATGGGGGAAACCTCCCCCAGATTCGGGTTTCAGCGCCACCCACTCGTCAGCCCTGCACTGGCCCCTGGGCCACGCGAAAGTTCAGCTGCACTTTGGTGCCCTCGCCTTCGCGGCTGCTCAGGCGCACCGTGCCGCCAAAGCGCTCCATGATCCGTTTGACCAGCACCAGCCCTACGCCCAGCCCTCCCTGCTTGGTGGTGTAGAACGGCCTGAAGGCCATGCGCACTTGCTCATCGGTCATGCCCTTGCCACTGTCGCACAGGCGCAAGGTCAAGGTCTTTCGGCTCTGACGCACTTGCTCAACGCGCAACGTCCCACCGTCGCCCATGGCCTCCAGGGCATTGGCAATCAGGCTGTTGAAGATCTGCCCGAGCAACACCGCCTGGCTGAGTACCTGGACATTGGCCAACGGGTCGACCCGGACCTCGACGCGCTGGCGCCTGAGCTGCAGGGAGAACGCCTGCAGGCTGTCCTGCAGCACCCGTTCCAGCTCCACCGCTTGCGCCTCGTCATTGAGCGGGCGTAATGACTGCAACAACTGACGCACCCAATGCGACATGCGATCGACCTGGCTGATGATGTCGCCAATGTTCTTCTGCGCCGGCCCTTCCTCAACCTCCTGGGCCAGTTCGGCACTGGAGCGAATACTGGCCAGCGGGTTACGCAAGCTGTGCGCCACCGCCGAAGACATCTCCCCCAGCGCGACAAAGGTTTCATTGTTGATCAGCCGTTTTTGCTGCTGCTGCAAGTGCCGGTTGGCGCGGTACATCAACCAGTACAGGCCGCCATAGACCAGCGCAGCGCCGACTGCGACAGCGGCCCAGATCATCAGCAGGCCGTGCTCGATACGCGCGATCAGGTCACGGGGTTCCTTGTAGATTTCGACCATGGCGGTGACGTTCACACCATCGGCATCGAACAGTGGAATGTAGTTCTCGATGAACAGGCTCTCAGGCGGGGTGATGAATTTCTGTTCGCTGCGCGCCTGATCGACGTTGTGGTAACTGGCCGAGACCCGCACCTTGTTATCGAAGGCGTGATCGAGGTCTTCGTCCGACTCGATCATCCGCCCCACCAACGCCGGGTTACTTGACCAGATCACCGTACGGTCCGGGGCATAGATGTTGGCCAGAAGCATGTCCGGCAAATGGGCAACATGGTCAAGAAACTCACCGCGGGCATTGCGCCGCGCCTCGGGGTTGACCTCGGGAAAGCTCTGATCCAGCCGGGGGTCGAGCAATTCACCCATGGTCCGCACATTGGGAATCGACACGTGGCGCACTTCGGCCGCGGCGATGGACTGGATGAACTGCGCAGTGAGCAGCGCGTCGCGCTCGATGCTTTCGTTGATCACGAATCGGCTGGAAATCAGGCCCAGCCCTACGGCCACCGAGAGGATGATCGCCAGACTGACGAAAGCATACCAACGCAACAGATTGAACGGCCGCTTGACCGGCATTTGGTCATGCGCGGTTTCTTGCACGGAAGATGACTCCAAGCGTGATTGCAAGTCCATTGCGTACTCCTGACAAATGACTTCTTAGGTTATAGCCCAGTTGCTTTCACTTGCCCCGCACGCTTGCCCCAACTGCCCCCAACCATGGGGCATCGGCCCCGCCCTTGCCAGCCTGCGGCAACGCTAAATTCCCCTGCAGGCCTTGTTCCACAAGGTTTTTTAAAAATTGGTATGGAAGTTGCCGAACCCTGTGCAGACGACCCAACCCCATGGGCCCGATTGCAAGAGGGAAGACTCATGCACCGTCCAATGCCCCACCCACTGGCTTTGCTGATCCTGGCTAGCCTGACTCAAGCGCCGGCTCAGGCCGCGCTCTTTGAAGTAGACCCCGGCCCTTACCTGCCGGCAACTGGTGGATTCGCCGCTTGGTACCAGGACACCCATGGCCGGGTGCTTGACCTGTGCTTGTCCAAGGCTGTCAGTTCGCGAGTGGCCGGCGCACCCGGCGCGCCTTCATACATGTGTGTGCTGAACCCGGCGCCAGGGGTGTTCGACGACACCAAGTCGATCAGCTTTCCTGACAACTACCCCGACGAGACCTTCTGGTTCACCGCCGACGCAGCGATTGTCGACGCAGCACGCGGGATTGACCTGAGCTACGGCACCGCCATCGAGGCCGCCTTCGCCGCCGAGGATGTCCATGACGGCGACCAGGTCAGCTTTGCCCGGGTGCGGATTCGCGTCGATGTGCCAACCGCCGGTACTTACATCATCACCCACCCTTACGGCGTGGAAGTCTTCGATGTACCTGCCGGAGGACGCCGGGCGATCAACATGACCCGCGACATCGGCATCGGCACACCACAAACCTACACCGGTGCGCTCAAAGGCGATGTCGGCCCGTTCCTGCGTGGCGTCGGCGGCCCATACACTGAAACCAACCCGGACACTCAGGTCAGCGAGCGCTACATCGGCGATCCGAACCTGCAAGAAGCGGTCACCGGCAGCCCGTTCAACACCAACTTCGTGCGTATCGAAGGGCCCAATGGCCTGGACCTGCGTACCACGCTGTTCTCGGTCTCCGGCAAACTCTCCGAGGTCGTACGGCCAACGCCGGTGATTGCCCAGCGCAGCACCTTCTCTCGTCACGACGAAAACGGCAACTTGCGCGCCCAGCAGGATGTCTTCGTGCAGGCGCCCCCGCCACCGGGCACCGCCACCCTGATCAGCCAGACCCCGGCCCTGAAGCTTACCGAAGCCAATTCCACCGGTGCCTGGTACGGCCAGTCGGCACTCAACCCGTCACTGCCCATCGACCTGCAGGTGACTGCCGACAACCAACTGGCGATCCCCAGCAGTACCCCGACCACGCTGAGCCTGCCGCTGACCGACCTGGTGGTGATCCAGCGCGCCGAGTACAGCCTGAACTCCGGCGAACTGACCCTGGTCGCCTCGAGCAGCGACGAAACCAGCCCGCCGGGGCTCACCGCCACCACCGGCAATGGCGCTGCCATCGGCACCTTGAGTGGCAATGGCGCGGTCAAGACCCTCATCACCGGACAGACGCCGCTGCCACCGGCCACGGTCACGGTAACCAGCGCCTATGGCGGTAGCGACAGCGAAGAAGTGGTGCTCGTGCCATGAACATCATTACGCCACGTCCCGTAGCAGGAGGCAGCATGAATAACTGGCCACGCCTGGCGCTCTGCGCAGCCGGGCTTTCCCTCTCGCTGGCTGGCACTGCCTGGGCCGGCCTCAAAGCGGTCGATCCGGGCCCCTATACCCTGGCCACCGGGCGTTACCCGATGTGGTACCAGGACCACAATGACCTGGCCATGGAGCTGTGCCAGTCCAGGGCGGCAAGTTCGCGGGTGCCGGTGTCGGTGCCACCCGCCTACATGTGTACCCTGCTGCCTGAGCCAGGCATCTACGACGATGCCCTGCCGCTGGTGTTCCCGGACAACTGGCCACCGGAGATGTTCTGGTACCTGGCTGAAACCTCGATTCCGGCAGTCGGCAACAGTGGCTATGAGATGGATGTCTATGTCGCCGGTATCGAAGCGGCGTTTGCCAGCGAGAACCCGGTCGACGGCGATCAGCAAAGCTTCGCGCGGATCCGCATCCGCGTCTCGGTACCCCAGGCCGGCACTTACGTGATCACCCACCCCTACGGTGTCGAGACCGTCAACGTCACGACGCCCGGACGGCGGGCGATCAACATCACCCGTGACATCGGTATCGGCGCCCCGGGCGATTTCAGCGGTGCGCTCAAAGGCGCCCTGGGGCCGTTCCTGCGCGGCGCGGGTGGCCCCTACAAAGAAATCAACCCGGATACCGCCGCCACCGAAGAATTCATCGGCGACCCGAACATCACCGAGGCGGTCGTCGGCAGCCCGTTCAATACCAACTATGTGGAGATCAAGGGGCCGCCCGGCAGCATCCGTACGGATGTCTTCACCGTCTCCGGCAAAGTCCTCGATGCACGCAAACAGACCCCGGCGGAACTTGAGCGTGCCAGCTACCGGCGTACTTCCGCCGGCACCCGGGTAGAGGTGTTTGCCAAGGCGCCAAAAGACGCCACCCTGTGCTTCCGCGAAACCCTGGCGCTGGTCCCCGGCACTAAGCCGTCGCCTTGCCAGTTCGACCTGCTGGCGGACAACTACGGCCTGTTCTTCGCCCACCATCTGAGCACTGGCGCGCCACCGCCAGTGATCGTGGTCACCGCCACCGACCCTAACGGGGCAACCCGCCCCACCGCGCTGTCGCGCAAGCTCAGCGATGTGGTCAAGGTCACCACGGCGCGCTACGACTGGGCCAACAAGCGCCTGCGCATCGAAGCCAGCTCCAGTGACGAAGTGCAGGTGCCTGACCTGGTCGCCCAGGGCTATGGCCGCCTGTCCAAGTCCGGCACCGTGCAAACCCTGACGGTCAACGGTCTGTCACAGCCTCCGGCGACTGTTACGATCAAGTCCGCCGCCGGCGGCAGTGATACCGAAGCAGTGGTGATCGTCGGCAATGCGCCGGTCGAGGGCGAGAACAAGGCGCCGGTGGCGCAAGCCGACCAGGGCAGCACCAGCTTCGGCGTGCCGCTGACCTTGAACCTGCTGAGCAATGACAGCGACCCGGACAACAACGTGCCGCTGAGCATCGCCGACCTTACCCAACCCGGCCCGGACCAAGGCTCCGTCGCCCCCAGCGGCAGCGCTGCAGTGCTCTATACCCCGCCGCCAGTGGTCAACGGGCCGATGACCGCAACCTTCACCTACCGGGCCCAGGACAACAAAGGCCTGAAGTCGGAAGTGGCCACGGTCACCATCAACGTCGCCCCGAACCGGGCGCCAACGGTCGTCAACGATAGCGCTGCAACCCTGGGTGTCGCCCTGCCGATCAACGTCCTGCTCAACGACAGCGATCCGGAAGGCAACACACCGCTGGCGGTCGCCAGTGTGTCGCAAACTATCGATGGCCGCGGCACGGTGAGCACCGACGGCAACCTGGTCACCTACACCCCACCGGCTTCGATCCCGGCGCCGTTCACCACCAGCTTCACCTACATCGCCCGCGACAGCCTCGGGGCCCTGTCGACGCCTGCCACGGTAACCGTGCAGGTCTCGCCGAAGCCGGCGGCAGAAACCTTCGCCGTCACCACCGCGACCGTCACCGCGCGTTCCAACAACCGCTACAACTGGGACCTCTCCGGCACCTCGTCGGTGACCACCGGCAACACCGTCACCGTGCAGGTCACCACCCCGAGCGGGCTGGTCACTCTGGGCAGTACCACGGTACCGCTGACCGGACGCTGGCGGTTGACGGTGAGCAACAGCACCACGGTGATTCCGACCGCAGCACCGTCGGCGACCATCCGCACCAGCCAGGGCACTGTCCGTACCGTGCCGGTCAACGTGCAGTAGAACGCAGGAGAGATGACCATGGCGCGCCTGACCACCTTGCTGCTGTGCCTGACCTTGCTCGGTCAGGCCGCCCTGGCCGACGACTTGATGGACAACGCCGACCTCGGCCCTGGCGGCGACCTGGGTGAACCGCTGTCGCTGCAACCGCTGCCCGCCAGTACCGGGCAGCAGGCGCAGATCGAACAGAACGGTCAAGCCAACCGCGCCGCCATCGGCCAGGACGGTCAGGCCTTGCTGGGCCGCATCGTGCAGTCGGGTGGCGCACAAGAGGCGTACATCCTGCAGCAAGGCAACGACCTGATGGCCAGCGTCAACCAACAAGGTTATGGCAACAGCGCCTCTATTGCTCAGAGCGGCAGCAACAACCGCGCGAACATCGAGCAATACGGCAACAGCAATAGCGCCAGCATCAAACAGGACGGCACCGGGCTGCAAAGCTCGGTGGTCCAGGCCGGCAGCGGCCAGCGTGTGCAAGTCAACCAATACCGTTGAAACCTGGAGGCACCACCATGTTCAAGCTCGCTCCCTTAAGCGCCGCCATAGTTCTGTGCCTCGCTGGCCAGGCGATGGCTGACGAAAGCCAGTCGACCCAGAACCAGTCGGGTACCGAAAACATCGCCGAGGTCAAACAGACCGCCGCCCCGCTCAGTGTCACCACCCAGGACCAGGTTGGCCTGGGTAACAACCACGCCGCCAAGCAGGAAGGTGGCAACAGCAGCATCCAGCAGAGCACGGTCGGTGACTACAACGCCGGGTATGCCGAGCAACTGTTCGAGTTCGGCAGCCAGATCAAGCAGCAATCGTCCGGGTCGATGAACAACACCCATGCCAGCCAGTCCCTGGGTACCGAAAACCAGGCCGAGCAAACCCAGGAAGGCAGCGGCAACTTCTCGTTCGTCTACCAGGACAGCCAGACTGGCAGCACCGGCACCACGGTGCAGTACGGTTCCGATAACCGTGCCTTCGTCGAACAATTGAATACCGGTGCTGCCAACAACGCCTTGAGCATCCAGTCGGGTATCGACAACTACAGCGCCGCCGAACACATCAACCATACTGACGGCCAGATCGGCATCTATCAGACCGGTCAAAGCAACTGGGCCTATGGCGACCAGCGCGAGGGTCAGGGTGGTACCGTCACTATTACCCAGAACGGCACCGGCAACTCCACCGAAGTCTGGCAGGACACCCAGGCCGGCAGCCACGCAACGGTAACCCAATATGGCATGACCAACGAAGGCGTAATTGACCAGAGCTTTGGTGAAAACAACATTGCCAGCATCTTCCAGAGCGGCAATCTCAACGCCATCTACGCCGACCAGTACGAGTCGACAGACTCGCTGTCGACCCTGGCCCAGTCCGGTAACGGCAACGTCAGCTTCACCTACCAGACCGGCGACAACCATGTGCTGGAAGTCAGCTCCAACGGCTCGGGCAACAAGGTGCTGGCCAGCAACTGGAAAGGCGACAAGACCGGTGGCCAGTTCGGCACCAGCCAGACTGCGGTGATCAACCAGAACGGCAGCGGCAACAGCGCCAACCTGACCCAGAAGGACGTGGCGCAACTGGCACGGCTGGACCAGTACGGCACCGGCAACACCGCCGAGCTGACTCAGGTCGACACCAATAACGAGCTGTACTTTGAACAGAACGGCACTGACAACCTGCTGATCGCCGATCAACGCGGCACCACCAACTACGCCACAGGCTCCAGCGCTGGCGAGAGCAACGTTGTCAAGCTGGACCAGTCCGGCACTGGCAACCAGAGTTCCACCTGGCAGCTCTACGGTGACCACAACAGCGCCACCATCAAACAAACCGAAGGCGTCAACGTCGCCTACGTGACTCAAGGTGGCTCCTACAACCAGGCAACGGTTGACCAGAGCGGCGCGAGCATGAACGCGACTGTCCAGCAGTATGGCTACGGCAACCAGGCCACGGTACTGCAGCAGTGACCCCCCTGTAGGAACTCAGCCCTTCTCTCCCCGATTTGACCGTGGCTACCGATGGGGGTGGCTGCGGTCCTTTTTTTTAGCGCTTAGCCGGCCTCCCTGCCCCGCTGAAACCCGCACCGCAGAGCATTACCACCCTGTTCGTTAATATTTTATTTTTCTCCCGAAGGGTTTACATGCGAATGGTAACTCTTATCATTCTCAGCCTTTCGAGCCACCGGGCCTTTCCGTCCTGGGGGTTCACCCTTTGTTTCAGGAGAAATCTGACATGGTGTCGCGCTTCAACCTCAGCCCCTTGAATATTGCCTTGCTGGCAACACTGGGCTCCTCGACCCTCACCGCCGCTCCCCTGCAGTTGCCAGCCGACGAAGTGCAGATCCAGCCTACCGACCTGCCGGTCGCGGGCAGCCGCCAGGCCATAGAACTCGAAGACACCAAAGTGTTGGGAACCGCCGAAGAGGAGCTCAAACAAGCCCCCGGTGTGTCGATCATCACCGCTGAAGACATCAAGAAGCGCCCGCCGGTCAATGACCTCTCCGACATCATCCGCCGCGAACCCGGGGTCAACCTCACCGGCAACAGCAGCAGCGGTGCGCGCGGCAACAACCGCCAGATCGACCTGCGCGGCATGGGCCCGGAAAACACCTTGATCCTGATCGATGGCAAGCCGTCCACCTCGCGCAATGCCGTGCGTTATGGCTGGAGCGGCGACCGCGACACCCGTGGCGAAACCAACTGGGTACCCGCTGAAGAAGTCGAACGCATCGAAATCCTCCGCGGCCCGGCCGCCGCCCGCTATGGTTCCGGCGCCATGGGTGGGGTGGTGAACATCATCACCAAACGCCCGACCGAGGACCTGCGCGGTTCCATGACCCTGTACACCATGCTCCCCGAGGACGATGCCGAGGGCACTGGCAAGCGGATCAACTTCAGCCTCAGCGGGCCGCTGACCGACAGCCTGATCTTTCGCGTATACGGCAACCTGAACAAGACCGACGCCGATGACATGAAAATCAACGCGGCGCACCAGGCCTACGGAGAATCCTTGATGGCCGGTCGTGAAGGTGTGCGCAACAAGGACATCAACGGCCTGCTGAGCTGGAAGATCGATGCGGCCAACACTGTCGACCTGGAGTCAAGCTACAGTCGCCAGGGCAACATTTTCGCCGGTGACACCATGCTCAACGCCGGTGGCGAGTTCGTCGAAAGCCAGGTCGGCAAGGAAACCAACGTCATGCAACGCTCCAGTTTCGCCGCGACCCATCGCGGCGACTACGACTGGGGCACCTCGACCGCGTCGCTGTCCTACGACCTGACCCGTAACGGCCGGCTCAATGAAGGCCTGGCCGGCTGGGGCGAAGGTGCACCTTCAGGCAGTGCCGGGCGCTTTGAATCGCGCCTGCGCAACACCCGCGCCAGCGGTGAGGTCAACCTGCCGCTGAGCTTCGGCCTTGAGCAAGTGCTGACCCTGGGCGGTGAGTACCTCTACGAGTCGCTCAACGACCCAGGCTCGCTGCGCCCGCAAAGCTATGACCCGGGCGCCGAACTGCCAGGTTTCGACCGTTCCCAGACCAAATCCACGGCGCGCAGCTTCGCCCTGTATGCCGAAGACAACATCGAAGTCGGCGCCAACACCATCGTCACCCCCGGCCTGCGCTACGATCATCACGAGGACTTCGGCAGCAACTGGAGCCCGAGCCTCAACGCCTCGCACCAGATCACCGAAGCCCTGAGCGTCAAGGGCGGCATCGCCCGCGCCTACAAGACTCCGAACCTGTACCAGGCCAACCCCAACTATCTGCTCTACAGCCGTGGCGCTGGCTGCAACTCCAGCGAGGTCAACGAAGGTGGTTGCTACTTGCTGGGCAACGCCAACCTCGACCCGGAAACCAGCGTCAACAAAGAGCTGGGCCTGGCGTACGACAAAGGCACCTGGCGCACCAGCGCCACCTACTTCCGCAACGACTACAAGAACAAGATCGAGGCCGGTAACCAGACCCTGTTCCGCCTGCCCAACGGCCGGCGCATCCTGCGCTGGGAGAATACCGGCAAGGCGGTAGTGCAAGGGGTGGAAGGCAACCTGTTCGTCGCGCTCACACCACGCCTGGACTGGAACACCAACTTCACCTACATGATCGAGTCAGAAGACAAGAAAACCGGCGAGCCGCTGAGCATCATCCCCGAGTACACAGTCAACTCGACCCTGGACTGGAATGCCACCGACAAACTCTCGTTCCAGCTCAACGGTACCTACTATGGCAAGCAGGAAGCACCCAGTTACAACGCCCGGGCCAATGAAACGCTGGACCCCAAGGTGCAAAAGGATGTCGATCCTTATGGGCTGGTCGGCATCAGCAGTGGCTATGAATTCAACAAGCACCTGAGTGTGCGTGTCGGGGTCAACAACCTGTTCGACAAGCGTCTGTACCGTGAAGGCAATTCTGACGAAGCCGGCGCATTGACCTACAACGAAGCTGGACGCGCCTACTACGCCTCCTTCACCACTTCGTTCTAAAAACCTACAGGGGCCGCACGACACTGTGTCGGCCCCGACCGGGTCCTGCCGGATAAAAACTCACCACCTGTAGGATTTTTCGTCAGCGGTACCTGGTTAATTCAACACAACTATACTCCCCGTACTATCGTTCCTTGATTCGACGTATCGTTGGCGCCCTTCCGGCCCAGGCCAGAGCCGCCCTCCTGAATGATTCGGGAATTCGCTTACATACCTCGACAAGGAGCTGAACTTTGACCTCTGTGTTGATCGTTGACGACCACTCCACCGTCCGCTTGGCCGTTCGCATGCTGCTCGAACGCGAACACTTTACGATCGTCGGTGAAGCCCACGACGGTGAAACTGCAGCACAGATGGCACGAGACCTTCGCCCCGACGTGGTGATTCTCGACATTGGTCTGCCAGGTATTGATGGCCTGAGCGTACTGAAACGCTTGCAACAGCTCGAACCTGCGCCGCGCGTCATGGTACTGACCGGCCAACCCGCCAATCTGTTTGCCCGTCGCTGCCTGGATGCAGGTGCCTCGGCATTCATTCGCAAGGATGAAGACCTCGAAGCCCTGGTATCGGCGTTGAAAGCGATGGTCAGAGGGTATTCGATTTTTCCTGACCTGCCGATGCAGCACGGTCCACTGCTCAGTGAACAGCAGCGTTTGAAGAAACTCTCCGATCAGGAGCTCGCCGTATTGCGGCTGCTGATAGAAGGACAATCGAACAACGCCATTGCTGAATGCATGCACCTGAGTGCCAAAACCGTCAGCACCTACAAAACCCGGATCCTGGACAAACTGGAGCTGCGTTCATTCGTAGAGCTGATTGAACTGTCGCGCCGTCATTCGCTCTGAGCCCGCCATGAACCGGCTCACAGCCTTACTGGTAGGTGGCCTGCTCAGCCTGCAGACACTCCTCGCCTGTGCAATCGATGTCGGTGAACCACGCCAGCTGCTGCCCCGCTCGCTCAGCAGCACAACCTTGACCCTGAGCGCCGAAGACCGCAACTGGCTCAAACACAAACATCACTTGCTGCTCGGTACTACCATTCCCGACTACCCGCCATTCGATATCAACGTCAGCCGCAGTGATTATGAAGGTCTGACCGCCGACTATGCCGGGCTGATCAGTGAGCTGCTCGGCATTCCGATCGAGGTCCGGCGCTTTGCCGATCGCGCCCAGGCGATTGACGCTTTGCATGCCGGCAAGATCGATCTGCTGGGCAGTTCCAACGCCTTCGAAGCCGCCGACGCGCAATTGGTACTTAGCCGTCCTTACACCGACGACCAATCGGTAATTGCCATCGGCGCCGGGAAATCCCTGGGGCTTAACGACAAACTTACAGGGCTGCGCCTGGCCATGGTTGATCATTACCTGCCAACGCCCGTAGTCACCGCGCTCTACCCGCAAGCCAAACTGCAACTTTACAGCTCCAACCTGGCAGGGCTCTCGGCCGTATCGCTGGGAAAGGCCGATGCATTTCTGGGCGACGCCGTCAGCAGTGACTACCTGATCACCCGCGTCTACCTGGACAGCGTGCAGATCGATCATTTCATCAAGAATCTGCGCGGTACCTTCGCCTTTGCCGTGTCGCGCAACAACCCTGTCGTGCTGCGCCTGGTCAATCAGGCGCTGGACCGCATCGGAGACAACGATCGGTTGAATATTCTGCGCCGCTGGACCAGTGGCAGTACCCGGGTCCTGCTCAACCGTAGCAGCCTGAGCCTGAGCGCCGCCGAGCGCAGCTGGATCGAGCAGCATCCACGCGTGCGGGTGGCGATCAACAAGTACTTTGCGCCGATGAGCTTTTACGATGACCATTATCAGTTTCGTGGTATCACTGCCGATGTCCTTGACCAGGTCAGCCTGCGCACCGGGCTGAAGTTCGACATTCAAGTGGTCGATTCAATCGCGCAAATGATCAACCAGGTCGAACAAGGTAACGTCGATATCGCCGGGGTGCTGCCGCCCACCCCGGCTCGCGAAGGCACGTTGCTGTTCACTCGCCCTTACCTGATTACCCCACGAGTGCTGGTCACCCGTACTGATAACCACAGCCTGAGCAGCGCCGAACAACTTAACGGCAAGCGCCTGGCGTTGATACGTGACGCCTCCCCGGTCGAAGCCGAGCTGCGTCTGCGCTATCCGCAAGCCACACTGGTAGCGGTCGATGACCCGCTGTCGCTGATGGAGTCTGTGGCACAGGGCAAAGCCGATGTGGCCTTGAGCTCGCAGATCAATGCGGCCTATTTTGTCAGCCGTATGTTCAAGGATCGTCTGCAGATCGCCTCGATATACGGTGACCAACCCGGTATTTTCTCCTTCGCGGTGGGCCGTGACGCCACATACTTGCATTCGATCCTCGAGAAAGCACTGCTCAGCATCCCCCCCGACGAAATGACCGAACTGACCGGGCGCTGGCGAACCAACGCACTGATCAGCGACAGCCTCTGGTACAACTATCGCGGGCTTATCCTGCAGATCCTGGCGGGCGCCGGGATCCTGATCGCAGCGGTGATCCTGTGGAACCGCTACCTGCGCAAACTGATCCGCCAACGCAGCGAGGCCGAGCAGGCCCTGCAAACGGAACTGGGCTTCAGCAAGCGCCTGCTTGAAGAGTTGCGCCTGGCCAAAGAGCAGGCCGAAGATGCCAGCCGCGCCAAAAGTACCTTCCTGGCAACCATGAGCCATGAAATCCGTACGCCGATGAATGCGGTCATCGGTCTGCTCGAATTAGCCGTCAAAGACGCTGAGCAAGGCCGTGCCGACCGCGCTTCGCTGCAGGTAGCGTTTGAATCGGCCAATGGCATGCTGGAGCTGATCGGCGACATTCTCGACATCGTCCGTATCGAGTCCGGGCACATGACCCTGGCACCGCAGCCGACTGACCTCAATGTCCTGATCGGCGCCACCTTGCGGGTATTCGAAGGCAACGCCAGGCTCAAAGGGCTGAGACTGGAAAGCGATCTGCAGCCTCTGCCGCATCTGGTCATGGTCGATTCGCTGCGGCTTAAACAGATCCTCTCGAACCTGGTAAGCAATGCGATCAAATTCACCGACCAGGGCAGCGTCAAGGTCAGCCTTCGGCATCTTGAACCCGGCGTTGGTCACCTGCAGGTGACGCTCGCCGTCGAAGACAGCGGCATCGGCATCAGCAGCGACGATCAGCAGCGCCTGTTCCAGCACTTTGCCCAGGTCGGTACACAAACGGCGCGCCAGGGCACCGGGCTGGGCCTGGTCATCAGCCGTACCCTGTGTGAACTGATGGGTGGAGAATTGACCCTGTACAGTGCCCTGCACCAGGGCACGCGCGTCCAGGTCACCTTGCGCCTGACTGCGGCCGAACCTGCCGATCACACCGACAACAAGCCCCAGGCCAGCGACAGCAGCATGCCGACGCAGTCGATTCTGGTGGTGGATGACTACCCCGCCAACCTGATGCTCCTTGAACGCCAGCTCACGCTACTTGGCCACCGGGTCATTCAGGCCGGCGACGCTCGCCAGGCCCTGGCGCTGTGGCAAGAAGGCGACTTCGATACGGTGATCACCGATTGCCACATGCCCGACATGGACGGGCATCAATTGGCCCGCCAGATCCGTGCGCAGGAGCGCCGGCTGCAGCGGCCCGCCTGCCTGATTCTCGGCCTGACAGCCAATGCCCAGGCCCAGGAACGCGAGCGTTGCCTGGCCAGCGGCATGGACGATTGTCTGTTCAAACCCATTGGCCTGGCCGAGCTGCGTAATCATCTACAGGCGGATACTGCCCCGGCGCGGTTGACGGAAACTGCCGCCCCTGACGGGCACGCCAGCGGCTTCGACATCGACAACCTGCAGTACCTGACCTTGGGCGACCCAGCGCTGATCCGGCGCCTGGTAGGTGAACTGTCACGCAGCAATCATGATGACCTCAATGCACTGCGCGCCTTGGGCCCTCAGCCTTCACGCAGCAGCCTGCGCGCCCTGGCCCACCGCATCAAAGGCGGCGCCAAGATGCTCAAGGCACGCGATCTGGTGCGCCATTGCGAAGCGCTGGAGCAGGCCAGTGTCGGTGGTGCCACGGATGCACAGCTCAGCGCATTGCTGAATACGCTGGAGCACAGTTTGCTGACCCTGGAAAAGCAACTGAGCCAAACCCTGGTGCTTTGACAGCTCCAACCGCTCAACTGCTCTCACGAACCACCAGTTCAAAGCCCAGATCCTGGTTGTGCACGGTGCCACGCTTGCCATCGAGCAAGCCCAGCAAGGCCTGCGCGGCGCAACGGCCAATGGCAGCGCGCGGGGTGCGGATCGAGGTCAGGCGCGGGACCATGTGCGCCGAAGCCGGCAGATCGTTGAAACCGACCATCGCCACTTGCTGCGGTACCTTTACGCCCAGGCGCAGTGCCTCAAGAATCGCCCCTTGGGCCAGGTCGTCGTTACAGAAGAAAATGCCGTCGACATCGCCATGCTCGGTGAGCAACTGCCTGAACAACTCACCGCCCAGACCGATGGACGAAGGCTGCGGCGACAGTACCTGCAGTTCACTGGCATAACGCCCTGCGTCCACCAGTGCCTGACGAAAGCCTTCGGCACGCTGCATCACCCGAGGGTCGAGCTGCGCGGCGATGAAGCCCAGGCGCTGGCAGCCGCGCTCAAGTAAGTGTGCCGCCGCCGCCGCACCGGCCTGCTGCTGGGAAAAGCCCACCGACATGCCCTGCTCCTGCTGCCCCAGCTCCATCATGTGCACACAGGGCACGCCACTGGCGCTGAGCATCTGCTTGGACGCCTCGCTGCGATCGAAACCGGTGAGCAGAATGCCGCGTGGCTGATAGGCCAGATAGTTGCGAATCAGGTTCTCTTCTTCGGCGATATCGTAGTGATAGTTACCGATCAGCACCTCAAGGCCGCGCGGGCGCATGACCTCGTGAACGGCCTCCAGGGTCTCGATGAACAGCTGGTTGGACAGCGACGGAATCAACACCACGATCGATTCGCTCTGCGCCGAGGCCAACGCCCGGGCCGCCGGATTGGCGACATAGCCAAGGGTGGTGGCTGCCAGCTTGACCTTCTCGACCAGCTCCGGGGCAACCGTGCTGACTCCGCGCAGGGCGCGCGAAGCAGTAATCGGGGAAACCCCGGAAAGCCTGGCCACTTCAGCCAGAGTGGGACGACCGGTAGTACGGGAGCCAATGCGGGTCATGGGGAATGTTATTTTCGACTTGCAAAGAATGGGGAACGGGCACTAAGGTAGCGCTGTCTCAGTACGCAGGCAATGCATAACTGCAGGTGACCTGAAATGAGCATCCAGACTGCTGAATACAAGATCAATAACATCCGGGAAAGAAGCGCCCGAGGCTGATTCAGCCGCGGCTCAAGATAGCGCTATCTTGCCCTGCAGGAGGTACCGATGAACCCACCCCTATCCGCGATCGTGGTCATGGGCGTAGCTGGCTGCGGCAAGAGCTACGTCGGCGCCGCCATTGCCGGCCTGAGCGGCGGTCGCCTGATCGAAGGCGACGACTTCCACCCTGCCGCCAACATCGAAAAGATGAGTGCCGGCATTCCCCTGGACGATGGCGATCGTGCCGGTTGGCTGATCCGCCTGGGCGAAGAGATGCAGGCTTCCCTCAAGGCCGGCGAACGTCCGATCCTGACCTGTTCGGCACTGAAAAAGCGTTATCGCGACGCCTTGCGCCATGCCGTGCCGGACCTGGGTTTCGTCTTTCTCGACCTCACCCCTGAAGAAGCCAGCCGCCGGGTGCTTGCCCGCCCTGGGCACTTCATGCCGGCCAGCCTGATCGACAGCCAGTTCGCTGCCCTCGAACGCCCCAATGGCGAAGCCCTGACCCTGCCCCTGGATGCCACCCAGCCGGTAGCGCAACTGGCGGTGCAGGTCGACCTGTGGCTAAAGCCCTGCGGTGAGTCGGTGCTGGCGCGAACGGCCTGATCAGGCAGTTTTCCGGCTCACCAAAGATAGCGCTGTCTCGACACGTAAACGCTGCAAATGCTCCGCCCACAACAATGACAAAATGAGGCACTGAACCATGTTCGGTTTGGCAACTGATACCTACCTGCTGCTCGATGCAGTGGTCACCATCATCGGCCTGGTGCTGCTGATCACCCACTTCAAGGTCCACCCCTTTGTCGCCTTGACCCTGGCTGCCGGCTTTCTCGGCCTGACCTCGGGCATGCCGGTGGCCAAGGTGATGAAATCCTTCCAGGACGGATTTGGCGGGGTACTCGGCTTTGTCGGGATCGTCCTCGCCCTGGGCACCATGCTCGGCAAGCTGATGGCTGACTCGGGTGGTGCCGACCAGATCGCGCAGACGCTGATCCGTGCCTTCGGCAAACAGAAAGTGCACTGGGCGATGATGTTCGCGGCGTTCCTGGTGGGCATTCCGCTGTTCTTCGAAATCGGCTTTGTACTGCTGATTCCGCTGGTGTTCATCGTCGCCCGGCGTTCCGGGGTATCGCTGATCAAGATCGGGATTCCGCTGCTCGCCGGGTTGTCGGTGGTCCATGGCCTGGTGCCGCCGCATCCGGGGCCGTTGCTGGCCATCGGCATATTCAACGCCGATATCGGCAAGACCATTTTCTATGGCCTGATTGTCGCCCTGCCCACCGCGATCATTGCCGGTCCGTTGTACGGCAACTTCATCTCCCGCTACATTCCGGGATCGCCGTCCCAGGAACTGATGGACCAGATCGCCCGCGAGTCCGAGCAAACCAACCTGCCCAGCTTCAGCATCACCCTGATCACCGTGCTGCTGCCGGTGTTGCTGATGTTGCTGAAGACCTTCGCGGATGTGGTGTTGCCCGCTGAACACATCGTGCGCCAATGGATGGACCTGATCGGCCACCCGATCACCGCCCTGCTCGCCGCACTGTTGCTAGCGTTTTATACCTTTGGCGCCGCCCGCGGTTTTTCGCGCCAGCAGATCATGAAACTGCTCGACCAGAGCCTGGCGCCGACTGCCGCGATCATCTTGATCGTCGGCGCTGGCGGTGGTTTCAAGCAGATGCTGGTGGATACCGGCGTCGGCAACGTCATCGGCCAGATGGCCGTGCAGGCGCAGATTTCACCGATCATGCTGGCCTGGCTGGTGGCGGCGGTGATTCGTATTGCCACAGGGTCGGCGACGGTGGCGACCATCACCGGTGCCGGGATCGTCGCGCCGGTGATCGGCATGATGCCGGGGGTCAACCGTGAGTTGCTGGTGCTGGCGACCGGTGCCGGTTCGTTGATTCTGTCTCACGTCAACGACGCCGGTTTCTGGCTGGTGAAACAGTACTTCAACATGACCGTGGCCGAGACCTTCAAAACCTGGAGCATGATGGAGACCATCCTTTCGGTGGTCGGCATCATCTTTATCATGCTGCTGTCTTTGGTGGTCTGAAGGCCCTTATCGCGGGGCAAGCCCGCTCCCACAGGTTTGTGATAAACCTGTGGGAGCGGGCTTGCCCCGCGATGCGCTTAAAAGGCAGCCTTGAAAATACCCTCGATTTCTTCCTGACTGGCCACCCGCGGGTTGGTCAGACCACAGGCATCCTTCAGCGCATTGCTGGCCAGTGTCGGCACATCGGCTTCTTTGGCGCCCAGCACCGCCAGACCGGCCGGGATATCGATGTCCCGCGACAGGCTTTCAATCGCCGCAATCGCCGCATCACTGCCCTGCTCCGCGGTCATGCCGGACACCTCCACGCCCATCGCCTTGGCGACATCGCGCAAGCGCGCGGCGCTGACTTTGGCGTTGAAGCGCTGCACATGCGGCAGCAGCACCGCATTGCACACACCATGCGGCAAGTCATAGAAACCACCCAGCTGGTGCGCCATGGCGTGCACATACCCCAACGAGGCATTGTTGAAGGCCATGCCGGCGAGGAATTGCGCATACGCCATGTTCTCCCGCGCCTGCAAGTCGCTGCCATCAGCCACGGCCTGACGCAGGTGCTGGCTGATCAATTCAATGGCCTTGATCGCACAGGCATCGGTAATCGGGGTGGCAGCCGTGGAGACATAGGCCTCGATGGCATGAGTCAGAGCATCCATACCGGTCGCTGCGGTCAGGCCCTTGGGCATGGCCGCCATCAGCGCTGGGTCGTTGACCGACAGCAAGGGCGTGACGTTGCGGTCGACGATGGCCATTTTCACATGGCGCGCCTCGTCGGTGATGATGCAGAAACGGGTCATTTCACTGGCGGTGCCCGCCGTAGTGTTGATCGCAATCAACGGTAGCTGCGGCTTGGCCGAGCGGTCGACACCCTCGTAGTCGCTGATCTTGCCGCCATTGGTCGCACACAGGGCAATGCCTTTGGCACAGTCATGCGGCGAGCCACCGCCAAGGGAGATCACACAATCGCAGCGCTCGCGCTGCAACTGCGCCAGTCCTTGCTCGACGTTGGCGATGCTGGGGTTGGGTTTGGCGCCGTCGAAAATCGACGAGTCGATGTCACGCATCGCCAGCAGTTCGGCAATACGCTCGGCGACCCCGGCCTTGGCCAGACCGGTGTCGGTGACAATCAGCGCCTTGCGCAATCCGTAGCCGGCGATGGCGGCCATCGCTTCGTCGAGGCAGTCGATGCCCATGATGTTGACGGCGGGGATGAAGAACGTGCTGCTCATGGCGAAACCCTCGTGCAATATTCCATTGCCTTCAGGATCCGCCTCTGCGCCCTGCTCCGTGTTGATCTGGGGCAAACATTGCTCAGCCGAGGAACAACCGGTAGGCCGGGTTGTCGGTTTCATCCCAGTAGCGATAGCCCATGGCGTCAAGGGCCGCGGGCAAACCGGCGTGTTCCTCGTCAGGCACTTCCAGCGCCGCGAACACCCGTGCTTCAGCTGCACCATGGTTGCGGTAGTGGAACAGGCTGATGTTCCAGCGCTTGCCCAGGCGCTCCAGAAAACCCAGCAAAGCACCGGGACGCTCCGGGAATTCAAAGCGCATCACCCGCTCGTTCGCCCCTGGCCCGGCATGCCCACCCACCGTGTGGCGGACGTGCAGCTTGGCCAGTTCGTTGTCGGTCAGGTCAAGCACGCTGTAGCCCTGCGCCTGCAGGCTGGCCAGCAGTTGATCGCGTGGGTCGTGCTGCGGGTGAGTCTGCACGCCGACGAACAGACGCGCTTCCTTGCCCGGGTAATAGCGGTAGTTGAACTCGGTGATCTGACGTTTGCCCAGGGCCTGGCAGAAGGCACGGAAACTGCCGGGCTGCTCGGGGATGGTCACGGCGATGATCGCTTCGCGCTGTTCGCCCAGCTCGGCACGTTCGGCAACATGGCGCAAACGGTCAAAGTTGACGTTGGCCCCCGAGTCGATCGCCACCAGGGTCTGGCCCTGGGCGTTCTCGCGGGCGACGTACTTCTTGATCCCGGCCACGGCCAGGGCGCCGGAGGGCTCGGTGATCGAGCGGGTGTCGTCGTAGATGTCCTTGATCGCGGCGCACAATTCATCGTTGCTGACGGTGATCACCTCGTCCACATAGTGCCGGCACAACTCGAAGCAATGCGCGCCGATCTGCGCCACCGCCACACCTTCGGCAAAGCTGCCGACCTGGGGCAATACCACCCGCTCGCCGGCCAGCATTGCGGCCTGCAGGCAGTTGGAGTCCTGGGGCTCGACGCCGATCACCTTGACTTCAGGGCGCAGGTATTTGACGTAGGCGGCGATCCCGGCGATCAAGCCGCCGCCACCCACCGGAACGAAGATCGCATCCAGTGCGCCCGGCTGCTGACGGAGGATCTCCATGGCCACCGTGCCTTGCCCGGCGATCACGTCCGGATCGTCGAAAGGCGGGACAAAGGTCGCGCCTTCGCTGTCGGCGAGTTTCAGCGCATGGGCCAGGGCATGAGGGAAACTGTCGCCATGCAGGACCACTTCCCCCCCGCGCGAGCGCACGCCATTGACCTTCAATTCCGGGGTGGTGGTCGGCATCACGATGGTCGCGCGCATGCCCAGTTCGCGGGCCGCCAGGGCCACGCCCTGGGCATGGTTGCCGGCCGATGCGGTGATCACCCCACGGGCGCGCTGGGCCGGGCTCAGGCGGCTGAGACGGTTATAGGCGCCGCGGATTTTGAACGAGAATGTCGGTTGCAGGTCTTCGCGCTTGAGCAGCACCTGATTGCCCAGGGCTGCGGACAAGGCTGGCGCCAACTGCAGGGGCGTTTCGATGGCCAGGTCGTACACCGGTGCAGCAAGAATGCGCCGCACATAGTCGGACAGCAGGTTCAGCGACGCGGACGGGGTGCGAGGGCTAACGGCAAGGCTGGTCATCAGTGACTCCTGGTTTTTTTAAGTGCCCAGGAGAGAGAGAAAGAACCCGCCTCCAGGGCGGGTTCGGTGCAAGTGCCAGCTAGCCCGCCAAAACGATAATGGCGGTAATAATGCTGTGCTGAGGCGACTGCAGGAAAGTATTCATAACGAGGAAACTAGCGCAGCCCTGCAGTCAAAGTCAAGCAGCCTCGCGCGCCGACTCAGGCACATCGAATACCCGGTCGAAGCCCCACTGGAAGACAAAGGCATAGACAAAGAAGAACAGGAACAACGCCAGGTTGGTCAACAGTGCCGCCCACAGACTGATCTGCATCCAACCGGCGACCACCGGCAGGAGAATCAGCACCAGACCGCCTTCGAACCCCAATGCATGCAGAAAACGCCGCCACAGCGTGCGCCGGCGCTGCTGCTGACGGGCCTCCCAGTACTCGAACGCCCAGTTGTAGAACATGTTCCAGGCCAGGGCCACGGCCGAGAGGATCAACGACAACGCCGTGGAGTGGGCCATGCTGGCATCGAAGGCCCAGGACAACACCGGAGCGACACACACCACCGCGATGGTTTCGTAGAGGATGGCCTGAACCACTTTACGCGCCTTGCCTTGCATGACCGGCTCCGTTGAGGAAATGAGTCTCCACCCTAGCCGCGTTGAGGCACCGGCTCAATTGAGCTAAATTGAGTCTCCCTCAATTGGCTTGAGCACCGTGTTCGCCAAACTGCCCCTGACGGCCTTGCGCACCTTCGAATCGGCGGCTCGTCTGGGCGGCTTCAAGGCTGCCAGCGACGAACTGGCGGTGACCCCGGCAGCCGTGTCGCACCAGATCAAGCGCCTGGAATCGCACCTTGGCCTGCTGCTGTTTCAACGCAGTGCCCAGGGAGTGATGCTCAGCGAAGCCGGTGAACGCCTGTATCGCCAGGTGCATCAGGGGCTGGCCGACCTGCAGCGCAGTCTCGACGAGCTGCAACCACCCTGCGAACGCCAGCAACTGACCCTGACCACCACCGCCGCCTTTGCCAGCCTGTGGCTGATCCCACGTCTGGGCGACTTCCATCGCCGCCATGCCGACATTCAGGTACGGGTGCTGACCGGCAGCGAGGTGGTCGACTTGCAGCGCGACCACCGTTACGACCTGGCCCTGCGTGCCGAATTCACCCCCGATCCGGGGTTGCAGCGTTTGCCGCTGCTGGCAGAGTACTTTTCGGTGTACACCCCGCCTGGCTGGCAGGAGCCGCCTGCGGACCAGCCCTTGTCGCTGCTTGAAGTGCCCTGGGCTGCGGCGAACGGGGTCATCATCGACTGGCCGCGCTGGTGCGCCCTGGCCGGTTGTGAAGACTGGCTGCAGCGCGCTCGCTTTCATCACTATGACGATGAGCACTATGCCTTGCAGGCAGCCGCTGCCGGCTATGGCCTGGTGCTGGCGAGCAACGTACTGGTGGCCGACAGTGTCAGGCAAGGCTTGTTGCAGCCATGGCGCGAAGACGTGCGCCTGGCGGCGGCGCAGTACAGCGCGGTGTGGCTGCCGGGGCGTGAGCGCGAGCCGGCGTTGCGGGTGTTTCTTGATTGGCTTGCCCCGCGATAAGGCGCGACTGGACATCCCTGCCTTCCGCTGCTTGTATCTAATCTCTACAAACCCGGAAAAAGCACACGACAATGGCCTACACAGTCATGATGGTGTTTGGCACCCGCCCCGAAGCCATCAAGATGGCTCCTTTAGCGCAGATATTGCGTCTATGGCCAGATATCGAGCTAAACATCTGTTCCACTGGCCAGCACCGGGAAATGCTTCAGCAAGTGCTCCGGGATTTTGGCCTGAGCGTGGATGAAGACCTGCGGGTAATGGCCCAGAACCAGACCCTCAACAGCCTGTCGCAGCAATTGCTGACACAGCTGGACGCCACCTACGCCCGGATCCAGCCAGACATCGTCCTGGTTCACGGCAGCACCACCACCAGCTTCATTGCCGCCCTCGCCGCTTTCAACCGGCAGATCCCCATTGGCCACGTCGAAGCCGGGTTGCGCTCCGGCAACCTCAAGTCGCCCTGGCCCGAAGAAGGCAACCGGCGCCTGACTTCGGTGCTCGCCGACCTGCACTTCCCGCCCACCAACCGCGCCCGCGACAACCTGCTGCGCGAAGGGGTGGCAGCGGAGCAGATCGAGGTCACTGGCAACACTGTGATCGATGCCTTGCTGTGGATGCGCGAGCACCTGGTCAAGAGCCGCTGGAAGCCGAGCGCAGGCTCGCCGCTGGCGCAGTTGCGCGATGACCGGCGGCTGGTGCTGATCACCGGCCACCGCCGCGAGAACTTCGGCCAGGCCTTCGAGCGCATCTGCCTGGCCTTGGCAGAACTGGCCCTGCGCTACCCGGATGTGCAGTTCGTCTACCCAGTACACCTCAACCCGCAAGTGCAAAAAGCGGTCTACGCGCTGCTCTCGCACCAGCCGAATATCCTCTTGGTAGCACCTCAGGATTACCAGCATTTCGTCTGGCTGATGGACCGCGCCTACCTGATTCTCACTGACTCCGGCGGCATCCAGGAGGAAGCACCGGCCCTGGGCAAACCGCTGCTGGTGCTGCGTAAGGTCACCGAACGGCACTCGGTGCTCGAAGGCGGCACGGTAAAACTGGTGGGCACCCAGACCGAACGGATCGTCAAGGAAACCAGCCTTTTGCTTGACGACCCTGCAGCCTACAAGCAGATGAATCGAGTGTTCCTCCCCTATGGCGATGGTCATGCCAGCGAACGTATCGCTGAGCGCTTGATCCGCTGGCTTGAGGAAAACCCTCGCGAACGTCCCGAATCATGAGATTGGCATTGGTCGATGTTATCCCGGTGTAACGGGCCTGCTAATCTGGAGCCGCAACCCAAGCACTACAAGAACTCGTCGAATACGCAAGGCCGCCATGTACAAGACCATCGAACAACAGGTGCGCAGGAACATCGCACCGCCCGAGCTGCGTCGGGAATTTCGCCAGCATGATTTCGAAAACCTGCACTCGTTCTGCCTGCTGATCTTCGGCGTCAGCATCGGCATCTGGCTGCTGTTCGACCTGATCGTCAGCTACCTGGGCCAGCAGGACTTCACCTGGCGATCGATGGCCTTCATCACGGTCATGGCGACTCTCAGCATCATCCTGGCGTTCACGCGCAAGGCCGGGCACTTCGACCTGATCAACCTGGCATTCATCGGCGTGATCACCCTGGCCATGCGCCTGGTGATCGATGGGCTGCCGCAGGAGCTGCGCCCGGCGTGGCTGATGCTGGGTGCCTCCAGTGTGTTGTACAGCGTGTCGGTACTGCCGGTGCGGCGCTGGTCGTTTTTCGCCGCGCTGGTGGTCACCTGGATCAATCTTCATCCCTTCCAGGTGCCAGGCATGCACCTTTTCGAGCTGCGCGGCATCATGTTCACCTGCTATGCCGTGTTCCTCAACGGCCTGATCCTCTACACCTACCTGAAAATGCGCCGGGCCAAGCTGTACAACTTCTACATGTCGAAGATGCTGCTTGAGCAAGCCTACATCGACGCCCTCACCGAGATCCCCAATCGTCGCTCATTCATGGCCAAAGCCCAGCGCCACCTGCAGGAAGACCACGAGCAGAGCCGTTTTCTAGCAATGGTCGACATCGATAATTTCAAGAAGGTCAACGACCAGTTCGGCCACGACATCGGCGACGTCGTGCTCAAACGCACTGCGGCCAACATCAAGGCGTCGATGACCGAGTTCGAGTACGCCCGACTCGGTGGCGAGGAGTTTGTCATCTACCTGTGGGGGATGAGCCAGGCTGATGCCGAGCAGCGCGTCGATGCATTATGCAAGCGGGTCCGTGAAGACGCCGCCGAGCACCCGGTGACCATCAGCATCGGTCTGACCCGGATTGATTGTGAAGATAACCTGACCAACGCCCTGATCAATGCCGATGACGCCCTGTACCAAGCCAAGCATGAGGGCAAGGACAGGTATGTGCTGTTCAGCCACGCGGCAAGCGAATCCTGAACTGCGCGCCCCCCAGCGCCGACTGGCTCACGGTCAAGGTTCCACCCTGCCCTTCGATCGCCCGCCGACTGATCGCCAGCCCCAGGCCAAAGCCACCGGTGGCGCGATCACGGCTGCGGTCCAGGCGGTAGAACGGCTGGAAGATCAATTCACGTTGATCCGCCGGAATACCGATACCGTCATCCTCGACCGTCAACAGGCAGTGCCCTTCGGCATCCAGGCTCAGGCGCAGCAACAGTTGCCGGTCGCAGTAGCGCATGGCGTTGCGCACCAGGTTCTGCAGGGCCCGGGCAGTAAGGCGCGGGTCGAGGATAAAGCGCGGCAGGTTGCCTTCGGCACGCACCTGCCATTCGATGCCGCGGCCATCGAGCTCTTCGGCAAAGCTGCCGAGAATGCTATCGACCAGTTCCAGCAGCGAGACCTCGACGCGCTCGCGCGCCTGGTCGGCGTTCTGCAAGCGACTGTAGGACAACAGCTCAAGCACCAGTTCGTCGAGCTCACGCACATGCCCGACCAGTTCCAGCAAACGCTTGCGACAATGCGGCGGTACTTCGTCGAACAGCAGCACCAGGCCGAAATCCAGCCGGGTCAGCGGGGTGCGCAGCTCATGGGAGACAGCGTTGAGCAATTCGCGTTGCTGGGTCAGTAAACGCTCGACGTCCTGGGCCATGGTGTCGAATACCTCGGCCAGTTCGCCAATGTTCGAGCGCGCCGGGATCTGCGTACGCTCCGACAAACGCCCCTGGCCCAGACTGCGGGCGGTTTCCTTGAGGCGCTCCAGATCACGCCAGTGCGGCCACACCCACAGCAGCAGGCAGCCGAGCAAGGCGGCAACGATCAGCACCGTGACGCCCCAGGAGATCAGGTTGATATCCAGTGGGTCAGGAGGATTGCGCAGCTCCACCGCCCAGGTTGCGTCCAGCGGTGCCAGGGCCGATTTGTAATAGCCCCAGTCGCCCAGGCGCACGACATTCTCGCCGGCCGCCAGGCGCGCCCGGTCGGCATGCGCCAGACCGATCTGGTCCTGGCGCCGCAACTCGATCTCCAGCGGGGCAAAATCCGCCGCCAGTTCGCGCTCCACCGCTGGCCAATGCTCGGCCGGCACCTGCTTGAAGCGTTCGACAATGAGCTTTTGCACGCCCTTGGCCTGATTCAGGTTGTAGGCGATGAAGCGCTCATGAAACGCCCCGACAATGGCGTCGGGAATCAGCAACAGGGCACCGGCGTACGCGGCGATGATCACCAGGTACAGGCGAATCAGGATCTTTAGCATACCGCTGTCAGAACTCCCACTCGAGGCGGCTGAACAGATAGCCCTTGCCCCATACGGTCTTGATCTTGCGCGCCTCACCGGCGCTGTCGTCGAACTTGCGCCGCAGCTTGGAGATGGCCACATCCACCGAACGGTCGGTGCCGTTGAACTCGATGCCGCGCAGCTGTTGCAGAATGCGGTCGCGGCTGAGCACCACGCCGGCATTGCGCGCCAGCACCACCAGCAGGTTGTACTCGCCGCTGGACAGTTCCACCCATTGCTCGCGCCAGAACACATTGCGTTCGGCCAGGTCGATGCGCAGGCCGCCGACCACGATCAGATCGGTTTCCAGGCGCGGTTCATTGATGCTGCTGCGGCGCAGCAAGGTCCGCACCCGGGCCAGTAGCACCCGTGGTTCGCAGGGTTTGGTGACGTAGTCGTCAGCGCCCATCTCCAGCCCGAGCACCTGATCATGGCTGTCGTCACGGGCGGTGAGCATGAGGATCGGCAAGGACTGCGATTCGGCGCGCAACAGGCGACAGACCTGCAGGCCATCAAGGCCTGGCAGCATCAGGTCGAGGATCACCAGGTCCGGTTTGATGCGCCGGGCCTCGGCCAGCACGTGATCACCACGGGCAATCACCGTGACGCAGAAATCATTGCGCTGCAGGTAGCTGGCGATCAATTCGGACAAGGCGCAGTCGTCTTCGACCAGAAGGATATTCGGCATGGCTAGTTTGACAGGCTGGGAAAGTCAGGCAAGGATATAGGACCTTGCGTGCAGCCAGCGCAACCCTTCACACTTTTTCACACTCGGCCTACACAGCTTAACAGTTGGACGTTGGCCTCCTGCCTTAGCATTGCCGGGTCATTTATGGAAGATCCGCATGTTCAGTTCAAGACCCGTCCGTCTGTGCGCCCTGCTGCCACTGTTTGCCCTCGTGCTGTCCCTGAGCGCGTGCAATGACAGCGCCCTTGAAGAACAGCAGGCACCGCCCAGCACCGTCAGCATCGAGACGGTGAAAATCCAGCCACTGTCCATCAGCACCGAGCTCAATGGCCGCATCCTTGCCCCGCGTACCGCCGAGGTTCGCGCCCGTGTGGCCGGCGTGGTGCTCAAGCGCGTGTACCGTGAGGGCAGCGACGTCAAACAGGGCGATGTGCTGTTCCGCATCGACCCGGCGCCGTTCCAGGCAGACTACGACAGTGCCCGCGCAGCCCTGGCCAAAGCCGAGGCCACGCGCTACCAGGCACGCCTGCAGGATCAGCGCTACCGCGAACTGATCACCATCAACGCCGTCAGCCGCCAGGACCACGACAACGCCCGCGCCGCGCTGATGCAGGCTGACGCCGCCGTTGCCGAAGCCAAGGCGGCGCTGGAACGGGCGAAGCTGAGCCTGGGCTATGCCACCGTTACCGCACCGATCTCCGGACGCATCGGCCGCGCCCTGGTGACTGAAGGTGCATTGGTGGGACAGAACGAGACCACGCCGCTGGCAATCATCCAGCAACTGGACCCGATCCATGCCGATGTCACCCAGTCGACCCGCGAACTCACCGCCCTGCGCCGCGCCCTGCGCGCCGGCGAGCTGCAACAGGTGGGTCAGGACCAGGCCGGCGCGACCCTGATCCAGGACGACGGCACCCCCTACCCACTGCCCGGCAAGCTGCTGTTCTCCGACATCAGTGTCGACCCGAGCACCGGGCAGATCACCTTGCGCAGCGAGTTCCCCAACCCGGACCTCGACCTGCTGCCGGGCAGTTTCATTCGCGTACGCCTGGAGCAGGCGATCAAACAGCAAGGCATCAGCGTGCCACAGCGCGCCATCTTGCGTGACAGCGCCGGCAACCCGCGGGTGCTGCTGGTCGATGCCCAGCAGCGCATCAGCGAGCGCGCGGTGGTGCTCGGTGGCGTGCAACACGACCGCTGGATCGTCAGTGCCGGCCTGGCCCCCGGTGACCGGGTGGTGGTCGAAGGCCTGCAGCACGTCAATCCAGGCGACCAGGTACAGGTCGACAACGCGGGCAAGGACGCCCCTTCCATCGTTCAGACCACCGGCCAGTGAGGGCCTGATTCATGCCGCAGTTTTTCATTGATCGTCCGGTATTCGCCTGGGTGGTCGCGCTGTTCATCCTGCTGGCCGGTGCCCTGGCGATTCCGCAGTTGCCGGTTGCCCAGTATCCCGACGTGGCGCCACCGCAGGTAGAAATCTATGCCGTCTATCCGGGTGCCTCGGCGCAGACCATCGACGAAAGCGTGGTCAGCCTGATCGAAGAGGAGCTCAACGGTGCAGACAACCTGCTCTACTTCAGCTCGCAAAGCAGCCTGGGCAGCGCCACGATCACCGCCACCTTCGAGCCGGGCACCAACCCGGACCTGGCCCAGGTCGACGTGCAGAACCGCCTGAAAGTGGTCGAGTCGCGCCTGCCGCGGCCGGTTACCCAGCAAGGCCTGCAGGTGGAAAAGGTGTCCACCGGCTTCCTGCTGTTGGTCACCCTCACCGCCGAGGACGGCAGCCTCGATGAAGTGACCTTGAGCGACTTCCTGGCGCGTAACGTGATGAACGAGATCCGCCGCCTCAAGGGCGTCGGCAAGGCCCAGCTGTATGGGTCGGAACGCGCCATGCGGATCTGGATCGACCCGCAGAAGCTGATCGGTTTCAACCTCACCCCGGATGACGTCAACGAGGCGATTGCCGCCCAGAACGCCCAGGTCGCGCCCGGCAGCATCGGCGACCTGCCCACCACCGGCAGCCAGGAAATCACCGCCAACGTGGTGATCAAGGGGCAGTTGAGCACGGTGCAGGAGTTCGAAGACATCGTTTTGCGCGCCAATCCGGATGGTTCGCGGTTGACCATCGGCGATGTCGCCCGGGTCGAGATCGGCAGCCAGGAGTATCAATACGGCACCCGCCTGAACGGCAAACCCACCAGCGCCTTCAGCGTGCAGCTTTCGCCCGGTGCCAACGCCATGGAAACCGCGACCCTGGTGCAGGCCAAGCTGGCCGACCTGTCGCGTTACCTGCCAGCGGGCGCCAAGTTCGATATCCCTTACGACACCTCGCCGTTCGTCAAGGTCTCGATCCAGCAAGTGATCACTACCCTGCTTGAAGCCATGGCCCTGGTGTTTGCGGTGATGTTCCTGTTCCTGCAGAACATCCGCTATACCCTGATCCCGACCCTGGTGGTGCCGGTGGCCCTGATGGGCACCTTCGCGGTGATGATGGTGCTGGGCTTTTCGGTCAACGTCCTGACCCTGTTCGGCATGGTCCTGGCCATCGGCATTCTGGTGGACGACGCCATCGTCGTGGTGGAGAACGTCGAGCGGATCATGAGCGAAGAAGGCTTGCCGCCCCGCGAGGCGACAAAAAAAGCCATGGGGCAGATCAGCGGCGCGATTGTCGGCATTACCCTGGTGCTGGTGGCGGTGTTCCTGCCCATGGCCTTCATGAGCGGTTCGGTGGGGGTTATCTACCAACAGTTCTCGGTGTCGATGGCGGTGTCGATCCTGTTCTCGGCGTTCCTCGCCCTGAGCCTGACCCCGGCCCTGTGCGCCACCTTGCTCAAGCCCATCGCCAAAGGCGAGCACCACGAAAAACGCGGGTTCTTTGGCTGGTTCAACCGCCGCTTCGAAAGCCTCAGCAATGGCTACCAGCGCTGGGTGATCCAGGCCCTCAAGCGCAGCGGCCGCTACCTGATGGTGTACCTGGTGCTGGTGGCGGGGCTGGTCTACGGCTTCAGCCAGTTGCCCTCCTCGTTCCTGCCCACCGAAGACCAGGGTTACACCATCACCGACATCCAGCTGCCGCCAGGCGCCAGCCGTGCACGTACAGAAGCGGTAGCGGCGCAGATCGAGGCGCATAACGCCACGGAGCCTGGGGTTGGCAACAGCACACTGATTCTCGGGTTCAGCTTCTCCGGCAACGGCCAGAACGCGGCGCTGGGCTTTACCACGCTCAAGGACTGGTCCGAACGCGGCGCCGACGACAGCGCCCAATCGATTGCCGACCGCGCCAACGCCGCCTTCAGCCAGCTCAAGGACGCCATTGCCTATTCCGTACTGCCACCGCCGGTGGACGGCCTGGGCACCTCCAGCGGTTTCGAGTTCCGCCTGCAGGACCGTGGCGGCCTCGGCCATGCAGCGCTGATGGCGGCGCGTGACCAACTGCTGGCCAATGCCGAAAAGAGCCCGGTGCTGGTCAACGTGCGCGAAAGTGCCCTGGCTGAAAGCCCGCAAGTGCAGCTCGAAGTCGACCGCAAACAGGCCAACGCCCTGGGCGTTTCCTTTGCCGATATCGGCAATGTGCTCAATACCGCAGTGGGCTCCAACTACGTCAATGACTTCCCTAACCAGGGGCGCATGCAGCGCGTGGTGGTGCAAGCCGAAGGCGACCAGCGCGCGCAGGTCGAAGACCTGCTGAAGATTCATGTGCGCAACAACAGCGGCAAGATGGTCCCGCTGTCCGCCTTTGTCCAGGCCAAGTGGATTACCGGCCCGGTCCAACTGACGCGCTACAACGGTTACCCGGCGGTAGCGGTATCGGGTGAACCGGCACCGGGCTACAGCTCGGGTCAGGCGATGGACGAGATCCAGCGCCTGGTCGACCAGCTGCCGCAGGGGATGGGCCTGGAATGGACCGGGCTGTCGCTGCAGGAACGCTTGTCTGGCGCCCAGGCACCGATGCTCATGGCCTTGTCGCTGCTGGTGGTGTTCCTGTGCCTGGCGGCGTTGTATGAAAGCTGGTCGATTCCGACCTCGGTGCTGCTGGTAGTGCCATTGGGTGTGCTCGGTGCGGTGATCGCCGTGAGCTTGCGCGGCATGCCTAACGATGTGTTCTTCAAAGTCGGCTTGATCACCCTGATCGGCCTGTCGGCGAAGAATGCCATCCTGATCATCGAGTTCGCCAAGAGCCTGGTCGATGACGGCCATGACTTGGTGGAAGCGACGGTGCAGGCAGCGCGCCTGCGCTTGCGGCCGATTGTCATGACCTCGCTGGCGTTCATCCTCGGCGTGGTACCGCTGGCGATTGCCAGCGGCGCCAGCTCGGCCAGCCAGCAGGCGATCGGCACCGGGGTGATCGGCGGCATGCTCAGTGCCACGCTGGCGGTGGTGTTCGTGCCGGTGTTCTTCGTCGTGGTCATGCGCCTGACCGGCAAGCGCCGGGCTCAAGCACAGCAAGCACAGCCGGTGGTCGAAGAGCACTGATCTGGACAGTTGGCGGCATGCATGGGAAGGTAACCGGCTGACACAGCCAGGAACCTTACCCATGTCCGCCGCCACTCCCCCCTGCTCTATTCTCCTCCTGGCCGGCGGCCGCGGCCAGCGCATGGGCGGCCAGGACAAGGGCCTGCTGGACTGGCAGGGCAAACCGCTGATTGCCCATATCCAGGCGGTCGTGCGGCCACTGACCGATGACCTGATCATTTCCTGCAACCGCAACCTGGAGCAGTACCGGCCCTATGCCGATCAACTGGTCAGTGATGCCGAAGCCGACTTCCCCGGGCCGCTGGCCGGCGTGATGGCGGGGTTGGCAGTGGCTCGCCATCACTGGATGCTGGTGCTGGCTTGTGATGCGCCGTTGATCGACAGCGCGCTGATTGTCGACCTGCTCAGCCAGGCCAACGATCAGGGGCAACCGGCAATGATTCGCCAAAGCGGTTACTGGCAGCCGATGTTCAGCCTGATTCCCTGTGCCTTGCGCGATGACCTTGAGCAGGCCTGGCAACAGGGTGATCGCGGGATTCAGCGGGCGCTGCTCAAGCATCCGGTGCGGGCGCTGGAATACCCTGAGGATGATCGGCGCTTGAGCAACTTCAATACGCCGGAGTTTCTGCAGGGCTGAACTGGCTCTGTGGGAGCGGGCTTGCCCCGCGATTGTGCTTTACCAGCCCCATCGCATCGCGGGGCAAGCCCGCTCCCACAGGTTTGATCATCCTGCCTTAACGCAACCGCGAACGAATCCGCTGGCACACGTTCAGCACCTGCTGCACCTCGCCCTCGCCAAGGTCGATCTTGCAGGCCATGTTGCTGAACACCTTGGCCGCCTCGGCCTTGAGTTCGCGGCCCTTATCAGTCAGCAGCAGATTGCGTCGACGGCGATCGTTGGGATCGAGGTAAACGGTGATAAAGCCGTTGTCGGCCAGGCGTTTGACGATAGGCGTCAAGGTGCCTAGGTCGAACAGGGTCAACTCACTCAAGGCGCTGATCGAGACATCGTCCTTACCCCACAATCCGGCCATCACCAGCAATTGCGGATAGGTAATGCCACGCTTTTTCAATGGCTCGGCATAGTCGCGAACCATAGCGTTGGCCGTCGAGTACAGCGAGAAGCACAGCATCTTGTCGAAGTCGAAGGTCGGGTCAAGCATGCCCACCTCCCTTGATTCGACTGAACGCCTGCAAGGTGGTTTCGGTATTGTTATGCAAGGACAGGTAACTCATGCTGGATTCGCGAGAATCGTGGGTAAGTCCGCGTATTATCAGGTGCGGTTGGTCACAGCGTCAGCAATCTGGCGACGCAAGGCCAAGATCGTTTCGCGGTAATCGTGCTGGGCGAAGATTGCCGTGCCGGCGACGAACATGTCCGCGCCTGCCGCAGCAACCTGACCGATGGTTTCCAGGTTGACGCCGCCGTCCACTTCCAGACGGATGTTGCGGCCACTGTCATCAATCAGCTTGCGCGCTGCGGCAATCTTGGGCAACACCTGGGGGATGAAACGCTGACCACCAAAGCCCGGATTGACCGACATCAGCAGGATCAGGTCGAGCCGGTCAAGTACATACTGAGCCGCGTCCAGGGTACTGGCCGGGTTGAACACCAGGCCTGCCTTGCAACCCAGATCCTTGATCAGTTGCACGGAACGGTCCAGGTGCAGGGTCGCCTCGGGATGAATCGAGATGTAATCGGCGCCTGCATCGGCGAAGGCCTGGATCATGCCGTCCACCGGCGTCACCATCAAGTGCACATCAATCGGTGCGGTAATACCGTGACTGCGCAAAGCCTTGCAGAACTGCGGCCCCATGGTCAGGTTGGGCACATAGTGGTTATCCATGACATCGATATGGATGACATCGGCACCGGCAGCCAGCACCTGTGCAGCCTCCTCTCCCAGCCGGGCGAAATCAGCAGCCAGAATCGACGGGGCAATCCAGAAATCTTTCACTCGCGTACTCCATTACTCATTGACTAAGCGTTGCCGCGGTCCCGAATCACCCAGCCCCAATGCTGCATTGAGCTGTTCGATCAGCGCAGGCGTGGGGGCATCCAGATGAAAATGATGACCGCCGTCGTGCCAGTGCACGAGGGTATCCGCAGGCAAGGCGTTTTTTCGTTTGTCGAAGGCATTACCGGTGAACAGCCCCTGGCGCCCGAGCAACACATGCAAAGTGCAGTTGATCTGCTGCAGAAACTCACACGCCTGACGTTCGGTCAGTTGCAGCGGTTCGGGGAGCACCAGCCGCGGGTCATGGCGCCAGCGATAGCCATGACCCAGGTTGAGCAGGTCGCGCAAGGCCAACAAGCGTGCCCCTTCTTCACTGAGGCTGCCGTCAATACTGTTACGCCGCTCGTTGATGGCTGCTTCCAGGCTGCTGAACTGCGCTTCTTCAGGCCCGCTGAAGCCGTGCAGGCGGGTGCGCAACGCCAACCGCAACAAGCGTTGGGCCTTGCGCATGTGTTCGACAGTGTTGCCGTCGTCCACGGTAAACGGAGCCCCCATGCCATCGATAAACACCATGCTGTCGATGCTCCGGCTCATCGCCGCCAGAATCGACGCCACACCGGTGCCCATGGAATGGCCGAGTACTGAAAAACGCTTCCAACCCAGACACTCGACCAGGGCGTTCATATCGTCGGCGTGTTCCCACAGGTAGTAACCGCTGTCGGCCCGGCGATGTTGAGAGCGCCCATGCCCGGCCAGATCCGGCGCGACCACAAAACAATCGCGCAACAACGGCGCGATGCGCTCGAAGGAGGCGGCATTGTCCAGCCAGCCGTGCAGGGCAAGCACCGGATGCCCGCGCTCATCACCCCAGGTACGCAAGGCAAAGTGATTGCCATTGACGTCCAGCGATTGGTCGCGACCGCTAAGGCCTGGAGTCATGGATAGTTCTCCCTGTGGGGCCGCCGTGTATGAGCTGTCATCCGGTCACCAGCGGCTGTGTGGTACGCGCCGAGTGCTGCAACAGCAACAGGTCGATCTTGCCGTTGGCGGTGCGTGGCAGGCTGCTTTCGATGCTGATGGACAGCGGCACCTTGTGTGCCTCCAGGCCCTGGCGGCAACGTTCAAGCAGTTGCTCGACGCTGAGGTTCACACCTTGCCCCAAGGTAATGAACGCGCACAGCCCCTCGCCGACCGAGGGGTGTTCGACGCCCACCACCGCAGCGGCTTCCACGCCGTCGATGGCGTAGAGAAAGCTCTCCACTTCGCTGGGGCTGACCTTCATGCCCCGCGACTTGATCATGTGGTCCATGCGGCCGCGGAAATACAAATAACCGTCCTCGTCGAGACTGCAGTAATCACCGGTATAGAGCACGCTTTCACCCGGATAGCGCCCGGGTTTGAGCTTGAGCGCCGTGGCTACCGGATTGCGCCAATAGCCGGCCATGACCGTGGCGCCGCGAATCACCAGCTGTCCGACCTGATGGGGCTGATCGATACGCTGGTCCTGTTCGTCCACCAGCCACAGCTCGGTATTGGGAATGGCAATACCGACACTGCCCGGTTTGCTGTCGATGTCTTCAGGGGGCAGGTAGGTGCAGCGCTTGCACTCGGTCAGGCCGTACATCGAGAAAATCTGCGCCTGGGGAAACAGCGCCTTCATCTGGGCGATATGCGGCGCCTTGAGCGCGGCGCCGGTGTTGGTGACCATGCGCACATCAGCAAACACCGCTTCGCGCTTGCACGCATACTCATACAACAACGTCAGCATGGTCGGCACGAACGGGATCACCGTGACCTGGTACTGGCGGATCTTCCTGATCAGGAAAATCGGCCAGGTGAATTCCTTTTCCAGCACCAGGGTAGAGCCGGCACTGATGGCCATGATCATCTGGTACAAGCCGTAGTCGAATGACAGCGGCAGCGAGCAGAGCACCTTGTCGGTGTCGTTGTACCCCAGATAGGTATTCAGCGAGGTCAGGGCAGCGAGCATGTTGCGGTGGGTCAGCATCACACCTTTGGGCTCGCCAGTGGAGCCTGAGGTGTAGATGATCGCCGCCAGGTCGAGGTCGAGGTTGCCGCACGGCAACGGCTCCCCGCCACCCTGCCCGAGCAGGCTTTCAAAGGTCTGCGCCACGCTCGAACCGGCTTCGCCATCGAGCAGTACGATCAGTTTCAGATGCGCGAGGTCGCTAGCGCTGGCCGGCAGGCTGGCAATTTTCTCGGTGGTGGTGATCAATACCGAGGCTTCGGCATCGCGAACGATATAGTCGAGGCAGTCGGCCGGGGTATCCAGGCCGACATTGACCACTACGCCACCGGCCTTGAGGATCCCCCAGAAGGCGCACACCGTTTCGACGCGGTTGCCCAGGCACACCACCACCCGTTCCTGGCGCAGCAGGCCATTGACTTGCAAGCCTGCCGCCAGGCGCGCGCTGGCTTCATCCAGCTGCGCATAGGTGTAGGTTTCATCGGCGTAGATGATCGCGGCTTTGTCCGGGTGTAAACCGCTGCGAGTTTCCAGCACGTCCTGCAGCAGGACTTCACGCACGTTCATGCAGCACCTCGACTACGCCCAGCGGGCGCACCAGCGAGCGGGTCTGTCGATGAGCATCGATGTAACCGGCCAGGGTCGCCACGGTGTTGAAATGCCCGGGGACGATGGTGTCCGGGTTGACGAAGAAACCTTCGATATCGTCCTCCAGGCTGATCAGCAGCTCCATGGAGGTCAGCGAATCCAGCCCCAGGTCGTCACGCAAGTGAGAGTCGGCGGTGATGATCGTGCCTTCCGGCAACTTCAGTACCACCCGCAGGATGTCGCTGAGCTGACGCTGGGTCGCCCTCTGCATTTCAGGAGCAGGTTCGACTGCGGCAGCTGTGCTGAGCATCGCTTCAAGTGGCACGTCAGTATGGCTGTCGCGAATATCCACGGCCGTCTGCCGCGCCCTGGCGAGAAACAGCTGATTGTTGCTGACCACGACTTCGGCCGGGTGGCCATGGCTGTGGAACAGGGTCGGCGAAGCCGAAGGGCCGTAGGCGCCCGAGGCGGTCACGGCCAGAACATCGCCTTCGTGCAGGGTTTCCAGGCGTACATCGCGCCCGAGCAGGTCATCGGGACTGCAGAGCGGTCCGGAGATATGGTATTCGCGCAGCGGTGCACCGGTGTTGCCAGTGGCCTTGATGATCCGGAAATTGCGTTTGAGCACCTGACCACTGCCCGCTGCCGCACCATGGCAGTTGGTGCCGCCATCGGTGACGGCAAAGGTCTTGCCGTGGTTTTCCTTGATATTGTCGACAGTGACCAGCAAGGCACCGCACTTGCCGGCAATGAAGCGCCCTGATTCAAGGATGATGCGCGTACGCGGGAACTGCTGATGGAAATCATTGAACAGCGGCGCCAGCAACTGTTTGAGCTGGGCGGTATCAAGCTCGGTTTCGTTCTCGTAGTACTTGATACCCAGGCCGCCGCCAACATCGACCATGCGCATGTCCAGTTTGTGGTGCTCAGACAAGGTGCGGAACAAGCCGAGAATGTACGCGGCGTTGTCATACACCGATTGCGCATCGAGGATCTTGGTGCCGTTATAGACGTGAATCCCCTTGATCCTGATGTTGGGCAGTGCCAGGTACTCGGCAAAATTGGCCACTGCGGTGTCTTCCTGAATACCGAAGTGAGTAGGCCGCCCGCCCATCTTCCAGGGTGAGCCTGCGGCCGAGAAATTCGGGTTGATGCGGATCGCAACCGGCGCGTCGCAGCCCAGCTCCCCAGCCAGGGCAGACAACTTGCGCAACTCGCTTTCCGATTCGACAACGATGGCGAACACGCCGACTTCGAGGGCGCGGCGGTGCTCTTCAGGCTTCTTGTAGGGGCCTAGCAGAATAATGTCCTGCGGCGCCACCCCTGCCTTGAGGGCAATCTCCAGTTCGCCCAGTGAGCACACTTCAGTGTTGCCACCGTATGAGCGGATCAGTTTCACCAGGGACAGGTTGGGGTTGACCTTCAGCGCATAGAAGATATCCACGCAGTCCGGCAATGCCTCACGCAACTCGTTGAAACTGCTGCGCAGCACCGCTTCATCGTAGAGGTAAGTCGGTGTCCCGAACGTCGTTTTTGCCTGGATGACGAGTTCCTTGGAAAGCTTCATCTGTTGCTCCCATCGTTCTTATAGTGTCCCGCTCTGGCGGCGGTGCTTGTCCCGGCGTGTAAGCGCCGTCGCACACGCTCGATGGCGGATTGGCTTCATTATCGATTGCACATCACTGACACGACCTTGCGCTCCAACCTAAAACTTTGCGCGCAAAGTTTATAGAAATTCTGCGTGCGCCCCGAAGGTGATGTCAAGGTAATTCCACTGGCACAGGGATGCGGCAGAAAGCCACGTTGTTCGGGGAAATTTCGGACAAAACAGGGATAAATCGTCGCACCTTACCCAGATCAGAGGAGATTATCCCCAGTAAATACGGGGCTTTTATCTGATCCGGTGTTATGCCCAGTTTCTGAGTCTGTTTTGAATATCGGCAGGTTCCTACAGTCTGCGCCGGTGTCCTGCCCTTTTTGGCAGGACGAGCCTTACAGGAACAGTGGAAACTAGCCATGAGCACACATCATCAGGCCCAGGCCTATAACTACAAGGTGGTCCGGCAATTCGTCATCATGACGGTGTTCTGGGGCATCGTCGGCATGGCGATGGGCGTATGGATCGCCTCGCAGCTGGTCTGGCCGGAACTCAATCTTGAACTGCCCTGGACCAGCTTCGGTCGCTTGCGCCCCCTGCATACCAGCCTGGTGATCTTCGGTTTTGCCGGCAGCGCACAATTTGCCGCCAGCTACTACGCGGTCCAGCGCACCTGCCAGGTACGCCTGTACAGCGACAAGCTGGCAGCCTTCACCTTCTGGGGTTGGCAGGCGACCATTGTCATCATGCTGATCAGCCTGCCGCTGGGCCTGACCACCACCAAGGAATACGCCGAGATCGAGTTTACCGGCGCGGTGTGGATGGCCATTGTCTGGGTCGCTTATGGCATCGTGTTCTTCGCCACCCTGATGCGCCGCAAGGCCAAGCACATCTATGTCGGCAACTGGTTTTTCGGTGCCTTCATCGTGGTGATCGCCATGCTGCACGTGGTCAATCACCTGTCGATTCCGGTTAGCTGGTTCAAGTCCTACCCGGTGTATTCCGGCGCCACCGACGCGATGGTCCAGTGGTGGTACGGCCACAACGCCGTGGGCTTCTTCCTGACCACCGGTTTCCTCGGCATGATGTATTACTTCGTGCCCAAGCAGGTTGGCCGGCCGGTGTACTCCTATCGCCTGTCGATCGTGCACTTCTGGGCGCTGATCACCCTGTACATCTGGGCCGGCCCCCACCACCTGCACTACACCGCCCTGCCCGACTGGGCGCAATCGCTGGGCATGGCCATGTCGCTGATTCTCCTGGCGCCAAGCTGGGGCGGCATGATCAACGGCATGATGACCCTCTCGGGTGCCTGGCATAAGCTGCGCAGCGACCCGATCCTGCGCTTTCTGGTGCTGTCGCTGGCGTTCTACGGCATGTCGACCTTCGAAGGTCCGATGATGGCGATCAAGACCGTCAACGCCTTGTCGCACTACACCGACTGGACCATCGGCCACGTACACGCCGGCGCCCTGGGCTGGGTAGCGATGATCACCTTCGGCTCGCTCTATCACATGATCCCGAAAGTCTTCGGCCGCGAGCAGATGCACAGCATCGGCCTGATCAACGCGCACTTCTGGCTGGCAACCATCGGTACCGTGCTGTACATCGCCTCGATGTGGGTCAACGGTATCGCCCAGGGCCTGATGTGGCGCGCCACCAACGAAGACGGCACCCTCACCTATTCCTTTGTCGAAGCGCTGGTGGCCAGCCATCCGGGCTTCCTGGTGCGCTTCACCGGTGGTGTGCTGTTCCTCACGGGCATGCTGCTGATGGCTTACAACACCTGGCGCACGGTGCGTGTGGCAGATGAAAAGCTGGCGTTGTCCAACGCCAGCATGGCCTGAGGAGCACGGAGATGGATCAGTGGCTTTATGCGCTGTATTGCCTGACTGGCGTGGTGTTCTTCTACCTGGTCACCAGCGCCTGCCTGCGCGGCCACAGCCGCGAGGTGGACGACCAGGTCAGCCTGATGCCGTTTGCTGATGATCCGGTAGCGGCGCAGCGGGTCGAACAGGCGATTGGCAAGCCGGTGCCGGCGGTCAAGCCGGATTCGGCGCTGGAAGCCTGATCGCGGGGCAAGCCCGCTCCCACAGGGGGTTAAATTCTCTGTGGGAGCGGGCTTGCCCCGCGATTTTCACTCCCGACCATCTTCAAAAAACACTTTACGCCCATCCACCTGACTCGACGCCCGAGGCAGGTTGGCCGCCTCACCCGTGGGCTTCTCCACATACCAGTAGCAATGCCTGGCCGCACGGGTAATGGCTACATAAGCCAAACGCAGCACTTCATCCTTCTGGGCGTTATCGAACGCCAGCGGATCCCCTGCTCGTCCCAATCCCGCCTGTCGATACACCTGATTCTTGTAGGGCGAACTGGTCAGGTGCTGGCAATCACCGAGCATGAACACCGCGTCTGCCTGCAGCCCCTTGGCGCTGTGATAGGTCAGCTGGCGGAACCGGCGTTGACTGGCCGGCAGCCCGGCCTCGTGATTTACCAGAGACTTGATATGCTCAGATATCAATAACTTATCGCTACTTTTTCGAAACAACATCATCACCGATTCGCCGCGTCGGTAATGCTCCATCAGCGTTTGCGCCAAGGCCGCTTCGTCACGCTCAAGCACTTTGACCGGCAGCGGGTCCTCCGCCGCTGGCCCACAGGCCCTGGCCTTCTTGCCTGTAATCGCCGGTGCCGGCTTCACGATGTGCTCGGCCGCGTCGATGATGTGCTGGTGGCTGCGGTAATTGTCGGCAAGCATCACCCGGGTGTTGCTTGGGGACACGAACTCCTTGCTGAACTCCATGAAGAATTTCGGCGAACTGCCACGCCAGCCATAGATCGACTGCCAGTCATCCCCAACGCACAACAGCGAGGAATGCTGGGCCACGCGCCCGACGTTCAGGCTTGGGCCACGTCTGCGGATCTCGCGCAGGCAGGCCCGCAGCCACGAGACGATCTGCGGCGAGACGTCCTGGAACTCGTCGATCATCAGGTGTGCCAGTGGCCGCAACAGCGGGTCAGGCAGCAAACGCAGGTTCTCCGGGTTGTTCTCGCCGAACAGGGCAAACATACGGTTGTAGCTCATGATCGGTGGCGACTGAGCGAGCAGGTGCGCTTCCAACGCTTTCCAGTACAGACTCAGGGCTTCGAAGAACTGCGCATCGCTGTCGCCCGCGGGGAAGCTCATGGCGTCCACCGCCGGGCTTACCTCAAGCCCGAGGTTCTCGATAAAGCCTGCGGCACCGACAAAGGCATCCAGCAGCGGCACCGCCGACAGCTCACCCTTGACCTTGTAATCGAAGCCCGGCCCGGCCACGGCATCACCCGCCAAGGAGGATGTCAGACGCTTGGCCGCAGCATAGTTTTCCAACCAAATCACAGGCTTATCGCAGAAAGCTTGAAACAGGGTGCGCTTTATCACCCACTCTGCCCAGACCGGAAGTTTGGCCCCCGGACGCTTGTACTGCTGGTTTTCACCCGGATCGAAGCCCAATACCACCCAGGCGTCCAGCTCGGCGATATGGCCATGGAAATGGAAACGGCTGCCGTTGATCTCGACCGTCTCGCGGCTCGGCTCAATGCCTTTGATCGGCCAGGCGCCGGCGGCAAACCACAGGTCTTCGAGGGTGTCGCACAGCTCCTCGTCACGGCTGGCGGATAGCTGGGTGACGGCCATTCGCTTTTGCACATCCGGGTGATCACGGTCCAGGGCCTTGAGCTGCAGGGCCTCGCGGCGCAGGCCGGCGATCAGCTCGGCAAACCGTGGGCTGCTGTTGAGCAGGTCGCGATAGCACAGGTTGAGTTGCTGACGCTGGGCGTCATTGATGCGCAGGTCGAACGGGTTGCTCTCGGCGTTGACTTCGCTGCCCCCTGGCATCTCGCTGCCCAGGGTCTCGAACGCACGCGCCTGACTGAAGCCCGGCAGGCTTCGTACCAGCGGCAGGATGCGTGAGTGGAAGGTACGCACCAGTTCGCGGGCCTGGGCAGGACTCAGGTCAAGTTGCCAGAGCGCGAATACCTGTACCAGACGGGCGATGAAGTCCTTGCGCGATTCACGGGTGAAGGTCACCACGGTCATGGCGTCCAGCTCGTAGCCCAGGTAATGACGCAGCAACAGGATACGCAACACCAGCGAAGTCGACTTGCCGGCACCGGCACCGGCAATCACGCAAGTGGAAGGCGTGTCGCTGAAAATCATCTTCCACTGCGCTGCGCTTGGCTGAGCGTGAGCAGGTAGACGCTGGGCGACGTCAGCCTTGAAGCGCTTCTTCAACTCGGCTGTCAGCGGCAGGCGCCAGTCGTCGAACAGGTGGTCATCCTGCCCCGGCACACCATGGCCATCAGGACGCGTATCACGGATCACCAGCACCTGGCGCCCGGCTTCGTAGCCGTCCACCCGCCCTTCTTCATAGCCTTCGCGCAAACCGTCGGCATGCCCGGTGCGCTGGCCAGTGGCATGGCCCTGGAACCAGGAATCACGGTGCTGGGCCTGCAAACGGCTCAAGCCACGACCCAGAAGGCGCGCCGCCAGGCGCCGGATCCAGGGCAATTGCGCAGGTGGAGTCAACTCCAGGGGTAGCTTGGGACGCTCTTCAGACACACTGACTCCAACAAGAAAAAACCTGCGCTCATGTTCGCTCCATCGGACAGAAATCACCAGCTGATTGCTTGCAGATCAGTGAATTAGACGATGAAGCGTATAAAGCACCGCAGCTCTATACATCCAATAAATCGATTGAGTTCAGTCGAAATTTACGCTTATTTTCGATTATGGATTCAGCGATGATCACTCCATCAACCGACTCACCAGGAGAGCCCATCATGCTGCAACTGCGCCCCTTCAAGAGCCTTGGCCATGCCAACCATGGCTGGCTCGACGCCCACCATCATTTTTCCTTTGCCGAGTACTATGACCCGCAACGGATGCACTGGGGCAACCTGCGGGTCTGGAACGACGACCTGATTGCGGCAGGCAGCGGTTTTCCGCCACACCCGCACCGCGACATGGAAATCATCACGTATGTGCGTGAAGGCGCCATTAGCCACCAGGACAACCTGGGTAACAAGGGCCGCACCGAGGCCGGTGACGTGCAGGTGATGAGTGCCGGTACCGGTATCACCCACAGTGAGTACAACCTGGAAAAAGTCGATACGCGGATCTTCCAGATCTGGATCGTGCCGGAGCGTGTCGGCCAGGCGCCTTCGTGGGGCACCCGGCCCTTCCCGACAGGCGAGCGCGGCGAAGGCTTCGTGACCCTGGCCAGCGGTCGTGAAGGCGATGAGGACAGTCTGCGCATTCGCGCCGATGCACGCCTGGTGGCGGCGACCCTGCAGGCTGGGGAAAGCGCTGAATATCGCTTTGAGGCCGGGCGGCGCGGCTATCTGGTGCCGGCCAAGGGGTTGATCGAGGTGAACGGCGTGCGGGCCGAGGCGCGCGATGGTGTTGCCATTGAGGATGAGCAGATGCTCAGGGTGACGGCGTTGCAGGACAGTGAAATTGTTCTGGTGGATGTGGCATAGCTTTAAGCCTTATCGCGGGCAAGCCCGCTCCCACCGGGATGGTGAAAACCGGTGGGAGCGGGCTTGCCCCGCGATGTATTTCACCCCATCAAGCGATAGCAGCATCCACCAGCGCCTGGGCTTCAGCCACCAGACGTTGCAGATGCGCTTCGCTGACAAAGCTTTCCGCGTAGATCTTGTAGATGTCCTCGGTACCCGACGGCCGTGCGGCGAACCAGCCATTGGCGGTCATCACCTTCAGGCCACCAATGGCCTGATTGTTACCCGGGGCATGACTGAGTATCTGCTCGATCGGCTCACCGGCAAGCTCGGTCGACTTGACCTGCTCCGGGGCCAGCTTGCTCAGCAGCGCTTTTTGCTGCGCATTGGCCTTGGCCTCGACGCGAGTGGCAAAGGGTTCACCCAGCTCTGCGGTCAGCTCGGCATACGCCTGGCTCGGGTCACGACCGGTACGGGCGGTGATCTCTGCGGCCAGCAGTGCCGGAATCAGGCCATCCTTGTCGGTGGTCCAGACGCTGCCATCCTTACGCAGGAAGGATGCACCGGCACTTTCCTCACCGCCAAAGCCCAGGCTGCCATCGAACAGACCGTCGGCGAAGAACTTGAACCCTACCGGTACTTCGTACAAGCGGCGACCCAGGCGTGCCGTGACACGATCAATCAGGCCACTGCTGACCACCGTCTTGCCGACTGCAGCATCCTGACGCCACTGCGGACGGTGCTGGAACAGGTAGTCGATGGCCACGGCCAGGTAGTTGTTCGGGGCCAGCAGGCCGTTCGGGGTGACAATGCCATGACGGTCGTGGTCCGGGTCGCAGGCAAAGGCCACATCGAACCGCTCGCGCAGGCCGATCAGGCCCTGCATGGCGTAGGGTGAAGACGGGTCCATACGAATCTGACCGTCCCAATCGACGCTCATGAAGCGGAACGTCGGATCGACCTCGGTGTTGACCACTTCCAGATTGAGCTTGTAATGCTCGGCAATCGCCGACCAGTAACGCACGCCCGCCCCGCCCAGCGGATCGACGCCCAGGCGCAGATTGGCGCTGCGGATGACGTCAAAATCAATGACGTTTTCCAGGTCGGCGACATAGCTGGCCACATAGTCATGGCGGTGAGTGGTGCTGGCTTGAAGGGCCTGCTCGTGATCCATGCATTTGATGTCTTTGAGGCCACCGGCCAGCAGCTCGTTGGCTTTGGCTTCAATCCACTTGGTCACATCGCTGTCGGCCGGGCCGCCATTGGGCGGGTTGTACTTGAAGCCACCGCTTTGCGGCGGGTTGTGCGAAGGCGTGATGACGATGCCATCGGCCAGGCCGCTGCTGCGCCCACGGTTGTAGCAGATAATGGCGTGGGACACCGCCGGCGTCGGTGTGTACTCGTCATCTTTGGACAGCATGACTTCAATGCCATTGGCCGCCAGCACCTGCAAGGCACTGGCCGCAGCCGGTGTCGACAGCGCATGGGTATCGGCGCCAACGAACAGCGGACCATCGATGCCCTTGGCCTGACGGTACAGGCAGATCGCCTGGCTGATGGCCAAGACGTGATTTTCGTTGAAGCTCAGGTCCAGCGAGCTGCCGCGGTGCCCGGAAGTGCCGAATGCAACACGCTGGCTGGCAATGCTGGCATCGGGTTGGCCGGTATAGTAGGCGGTCAACAGGCGCGGGATATCCACCAGCACGGAGGCTGGAGCCGGTTTGCCTGCCAAAGGACTGAGCTTCATGCAAAACCTCAAGAAAGGATGTTCAGGGTAATGAAAACACGGAGTTTACTGGCACTTTGACAAGCACGCGATGCCAATGCTCCCCGCTGCCGTGATTATTTCTGCTGCGACGCCCACCAGGCCGGAAACATGTCCTGCACCCGCGGCTCGGCAAACCGATCGTCGATCAGCATGACCATGCCCCTGTCATCGGTGCCGCGAATCACTCGCCCGGCCGCCTGGATGACTTTCTGCACCCCGGGATACAGGTAGGTGTAGTCGAATCCGGCGCCGAACATCTGGGCCATGCGTTGCTTGATCTGCTCGTTCACCGGGTTGACCTGCGGCAGCCCCAGGGTGGCGACAAAGGCGCCGATCAGGCGTGTGCCAGGCAGATCGACGCCCTCGGCAAAGGCACCGCCGAGCACGGCAAATCCGACACCACGCCCCTGAGGCTCGAAGCGCTGCAGAAAACCCTGGCGCTGCGCCTCGTCCATCCCCGGCGCCTGGCACCACTGGTGGATGTGCGGGTGGGTTGCGGCCAGCATGGCAGCCACCTGTTGCAGGTACTCGAAGCTGCTGAAGAATGCCAGGTAGTTACCTGGCGCTTCGGCAAACTGCGCGGCAATCAGCTCGCTGATCGGTGCCACCGAGGCGGCGCGATGCTGATAACGGGTCGAGACATGACTGATTACCTGCACGCGCAATTGCTCGGCGGCAAAGGGTGAAGCCACTTCCAGCCAGGCGGTGTCGGCCGGCATTCCGAGCAAGTCGGCGTAATAGTGCCGCGGGCTCAGGGTCGCGGAAAACAAGGTGACGCTACGGGCGCTCGCCAGGCGCGGGCCGATCTGTGCCGCCGGCACCACATTGCGCAGGCACAGGGTCGACAGGCTGCGCTTGCCCGGCCCCTCGCGCTTGCTGATATCGAAGAGAAAATGAGCGTCGAACAGTTCGCTGATGCGGATGAACTGCAACGCATCGAAGAAGAACTGCAACAGCGCCGGATCGAGCCCGGTGGGTTGCTGATTGAGCTGCTCCTGAATCAGGCCGACACACTGCTGCAACGCCTTGAGGAATGCTTCCGGTAACGCCTCGACCACTTGATAAGGCGCCACCTGCGCCTTGTGCAGGGCACTCCACTGACGATTAAGGCGATCCAACGCGCTGCCCATGCCCGCCGGCTTGCTCCGACGCAAGGCGTGCAACTGCCATTGATCGAGGCTGGCGCTGTACATCTGCCGCGCCCGCTCCACCAGGTTGTGCGCTTCATCCACCAGCACCGCCACCCGCCACTGGTTGACCTGGGCAAGACCATAAAGCAGCGCACTCTGGTCGAAATAGTAGTTGTAGTCGGCCACCAGTACATCGACCCAACGCGCCATCTCCTGTCCCAGGTAATACGGACAGACCTGATGCGCCAGGGCAATCTCGCGCAACGCGGTTTTGTCGAGGATTGTCAGTGCCTGGGCCGCCTGGCGAGCCGCCGGCAGGCGGTCATAGAAGCCTTTGGCCAAGGGGCAGGCGTCGCCATGGCACGCCGTGCCGGGGTTCTCGCAAGCCTTGTCGCGGGCCACCAGCTCCAGGCTGCGCAGGGCAAGCTCGGGGTGACTGGCGTGGATCTGGTGCAACGCTTCCAGGGCCAGGGCACGGCCCGGCGTCTTGGCGGTGAGAAAGAAGATCTTGTCCAGCTGCTGCGGGACCACGGCCTTGAGCAATGGAAACAGGGTGCCCAGGGTCTTGCCGATACCGGTGGTGGCCTGGGTCATCAGGCAGCGCCCGGTACTCACCGCTTTGTACACGGTCTCGGCCAGTTCCCGCTGGCCACGGCGCATCTGCCCATAAGGAAAGCCCAGCGCCTGCAAACCGGCGTCGCGCAGGGACACCCGTTGCACTTGCTGTTCGGCCCAGTGCAGGAAAATCGCGCACTGGGTGTTGAAGAAGTGTTCGAGTTCTAGCGCGCTGCAGTGCTGTTCAATCAGGGTCTGGGTATCGCTGTCGACATCCAGGTAAACCAGTGCCAGGTTGATTTCGGCCAGCTGACGTTGTTGGCAGAGCAGCCAGCCATAGACTTTGGCCTGGGCCCAGTGCAACTGCCGATGATTGTCCGGCTGGCGCGCCAGGTCGCCGCGGTGGGTCTTGATTTCCTCCAGGCGATTGAGCTGCGGGTCATAGCCGTCGGCCCTCCCCCGTACCTGCAAGCCCCCGAACTGCCCCTCAAGACTGATCTCGGCCTCAAAGCCCGGCCCACGCCGGGCCACCACCCGTTGATGGCCGCTGATGCCCTCCTGGGCAGTGGGCGAAGGGGTGAAGCGCAAGTCCAGATCGCCAACCTTGGCGCTGAACTCGCACAATGCCCGCACAGCCACGCGATAGCTCATGGTGTTGGCGTTATCCAGCGAACATGGCACACCTCGACCGGCAGGCCATGTTCGCTACAGAAGTCGATCCAGCGCAGCTGGCTATCCTGCAGGCGGTCACCCGGCCCCTTGACCTCAATCATCCGGTAACGCTGCTGCTCGGGCCAGAACTGGATCAGATCGGGCATGCCGGCGCGATTGTTCTGGATATCTTCGAGCAAACGCGCGAAGCAGCGCTTGAGGTGCAACGCCGGCAGGCAGGCCAGCGCCTGTTCGAGCAAGGTTTCGTCGAGCACTTGCCAATAGACAAAAGGCGACTGCAAGCCCTGCTTGCAGGCGAAGTGCCGGCGAATGGTCTGCTGATAGCGACCATCGTCCAACTGCCCCAGGCAATCGGCGAACAAAGCACTGCGCCGCGCCTGAAACTCAGGATCGTACAAGTCTTGCGGGGCGCTCTGGAACGGGTGAAAGAACGCACCCGGCAGCGGCGCAAAAATGGCTTCCCAGCACAACAGGCCAAATAGACTGTTGAACAGCGTGTTCTCCACGTAATGCACCTGGCCGCCCTGCTCTTCCAGGTACAGTTGCACCGCCTGCTCCACCCCCAGCGCCGCCTGTTCCAGCGGCAAGTGCAGCTCGATCAGGCCCGTCTGGGTTCTCACCCGTCGCGGTTGCGGTGGCCCACCCAACTTGCGCTGCAGACGGGGGAGGATCCGCGTCAATGCCTGGACCTCGATGGGGCTGGCAGGTTGCGAGGCCACTTCCGTGGCCAGCGCATGGGCCTGGTCCCACTGCTCACTGCGTTCGAGCACCCGTATACGGCGAACCCGTGCTTGCGGATGCTGGCTGTGCGGATAGATACGCAGCGCCAGGTCCCAGTCGCCCAGGCGCTCGCAGTGCTGGCCAAGCTGATACAGCAGGCGTGAGCGGCGACGCAGCAGCCACGGGTTATCGCTGTGCAGTGACTCGACCTGGGCCAGCACCTGTTGCACAGACGCTCCCTGCTCGAGCAGCTCGGTGCAATGATGCAGCGCCAGGGCCAGGTCAACATCGCTACGCTGACGCAGCGCCCGTGACTCGTCACTGAACGCCACCTGCTCGTAGCGCAGCAGGCCCAGGTCCGCCAGGACGAACTCCGACCAGTCCTGGTACAAGTTGCCGAAGAACAGCAGGCGAAAGCGATCGCACAGCGCTTGCAGCTGCAGGGTAATGATCGGTTCGTCGAAGTCTGGCAACCAGTCCTGCAAGGGCCGAGGCGACAGTTCGTGTGTTTGCAACTGGGCGAAAAGCTCGGCCTTGGCCGCCCTCGGACGCGTCAGTTGCGGCGCAAAACCACTGGCGATTTCTTCCTTGCGCAACACCTGAAACAGTTGCTCAAGGCTCAAGGGGCCGTCGTCGGTGACCCAGCCCCGCTCCAGCAAAGGCTGCAAGGCTGGCAACGGCGGCCCGATTTCCGTGTAAGCCAGCTTGCTGGGGCGAAACAGCTCGCCCTTGCGCATCACCATGCGCACCAGCAGCGCCCGGGAATTACGCGGCTGCTCAGGGAATTGCGCAATGAAGGCGCGCTCGCTGTCGTCCAGCAGGTCGGCATAGCGCAGCGCGATCCACTGCAGCACTTGCTCGAAGTTGTGCAGGTAATAGAACGGGTCGTCGACAGAATGGGCAATCACGGCAAGGCTACTGGCAGGCATTAATGGCACTGGTTATACATACAGACCAACCCCTTGGCAACCTGCCGGCTGACCACTGATCGCCTGGCGTTACCCCCAGGCCTGCCTTCTAGGACCGCTGCATCGCCTCACGCAACACACTCAACCCACCCTGCAGATCATCGTATGGCGTGGGTGGCCAGCCCAGACGCATGTGCTGACAATAATCGCCCTGCAGGCTGAACAGTTCACCCGGAGCGATCACCAGCCCCTGATCCAGCATGCGATGAAACAGAGCGCGAATATCCAGTGATGTCCGCGCTTGCGCCCAGATCGTTGCACCGCCCGCCGGCATCTGAAAGTGCAGATGAGCCCCCAGTTGCACCTGCATCTGCCGATACAGGTGGATGACACGCTCATGCAGGCGCAAGCGTGCCTGTTGCAGATACAGGTCGATGCGCCCCTTGGCGTATAACCGGGCAACTGCTTGCTGACGCAAAGGCGGCAAGCGAAAGCCCCGGGCCAGGAATTGATGCTGCAGTTGCCGCGGGCAATGGCGCGACAGCAGGTAGGCATACGGCGCTTCGGCCCCCACCGTACGTTCCAGTGACGAGAACACCAGCAATCGCTGCGGGTCGACCATTTCGCGCAGGCAGCGCTGGGGCAATGCGTCAAAGCAGTATTCGGATTCCAGGTCGTTTTCCAGCAGCCACACCCCGTGCTCAGCCAACAATTGGGCAATCGCCTGATGCTGTGCCAACGGCACAAGGCTGCCGTGAGGACTGTTCAAGCGCGAGGCGAGCATGACCATGCGCACAGGCTCGCGCTGCAGCACGCTGGCAAAACGTTCAAGATCCAGCGCCCCATCAATGCCCAAAGGCAACTCGATGACCCGTAACCCGGTGGCCTGCAAGATCATCAGCAAACGCCAGGAACACGGCGAAGTCACCACAATCGTACAGCCTTGCAGCTCCAACGCCGCCAGCAAGGTCTCGAACAGCGAACGCAGGTCCAGTGCCAGATAAACATCTTCGGCGGTCCAGTACAGCTGCACGGAACGGGTGTAGCGCGCCGCCAGCGCCGTGCGCAACTCAAGCTCGCCGCACGGATGTACAAGCCCGGCAGGCCGTGGGCTCTGGCGCAATAGCTGGCGCTCGACGGCCAGCAAATTCGACGCCAGTGAAGGCAGGCAGTGCGCGCCACTGAACTCGAGCATCTGCGGGCTGCTGGCATGCTGCTGCAGATCTTGCAACACGTGCTCATCGGCCAGCGCCTGCACCACCAGCGCACCGCCCCTGGCAAAATAGCCGGACTTGGGCACGGACTGTACGCGCCCTTCGTGCTCCAGCAACGAGTAGGCGTACTGGATGGTCGAGATCGAAACATTCAAGCGCTGCGACAGATCGCGTAGCGAAGGCAGCTTGTTGTAACTACCCGGCGCCATCTGGGCAATCAGATCAACCAGGTAGCGATACACCGCCTGGTAGGCAAATACGCTGTTTTTTGTCGGCCGCTTCATCAAGGACTGCCAACCCGATCACCCCTGTACCGTGCGCCGTTTGCAGAGTAAATCTGCAGATGACGCAGATCGGCACTCCGTACTCGCAATCGGCTCAACAGGCAGTCGGCGGGACGCTCGGCCAAGGGTTCGCCAGCATAAAGCTGCTGCAGCATGACCAGCGGCAAACCACTGGTATCCAGCAACCACTGCACCACCGGTTCCGGCGCCGGTTGCCTGCGCAACGCCTTGTGCAAGTAAGGGACGGCAACCAGCATGCCGGGGTGGCAGCGGCGCAGAAAGGCTTCCAGCCTCAGGCCCTGCCCGACAAAAGGGCTGAACAATTGGCAAACCAGTTGCGCTTCGCGCAAGCCAAAAGCCTGCAGGGCGACATCATTCGCCTCGTTGCGTCGCTGTTCCAACACCCCCGGTTGCCAGTGGTTGAGCACCCGGGCCTGTAAAGAGTGCGACACTCCTTGGCGCTGCATCAACTGACGGGTTTGCTGCAGGTAACGCTCGATGCCATCGCCATAGCACGTATCGTCGACAAATTCCGCCTGCAATCCTTGCAGGTGGGCCAACAGCAAGGGATTGGCAGCCCCCACGTGCTCACAGGGAAAAGCCTGTTCGTCGAAACGATGCCCCAGAAAGCCACTCAGCCGCTCACCTTGAAGTGCGTCACGATCAGACACCAGGTCATCGATGGCGATAAAGCGCAATGCCGGCCGACAATCCGCATCAGGGCCAGGCAGCACCAGCGGCGTGGGCTCGTGCCCCTGCAACAGGCTCCAGTAGCGGGCGCGCAACGCGCTCATCCCTTCCAGCAACGAGATGGCACAGCTGTGAACCGGACGCACTCCGAGCATGCCGGCATCGCGCAATGAGCGCCGGCTCCAGGCCAGGTAGCGCTTGCGCTCAGCGAGAGACTCGGCGCTGATAATGGCATCTACACCGCCCTTGCAACGCAATGCCTGCAAGGCAAGTTCAGCCAGGTGCAGGTAACCATGGCTGGCAAAATTCGCCAACAACGCCCCGTCACTCGACAGGTGCCCGCACAGCAACCATTCCTGACGCTCTGCCTGCTGCTGCTCACTGGACGGCGCGCGGCGGCTGTCGTAAGGCAACAGTTCGCCGGCATCGAGCACCAGCAAATCGATGCGCGGATCATCATGCACAAACAACCTGGAGAACGTGCTATCAATGTTTGCCAGGGCAGTTGCACTCATCCCGGCTTGCCAGGCAGTGGCAATACGCAGGTGGAAAGTCGCCGGGGATCGTGCGGCAATGCTCAGCTGCGCCGCGCGCAAGCAGGCAAGGGCCTGGGCGCTGGGCAGGCTGGCATCAAGCACGAACATCAAGCGCAATCCCTTGATACGCTCGACCCCGCCAGCGGCCACAATCAACCGCTGAATCAATAACTGCAGCGAGGCCTTTTGCGCCTGCGACAAATGCTCAAGTAATCGTTGCAATACTTGATGATATATATACTGCATGGCCTGATCGTGAATACTGCCCATAACGCCCACCTGAATTTCAGTTACGGCCGCCTGAAAGAAATCGCTCCTGCGAAATCATTCAATCAGCAGAAATAAAGACTTACCTAATATCCTAGGAAACTTCCCACAAGCTCCTACACAAACTTGCCGACCAGCCAATTCAACCCCACGTATTCACACGCACCAAAGCCTCCAATACCAGGTACAACCCGACCTTGCTTCATCACACCTCACTCCTTGAGTGCACAAACGACAGGTTATTATCGGGTGTTGGCCGATGAATAAAAGATACAGAACCCGGTAAAAAATCCGTTCAGATTCAAACAGCTTCCTGCTTGTAATCAGTCAGCGAGGGTAAATTTTCCGACAAGCTTTAACATAGCGAATTCACCGGCATTGCGCAGGTCATGTAGTTGATCGAAACGTCCCAAATTCACATAGGAAAGAGGCACAAAAAAGCCCGAGCATAGCTCGGGCTTATTTTCTGCCTGCAACCTCAGGCGCTGGCTATTTCCAGCACCAGGCGACCACCGCATGGGCATTCGTCCATGTAGCGATGGGCTTCAACAACACGTTCGAAAGGATAAGACTTGATGATTTGCGGTGTCAGCAGCTTGTCGGTGGTGAACTGGTTGATATCACGCAGTGCGCGTTGCAACGCCACCTGGTCCTGACTGATCCCCAGCTCCGGTTTGCCGGTGAAGTTACCAATGCAGTGCACGAAGAACTGGATGTTCTTCTGAAACGCCGCGCAGGCCGGGAACGGCGTCTGGTTACCCCCCTGCAGGCCATACAGCACCAGGCTGCCACGCGGTGCCAGAACATCACCGAGCAATGACATCTGCGGGCCGCCCAGGCCATCGAGGACCATGTCGACACCGCGGTTGCCGGTGTACTTGTTGATCTGCATGAGCAGGTCCTGCTCCTCGGTGACGATGACCTTCTCGGCGCCTAGCGAAAGCAGGTAGTCACGTTCTTCGGCTTCCTTGGTCGCAGCGAAAACCTTCAGGCCCAGTGCCTTGCCCATCTGCACGAAGGCCGGACCTGCGCAATGGCTGGCATCGGTGACCAGGGCGGTCTGCCCGGCCTTGGCCCGGGCCAGGTCGACATAGGCGAAGTAGGCCATCAACAGCGGCGTGTAATGCACACTGGCTTCGATCGGGGTGAGATGTTCCGGGTAACGGGTCAGGGCGTTGCGCGGCAACACGATGACCTCGCCATACACCGGATAGTCGTTGGCGCTGGCGGCAGGAAAGCTGGCCACCTTGTCACCCACTTGCAGATCATCGACGCCCTCGCCTACCGCGCTGACCACACCCGCCATCTCATGACCCATGCCGGCTGGCAGGCGTGCCTGGGACGGCGCCAGGTTCTGGCGCCAGAGCACGTCGTACCAACTGATGCCGATCGCTTCAACGCGGATCTGCACTTCGCCGGCAGCCGGCTGCGGCGCGGCCTGCTCTTCGATCTTGAGCACCTCGGCCGGGCCAAATTTGTGGAAACGGATCATGCGCGACATCGCAAACCTCGCCTAGTGAAACTCTAATACCCTGAACTCTATCCGGGCTTTCACGGTTAGACCATCTGTGGCCATTAATAGTCAACATGCCTGTCATTGATTGCCCGTCATACCGCAGGCAGCAAATTATGCGGTGCAGGGTAGCAGCCTTTCCCCGTAAGATTCACCCCTGCCCCAAACGTCCAGTGAAGCCGAGCCGATGAACCGTAACGACTTGCGTCGCGTCGACCTGAACCTGCTGATCGTCTTCGAGACGTTGATGCACGAACGTAGCGTGACCCGCGCCGCCGAAAAGCTGTTTCTCGGCCAGCCGGCGATCAGCGCCGCGCTGTCGCGTCTGCGCAGTCTGTTTGACGACCCTTTGTTCGTGCGTACCGGCCGCAGCATGGAACCCTCGGCGCGCGCCGTGGAAATCTTCGCCCTGCTGTCCCCGGCCCTGGACTCGATCTCCACTGCAGTCAGCCGCGCCGCCGACTTCGACCCGGCCACCAGTACCGCGGTGTTCCGCATCGGCCTGTCGGACGACGCCGAATTCGCCTTGCTGCCGCAGTTGCTCAAACGCATACGCGCCGAAGCACCGGGCGTGGTCCTGGTAGTGCGCCGGGTCAACTACCTGTTGATGCCGGCCTTGCTGGCCAGTGGCGAGATCTCGGTGGGTGTGAGCTGGACCAGCGACCTGCCCGCCAACGCCAAGCGCAAAGTGCTGCGCCGCAGCAAACCCAAGGTGCTACGCGCCGACAGCATGCCGGGCAGCCTCAGCCTCGACGACTTCTGCGCCCGCCCCCATGCCCTGGTGTCCTTTGCCGGCGACCTGGGTGGGTTTATGGACGAAATCCTGGAAAAGCTCGGGCGCAAACGTCATGTGGTGCTGGCGGTGCCGCAGTTCAACGGGCTGGGGAGCCTGCTGACCGGCACCGACATTCTTGCCACTGTGCCTGACTATACCGCCGAAGTGCTGACCGCTGCTGGCGGTTTGCGGGCCGAGGATCCGCCGCTTGAAGTGCAGAGTTTTGAACTGCACATGGCCTGGCGAGGGTCGCAGGACAATGATCCGGGTGAGCGCTGGTTGCGGTCGCGGATTCAGATGTTCTTTGGGGACCCGGATAGCCTTTAGGGAACGTTGAACGGAAGGGCAAAAGACAGTGCACTGCGAAGGGCCGGGCTTGATACCGTTCATTCTTGATCAGCAGCTGTGGGCAGAGCACCTCCGCGATCTGCGCCCGTTCGTGGCTGAGGCCTCTGCTTGATCTGCATCTTTCAAGATCCCGCAGCAGCAGCAGGAGCAGCTCCAGCGCCGTGATTGCCTGAGCCAGGCGCGTTTCACCGTCTTCTGCCTCAGCGATCCAGACCGCCGCTTCTGCCAAGGATCTGTGGCTCCAGCGCCATCTCCAGACAGGCCCGACAGCGCTTTAAAAGCGCTCGTCCAGGATCGCCGGCAGGGTCAGCTCCCTGACAAAACTGGCCGACGACAGGCTCACGGCCATGCGCACCACCTGGACCACATCGTGTACCGGGATCAACTGCCCCTCACCCCGCAGCTCAGCCACCTCGCGCGGGACAGCCAGGGCGTCATCGGTGTTCAAATAACCCAGGTTCAGGCAGGTCACGCCCAGATTCTGCTGGCGATAACCCTCCCGCAAGGCATCGGCAATACCGCGCAGGGCAAACTTCGAAGCGCCGAAAGTGACTTCCGGACGCCCGCTCCGACTAAGCCCTGAAGTTGACCCGGTGAGAATGATGCGCGGACGGGCGCTTTGCAGCAGGGTCGGCAGCAGGCACTTGATGACCAGCAGGGTCGCGGTGATGTTGCAGCTGACAATGGCTTCGATCTGCTCCTCGTCATCCTCGAGAAAGTCATAGTCGGGGCTGAAAGCACGCTGTTCCCAGATCCCCAGGTTGTAGATCAAGGTGTCCAGCCCCTGTTCAGCCACCGCCTGCTCCAGCTGCTGCGCGGCTTGCCGGGGCTGGCTCAGGTCGGCCGCCAACCATTGAACCTGCACGCCGGGTTGCGCGCAGAGCCCTTCAGGCTTGCTGCGCGACACACCGATCAGGCTGTCGCCGGCCTCCCCCAATCCCTCGATCAACGCCTTGCCCAAGCCTTTGCTGGCACCTACCACCATGGTTCTCATCGCCTGTCTCCTGACGTGGCTTGCTGTTTGAGGCGGACATGCCAGCAGAACGATGAGGGCTTGGCAAAGCGTCGACTGTATCCGGATGTGTAGCTGCTAGCCGCTATGCCAGATAGCGCCGGAACCACGCCAGGGTCCGCTCCCAGGCCAGCTTCGCCGCCGCTTCGTCGTAGCGCGGCGTGGTGTCGTTGTGAAAGCCGTGATTGGCGCCGGGATAGAAATAGGCCTCGAAGGTCTTGCCCGTGGCCTTCAGCGCCCGTTCATAGGCTGGCCAGCCCTCATTGATGCGAGTATCCAGCTCGCCGTAATGCAACAACAATGGCGCTTTGATCTTGGCAACGTCCTTGGCATCCGGTTGACGGCCATAGAACGACACCGCCGCGCCCAGCTCCGGATAAGCCACCGCCGCTGCGTTGGCGACACCGCCGCCGTAGCAGAAGCCGGTGATGCCGACTTTGCCGGTGGTGTGGTCGTTTTTCATCAACCACTCGATGGCGGCGAAGAAATCGTTCATGAGCTTTTCCGGGTCTACCTTTTCCTGCAGCGCGCGGCCCTTGTCATCATCGCCCGGATAACCACCCACCGAGCTCAGGCCGTCGGGCGCCAAGGCAACGAAACCGGCCTTGGCCAGGCGCCGGGCGACATCTTCAATGTAGGGGTTCAGGCCGCGGTTCTCGTGGACCACCACCACCCCCGGCGCCTTGCCCACCTTGGCCGGGCGCACCAGATAACCACGCACCGAACCATGCCCTTTGGGCGAAGGGTAAGTGACATATTCGGCGATGATGTCCGGATCATTGGCCGCCACTTGCTCGGCCAGCGCGTAGTTGGGGCTCAAGGAAGCCAGCAAGGCACTGGCCGTCATCCCGGCCAGGGTGAAGGCCGCGGCGCGGTCGAGAAACTCGCGGCGGTTGATCTGGCCGTGGGCGTAGTAGTCGTACAGTTCGAGCAGTTCAGGGGCAAAGTCTTTGGCAGTCAGACGTTCCATGGGCGCATGCTCTGTGAAGTGAGTCAGGGGCACGAAGGTCTGATTCATTAAAGCAGGCTTGCCGGATCATGGCTGGGAGGGTGAAGTCTGCGTGTCGTCGGTATGAAGCAGGAAATCGATCATGGCCCTGACCCGCGACGGTACATGCCGGGCATGGGGATAGATGAGCATGAACGGTCGCGAGGCGCCGCCGAAATCGCTGAGCACTTCCACCAGTTGCCCGCTGTCCAGTTCCTGTTGCACGGTGAAACGATAGGCCTGCATCAGCCCGGCACCGCTTTTCACCAGGGTGACGGTTGCCAGGAAGTCTTCCAGGCAGGTGTAGCTGCCTGAGGTTTGCACCTCCGTCGGTTTACCGTCAATGCGAAACGACCAGGTGCTGGCACGTCCGCTGCTGGGCAGTTCGAACTGGATGCATTCATGCTCGAGCAAGTCCTGCGGCGTTCCTGGCGTCCCCGCACGGCGCAGGTAGTCGGGCGTCGCCACCACCACCAGCTCGGCATCCTCCAGGCGGCGGGCGATCAGGTTCGAGTCGGCAGGTTCGCGCCCGCGGATCGCCAGGTCATAGCCTTCATCGGCAAAGTCGATGTTGCGGTTGCTGACGTGCACGTCAATCCGCACCTGCGGATAGCGTTGACGAAACAACGGCAGGCGCGGCAGCAGACGGTAATGGGCGTAGGGTGTCGGCATGCTGATGCGCAACAAGCCGGACGGCACCACCTGCGAGCCGCTGACTTCGCGTTCGGCATCGACCAGTTGCGTCAACGCCTGACGGCACTGTTCATAGTAACGACGCCCACCGTCGGTCAGGCGCATCTGGCGGGTGGTACGCACGAACAACCGTACCCCCAGCCGCTCTTCCAGGCGCGCCACCGAGCGGCTCACCGCCGCCGGGGTGATCCCGGCCTGGGTGGCAGCACCGGTGAAACTGCTGGTTTCAGCCGCCAGACAGAACAGCTCGATGCTGCCCAGTTGAAGATCATCGAAAATGCGCGTCATGGCTGCCAGATTAGTTACATGGTGTATCTATTCAAGTTCCATGCGCACCATTTTTCAAGTGTTGCTTGCCAATTACAGTGAACTCCACCTACCGGGTCTACCGCCCGGCCCTTTGGAGACATCGATTATGCAAACCAGCAAAACCGTCATCGTCACCGGCGCGTCCAGCGGCCTGGGTTTCGCCATCGCCAAGGCCTACCTTGAGCGCGGCGACAATGTAGTCGGCAACGCCCGCACCTTGCCGCGCTTGCAGGAAGCCGCAGCGAAACTGGGCAATCCCGCGAATTTCCTTCTGGTGGAAGGCGACATTTCCCAGCCGCAAACGGCTGAAAGGCTGTTCGCCCAGGCCATTGAAGCCTTCGGCAAGGTCGACCTGCTGGTCAACAACGCCGGCATCTTTATCGCCAAGCCGGTGGCCGAGTACACCCCGGCTGATATCGAGGCCATCGTCGACACCAACCTCAAAGGTTTCGTCTACCCTGCCCAGGTGGCCGCACGGCACATGACCCAAAACGGCAGCGGGCAGATCATCGCCATCACCGCTTCCATCGCCCTGCAACCCAATACCAAGGTGCCAGCGCTGCTGCCGGTACTGATCAAGGGTGGTCTGAACCAGGCGGTACGCGCTCTGGCGCTGGAACTGGCGTCTGCGCAGGTACAGGTCAATGGCGTGGCGCCGGGGATCATTGATACCCCACTGCATGGCGATGATCCGCAGGTGCGCAACGCGCTCAAGGCCCTGGCCCCGACCGGACAGATCGGTACGCCTCAGGACGTTGTCGATGCGGTGCTGTACCTGAGCGACTCGCGTTTCGTCACCGGGACGGTCATTGCCGTGGATGGTGGCTCGTCTACAGGTGTCTGGTAATCAATCGGAGGAAAACAGTCATGCCCTATGTTCATATTCGGGTCACCCAGGAAGGCGTCAGCGCCGAGCAAAAGCGCGCACTGATCGAAGGAACCACCGAGCTGTTGTTTCAGGTGTTGAACAAACCACCGGCCTCGACCTTTGTGGTCATCGAAGAGGTACCGACCGACAATTGGGGCGTAGGCGGTGAGACGGTGACGGCCCTGCGCAAGCGAGAGCAACAGCGGTCGAGCTGATCGGCGCCATTTCAGCGGGCGCACACAAGCCGATGGAACTCCCACCCCTGCGGCCTTTCCCAATGCTAAGGAAATCTGGAAAAGCCGCAGGACACCGCCATGGCCAAGCCGTTGCAGGAGTACGCGCACAAGCGCAATTTCGACGCCACCCCGGAACCCGCCGGCCAGCACGCCCGTGGCAAGCAGCCCGCGCATGCGTTGCAGTACTGCATCCAGAAACACGACGCCAGCCACCTGCATTATGACTTTCGCCTGGAGCTGGACGGCACCCTGAAAAGCTGGGCGATCCCCAAAGGGCCGTCGCTCGATCCCAAGGTCCGGCGCCTGGCCGTGCATGTTGAAGACCACCCGCTGGACTACGCCAGCTTCGAAGGGCATATCCCCGAAGGCCATTACGGTGCCGGTGACGTGATCGTCTGGGACCGTGGCGTGTGGATTCCCGAGGAAGAGCCGCACAAGGCCTTCGCCAAAGGCAAACTGCGCTTTCGCCTGCAGGGCGAGAAGCTTTCCGGGATCTGGAACCTGTTTCGCACGCACCTGGCCGGCAAGAAAGAGCAGTGGCTGCTGGTCAAATCCGACGACGCACAGGCACGTCCGCAAGCCGACTACGACATCCTCGAGGCCGAACCCGACAGTGTGCTCAGTGAACGCACCCTGATCGAGCGCAAGCACAAACCTGCGGCAAGTAAAAGCAAAAACCCGAACAGAACGCTCAACGGCGCAAAGCTCACCGCCCTGCCCGCCAGCCTTAAACCCGAACTGGCGACCCTGGTGGAATCGGCTCCCGAGGGTGACTGGCGCTACGAGGTCAAGTTCGACGGCTACCGTATCCTTGCCCGAATCGAAGACGGCGAGGTGCGCCTGTTCACCCGCAACGGCCATGACTGGACGGCCAGACTGCCGAACCAGGCCAAAGCGCTGGGCGAACTCAAGCTGCAATCGGCCTGGCTCGACGGCGAAATGGTGGTGGCCAACGAACACGGCGTGGCCGACTTCCAGGCGCTGCAAAATGCCTTCGACGAAAGCTGCGATGAGCCGATCATCTACTACCTGTTCGACCTGCCCTTTCTCAATGGCCTGGACCTGCGCCCATGCCCGCTGCAACAACGACGTGCGGCACTGGCTGCAGTACTGGAAAAGGCCGATACCGAACGCCTGCGTTTTTCCGCTGATTTCAATCAGCCGGTCGCGTCGCTGCTCGACAGCGCCTGCAAGATGGGCCTGGAAGGCCTGATCGGCAAACGCCAGGACAGCCCCTACCTCAACCGTCGCAGCAGCGACTGGATCAAGCTCAAATGCCAGCAGCGCCAGGAATTCGTGATCGTCGGCTATACCGACCCCAAGGGTTCGCGCCAAGCCTTCGGCGCCCTGCTGCTGGCCCTGCATGACCCGGACAGCGGCGAGCTGCGCTACGCCGGCAACGTCGGCACGGGTTTCACCAGCAGCACACTCAATCAAATCCATCAACGCCTGGCGCCGCTGCACGTCAGCAAAGCGCAGTTCGGCAAGCCACCCACTGGCGCTGAGGCCAGGGGCGTGCACTGGCTAAAGCCGCAACTGCTGGCCGAAGTTGCCTATGCGCAGATGACTCGCGAGGGCGTGGTGCGCCATGCGGTGTTTCATGGCCTGCGCGATGACAAACCGGCGCGCTCGATCGGTCTGGAGCAACCCGTGAAAACCCCGCCCAACACCCCTGCCCTGCACCTTACCCACCCCGAACGTATCGTCGATGCCAGCAGCGGCATCAGCAAGCGCCAGGTGGCCGAATATTACGCCCTGGTCGCGCCATGGATCCTGCCGCACCTCAAGCGCCGGCCAGTGGCCCTGGTGCGCGCGCCGGATGGTCTGGCCGGTGAACTGTTCTTCCAGAAGAACGCCGCGCAGCTGAACATCCCCGGCCTGGAAAGCCACGACAAGGCCGAGGCCGGTCAGGCGCTGATGATCATCGACCAGGCTGATACCCTGCTCGGCGCCGTGCAAATGAACACGCTTGAACTGCACACCTGGAATGCCACAGCCAAGGACTTCGACAAGCCCGACCGCTTCAACCTTGACCTCGACCCGGACCCGGCGCTGCCGTGGAAATCGATGCTCGAAGCCACCCAGCTGACCTTGGCTCTGCTCGACGAACTCGGCCTGCAGTGTTTTCTCAAGACCAGTGGCGGCAAGGGCATGCACATCGTTGTGCCGCTGATCCGCCGCGCGGGCTGGGACGAGGTCAAGGCCTTCACCCAGGCCATCGTCCAGCACCTGGCGGGGCTGTTTCCAGAGCGCTTGTCGGCGGTGTCCGGGCCGAAGAACCGGGTCGGCAGGATCTTTATCGACTACCTGCGCAACAGCAAGGGCGCGACCACTGTCTGCGCCTACTCGATCAGGGCACGCGAGGGTTTGCCGGTATCCGTGCCGATTCGCCGTGAAGAGCTGACCGCGCTCAAAGGCGCCAACCAATGGACCCTGAGCAACCTCGGCGAGCGCCTGGCAGAAGATTCAGACCCTTGGGCCGGCTATGACCAGGTGCGGCAATCGATCAGCAAGGATCTGCGCCGTCGCCTCGGGCTTGAAAACAGCCCTGCGCCCCACCACCCTGCCCCCCGGAAATCGAACCGATGAACGCGCCCGCCCCCGTCACCTTCCTGCAGCAATTCGCCCAGCGTCCCCTGGCGCTGAACCTTGACCGTCAGTTGCAGCGCTGCCTGGAGCAGTGCCGGGAAAGCGGCCTGGACCAGCTGCCGCTGCCCGGTCATGGTCGTACCCTGCAACGCTGGCAGGTGCTGGCCCAGGTGGCGGGCAGCGACCTGGCACTGGCCAAGCTGTTCGAAGGGCATACCGATGCGCTGGCGATCCTGCATGAGTGCGGCGCCAACCACGTCGACACGGCCGGTAGCTGGGGCGTATGGGCAGCCGAACCACCAACGGCACGGGTACGGATCGTCGCCCGCGACGGTAATGACGTGCGTTTGCAAGGGCGTAAAGCCTGGTGTTCCGGTGCCCTGCAGATCGACCATGCGTTGCTCACCGCCTGGGATGAACAGGAGCGCCCTTGCCTGGTGGCGGTGGCCCTGAACCAGCCATCGTTGCGGATTTTCAACGAAAACTGGCAAGCAGTGGGCATGGCCAGCACGGCCAGTGTCGATGTCGAGTTCACTGACAGTCCCGCTCAGCTGGTCGGTGGCAGCGGCCAGTACCTGTCGCGCCCCGGTTTCTGGCATGGCGGTGGCGGTATTGCCGCCTGCTGGTACGGCGCAGCGCAAGCCCTGGGCGGCTATTTGCTTGAGCACTGCAAAAGCCGTGATGAACCGCATGCCCTGGCGCATCTGGGGGCGGTGGACGCCGCCCTGAGCGGCGCCCGGGCGGCCCTGCGGGAAACCGCCGGCTGGATCGACGGTCATCCTGGCAGCACTGCCGAGTGTGAAGTCCGGCGCCTGCGGGGTCAGGTCGAATCAGCCGCGACCACGGTGCTCAAGCACGTGGGCCGGGCGTTGGGGGCAGTCCCCTTCTGTCGCAACAGCCATTTCGCCCGTCTGAGCACCGACCTGCCGGTGTTCATCCGCCAGAGCCATGCCGAACGCGACCTCGCCGACCTGGCCCGGCACTTGATCGGTGCCGCCGATCAAGGCTGGCTGCTATGACGTCGGCGCCGCAAAATCCGCTCCAGGCGCCCGGCACATCACTGTTGCAATGGCAGGCCTCGTCCACCTTGCAAGCGGTACCGAGCATCAGCCACGAACACCTTGTTCCTGCGGGCAGCCGCCTGGTGGTGGTCGCCCCGCACCCGGATGACGAAGTGCTCGGCTGCGCCGGTCTGCTGGCCGCGATGCGTGGCCGCGAAGGAGACCTGCTGCTGGTCTCGGTCAGCGATGGCGAGGCCAGCCACCCTAATTCCCGGCATTGGAGCAGCGAGCGCCTGCGCCAGCAGCGGCCGCGGGAAAGCGCCGACGCCCTGCGACGCCTGGGCCTGAACATGGCCCAGCTGACCTGGTTGCGCCTGGGCCTGCCGGACAGCGCCGTGGCCAATCATGAACGCTGGCTGGGCGAGCACCTGATCCCGCTGCTGCACGCCGGCGACCGGGTGCTGACGACCTGGCGCCTGGACGGCCACTGTGACCATGAAGCGGTGGGCCGCGCCTGTGCCCGCGCTTGCGAAACCGTCGCCGCGCACCTGATCGAAGTGCCGATCTGGGCGTGGCACTGGGCCCGGCCAAACGATCCGCGCCTACCCTGGCAGCGCGCGCACAAGCTGTACCTCGACCGCGCCGTGCTGGCCCTCAAGCAGCGGGCCATCGGCGCCCATACCAGCCAACTGCAGGCAGACGGCAAAACCCCTCCGGTACTGGATGGCGAGACCTTGGCGCGCCTGCTGCAACCGTTCGAACTGGTGTTCACATGAGCATATCGGCCAGCTATTTCGAGCAACTGTTCGCCCACAGCGACGATCCCTGGGCATTTCGTACCCGCTGGTACGAGAAGCGCAAACGCGAGCTGCTGCTGGCCAGCCTGCCGCGCCAGTACTACACCCGTGTGTTCGAGCCGGCCTGCGCCAACGGCGAGCTCAGCGCCGGGCTGGCCGAGCGCGCCGACCGCCTGCTGTGCCAGGACATCAACGCCACGGCAGTGCAACTGGCCAGTGAACGCCTGCGCCCCTGGCCGAACGCTCGGGTGGTACAAGGTTGCCTGCCCGGCGACTGGCCGCCCGGAGCATTCGACCTGATTGTCCTCAGCGAGATCGGCTATTACCTGGATCCGGGCCAGTGGCTGGAAGTACTGGAGCGCGCTGTCGCCAGCCTGACGGCCGACGGTGCCCTGCTACTGTGCCATTGGCTACACCCGATCGAAGGCTGCCCGCAAACCGGCCATCAGGTCCATGCGCTGCTGGCCGAACGCTTGCCGTTGTATCGCAGCCTGCGCCATGAAGAGGCAGACTTTGTCCTCGAATACTGGTGCCTGCAGCCCAGCGCCATTGATCTGAACGAGCCATGCCAATGATTGCCGTGATCGTTCCCGCACACAACGAAGAGCAGCTGCTTGGCCGTTGCCTGCGGGCAATCGATCGGGCCGCCCGAAGGGTGGTGGCGCTGGGCGAACAGGTGCTGACCGTGGTCGTGCTGGATGATTGCAGCGATGCCAGTGAAACCATCGCCCGCGGTCACGCTGAAGTGCTCAAGGTCAGCGCGCGCAATGTCGGTTACGCCAGGCGCGCGGGCGCCGCCTCGATGCTCGAACGCGGCGCGCGCTGGCTGGCCTTCACCGACGCCGACAGTTGCGTGCCGCCAGACTGGCTGCAGTGTCAGCTGGCGTTTGCCGCGGATGCGGTGTGTGGCACAGTGCATGTCGAGCGCTGGCAATCCGATCAGGATGCAGCACTGCAGGAGCGCTACCTGGCCCACTACCGGGCTGTAGAAGGGCATCGGCATATTCACGGCGCCAACCTGGGTATCTGTGCCCGGGCCTATGAGAAGGTCGGCGGATTTCAGGCCCTGGCGCTGCATGAAGACGTGCAATTGGTCTGCGACCTGCAGCACAGCGGCGCGCATATTGTCTGGACGGCGCGCAACAGCGTGGCGACCAGCAGCCGCCGCGACTGCCGGGTACGGGGTGGCTTCGGGGATTTTCTCAACAACCTGGACGACCCGGCCCAGGCCTAGCGCCTTTATGTGCGGTTTGTCCCGGTGGGAGCGGGCTTGCCCCGCGATGCGATGTGACTGACAGACCGCAATCGCGGGGCAAGCCCGCTCCCACCGTGGGGGTGTCATCCTCTTTCAGGACTAGACCGTTTACCGGTGGTCGTGGGCTTTTTCGCCGCTGGCGCCTTACGCCCGCCCAGACTGCGTTTGAGCAACTCGGTAAGGTCGATGATATCGGCGCTTTTCTGCCCAGCGTCTCCCTGCGGCGCCTCAACAGTCGCGATCTTGCCCTGGCTGGCTTTCTCTTCGACCAGGCTCATGATGGTGTCCTTGAAGTCGTTGCGGTAAGCCTCCGGCGTCCAGTGCTCACTCATGTCCTCGACCAGCCGCCTGGCCATCTGCAACTCGCGTTTGTCGATTGCCGAATCGCGCACGCTGCTGCCCAGCTCCAGGCTTTCCAGGCCACGTACTTCCTGCGGCCAGCGCAGGGTAATCATCACGATTGCGTCCTCAAGCGGGCGCAACAACGCCAGGTGTTGCTGGGTATGCAGCACCACCTTGGCCAGGGCGACTTTGCCGGTGCTCTCCAAGGTCTGGCGAAGCAGCGCATAAACCTTGCCGCCACGGCGGTCCGGGCTCAGGTAGTACGGTGTATCGAACTGCTGCAGGGGAATTTCAGCGCTGTCGACGAAGGCGAAGATATCGATGGTCTGGGTCGCCTCGGGGCGCGCCTGGCGAATTTCCTCTTCGCTGATCACCACATAGCGGCCCTTCTGGTACTCGACACCCTTGACGATATGCTCGCCAGCGATCTCTTTGCCGGTGACCTTGTTCACCCGCTTGTAGCCGACCGGTTCCATGCTGCGCGCGTCGAGCCAGTCAAAATCGATCCGCTCGCTGCTGACGGCGGAACTCAAGGACACCGGGATATGCACCAGGCCGAAGCTGATAGCACCTTTCCAGATAGCTCTGGCCATGATCGTCTCCCACGGGCAATTGAACGGCTGTTTGTCTGTCTGACTGCAAACGCACACTGAAGGTTTGCCTGAGCCGACGATCAGCGCCGCGGATTGGACAAAAAAGCTGAACTCTGGCGCTGCGGGCCTTTCGTAAAACTAATAGCCGTCTGTTTCTATACCAGGAGTAGCCGCCGATGAACCCCTGTCTCCCTACCCGCCTGGCCTTGGGCTTGTGTGCCCTGCTCAGCGTTGCCGCCCATGCGGCCTCGAACAACAGCTTTGTCGACGAAGCGGTCAGCGCCGGCATGGCAGAGATCCAGACCAGCCAGCTGGCGCTGGAAAAAACCGAATCGGCACAGGTAAAGGCGTTTGCCGAGCAGATGATCAAGGACCACACTAAAAGTAATCAGCAGTTGCTCGATCTGGCCAGGCAGCATGGCTTCAGTGTGCCGGATGACGCCGCCCTGACCAGCAAGGCGCGCAAGATGATGCTGCAGGTTCAGGACGGCGCATCGTTCGATGCCGCCTACGCCAAGCACCAGGTCGAGGCCCATGAGCAGGCGGTGCGTCTGTTCGAGGAGGAAAGCCGCTCCACCTCCGCGCCAGACGACCTGCAGACCTTCGCCACGACCACGCTGCCGACCCTGCAGCATCACCTGGAAATGGCCAAGCAACTGCAGAACGCGCACCGCAAGAACTGAAGGAGGTGTCTGGCATGAGAAAGGTCAGCCCGGCCTGTGCGACCTGCCTGCAGCTTGATTTTGTCCAGGACACCTTGTTCGGCCCTGTCGCCCATAGCGCCGAGTGCCAGGTGCAGGTGGCGCCGTTGAACCTCAATGGCCTGCCCGGCCTGCAGATGCAAGTGCGGGCGCCAGTGCCGGCCAAGCTTGAGCGTTCGCATAGCGTGGCGTTTGTCTGGGAAGGTCGTACCTATCGCGGCATCGTCCATTACCACCGGCATTGTGATGATGGCGGATTGCAGCTGCAGCTTGAGTTGCAATAGCGGGAGACCAGCATGCCAGCCCCCTTCAACCTTCAGCGCTTCATTGATGCCCAGGACCCTTTCCTTGACCGGGTCCTGGCTGAACTTCACGCCGGACGTAAAACCAGCCACTGGATCTGGTTCATCTTTCCCCAACTGGAGGGCCTGGGTCACAGCGACATGGCCGAACGTTATGCCCTGCAATCTGCTGACGAAGCCCGTGCGTATCTGCGCCATGACGTTTTACGCGCCCGCCTGGAACAATGTGTCGCCGCCCTCTTGCAGCACACTGACAAAAGCGCCCTGCACATTCTGGGGCACCCCGATGATCTGAAACTGCGCTCCTGCCTGACCTTGTTTGCCAGCGTCGAACCCGATCATCCGTTGTTCAAGGCCGCGCTGGAGCAGTTCTATGACGCGCACCCCGACCCCAGAACATTGCAGCTGCTGAAAACCTGAGTTCGCGAGTTCAAGCAGTCGCCTGGGGCTGGAACGGAATGTGATTGCGCGCCAGACGCTGCTCCTCGCGCAACTGTGCAACCAGCGCAGCCAGCTCGTGACAGGTGGTCAGGCTCTGCACACGAATGCCGGTGACCGTCAGGCACTCGTCCAGGCTGTCACCCTGCCCTAACTGGATGGTCAGGTGATCCTCGTCGATGGAGGACACTACACAACGGTCAGGCAAAAACGCCTGCTCGATGAGCTGACGCAATTCGAGGTTGGAAACGCCAATCAGTGACATGGTTTGATCCTCGTAGCGAGGGGCCCGGCTACTCAGTTACTACCAAGCGAGGCCTCGCTGCCAATTGAAAATACAGATACCGCGCCGCTTCCCCCATGCAGTACAACAATCAATGAAACGCTATCTGAGATGAGCCATCGGCCGGCGGCGAAGTTCAACAAAACACGCCGGGGGCGGATGAGCGGCGCATCCCGACCGTTCGTCCCGCAGCGCTGAAATTTTTCAAACTTTGCCTGCCGCGCCTGCCTCCCACCTTGTGTAGGGCAAATGCCTTGCAAACATTCAAAAGAGGAAGAGAATCATGGCTAACAAAGGCACTTCGAATCCTGGCAACTTCGGTAACGACAGACAGAAAGCCTCCGACGCCGGCAAGAAAGGCGGCCAGGCTTCCGGCGGTCAAACAGGCGGTCAGACCCGCAAACCTGACATGGACAAAGACCAGGCCCGCAAACCAAGTGGTGGCGGCCGCAGCTAACGGACGAACGACCGGCGCACCCACGGTGCGTCGGCCCTGAGGCGCGATGATGACTCAGCACGTCATTCACTTTCATTGCCAGATCGATCAGGACACCACCGAACGTTTCCGCGACCGGTGCCTGCAAGCGGTTGACGAGGGCGCCTCGTCGCTGCTGCTGTTTTTGTCGACCACCGGTGGCAGCACCAACTTTGGTTTCTCCCTCTACAGCTTTCTCAAATCCTTGCCGGTGCCGCTGTGTGCGGTCAATGCCGGCAATATCGAATCCATGGGCATCATCCTGTACCTGGCCGCCGCCGAGCGTATCGCCGCGCCCCACTCGCGCTTTCTCATCCACCCCATGACCTGGCATTTCAGCCAGAGTGCGGTTGATCACTCACGCTTGCGCGAGTACCTGTCGAGCCTGAACAACGACCTGGAGCGCTACGTGCGCATCTTCGAACTGGAGACGGCCCACGCCGAACGCAAGCTGGACATCTTCCACTGCCTGTCGGCTGAAGAAAAGGTCATTCCAGCCTACGACTCGCTGGCCTGCGGCATCGCTCATCGCCTGGAACAGCTGGTGTTCGAAAAGGACGCTCGCCACCTGACGGTCAGCGCCACGCATAACGGTTGAAATCCGATGGAATTTTTCCAGCCTTGCAGGACTCACTACAGACATTGAAGGGATGTTCTCGGTCACTGCACTGAAAGGATCTTTTAGCCCTATGAACAACGCAAAACTTTTCGTCATCGACTACCAGCTGTACGGCGAAGCCAAATCTTTCATCATCCGTGCCGAGACGATGGACAACGCCGAGGCCTGGCACTGGGCCAGTTGTGATGCCGGCGTTGGCCGTATCGGCCGCTACGGGCGCGAGAAAGTGAAGAAGATCAGCCCACCGCTGGCAGAGCGCTATGGCATCACCGAGGTCAAATGGCGCCAGTCCGGTTGAGTCAGCTCAAGGACGCCCAGAGGTGCTGGGCAGCGTAAGCTCGCCAAGGGCTCCAGGCCCGGGCTCGATCCGCCAACTTCACCTCGGCGCCCTCCAGCAAGCGCAAGGCCTTGACCAAGGCGACGTCCCCCAGCGGCAAGGCATCGGCAGCGCCCAGTTGACGCAAGGCCAGGTACTGGGCACTCCACGGGCCGATCCCGCGCAACTGGCACAGGCGCTGTACCCAGCTGTCCAGGTCGGCCCCCGGGCGCAACAGATGCGGTTCATCGAGCAGTGCCCGGGCCAGGGTCGACAAGGTCGCGGCGCGCGAACGCGGCATGCCGAGCACACTCAGATCCTCATCGACCACGGCGGTCGGCGTCGGAAACACATGGGTCAGCCCTGTTGCTTGAGCGGCCTGCGGCAACAACGGCTGACCGTACCGGGCGACCATCCGTGCAACCAGAGTCATCGCCCCGGCCACGCTGATCTGCTGGCCCAGCACCGTGCGCATGGCCTGTTCGAAACCGTCCCAGCCTTGAGGTACGCGCAATCCTGGCCGCGCGGCGATGAGCCTGGCCATCAGCGGGTCGGTGCCCAGTTGCGCCTCGATCCGCGCGGGTTGCGCATTCAGGTCAAAGACCCGCCGCACCCGGGCGATCAAACCGGGGAGCGAGGCTGTGGGCACACCGCTAACCGTCAGCTGCAATCGATGCCCGCGCGCCCTGCGCACCTGAATCACCGCGTGGCGACCACCCAGCACCACACTGCGCGAATACACCCCGGCCTGCACCGTCTCGATGCCGGCAATACAGCGCGCAGACAGAAATCCCAGCAGCGAAGGCCAGTGCAAAGGCGGCTGATAGTCCAGCCAGAAGGTCAACCAACAGCCGGGCCGTAAACTGCGCCGGTAACCGCGCATGGCAGGATCAGGATTCATTGGCGGATCATCGCCTGATTACCCCAGGCTTTGCCAGTACCGGTTTGAGCAGGCAGAAACGAAAACGACCAGGCAACACAAGTGCCCGGCCGCTGATCGGTGAAACGGTGTTACTTGCCGTTGGTGAGGGTGTTGTAGCTGGTGATCAGGTTGCGGTAGTCCGGAATGTGGTTGGAGAACAACGTGCCCAGGCCTTCGACGTCGTTGCGCCAGTCGCGGTGCAGCTCGCAGGCCAGGCCGAACCAGGTCATCAGCTGGGCACCGGCTTGCGACATGCGGTCCCAGGCCGAATCGCGGGTCAGCGCGTTGAAGGTACCCGAAGCGTCAGTGACCACGAAAACTTCAAAACCTTCGGCCAGGGCCGACAGTGCCGGGAAGGCCACGCACACCTCGGTCACCACACCAGCGATGATCAGTTGCTTCTTGCCGGTGGCCTTGACCGCTTTGACGAAATCTTCGTTGTCCCAGGCGTTGATCTGGCCAGGACGGGCGATATACGGCGCCTCCGGGAACTGCGCCTTGAGCTCGGGTACCAGCGGGCCGTTGGGGCCGGTTTCAAAGCTGGTGGTGAGGATGGTTGGCAGGTTGAAATACTTGGCCAGGTCGCCCACAGCCAGCACGTTGTTCTTGAATTTGTCCGGATCGATGTCACGCACCAGCGACAGCAGACCGGTCTGGTGATCCACCAGCAAAACAGCGGCGTTGTTCTTGTCCAGGCGAACGTAGGGCTTGCTCATGGTGTTACTCCTTGCGAGGGTAGACCGGTACCCGGTGGCACCGGCCATGAGGGATCAGCGTGCCGAATCCAGTTGTTCGTTTTCTTTGGCGACCTGTTGCGCCTTGAGGTAGCTCTCGATCAACAGTTGGTAGTGCGGGAACACTGCACTATAGGCCTCAGCCCACTGTTGTGCGTCGGGGCGGTTCCAGGTGCGCTGGACTTCCGAGCACACTGCAGCGGTGTCCATCGGCACGACACCGGCCTGCATGATCCGCGACAGGGTGATTTCCTGCGCCATCTTCGAATAGGTGCCGCTGGCATCGATCACCGCAAACACCTGGTAACCGGCACTGACCGCGCTGATGCTCGGGAAGGCCATGCACACGCTGGTGATGGTGCCGGCGATGATCAGCTGCTTCTTGCCGGTGGCCTCAACCGCCGCGACGAACTCCGGATTGTCCCAGGCGTTGATTTCACCTTTGCGTGCGACGTATTTGGCGTGTGGCGCGGCTTCATGGATCTCCGGAATCAGCGGGCCGTTGGGACCTTGCGGTACGGATGCCGTGGTAATCACCGGCATCTTGGCCAGGCTGGCGACTTTGGCCAGGGTAATGGCATTGGCCCGCAGTTCGGTCATGGGCATGTCCTTGACTGTCTGGAACAGACCACTCTGGTGGTCGATCAGCAGCATCGCGGCGTTATCAGGATCGATACGCGGAACCTGGCCATTGAAATTGGCAACGTTGGCAAATGTACTCATGACACATTCTCCTTGGCGGCTGGCTGCACGTTGTGCGCGCAGCCGTGTCGAAGGCCGCCCGTCGGGTGGCCTTCGGGTTATTGATACTAGTTGTCGTGACGAGAACCGCCCGCCCCATCCATCTGGCCGAAACGACCGGCACGGAAGTCTTCAAACGCCTCGGCAATCTCCGCTTCGCTGTTCATCACGAACGGGCCGTAACCAACGATCGGCTCGTCCAGCGGTTCGCCACTGAGCAGCAGCACCGACACCTCGGTCTGTGCTTCCAGCAGCAGTTCGTCACCGGCACGGTCGAACAGCACCAGCTGCGCCGGGCCGACTGCGCGCTCACCATTGACCAGCAGCTTGCCGCGCAACACCACCAGCGCCGTGCTGCGCCCTGCCGCGCTGGGCAGGCGTAGCGGTGCGCCGGTTTTGAGTTGCAGGTCCCAGACATCCATCGGCGTGAAGGTCTGCGCCGGGCCTTTGTGGCCGCGGTACTCACCGGCGATCACTCGCAGGCTGCCGCTACCGGCGCCCAGCGGCACCACGGGAATGTCGGTACTGAGCAGGGTCTGGTAACCGGCGGGTGCCGATTTGTCTTTGCCTGGCAGGTTGACCCACAGCTGGACCATCTCCAGGGTGCCGCCCTTGGCGGCGAACGCCGGCGAATGAAACTCTTCATGGAGGATGCCGTTGGCGGCGGTCATCCACTGCACATCGCCCGGGCCGATCAGGCCGCCGGCACCGGTGGAGTCCCGGTGTTCGAGTTCGCCCTGGTAGACGATGGTCACGGTTTCAAAGCCGCGATGCGGGTGCTGGCCAACACCACGACGGGCGGTGGTCGGGCTGAAGTCGTGGGGACCGGCATAGTCCAGCAACAGGAACGGGCTGATGTGCTGGGCCAGGTTGTCGTAGGTGAACAGGCTGCGTACCGGGAAGCCATCGCCGACCCAGTGCGGGTTGGGGCTGCTGTAGACGCCTTGGATCTTTTTCATGAGATGTCTCCTCTCGTGGATGGCTATAACCATACGAGCGCAACGACATCGGCGGTAGATCCGTTAAACTGCCTTCAGCGTTCCATATGGAGAACACTGGTGGAAGACCTCAACGACCTTTACTACTTTGCCCAGGTCGTCGATCACGGTGGCTTTGCCCCTGCTGGTCGTGCCCTGGACATGCCCAAGTCAAAACTCAGCCGGCGTATCGCCGGGCTGGAGGAGCGCCTCGGCGTACGCCTGATCCAACGCTCGACCCGGCATTTTTCGGTGACCGAAATCGGTCAGGCCTATTACCGCCACTGCGTGGCAATGCTGGTGGAGGCCGAGGGCGCCGCCGAATTGATAGAGCGCAACCGCGCCGAACCCCAGGGCATCGTGCGCCTGAGCTGCCCGACCGCCCTGCTGGATTTCTGGGTGGGCGCCATGCTGACCCGCTTTATGGTCCAGTGCCCGTTGGTGCAGTTGCACATTGAAAGCACCAACCGCCAGGTCGACCTGATTCAGGAAGGCATCGACATCGCCTTGCGCGTGCGCGTGCCGCCATTGGAAAGCAGTGACCTGGTAATGAAGACCCTGGCCCACAGCACCCAGTGCCTGGTCGCCTCACCTGAGCTGCGCGAGCGCCTGCCGGCGCGTCCGGTACCTGCCGACCTTGCCAGCTTGCCGAGTTTGCGCTGGGGCAAACCGCAAAGGGACTATCACTGGGAGCTGGTGGGGCCTGATGGCGCGCGCGCCAGCCTGCGCTATCAACCGCGGCTGGTCACCGACGATCTGCTGGTGTTGCGCCAGGCAGCGTTGGCCGGGGTGGGTGTGGTGCATTTGCCGTTGGTGGTGGTGCGCGATGAACTCGATAACGGCCAACTGGTCAGGGTCACCCCTGACTGGGCACCGGAGTGCGGCGTGGTGCACGCGGTGTTCGCTTCGCGCCGTGGGCTGTTGCCGGGCGTGCGCAGCTTGCTGGACTTTCTGGCGAAAGAGTTTGAAGCCAGTGATATCACCTGAATCGCGGGGGCACTGTGCGAGCGGGCTTGCCCCGCGATCAGCATCACCCTATTGCTGCAGCAAGAATGCCGTGACCCGCTCACTGCAAGCAGCAGGATCTTCCTGCATAAAGCAGTGCCCACCCGGCACCTGCTCGGCAGTCACCTGGCGATTGTCCTGCGCCCAGCGCTGCACCGACTGCGGTACAAAGGGATAGGTGGTTTTGCCGTAAAGCACCAGGCTCGGGGTTTTCACCCGGGTCAGCGACGCCCACATGCGTCGCGGGAACGAGCTGAAAATCTCCACTTCGCGGCTGGGCCGGCATTTGAGCACCACGCCTTCGCCACAATCGCCAATGGCATGCTCGATATACGAGTGCAACGCATGCTCGTTCCAGCCCTTGAAGATCCCCCTTCCCTCCAGCGAGGCGCGGGCGGCGCTGCGATCCGGCCAATGACTACGGCGGGTGGCGGCCTTGCGCGCCAAGGCGTGACGACGGTGCAGGCCGACCAGCGCGGCAGCGCCCATGATGCCCATCATCGAGCGGCTGAACAGCACCGGGTCGAGCAATACTGCGCGCTGAAACAACTGCGGCCGATACGCCAGCATCAACCCGGTAATCACCCCGCCGAAACTGTGACCGACGGCAAAGCGCGGCACCTCGGCGTACTCGCCACAGCCCGCCTCGAAGGCCTCGATGGCCAACTCTGCGGTACGGTTCCAGCCCTGGAACGGGCCGCCATGGTCACTGTCGCCATGGCCCTGGACATCACACAGCCAGAGGTCGAAATGTTCCGCCAGACGCGCCAGCATTGGCTGGTAGACCAGACAGCAAAAGCCGTTGCCGTGGAGAAAATGCAGCAAGGGTTTGCCGCTGGCGGGTGAGCGCCAGCCGCGCAAGGTAAAGCCGGCACTTGTGTCATGGGACCAGGGAATCAACTGCATGTGCCAGCGCACTCATTCAGGAAAAACCCGATTCTACAAAGAGCAGCGGGTAAAGGGATATCACCAGTAACGCCGCCATCAGGACATTGAACAGCATTAACCAGCGCGGATTCTGCAGTACCGTGCGCAAGGCGCTGCCGAACATCACCCAGACACAGACGCTGGGCAGGTTGACCAGGGCGAACACGGCGGCAATGACGATCACGTTGGTGACGTAGCCCTGAGCTGGCGTATAGGTAGTGATTGCCCCCACCGCCATGACCCAGGCCTTGGGATTGACCCATTGAAACGCTGCCGCGCCCCAGAACCCAAGCGGCTTACGGCTATCGGAGTTGCTCACCGACAAAGGCCCGGAGGTGGCGATTTTCCACGCCAGGTACAGCAGGTAGGCCGCGCCCACATAGCGCAGTACGGTATAGATCGGCGGATAGGCCTTGAACACTTCACCCAGGCCAAAGCCCACCGCCAGCACCATGACCATGAAGCCGACGCTGATGCCCAAGGCGTGCGGAATCGAACGGCGCACGCCAAAGTTCACCCCGGAGGCCAGCAACATGGTGTTGTTGGGCCCCGGGGTGATCGAAGACACGAAGGCGAACAGCACGAAGGCGGTTATCAGGTCGATTGAGCTGAGCATGGCAGGCATCCGGATTTTTTCTTGTGGGCTGCACTGACACTAACGGAGTCCTGACCCGAGCCGACCATACAGTTAGTGAAAATAATAGCGTATCACTTGACTGTACCCTTCAAGCCAACGCCGCTTCAACGAACTCCAGACGGTCCTGACCGAAGAACATCTGCTCACCGACAAAGAACGTCGGCGCGCCGAACGTGCCGCGGCGCACGGCTTCTTCAGTGGCCTCCTTGAGTGCCGCCTTGACCCCGGGTTCTGCTGTCCAGGCCAGATACTGTTCAGGATCGAATCCGGCCTCTTGCAGTACAGCGGCGAGTACCTGCGGATCGCCGACATTGCGCTGCTGGACCCACATGGCCTGGAACAGCGCAGTCAGGTAAGCCTCGAAACGTTCCGGCTGATACTGCTGCACGGCAATGGTCCCGCGCATCAGCCCCAGGGTATTGATTGGAAAACCCGGCGGGAACGCCAGGGTCACGCCATAGCGTTTGGCATAGCGCTGAAAATCGGCAAACACGTACCGCGCCTTGGCCGGAATCATTGCGGGCGAGGCATTGCCGGTGGCCTGGAACACCCCGCCCAGCAGCATCGGCCGGTAGCGCAGTTGCGCAGCGTGGCGAGCACACAGCGCTGGCAGTTGGGTCCAGGCCAGGTAACTGGCCGGGCTGCCCAGATCAAAGAAGAATTCGACGGTTTTGCTCATTGCTCGGAGTCCTTGTTGTTGTCAGAGGCTTACCAGCGTTCCATCCACGGCCGCAGATCGAGTTCGAAGGTCCAGGCATCACGCGGCTGCGCGTGCAGGAACCAGTAGCTGTCGGCGATGTGCGCAGGATCAAGGATGCCGTCCTGTTCCTTGAGTGCATAGCGCTCGGGGAAGCTGTCGCGGATGAACGCGGTGTCGATGGCGCCGTCCACCACCACATGCGCGACATGAATGTTACGCGGTCCAAGCTCGCGGGCCATGCTCTGCGCCAGGGCACGGATGCCATGCTTAGCCCCGGCGAACGCGGCAAAGCCGGCGGCGCCGCGCAGGCCGGCAGTAGCACCGGTGAATAAAATCGTCCCGCGTTCGCGCGTGACCATGCGCCGCGCCACGGCCTGACTGGTGAGGAAACCAGCAAAGCAGGCCATTTCCCAGATCTTGAAGTACTTGCGTGCGGTCTCGTCGAGAATGCTGCACGGCACGTTGGCGCCGATGTTAAACACAAACGCCTCGATCGGGCCGAGGGTGGTTTCGATCTGTTCGACCAGCGCCGCCACCTCTTCCTCCTTGCGTGCATCGGAGGCAAAGCCATGTGCCTCGCCGCCCGCAGCGCGGATTTCGTCCACCAGCGGCTGTAGCTTGTCGGCGCTGCGCCGGGTCACGCAGGCGATATAGCCTTCGCGGGCAAAACGCTTGGCAATCGCACCACCGGTGGCATCACCGGCCCCTACTACCAACACCACTTTCTTGCCCTGAGTCATCCATCGCCTCCATTGGTAAACGATCATTTAGTAAACGAACGCTATGCTATGATCCAGGCTTCGTCAAGTCAGTGCTACGGAGAAGGTCGGCGTGCGCTACTCCACCACCCACAAAGAACAAACCCGGCAGAAGCTGCTGGAAAGCAGCGGTGCCCTGGCCAAGCGCGGGGGGTTCAATGCTACCGGCGTCGCTGGGCTGATGAAGACCATCGGCCTCACCGGTGGGGCGTTCTACAACCACTTCCCGTCCAAGGACGACCTGTTCACCGAAGTGGTACGCCGCGAACTGTCGCTCAGTCCCATGGCCCAGCAACCGATGAACCGTCAGCGTCTAGAGCGTTGCCTCGATCATTACTTGAGCCTGGCCCACGTGAACAACCCTGAAGGCGGTTGCGCCATCCCGGCCCTGGGTGCCGAGATCGCCCAGGCACCGCTGCCAGTGCGCGAAGAAGCCGAACACTGGCTGCGCACCCTGCAACAGGCCTGGGCCGAGACCCTCGAAGACCCGGACCTGGCCTGGGCCCTGCTCAGCCAGTGCGTGGGGGCGCTGGTGATCGCGCGCATGCTCGCCAACGAACCCAGCCAGCAGGAAGTGCTCAAGGCCTCCCGTGAGTTTCTCGCCGGGGCCTTGCATGAAAGCCCTTGAACAACTGCTGCTCGGTCTGGCCCTGCTCGCCCCGCTCAACGCCCTCGCCGTCTGCCCCGCTGGCCAGTACGAAATCTGTCTGGGCAGTTGCATCTGCTCGCCAATCGATCCGGGCCAGGCCGGCAGCGTGCTCGACGACCTCGGACGCATAGCCAGCAGCTCTCTGGCCCTGGCCCTGCAACAGGCCCGCGACACGGCAGCGGCCGGTACCGTGCTGCCGATTCCCCTGCACATCCGCGCCCAGCTTGAGCCGTATTACGACTTCCAGGTGCTGGATGCGGCGCGCTACAAAGTTGGCGACCAGCAGGCCCTGGACAGCGCCAACGCCCTGCTGCAGAACCCCGATGTCAACGCCGTGACCCTGATCGACATCATCGTCTTTCGCAACGAGGCCGATGCCCAGGACAACGCCGCGCTCTGGGCCCATGAACTGCATCACGTGCAGCAATACCAGCAGTGGGGCGTGGAAGAATTCGCCCGGCGCTACTCGCGCGACTTCAACTCGGTCGAAGCACCGGCTTACGCGATCCAGTCGAAAGTCAGCAAAGCCCTGCGCGAACGCTCATCCGGCCAGGCCCGCTGAACTAGACTTAATGATTGCCCCACGAGAAATGGCCCGAGGTCGTCGCCTGGCGTGACGACCCCGTTGACGTTGGACTTCCTGCAGGAGAACACGCAATGGACGAAGCCAAGCTGAATGAGTTCATGGGAAAACTGGTCAACGACATGGGCGCGGCCGCGCTGTTGGCCAACCTGATCCTCGGCGATGAGCTGGGCCTGTACCGGGCCATGGCCGACAGCCAGTTCATTACCCCGGAACAACTGGCGCAAAAGACCGGCTGCAATGCCCGGCTGCTGCGCGAATGGCTCAGCGCCCAGGCGGCGTCGGGCTATATGGAACACCAGGACGGCCGCTTTCGCCTGCCCGAGGAACAGGCCATGGCCCTGGCCATCGAGGACTCACCGGTGTACGCCGCGGGCGGCGCCTCGGTGATTGCCGCGCTTTATCACGATAAAGACAAACTGGTAGCCGCCATGCGCGGCGACGGTGGTCTGCCCTGGGGCGACCATCATCCATGCATGTTCAGCGGCACCGAACGCTTCTTCCGTCCCGGTTACCGCGCCCACCTGGTGAGCGAATGGCTGCCGACCCTGACGGGGGTGGTCGATAAACTGCAGGCCGGGGCCAAGGTCGCCGACGTTGGCTGTGGACATGGCGCCTCGACGGTGATCCTCGCCCAGGCCTTCCCTGCTTCGCAGTTCTACGGCTTCGACTACCACGCGCCATCGATCACGGTGTCCAGCCAGCGCGCAAGCGAAGGTGGGGTGGCCGAGCGCGCCCGGTTCATCCAGGCCAGCGCCAAGGATTTCCCCGGCAACGATTACGACCTGATCTGCTACTTCGATTGCCTGCACGACATGGGCGACCCGGTTGGCGCTGCCCGCCATGCCTATACAGCGCTCAAGGCCGACGGCACGGTGCTGCTGGTCGAGCCGTTTGCCAAGGACAGCCTGGATGAGAACAGCACGCCGGTTGGTCGCCTGTTTTATGCCGCCTCGACCTTTATCTGCACACCCAACTCGCTGTCCCAGGAAGTCGGTCTGGGGCTGGGTGCCCAGGCTGGCGAGGCGCGATTGCGTGCGGTGTTCGAGGAGGCGGGTTTCAAACACTTTCGCCGGGCCACGGAAACGCCGTTCAATTTGATTCTGGAAGCGCGCAAGTAGTCTCTTTTCGCGGGGCAAGCCCGCTCCCACCGGCGGTGCAGTTAGTCGGTGGGAGCGGGCTTGCCCCGCGAAATTCGTATACCATATCCACAAAGCACTTCGGACGACGCCACCGTGACCGTACCTCGCCTCAACGCCCCGGACCTGGGTAACACGCCTTCGACTTCGGAAATCATCACCCGCCACCTGCGCGATGCGATCATTGCCGGCCACTTCGCCGAAGACGACCCGATCCGCCAGGACGACATCGCCCGCCAGTTCAATGTCAGCAAAATCCCCGTACGCGAGGCGCTCAAGCGCCTGGAGGCCGAGGGGCTGGTGATGTTCCAGCGCAATCGCGGGGCGATGGTCACGCGCATGTCCGAACCTGAGCTGGCGCAAATGTTCGAAGTGCGCATGCTGCTCGAAGACAAGGCGCTGCGCCTGGCGATTCCGAACATGACCGAAGAGACCTTCGCGCGCGCCGAACGAATCTGCCAGGAGTTCGTCGGCGAGAATGACGTCGGGCGCTGGGCCGAGCTGAACTGGGAGCTGCACGCCTGCCTGTACGAGCCGGCGCAGCGGCCCTTTCTGGTGAACATGATCCGTTCGGTGAACGACAAGCTGGAGCGCTACCTGCGTATGCAGATGAGCCTGTCGGCGGGCAAGGAGCGCGCCGACCATGAACACCGCGAGATCCTCGATGCCTGCCGGGCCAAGGATGTCGAACGAGCCGTCACCTTGCTCGATGAGCACATCGCCGGCGTCTGCAAGACCCTCTTCGAGCACCTGCCGCAGACCAGGTGACGCTTGCCGGCTCTGGAACATGGCGAGATGATCCGTTTGAGGCGGCGAAACCAGCCGATATGGCTGGAGCTTCCTTACAGGCAAACTTGCGACTAGATAATC
>NZ_JANHLE010000030.1 GCF_028682475.1 Pseudomonas putida
ATACAAGAGGCATGCCATAAATTGCGCAAGCCTTGTAAACCGGGGCTTGCAGGCGTTCCTGGGGTGACTGGAGCGGTTTTCCAGCGGAAAACCCGATAAAAAGTGCGCAACTTCTTGCGCAGTACTGTGCAAGAAGTTGCGCACTCGGCTGCAAGCCACGCGGGCCGTGGCCTGTAGCGATAAAAACGGGGTAAAACGGGGGAATTATGCAAATTCGAGTGCGCAAGAAGTTGCGCACTCGATCAAGCGCGAAACATGCCGGCCGCTCACTGCGGCCGCAAGATCAACACTCCCAACGGCGGCAGATTCAACCTCAGCGACAACGGCTGGCCATGACTGGCCACGGCCTCGCTTGCGACCTCCCCGAGGTTGCCGTAGTTGGACCCGGCATACCCCTCGGCATCGCTGTTGAGCACTTCAACCCAGCGCTCCCCGAATGGCACGCCAATGCGGTACCCCTCCCGCGGCACCGGGGTGAAGTTGGCCACCACCAGCAAGGGTTCGCCACTGGCACTCCAGCGCAGCCAGGCATACACGCTGTTGTGCGCATCATCGCCGATCAGCCACTGGAAGCCTTGGGGCAGGCAGTCCTGTTCATGCAACGCACGCTCTTCGCGGTACAGCCGGTTCAGATCACCCACCAGGCGCTGAATCCCCAGGTGCTCGGGATACTTGAGCAGGTACCAGTCCAGTTCGCTGTCGTGGTTCCACTCCCGCCACTGGCCAAACTCGCAGCCCATGAACAGCAGCTTCTTGCCCGGATGCGCCCACATGAAGGTCAGGTACGCGCGCAGGTTGGCGAACTTCTGCCAGCGGTCGCCAGGCATTTTGTCGATCAGCGAATGCTTGCCGTGCACCACTTCATCGTGGGAGATCGGCAGGATGAAATGTTCGGAGTAGGCATAGATCAGGCCGAAGCTCATTTCGTTGTGGTGGTAGGTGCGGTGGATCGGGTCGTTCTGGATGTAGTGCAGGGTGTCGTGCATCCAGCCCATGTTCCATTTGTAGGCAAAACCCAGGCCGCCCTGCTGGGTCGGCTGGCTGACCCCGGGCCAGGCCGTGGACTCTTCCGCGATCATCAGTGCACCCGGTGCTTCAAGGGCGACGACGTCGTTGAGGTGACGGAGAAAATCGATGGCTTCGAGGTTCTCGCGCCCACCATGGCGGTTGGGCACCCACTCCCCCGCCTTGCGCGAGTAATCGCGGTAAAGCATCGAGGCCACGGCATCGACACGCAGGCCGTCGATATGAAAGTGCTTTAACCAGTGCAGCGCCGAGGCCAGCATGAAGCCGTGCACTTCGGTACGCCCGAGGTTGTAGATCAGGGTGTCCCAGTCCTGGTGAAAGCCTTCAAGCGGGTTTTCGTATTCATACAGCGCGGTGCCGTCGAAACGCGCCAGGCCATGGCTGTCGGTGGGGAAATGCGCCGGCACCCAATCGAGGATCACCCCGATCTGCGCCTGGTGGCAGGCATCGATAAAGGCGGCGAAGTCTTCGGCCGAGCCGTAGCGCGCGGTGGGCGCGAACAAAGACAACGGCTGATAACCCCAGGAACCACCGAAGGGGTGCTCCATGATCGGCATCAGCTCGATATGGGTGAAGCCCATTTCCTGAATGTAGGGCACCAGGCGATCGGCCAGTTCGCGCCAGTTGTAGAAGCGTGCCACTTCGCCGGTGTCGTCCAGCTCGCATTGCCAGGAGCCGGCGTGCAGCTCGTAGATCGACAGCGGCGCGCTGGTGGCCTGGCGCTCCACACGTTCCCGCATCCACTGCTGGTCTTGCCAGTCATGCGCCAGTGGGCCGGCGACCCTGGATGCGGTGCTCGGCGGCAACTCGGTGGCCCGCGCCAGGGGGTCGGCCTTGAGTGGCAGGATGCCTTCGCGCCCGAGCACTTCGTATTTGTAGGCTTCACCGGCCTGCAGGCGCGGCACGAACAGCTCCCAGACGCCTGAAGCGTGACGCAGACGCATAGGGTGGCGACGGCCGTCCCAGTTGTTGAAGTCACCGACCACCGACACCCGCCGGGCGTTGGGTGCCCACACGGAAAAACGCACCCCCTCGATAGCATCGATCTGCACCGGCTGCGCGCCCATGCTGGCAGACAGATCGCGGTGATTGCCCTCGGCAAACAGGTACAGGTCCATGTCCCCCAGCAACGGACCGAAGCTATAGGTGTCTTCGGTTATCTGCTCACCGCTGGCCCACTGAATCCGCAGCACATAGGGTTGCTGCTCGGGCAGATGGGCAATGAACAGGCCCGGCACCGGTTGCGGCTCCAGTTCCCCCAGCAGCCGCCCGTCGTCACGGGCCAGGGCATGCACGCTCAGGGCGTTGGGCAGATAGGCGCGGACAAACTGGCCGCCCGCACCATCCGGGTGCGGGCCAAGCACAGCGAACGGATCAGCATGCTCGGCCCTGACCAGGGCATCGATGTCACGTTGATCCAGCCCGCCTTCCTCGCGCTTGCGTTGTTTCATTCAGCTTTCTCCCCAGGTACTTGTCAGGCCATACAGGCCATGCAAAGGCACGGCCAACCAACTTGGGCGGTTTTCGGCTTCATACAGGATTTCGTAGGCGGCCTTTTCCAGGCTGAACAGTTCCAGTGCCGCACGCTCGCCGTCGGCATGTTCCCAGGCATGAGGCATGGCCGCAGTGGCCAGCCCATAGGCCTCGACAAAGGCATGCCGGGCCTGGTGCAGATAACGCCTGGCGACGCGCTGACGGGCCTGGCGGGCACTGTCCGAGAGGTCGACACTGGAGGCACTGCGCAGCACCATGGCAGCAGCATAGTCGAAGGATCGCAACACGCCGCTGACATCCTTGTAAGGACTGTGTTTGGCACGCCGCTCTTCCAGCGGCCGGGCCGGTTCACCTTCGAAGTCGATCAGGTAGGCATCGCCCTGCACCACCAGCACCTGCCCCAGGTGCAGGTCACCGTGCACGCGCATCAACAGCCCGCCCTGGACCTGGGTACTCAAGGTGGCGACGGTGGCCAGCAGGTCCTGGCGCTGCTGCTGCAGTTCGTCGACCAACACCTGGCTGTCGCTGTCCAGCGCCGCCCGGTGTGCCTGCAGCAGATCCAGCGCGCGGTTCAGTTGCGCGCCGATGTGCTTGCTCCAGGCCTGGCAGTCGCGCGCGCTGCTGGGGCGCGGGCGGAACGCCGGGTCTTTGCTCGGCGCTGCCAGCAACAGGTGCATTTCACCCAGGCGCTGGCCGAGCATGGCGGCGAAACCGGCCAGGTCCTGCAGGGCATTGGTGTGGCCTTCCTGCACCGAGTTTCCAGGTTCGAGTTCGTCGCGAATGGCCCGCTCGAGGTTGTTCTGGGTCCAGTCCCAGGCGTCGCCCTGGTTGCTCAGGTAGCCTTGGGCGATCATCAGCAACTGCGGTTGCTGTTGGCTGTCCACCCGGCTCACCCAACCGAGCAACGGCGAGATATTGCTGAACCCGGCCGCGGTCAGGTAGGCGCTCATCTCCAGTTCCGGGTGCACCCCGGGATTGACCCGGCGAATCAGCTTGAGCACCAGGCTGCCGCCGACCACCACCGAGCTGTTGGACTGCTCGGCAGAGAGGTAGCGCACCGGGGCATCGTCGGCCAGGTTCAGGGCCGCCAGTTGCTCGCTGGCATCAAAGCGCAGTTCGCCTTCAGCGCACGGCAGGCGGGTACCTTCGCGGCAGGCAACCAGCACGGCACGAATAAAGCTTTCGAGGACGAAGCCGTCGGTGATCAAGCCCACCTGGCGTCCGCGCCGCACCCGTGCCAAAGCCAGTTGCTGCGGCGGTGCGCTGGTGAGCTGCTCCTCACCGACAAAGCCGAAGGGCAACAGGTAACGGCTGCTCTGGCCGGCGCCGGTGACTTCAATCTCACTCAGTAATACGGGATAGGTGGCGGTACCAAAGCGCACACCGTAAGCGATCCGCACCTGATCGATACCCGCCTCCTTGCCCGCGAACCAGCGGCGTTTGGGCAGGTACTGGGGCAGGATGCTGTCCTGCAAGGTACTGCGCGCAGGCGCTTCGAGCAGCTCTTCCATGCGTTTTTTCAGTACCAGGGTGGTGAACTCCGGCAGGCTCTGCGCCGGTTCCACGTGCCAGCTGGGCATCTGGTCCTTGGCGGCGAGCAGGAACCAGTAAAACCCGTAGGGCGCCAGGGTCAGCAGAAACGGCAACTGGCCAATCGGCGGGAAGGCACTGCCGCCGAGCATTTCCACCGGGACACTGTCGGCGTACGGCGACAGGTCGAGTTCGGCGGCTTGCGCGGCCCGCGAGACATTGGCCACGCAGAGGATGATTTCGCGCTTGCCATCGGTGCCGGTGTACTCGCGAATGTACGCCAGAATCCGCCGATTGCTCGGCGAAAGCATGGTCAGCGTGCCGCGACCAAAGGCCTTCTGCTGTTTGCGCACCGCCAGCAGACGGCGGTTCCAGTTCAACAGCGAATGCGGGTCGTGCGCCTGGGCTTCGACATTGACCGAGGCAAAGCCGTACAGCGGGTCCATGATCGGCGGCAGCACCAGACGCGCCGGGTCGGCACGGGAGAAGCCGCCGTTACGGTCCACCGACCACTGCATCGGCGTGCGCACGCCATCGCGGTCGCCCAGGTAGATGTTGTCGCCCATGCCGATCTCGTCGCCGTAGTACAGGGTCGGCGTGCCGGGCATCGACAGCAGCAGGCTGCTCAGTAATTCCACCCGCCGCCGGTCGCGTTGCAACAGCGGCGCCAGGCGCCGACGAATGCCCAGGTTGATGCGTGCCCGACGGTCTTCGGCGTAATAATTCCACAGGTAGTCGCGTTCGCGGTCGGTGACCATCTCCAGGGTCAGTTCATCGTGGTTGCGCAGGAAGATCGCCCATTGGCAATTGGCCGGGATTTCCGGGGTCTGGCGCAGGATGTCGGTGATCGGGAAGCGGTCTTCCTGGGCCACGGCCATGTACATGCGCGGCATCAGCGGGAAGTGAAAGGCCATATGGCACTCGTCGCCCTGCCCTTCGCCAAAATACAGCTGGGTGTCTTCCGGCCACTGGTTGGCTTCAGCGAGGAGCATGCGGTCGGGGTAGTTGGCGTCGATCTCGGCGCGAATCTGCTTGAGCACCTGATGGGTCTCGGGCAGGTTTTCGTTGTTGGTGCCGTCGCGTTCGATCAGGTACGGGATGGCGTCCAGGCGCAAGCCGTCGATCCCCAGGTCGAGCCAGTAGCGCATCACCTCGATCACCGCCTTGAGCACCTGCGGGTTGTCGAAATTGAGGTCTGGCTGGTGCGAATAGAACCGGTGCCAGAAGTACTGGCCGGCCACCGGGTCCCAGGTCCAGTTGGATTTTTCCGTGTCGAGAAAAATGATTCGCGTGCCGTCGTATTTCTGATCACTGTCGGACCACACGTAAAAATCCCGGGCCTTGCTGCCGGGCTTGGCGCGCCGGGCCTTCTGGAACCAGGGATGCTGGTCGGAGGTATGGTTGATGACCAGTTCGGTGATCACCCGCAGGCCACGTTTGTGCGCTTCGGCGATAAAACGCTTGACGTCGGCCAGGGTGCCGTAGTCCGGGTGCACGGCCTTGTACTCGGCGATGTCGTAGCCATCGTCACGCCGTGGCGAGGGGTAGAACGGCAACAGCCAGAGGGTGTTGACCCCAAGTTCGGCGATGTAGTCGAGCTTGGCGATCAGGCCGGGAAAATCACCGATGCCGTCGTTGTTCGAATCGAAGAAGGATTTGACGTGCACCTGGTAGATGATCGCGTCCTTGTACCACAGCGGGTCGTCGATGAAGGCTGCCGGGCGGTTTCGCTTGGCCATGTTCGACTCCTTTCTAGAGGGCTTTTTCGATACGCCAGATTGCAAACGGCAGGTGCCAGGGCTCGATGCGCATCCATTGGCGCTTGCCGTGCCAGGTCCAGCGGTGGCCGGTCATCAGGTCTTCACCGAAGGTGTCGGCGTGGTCATCCAGGCCCAGCTCCCACAGCGGCAATTCGAAACTCGCCTCCTGGGCGTTGTGCGGGTCGAGGCTGACGGCAATCAGGATGAAGTTGTCGCGCTCGGCGGTGCGCTTGCCGAAGTACAGGATGTTGTCGTTCCAGGCGTTGTAGAAGGCCACGCCCAGGTGCGTCTGCAGCGCCGGGTTCTGGCGGCGGATGCGGTTGAGCTGGGCGATCTCGGCGATGATGTTGCCGGGCTGGCTGAAGTCGCGCGGGCGGATCTGGTACTTCTCCGAGTCCAGGTATTCCTCTTTGCCTGGGATCGGCGTGGCCTCACACAGCTCGAAGCCCGAATACATACCCCACAACCCCGAGCCCATGGTCGCCAGGGCAGCGCGGATGAGAAACCCGGCGCGGCCTGATTCGTGGAGAAAAAACGGATTGATGTCCGGCGTATTGACGAAGAAATTCGGCCGGTAGCAGTAGCACCACGGCGGCTGGTTGAGTTCTTCGAAGTAGCTTTGCAGTTCGGCCTTGGTGTTGCGCCAGGTGAAATAGCTGTAGCTCTGGGAGTAACCGACCTTGCCCAGGCGCGCCATCATCGCAGGTTTGGTAAAGGCCTCAGCGAGGAAGATCACCTCAGGGTGCTGGCTGCGGATGTTGGCGATCATCCAGTGCCAGAACGGCAGCGGCTTGGTGTGCGGGTTGTCGACCCGAAACATTTTCACCCCTTCCTGCACCCAGGCCAGCACCACATCGCGCAGGGCCAGCCATAACGATGGCACGGCTTCTGCGGCATAGAAGTCGACATTGACGATGTCCTGGTACTTTTTCGGCGGGTTTTCCGCATAGCGGATGCTGCCGTCCGGGCGCCAGGAGAACCAGCCGGGATGCTCTTTGAGCCAGGGGTGGTCCTGGGAACACTGGATGGCAAAGTCCAAGGCTATTTCCAGGCCGTGTTCGGCGGCAGCGGCAACCAGGCGGCGAAAATCCTCGCGGCTGCCCAGCTGCGGATGGATCGCCTCATGCCCACCCTCTTCACTGCCGATCGCGTAGGGACTGCCCGGATCATCCGGCTCAGCCTCCAGGGCGTTGTTGCGGCCCTTGCGATAACGCATGCCGATTGGATGGATCGGCGGAAAATACAGCACGTCAAAACCCATGTCGCGCAGCATCGGCAAGCGTTCGTGGACATCGTTGAAGGTGCCATGGCGTTCGGGATCGTCAGTGATCGAGCGGGGAAACAGCTCATACCAGCTGGCAAACAGGGCTTGTCGGCGTTCTACATCCACAGGGTATTCGGGGCTGCGGCTCAAATAGGTCCGGTGATCGGCCTCGGCCATCAACACCGCGGTATCGGCGTGCAGCAATTGCGCCACCTGCTCCTCGGGGGACAGGCCTGGCAGCGTCTGGCGCAGTTTCTGCAACTGCTCACGCAGCAGGCCCTCACTGCGCTGAATATTCTGTTCGAGCAGCAGCAAGCCTTCCTGCAACTCCAGCGGCACGGCCAAGCCGGCGTTGAATTTCTTTTCCAGATCGTGGCAATAGGTGGCGAACGGATCGATCCAGGCCTCGATGCTGAACAGGTGCCGCCCCTGTTCGGTCACGCTGAACCGCGCTTGCCACAGGTCATTGACCACAAAGCGCATGGCAACGCAATGCCAGCGCCGGCTGCGGGCCTGGCGCCAATTGAGCCTGACCGCCAGCACGTCATGACCATCGGCATAGACCTTGCTGCTGACCTCAATCGTTTCGCCGACCACCGCCTTGACCGCAAACAGACCGTTATCGAGCACCGGCAAGGTGTTTTCGATCACGATGCGTGGTTCCAGCAGCGCCTGGGACAGGCTGATGGCCTGCTCGGGATGATCGTTTGCCGGGGTTACGCGGTCGGTTTCGAAGGGCTCATCGCGGGTCATCGATCGTTGCTCCGTTACGAGGTGGCGGTAAGAGTTCAGAGCCGATGGGGAGCGTGGGGTTCAAAAAAAATGAGCGATTGCGTCTGCCTGTAGTCGAAAACAACTGAACCCGATCGTCCCCAGCCCCGTTGCGAGGTCAAGCCATGAACATTCCCATTCCGGCGGAAACGCCCGATCCGAATATAGACGACCCGACATTGCCGCCTGCAGTGCCGGATGAAGAACCCGATGAATTGCCGGTCAAGCCGACGATGCCGCCCACCGTGGGCGACCCGCCGAGTGACGAGCCGCCGGTGAAAGCGTAGAAGATAATTTTTACATTTAAGTTGGCCCCCATCGCTGGCAAGGCCAGCTCCCACAGTGGACCTGCATGCACAGCACCGCGTGGGAGCCGGCCTTGCCGGCGATGCAGACGCCGCGGTCTAGCGGCTGGCGAGTTCTTCGATACTGATCTCGCGCATCCTGAACTTCTGCACCTTGCCGGTCACCGTCATCGGAAACTCATCGACAAAGCGGAAGTGACGCGGGGTCTTGAAGTGGGCAATGCGGCTCTTGCACCACTGTTGCAGCTCGATTTCGCTGGCGCTGTGGCCGGGGTGAAACTTGATCCAGGCAACAATCTCCTCGCCATAGCGGTCATCCGGTATACCGATCACCTGCACATCCGCCACGGCCGGGTGAGTGAAGAAAAACTCCTCCAGTTCACGCGGATAGATGTTCTCGCCGCCGCGAATGATCATGTCCTTGTTGCGCCCGGCGATGCACACGTACCCCGCCTCATCCATGGTCGCCAGGTCACCGGTGTGCATCCAGCCAGCCGGATCGATGGACTCATGGGTGGCCTCCGGGTTGCCCCAATAGCCAAGCATCACGCTGTAACCGCGGGTGCACAGTTCACCCATCTGCCCGCGCGGGACGATGCAGCCGTGTTCGTCGACGATCTTGCTCTCCAGCTGCGGCTGGGTGCGTCCTACCGTGGTCACCCGCAGTTCCAGCCCGTCATCGGCGCCGGTTTGCAGGGACACCGGGCTGGTCTCGGTCATGCCATAGGCAATCTGCACCTCACTCATGTGCATCTGCTCGATGACCCGGCGCATCACTTCGATCGGGCAGGTGGCGCCGGCCATGATGCCGGTGCGCAAGCTCGACAGGTCGAAGTCGCCGCGCTGGGGATGGTCGAGCATGGCGATGAACATGGTCGGCACGCCATACAGCGCGGTGGCCTGTTCTTCAGCCACCGTGCCGAGGGTGAGCAAGGGGTCGAAGGCGTCATTGGGATAGATCATGGTGCTGCCATGGGTAACGCAGCCCAGGTTGCCCATGACCATGCCGAAGCAGTGATACAGCGGCACCGGGATCACCATGCGGTCCTGCTCGGTCAGGCCCAGGCTTTCGCCGACCATGTAGCCATTGTTGAGGATGTTGTAATGGCTGAGGGTCGCGCCTTTGGGGAAGCCGGTGGTGCCGGAGGTGTACTGGATGTTCACCGGCTGGTCGAACTGCAGGCTGTGCTGACGGGCCTGGTAGTCGGCCGCGGTGGTCTGCGCGGCCAGCGCCGACAGCTGCGCCCAGGGCAGGAAGCCTGCAGGCGGCGTGGCATCTAGGCTGATCAGCCCGCGCAGCTCCGGCAACCGCTCGCAGCTCAGGTGCCCAGGCTGTTGCCCGCCAAGGTCGGGCAGCAGTTCAGCGAGCATGGCGTGATAATCGGAGGTTTTGAACGCCCCGGCGCAGATCAGCCACTGGCAACCTGACTGCTTGAGCACATACTCAAGTTCACTGGTGCGATAGGCCGGGTTGATGTTGACCAGGATCACGCCGATCTTCGCGCTGGCGAACTGGGCAATGCACCACTGCGCGCAGTTCGGTGCCCAGACGCCCAAGCGATCGCCGGTCTTCAGACCCAGGGCCATCAGCGCCCGGGCATGCAGGTCAACGCTGTCAGCCAGTTGCTGCCAGCTGTAGCGCAGCTGCTGGTGGCGTACCACCAGGGCTTCGCGCTCGGCGAAACGTGACACGGTATTGTCAAACGCCTGGCCGATAGTCATGGCCAGCAAGGGCTTGTCCTGACGCCCCTGGGTATAGCTCGGTTGATTCATGGCGATCCCTTGTTGTGGTTGTTCTGGGAGCTGATTCAAGCGGGTCTTACTCTGGCGCATATTTACGTTAACGTAAAGGTCATGGCGAGATTGACAGTCACACGGCTCAGGTTTACGTTAACGTAAAGGTGATTGCTGATCGCGGGGCAAGCCCGCTCCCACAGCCCCGCGACGAACTCCAACAATAAACAACAGAAGGTGCCCGCATGCATTACCCGACCCTGAACTTCGCCCTGGGCGAAACCATCGACATGCTGCGCGACCAGGTGCAGTCCTTCGTTGCTTCCGAGCTGGCGCCACGCGCTGCGCAGATCGACCAGGACAACCTGTTCCCCGCCGATATGTGGCGCAAGTTCGGCGACATGGGCCTGCTCGGCATCACCGTCAGCGAAGAATACGGCGGCGCCGGCCTGGGCTACCTGGCCCACGTGGTGGCCATGGAAGAAATCAGCCGCGGCTCGGCCTCGGTCGCCCTCTCCTACGGCGCCCACTCCAACCTCTGCGTCAACCAGATCAACCGCAACGGCAACGCCGAGCAGAAAGCCAAGTACCTGCCCAAGCTGATCAGCGGCGAGCACATCGGCGCCCTGGCCATGAGCGAACCGAATGCCGGCTCCGACGTGGTGTCGATGAAGCTGCGCGCCGAAGCGCGCGGCGACCATTTCGTCCTCAACGGCAGCAAGACCTGGATTACCAACGGCCCCGACGCCAACACCTATGTGATCTACGCCAAGACCGACCTGGACAAAGGCCCGCACGGCATTACCGCGTTTATCGTCGAGCGTGACTGGAAAGGCTTCAGCCGCAGCAACAAGTTCGACAAGCTGGGCATGCGCGGCTCCAACACCTGCGAGCTGTTCTTCGACAACGTCGAAGTGCCCAAGGAAAACATCCTCGGTGTGCTCAACGGCGGCGTGAAGGTGCTGATGAGCGGCCTGGACTACGAGCGCGTGGTGCTCTCCGGCGGACCAACCGGGATCATGCAGGCCTGTATGGACCTGGTGGTGCCGTACATCCACGACCGCAAGCAGTTCGGCCAGAGCATCGGCGAGTTCCAGCTGATCCAGGGCAAGATCGCCGACATGTACACCCAGCTCAACGCCAGCCGCGCTTACCTGTATGCCGTGGCCCAGGCTTGCGATCGCGCCGAAACCACGCGCAAGGACGCTGCCGGGGTGATTCTCTACACCGCCGAACGCGCAACGCAGATGGCCCTCGAAGCGATCCAGATTCTCGGCGGCAACGGCTACATCAATGAGTTCCCGGCCGGTCGCCTGCTGCGCGACGCCAAGCTCTACGAGATCGGCGCCGGCACCAGCGAAATCCGCCGGATGCTGATCGGGCGCGAACTGTTCAACGAAACCCGCTGAGCACAAGGACAACGCGCCCATGGCTACCCTGCACACCCAGATCAACCCGCGCTCGGCCGAATTCGCCGGCAACAGCGCGGCCATGCTCGAACAGGTCCAGGCCCTGCGTACCTTGCTGGCCAAGGTCCATCAGGGCGGCGGCCACAAGGCCCAGGAGCGTCACACTTCGCGCGGCAAACTGCTGCCGCGCGAGCGCATCGACCGCCTGCTCGACCCCGGTTCACCCTTCCTCGAGATCGGCCAGCTGGCGGCGCATGAAGTGTACGGCGAAGACGTACCGGCCGCCGGCGTGATCGCCGGGATCGGCCGGGTCGAAGGTGTCGAATGCATGATCGTGGCCAACGACGCCACGGTCAAAGGCGGCTCCTACTACCCGCTGACGGTGAAAAAACACCTGCGCGCCCAGGCCATCGCCCTGCAGAACCGCCTGCCCTGCCTGTATCTGGTGGACTCCGGCGGCGCCAACCTGCCACGCCAGGATGAGGTGTTCCCGGACCGCGAACACTTCGGGCGGATCTTCTTCAACCAGGCCAATATGAGTGCCCTGGGGATTCCGCAGATCGCTGTGGTCATGGGCTCGTGCACCGCGGGCGGCGCCTATGTGCCGGCCATGGCCGACGAGGCGATCATGGTCCGTCAGCAGGCGACGATCTTTCTTGCTGGCCCTCCGCTGGTCAAAGCGGCGACCGGTGAAGTGGTCAGCGCCGAAGACCTCGGTGGTGCCGATGTGCACTGCAAGACCAGCGGTGTTGCCGACCACTATGCCGACAACGACGAGCATGCCCTGGCCATCGCCCGGCGCTGCGTGGCCAACCTCAACTGGCACAAGCTCGGCAAACTGACCCACCAGGCGCCGATTGCTCCGTTGTACGACGCGCAAGAGCTGTACGGCGTGGTACCGGCCGACGCCAAGCAACCGTTCGATGTGCGTGAAGTGATCGCGCGCCTGGTCGACGGTTCGGTGTTCGATGAGTTCAAGGCCCTGTTCGGCACCACCCTGGTGTGTGGCTTTGCCCACCTGCACGGCTATCCGGTGGCGATCCTGGCCAACAACGGCATTCTGTTTGCCGAAGCTGCGCAAAAAGGCGCGCACTTCATTGAGCTGGCCTGCCAGCGCGGCATTCCGCTGCTGTTCCTGCAGAACATCACCGGCTTCATGGTCGGGCAGAAATACGAAGCCGGCGGCATCGCCAAGCATGGCGCCAAGCTGGTGACCGCCGTGGCCTGCGCCCAGGTGCCGAAGTTCACCGTGATCATCGGCGGCAGTTTCGGTGCGGGCAACTACGGCATGTGTGGCCGCGCCTACGATCCGCGCTTCCTGTGGATGTGGCCAAACGCGCGTATCGGTGTGATGGGCGCCGAACAGGCCGCCGGCGTGCTGGCCCAGGTCAAGCGCGAACAGAGCGAGCGCAGTGGCCATCCGTTCAGCGCCGAGGACGAAGCACGGCTCAAGCAGCCGATCCTCGACCAGTACGAGCACCAGGGCCACCCCTACTACTCCAGTGCCCGCTTGTGGGACGACGGTGTCATTGACCCGGCGCAAACCCGCGAGATTCTTGGCCTGGCGTTGTCTGCCGCCCTCAACGCACCGATTGAACAGAGCCGTTTCGGCATTTTCCGGATGTGACCATGAGCGACTTCACTACCCTTGAATTGGTCAAGGACCCCCGTGGTTTCGCCACCCTGTGGCTGAGCCGGGAAGACAAGAACAACGCCTTCAACGCGCAGATGATCCGCGAACTGATCCTGGCCATCGACCAGCTCGGCACCGACGCCAGCCTGCGCTTCGTCCTGCTGCGCGGCCGTGGCCGACACTTCAGTGCCGGTGCCGACCTGGCCTGGATGCAGCATTCGGCGGCGCTGGACTACAACACCAACCTCGACGATGCCCGCGAACTGGCCGAGCTGATGTACAACCTGGCCCGGCTCAAGGTGCCAACCCTGGCGGTAGTCCAGGGTGCCGCCTTCGGCGGTGCGCTGGGCCTGATCAGTTGCTGCGACATGGCCATCGGCGCCGTTGACGCGCAACTGTGCCTGTCGGAAGTGCGTATCGGCCTGGCCCCTGCGGTGATCAGCCCGTTCGTGGTGCAAGCCATGGGCGAGCGTGCCGCGCGCCGTTATGCCCTGACCGCCGAGCGTTTCAGCGGTGAACGCGCCCGCGAACTGGGCTTGCTGGCCGAAGCGTACCCGGCCGCGGAGCTGGAGCAGCACGTTGAACAGTGGATCGACAACCTGCTGCTCAACAGCCCGCAAGCCATGCGCGCCAGTAAAGAGCTGCTGCGTGAAGTCGGCCACGGCGAACTGACCCCGGCCCTGCGCCGCTACTGCGAGAACGCCATTGCCCGCATCCGGGTCAGCCCCGAAGGGCAGGAAGGCCTGCGCGCCTTTCTGGAAAAACGCAGCCCGGCCTGGCAGGCCGAACCGTCGAACAAGGAGCCGCGCCCATGAGCCGTACGCCGTTGACCACCCTGCTGGTTGCCAACCGTGGCGAAATCGCCTGCCGGGTGATGCGCACCGCCAAGGCCCTGGGCCTGACCACTGTCGCTGTGCACAGCGCCATCGACCGCGAGGCCCGACACAGCCGCGAAGCCGATATCCGCGTTGACCTGGGCGGCGCCAAAGCTGCTGAAAGCTACCTGGACATCGACAAACTGCTGGCCGCCGCCAAAGCCAGCGGCGCCCAGGCGATTCACCCGGGCTACGGTTTTCTCTCCGAGAACGCAGGCTTTGCCCGCGCCATCGAACAGGCCGGGCTGATCTTCCTCGGCCCACCGGCCAGCGCCATCGACGCCATGGGCAGCAAGTCGGCGGCCAAGGCCCTGATGGAGCAAGCCGGTGTGCCGCTGGTGCCGGGCTACCACGGCGAAGCCCAGGACCTGGAAACCTTCCGTGCCGCGGCCGAGAAAATCGGCTACCCGGTGCTGCTCAAGGCCACCGCCGGCGGTGGCGGCAAAGGCATGAAAGTGGTCGAGAGCGAAAGCCAGCTCGGCGAAGCCCTGGCCTCGGCCCAGCGTGAAGCGCAGTCCTCATTCGGCGACGCGCGCATGCTGGTGGAAAAATATGTGCTCAAGCCGCGTCACGTCGAGATTCAGGTATTCGCCGACCAGCACGGTAACTGCCTGTACCTTAACGAACGCGACTGCTCGATCCAGCGCCGTCACCAGAAAGTCGTCGAAGAAGCCCCGGCCCCGGGCTTGAGCAGCAGCCAGCGCCAGGCCATGGGCGAGGCCGCGGTCAAGGCCGCGCAGGCCATCGGCTATGTCGGCGCAGGCACCGTGGAGTTTCTGCTCGATGCCCGTGGCGAATTCTTCTTCATGGAGATGAACACCCGCCTGCAGGTCGAGCACCCGGTCACCGAAGCCATTACCGGTCTCGACCTGGTCGCCTGGCAGATTCGTGTGGCGTGCGGCGAGCCGCTGCCGATCACCCAGGATCAGGTGCCGCTCAACGGCCATGCCATCGAAGTACGGCTGTACGCCGAAGACCCGGCCAACGACTTCCTGCCGGCCACCGGACACCTGGCGCTGTACCGCGAGTCGGCGCCCGGCGAAGGCCGCCGGGTTGACAGTGGCGTCAGTGAAGGCGACAGCATTTCGCCGTTCTACGACCCGATGCTGGGCAAGCTGATTGCCTGGGGCCAGACCCGCGAACAGGCGCGCCTGCGCTTGCTGGCGATGCTCGACGAGTTTGCCATCGGCGGTCTGAAGACCAACATTGCCTTCCTGCGGCGCATCCTCGCCCACCCGGCGTTCGCCGACGCCGAACTGGATACCGGCTTCATCCCGCGCTATCAGGAGCAACTGCTGCCAGCGCCACAGCCCTTGCCGGCACTGTTCTGGCAAGCGGCGGGCGAAGCGTACATCCAGAGCCAACCATTGGCACCACGCCTGGATGATCGTCATTCACCGTGGGCGGCCAACAGCGGTTTCCGGGCCGGGGTACCGGCGCAGATCAGCCTGCACCTGAACAGCAATGGCCAGAACCAGGCCCTGAGCCTCAGCCATGCCAGCGCGCCGGCGTTCAAGCTGGAAGGCGAGCACTTGCTGATCGAGCACGACGGCTTGCGCCGCCAGCACCTGGCGATCCGCCGTGGCGACACCCTGTACCTGCAGTGGGACGGTGAGCTGCACGCGGTAACGCCGTTCGATCCGATTGCCGAAGCCGATGCCAGCCACAGCCACCAGGGCGGCCTCAGCGCGCCCATGAACGGCAGTATCGTGCGGGTGCTGGTGGAGGTCGGTCAGGCGGTAGAGGCCGGTACTCAGTTGGTGGTGCTCGAAGCGATGAAGATGGAGCACAGCATCCGTGCGCCCCAGGCCGGGACGGTCAAAGCGCTGTTTTGCCAGGAAGGCGAGATGGTCAGTGAAGGGGCGGTGCTGGTGGAGCTGGAAGAAGCCTAGCTGCTGTCTGTCAGGGCCTCATCGCTGGCAAGGCCAGCTCCCACAGGCCAGGTGTCTACCATCCCTGTGGGAGCCAGCCTAGCTGGCGATGCCCGGCGCAGCCGGGCCTCACAATCAATCAGGCGAAAGGTCAGAACTTCACCAACGCCTGCACCACCACACCCAACACCTGAGTCTGCTCGGTAAACAGTGCCTTGGGATAGGTCGGGTTGAGCGGCTTCAGGTAGCGCTGGCCACCCTCCTCGATCAACTGGCGAAACACCGTCGCCGTGCTGTCCGGCGAGCGTGCGATCAGCAGTTTTCCGGGCTCGGCGGTCAAGCCGCTGTCGACCAGGATCAACATCCCTTGCGGCACACTCAAGCCCATCGGCGCGGTCATCGCATCGCTTTCGACACGTAACCAGAACCCTCGCCCCTGCGCCGCATAGTCACTGGCCTGGCGTTCAGCATCTTCCGGCACCTCGGCCTGGTCCACAGTGTCCCAACTCAGCAGCGGATAGCGAAAATACAATTCGTGCCGTTGGCCATCGGCACCGGTTACGGCCAGCGGGAACGCGTTTGCTTCATAAACGCCGCTGTTTTCCCGCAACTGGTGGGGATACACCATCTGCAGCGGCGGGAACCCTACCTCCACCAGAATCTGGTTGATCATCCGCAGTGTTGGCTGGCGTCTCTCGCACAGCCAATGGCCGACGGCGCCTTGGGTGTAGCCGATGCGCTCGGCGAGTTTTTCCTGCGTGAGGTTTATGTCACGCATCCTGGCTTTAACCAGTTCAGTCCAATTATCCATCGTTGGCACGATACGGACTGCCCCATGGCGCTCAATACACAAATTGTAGTATTTAAAGATTAGTAGCAACTACAAAACGTATTAATCTTTGCCGTGTCCGATCATTGTTCATTCACAAGGCAGGCTGCCGCATGAAACAGACACTTTCTGAAAAGGATCTCCCCCTGGACAACGAGTCCCTGAGCAACAGCGATGCCGCCCGGCGTGCACTGGATTTCTACCTGAACCCAAGCCCACCCGCCGCGCCGGCACAATCCAGCTGGCTGGTGCCGCGCGAGGGCCTCGATCAAACCCAGACCGCCGAACATGCAACCCAGCTACTGCGCTGGGCGGCGGCCACGGCCCACGAGTCGGCCAATGGCCAGCAGGGCACACAGCGGGACCAGATGCTGGCGGTGGTACACATGGTCAATACGGCCAGGACAGTGTTCGAACACCTGGCGATCACGCAACAGAGGTCTTGAACGAGAGGAAGAAGTAAACGTGGGGAGTCGCTGCGATAACGGCACTAGCGCCGTTCATTGAAGAGGGAGCGCATTCGGTAAAAGTTTTTTACGGAATGACGGAAAATTCATTTGACTTGCAAATGATAACGATTATTATTGCTCGCAACTGGTCGCGAGACTGGTTGGATAACTGAAAGCCCTTAGGTCGGACTCTCAGATTATCTCCTCATCAGGCTAATCACGGTTTTTGACCCGGCTTTTTGCCGGGTCTTTTTTTTGGCTCTTCAGGCTAATGAAGGCGGGTGTTGCTTGAATGGCCGCGATGATAGCAAATGAATATCTCAGGGTGAAGCGTGTAACAGCGCTTTGCAGAATTAGCACTTGAGAATCAATCTCGTTACTACTAAGCTGTTATCGCGTCACGGAGGACGCCCCCTCCCCTTTACTCAGCAAGGAGCTTGTACATGACCCGTCTGTTGCTGCCCCTTGAGCATCACCCCCATTCCCACGACCTGGCTGACGATACCCTGCTGCTGCAGCTGAAAAAGCTGCCGCGCCGCGTCCAGCAGGTATTTCTCCTCAGCCGCCTCGACCAGCTGAGCTTTGCCGCCATCGCCGAGCGCCTCGACCTGCCTGCCCTCACCGTAGAGCGCCACATGAACCAGGCGCTGCAGAGCGTGCGCCCAGAGCGTGACGCGCTAGCGAGCATGGCCGGCCAGTGGTACGTACGCCTGCAAAGCCCGCAGGTCACCGCCAGCGAGCGCATTGATTTTCGCCGCTGGCTGGATGCCGCCCCGGCACATCGCGACGCCTTCCACGCTACCGAACTGCGCTGGCGCACCCTGCTGGCTCCGGCGCGGCAACTGGGGCATGACGCCTGGTATCGCCAACCGCGCGCGGCGCTGTCCCTCGGCGGCTGCTCGGTGGCCATCGGCCTGGCCCTGGCGGCATTGGCAGCGATTGGTTTCTGGTCCTGATCCAGGCGTGTAAAGTGGGCATCACAACAACGCTACTGGAGCCTGGTGATGACTGTGACGCTGCCCCCTCTGCACATCGACTGCGATTTCGACTCCGGCAATATCCTGATCAACGATGCCAGTGACCCGCGCCGCACGCGCCTGGCGATTCGTCCTGACACCCGCAGCGATCATTTTCAGTGGTTCCACTTCAAGGCCAGTGGCCTGACGCCAGGCCAGGCGCACAGCTTTGTGCTGGAGAACGCTGGCCAGTCCTCCTATAACGAGGCCTGGACGGGTTATCAGGCGGTAGCGTCCTACGATCAGCAGAACTGGTTCCGGGTGCCTAGCCAGTTCGACGGCAAAGCCCTGAGCTTCACGCTCGACGCCGAGCAGCCACAGGCCTGGTTCGCCTATTTCGAACCCTATCCCCGCGCCCGCCACAATCAATTGATCGAACGCGCTACCCGCCTGCCAGGCGTTGAACTGCTGGCCACCGGCCGTAGCGTTGAAGGTCGCGATATTCAGTTGCTGCGCGCTGGCGACGGCGCCAGTGGCAAGCGCAAGGTCTGGATCATTGCCCAGCAGCACCCGGGCGAACACATGGCCGAGTGGTTCATGGAAGGGGTGATCGACCGCCTGCAACACAACGACCCGCCCCTGCAGGCCCTGCTGCAGCAAGCCGACCTGTACCTGATCCCCAACATGAACCCGGACGGCGCACTGCGCGGTCATCTGCGCACCAATGCCGCCGGCCAGGACCTCAACCGCGCCTGGCAGAGCGCAAGCATCGACAAGAGCCCGGAAGTGCTGTTCGCCCAGGCGCAGATGAAGCAGCATGGCGTCGACATGTTCCTCGACGTGCATGGCGATGAGGAAATCCCGCATGTCTTCACCGCCGGCTGCGAGGGCAACCCCGGTTTTACCCCGCGTCTCGAAGCGCTGGAAAAAGCCTTCCGCGACAGCCTGTGCAAGCGCACGGCCGACTTCCAGCAGGTTCACGGTTACCCGCGCTCGGCACCGGGCCAGGCCAACCTGACACTGGGCGCCAACGCCGTCGGCCAGGCTTATGATTGCCTGTCGCTGACCCTGGAGATGCCATTCAAGGACCACGACGATGCGCCGAATGCGCAAACCGGCTGGAACGGCCAACGTTCAAAGACGCTGGCCAACGCCGTGCTGGACGTACTGGGGCAAATGGTCGGCACCCTGCGCTGAGGTACACCGAACACGGCCTCAGACCTGACCGTGAGCCTTGTGCTTGAGCTTCTCGGTGTCGACCCGGACGAACACCGAGTCGGCGCTCACGGTCAGCACATCGTCAGCCCAGACTTCGCAGATCACCCGGCTCTTGCGCCCCACCTCGCCTTCGACCCGCGCCTTGAGCAGTAGCTCGACGCCCATGGGCGTGGGCTTGAGGTAGGTCAGATTGAGCTGCCCGGTGACGCAGTCGATACGCGGCAGGCTGCCCGGTTCACGGCCTTCGGCGCGGTAGTGATACGCCATGGCGGCCCAGTTGGAGTGGCAATCGACCAGCATGGCCAGCAAGCCGCCATACACCAGGCCGGGCCAGCCGAGAAAGGTACTGTCGGGCGAATGCCGGCAGATCAGGTGAATGCCGTCCGCATCCCAATGGCTTTTCAGGTGCAGCCCGCTTGGGTGGGAACAGCCACAGCCATAGCAAACGCCCTCGGGCGCGGCCAGTTCCTGAACGGATAACAAAGGATTGTTCATAAGCTTCCTGGTTGTCTGTTTTGGAGGGAAAGCGTTGCCGATAGTAGCGCCGTGACACGCAAAAGCCCATGAACAGGTCATCGGTGCACTGGCGAAAAACTTCCAGAATTACAGGAATCATTGCAATCATTTAATTCGTTTGCGCTCAACTCGGCTGTCTCGCTTAGATACCGCCATCACTTGCCAGAGGCCGCGTACACATGAGCCACGAACATATCAGTCAATCCCTTTCCGTCGTTCACCCGATAACCCTGTCCCACGGCAAAAATGCTGAAGTCTGGGACACCGAGGGCAAACGCTATATCGATTTTGTCGGCGGTATCGGCGTGTTGAACCTGGGCCATTGCCACCCCGGCATCGTCGCGGCCATCCAGCACCAGGCGACACGCCTGACGCACTACGCCTTCAATGCCGCCGGGCACCCGCCCTACCTCGATTTGATGCAGCGTCTGGCCGACTTCGTGCCGGTCTCCTACCCACTGAGCGGCATGCTCACCAACAGTGGTGCGGAAGCGGCGGAAAACGCCCTGAAGATCGCCCGCGCCGCTACCGGCCGAACAGCGATCATTGCCTTTGACGGCGGCTTTCACGGCCGCACCCTGGCAACGTTGAACCTCAACGGCAAGGTGGCGCCCTACAAGCAACGGGTCGGGGTGTTGCCGGGGCCGGTCTACCACCTGCCCTTCCCCAGTGCTGACACCGGGGTCAGCAGCGAGCAGGGTCTGCAAGCCCTGGAGCGCCTGTTCAGCGTCGAGATCGATGTCAATGAAGTGGCTGCCGTGATCTTCGAACCGGTCCAGGGCGAAGGCGGTTTCCTGGCCATGGAGCCGGCCTTTGCCCAGGCGCTGCGCAGCATCTGCGATCGCCATGGGATTGTGCTCATTGCCGACGAAATCCAGTCCGGCTTCGGCCGCACCGGCCAGCGCTTTGCCTTCCCGCGTCTGGGTATCGAGCCGGACCTGTTGCTCCTGGCCAAGAGCATCGCCGGCGGCATGCCCTTGGGCGCGGTGGTCGGGCGCAAGGACCTGGTCGACAGCCTGCCTAAAGGCGGCCTGGGCGGCACCTACTCAGGCAATCCCATTGCCTGCGCTGCGGCCCTGGCGACCCTGGAGGCAATGACCGATAGCAACCTGGCCACTTGGGGCGAGCTGCAGGCAAGCGCAATTGTCAGCCGCTATCAACGTTGGCAGGCGCAACAGCTTTCGCCTTACCTGGGGCGCCTGACCGGTACCGGAGCAATGCGCGGGATTGAACTGGTCGATGCCAACGGCGCACCGGCCCCGGTACAGCTGGCACAACTGCTTGAGTCGGCCAGAAGCGCCGGGCTGTTACTGATGCCTAGCGGCAAGGCACGGCACATCATCCGCCTGCTTGCACCGCTGACCATCGAGCCGCAAGTGCTCAATGAAGGCCTGGATATTCTCGAGCGTTGTCTGGCCGGGCTGCGTTGACCGTGGCAATGTGCAGACTGTGGTCTGCACTGCCGGCCTGCGGACAACTAACGCGGCGTGTTACAGGCCCAGTTCCTGCGGGGTGAGCATGTCGCATTCGAAGGCGATCCAGCCACCTTCCAGTTCAGCGTGACCGTTGACGATCGGGCCGTAGTAGCTCAGGCCGCTGTCCAGGGTCACGCAGATGTGCGTGGCCGGTTGAGGCGCTGCGAGGGTGCCGACAAAATGCACTTTCTTCAGGGTTTCAGTCACCGCCTCGAGACCGACCCGGATCGCGACGTTCTCCACCGCTTCGACGTCTTCGTGCAGATCGTCGCTGACGGTCACGGTGGCTGTGTAGTTGTACATGCTTGAACTCCAACGACGGGTAGATCGGCGTCTGCTGACGCACGTGGGCGCCTAGGGTAATGGAGTGTCACGGAAAAATCCCCCTCACTTCGACATCCGGCAGCGGCAAAGGCTGGTATTGTGCGCCCCCGCCAAGATTATTCAGGGAAATGACATTGACCGCTGAACAACACCTGACCTCGGACCTGTTCGAAGTCGACAAGCGCCTGGGCCTCAAGCCCGTGGTGGATTTCAACACTTACCTGGAAAAGGCCTTCGGCGACGGTCCCTGCCGTTGCAGCCGCTGCCTGGCCACTGCCGGCGATGAGTCGGGCTACGAGCACGCGCACAGTTTCGAACTGGCCGGGCAACAGCTGCATCGGCGCTTTGCCACCACCTCGGGCAGCGACGTGCTGATGGTGCTGAAAAAAGCCTGGCTGTCGTACACCAAGGCTGAGCTGCCGGCGCTGGGCAATCTTGACCTCGATACCTTGCGCGCCTTCGTCGAGCCGCAGCTGCACAAGCGTCTGGTGCCGTTGCTGCTGGCCAGCGGCCTGGCCAGAGACGTTGACGGTCAATTGGTAATGCAGCCGCAAGCAGGCGATTGATCGCCATGGCGGTGGCGCGGCCCTGCAGACCGCGCCACCGTCAACACCGCTACAACACGCCTTTACCGATCAACACACCCTCAACCTTCTGCCCATACAGGTTGACGCCATCATTGGCGTGGTATTTGACCCGCGTCTTCTCGATCGAACCCTCCACCAACCGCGGGTCCTGCGGCCGTTCATGACGGTTGATGAACGCGGCGACATCCCAGGCCTGCTGATCGCTGAGGCTGCCCGGCTTGCCCAGCGGCATGTTGTATTTGATAAAGGACGCCGCGGTGTTGATCCGGTGCATGCCCGCACCCCAGTTGTACGAGTCCTTGCCCCAGAGCGGTGGCATCACGTAGTCCTGCGCGACTTTCTGCCCTTGGCCTTCGGCACCATGACAGATCGCGCATTGCTGCTGATAAACCTGCTCTCCACGTTTGAAGTCATAACCCTGGGCCGGTTGCGCCACCTCGGGATAGCCACGCCCCGGGGCTTCCACGCCAAGCGGCGCCTTGCTCGCCAGCCAGTAGGCATACACCGACAACGCCGTCATTTGCGGGCTGTCCGCCGCCGGCGGGGTGCCGTTCATGCTGAACTGGAAGCAGCCCTGGATGCGCTCGGCAAAGGTGTTGACCTTGTCGTTTTTCTTGCGATACGCCGGGTACATGGGATACGCGCCCCACAGCGGCGCCGAATTGCCCAGTCGCCCCTGATCCAGGTGACAGTTGCTGCAATTGAGGCCATTGCCGACCTTGTCCGGCATCAAGCGCTTGGTGTCGACGAACAGCGCATGGCCCTCACGGACCATCTTGCCGAAAGCGTTGTCAGGCAATTCGCTTTCCGCCGGCGGGACAAAACCGGAGGCGCTGCCAGCTGCAGGCACCTTGAGCTGCGACTGGTCTTCCATGGCAATCGGTGCGGCGTGGGCGCTCCCCAGGGCCAAGGCCAGGGCTGCGAACATAACGGGCTTCATGGCTTGACCTCCTGGCTGGCGGGGCTGGCAAAGTAATTGGCCACGGCCTTGATTTCCTCATCGTTCATGGCCTTGGCGACACCCACCATCAGCTGGTTAGGGTCGTTGCTGCGGCTGCCATCGCGCCAGGCATTGAGTTGCGCCACCAGGTAAGCGGCAGGCTGATGCGCCAACGGCGGAAAATGCTCACCCACCCCGGCGCCGCCAGGTCCATGGCATTGCACACAGCCAGGGATCTGGCGGCTCCAGTCACCGTACAACGCCAGTTTCTGCGTGCTGTCGGCAGCCATCTGCTGCCTGCGGGTGTCGGCCACCGGCTCGCTTGGCATGGCTGCCAGGGTGCTGGTCACGGCCTGGATTTCCTCATCGCTGAGGGCTTTGGCCAGGGGCTCCATGATCGGGTTCTTGCGACTGCCACTGCGAAAATCGTGCAGTTGCTTGCTCAGGTAAGCCGCCGGCAACCCGGCCAGACGCGGAAAGCCGGCAGCGGCCATGCCTTTGCCGTCGACACCATGACAGCCCATACAGGCCATTGCGGCAGGGTTCTGGCCACCCTGGTTGAAGATTTTCTGACCGTCTGCAGCGTTGACGGCGGTAACTGAAAACAGCAGCAGGCTACTCATCAGGATTCGATCCAGTGGGATCATCACGGACTCCATTCTTTTGTTATAAGCTTAGGCTTATTTTTCATAAGCCTAAGGATAGTAGGCCCATCCGCCGTCAGCGACAACGTTGAACGCGAGGAGAAACTGGCAAATCGCCAGCTGAATCGATTAGCGCAGACCGCTCATCAGTCAGGCACATCGATTGCGCCAACCCTGTCGAATCCGCCCACGCCCGGACGACCATGAGTACATTCCCCCGCAGGAGCGTGACCATGGACAACTACCGCAATCCGCAAGTGGTTTCCCGCAGCGAATGGCTCAGTGCCCGCCGACAGTTGCTGCTGCATGAAAAGGCCCTGACCCATCAGCGCGACGAACTCAGCCGAGCCCGCCGCGCCCTGCCCTGGGTACGGATCGAGCACAACTACAGCTTCGAAGGCGCACAGGGACACCTGAGCCTGGCCGACCTGTTCGCTGGCCGCAGTCAGTTGCTGGTCTATCACTTCATGTTTGACGAGGGCTGGAGCGAAGGCTGTGGTGGCTGCTCGTTCCTGGCCGACCACTTCGATGGCGCCAACTTGCACCTGGCCCATCACGATGTCTCGCTGGTGGCGGTATCACGGGCGCCGTTAGCCCAGTTCCAGGCGTTCAAGCAACGCATGGGCTGGAAATTTCCCTGGGTGTCGTCGCACGGCAGCCCGTTCAACCGGGAGTTTGGCGTCAGCGTCAACGACGACGGCAACAGCCAGTACAACTACGAACCCTACTCGGGCAATGAAACCGAACTGCCGGGCCTGAGCGTGTTCTATCGCGACGCCGACGGCACGATCTTCCACACCTACTCAAGCTATGCCCGAGGCCTGGATATCCTCGTCGGCGCCTACAACTTCCTCGACCTGATGCCCAAGGGCCGCAACGAAGAAGGCACCATGGACTGGGTGCGCCATCACGACCGCTATGAGGGCGCCGCGGCCGACAACCCCCACTGCTGCCACGAGTGAGCACAGCAGACGGGCGTGGCTGGAGGGCCAATGCACTGCGCAATTGTCGTCGAGCTGTATCCTTGCCGGGCTTTGCCCTACAGTATTGCGCGCAATTTCTCGCGCCACTGTACAAGGTTTGCCTTGATGATCATCCAGCCGCAAAAGCCCTCCATTCGCGTCCTGCTGTTCTCGCTCAAAGGTTCGATCATTCCGGCGATCTGGCGCAAAGTCCTGTACACCGTGCTGATCAGCTCGGCAGTAGTTGCCACCCACGGCACGCTGTTCGAATACAAAGTCATCCTCACCGCCACGCCCTTTACCCTCTGGGGCCTGACCCTGGCGATCTTCCTCGGTTTTCGCAACACCGTGGCCTACCAGCGTTTCTGGGAGGCGCGCACGCTGTGGGGCGAGCTGTTGATCGTCAGCCGCAACCTGACCCGCCAGACCTTGAGCCTGCTGCCCAACCTGGCCCCCGGCCAGCGCCAGGCCCTGCACGATAGCCTGATCGCATTCGCCTACGTGTTGCGCGACCAGTTACGCGGCACGCCTGCCAGTGCCGACTTGCAACGCCTGCTCGACAGCCCGACCCGCGCTCTGCTGGCCAGCAGCGATGCCCCGGCCAGTCGCCTGCTCGGCGTACTCGGCCAGAGCTTCATGGGCAGCGCCCGGGATGCCGGTGGCGGCGAGGTGCTGCAGGCCAACCTTGACCAGCAGCTGAGCCGCTTGTCCTACGTGCTGGGCGGCTGCGAGCGGATCAAGAACACGCCGATCCCCTACCCCTACATTCTGATGCTGCACCGCATCGTCCACGTCTACTGCTTCCTGCTGCCGTTCTGCCTGGTCGACAGCATCGGCTGGTTCACCCCGTTTGCCGTCTGTGTGCTGGCCTACACCTTCTTTGGCCTGGACGCGTTGGGCGATCAGATCGCCGATCCCTTCGACACCCAGCCCAATGACCTGGCCCTGGACGCGATGTGCCGTAACCTGGAAATCGCCGTGCGCGAGCTGGCGGGTGAAACCGCGCCGGCGCAGTTGCAACCGGTCAAAGGCGTTTTGCTTTAGCCGCGCGCGGCGTAGCGCTGCGCCAGCACCGCACAGACCATCAGCTGGATCTGGTGGAAGATCATCAACGGTAAAATCATCGCGCCGATGCCGCCACCGACAAACAGCACCTGGGCCATCGGCACGCCGGTGGCCATGCTCTTTTTCGAGCCGGCGAACAGAATGGTGATGCGGTCTTCCAGGTTAAAGCCCAACCAGCGTCCCAGGGCGCTGGTGCACCACAGCACCAGTGCCAGCAACAAGCAACAGACCAGCACCAGCGCGGCCAAACGCGGCGGCGCCACCGAATGCCAGAGTCCGCTGACCACCGCATCACTGAAGGCGGTGTAAACCACCAGCAGGATCGATCCCTGATCAACGCTCTTCAGCCAGCGCGCATTGCGTGCCACCCACTGGCCGATCCAGCGCCGCGCCAGTTGCCCGGCAACAAAGGGCACCAGCAGTTGCAGGACGATTTTCAGCACGGCATCCAGGCCCGAACCGCTGTCGCCTTCCACGCCCATCAGCAACACCACCAGCACAGGCGTCAGGGCGATGCCAAGCAAACTCGACGCTGCGGCGCTGCAGATCGCCGCCGGAACGTTGCCACGGGCCAGCGAGGTGAACGCAATCGCCGACTGCACCGTCGCCGGCAACGCGCACAGATAGAGCACGCCCAGGTACAGCTCATCGCCCACCAATGGCAGTAACAGCGGCTTGAGCGCCATGCCCAGCAGCGGAAACATCACGAAGGTGCAGGCAAACACCAGCAGGTGCAGGCGCCAGTGCCCGGCACCGGCCGCCACCGCCTCACGCGACAGTTTGGCCCCATGCAGGAAGAACAGCAGGCCGATGGCCAGGTTGGTCAGCCAGCCAAACACCAACGCCCCATCGCCTTCACAGGGCAACAATGTGGCCAGCACAATCACCCCGAGCAGGGCCAGGGTGAAATTGTCGAACAGCATCCGCAGGTACTTCATGGTCGATCCTGACTTGTTATTGTGGCGCGCCAGACGATAAGGTCTTTGCACCTTCCTCACTAACGCCAGAACCCCAGCAGTGTCGCCAAACGGACAATCCGCCCAGCCTGAACCGCAGCTACTCGAACACCTGACCCGGCTGCCACGCCCGGTCTACGGCCACGTTCAGGCATTGCCCAACATCGTCCTCGGCTACCGCCATGCGCATCCCTGGGGACAGTTGTCCTACGCCATTGGCGGCGTGCTACAAGTGCACACCGACCGCGGTTTCTACCTGGTGCCACCACAACGCGCGGTATGGGTCCCGGCGCAGGTCCAGCACCGGGTCAGCTGCCAGGGTGACACCTGCCTGCGCAGTCTCTACCTGGAGCATGCGCCCGCCGACTGGTCGGCCAGCCAATGCCGGGTGATCGCGATCAATCCGTTGTTGCGCGAGCTGATCCGTACCTTCAGCGAGCTACCGGTGCACTATGATCCGCAGGGTGCCGATGGCCGCCTGGTACAGGTGCTGCTCGATCAGCTGACAACCGCGGCTGAACAACAGTTGATGTTGCCGCTGCCCCAGGACCGCCGCCTGCGTGCATTGTGCAGCCACCTGCAGGCACAACCGGACGCCGCCACCAGCCTGGCTGAATGGGCAGCACAGGCGACGGTGTCGGAAAAGACCCTGAGCCGGCTGTTCCAGCGCGAAACCGGAATGAGCTTCAGGCTCTGGCGCCAGCGTATGCGCCTGTTGAACGCACTGCCGGCGCTGGAACGCGGTGAGCGGGTCACCGATGTCGCCCTGGCCTGCGGCTACGATTCGCTGTCGGCGTTCATCGCCGCGTTCGGCAAACAGTTCGGTGCACCGCCGGGCGCGTTCTTTCGAACACGAGCGGACTCAGCGTTGTAGCCACAGAATTTTCGAATTTGCTGAGCCGGCCTGCTACCCTTCAGCCCGCCTGCCAAGCCTCATGCCAGAAAAAGGAGTTTCCATGGCAACGCTCACCGTGCGCGACGAAACCGTCTCGGGGGAAGTCTTTGAAACTTTCGCCCTGCACTTCCCCAACGCCACCCTCACCGTAGGCCAGTTAATCCGCGAACGGGTCCACCAGGAAGTCCTGCTGCATACCCGGCAGCGCCTGGTCGTTCCCACGGCACTGGAGGCCAGCCTCAACGGTGCACGCCAGGTCAGCGAACAGCCGCCGGTGGACTGGCGCAAACAGGTCGAGATTGCCTGTCAGGCCTTTGAACGCAACGGCTTCGTCATCCTCCTCGATGAACAACAGGCCGAGCACCTGGACGATATCCTGACCCTGCGCCATGACAGCGTGGCCAGCTTCATCAAACTGACCCCCTTGGTAGGTGGCTGATCCATGGCACTCGAACAACTCCAGGCCTTTGTCGACGATTTCCCGCAAACCGACCTTGGCGCTGTCGAGCACCTCGCTCCGGACGGCTATCCGTTGCTGGCCAGCAGCGAGCTGCGCCACGAACACCAGTTGATCAGCACACTGCTGCCGCAACTGCAGAACATTGAAGGCCGTCCCGAGGCGATAGTCCAGGCGCTGGGTAAACTGCCTGCCGTGCAAAGCCTGGCGCAGCCGCAGCAACGCGTGCGTCTGGTGCTGGCGCTGATCGAACGGATTGTGGCCTACGATGGCGGCCTGAGCAGCGCTGCGCTCAACTATGAGTTCACCCATAGTTTCGACAAGGGGATCATGCCGGCGCTGGTCAGCCTGTTGATGCAAACCGACGAGGTGCTTGAGCAGGTGGCCGTGCCAGTATTGCAATGGATTACCGGCTACCGTTTCGCCTATGACCACGTCGTGCCGATGCTCACGGTGGTCAACTGGGCCGTTGCCAGGCAGCACCTGCCAATGCCCGACGCGCTACGCCAGCTGCTCAGGCTGTTGCGCAGCCAATGCACCGACGGCGACCATTACGGCAACGCGGTCAGGTACGGCAACATCGCCGAACATCTACAGGCAAAGCTCGACCCACTGCTGGGCAACGGCGTCTGGCAGCTGCTGGTGCCCTGCGAACACTGGACGCAGCTGGCCGTCAATGAACTCGAAGCATTGCCTGCCGATCGCAGCGAGCCCTGGCTGGCTTTGCTCCATCACACCAGCACCGCCACCACCGCGCGACCTTCGGCAAAGTGGCTCAAGCACGCACGCACGCTGTTGGCAGACGTCGATCAAGCGACGCTGCGCGCTGCCCTGTTGCGCTGGTTCGCACGCATCGATAGCGGACGCACCGGGGCGCTGCTGTACGACCGCTGGAACGAGATCGATGATCGCGCGCGCATGAGCGAAGGCAACGCCACGATCCTGCGTGGCCTGCTGTGGATGACACCGCTGCTGGCCGACAGCGAGCTGACCCGGGCACTCACCCGGGTGGCCTTGAGCGCCTACCGCAAAGTCCGTGGCATCGGTGCCCGGGCACCGAAGGTCGGCAACACTGCGGTGTATGCCTTGGCGTCGATTGCGACGACCGAGGCCGTTGGCCAGCTGGCCCTGCTCAAGGCCCGGGTCAGGCTCAACAGCGCCCAGAAAGAGCTGGAAAAAGCCTTCACCAGCGCCGCTCAGGCGCTCGCCCTGCCACGTGACCAGATCGAAGAGCTCAGCGTACCCAGCTACGGTCTGGAGCAGGTGGGCCTACGCCGCGAACAGCTGGCCGACGGCGCCTACCTGGCCGAGCTGCGCGTCGACGGCAAGACGGTGAGCCTGAACTGGTTCCAGGCTGACGGTACGCCACAGAAATCGGTGCCGGCCAAGGTCAAGGCCGAATGCCCAGAAGCACTCAAGGAACTGCAATCCGCAGCCAAAGACATCGCGCTCATGCTCACCGCCCAGGCAGTGCGCCTGGACACCCTGTTCCTGCTGGAAAAGCGCTGGCCGCTCGAACAATGGCAGCAGCGCTACCTCGATCACCCGCTGGTCGGCACCCTGGCCCGGCGACTGATCTGGGAGCTCCGCGAAGACGGCCAGTGCCTTGCGGTGTTGTTCGCCGATGGCTTCCTGCAGACCCTGGATGGCCGCAACGTCAGTTTTTCCAGCGCGGCTGAAGTGCGTCTCTGGCACCCCATCGAGCGAACGCTGGAAGAGGTCCTCGCCTGGCGCGAGCGCATCGAAGCCCTGCAGATCACCCAACCGTTCAAGCAGGCGCACCGGGAGGTCTACCTGCTGACCGAGGCCGAGCGCCGCACTGCGACCTACTCCAACCGCTTCGCCGCGCACATTCTGCGTCAGCACCAGTTCCATGCCCTGGCCACTGGCCGCGGCTGGCGCAACGCCCTGCGCCTGCTGGTCGACGACTGCTACCCGCCGGCCACTCGCGAGCTGCCTGCCCATGGCCTGCGCGCCGAGTTCCAGGTCGATGGTGTGGGCGACAACTTTGGCGTCGACACCAATGAGTCCGGCACCTTCCTGCACCTGGGCACAGACCAGGTGCGGTTCTACGCCCGCGAAGGCGAAGATACCGCGCTGGCGCTGGACCAGGTGCCGCCGCTGGTGTTGAGTGAGGTCATGCGCGACATCGACCTGTTTGTCGGTGTCGCTTCGCTGGCCAACGATCCGCAATGGGTCGACAGCGGGCCTGATGTCCGCTTGCGTGATTACTGGCAGCAGCATTCGTTCGGTGAACTGGGTGCCACCGCCCAGACCCGCAAGCAGCTTCTGGAAAAACTGCTGCCGCGCATGACCCGCCTCAAGGGCAAATGGACCCTGCACGGGCGTTTCCTCGAAGTCACCGGCAAACTGCGCAGCTACAAGATCCACCTGGGTTCAAGCAACATTCTAATGCTGCCAACCGATCAGTACCTGTGCATCGTCCCCGATGCCAAAGCGCGCACTCAGTCCACGCCACAGTACGTGCCCTTCGAGGGCGATGCCATGCTGTCGATTATCCTGTCCAAGGCCCTGCTGCTGATCGATGATGACAAGATCAGTGCCCCGGCCATCACCCGCCAGCTGGCGCTTGACTGACTCGGGAGTACCCATCAGCGCTCAACTACTGACCTGCGCCAGCGCTGCCAGGGCCCTGTTGCCGAGCACGCTGCCCGGCCATCGCGGTGCTGGCTAACCAGGCTTTGAACGCTAGCATCGCCACGGTCTCGGCGCGTGACTGCAAGCGCGTCAACCAGTAGCTGCCGGTGTTGATACTCGCGGCGAATGGCTGCTGGATTACGCCGCTGGCCAATAGCCGTTCAAACATCGAGGGCGGTGCCAGGGCCACACCCACACCTTGTTGTGCTGCCTCCATCATGCCCACTGAAGAGTCGAAGACCACGGTGCGCGGAGGGCGGGTGGTACTGGGCATTCCGGCAGCCAGGAACCATTCATTCCACTCCTCGGCACGGTAGGAGCGCAGTAACGTCTGTTGCAGCAGGTCCGCCGGCGAGCGCAACTGCGCCGCGATCTGCGGCGTACACAGCGCCGACAACGGCGCATCGAACAGGGGGATCGCCTCGATGCCGTGCCAGGCCCCACTGCCGTATCGGATGGCATAGTCAAGCCCTTCGGCGGCGACATCCACGCGATTGTTGTGGGTGGACAGGCGCAGATCGATGTAGGGGTAGCGCGCTTGAAAGTCAGCCAGGCGCGGCAACAGCCAACCCACAGCGAAGGTACCCACCGCTCCCACCGTCAGCACCTCACGGTAGTGTCCCCCTTCGAAACGGTCGAGGACCTGGGCGATGCGGTCAAAACTTTCGCGTAACACCGGCAACAGGGTTTCCCCTTCGCTGGTGAGCATCAGGCCACGGGGCAGGCGCTTGAACAGCGTGACCTTGAGCTGGGCTTCGAGGCTTTTGACCTGATGGCTGACGGCCGCCTGGGTCACGCACAGCTCGATCGCTGCGCGGGTAAAGCTCAAATGCCGCGCCGAGGCCTCGAAGGCACGTAACGCATTGAGAGGTAAATGCGGCCGAATCACTTGCTCCCCTTAGTTTTTCTAATACCTGCTGCGAAATATCATTGTTTGTCGCACAAGCACAAAGCGCCTAGATTGGCGATCCCTGCTGCAGCCGGGCCATCCTCTCTCAACCCACATGGAAGCGTGTCCGATGATGCATTACAAAACCAGGGCCAAGCCAGGGATTCTGTTAGCTGTAACACTTTGTCTCGCTACCGGCCAGAGTAGCGCAAGCCCCCTTTCCGAAGCACAGCTGGCGTCGACGGTAAACGCTGCAATCCAGCCGCTGATGCAGCAACAGGCCATCCCGGGCATGGCTGTCGCCATCAGCGTCGACGGCAAGCAGCATTACTTTAACTACGGGGAAGCGTCAAAACACAGCGGCCAGCCCGTCAGTGCCGAGACGCTGTTCGAGATCGGCTCGCTGAGCAAAACCTTCACCGCCACCCTCGCAGCCTACGCCGAGGCCAACGGCAAGCTGTCGCTGGGCGATCCGGCCAGCAAGCACTGGCCTGAGCTGAAGGGCAGCGCCTTCGATGGCATCACCCTGCTCAACCTCGGCACCTACAGCGCTGGCGGCTTGCCGTTGCAGTTCCCCGAGCAGGTCAAGGACCAGGCTTCGCTGCTCGCCTACTACCGCCACTGGAAAGCCGACTATGCCCCCGGCACGCACCGGTTGTACTCCAACCCGAGTCTGGGCCTGTTCGGTTACCTGGCAGCAAAAAGCATGGACACCCCGTTCGTGGAGTTGATGCAAAAGCAGCTGCTGCCGCAACTGGGCCTGCAGCACACCTTTGTTCAGGTGCCAGCGCCACAAATGGGCCACTACGCCCAGGGATACGACAAAAATGATCAACCCGTACGGGTCGGTCCGGGACCCTTGGATGCCGAAGCCTACGGGCTGAAAACCACGTCCGCCGATTTACTGCGTTTTGTCGAGGCGAACCTGCAGCCGCAAAACCTCAGCGCGCCGTTGCAACGGGCCATTGCCACCACCCAGCGCGGCTATTACCGCGTAGGCGAAATGACCCAGGGCCTGGGCTGGGAGCTGTACCGCTACCCGCTCAGCGTGGATCAGTTGCTGGCGGGCAACTCCACGGCGATGACCCTCGAGGCGCACCGGCTAACGTGGCTGAAACCGGCCCAGCCGCTGCAAGACAACACGCTGCTGAACAAGACCGGTTCAACCAACGGCTTTGGCGCCTACGTGCTGTTCGTGCCGTCGAAACACATCGGCATCGTGCTGCTGGCGAACAAGAACTACCCGAATGCCGAGCGGGTCAAAGTGGCCCATGCGATTCTCACCGCACTGGACCAATAACCACTCAAGGCGTGCCGTTACGCCCATACAGGCGGTAGCCCTCACGCTCATTCAGGCGCTCGTAATAGGCCTGCACCGCTGGCAGCGCAGGACGCTCCAGCGGGGTCTGGAACCAGCGGTTGACCGACAGGCCAATGGGAATGTCCGCCAGGGAAAACGCCTCGCCGCTGACGTAGGCGCCGGTGCGCTGCAACTGCTGTTCAAGGATTGTCATGTTGCGCGCCCAGTTGCGACACGCCGCTGCCAGCGCCTCGGGGTCCTGGTGCGCAGGTGACTTGCGCACCAGCGACATAAAGGCATAGCTCCAGGCGCCGTTGAGGTCGGTCGCCTGCCAGTCCATCCACTGGTCGACCCGCGCGCGCAATCGCGCCGCCGTCGGATACAGCTGCTCGCCGCCATACTGGTTGACCAGGTAACGGATGATGCTGTTGGACTCCCACAAGACGAAATCGCCGTCTTCGATCACCGGCACCATGGCGTTGGGATTGAGCGCCAGGAAGGCCTCGCTATGGGTCGACTGAAAGCCCGAGCCCCAATCCTCGCGCTTGAATGCCAGCCCCAGCTCGGCACAGGTCCACAACACCTTGCGCACGTTGATCGATGAAGCCTTACCGAGTATTCGCAGCATCATTCACTCCTGTGGTTGCGGTTGCGTCAGCCGTTGCAGAAACAGGCTGAACAGTTCCGATTGGGATGAAACACCCAGCTTGGCGTACAGATTGCGGCGGTGCACTTTCACTGTTTCCTGGGAAATGGCCAGACGCTTGGCTATCGCTTTGCTGGAGTTGCCACGCAGCACCAGACGGGCAATTTCCAGCTCACGGGCCGACAGGGTATCGCTGCCGAAATGCTCCAGCGCGCGCTCCACCGGGGTCACTTGAACGTCATGCTCCTGGGTCGGATTCTGCAGCTTCCAGTGCTGGCGCAAGAGCGCCATCAGCCAGGCCGCGTACAGGGTCATCTGCCCCAGGTGGGCGGTTTCAAAACGCTGGCTGGCGCCGAGGGAAATCGCCAGGCGCTGCCCCGGCGCCAGATTAACGATCAACTGTAGCTCGTCCTCGCCGATGGCCGAACGGAAATAGTTCTGGAAGTAGTCGCTCTGGCGAAATTCGTCCGGCGCCACCTCTTCCATGCGGTAGACGCCGTCGGCCAGGCCGTCCTGCATGGCCTGGTTGAACGGGTCGAGCAGGTACAGGCCACTGAGGTACAAGGGCATGGGCGACGGTGTATCACTGAAGCCGCGGTCGAATTCGGCCAGTACCACCGGCGCGCAGTCGTTCTCGGCAAAGATCACCAGGCCGTTGTCGAACGGCAGCATCTGGTTCAGCAGCATGAGCGTCTGTTGCCAGAAGCCCGGCCGTCCCAACTGCTCGATTACCTTGGCCAACCCATGATGATGGGCGGCTGCTTCGAATAGGCTCTGCACCGATAACTCCTGGGGGGTAACGATTGGGGGTAATCGCCAACGGTGGGCCGAGTTCCTAGACTCTGCACACCGGCACGCAGTATTGCGGTGGTCCGCCCCGTTTGTCATGCACGTCATGCTCGCGGAGCAACCAGCGCAGCGAGCGGCCTTCGAACCTTCCCGATGGAGCAGTGAAACAATGCGTATTCGTGACCTGGGCATGCGTATCGGCATGGGCAAACCTGGCATTTTCAACGCCATCACCGATGTCCCTGGCGTGCGCGTCGGCCATCACACGATCCACCGCGAAAACGGCGAACAATCGGTACACACCGGTGTCACCGTGATCGAGCCACGGCCGCAGTCGGCACATCTGCAACCGTGCTTTGCCGGTGTGCATGTGCTCAACGGCAACGGCGATGCCACCGGCCTTGAATGGATTCGCGAGGCCGGCCTGCTGACGACGCCTATCGCCTACACCAATACCCACAGCGTCGGCGTGGTCCGCGACGCGCTGGTGGCGGCCGAACGCGAGCAGGGCAAGCAACGCACCTACTGGTGCATGCCGACGGTGCTGGAAACCTACGACGGCGTGCTCAATGACATCTGGGGCCAGCATGTCACTGCCGAACACGTCCATGCCGCGCTGGCCGATGCCCGCAGCGGAGCGGTGGCCGAAGGCTGCGTGGGCGGCGGCACTGGGATGATCTGCCACGAGTTCAAGGGCGGCATCGGGACCTCTTCGCGAGTACTGAGCGCTGAGGCCGGTGGCTGGACCGTCGGCGCCCTGGTGCAGGCCAACTACGGTGTACGTGAAGCGCTGCGGGTCGGCGGTTATCCGGTGGGCCAGGTGCTGGGTGAGCTGCCCTCGCCGTTTCGTGACGGCGAAAACGTCGGTGAAGCCGGTATGGGCTCGATTGTCGTGACTCTGGCCACCGACGCGCCGCTGCTGCCGCACCAGTGCACCCGTCTGGCCCAGCGTGCCAGCGTCGGCCTGGCGCGGGTCGGAGGCGGCACCGAAGACAGCAGCGGCGATATCTTCGTCGCCTTCTCGGTGGGCAACAGCGATCTGCCGGTGACCAATGTCGGCCGTCCGGGGGTACCGACCACCACCGTGCAGATGGTCAACAACGACCATATTTCGGCGCTGTTCAGCGCCGCGGCCGATGCCGTCGAGGAAGCCATTCTCAACGCGATACTGGCTGCTACCGACCTGCAAGCCAATGGCCAGCAAGCGCTGGCACTGAAACCCGAGCAACTGCTAAAAGCCTTGCACGCCGTCGGCTGGAAACCCGATCCGCGCGCCACAGAGCGGTCCTGACTGAGAAGACACTCGTTGCTGCGACAATTTGTCGGTATGGTGCTATTCAGAAGATGGACGTTTACCCGCTCACAGGAAACCCAGAATGCCCCAACGTGAAGTTATCAATGCATCTGTCAGCCCAAAAGGCAGCCTGGAAACACTGTCTCAACGAGAAGTACAGCAACTGAGTGAAGCCGGTTCCGGCAGCCTGTACACCCTGTTCCGCCAGTGCGCGCTGGCAATCCTCAACACCGGCGCGCATGTCGATAACGCCAAGACCATCCTCGAAGCCTACAAGGACTTCGAGGTACGCATTCACCAACAGGATCGCGGCGTGCGCCTGGAGCTGCTCAATGCTCCGGCCGATGCCTTTGTCGATGGCGAGATGATCGCCAGCACCCGCGAAATGCTCTTCAGCGCCCTGCGCGACATTGTCTACACCGAAAGCGAACTGGCCAGCCAGCGTATCGACCTGGAAAGCTCCCAGGGCATCACCGACTACGTCTTCCACCTGCTGCGCAACGCCCGCACCCTGCGCCCGGGTGTGGAGCCGAAAATGGTGGTGTGCTGGGGCGGTCACTCGATCAGTACCGAGGAATACCAGTACACCAAGAAGGTCGGCCACGAGCTCGGCCTGCGCAAGCTGGATGTCTGCACCGGCTGCGGCCCCGGCGTAATGAAAGGCCCGATGAAGGGTGCGACCATTGCCCATGCCAAGCAGCGCATGAGCAGCAGCCGCTACCTGGGCCTGACCGAGCCGGGCATCATCGCCGCCGAAGCGCCCAACCCGATCGTCAACGAGCTGGTGATCCTCCCGGATATCGAAAAGCGTCTGGAAGCGTTCGTGCGCGTCGGCCATGGCATCATCATCTTCCCCGGTGGCGCCGGGACGGCCGAAGAGTTCCTCTACCTGCTCGGCATTCTCATGCACCCGGACAACCGCGACCTGCCGTTCCCGGTGATCCTCACCGGGCCGAAAAGCGCCGAGCCGTACCTGCAGCAGCTGCATGCCTTCGTCCAGGCCACCCTTGGCGAGGAAGCCAGCAACTACTACCAGATCATCATCGACAACCCGGCCGAAGTGGCCCGACAGATGGTCGAGGGGCTCAAGGAGGTCAAACAGTTCCGCCGCGAGCGCAACGACGCCTTCCATTTCAACTGGCTGCTGAAGATCGAAGAAAGCTTCCAGCGCCCCTTCGACCCGACCCACGAGAACATGGCCGGCCTGCAATTGCGCCGTAATCTGCCTGCCCACGAACTGGCCGCCAACCTGCGCCGGGCGTTCTCCGGGATTGTCGCCGGCAACGTCAAGGACAAGGGTATCCGCCTGATCGAAGAAAAAGGCCCGTACGAAATTCATGGCGATTCGGCGGTCTTGCACCCGCTGGGCAAACTGCTGGAAGCCTTCGTCGCCCAGCACCGCATGAAGCTGCCCGGTGGCGCCGAATACGTGCCCTGCTACCGCGTCGTGAGCTGATTCCTGCCCGCCCCTGAGTTGCGGGCACAGCCTGTGCCCGCAACATTTGCTGCCATTTTCCTACCCCCTTCAGTGAACCTGCCTGCAGAAACGTGGTCTTTCAGCTGGCGGCTTGCGTGCACGCCCGTGTTCACCGGCCCAATCATCGGGCTTTTATTTTTATTTCACGCGAAGACCATCATGCCTATCTCTCGTCCTGTTCCTGCGGCGCATGCCCCTGTTTTCAATTCTTTCCTGCGCCCGCGCAACAGACTTGCCATCGGCCTGGTCGGCGCCCTGATTGCCCTGAGCGGTACTGTGCAGGCCGAAGAAGCGCCCACGCCCACCAGCAACGAGCGCTGGGTCAGCGACAGCCTGACCACCTTCGTGCGCAGCGGGCCGACCAACGGCCACCGTATCGTCGGCAACCTCAAGTCCGGACAGAAAGTCACCCTGCTCGATACCCAGGGCAACTACAGCCAGGTGCGTGGCGAATCCGGCGATATCGTCTGGATTACCAGCAGCGACCTGCAGGCGGTTCCCGGCCAGGCCGAACGCCTACCGCAGCTGACCGAACAGGTTGGCCAATTGAGCGCGCAGCTCAAGACCATTGACGACAGCTGGAAGACCCGTGTGCAGGGTATGCAGGAAACCTTGGACTCGCGCAAAGCCCTGATCGATGAGCTGGAAGCGCGTAACAAGGCACTCAATGCCGAATTGAGCGACACCCAGTCGGAACTGCGCAGCACTCAGGCGCGCCTGGGCGATGAGAACAAACAGGTGTTGATGCGCTATATGGTCTACGGCGGTGGCATCGCCGGTGCCGGCTTGCTCGCCGGCCTGATCCTTCCGGCCCTGAGCCGGGGGCGCAAGCGCAACGACCGCTGGTTCTGAAATGTAGCTGGGCAACTGTCTTCCACGCGATTACCCCGTGGGAGCCGGCCTCTGTGGGAGCTGGCCTTGCCAGCGATTCAGGCACCGCTGATCAACTGACACCGCGCTGATACCATCGCCGGCAAGGCCGGCTCCCACCCCCATCACCGCGCGCATTCGCGCAACCACTCGATCATCACCCGGACCCGCACCGGCACCGGTTCGCGCGGCGGATGCACGAGGTAATAACCCTGCCCGGCCGCTGACTCGAATTCGCCAAACGGCAAGATCAACTGCCCCTGATCAATCAAGGGTTGCACCAGCTGCCGTCGGCCCATGGCGACACCCACATGGTTGCTTGCAGCCAGCGCACACAGATCAGCGCGATCGAAGGTCAGCCCGCCACTCGGCAGATACGCCTGAGCATCATGCCGATGCGCCCAGCGCTGCCACTCGGCATCGAATGCCGCATGCTCCCAGGCCAGTGCATCATGCAACAGCGTGCACTGCTGCAAGCGCTGCGGCGCACCGATCAGGCCGTGGCGCTCGGCATACTGGCGACTGCACACCGGCGCTACCTGTTCGCTCATCAATAGCTCGCTGGCAAGGCCGGGAAACGCGCCATCGCCATACAGCAACGCCAGATCGATATGCCGGGCGCGAAAATCCACCGCCTCGTTACCGGTGCGAATGTCCAGGCTGACCTGCGGGTAACGCTGCTGAAAGTCCGCCAGCCGCGGCACCAGCCAGCACTGGGTGATGGACGGCCGGGCGTAGAGGGTCAACGCACCGCTGATGGTGGCCGTCGAGTCAGGTTGCAGGGCTTGCTCCAGGTCCTCGACCAATCCCTGCACCAGCCGGTACAAGCGCTCACCTTCGGCGGTCAGGCGTATGCGCCGGGTCAGGCGCTCGAACAAACGCTGCTCCAGCGTCTGTTCTAGCCGGGCAATGCGGTGACTGACGGCGCTCGGGGTCAGGCACAGTTCCTCAGCCGCCAAGGTGAAGCTCAAGTGCCGAGCGGCCACGGCGAAGGTGTGCAGGTTGGCAAACTGCGCCCCGGTCAGACGGGCGCCAAGGCGTGGCGGCAGGTTGAGCATGGTTATTGTCCGGCCAGTTCGACACGGCCCTTGGCCAGGTAAGCGTCCATTTCCTCACGCGGCACCATGCTGCCACCTGTGCCCCAGACCAGATGGGTCGCCCGCGCCATGCGCGCCTCGCTCAGGCCCAGGCGCTGGCGATAGCCCTGTTGCTCCTGCTGCACCCGCACCATACCCGACACACCGGCCAGCGCCGAGGGCTCCAGTTCATGGCCTTCGCACGCCTGCAGCTGCGCCAGCTGGCGGTACAAGGTGGCGTCGTCAACGGTGTAGTAACCGTCGATCAAGCGCTGCATCGCCCGCCCGACAAAGCCCGAAGGCCGGCCCACCGCCAGGCCGTCGGCAGCCGTCTGGTTGTCGATGCCGAAGTCATACACCGAAACCTCATCGTGCAGCCCGGTATAGACACCGAGGAACATGCAAGGCGAATGGGTCGGCTCGGCGAACAGGCAATGCACCGCATCGCCGAACACCAGTTTCAGGCCGAACGCCACGCCACCAGGGCCACCGCCCACACCGCAAGGCAGATAGACAAACAACGGATGCTCGGCATCCACAGCAATGCCCTGTTCAACCAACTGGCGCTGCAGGCGCTCGGCGGCCACGGCATAACCGAGGAACAGGTTGCGCGAGTTCTCATCGTCGACGAAATGGCAATGCGGGTCCGCCTCGGCCTCGCGCCGCCCCTGCTCCACCGCCACGCTGTAGTCGGCGCTGTATTCACGGACCTCGACACCATGGGCGCGCAAGCGGTCCTTCTTCCATTGGCGGGCGTCTGCCGACATGTGCACCGTGGCCTTGAAGCCCAGGCGCGCACTGATGATGCCGATCGACAAACCGAGGTTGCCGGTAGAGCCCACGGCAATGCTGTACTGGCCAAAAAAGGCCCTCGCCGCGTCACTGTCGAGCTTGGCGTAATTATCGCCCGGCTGCAGCAGCCCGGCCGCCAGGGCCAGGTCTTCGGCGTGCTTGAGCACTTCATAGATGCCACCGCGGGCCTTGATCGAGCCGGAAATCGGCAGCAGGTTGTCAGCCTTGAGCCACAGCGCACCGCCTTCGGGCAACTGATGCTCGGCGCGCAGCACGCCCTGTAACGCCGGCAGCGGCAACAACGGCGACTCGATAATGCCGGCGCTGGCGGCAGTTTCAGTAAACGCCGACTGAATGAACGGCGCAAAACGCTGCAAACGCTCACTGGCCTCACGCACGTCCTGCCTGCTCAGCGGCACATCGCCCAAGGCCTGCGCGCTCGGGGCAAGCTGCGGGTTGAACCAGCTGGTCGGGCGCAACGCCACCAGGTCGGCGATCAGCGGGTGGGTCTGGCACCAGACGTTCACAGGTTGTTGCGGCGACATTGTCATGCTCCATCGGCAAGCGGATAGAACGATTAAGCGTCAGGCGCGGGGTGCATTACAACCGATGGTTACTCAGGCCATGGATGATGCCCGTTCAAGCATGCAGCGCCGTGCAAGCCGGCTCACTTCTGCTACCTTGGGAATACCCTCTTTATTGTCTGACGCATCACGCACAGGTGACCCATCATGGCGCGCACCACCCCCATCGAGCTGTACCGCAACATCGGCATCGTCGCCCATGTTGACGCCGGCAAGACCACCACCACCGAACGCATCCTGTTCTACACCGGGGTCAACCACAAGATGGGCGAGGTGCACGACGGTGCCGCGACCATGGACTGGATGGCCCAGGAACAGGAGCGCGGAATCACCATTACCTCCGCTGCCACCACGGCGTTCTGGCAGGGTTCGACCAAACAGTTTCCCGACAAGTACCGCTTCAACATCATCGACACCCCCGGCCACGTCGACTTCACCATCGAGGTGGAGCGCTCGTTGCGCGTGCTCGATGGCGCAGTGGTGGTGTTCAGCGGCGCCGATGGCGTCGAGCCGCAGTCGGAGACGGTCTGGCGTCAGGCCAACAAGTACCATGTGCCGCGCATGGCCTACGTCAACAAGATGGACCGCCAGGGCGCCGACTTCCTGCGCGTGGTCAAGCAGATCGACAAACGCCTGGGCCATCACCCGGTGCCGATCCAGTTGTCCATTGGTGCAGAGGAAAACTTCAAAGGCCAGATCGACCTGGTGAAAATGAAGGCCATCTACTGGAACGAAGACGATCAGGGCACCAGCTACCGCGAAGAAGAGATTCCCGCCGACATGCTCGAGCTTGCCAATGAATGGCGCGCGCACATGATCGAAGCCGCCGCCGAGGCCAATGATGAATTCATGGAGCTGTACCTCAACGGCCAGGAACTGACGAATGAACAGATCAAGGCCGGCCTGCGCCAGCGCACCCTGGCCAATGAAATTGTCCCGGCCATCTGCGGCTCGTCGTTCAAGAACAAAGGCGTGCCGCTGATGCTCGATGCAGTGATCGACTATTTGCCGGCGCCCTCGGAAATCCCGGCGATCAAAGGCACCGACCCGGACCACGAAGATAAACACCTGGAACGCCATGCCGACGACAACGAACCGTTCTCGGCGCTAGCGTTCAAGATCGCCACCGACCCCTTCGTCGGCACCCTGACCTTCGCCCGGGTCTACTCCGGCGTACTCAGCTCAGGCAACGCCGTGCTCAACTCGGTCAAGGGCAAGAAGGAACGCATCGGCCGCATGGTGCAGATGCACGCCAACCAGCGCGCCGAGATCAAGGATGTGTGCGCCGGCGACATCGCCGCGCTGATCGGCATGAAGGATGTCACCACCGGCGACACCCTGTGCGACATCAACCAGCCGATCGTCCTCGAACGCATGGACTTCCCGGACCCGGTGATCTCGGTGGCGGTAGAACCCAAGACCAAGGCCGACCAGGAGAAAATGGGCGTCGCCCTGAGCAAGCTGGCCCAGGAAGACCCGTCATTCCGCGTGCGTACCGATGAGGAAACCGCGCAAACCATCATCTCCGGCATGGGTGAGCTGCACTTGGACATCATCGTCGACCGCATGAAGCGCGAGTTCGGGGTCGAGGCCAATATCGGCAAGCCGCAGGTGGCGTACCGCGAGAAAATCCGCAACACCTGCGAGATCGAAGGCAAGTTCGTCCGCCAGTCCGGTGGCCGTGGCCAATACGGCCACTGCTGGATTCGCTTCGCACCGGCCGAGGAAGGCAAGGAAGGTCTGGAGTTCGTCAACGAAGTGGTCGGTGGCGTGGTGCCGCGCGAGTACATCCCGGCGATCCAGAAAGGCATCGAAGAACAGATGAAGAACGGGGTCCTGGCCGGGTATCCGCTGATCGGCCTGAAGGCCACGGTGTTCGATGGCTCGTACCACGATGTCGACTCCAACGAAATGGCCTTCAAAGTCGCCGCGTCCATGGCCACCAAGCAACTGGCGCAAAAAGGCGGCGCAGTGCTGCTGGAACCGGTGATGAAAGTCGAGGTGGTGACACCTGAAGAGTTTCAGGGCGACATCCTCGGTGACCTGAGCCGCCGCCGCGGGTTGATCCAGGAAGGTGAAGACAGCCCGGCCGGCAAGGTGGTACGCGCCGAAGTACCGCTGGGCGAGATGTTCGGTTATTCCACGCAGATGCGCTCGATGACCCAGGGCCGGGCCAGCTACACCATGGAGTTCACCAAGTACGCCGAGGCGCCGGCGAGCATTGCCGATACGATCATCAAGAAACAGGGGTAACCACAATTCGCGGGGCAAGCCCGCTCCCACAGGATCAGTCAAATCCGGTGGGAGCGGGCTTGCCCCGCGATAACCTGCACCTGAAACGCCAGACCTGTAGACTTGCCCCAAGCTTTTTCGTTTGGAGTTTGCCTTCATGTTCGCCCTCACCCACTTTGTCGCCCCGCCTGAGGAGTCGATCAAGAGCCAGATCCTGCAGATGGTGGTCGACCACCTGACCGACATCAGTGCTGTCGCCCTCCCCCCGAGCAACCCGCTGTACAACCTCTACCAGTACGCCATCGGCTTTGAGGTGCACCAGTACCTGGAGGCCATAGGCGGCGCAGGCGAGTTGCGCGTCGAGTTGATCGTCGCCACCGACCCGCGCGATCCGCACACCGTCACCGGTTTTCTCCTGTACCTGCCCGTGCAGGACGATCCGCACGCCTGCAGCGTGGCCTACCTGGCCGTGCGCACCCCGTACCGCCGCCAGGGCATCGCCCGGGCCATGCTCGCGCAGATGAGCGAACGCTACCCCCATGCGGAACTGGCGTGCGCGGTGAACAAGGTGGCGTACTTCGAGGCCATGGGCTTTGCAGTGATCGCCGCACGCGGGCCACAGGTGCTGATGAGCACCCGCGAACAGGCCAGCGATGGCGTGGTGGCGATGCTCGACGTGGCGCCGATCTACCGCACGGTTGAAGTGCAACAGATCCATAGCTACTTGCTCAAACAGCATGGCAAACGGGCCATGGTCGATGCCGAGAAGCAACGCGACCGCCACCTCGATCAACTGGAGCGCAAGGCCCTGGCTTTTGTCCAGGAACGCCTGGGTGAGCGCGCCACGCAGCAGCGCGGCACCCGCATTCGTCTGGTCTAGCGGCTGTCCTGCGCCGCCAGCTCGAGCAACACCTGCAGCACATAAGCGCTGCTCTGCTCGATTTGCCCCTGGCGGCTGGCAATTCCCAGATGGCGCCACAACCCCGGGCGCAGCGCACGCATGCACAAGCGTGCGTCGGGCTCCGGCGAGCGGGCTTCATGGGGCAGCAAGGTGGCGCCGTAACCGGCCGCCACCAGGCTCTTGATCGCATCGTTGTAGTTGAGCTGGATGCGCGCATCCGGTTGCAGGCCCGCCGTGGCGAACCACTCGCCGGTCACCCGTGACAACTGGGTGGTGCTGTCATTGAGGATCAACGCGCGACTGGCCAGCCAGGCGGGAGTGATGCGCGCCGGTGGCGCCCAGCTGCTCGGGATGAAGGCCATGATCGGGTCGCGGCGCCAGGGCTGGATCTGCACGCCTTTGACCGCCGCTTGCGGCAGTGCCACCAGGCCCAGGTCCAGGGTGCCGTCCTGCAGGCGGCTCACCGATTCACGTGACGTCAGTACCTGCACCTGCACATCGATGCCGGGGTGGCGCACGCCGAGAATATCCAGCGCTTGCGGCAGCAAATGGGCGATCGCGCCGGTCGACGCGCCCAGGCGCACGCGGCCGCTCAGGCCCTGAACCTGGCGTTGCACCTCATCCAGCGCCTGCTCGGCGTCGGCCAACAGCCGGCGCGCGCGTTCCAGCAACGTCTCGCCAATGGTCGTCGGATGCACCTGCCCGCGCTTGCGCGTCAGTAGCGGCGCACCGATGCGCGCTTCCAGATCAGCAATGTGCAGGCTGACAGTGGGCGGCGCCAGGTTGAGGGTGCGGGCGGCCTCGGCAAAGGAGCCGAGGTCGGCAATCACCACCAGGGTGCGCAAGCGGTCGAGGCTGATTTCACGCATGGGCTTGTGTCATTCAGTATTTATGAATGTCAGCATCATGATATTCAAATTTTCTTTCGTCCAGATCGGCGCGAGCATAGGCACTCCCTGTACTGATTGTTTGAGAGCACCATGCACCAGCCTCTTGTCTTTATCGATGGCGACCAAGGCACCACCGGTCTGCTGATCCACGCTCGCTTGCAGGGTCGTGATGACCTGCGTTTGCTGACCCTGCCCGACAGCGAGCGTAAAGACCCACAGCGCCGTGCCGAGGCGATCAACAGTGCCGATGTGGCGATTCTGTGCCTGCCCGACGACGCGGCACGCCAGGCAGTGGCGGCGATCAGCAACCCGCAGGTGCGGGTCATCGATGCCAGCTCCGCGCACCGCACCTCGCCGGGCTGGGTCTATGGCTTGCCGGAACTGGACGAACAGCAGGCCGAGCGTATCGCCCAGGCCAAGCGGGTCAGCAATCCAGGTTGCTATCCCACTGGCGCGATTGCCTTGTTGCGGCCATTGGTGGCTGCAGGGTTGCTGCCGGCTGATTACCCACTGACCGTCACTGCCGTCTCGGGCTATTCCGGTGGCGGCCGTGCGGCGGTCGAGCGCCACGAAACGCCGGGGGTGCAAGCGCCGCAAGGGGTGCTGGTGTATGGCCTGAACCTGGATCACAAGCATGTGCCGGAGATCCAGCAGCATGCCGGTTTGTCACACCGCCCGGTGTTCGTGCCCAGCTATGGCAGTTACCGTCAGGGCATCGCCTTGACCATTGCCTTGCAGACGCGCCTGCTGCCGCCTGGAGTGAGCGCTGCTCACCTGCATGACTGCCTGCGTCAGCATTACCATGGTTCGCGCTATGTGCAGGTGGCGGCGCTGGAGCATGGCGAGGTCGCGCCGATGCTCGATCCGCAGGCCGTGAATGACAGCAACGAGCTGCGCCTGGCGGTGTTTGCCAACGAGGCCCACGGCCAGGTGCTGCTGACGGCGGTGTTCGACAACCTGGGCAAAGGTGCTTCGGGGGCGGCGGTGCAGAACCTGGAGCTGATGCTGGCGGCGATGGCCTGATCCGGGGCCGCTACGCGCCCCATCGCCGGCAAGGCCGGCTCCCACAGCGTTCGGTGATCACCCTGATCAACTGGCATCTTGTGGGAGCTGGCTTTGCCAGCGATGGGGTCGGCCTAGATTGCCGGTTGTACCGCAGCCAGCGGCACCCACCCCGTCTTGCCATCGGCATCCTTGCTGCACCACACCCAACCATTCAACTGCCGGCCGCCCACCAGTTTATCGCCCGGATCAACATCCAGCTCCCGCGCGCAATAATCCTCCAGCGCCCTGCCCCGGTTACCGTCCAGGCGCTCGATCACCTGACCCGGCACCCAGCCATCCTGCTGTCCGGGGGTACTGCACAAGTACCAGTTTTCCCAACCTTCCTCGCCTGCATAGCATTCGCCAACAAGCAGCGCCGCGCCCTTGGCAAAGGTAATGGGCTCCGGGTACTCACTTCTATGCTGCGCAACAACCACGAATTTCATCGGTTCACCTCCATTTGAACACTGGCCCGCTTTCGCGAACTTCCGTAGCATCCTAGCCTTTTTCGCTGGCAGCTTCCCCCACCATGAGAACAACCTCTATCCGCGCCGACATGCTGGCCGGACTCACCACGTCCTTTGCCCTGGTGCCCGAGTGCATCGCCTTCGCGCTGGTGGCGCATCTGAATCCATTGATGGGACTCTACGGCGCCTTCATCATCTGCACCCTCACCGCCCTGCTCGGTGGCCGCCCCGGGATGATTTCCGGTGCGGCAGGCTCAATGGCCGTGGTCATCGTCGCCCTGGTGGTGCAACACGGTGTGCAGTACCTGTTGGCGACGGTATTGCTCGGCGGGCTGATCATGATTGCCTTCGGCGTGCTGCGCCTAGGCAAGTTGGTGCGCATGGTGCCGTATTCGGTGATGCTCGGTTTCGTCAACGGCCTGGCGATCATCATCGCCCTGGCCCAGCTTGAGCATTTCAAGCAGGACGGCGCCTGGCTCAGCGGTTCGCCTCTCTACATGATGGCCGGCCTGGTGGCGCTGACCATGACCATCGTTTATCTGTTGCCACGCCTGACCCGCAGCGTGCCACCGGCACTGATCGCGATCCTCGGCGTCGGCGCCGGGGTCTACCTGCTCGATCTGCCGACCCGCACCCTTGGCGATCTGGCCCATATCGCCGGCGGTCTGCCGGTGCTGAGCTGGCCCGACATTGCGTGGAACCTCGAGACGCTGAAGATCATCGCCCCCTACGCGATCCTGATGGCGCTGGTGGGTTTGCTGGAAACCCTGCTGACCCTCAACCTCACCGACGAAATCACCGAAAGCCGCGGCTACCCCAACCGCGAATGCGTAGCCCTGGGCGTGGCCAACATGACCTCCGGTCTGTTCGGCGGCATGGGCGGTTGCGCGATGATCGGCCAGACGGCGATCAACCTCAGTTCCGGCGGCCGCGGGCGATTGTCCGGGGTGGTCGCCGGGGTGATGATCCTGATGTTCGTGCTGTTCCTCTCGCCACTGATCGAGCGCATTCCGCTGGCGGCGCTGGTCGGGGTGATGTTCGTGGTGGCGCAACAGACCTTCTCCTGGGCCTCGCTGCGGGTGCTGCACAAGGTGCCGGCCAACGACATGCTGGCGATCATTGCGGTGACCCTGGTCACGGTATTCACTGACCTCGCCACCGCGGTGCTGTTCGGCATTGTCATTGCTGCGCTCAACTTCGCCTGGCAGCAAGCCCGTGAGCTGTACGCCGACAGCCACCTGGAGAGTGACGGCAGCAAACGCTACCGGGTGCACGGCACCTTGTTCTTCGCCTCGACCACGCCCTTTCTCAACCAGTTCGACCCGGCCAACGACCCGGCGCAGGTGACCCTCGATTGCCAGCACCTGAACTTCGTCGACTACTCGGCGATTGCCGCGCTCAAAACCCTGCGCGAGCGCTACAGCAACAACGGCAAGCACCTGCGCGTGGTGCACCTGTCCGAGCGCTGCAAGCAACTGCTCAAGCGCACGGACCTGCACTACGGCTGAACGCTCGCGCTTAGGGCGCGCCGAACATCGCGGTCCAGTAGATCCCGGCATCGCTCTTCGGATCGACCGCATAAGCGGCGCCCAGCTCGCTGAACTGCGGGTTCATCAGGTTGGCGCAATGGCCGGGGCTGGCCAGCCAGCCATCGACCACCTTGCGCGCGGTGTCCTGGCCGGCGGCGATGATCTCGCCGTTGACCTGGCCGGCATAGCCCGCCAGCTCCGCCCGGTCACCCGGGGTACGGCCTTCGCGATCGACGTGATCGAGAAAATTCTGGTTGGCCATGGCCCGTGTATGACTTTCTGCCACCCCGGCCAGGACCGCGTTCCAGGCCAGCGGCGTGGTGGCTGCGAAAGTCTGGCCGCCGCACTGGCGCTGCTGGCTGCGGGCACTGTTAATCATCGTCAGCAGCTGCTGGCCTTCGGCCTGCCAGTCACCCAGCTTCCCGGCCAGCAGCGGCCGCGCCAGAACGATGCGCCAATCGCGGCCCTGCTGGCTGACGCCGATATCAATGAACTGCGGTGCGAGCACGACCTGACAAAAACTTTCCCGCACCGCTTTCATCGCGGCCTGAGCGTCCTGCGGGCCATTGAGGGTAATGGCCTGGACACTGACCATCGGGTAATTGGCCTGTGCCAGCGCCGAGCGCAAATCCACGCTACCGGTCGCGGGCAGCACCAGACGAGGATCGCTGGCCAGTGGCGGCAGCTCCAGCGACACCTGTTTATCGCATTTCTGCGGCTGACTGCGGTAGCTGTTGATCGAATCGATCAGCTGCGCCGGCTCGTCGGCCTGGGCTACGCTGGCGAGCGCCAGGGCCAGCGGCAGGCTGGCCAGACGCAAAACGGATGACAGGACGCGCATGAAATTCTCCTTGAACGGACTGCGCCCATGATGCGCGAAGTCGCCCGTCGTCGAACAGCTGGAATGTTTTGAGCGCCGTGCGGTCGACCCTGTAACGGGAAGTCTTACTCCCCTCACCTGCCAAAGGTCCCGTATGCGCCTGCCAATGATTGTAACCTGCCTGCTGCTGGCCTTCTCAGCCCCGCTGACGCTGGCCGCAGAACCCAAAGCCCAGGTGGCCGAAGAAAAAGCCCAGGTGCTGGAACACAAAGCTGTCGTGCAACCCGATGCGCCACCGGCGCCCAAGAGCAAAGCCATTAGCCAGAGCGAAGTCCAGGCAGTCGATCCGGCCGGCGCCGCAGCCCTGGACGACGCCATCACCTGCATGGCGCGCAGCATCTATTGGGAGTCCAAGGGTGGCAAGCCGGCGGACATGGAAGCAGTGGCCAGCGTGGTGATGAACCGCCTGGGGCATAACGGCTTTCCCGACACGGTCTGTGGAGTGGTCAAGCAAGGTTCGGAGAGCGGTAACTGCCAGTTTTCCTGGTGGTGTGACGGGCGCTCGGACTCGGTCCAGGAAGAAAACCGCTATGCCATCGCCAAGGAAATCGCACGCAAAGCCCTGAACCGCCAACTGGATGACCGTACGCGTGGTGCCTTGTACTTCCATGACCGGCATGTGTCGCCAGACTGGGCACGGACTTATGTGAAGACCACCGAGACCGGGGATTTTCTGTTCTACAAGCCGCGTAACGGCACGGCGAGGTAAGCGCTGCTATCGGGGCCGCTGTGCGGCCATCGCCGGCAAAGCCAGCTCCCACAAAAAACGGCTATTCGCTGACGTCGATCAGCGGGATATCCCCGGCCGCCTTGCCCGCACGGCGGTCATTCATCCAGTCGACCACCTGCGCTGAAAACTCCGGCGGTGCCTTGCGGCCCACACGCCGGGCAATATCGAGGATGGTCTGCTGGGCCAGCGCCTCTTCCATACGCTTTTGCGCGGTGAGCATCACCGCATGAATGGAACAGGTGCCCTCCTGCGCCCAGCTCGGCGGCGAACCTTCAAACAAGGCACAACGATCGCGCACATCCCGGCACTCGAAAATCATCTTGCGCCCGTCGATGGCAGTAACGATGTCCAGCACGCTGATCTCATCCGCCGGCCGGGCCAGCTTGAAACCGCCGCGCACGCCTTCGGTGGCGACCACCAGCTTGGCCTTGGCCAGTTTGGTAAAGACCTTGGCCAGGTACTCCTGGGGCACCCCTTGCAGCTCGGCCAGATCCCTCACGCTGGCTTCGCGGCTATCGCCCAGCTCATCGACCAGGAAGGCCAGGCAATGGATGCCGTACTCCACCCCGGCGCTATACAGTGACATGACAATCTCCGACTAACTTTGTCGCAATATTAACAGTCTTTACGTGCTTTCCACGCCCCAGCCGTCCCCCGCCGCTACCGCACGTCGGTTTTCGGCTATCCGCCACAAGCCCACATTCCATGAAGAAAGGCCGAATTAGAGCCGTGAATGTTCAAGGTTACCCGGATCGCTGCACGGATCTACAGGAAAAATCACTTGCGCCGAACAACTACGATCAATACAGTCGTAGTTGTTCGGCGCAGCCAAGGCAGCCTTCAACGCCCCCGTTCACACAACAACCTCTTTCTGTGGAGCACCCCATGAAACAGCACATTCTGATTGTCGGCGCAGGTTTTGGTGGTGTCTGGAGCGCCTTGAGCGCAGCCCGCCTGCTCGACCAGCATGGCCGCAGCGATGTCGCCATCAGCGTCCTCGCGCCGCAAGCCGAACTGCGCATTCGTCCACGCTTCTACGAGCCTGACGTGCATCAGATGAAAGCGCCCTTGGGCGACCTGTTCAAAGCGGTCGGCGTGACCTTCATCCAGGGCGCTGCCGAGCAGATCGACGTCGCCGGCAAACGCGTCAGCTACACCGACGCCCAGGGCCAGCGCAGCGATATCAGCTACGACCGCCTGGTGATGGCTGCCGGCAGCGGTGTATGGCGCCCCAACATCGACGGGCTCAACGAGCACGCCTTCGATGTCGACCAGATCGAATCGGCAGCGCGCCTTGAGCAGCACCTCAAATCGCTGGCCGAGCTGCCGGAATCGGCTGCACGCAATACGGTGGTGGTTGCCGGTGGCGGCTTCACCGGGATCGAAACCGCGACCGAAATGCCAGGACGTCTGCGCGCCATCCTCGGTGCCGACGCCAAGGTGCGGGTGATCATCGTCGACCGCGGCGCCAAAATCGGCGCTGCCCTGGGTGAAGGCATCAGCCCGGCGATCATCGAAGCGTCCGAGGCCTTGGGTGTGGAGTGGCGGGTCAACGCCTCGGTAGCAGGTGTCGACGCCGACGGTGTCACCCTTGCCGATGGCGAACGGATCGAGGCGAAAACCGTGATCTGGACCGTCGGTGTGCGAGCCAGCGCGCTGACCGCACAAGTGCCAGGCGAACGTGATGGGCAAGGCCGCCTGCACGTCGACCGCCACCTCAAGGTCAAAGGCCAGGAGCACGTCTATGCCACCGGTGACGTGGCCTACGCCGCCACCGACGAGCTGGGTAATTTCGCCGTGATGTCCTGCCAACACGCCATCGTCCTCGGCCGTCACAGCGGCAACAACGTCGCCGCGGACCTGCTCGGCGTCGAGCCTACGCCTTACCGCCAGCCCAAATACGTCACCTGCCTGGACCTCGGTGCCTGGGGTGCGGTGTACACCGAGGGTTGGGATCGCCAGGTCAAACTGCTGCGCAAAGAAGCCAAAGACCTCAAGACTCAGATCAACACCACCTGGATCTACCCGCCAGCAGCCGACCGCGCCACTGCACTGGCCGCAGCCGACCCGCTGATCCCGATTGCCTGATGCACCACCCGAGGGGCCGCCACTACGGCCCCTTTGCCGTTGTGTGAATCGAACAATTGCGCTGTCAGACAAGAGACAGGTAGCATTGAGAACGATTTTCACTAACGTCTGGACAGCCACCGGTGCAAAACCCGTCGACCCGCAAACTGGGCTTCTTTTTCAGCGACCATCACCGCTGGCTGCTGCAGCATATCCACAAGCGCCTGCGCAACCGTGCCGACGCCGAAGACACCGCCGCCGAAACCTTCTGCCAGATGCTCGCGGCCCGGGTCGACCCGGAAAGCATCCAGCAGCCGCGCGCCTACCTCTCGACCATCGCCCGCCGCCTGATCTTCGACCGCCACCGTCGCCGGCAACTGGAGCTGGCGTACCTTGAACGCCTGTCGGCACTGCCCGAAGCGCTGGCGCCCTCCCCGGAAGAACAGCTGCTGCTGATCGAAGCGCTGGTGACCATCGACCAGGTACTCGACGGTTTGCCGCTGATCGTCAAGGCCACCTTTCTCTACAGCCAGCTGGACGGGCTGAGCTATGTGGACATCGCGCGCAAGCTCGAGCTGTCCGAGCGCACGGTCAGTCGCTACATGAAACAGGCCTTGCAGCAGTGCTACCTGAGCGAGCTGGCGCCATGAAGCAGCCGCGCCTGGACCCTGCCGCCGAAGGCGCCATCGACTGGATGGTGCGCTTGAGCGCCGGCAATACCGATGCTGCGCTGCAGGCGCAGTTCGACCTCTGGCTTGCCAGCGACCCCAGCCACGCCCAGGCCTGGCAGCGCTTGCAAGAGCGCCTCGGCGGTGCCTGTCAGACAGTGCGCAGCCTCGATCGCCGGGCCCCGGGCCAGGCCGGGGAAGCGCGGCGGGTGTTGCTGCAACCGACGACGTCGCGCCGCGATCTGTTGCGCAGCATTGCCGCCATCAGCGTGCTCGGCGGCGGCCTGTGGCTGGGTGCGCGCAGCCAGATGGGCGAAGCACTGCTGGCCGATATGCGCACCGGACGCGGCGAGCGGCGCAGCTTCACCCTGGCCGACGGCAGCCGCCTGAGCCTCGATGCCGGCAGCGCGGTCGACCTGCAATTCGACGCGCAGCAACGCTTGCTGATCCTGCGTCAGGGCAGCTTGCTGATTCAGGTCGCCGCCGATCCGGCGCGCCCGTTGCGCGTGCGCAGTGCCCAGGGCGACGTGCGCGCCTTGGGCACGCGCTTTCTGGTCAGCCAGGAAGCGCAGGCCACCCGCGTGGTGGTGCTTGAACATTCCGTGCAGGCACGACTGGCCAATGGCGCCGAGCTGGACATCCCGGAAGGCCGTGCTGCCCTGCTCCACCCGCAGCGCATCGAAGCGCTGAACGATGACCAGCGCCACCGCGCCGACTGGCTCAACGGCCGCCTGAATGTGCTGAATGATTCCCTGGAAGCGGTGGTCGAAGCGCTGCGCCCCTACTACCGCGGCTTTGTCCGGGTCGAACCTGAGGTCCGCGGGCTACGGGTGCAGGGGGTTTTTCCCCTCGACGAACCGCAACGCGCCTTCGCCGCCCTGGCCGAAACCCTGCCGGTACGGGTCGAGCACTACAGCCCGTGGCTGACCTTGATCCGGGCGAAAAATCCATCTTGAAAAAATACTTATGAAAATCAATCGTATTTGTGTCCGGTTTTCATTTCTCGTCGCACCTATCTCCTGACACCCCTATTTCATCAGGAGTATTCCGTGCTCAACCCTTGGTCCCACGCCCTTCCTGTGGCCGTCGCCATGGCCAGCCTTGCCGCTGGCGCAGCGGCCCAGGAACAGACCCTGTCGTTCAACCTGCCCGCCGCCAGCCTGGCCAGCACCCTCAATGCCATCGCCAGCCAGAGCGGGCATATCGTCTCCCTGGACCCAGCGCTGGTGCAGGGCAAGCAGGCGCCGGCAGTCACCGGTCACATGAGTGCCGTGCAGGCGATGCAAACGGCCTTGGCCGGCAGCGGCCTGCAGTTGCTGGTGACTGATCAGGGTAATTTCAGTGTGTTCCCGGCCGTCGATGCCGGCGATGCCCTGGAGCTGGGCGCCACCAGCATCAATGACAGCAACCTGGACGCCACCACCGAGGGTTCGGGCTCCTACGCCGCACGGGCAATCACCATCGGCAAGGGCAGCCACACGCTGAAGGAAATCCCGCAATCGGTCTCGGTCATGACCCGCAAGCAGATGGACGATCAGGACATCGTCGATCTCAAGGACGCCGTCAACAGGACCACCGGCCTGGTCGGCCTGCAGGGCGTGGGCCCAGGCTTGATCATCTATTCGCGCGGTTTTCAGATCGATGACTGGCAGTACGACGGCGTACCGATCCCGCGCAACACCTATTCACTGGGCAACTGGGCCACCCAAGACCTGATTTTCTTCGACCGCATGGAAGTCCTGCGCGGTGCCTCGGGCCTGCTGCAAGGCACCGGCAGCCCGGGTGGCGCGGTCAACCTGGTACGTAAACGCGGCCAGAGCGCGCCGACCGTGACCGTCACCGGCAAGGCCGGCAGTTGGGATCACTACGGCCTGCAGCTGGACGCCGGCGGTCCGTTGAACGACAGCGGTACGGTGCGCGGGCGCTTTGTCGCCGATGAAGACCAGAGCGATTCGTTCATCGACTACAAATGGAGCAAGACCCACTCGCTGTACGGCGCCCTCGACTTCGACCTGCGCGAAGACACCACCCTGGGCCTGGCGGTCAGCCGCTCCGATGCCGAGTCGCGGCCGATGCTGCGCGGCTTGCCGCGCTACACCGACGGCCGCCCCCTGAACGTTCCCCGCTCGACCTTTACCGGCTCGCGCTGGAACCACTCGGAGATCGACGTCACCACCCTGTACGCCGACCTCGAACACCGCTTCAACGACGACTGGAAGTTGCGCATCGCCGGCGTGCGCATGAGCGAAACCAACACCTCTGCCCACCAGCGCGTGCAATCCACCGGCGACGGCCTGGAGCCCGATGGCAGCGGTCTGACCTATGCCGACTGGGTGACGGATTTCGACTCCACCAAAGTGGGTGTGGACATGAACGTGGTCGGTCGCTTCGAGGGCTTCGGCCTGGAACAAGAGGTCACCCTCGGCGGCAACTACTCCAGGCTGACCACCGATGACCTCTTCGCCCGCACGTTCAATGCAAGCACCGACACCGTATTCGATATCGACCATCAGCGCCCCGACATCGACTACGACAGCCTGCTGGCCAAAGCCAACGGCCGTGGTACCGGGAGTGCCTACGACGTACGTCAAAAAGGTCTGTATGGCAGCTGGCGGGTCAAGCTTGCCGAGCCATTGACCCTGATACTTGGCACCCGCGTGAGCTGGTTCGAGCAAACCTACGAGTCGACCGACTACGCTGCGATCACCCACGCGGCCACGGTCAATGCCCCCAGCACCATGACCGAATCCGGCGAAGTCACCCCATACGCTGGCATCGTCTACGACCTGAGCCGCGAGTGGGCCGTGTATGCCAGCTACACCGACGTCTTTGTCCCGCAGTCCGAGCGTGACGTCAGTGGCTCGGTGCTCAAGCCGATCATCGGCAGCAACTACGAAATGGGCATCAAGGGTGAGCTGTTCGACGGGCGGGTCAATACCTCCCTGGCCGTGTTCCGCTTCGACCAGGAGAACCGCGCGACCCAGGACCTGGCCTCGGGCTTTGCCTGCGACGACTGGTACTGCTCCACCGCCTCCGGCAAGGTACGCAGCCAGGGCATCGAAGCCGAAATAAGCGGCGAGGTGCTCAGCGGCCTGCAACTGTTTGCCGGCTACACCTACAACACCACCACGTACCTGGACGACCCGGAGAACGAAGGCAAGACCTTCAGTACCTGGACGCCCAAGCACATGCTGCGGGTGTGGAGCGACTACCAGTTGCCGGGTGACTGGAGCAAGGTCAGCGCAGGTCTTGGTTTTACCGCGCAAAGCCACACCCTGGGTTACGAGTCCACCTACGACGTGGCGGGTTATGCCGTGTGGGATGCGCGCCTGGCCTATCAGCTGACGCCTGAGGTGAGCCTGGCGGTGAACGGCAAAAACCTGTTCGACAAACGCTACTACGTAGCGGCTTACAACCAGCTCAGTGGCAACAACAACTTTGGCGAGCCGCGCAACTTCATGTTCACCGTGAAGTACACACCGCAGTTCTAGACAGTTTCTGAAGGTGGTTGAATCCCTGTGGGAGCTGGCGTTGCCAGCGATAAGATCGCCGCGGTGTCAGGTGTTACGCGGTGTCTGCATCGCTGGCAACGCCAGCTCCCACAGTTTGGCAAGTGACAGACAGCTGTTCCCACCAGGTGGATGGTCGCGCCCGCTCCTACCTGCGCAACCCGCTAATCCCTGTGCAATGGCCAATGCGCCAACGGCCAGTAACGTCCCCGGCGCGATTCGAACAAGGTGAAATGCCGCACTTTCATGCTGAACTGCGCTGCCTCCAATGCTTCCGGTACCGGGCCGTGAAAGTCGCGAAACAGGGTCAGGTGCGGTCGGTACTCTCTCGGCGCTTCGGCAAAACCGAGGGGCAATAGCGCCTGTTGCAGGGCATAGACCAGCTGCCGCAAGGCTATCGGCGTGTCGCTGGGTGCCAGCACCAGGGCCTTGGCCGGGCGCCAGACTTGCAGACGGTCAAGCGTCACGGTCAGTGGCTCGCCAGAAACTTTCACCCCCTCTGCCGCCGCGAGAATGGCCGGCAATTGTGCCGTGCCTGCCGTCCCAAGAAACATCAGAGTCAGATGGAAATTTTCCGATGGCACCGGGCGGCCAATGTCCATACCGAGTTCGCTACGCCACTGGGCAATGGCCCGGCGCTGCGTCGGTGTGCAGTCCACAGCGAAGAACAGCCGCTTGAAGGGCTCGCCCGTTTCGCGATTGCCTTGGCTCATGCCTTGTCCCCTTTTCGCTCGTCGTCTCACCCAGTCTAACGCCCCGTGCCGGTAGCCGTCAGTCGCCTTGATGATATTTTTATTTTCATGAATTTGATTTGTGAAATAAAACGTGTCATTTCTATCTGCACCTGAGCCCCACCCCACCGGAGTCAACAATATGAACAAGACCGGACTTCTAGGCGCCCTGGCACTCTGTGCCTGCAGCGCATTGACCCAGGCCGACGAAGGCAGCCTGCGCATTGGCATCGAAGCCGCTTACCCGCCCTTCTCCTACCGCACCCCGCAAGGCGAGCTTGCCGGCTTCGACTACGACATCGGCAATGCCTTGTGCGCGCAGATGCAGGTCAAGTGTCAGTGGGTGATCCAGGAGTTCGACGGGATGATTCCGTCATTGAAGGTGCGCAAGATCGACGCCGTGCTGTCGTCGATGTCGATCACTGAGGACCGGTTGAAATCGGTCGATTTCACCGACAAGTACTACCACACGCCCGGCAAGTTCGCGATGAAGGCCGGCAGCCAGATCAACGATCCGCTGGTCGACCTCAAGGGCAAGAAAGTCGGGGTGCAGCGCGCCTCCACCTATGACCGCTTCGCCACCGAGCAGCTGGAAGCCGCCGGTATCGAAGTGGTGCGCTATGCCTCACAGAACGAAGCCTTCCTCGACCTCGCCTCCGGGCGCCTGGACGCCACCCTCGCCGACATCGTCAATACCGCAGAGAGCTTTATCAAGACGCCCGCAGGTCAAGGCTTTGCATTGGTCGGCCCGGACATCAGCGACCCTAAGTACTTCGGCCGCGGCGCCGGGATTGCCGTGCGCAAGGGTGACAACGCCAACCTGGCCCGGCTCAACGCCGCCATCGCCGCGATCCGCGCCAACGGCACCTACCAACAGGTGCAGAGCCACTACTTCCCGTTCGATATCTACGGCCAGTAAGCCCGGCTGGCGAGGACTTTCATCATGCTTTACGGCTACGGATCGAGCATTCTCGATGGCGCCTGGCTGACCATCAACCTGGCGCTGCTGGCGATGGCCCTGGCCATCAGCCTGGGCCTGATCGGCGCAGCCTGCCGGTTATCGCCACTGAACTGGCTGGCAACGCTGGGCGAGGTCTACACCACGGTGGTGCGCGGCATTCCTGACCTGGTGCTGATTCTGCTGATTTTTTACGGCGGTCAAGACCTGGTCAATCGCCTGGCGATGGCACTGGGTTATGAGCAGTACATCGATATCAACCCGTTTATCGCCGGGATTTGCACCATGGGTTTCATCTTTGGTGCGTACCTCTCGGAGACCTTCCGCGGGGCCTTTCTGGCCATTCCCAAAGGCCAGGCCGAAGCCGGCGCGGCCTATGGCATGAGCGCCCTGCAGGTGTTCTGGCGGATCAGCGTGCCGCAGATGGTGCGCCTGGCGATCCCGGGGTTCACCAACAACTGGCTGGTGCTGACCAAATCCACCGCGCTGATCTCGGTGATCGGCCTGCAGGACATGATGTTCAAGGCCAAGAACGCCGCCGACGCCACCCATCAGCCATTCACTTTTTTCCTCGCTGTGGCGGCGCTGTACCTGCTGCTGACCAGTCTGTCGCTGGTGCTGTTGCGCGGGGTGGAAAAACGTTACTCGGTCGGCTTCAAAGCCGCCGAGCTGTGAGGGGATCAATCCGATGATGCTCGACTACCACCTGATCTGGCAGAACCTGCCGCTGTACCTGAACGGCATTCTGCTGACCCTGAAAGTGCTGCTGATCTCCCTGGGCTGCGGCCTGGTATTGGCGGTGCCGCTGGCACTGATGCGGGTCTCGCGTGCGTGCCTGCTGCGCTACCCGGCCTGGCTCTACACCTATGTGATCCGCGGCACACCGATGCTGGTGCAGCTGTTTTTGATCTACTACGGCCTGGCCCAGTTCGAAGCCGTGCGTCACAGCGCGCTGTGGCCGTACCTGTCCAGTGCGACCTTCTGCACCTGCCTGGCCTTCGCCATCAACACCAGCGCCTACAGTGCCGAGTTGCTGGCCGGCAGCCTGCGCGCCACCCCACGGGGCGAGATCGAGGCCGCGCGCGCCATGGGCATGTCCCGCCTGACCCTGTACCGCCGCATCCTGCTGCCGTCGGCCCTGCGCCGGGCCCTGCCGCAGTACAGCAATGAGGTACTGATGATGCTGCAGACCACCAGCCTGGCCTCGATCGTCACCCTGGTCGATATCACCGGCGCGGCGAAAACCTTCAATGCGCGCTACTACCTGCCGTTCGAGGCGTTCATTACCGCCGGGCTGATCTACCTGGTCCTGACATTCATGCTGGTGCGCCTGTTCAAACTGGCCGAGCGCCGCTGGCTGGCCTACCTGGCCCCACGCAAGCACTAAGGAGCTTCCATGCAGCACATTGAACATATCCTGCCGTGGAGTGCCTGCGGCACCCAGCGCACCCTGAGCCTGTTCCGTTTCGGTAGCGGCCCGCGCAAGGCCTACATCCAGGCCTCACTGCACGCCGATGAACTGCCGGGCATGCGCGTGGCCGTCGAGCTCAAGGCGCGCCTGCGTGAACTGGAAGCCCAGGGCCGGCTGACCGGGGTGATCGAGCTGGTGCCGCTGGCCAATCCGATCGGTATCGGCCAGATGTTCCAGGCCACCCATCAGGGCCGTTTCGAATTCAACAGCGGCAAGAACTTCAATCGCGATTTTCCAGCACTGACCGAGGCGCTGGTCGAGCGTCTGGAAGGTCAATTGGGTGGCGATGGTGACGCCAACGTGGCAACCATCCGCCGCGCCATGCTCGACCTCCTCGCCGCGCTGCCACCGGCGAAATCGGAGCTCGACGGCCTGCGCCGCCTGCTTCTGCAGCAGGCGTGCGACGCTGACCTGGTGCTCGACCTGCACTGCGATTTCGAATCGGTGATGCTGCTTTACGCCCTGCCGCAGAACTGGCCGCGCTTGCGCTCGCTGGCGGCGCGCCTGGGAGCCGAGGCGGCGCTGCTGGCCGAAGACGCCGGCGGCAATGCTTTCGATGAAGCCTGCGCAGCACCGTGGGTGAAACTGCCCGACTTCTTCCCCGCAGCCGAGATCCCGCTGGCCTGCGTCGCCACCACCATCGAGCTGCGCGGCATGGCCGACACCGAACGCGAACCGTGTGAGGCCAGCGCCGAGCAGATTCTTGCCTACCTCGCCGAGCAGGGTTTGATCAGTGGCGCCTGGCCGGATGCGCCCAGCCACTGCTGCCAGGCCACGCCGTTTGCCGGTGCGCAGTACGCCTATGCCGAACACCCCGGCGTGGTCAGCTACCTGCAACCGCTGGGCGCCCAGGTCCGGGTCGGTGATCCGCTGTTCGAGGTCATCGATCCGCTCAGCGATCGCCACAGCATCGTCAGGGCCAGCACCGACGGCATCCTCTACGCCCGCGAACGCCTGCGTTTTGCCCAGCCCGGTTTGTGGCTGGCCAAGGTCGCCGGCAGCACGCCCATTCGCCAGGGTCGCTTGCTCAGCGACTGACACCACCGAGTACCGACTGATGAACAAACTGGAAATTCACGACCTGCACAAAAGCTACGGCACCCACCAGGTGCTCAAGGGCGTCTCGCTGCACGCCAAAGCCGGCGATGTGATCAGCATCATCGGCTCCAGCGGCTCGGGCAAGAGTACCTTCCTGCGCTGCATCAACCTGCTCGAGCAGCCCAACGCCGGGCAGATCGTGGTCAACGGTGAGCAACTGAAGCTGCGCAGCTGCCCGCGTGGTGGTCTGCGCGCCGCCGACCCGCGCCAGCTGCAACGCCTGCGTGCACGGTTGAGCATGGTCTTTCAGCATTTCAACCTGTGGTCGCACATGAGCGCCCTGGACAACGTCATGGAAGCCCCGGTGCATGTCCTCGGCATGAGCCGCAAGGAAGCCCGCGACAAGGCCGAGCACTACCTCAATAAAGTCGGCGTCAGCCATCGCCGTGACGCCTACCCGGCGCACATGTCCGGTGGCGAACAGCAGCGCGTGGCGATCGCCCGTGCCCTGGCCATGGAGCCGGAGGTCATGCTGTTCGATGAGCCGACCTCGGCGCTCGACCCGGAGCTGGTCGGCGAGGTGCTCAAAGTCATGCAGGACCTGGCGCAAGAGGGGCGGACCATGGTGGTGGTGACCCACGAGATGGGCTTTGCCCGCGAGGTGTCCAATCAGCTGCTGTTCCTCCATCAGGGAATTGCCGAAGAGCGCGGCGACCCGCGTGAGGTGCTGGCGCGGCCGCAGTCCGAGCGCTTGCAGCAGTTTCTCGCCGGCAGCCTCAAGTAAGCGCCCGCGGCACGCCCCGGCCACGCGCCGGGGAGTGCCTTGGGATACACTACCGCCAATCTTTCAGGGAGCTGTGCGCCGGATGCCAAGCAATTCGAAGAACACCACCGTCTACGCCTCGCCGGTCATGCGCAAACTGTCGGAGAGCCTGAGCGAACTGCAACCCTCGTTACGTAAAGTGGCCGACTACATCCTGCGCCATCCGCTCAAGGCTGCGACCCTGACCATCGAAGAGATGGCCCAGGCCACAGCGACCTCGCCCGCTGCGGTCAATCGCCTGGCCAAGGCCCTGGATCTGGGTGGCTACAGCGGCATGAAAACCGAGCTGGTGGCGACCCTGCAGCAGATGGTTTCGCCGGTAGACAAGCTGCGCAACGAGCTGGCCCAGCGCCCCGGCGGTGATTTCGGCCTGCATGAACAGATCCAGAGCGCCAGCAGCAACCTGGCCACCACCAGCAGCAACAACCAGGCCGAGACCTTCGAAGCCTTCGTCAGCAGCCTGATCTCGGCCCGCAAGGTTTATGTCCTGGGCTTCGGCAACAGCGTCTATCTGGCCGGGCTGGCCGCTTCGACCCTGGTGCCATTCTGCGCCGACGCGTGCGCGATCAGCATGGAGGGCGGCAACGAGAATGCGGCCTACCGGCTGGCCGCGATCACTGACCAGGACGTGCTGCTGGCCATCGCCTTGCCGCGCTATTCCCAGGACACCCTGCAACTGTCGCGCTTTGCCCTGGAGCGCGGTGCCACGGTGCTGGCGATTACCGACTCGCCCGCCTCGCCGCTTGCCCCGATCGCCCGCCACGTGTTGTTCGCCCCCGCCGATCATCCGGTGCTGACCAGTTCCAACATTGCCGTGCTGGCGCTAATCGAAGGGTTGGTGGCCGGGGTCATGGCGCGCAACAAGGAAGCGGTGAAACTGGCGACCGAGCTGACCGAGAGTGTGATGTCGTATTTGCATGTGCCGGGTGGCAAGGTTACGAGGAAGTAGTCGCGACCTTTTCGCGGGGCAAGCCCGCTCCCACAGCTCATAAAATCCCCACGCAAACCTTTGCGCCTATGACTAATGTCGGGCGCCGGTTCGGTAACATTTAGTACAAACCCCGGGTGTGATTGTTTATGCTGGCCAGCTCATGCCATGGCGCATCGCCACATCGACAAGTATTCGCCCATGAAAATTTTTCTTGTTTTACTGTTTGTTTTTTCGATTGCCTACGTTCATTTTCGCGGTCGCGTCAGGCACAAGATCTCCCGCCAGCTAGGTGACCACTCAAGCTTCCTCGCGCCGGTGAACGTGTTCCTCTACCTGTTCTCCAAGCTCCCGGCCAAGCCCTACCTGCCGGTCGAATCCTTTCCCGAACTCAAGCCGCTGCAGGACAACTGGCAGGAAATCCGCGCCGAAGCCCAGCAGTTGCTGCATGTCGGTGAAATCAAAAGTTCGCAGAACTACGACGACGTCGGTTTCAACTCGTTCTTCAAGAGCGGCTGGAAGCGTTTCTACCTGAAGTGGTACGGCGAAAGTCACCCCTCGGCGATGAAACTCTGCCCGCGCACCACCGAACTGTTGCAAGGTATCGGCAGCGTCAAAGCGGCGATGTTCGCCACCCTGCCAGCGGGCTCGAAACTGGTCCGCCATCGCGACCCGTATGCCGGCTCCTACCGCTATCACCTGGGGCTGGACACGCCGAACGACGACGCCTGCTACATTTGCGTGGACGGCGAAAACTACGCCTGGCGCGATGGCGAAGGGGTGATTTTCGACGAAACCTACATCCACTACGCCGCCAACCACACCGACCACAACCGCATCATCCTGTTCTGCGACGTCGAGCGTCCGCTCAAATACCGCTGGGCCAGCGCCTTCAACCGCTGGTTCAGCCGTAGCGTCATGGCCGCCGCGGCAGCGCCGAACGATGCCGGTGACAAGACAGGCGGCATCAACCGCCTGTTCACCCGCATCTACAAGATCCGCGCACGCGGCAAGGCCCTGAAAAAACGCAACCGCACCCGTTACTACCTGGAGAAATGGGCAGTGGTAGCAGCCTTGGTGCTGGTGTTCATCTATATCTAAAAGCCCGACCATCGACCCACGGCTTACCGGGAACTTCCATGATCCACATCCGCCCCATGACCGCCGCCGACTTCGAACAGTTCTGGCCAACCTTCCAGGCCATTGTTGCGGCCCGCGAAACCTATGCCTTCGACCCGGCCCTGAGCCAGGAGCAGGCGCGTGAACTGTGGCTGCAAGCGCCGCTGCATACACGGGTGGCCGAAGAGGATGGCGAGCTGCTCGGTTCCTACTACCTCAAGGCCAATGCCGCAGGCCCTGGCAATCATGTGAGCAATTGCGGCTACATGGTCAGCGACGCCGCACGTGGGCGCGGTGTTGCCCGGTTGATGTGCGAGCACTCGCAACGTCTGGCCCGTGAGCAGGGCTTTCTGGCCATGCAGTTCAACTCGGTGGTGTCGAGTAACGAGGTGGCGGTGGCCTTGTGGCAGAAGCTCGGCTTCGAGGTGGTCGGGCGTTTGCCGCGGGCGTATCGGCACGCGCGCCTGGGGTTGGTCGATTGCCTGGTGATGTACAAGTGGCTGGAGCAACCACAGCAACAGCAACCCATGCTGATCGGGCGCAAGAACATCGAGGCGGTGGTGTCGCGCAAGCGCGGTCGTTGATTTATCGCGGGGCAAGCCCGCTCCCACCGGGGATGGCAATAGTCCCGGTGGGAGCGGGCTTGCCCCGCGAAGCTTTTGCAACGCATTGACTGCAAAGACTTTCAATGTTCAGATGCGCCCCAGTTTCAGGTGTCCTGCGCCGCCGTGCGCAGGGTGAAACGGGAAGCCGGTGCGTCACTCAAGGTGACTAGTCCGGCGCTGCCCCCGCAACGGTAAGCGAGCGAAGCCTTCGAAACACCACTGTGCGCTGGCATGGGAAGGTGAAGGCCTTCATGACCCTCGCAAGCCCGGAGACCGGCCTGAAGCTTCGTTTGGCAACCCCGCGGTGGGCGGGCGCAGGCCGGTTTGCGGGCGCCTGCGCGCGCAATTCCTTCATGCGTTGTTCCCTCCGGGCTCCATTCCTTCCAGCAGATTGTGGAACGACATGACCCGTTACTCCAAGCTTCATACCCTGGCGGCCAATGCCCTGGCGCCCTGCCTGGCATTCTCCTTGCCAACCTTCGCCGCCGAACCCGGCACCCTGGCCCTGCCCTCGACGGCCATCACCAGCAGCAGCGACAACGATGCAATCAGCCTGGCCACGCCACTGCCGGCCGGTTCGCGCCTGAACCTCAGCGCCATGGACACCCCGGCGAGCACCAGCAGCCTCAGTGCCGAGGTGATCGAGGGCCGCAACAACCGCACGCTGCAAGATGCCGTCAGCCGTTCGCCGGGCATCACCTCGGTGGCCACCCCCGGCAACGGCAACACCGCCCTCTCGGCCCGTGGTTTTGAAGGCCACGGCTCGGTGATGACCCTGTTCGACGGCTCGCGGATGTACACCGGCGCCGGTACCCAGACCTTTCCGGTCGATCCGTGGATGGTCGAGCGCATCGACATCATCCGTGGCCCGGCTTCGGTGCTTTATGGTGAAGGTGCTACCGGCGCGGTGGTCAACGTGATCCCGAAAAAGCCCTTCGCCGGTGAAATTCACAACCGGCTGCGCCTGGGCTACGGTTCGTATGACCGTCAGCAACTGGGCCTGGACAGCGGCGGCTCGCTGAGCGAGCGCCTGAGCTACCGGGTTACCCTCAACCGCCAGCAAAGCAATGGCTGGGTGGATCGCGGCGACTCGAAAAACCTGGCCATGAGCGCCGCCCTGCGCTTTGACGCCAGCGACGACCTGAGCTTCACCCTGGCCCACGAACGTGGCGATGCCGAGCCGATGAACTACTTCGGCACGCCGCTGATCGACGGCCACTACCGCGACAGCCTGCGCAAGAAGAACTACAACGTGCGCGATGACCAGCAGCGCTACCATGACGAGTGGAGCCGCCTGAACACCGACTGGACCCTCAGCGATTCGGTCAGCGCCAGCAACCAGCTGTACTACATCAAGAGCCGCCGGCACTGGCGCAACGCCGAAGACTACACCTGGGACAGCACGCAGGGGCAGCTGCAGCGCGGCAGCTACCTTGAGATCAAGCACGACCAGGAACAGGTCGGCGACCGCCAGAGTTTTACCTTCGATCACACCCTGTTCGGCCTGGCCAGCAAGACCGTGGTCGGCGCCGAATACAACCGCATCCGTTTCGGCATCAACAGCAACTCACCGTACAACGATATCGGCGGCGACTTCATCGATCCGTGGAACCCGGCACCCGGTTACTTCCACAGCAACAGCCCGACCCGTCCGCAAAGCCAGAGCACCACCCGCACCTTTGCCCTGTTCGCCGAAAACCGCACCCAGCTGTCTGAACGCTGGTCGCTGGTGACCGGCGTTCGCCGCGATCAGAACCACATCGAGCGTGACAACCTGGTCGACAACAGCCGCACCGACCGCAGCCTCAACGGTGGCAACTGGCGTGCCGGGCTGGTGTTTGCGGTGACCGATGAACTGTCGCTGTATGGCCAGTATTCCACCAGCGAAGATGGCGTCAGCGACCTGGTCACCCTCAGCCCGAGCCAGCAGAACTTCGACCTGACCGAAGCCAGGCAGACCGAGTTCGGCCTCAAGCAACTGTTCTGGGACGGCCGTGGTGAATGGACCCTGGCGGCTTATCACATCGTCAAGAAGAAGCTGCTGGTCGACGACCCGCTCACCCACCAGAAACAGCAGGCCGGACAGCAGACCTCCGACGGCCTGGAAGCGACCCTGGAACTGGCCCTGGCCAACCAGTGGCAGGTCTCGGCCAACGCTTCGGTGGTGCGCGCCAAGTACGATGATTTCGACCAGACGGTGGGCGGCCAGTCGCTGTCGCGCGCAGGCAACCGCCCGAGCAACGTGCCGCGGCGCACTGCCAATCTGTGGCTGAACAAAGGCCTGGGCCATGGCGTGGATGCCGGCATGGGCCTGCGCTATGTCGATGAGCGCTACGCCAACACCGCCAATACCCAGACGGTTCCCGGTTTTACCGTGGTCGATGCCAACCTGGGCTGGCAGGTGCTGCCGGATGTACGCCTGGGCCTGCAGTTGAACAACCTGCTGGACCGCCGCTACGCCGCCACCGCCCACAGTGGCGAGCAGTGGATCATGGGTGAGCCACGTTCGTACTTCGCGACGGTGGATTACAGCTTCTAAGTTCGACGCCG
>NZ_JANHLE010000031.1 GCF_028682475.1 Pseudomonas putida
TGCGGTTGTTCAGTCACATTGCATCGCGGGGCAAGCCCGCTCCCACCGAAACCCGCCAAGTGGATATCCGGAAAAACAGGATTATGCTTCAAGAAGCCTTGCAGCAGTGCCAGACCGCCACCCCCAGGGCCAGGGTGCGGTAGCGCGCGTGGGTACTCCGGCCTACAAGAACAACTCGGAGAACACTCATGGCGGCAATCGACACGACCTCCACTGGTAGCCAGCCCAATCGCGGGATCACCAAGGAGGAGCGCAAGGTTATCTTCGCCTCGTCCCTGGGCACCGTTTTCGAATGGTACGACTTCTACCTCTACGGCTCACTCGCGGCGATCATCGCCAAACACTTCTTCGCCGGTGTCAACGAAACCACCTCGTTCATCTTCGCCCTCCTCGCCTTTGCCGCAGGCTTTGCCGTACGCCCCTTCGGCGCCATTGTGTTCGGACGCCTGGGCGACATGATCGGGCGCAAGTACACCTTCCTGATCACCATTGTGATCATGGGCGTGTCCACCGCTATCGTCGGTTTGCTCCCCAGTTACAGCACCATTGGTGTGGCCGCGCCGATCATCCTGATCAGCCTGCGTCTGTTACAGGGCCTGGCCCTGGGCGGTGAGTACGGCGGCGCCGCGACCTACGTGGCCGAGCATGCGCCGAAAGGCAAACGCGGCTATTTCACCTCATGGATCCAGACCACCGCGACCCTGGGCCTGTTCCTGTCGTTACTGGTGATCCTCGCCTGCCGCACGGTTCTCGGCACCGAAGCCTTCGAGGCCTGGGGCTGGCGGATTCCGTTCCTGCTGTCGATCCTGCTGCTGATCATATCGGTGTACATCCGTCTGCAGCTCAGCGAGTCGCCGGTATTCTTGAAGATGAAGGCCGAAGGCAAAGCCTCCAAGGCGCCACTGACCGAATCCTTCGCCCGCTGGGACAACCTCAAGATCGTGATCATGGCCCTGCTCGGCGGCACCGCCGGCCAGGCCGTGGTTTGGTACACCGGACAGTTCTACGCGCTGTTCTTCCTGCTGCAGACCCTCAAGATCGACCCACAAACCGCCAACCTGCTGATTGCCGGCTCGCTGCTGATCGGCACGCCGTTCTTCGTCCTGTTCGGCAGCCTGTCCGACCGCATCGGACGTAAAGGCATCATCATGGCCGGCTGCATCATCGCAGCGCTGACCTACTTCCCGATCTTCAAGGCGTTGACCGAATACGGCAACCCCGACGTGTTCCTCGCCCAGGAGAAAAACCCGGTGACGGTGATCGCCGATCCCGACCAGTGCTCGTTCCAGTTCGACCCGGTGGGCAAGGCCAAATTCACCAGCTCCTGCGACCTGGCCAAGAGCGTGCTGGCCAAACGGGCGATTCCCTATGAAAACGTGAAGACCGAGCCTGGTGCTGTGGCGCAGATTCGCATCGGTGACAAAGTACTGCAGAGCTTCGAGGGCACCGGCATGCCGGCTGCCGACTTCAAGGTCCAGAACGATGTCTTCGTCGCCACCCTGACGGGCGCACTGAAGGACGCGGGATACCCCGAAAAAGCCGACCCGGCCAAGACCAACTACCCGATGGTATTGCTCCTGCTGACCATCCTGGTGATCTACGTGACCATGGTCTACGGGCCGATTGCCGCCTGGCTGGTGGAACTGTTCCCGGCGCGCATCCGCTACACCTCGATGTCGCTGCCCTACCACATCGGCAACGGCTGGTTCGGCGGATTTCTACCGACGGTGGCATTCGCTATGGTCGCCGCTACCGGGGATATCTACTACGGGCTGTGGTACCCAATCGTGATCGCAGTGATGACCGCCATCCTCGGTATATGCTTCCTGCCGGAAACCAAGGACCGGGAAATTCATCACACCTGAAGCCGACGCTGTACGCAGCCCTGCGGGTTGGGCGATGATCGCGCCCCACCCGCTTTCAATGGAATGAACATGCACGATGTTTTGAGCGTCTTTGCTTTGTGTGTCGTCGTACTCTTCGTGAAGATGCTGGCGATTTCCTGCTACCAGGGTTTCTATCGCATCAGCCGTATGACCTTCAAGAATGCCGAGGACGCCGGCTTTGTCGGGCGCCAGGCCAGCCCGGAGGAATTGCCGCAAGTCAGCCGCGCGGCGCAGGCCTGGGCCAATGACCTTGAGAACATACCGTTGTTCTTTGTCCTCGGCGCCCTGTGCCTGGTGTTCAATCCTCCTGCGGCGCTGACTGTCGGGCTGATGGTCGTATTCACCGCCGCACGGGTGGTGCATACGGTGACCTACCTGGCACGCTGGCAACCGTGGCGCACGATTGCCTACGCGGTGGCGGTTGTCTGTCTGTTGGGGCTGGCGGCTATGGTGGCGATAGGTGCCGTGCGCCACCTTTGAGCGTCCCGCCAAAAGGGTTCTTCACGGAATCCCGGGGGAGCATGATCTTGGGGCTGGGCTGGGCTTCGAATGCGAGCTTATCCATTCAATGCGGCGCCGCTGCCGGCCCCTTCCGCCTTTACGGCGGCCTACTTTCCTCTTGGGGAAAGTAGGCAAAGCCGCCTGCTCCTGCATACGGCCCTACGCTGCGCTCCGGGTCCCCTCGCTTCGGTGCCCTCCAGGGGCATCGCGGCCTACGACTTGCTTCGCCAAGTCTACGGCTCGCGAACTTCGGCTTTGGCCGAAGGGTGCTGCGCACCAGCCCCCTCCAGACACCTACACTCAGCCTCCTGAAGTCGCAAAGTTACGGGCGGCGTCTGCACTGGCGTATCTTCGAAATCAAACTTTGGCGGAGCCAGGCTGATGCCATCGCGGGGCAAGCCCGCTTCAAGGTGTTGCTCTTGACCTTCATGCACACAAGTTCAGGCGCCGCGGAGTGCGACTTCAGGAGGCTGAGCGGAGGTGCCTGTAGGGGCCAGTGCGTAGCACCTTCGGCGTAGCCGAAGAGCGCGAGCCGTAGACTTGGCGAAGCAAGTCGTAGGCCGCGTGGCCCCGGAAGGTGCCGTAGCGAAGGGACCCGGAGCGCAGCGTAGGGCCGGATGCAGGAGCGAGCGGTTTTGGTTCCTTTTGCCAAGACAAAAGGGACCCGCCGTAAGGGCGGAAGGGGCCGGCAGCGGCGCCACACAAAATGGATAAGCTCACAACCACAGCAACCCAGCCCAACTCAAGAATCATAGGCCCCGGGGCGCCATGAAGACCCCAAAAAAAACGGGATTGGCACTGTGCCAATCCCGCTCGGTTGCAACCTGAGAGCTAAAACTCAATCAGCTCCAGGGACGATCACCGTTCTCGTCCTTGATACGCGTCGGCAGACCCATCACGTCCAGCGCCTTGAGGAACGGCTCAGCCGGCAGCTCCTCGACGTTGGCCATGCGCTGCACATCCCACTCGCCACGGGCGACCAGCAGGGCTGCTGCCACCGGCGGCACACCTGCGGTGTAGGAGATACCCTGGCTGTCGGTCTCGGCATAGGCCTCTTCATGGTCGGCCACGTTGTAGATGAAGATCTCACGTGGCTGGCCATCCTTGCTGCCCTTGACCAGATCGCCGATGCAGGTCTTGCCGGTGTAGCCCGGCGCCAGCGACGACGGATCAGGCAGTACTGCCTTGACCACTTTGAGCGGCACCACTTCCAGGCCTTCAGCGGTCTTGACCGGCTGCTCGGAGAGCAGGCCAAGGTTCCTCAACACGGTGAAGACGTTGATGTAGTGCTCGCCAAAGCTCATCCAGAAACGCACGTTGGGCACGTCGAGGTTCTTCGACAGCGAGTGCACTTCATCGTGACCGGTCAGGTACAGGTTCTGCGAACCTACCACCGGCAGGTCGTCGGTACGCTTGACTTCGAACATGGTGTTGCTGGTCCACTGGCTGTTCTGCCAGCTCCACACCTGCCCGGTAAATTCGCGGAAGTTGATTTCCGGGTCGAAGTTGGTGGCGAAGTACTTGCCATGTGAGCCGGCATTGACGTCGAGAATGTCGATCGAATCAATGCGGTCGAAATACTGTTGTTGCGCCAGCGCTGCATAAGCGTTGACCACACCCGGGTCGAAGCCTACGCCGAGAATGGCGGTAATGTTCTTCTGCTGGCACTCTTCAAGGTGTTTCCACTCGTAGTTGCCATACCAGGGCGGGGTTTCGCAGATTTTGCCCGGTTCTTCGTGGATCGCGGTGTCCAGGTAAGCCACGCCGGTATCGATGCAGGCACGCAGCACCGACATGTTGAGGAAGGCGGAGCCGACGTTGATGACGATCTGTGATTCGGTTTCGCGAATCAGTGCTTTGGTCGCTTCGACGTCCAGAGCGTTCAGCGCGAATGCCTTGATTTCAGCAGGCTGCTTGAGGCTGCCCTTGGCAATGACGCTGTCGATGATGGCCTGGCATTTGGAGATGTTGCGCGACGCGATGGCAATACGACCGAGTTCGTCGTTGTGCTGCGCGCACTTGTGGGCCACCACCTTGGCGACACCTCCTGCACCAATGATAAGAACGTTCTTCTTCAATTTATCTATCTCTCCTTTACTGCCAGCTTACGACAGGCTGGACAAGTAGTCTTCGAAACCAAACTCGCGAACCACCTCGACTGTACCGTCGAGTTGTTTCACTACGATGGACGGCATTTTCAGGCCGTTGAACCAGTTTTTCTTGACCATGGTGTAACCCGCTGCGTCAACAAACGACAGCCGATCGCCGATGGCCAGCGGACGATCAAATTGGTATTCGCCGAAGATGTCGCCGGCCAGGCAGGACTTGCCGCACACCATGTAGGTGTGATCGCCGCTGCTGGGCGCAAGTTTGGCGTTGAGGCGGTAGATCAGCAGGTCGAGCATGTGCGCTTCGATCGAGCTGTCGACCACGGCCAGGTGCTTGCCGTTGTACAGGGTGTCGAGCACGGTCACTTCCAGCGAGGCGCTCTGGGTGATCGCCGCTTCGCCCGGTTCCAGGTAGACCTGTACGCCGTACTTCTCGGAGAAGGCCTTCAGGCGCGCGCAGAAGGCGTCCAGCGCGTAGTCTTCACCCGTGAAGTGGATACCGCCACCGAGGCTGACCCACTCGACCTTGTGCAGCAGGTGGCCGAAGCGTTCTTCAATGGTGCTGAGCATCTGGTCGAACAGGCCGAAGTCGTCGTTCTCGCAGTTGTTGTGGAACATGAAGCCGGAGATCTGCTCGATGACCGCTTCGACTTTTACCGGGTCCCATTCGCCCAGGCGGCTGAACGGACGCGCCGGGTCGGCCAGCAGGTAGTCGGAGCTGCTCACCTGCGGGTTGACGCGCAGGCCACGCACGGTGCCTTCGGTCTGCTCGGCGAAGCGTTGCAGCTGGCCGATGGAGTTGAAGATGATCTTGTCGCAGTTCTCGACCATCTCGCCGATCTCGTCGTCGGCCCAGGCCACGCTGTAGGCGTGCGCTTCGCCGGCGAACTTCTGACGGCCCAGCTTGAGCTCGTAGAGCGACGACGAGGTGGTGCCGTCCATGTACTGTTCCATCAGGTCGAACACCGACCAGGTGGCGAAGCACTTGAGTGCCAGCAGCGCCTTGGCGCCGGAGTTTTCACGCACGTAGGCGATCTTCTCCAGGTTGCGCAGCAGCTTGGTTTTGTCGATGAGGTAATACGGCGTTTTGATCATTTCGAGGCCCCCGGCAAGGCCGGCCAAAAAAAGGACACGCATTGTGCCCTCCCTTGACGGAACTCGAAAGGGAGAAAAGCGATTTTCGCCAAGTCAGTGGTCGTGCGGGCCGTGTTTCGGGCCTGTTGCAGGTGGCATTTCAGCCACCTGTGGGGCTTTCGATCAGGCGAAGGCGTTGATGAACCAGGTAATCAACGGCAAGGCCACGATGTCGATCAGCACCGCGCCACACAGCGGCACGATGATGAAGGCTTTGTACGAGAACACCTTGTAGTGGTCACAGATAGCGCCCATGTTGGCCACCGCATTCGGTGTAGCGCCCAGACCATGGCCCATGTAACCGGCACACAGCACTGCAGCATCATAGTTGCCGCCAAACAGGCGGAACAGCACGAAAACGCACAGCAACACCATGATCAGCACCTGTACCACCAGAATCACCAGCAATGGCAGGCCCAGTTGTTCCAGCTCCCAGAACTTCAGGCTCATCATCGCCATGGTCAGGAACATGCCCAGGCTGATGTCGCCTACCGTGCTGACGGCGTTGTCCGGCATCTCGATCACCCGTGCGCGGTCGTTGAGGTTACGCAGGATGATGGCGACGAACATCGCACCGACGTAAACCGGCAGGACAATACCCAGGTGTTCTTTCAGCGCGTCGCCAATCCAGAAGCCGAGCACCATGATCACCAGCATGCAGGTCAGCAGACGCAGGAGCACGGCGGCATCCAACGGCACGCTCGGGGCTTCGTTGGCTTTTTCCAGGGCCTGCAGAGTGTCGACCCGATCGGCCTGGACCGCCAGCTTTTTACGGTCAATCAGGTAACGTGCCACCGGGCTGCCGAGCAAGCCGCCGGCAACCATGCCGAAGGTCGCCGAGGCCAGCGCTGCGGTAGTCGCACCACTGGTGCCGAGGCTCTCGGCAATCGGTCCGAAGGCCGCCGCAGCACCAAAACCGCCTTCCAGCGACACCGCACCGGCCATGATCCCCAGTAAAGGATCGATGCCGAGCAGTTCGGCCATACCGACACCCACTACGTTCTGCAGCAAGGCCAGGCCCCAGCAGGCGCCGAGGTAGACGAAGAGGATCTTGCCGCCCTGACGCAGCAGGCCAAGGCTGCCGCCCAGACCGACGGTGGTGAAGAACGCCACCATCAGCGGGGTTTGCATCGTGGTGTCGAGCTTGATGTCCAGCCATTGCTGGTTACGCAGCAGCCACACCACCAAAGCAAAGCCAAAGCCGCCGATCACCGGGGCCGGTACACAGAGTTGGCGCAGCCAGTAGCTGTGCTTTTTCAGTTGCGCGCCCAGCGCCAGCAGCACAAGCGCCAGGGCGACGGTGGTCAATGCATCGAGTTGCAGGGTCAGCATGGGTGAATACTCTTGTTTTTATACTTGGATTAATGGGGTGAAGGGCTCAGTCGACCAGACTGGCCAGCAGCCGCGCGCCGATGCGTGCGGTGCGCTGGTCCTGGTCGAGACCCGGGTTGAGTTCGGCCACATCAGCCATGCGCAACTTGCCGCTGGCCTTGGCCCGGCGCACCAGGTGCTCGACCACCATCAGGTCGACGCCATGGGCCGACGGCGCACTCACGCCGGGTGCCTGGCTGGCGGGCAGTACGTCGAGGCAGACAGTCATGTACAGGTGATCGATGCCACTCAAAAACTCATCGACAAAGGCCTCGATGGCCGGGACATTCCACGGCTGCATCTGGCGGTCGAGGCGATAGCGCACATTCAGGCGCTGGGCCTGGTCGAACAGCGCCTGGGTGTTGTTCAGCTCGCTCACGCCCAAACAGCAGTAATCGAAGGCCAGACCCGCCTGCTGGCAGTACTCGGCGATCTGCCGGAACGGCGTGCCGGAGCTGCTTTGCGCGGCGTGGCGCAGGTCGAAGTGAGCGTCGAAGTTGAGAATGCCGATACGCGGGCGCTCCTCGCGCTGACGCAGGTGTTCGGCCAGGCCCAGAAAGCTGGCGTAGGCGATTTCGTGACCGCCGCCAAGACCCAGAGGCAGATGGCCCTGCTCGAGCAGCTCGCTGACACGCTCGGCGTAGGCCTGCTGCGCGCCTTCCAGGTCAGTGCCGACACAGGCGATATCGCCGCTGTCATACAGTCCACGCTGGCCACGCCAGGCCAGGTTGGCCAGGGCTTTGCGCAAGGCCTCTGGCCCCTGGCGGGCACCGCTGCGACCCTGGTTGCGGCTGACCCCTTCGTCGCACGCCAGGCCCACCAGGGCGGTGCCGGGTGCTTGCGCGTTGCGGTAGGGCTGCACCCACTGGTGCCAGCGCAGTGCCGACGAGCCTTCGTCAGCGTCAATACGGCCTTGCCACACGGGCATGGCGAGATGTGCGGTCATGCGGGGTACTCCAGGTTGATTCAGTCCAGCCGCGCACCTACGCGCAGGGCGACCTCGCGGGTCCAGCGGGTCAGGCGTTCGCTGTTCTGCTGGGCGCGAATGGCCGGGGCCATCAGGCTGATTGCGCCGTGCAAACGGTTGCGGCTATCGAGCACCGGGGCACTGACACCCCAGATACCGTCGTCGATTTCGCCAAGGCTGACGGCGTAGCCCTGGTCGCGAATGGGGATGAAGCTGTGCAGATAGGCCTCGATGCCGTCAGCATCGACGCCCTGTTCGTGGAGGATGGCCTCGCTGCGCTCCGGCGCCATATGCGCCAGCAACACCCGCGCCGAGGCCCCCACCAGCAGCGGCTGGGCCAGGCCCTTCTGATAGCAGCAACGCAGCGGTTGCGGGCTGTCGATCAGCTCGATGCAGATCGCCTGGCCATTGCTCGGCACCATCAGCGCTACGCTTTCCCGGCTCAACTCGGCCAGGCGCTTGAGCTCAGGCAAGGCTTGCGATACCAGCAGCGCTTCCCGGTCGAACTTGTTCGCCAGTTGCAGGCAGGCCGGCCCCGGCAGGTAGCGGCCGTGACCGTTGTCTTCCGCCAGCCCCCAGCGCAGCAGGGTTTTCAGGTGCCGATAGGTGCTGCTCAGGGGCTGTGCCAGTTGCAGGCTCAGTTCCTTGGCCGACAGCGCCTCATTGGCCTGGCCCAGGGCGACGAGGATCTGCAGCAAGCGATCGGTGGGGGTGGTGTAGTTCATGTGTGCTCCTTGCGAACATGGTGCACAGGGTTTTCCCAAAGGGTGAAACAGGATTCCCACTAAGTGGGAAATTTCGCAATTAAAAGCGATGAGGGGTGTGTAAACCGCAGACAGGATCAGGCCGACAATGACTTGCCGCAGCGCCCGTAGACCACTATCTCGCCAGCGGTGGCGATTACCAGGCTCAAGCCGGTGTAGGAAAACCCGAACGCCCTGACCTCCAGCTCGACCCCGAGCTTGTGGAACAGCGCTGGCCGGTGGTAGCGCGCACCGTGCAACCACGAGCCCGGTTCGACCAGCAGCAGGTGCTGCTCGGGCCAGGCCAGAACGATGTCCTCGACCATCCAGCCATCGGCAGTGGCCAGCGGCAGGCCGCCGCCATTGATACCGGCCATGCGGATCACCCGCTCGTGCAACGGGCCGATGCCGCGGGTTTCCAGGTGGCGGTCGCTGCCGAGGTTGTCAGTGCGGTCGCGGGCGACTTTCTCCCCGCTCTGGCAGTCGATCACGCTACGCCCGGAGCTGGAAGCGACCAGCAGCAGTTCGCTGTCACGGTCAAAGCCGATTTCCAGCAAGCCAGCGATGGTCGTTCGCGTCTTCAGCTGCCACGGCTCCGGCGCAGGCGCGACCTGAAGCTGTTCGATCACCCGGCGCAGCGGGTCAAGATGAGATGAGGGCATGTCGCGACTCTGCTGTTAGGGGTATTTGCATCAAGTCTTGCCGCACTGATGCATGGATCCTACAACGACCAGGCGCCCGCCCGTTACCCCAAGAGGCTCTGGCGCACAAAGATGAGCCTGCGGTGTATTCGCATCCCCAAGGATGTCAGGCATGATCATCAGCGCACGCTGTACCCATCCATGCCCTGCGGAGCCGAAATTGCCCACCCCTCGCCACTTCAGCCAGAAATCCAGTACAACAAACATGCTGAACCTCAAACACCCGGGGGCGGCGGCCTCGCCGGCCTACCATGTCGGCTTCCTGCTGCTGGAAAACTTCTCCATGGCCAGCTTCACCGTGGCCATGGATGTGCTGGTCACCGCCAACCTGCTGCAGAACAACCTGTTCGTCAGCACACCGCTATCACTGGGCAGTGAGCGGGTGGTCAGCGACCTGGGCCTGGAAATCTATGCCGCCAACTGTGAGCGCAGCGTCCTCGACACGCTGGACATGCTGGTGGTTTGCGGGGGACTGCGCACGCCACTCAAATACCCGGAGCTGGACCGCCTGCTGAGCGAGGCGGCAAGCCATGGACTGGCTCTGGGCGGGCTGTGGAACGGTGCCTACTTTCTCGGCCGTGCCGGGGTGCTGACGGACTACAGTTGCACCATTCACCCCGAGCAACGGGCGAGCCTGGCCGAGCTCAGTGCGCAAAGCACGATTACCCCGGCAAGCTTTGTCCTCGACCGCGACCGTTTGACCGCAGCCAGCCCCAATGGCGCGCTGGAAATGATGCTGGCACTGCTCAAGCTGCAACAGGGCGAAGCGCTGGCGGCCGGGGTCGAGGAGATTCTGGCGTTCTCCGGGGCGCGCTTCCGGCGGGTCGACAGCAGTTCGAAAAAATCCATGAGCGCACCGCTACGGACCATCGTCGAACTGATGGAAAACAACCTGGAAGAAACCTTGAGCCTGGATCAGCTGGCCACCTACAGCGGTCGCTCGCGCCGCCAGATCGACCGGCTGTTCCAGGCGCAACTGGGCACCTCCCCCAGCCGCTACTACATGGAACTGCGCATTACCAAGAGCCGGCGCTTGCTGCAGTATTCCGACCTGCCGTTGATGGATGTGGCGATTGCCTGTGGCTTTGTCTCGGTTTCGCATTTCAGCAAGTGCTACAGCGCCTACTTCGGCTACCCGCCTTCGCGTGAACAGCGGCTGGGCGAGTAGCCGCGGCGACTGCTGTTCAGGCTCAGGCCGCCTTCCACCACCAGCACCAGCACCGCCAGCCAGATAGCGATGTAAGTGGGCCATTGCGCCGGGGCGATGCTTTCCCCCAGCAGGATCGCGGCCAGCACCAGCAGAACTGGCTCAACGTAGATCAACAAGCCGAACAGCGTCAGGTTCAAGCGTGGCCCCGACAGCGCTTGCAGGGCCAGCGCAGACGCACTGATCGCCCCGAGCCCGGCGACCAGCCACGGCAGGTTTGAGCCACTGGCGGCGACGTCCAGCACGACCCCGCCCTTGAGCACGAAAAACAGGCTGACCGGCAGGCTCAGGCTCATGTCGAACCACAGGCCGCCCATGTTGTTGCTGTCGCTGACCCGCCGCAGCCAGAAGTACAGCGGATACCCCAGTGCCACAGCCAGCACCGGCCAGGTGATGGCCTTGGCAATGGCAATCTGGTTGATGATGCCCAGCGCCGCCAGCGCGCAGGCCAGCAGTTGCAGGCGGCTGATGTTGTCATTGAAGGCCAGACGGCCGACGATCACCATGGTCAGTGGCATGAGGAAATAGCCAAGCGACACATCAAGGCCATAGCCATTGATCGGCGCCCACATGAACAACCACAACTGCACCCCGAGCAGCGCCGCCGACAACAGGCGCACAGCCCAGAACCCGCGCTCTTGCAGCAACCGCTGAAACAAACGGCGCACCTCGTGCCAGTGGCCGCTGGCGATCACCATCAGGGTCAGGCACGGCACGGTCAGGAGAATCCGCCAGCCGTAGATTTCGTCGCCGGCCAAGGGTTCAAGCAAATGGGTATAGGCGTACATCACGGCAAACAGCACCGACGCCAGTACGTTGAGCAGCACGCCCAGGGCGGCATTAGGGGTAGCGGGCGGGTGCATGGTGGTGTCCTTCACGAGGGGAGCGGTCGGTGATAATTTATTGCGTCGCGCCTGATAAGTGCCCTCGTTTTTCACCCTCAAGATGAGAAAATTTTGCACATGAAAGCCGCACTGGATGATTTCGACCTGGCCCTGCTCAACCTCCTGCAGCAAGACAACAGCCTGCCGCTGCGGGAGCTGGCCGAGCGCGTGCACTTGTCGTCAGCCTCCGTGCAGCGGCGCATCCAGCGGCTGAAGACAGCCGGCTTTATCCAGGCCAACGCAGCAGTGGTCGATCCGGAAAAAGTCGGTCAGGTGATTACCTTGATGGTCGAGGTGCATGCCGACCGCACCCAGTCGGCAGACCTTGAGCTGATGAAGCAGGCCTTTTCCGGGCCCGAGATCCAGCAGTGCTACTACGTTACCGGCGATGCCGACTTCATGCTGGTGCTGACGGTGGCGAGCATGAGCGAGTTTCAGGCCCTCACTCAACGGCTGTTTCACGACAACCCGAACGTGAAGTGGTTTCGCACCATTGTCGTGCTGGAGCGGGTGAAATCGACCTTGCATGTGCCGATTGCTCCGCAATGAAATCAGTTCTGCTCTAACGCCTGGCGCAACTCTTCGGCCGTGGCGAATTCGCGCTGACTGACCACCTGCCCCTTGTCCAGCTGCAACCACAACACCTTGTCTTCAGCACCGGCATAACGCGTGGCGACGCTGCCCTCACGGTCCAGCAGCACGCGGTAGCTGTAGTCGCGCATCGCCGGGATGGCGAAGAGCCTGGAAATCAACGCCGGCATGCGTTGAATGTCAGCGACGAACACAGTTTGGCGGGCTTCCAGGTAACCCTTGGGACGGTCGGCCAAGGCCGCCTTGACCAGCTTGGCACCGTCCATGTTGCGTGCTACCAGCAAGGTGCGGGTCTGGTCGTTGAGGCTGTAGGCCTGGTCATACTGGTCAAGCAGGGTCCAGGGCGCCAGGCGCTCGCCGACTTCGACCGCCTGGGCCAGCAGCGGGGACAGGCTCAAGAGTAGGGCTATGACGTATTTCACAAGTGACCTCGGTGGGTGTAGGGGAATGCAGCGCTCATGGTAGGCCGTTGCCGCCGAGCCAGTCCACGCATGGGCAAACCCTGAAACAAATAAAACAAAAGGATATAAAAATAACAAAACAATCTAACTAAACAGAATAAACAAATTGAAGCACATTCTCGGGCTGCTTATATTTTTGGACACCAACCGTCCTTGAGTCTCTGGAGTCCGCCCATGCCGCAACAGCCCCACTCTCCCCTGCGCCGCTTGCTCACTGGCGGCTTGATTGCCGTCTTCGCCGCCCTGCTGCTACCCGGCCAAAGCGCCGTGGCCGAGCCCACCAAAACCCTGCGCATCGGCTATCAGAAATTCAACAGCATCAACATCCTCAAAGGCAGCGGCGCCCTGGAAAAAGCCCTGGCGCCACAAGGCGTGAGCGTCAGCTGGTACGAGTTCGCCGCAGGCCCGCAACTGCTCGAAGCGTTGAGCACCGGCGCCATCGACCTCGGCCATGCCGCCGATGCACCGTCGGTGTTCGCCCAGGCGGCAGGCAAGCCGGTGGTGTACCTGGCCGCCGAGCAACCCTACCCACGCGGCATCGGCCTGGTGGTCCGTGAGCAGGACAAGATCGCCAATGTCCAGGCCCTCAAGGGTCAGCGCGTGGCCACCGGCCGCGGCTGGAACGCCCAGTACCTGCTGGCCGTGGCCCTGCAGGATGCCGGCCTGAGCTACAAGGACATCACCCCGGCCTACGTCAACAACGCCGCCGACGCGGTGGCAGCACTGCAGTCGGGCAGTGTCCAGGCCGTGACCCTGTGGGACCCGTTCCTGGCTGCTGCGGAGAAACAACCGGGGCTGAAGAATCTGCGTGACGGCAGCGGCCTGTCCAACAACCGCACCTTCTACCTGTCGTCTGCCACCTTCGCCGACAACAACCGCGCGCTGCTCAAGACCTTCTTCAGCGAACTGGCCAAGGTCAGCGACTGGGCCAACCACAAACCCGATGAAGTGGCCGCCCTGCTCGCCCCGCAACTGGGCATCGGCGCCGATGTACTGCAGGTGGCCAGCGAGCGACGCAACTACAATGCCGTGCCGATCGACAGCAAAATCACCGCCGAACAACAGAAACTGGCCGACACTTTCCAGGGCCTGGGCCTGATTCCCAAGGCCCTGCGGGTGGCCGATGCGGTGTACCCGGTCTCGGTGCTGCCCTGAGCTGAACAGCCTGTAATGCCGACACGCGGATCAGCCCGGTCGGCATTCAGTAATCAAATACCGGGTATTTCAACATTTAATTTGTGGATAGCACGACCTTGTCTATATCGTGTCAATGCATCCCCACGCAGCGCCGGCCGGCGCTGCCAGGCACGGGGACACAACAACAAGTCGAGACTGTCCATGTCGAAATCTTCTTACTACGCCCCTCACGGTGGGCACCCGGCTCAAACCGAGCTGCTGACAGACCGTGCCATGTTTACCGAAGCCTATGCCGTGATCCCCAAGGGCGTGATGCGTGACATCGTCACCAGCCACCTGCCGTTCTGGGACAAGATGCGCATGTGGGTCATCGCCCGTCCGCTGACCGGCTTCTCCGAGACCTTCTCGCAATACATCGTGGAACTGGCGCCAGAAGGCGGCAGCGAGCGTCCTGAGCTGGACAAGAACGCCGAAGCGGTGCTGTTCGTCGTCGAAGGCGAAGTCGACATCACCCTGCAAGGCAAGCCGTACACCCTGAAAGAAGGCGGCTACGCCTTCATTCCGCCGGCAGCCGACTGGAGCCTGCGCAACACCAGCGGCAAGAACGTCACCTTCCACTGGATCCGCAAGCACTACCAGGTGGTTGAAGGCCTGGCCCTGCCGGAAGCCTTCGTCACCAACGAGAAGGACATCGAGCCGATCCCGATGCCGGGCACCGACGGCGCCTGGGTCACCACGCGCTTCGTCGACATGGCCGACATGCGCCACGACATGCACGTCAACATCGTGACCTTCCAGCCGGGCGGCGTCATTCCATTCGCTGAAACTCACGTCATGGAACACGGCCTGTACGTTCTGGAAGGTAAAGCGGTGTACCGCCTGAACCAGGACTGGGTCGAGGTTGAAGCCGGTGATTTCATGTGGCTGCGTGCCTTCTGCCCGCAAGCCTGCTACTCCGGCGGCCCAGGCCCGTTCCGCTACCTGCTGTACAAGGATGTGAACCGTCATATGAACCTGGTGCTGAACCCTCAGCGCTAAGCCCAGCGTCACTGCAACGAAAAAGCCCGCCGTCATTGGCGGGCTTTTTCGTTGCAGTGACGCTGGCCTATGCTAGATAGACCTGACGCCTGCCCGCCTGGAGCCTGTGCCCATGAACCTCAGATCCCTCTGCGGCGCAATCCTGGCCCTGTTGCTGTGCAGCCTTGTCCAGGCGGCAGATGACTGGCAGCTGGCCAAGGACGAAGACGGCATTCAGGTGTATCTGGATGATGTCACCGGTTCAAAGTACCAGCGCTTTCGCGGCGTAACCCTGATCAAAGCCGATGTGCGCACCCTCAGTGACCTGCAGGAAAATCTGCGGGTGGCGTGTAAATGGCTGTATGGGTGCAAGACCCTGCGCCTGCTGGATGTCGAAGGCGACAGCACCTGGGTGTACCTGACCACTGAACTGCCCTGGCCGGCCAGCCCCCGCGACATCGTGATCAAGGTGCAGACCGAGCGCACCGACGAGGGCGGGCTGATCCGCCACCTCAGCGCCGTTGCCGGCAAGGTCGAACGGCAACCGGGACTGATCCGCGTCCGCCAGCTCAAGGGCCTGTGGACCCTGATCCCCAAAGGCGAGCAACTCACCGAAGTCACCTATCAACTGGAAGCCGAACCGGCCGGGGACATTCCCTCATGGCTGGCCAATCAGTTCGTCATCGATGCGCCGATGGTATCGCTGCGCACCTTGCGTGCGGTGGCCGAGCGTCAAGGCCTGCGCCCGGAGCCGGAAACACCCGAAGAATGACTACACCTCATGGGCTTCGAGCAGACTTGCCAACACCCCCGCCAGCTCCTTGACCATCGGGTCGGCGGTCGGCCGGTGGACGATGACGATCTCGTAACTGTCGATCACCGGCAGGCCATTCTGCTCACCCAGCACCGCATGCTCGCGGGTCGCCGCGCGCGGCGGCAGCAGGCTGATGCCCATGCCATCGGCCACTGCGGCCTGGATGCCACTGAGGCTCGAGCTGGTGAAGCTGATGCGCCAGCGCCGACCCATGCTTTCGATGGCGTTGATCATGTCGTCGCGGTACAGGCCGCGTGGCGGAAAGGTCACCAGGGGAATCGGGTCAAGGTCGATCGAAGGCGTGCTGGCACTGTCGATCCACTGCAACTCTTCCGGCCAGCAGGCCACCCCTTCGCGGCTGTTGCGCCGCTGCTTGAGCAGGACCAGGTCGAGTTCACCGTTGTCGTAGCTCTGGCTCAGGTCCCGGCATAGGCCGCTGGTGACCTCCAGCTTGACCTGCTGGTACTTGCGATTGAACGCCGACAAGGCATTGGTGGTGCGCCCCCCGACAAAATCCTCCGGCACTCCGAGGCGCACGGTCACGCCCACGGTGGCGCCGGCCAGGGCTTCGAGCATCTGGTCATTGAGGGCGAGCATATGCCGGGCGTAGCCGAGCAACGTCTGGCCGGCATCGGTCGGCAGCACATCACGATTGCCACGCACCAGCAGGCGGTGGCCGACCATGTCTTCCAGGCGCCGCACTTTCTGGCTGACCGTCGACTGAGTGGAATGCAGGCGCGCGGCGGCGGTGGTAAAGCTGCCGCAGTCAGCCACCACGACAATGGCCCGAAGCAGGTCAAGATCGAATAACGACCTATTCGGTTTTACACTGATGTCCATGCGAATATTTAACTTCTAAATGACGAGCACGATTTCTATCATGACCCCCTTCACAGAACAACACACGGAGACAAGCGGATGCGCCTGGAACACCTCAACGTTTTTTTCGCATTCCTGTTGGCCATGATGACCTCGATCACTGCCAGCGCCGAAGGCGGCGTGCTGGAAAGCCAGCTGCGCGAAGCCGCCGACAATGGCGACGCCGCGCGCGTACGCAGCCTGCTTGAACAAGGCGCCAACTGCGAAGCCCGCGACAAGCTGGGCCGCACGCCCCTGCTACTGGCGACCCAGCGCAACCAGGTTGAAGCGGCACGGGTGTTGATCGAGGCCGGGGCCGACGTCAACGCCAAGGACAACATTGATGACAGTCCTTACCTGTACGCCGGTGCGCGTGGTTTCAACCAGATCCTGCGCCTGACCCTGACCCACGGCGCCGACCTCAAGAGCACCAACCGCTATGGCGGTACGGCGCTGATTCCGGCGGCCGAGCGTGGTCATGTCGACAACGTGCGCACCCTGATTGACGCCGGTGTCGACGTGAATCACCTCAATCGCTTGCACTGGACGGCCTTGATCGAAGCCATCGTGCTCAGCGACGGCGGGCCGCGTCATGTGGAGATTGTCGAGATGCTGGTCAAGGCCGGGGCCGATGTGAACATTGCCGACAAGGATGGCGTGACGCCGTTGGCGCATGCGCGCGAACGTGGCTATACGGCGATGGTGAAGATTCTGGAGGCAGCATCGCGGGGCTAGCCCGCTCCCACCGGAGCACTATAACCCCCTGTGGAAGCGGGCTTGCCCCGCGATGAACTTCATACCTTATCGATCGTGGCGGGAGGTGTTGGCTCTTCGTCAGCATTCACCGAACGACGAAAGCCCTTGATCGACTCCCCCAGATCGCTGCCCAGGGTCTTGAGCCGCTTACTGCCGAACACCAGTACCACCACGACCAGCAGTACTCCCCAGTGTTTCCAGTCGAACACACCCATGTTCCACCCTCCTTCGCTTATTCGATGTCTTCGAACGGCAGGCCCACGTAGTTCTCGGCGATGTTGACCAGGCCGGCGTGAGAGCTGAAGAAGTACTCACGGTCAGCCTGCTGCATCTTCTGATCCCAGGCGTCCTTGTGCTCGCCGAAATCATGCAGCAGGTTGGTCATGAACCAGCTGAAGCGCTCGCCTTTCCAGACCCGCCGCAACGCCAGTTCCGAGTAGGTATCCAGCAGGTCGGTACGGCCCTCGCGATAGACTTTCAGCAGAATCCGGTACAGGTAGCAGACATCCGAGGCTGCCAGGTTCAGGCCTTTGGCGCCGGTAGGCGGAACGATGTGAGCAGCGTCGCCGACCAGGAACAGTTTGCCGTACTGCATCGGCTCGACCACATAGCTGCGCAGCGGAGCGATGCTCTTTTCCAGCGCCGGCCCGGTGACCAGGCGCTCACCCACCTCCTCGGGCAGACGCGCCTTGAGCTCGTTCCAGAAGCGTTCGTCCGTCCAGTCATCGACGTGATCGGTCAGCGGCACCTGCAGGTAATAACGGCTACGGGTCAATGAACGCTGGCTGCACAGCACAAAGCCACGATCGTGATGGGCGTAGATCAGTTCATGGTTGACCGGCGGGGTGTCGGACAGCAGTCCCAGCCAGCCGAACGGATAGACACGCTCATAGTGGGTCAGCACCGCTTCGGGAATGCTCTTGCGCGCCACCCCGTGGAAGCCGTCGCAACCAGCGATGTAATCGCAATCGATGCGATGGGTCTGGCCGTCTTTCTCGTAGGTGATGTAGGGCTGCTCGCCTTTCATCTCGTGCGGTTGCACATTGTCGGCGGCATAAATAATCGGCGCACCACTGACTGCACGAGCGTGCATCAGGTCGCGAGTGACCTCGGTCTGGCCGTATACCATCACCGTCTTGCCGCCAGTCAGCGCCTTGAGGTCGACGCGAATGCGCTTGCCGCCCACCAGCAGTTCGACGCCATCGTGCACCAGGCCTTCAGCGTCCATGCGTTCGGACACACCGGCTTCGCGCAGCAGATCGACGGTGCCTTGTTCGAGCACGCCGGCACGGATGCGCCCGAGTACATACTCCGGGGTCTGACGTTCGACGATCACCGTGTCGATACCAGCCTTGTGCAGCAGCTGGCCCAGCAGAAGGCCCGAGGGGCCGGCGCCGATAATGGCTACCTGAGTTCTCATTATTCTTGTCTCGCTTTGGGGCTCCAGGCGTAGGAACGCGAGCGCCTGGAAGCTATTGTTGTTGTGTGCCCCTGCATTTTTGCTGACAAAAACCGGATAAAAAGGTGATATTCCTCCTGCGAATTGCACTTTTACAAATACAGTTCGATTATCGGACAGGCGCAAAATGACAAGATCCAGCCTCCCCAGAATCCCCGTGTTCAAGCTGTATGGCGAAAGCCAGGCCTGGCCGACGCCCGACCTGCTGCACTGTGAATCGATCCCCAAACGCAGCAGCCTGCACCATTGGGAGATCAAAGCGCATCGCCATGCCGACCTGTTTCAGCTGTTGTACGTGCGCCGCGGCCAGGCCGTGATCGAGCTTGAAGGCCGACGCAGTACTGTGCGCGAAGCGGCGATACAGGTGATCCCGCCGATGACCGTCCACGGCTTTCAGTTTTCCGAAGACATCGATGGCTACGTGCTGACCCTTGGCGCGCCGCTGGTGGCGCAACTGGAAGCGCAGCTGGGTGCCCCGCTCACGGTGTTGGCCTCGGCCGGCTGTTACCGGCTGGGGGCGGACCGGCGCGCGTTGCACACCCTGATCAAGGTGTTGCACCAGGAATACGAAGGCAGCGCCCCGGCACGCGAACTGCTGCTGCATTCGCTGGTGACCTCACTGATGGTCTGGATCAGCCGCCGCAGCCAGCAGAACACCCTGTCGAGCAACCGTGACGAGCGTAACCAGCAATTGCTGGCGCGCTTTATCAAGCTGGTCGAACAGCACTACCGCGAACACCTGTCAGTCGAGTTGTTCGCCCATCGCCTGGGTGTCTCCAGCGTGCACCTGAACACCCTCTGCCGCGAACTTGCCGGGCAGACCGCACTGCAGATCATCCACCAGCGCTTGCTGCTCGAAGCCCGGCGCAACCTGATTTACACCAACATGAGCATCAGTCAGCTGTCGGACAGTCTGGGCTTCAGTGACCCGACTTACTTTTCGCGCTTTTTCCGTCGTCTCTGCGGACAGACACCGAATGCGTTTCGTCAGGCCGGGGTGTCCTGATTGCAACTTTTACGCAAGTCGCTGAAATTTCTTAACAAACGCCGACATCACAGCACCAAAACAGCCGAGCAAATCCACTAACTCTTTGATAAATAACAACTAAAAATATGGCACAGAACTTGAGAGGGCCCGTGCAGGCGTCGCCAGACGACGCCACACCCATAACAATAAGGTTGACCCTCTCATGTTCAAACGCGCCCCACTGCACCTCGCCGCCAGCCTGCTGCTGGCTACCTCCACCTGGCAGGTCCAGGCCACCGAAGGCGGTATCTCTTCGTGGCCCATGGGCATCGAAATCTACGGCATGGGTATCCTGCCGCCACCGGGCACCTACGGCCAGCTGTTCGTCGGCAATTACCTGGCCGACAGCCTGCGCGACAACAGCGGGGCCAAGGCCGCCGATATCGACCTGCGCGTTACCACGCTGGTACCGCGTTTCGTCTGGGTCACGGAACAGAAAGTGTTTGGCGGCGACCTGGGCTTTCACGCCCTGCTGCCCCTCAATGACATGCGCCTGAACGTCAAGGGTGGCCCGCACGACCACAAGCGCGGCATCGGCGACGCCCATCTGGGGCCGGTGATCGGCTTTCACCTCAGTGACAAGCTGCACATCGCCACGGGCGTCGACTTCGTCCTGCCCACGGCCAGCGAGTACGACAAGGACGATCTGATCAACCTCGGCAATCACTACTACACCGTGCAAGGCGTGCTGGCGATGACCTACCTCGACCCCAACGGACTGAATGCCGATGTGCGCCTGATGTACGACTACAACTTCGAGAACAAGGCCACCGACTATCAGTCGGGCCGCGAACTGCACGCCGATTACACCCTCGGCTGGGGCCTGGGCAACGGTTGGGTACTGGGGGTTGGCGGGCATGCCTACCAACAGGTCAGCGACGACAAGTGCAGCGCTGGCGATTGCGCGGCCGCCGCCCTGGTCGAGGCCAGTGACGGCAACCGCGGCCGTTCGTTCTCCATCGGCCCCGCCGTGCAATACAGCAGCAAACAAGGCTGGATGTTCAGCGCCAAATGGCAGGACGAATCCGGTGTACGCAACCGCGCCGAGGGCCAGACTTACTGGTTCAAGTTCACCACACCGCTGTGACCCTCAGCCGTTTTCAGGTCAGCTGCCCTTGAGCCGGTAGCTGACCTGGGCACGGCTCATACCGAGCATCTGCGCCGCCGCTGTCACGTTGCCGCCCGAGCGGTCCAGCGCCAGCCGCACCAGGCGTCGTTCGATTTCCTCCAGCGAGGTGCCCAGCACCCGCTCCTGTCCGGCGAAAAACGCCTGCAGGCTGGCGAGTTCCGGGGCCTCGGCTGCGCTCTGGCCTTGCTCTGTTTCAGTGTCCTTGGCAGTGACCCGAGGTGCGGCGCTGTCCAGCGCCAGGCGTCCCTCGGCGGTCAGGCCGATGGCCGAGTCAATCAACGGTGCGCCGGCCTCGGCCAGGTGCACCACATCAATCACCTCACCATCGCTGGCGGCAATCACCCCGCGCTCCACCAGGTTCTGCAGCTCGCGGATATTGCCGGGGAAACGATAGGTCAACAGCGCGTTGACCAGGCGCATGCTGAAGCCCGCCAACTGCCGGCCATGGCGTTGGCTGAAGCGCCGCAGGAAATAGCTCATCAGCAACGGTATGTCTTCGCGCCGCTCGCGCAGCGGTGGCAAGTGAATGGGGAAGACGTTCAAGCGATAGAACAGGTCCTCACGAAAACGCCCGGCTTCGACCTCCTTGCGCAGGTCGAGATTGGTTGCAGCGATCACCCGCACATCGACCTGGATCGACGAGGTGCCGCCGACCCGCTCGATCTCGCCTTCCTGCAAGGCGCGCAGAATCTTGCTCTGGGCATGCAGGCTCAAGGTGCCGATTTCATCGAGGAACAGCGTGCCGCCATTGGCCCGCTCGAAACGTCCGAGCCGCGAACGTTCGGCACCGGTGAAGGCGCCGCGCTCGACACCGAAGAGCTCGGCCTCGACCAGGTTTTCCGGCAAGGTCGCGCAGTTCAACGCCACCATCGGTGTGTGCTGGCGGCTGCTGGCCTGGTGCAGGGTGTGGGCGAACAGCTCCTTGCCCACCCCGGACTCACCGGTCAACAGCACCGTCGCCTGGGTGAGTGCCACGCGCTGCAACAACTGGCTGGCGGCGACGAAACTGGCAGAGATGCCGACCAGTTGCTTGCCATCGGCGGGCACGTCGAGCTCGGCGACACGGGTGTCGACTGCCGAGGTATACGTGCTGCGGCTGAGAAAGTCGCCAGGGTCCAGATACGCCAGATCGACATCGATGTCTTCCCACTGCTCTGCCGGTTTGCCGACGATGCGGCAGGCCGGATGGCCCATGGCCCGGCATTGCATTTCGCGAAACACCACCAGGCGCCCGAGCAGTGACGAGGCGTAGCCACTGGCATAACCGATCTCCATCCAGCACGCCGGCTCCCCGCCCAGGCCGTAGGCGGCAATGTGCTCATCGACCTCCAGGGAGTTGTGCCAGAGAAACTCCGAATAGAAATGACCGATGCCCGAATCGATCTCGAAACGCACGACTTCGACATTGACCATGCCTTCGAGCATGTGCAGGCGCGGACCGGCGCTGTAGAGGCTGGCGTGATCGCCCTCGGGCCACTGCTCGCTGACCTGGGCCGCGTCGCGCGCGCCCGCCTGCCAGCCAATGCGGGTGAGCAGGCCGCGAGCCTTGTCCAGGCCCAGGGCGTCGATCAGTTCGCGGCGGATAGCGCCAAAGGCCGAGCCTTGCAGCAGCATCATGCGCTGGCCACACAGCCAGATACTGCCGTCCTGCGGCGCAAACGCCACGGACTGCGCCAGCTGTTCGGCCGAAGGCAGACCCGTGGCGCCGAACTGGTTGGTGCGGTCGACGATCAGGCTTTTGTGGCGGCCCAGTACCTGTCGGAAAAAGTCTTCATCAACGGTACGGCCAGGCTTGCCAGGTGTTGTAAGTGTCATAGGCAATACCAAAGGCAAAAGGTAAGGCTTGCAGTATGCCCCCCACCTCAGCCCGGTCAATTGGCCAGTAGGCCAAGAGTAGCGTCGGGGTGCGCAAATGACCGATTACCGCCCGGATTTTGCCTTGCAGGCACCCACGTCGAGCTTTCTGCAGATCGGCGACTTCTCTGCATAAATTTTCGCACCTGCGGCTGCCAGCGTTTTCCAACCCTTCATCAGAAAATACATAACTATTTGTTTTATATGAATTTTTAACCACAAGAACGACATGGCACGATAGTTGTTTTGGGCTGTTCATCGAAACCTTTTCGACACAATAAGAGAGCATCCGATGACCCCTACCCGCCCTGCCTACCAAAACCTTCACCTGCAGCCGTTGGCCGGACACTGGCGTGCTGGCAGCGCCGAGCGCGCGCTGACGGTAGTCGACCCGTTCAACCAGCAAACCCTGCTGCAGATTCCCATGGCCACCCGCGACGACCTCGATGCGGCGTACCGCAGCGCGCGCCAGATCCAGCCTGACTGGGCCGCCCAGTCCCCGGCCGCGCGCAGCCAGGTCATGCTCCAGGCCGTGCGCATCTTCGATGAGCGTCGTGAAGAAATCATCGACTGGATCATCCGCGAGTCCGGCAGCACCCGGATCAAGGCCCAGATCGAATGGGGCGCCGCCCGCGCCATCACCCTGGAATCGGCGAGTCTGCCGAGCCGCGTCCACGGGCGCATCGTCAGCTCCAACATTCCCGGCAAGGAAAGCCGGGTGTACCGCAAGCCGCTTGGGGTGATCGGGGTGATCAGCCCGTGGAACTTCCCTCTGCACCTCACTGCCCGTTCCCTTGCTCCAGCTTTGGCCCTGGGCAACACCGTGGTGGTCAAGCCGGCCAGCGACACCCCGGTCAGCGGCGGCCTGCTGCTGGCACGCATCTTCGAAGAAGCCGGCTTGCCCGCCGGTGCGCTGAGTGTGGTGGTGGGCGCCGGCGCCGAGATCGGTGACGCCTTTGTCGAGCACCCGGTGCCGGCGTTCATCTCGTTCACCGGCTCGACCCAGGTCGGGCGCAACATCGGCCGCATCGCCAGCGGCGGTGAACACCTCAAGCACCTGGCGCTGGAGCTGGGTGGCAACAGCCCGTTCGTGGTCCTCGCCGATGCCGACCTGGAACAGGCCGTCCACGCCGCAGTGGTGGGCAAGTTCCTGCACCAGGGCCAGATCTGCATGGCGGTCAACCGCATCATCGTCGAACAGCCGCTGCTCGAAGCGTTCACCCAACGCTTTGTCGAGCGGGTCAAGGCCCTGCCCTGCGGCGACCCCAGCCTGCCCGGCACGGTGATCGGCCCGGTGATCAACGCCCGACAGCTTGAAGGCCTCCAAGACAAGATTGCCACCGCTCAAGCCGAAGGGGCCCGACTGCTGCTCGGTGGCCAGGCCCAGGGCAACGTGCTGCCGCCGCATGTGTTCGGCAACGTCAGTGCCGAAATGAACATCGCCCACGACGAGATCTTCGGCCCGCTGGTAGGCATCCAGGCCGCACGCGATGCCGAGCATGCCCTGGAGCTGGCCAACCGCAGCGAATACGGACTGTCCAGCGCAGTGTTCAGCGCCAGCCTGGAGCGTGCGGTGCAGTTCGCCCAGCGTCTGCAGGCGGGCATGACCCACATCAACGACATCCCGGTCAACGACGAGCCCAACGCCCCGTTCGGCGGCGAGAAAAACTCCGGGCTGGGCCGCTTCAACGGCGACTGGGCGATCGAAGAGTTCACCACCGACCACTGGATCACCGTGCAGCACCAGCCGCGCCACTACCCGTTCTGATTGCCTGACCTACCCCATAACAATAAGGAGTCCGCAATGTCCCTACTGCCCAACCGCCAGGCTGCGCGACGGACCGTCACCACCTGCCTTGCCCTGCCCTTGATCCTGCTGGCCGGCACTGCCGCCGCCGATGGCGACGGGGTGTGGAAAGGCGGCGAGAATATCTATGCGAAAGTCTGCGGCCACTGCCATGAAGGCCAGGTCGGCCCGCAGCTAAAAGGCCGCCAGTTGCCCGCCGCCTACATCAGCGCCATCGTGCGCAACGGCTTCCGTGCCATGCCTGCCTTCCCCGCCTCGTTCATCGACGACAACGCCCTGCAACAGGTCGGCGACTACATCTCCAAATCCCCCGCGCCAGCGGCCAAGCCTTGAGGGTGCTGTGATGATGAATGTCGAACGTCGCTCGCTGCTCAAGGGCATGGCCCTGGGCGGCCTGGCCGGTGTTGCCCTGAGCAGCTCCAGCCTGAGCCTGGCCAACAGCGTGCTGGGCCGTCCTGCTCACGCACAGGCCGCGAGCCTGGCGCTGGTCAGCCCAGAAGTCGCCCGCTCCGCCTTTGTCCAGGGCCTGCAGGCAAGCCCGGCGGCCCCACAACTGCAGACAATGCCCGCAGGCCTCGACCTTGCGTTGCTCCTCGACCTGCAGCAACGCCTTGCCAGCGGCCAACCCCAGCGCCTGATCGGCCTGCTCGACGATGCCAGTGCCGCGCTGATCGTCGACCTCGCGCGCAGCGCCGGAGCGCGCGTGCAGTGGCTGGGCCAGCACAACGCCAGCGCCGGGCACTCCCGCCACCGCCTGCTCAGCGCGCAGGCCGCGCACGGTTGCGCCCTGCAACTGGGCCAGCACCTGCACGCCTGCGGCCAGGGCTTCAGCCTGCATGAGCAGCGCCTGCACAGCGCTGCACCGACCTTGCAACTGGCCAGCGCCCACCGCGCGCTGGAAGGCGATCAATGGGCGGCCACCCTCGGTTACGCCCTGGCCGTTCTCGGCAGCACCGACACCGGCCAGGCGCCCCTGATTGCCAACCGCCGCGCGGCACTGACCGGCACCTACGTGTCGTTCTCGATCGAAGTCTGAAGGATTCCCACATGAGCCAAGCAACCGCCAATACCCTGCTGCCCCGCGGCGTCGATGCTGCCCGTTTCGAGCAAGCCCTGGCGCAGTTTCGCGCCCTGCTGGGCGACGACAACGTACTGGTCAAGGACGATCAGCTGATTCCCTACAACAAGATCATGATGGCCGTGGACAACGCCGAACATGCGCCCGCCGCTGCCGTCACCGCCACCACGGTGGAACAGGTGCAGGGCGTGGTGAAGATCTGCAACCAGTTCAAGATTCCGGTCTGGACCATCTCCACCGGCCGTAACTTCGGCTACGGCTCGGCGGCGCCCGGCCAGCGTGGCCAGGTGATTCTCGACCTGAAGAAAATGAACAAGATCCTTCACGTCGACCCTGAGCTGTGTACCGCCCTGGTCGAACCCGGGGTGACTTACCAGCAGCTCTACGACTACATCCAGGAGCACAACCTGCCGCTGATGCTGTCGTTTTCCGCACCCTCGGCGATTGCCGGGCCACTGGGCAACACCATGGACCGCGGCGTCGGCTACACCCCGTACGGCGAGCACTTCCTGATGCAATGCGGCATGGAAGTGGTACTGGCCAATGGCGACGTCTATCGCACCGGCATGGGTGGGGTCAAAGGCGACAACGCCTGGCAGGTGTTCAAGTGGGGTTACGGCCCTACCCTCGATGGCATGTTCACCCAGGCCAACTACGGCATCTGCACCAAGATGGGTTTCTGGCTGATGCCCAAGCCGCCGGTCTTCAAGCCGTTTGAAATCAAGTTCGAGAACGAGTCGGACATCGCCGAGATCGTCGAATTCATCCGCCCGTTGCGCATCGCCCAGGTCATCCCCAACTCGGTAGTGATCGCCGGCGTGCTGTGGGAAGCCTCGACCTGCAACACCCGGCGCAGCGACTACACCACCGAGCCCGGCGCCACGTCCGACGCCATTCTCAAACAGATCCAGAAAGACAAGAACCTCGGCGCCTGGAACGTCTACGCCGCCCTCTATGGCACCCAGGAACAGGTCGATGTGAACTGGCAGATTGTCACCGGTGCGCTCAAGCAACTGGGCAAGGGCCGTATCGTCACCGAGGACGAGGCAGGCGACACGCAGCCGTTCAAGTACCGCGCGCAGTTGATGTCCGGGGTGCCCAACCTGCAGGAGTTCGGCCTGTACAACTGGCGTGGCGGTGGTGGCTCGATGTGGTTCGCGCCGGTCAGTCAGGCACGCGGCAGCGAGTGCGACAAACAGCAGGCCCTGGCGAAAAAGATCCTCAACAAACACGGCCTGGACTATGTCGGTGAATTCATCGTCGGTTGGCGCGACATGCACCATGTCATCGACGTGCTGTACGACCGCAGCAACCCCGAGGAAACCTTGCGCGCCAATGCCTGCTTCGCCGAGTTGCTGGATGTCTTCGAGCAGCACGGTTACGCCGTCTACCGGGTCAATACCGCGTTCCAGGAGCGCGTCGCGCAAAGCTACGGGCCGGTCAAGCGCAAGCTCGAACACGCGCTCAAACGCGCCCTCGACCCGAACAACATCCTCGCCCCGGGCAAGTCCGGCATCGACCTGAACAACCCGTTCTAAACCCTTGCGTCCCCGCCAGGCCGGAGCTGGCGGGGGCTCATGTCCAGCGGCAACGGCGACGTTATCGCCAGCATCTATAATCACGGCTCAATTCCCAGTGGAAAGCCTTGATGCCGCAACCCCGACGATTTTTGCCCATGGCCTGCGCGCACCCGCGGCGCACGGTGATCCTGTGTTTTCTCGCCGCTTTCGCCATCAGCCTGGTACTCGCCGGTCGCCAGTATTACCAGCTGCTGCAACGCGAACTGCAAGAGCGCGAGCACAGTCTGCACCTGCAGGCGCTGGCCATCGAGGCCGTGGTGATCAATGGCAAAAGCCAGTTGCAGTTCATGCGCAATATCGCCGAACGGCTGCTGATCGAAGCGCACATGCAACCGGCCATGCGCCGCAATGAAGCGATTGGCGCAGCGATGCGCAACAGCCAGCAGCCGCTCTGGGAGCTGCCGGTGCCGAAATCCGATGCACCGGTGCGGGCCATCGGCGATGCCCAGGTAGCGAACATTCCGGGCCTGAGCCGCGAGCCCCAGCAATTGATAGAAGACCTGCACCTGGCGCACGCGATGAGCCAGGTGTTGCCCGCGCAGTTTCAAGGTGAGAGCAATCTGTCCCGCATCCTGTTCCTGACCACCTCCGGCATCGTCATCGCCTACCCGGCGGTGAGGGACGAGCAGCTGGAACCGATCCTGCGCAAATTCACCAGCTCGCCGTTGATGCACCTGAACCGCGCCAACGCCGAAGACCTCGACATCGCCTTCTATCCGCCGCCCGGCAGCAATCTAGGCAGCATGCCGCACGTTCTGCTGAGCACCCCGGTGTACCTCAATGCGGTGATGCGCGGCGCGCTGATCTACGACGTGCCGCAGACCAAACTGCAGAACTACCTCTACCAGACCACTGCAAGCGATGAGCAGCATGCGCTGATCGATGACGAGGGCAGCCTGGTCGCCTCCAGTGAGCAGCTGCTCAAACCGCTGCCGGGCAGCTGGCTGAGCAGCTTGCCGGCCTCGGGCATGCGCTTGTCGGTCCCGATGCTGTTCCAGCGCGACCACGGTACGCTGAAGCTTGACGAGGGCTACCTGCAATTTCGTGAGCTGCAGGGCATCGACCTGATGCTGACCAACTACATCAGCGCCGCCGACCTGCGTGCGGCGGTGAATGCACAGATCGACATCCTGTTCCTCGGTGTCTGGGCGCTGCTGGGGGCATTGATGTTCCTGACCCTGTACGTTGTCGATCGGCTGTTCAAGGGACAACTGCGCCTGAACCGACAACTGCGTGAGATGGGCCTGGTCGACGGCCTGACCCAACTGGCCAACCGCCGCCGTCTGCAGTCGGACTTTGGCGGCTTGCTCCAGCGCCTGCACGAGGATCAGCCACTGGCCTTGTGGATGCTCGACATCGACCGCTTCAAGCACATCAACGACAACTGGGGCCACAGCGCCGGCGACGAGGTGATCAAACACCTGGCCACCCTGTGCCGGGCGCTGGTGCGGCCACAGGATCTGGTGGTGCGCTATGGCGGTGAAGAGTTCTGCGTGCTGCTGCCTGATACGTCGCTGACCCAGGCCACGCAGATGGCCGAACAGCTGCGCGCCGCCACCGCGCAGTCGGTGTGCGTGCCCGAAGCCGGGACCCTGCTGGCCGGCGCACCGTCGCTGGAAATTCGCCTGACGGTGTCAGTGGGCGTGGCGGAACTGCGCGTCGATGGCTGCCAAGGCCTGGAGGACCTGGTGGCCACTGCTGACCGGCGCTTGTATGCGGGGAAAAAAGGTGGCCGGAACCAGGTGGTCAGCAGCGATTGAACCGGTGGGAGCGGGCTTGCCCCGCGATTGCGGTGTGTCAGTCATATCGCATCGCGGGGCAAGCCCGCTCCCACAGACAGTAATCTCCTACAGGTGCCAGTCTTGTTTGTCGGCAAAAAACGCCCGCGCATTGTCCTCAAGGCTTTCCAGGTGATAACCGCCTTCCTGCACAATCAGGCACGGCACGCCCAGGCTGCGAATACGTTCGCCCAAGGCGGCGAAACCTTCGCGAGTGACAGCCACTTTGCTCTGCGGGTCGAGCGCGTAGATATCGAAGCCCAGCGACAACACCACTACCTCGGCATCGAAGTGACGCACCGCTGCCAGCGCCACCTCCAGCTGGCCGAGGAAGTCCGCCTCACTGGCACCATGGGCCATCGGCAAGTTGAGGTTATAGCCCTGCCCCGCACCGCTGCCGCACTCGTCGGCAAAGCCGGCAACCGCCGGGTAAAAGTTGGTCGGGTCGCCGTGCACCGAGACGTACAGCACATCGTCACGCTCGTAGAAGATTTCCTGGATGCCCTGGCCGTGGTGCATGTCGGTGTCGAGCACCGCCACGCGGCTGAAGCGCTCGCGCAACACCTGGGCGGCAATCGCGGCGTTGTTCAGGTAGCAGAAGCCGCCTGCCGCTTCGGCGCGCGCATGGTGCCCCGGTGGACGGCACAAGGCGTAAGCCGCAGGCGCGCCGTCGAGTAACGCCCTGGCGCCCGCCACTGCGCTTTGCGCCGACCAGTAGGCCGAACGCCAGGTCAGCTCACCCACCGGGCAACTGCCGTCCGCCAGGTAGCTGGCCGCCTGGGCGAGAATGCCACGCATGGCATTGGACTCACGTACGAAGATATTCGACATCACCTCATCGCCCCAGTCTTCGGGGATGTCCTTCCAGCGCGGGTGAGCGTCCTGAAGAAAGTTCACGTAGCCCTCACCGTGAACCGCCAGTAGCGGCTGCAAGCCGGCATCGTCCGGCTGTACGATGTCGAAGCCGAGATTCTGCGCCGCCTGCAACAGATTGCGGGCACGTTCGGGCACTTCCTGCGGCGTGCGCAGCTGCCCACGGGAGAAGTAACTGCGCGGATGGTGCAGGAGCTGTTCGGGGTGAAAGTAGCAACGCATGAGCTTCTCCTTATTCGACCCGGCCAGCCCGGGCCAGCACGGCATTGAGCAATACATCGGCGCCCCGGCGTACATCCTCGGGCAGTACGTCTTCCGCCTCGTTGTGGCTCAGGCCGCCGACACAGGGAATGAATACCATAGCGGTCGGACAATAGCGCGCCAGCAGAATCGCATCGTGACCGGCACCGCTGACAATCGATTGCTGGGCATAGCCCAGACCGTCCACGGCAGCCTGCACCGCAGCCACACAGTCAGGGTTAAACGGCGTAGCCGGGCTGACCCAGTGGCGGCTGATGCTGACCTGCAGGCCACGTTGTGCGGCAATCGCGTGCAGGCGTTTACTGACCTGCTGTTCCATGTCGTCGATGGCGCTGTCGAGGTGATGGCGCAGATCGACGGTGAACTGCACCAAGCCGGGAATGGTGTTGCGCGAAGACTTGCTGATGCTCAACTCACCGACCGTGGTCAGGCCCTCGGGGGCGAAGTCGCAGGCCAGCTGTTCAATCGCCTGGATCATCGGCGCGGCGGCGTAAAGGGCGTCCTTGCGCAGCGGCATCGGCGTGGTCCCGGCGTGCGCGGCCATGCCTTCGACCCGCACGTCGAGCCAGCGAATGGCCTGGCCGCCACTGACCACACCGATGCTCTTGGCGTTGTCTTCAAGGATCGGGCCCTGCTCGATATGCGCTTCGAAATAGGCATCCACCGCACCACCCAGTGGGCGCTTGCCGGCATACCCGGTGCGCTGCAGCGCCTCGGCGACGCTGACACCATCGGCATCGCGCACCGCCAGGGCATCCTCCAGCTGCATGCTGCCGGTGAACACCGCCGAGCCGAACATCGCCGGGGTGAAGCGCGCGCCTTCTTCATTGGTCCACACCGCCACTTCCAGCGGCTTGCGGGTCTGGATCTGCAGGTCGTTGAGACGGCGCACCACCTCAAGCCCGGCCAGCACGCCATACACACCATCGAAACGCCCGCCTTCGGGCTGGGTGTCGAGGTGGCTGCCGATCATCACCGGGGCAGCCTCAGGCTCGGTACCGGGGCGCCGGGCAAACAGGTTGCCGATCGGGTCAACGCTCAGGGCCAAGCCCGCTTCGCGGCACCAGTGCGCGAACAGTTCGCGTCCGGCTTTGTCTTCTTCGCTCAGGGCCAGACGGCAACTGCCACCACGGGCCGTCGCACCGATTTCAGCCATGGCCATCAGGCTCGCCCACAGGCGTTCGCCGTTGCTTTTCAGCATCGCAACTACTCCAGTATTCATAAACAGATCAGGCCATTTCCAGACGATGGGCAGCGGCATGGCGGCGTGCCAGGGCCAGCACGCAGAGCAGCGAGATCGCCGCAATCACGCTATAGAACAACGCCATCGGCCACCACTGACCGACAAACTTGTGCGCCAGCCAGGTGCCCACCAGCGGCGTCAGGCCACCGGCGATTGCGCCGCACACCTGATAGGCCATGGAGATCGCCGTGTAGCGCACGCGGGTCTCGAACATGCCGCTGACGTAACCGGCGATCACCGCGTAGAACGACGCCATGCACACCACTGCCAGGGCGATACCGACAATGATCAGCGGCGCCTGGCCGGAACTGACCAGCACAAACATCGGGTACGGCGAGGCCATGGCCAGCAGCGACACCAGGCAGAGGAAACGTGTGGCGCCGATCTTCTCGGCGACCCAAGCCGCCAGGGGCTGGATGCAGAATTGAATGATCGCCACCACAAACAGGCATTCGAGGATCAGTGAACGCGGCAGGGCCAGTTGCTGGGTGCTGTAGGCAATCATGAAAGTGTTGGTGAAATACACCCCGGCGATACCCAGGGTATTGGCGCCAATGCACAACAGCAGCGGCCGCCAGGCGGTGCGCAGCACCTCCATCACCGGTGCCTGTTCCTTGCGCTTGGCCTTGCTGGCCTGCTCGCGGCTGGCGAGAAATTCCGGCGACTCGTTAACCCCCAGGCGAATCGCCAGGCCGACCAGCAACAACAGCGCACTGGCCAGGAACGGCAAGCGCCAGCCCCAGCTCATCAAGTCTTCTTCCGGCAAACGGGTGACCGCGCTGAAGGCCAGCAGCGAGAGGATCAAACCGGCCGGGCTGCCCAGCTGGGCAAAAGACGCAAAGAAATTCCGCCGCCCCTTGGGCGCGTGCTCTCCAGCCATCAGCACTGCACCGCCCCACTCCCCGCCCACGGCGATGCCCTGGACGATGCGCAGCAGAATCAGCAACACCGGCGCGGTGGCGCCGATCTGCGCATAGGTGGGCAACAAGCCGATGCACACGGTGACCACACCCATCATCAGCAGGGTGATCACCAGCGATTTCTTGCGCCCGATACGGTCGCCAATATGACCAAAGACAATGCCGCCCAGGGGCCGGGCGAAAAAGCCCACGGCGAAGGTGCCGAAGGCGGCCATGGTGCTGAACAGCTTGTCGTCGGAAGGAAAGAACAAGGCCCCGAACACCAGCGCCGCAGCCGTGGCGTAGATGTAAAAGTCGTACCACTCGATCATGGTGCCGATAAAGGCGGCAGCCGCAGCCCGGCGCGGCTGGGGCGAAGCGGATGGCTTCATGGGTCAGGCTCCTTTGATTATTTTTCTGGCAGGAGGGAACGGTGCGTTCGCGGCGCTCTGGCGACGCCTGTGTGAGTACGATTTTTCGTCCCGGGGCTATGATTAGTCAATTTTCTATTTATTATTCAGATTATTAACCACCCTTATACTTACACCACAGGGCCCTGCCATGCCTGATCGCCTGCTCAACGACCGCCTGGACTGGAACCTGCTGCGCACCTTCCGGGTGATCGGCCAGGAGCTCAGCATCAGCCGTGCCGCTGCGCGCCTGCACCTGACGCAACCGGCGGTGAGCCAGGCGCTCAAGCGCCTGGAAGAACAGCTCGGGCGCCAGCTCATCGCCCGCCGCGGCCCGCGCTTTGCCCTGACCGAGGTGGGTGAACAGATCTTCCACCTGGCCGGGGAGATCTACGGGCAGATGTCCCAGGTCAGCAGCGTGCTGGAGCAGCCGGCCGATGAGGTGATTGGCAAAGTGCGCCTGCTGATGATCAGCCGCATCGTCTGCGAGCGCTTCGACAGTTTTCTCGCTGATTTTCATCGCCAGCACCCGCGGGTCGATCTGGAAATCGACGTGATGCGCAGTTCCGACATTGTCAGCGCCCTGCAGGAAAAGACCGCGACCCTGGGCCTGAGCCTCAACCGCCGCCCGCAGCCACGCCTGGAGCAGCGCCTGTTCCTGAGCCAGCGTTACGGGTTCTTCTGTGGCAAGCACCATGGGCTATACGGCAAAAAAGACGTCGCCGAGGGCGACCTGCAGCGTGAGAATTTCGTCAGCTTCGCCAGCGACCAGATCGGCGGCATGCTCTCGCCGCTGACCATCTTTCGCGACCAGCAAGGCTTCAGCGGGCGCATCGTCGCCTCGTCACCGAGCCTGGAAGAAGTGCGACGCCTGGTGATTGCCGGGTTTGGCGTGGGCTGTCTGCCGGCGCATGTGGTGGCCGCAGATGTCGAAGCGGGACTGCTCTGGCCATTGCCGCCGCTGGAGGGGATCGCCGATGTCGATATCCATCTGCTGTGGAACCGCGAACAGCGCATGAGCCGGGCGGAGTCGGTGTTCATCGAGGCGCTGCAAGCGAACCTGTAGATGCACAAGCGGTGGGAGCGGGCTTGCCCCGCGATTGCGGTGGGTCAGACAGAGAGCCTCGCGGGGCAAGCCCGCTCCCACCGTCACCGATAAAAGTCGACAACCGTGTCTATTTTTATAGACACCTGATTCAGCCGCAAAAACGCTACAAGCCGCGCAATAGAGCTATAGATCAGTAACCCTCTGCGAGAAGAAGACACAGAGCGGTAACAATTTGTCAGAATTTAATTGACACACCACTCCAACTCTTCTTATTTTCCCCCTGCCTCACCACACCCAAAAGAATAATTCCAAACATATACGGGCAAGTGCCATCCATGATGCCAGTCTCTTCACGCGCACCTGAAAAGCAGAACAAAGGACCCGTTCTCACCGCTTCACCCCGCCGCCGCTCCCCACTGACTCAGGAGCGCAGCGCGCATGCACAGTAACAACGCCGCAGCCTCCAGCGCGCAATTCAAGAAGACCCTGAAACTCTGGCAGGTGGTCATCATCGGCCTGGCCTACATCGCGCCGATGACCGTGTTCGACACCTTCGGCATCGTCTCCGGCATTACCGACGGGCATGTGCCCAGTGCCTATGTACTGGCGTTGCTGGGTATCCTCTTCACCGCCGTCAGCTACGGCACGCTGGTACGCCGCTTCCCCGAATCCGGCTCGGCCTACACCTACACGCGCCGGGCGATCAACCCGCATGTCGGCTTTCTGGTCGGCTGGTCGTCACTGCTCGATTACCTGCTGCTGCCGATGGTCAACGCCCTGCTGGCCAAGCTCTACCTGTCGGTGATGTTCCCGGAAGTCCCGGCCTGGGCCTGGGTGGTCGGCTTTGTCACCATCATGAGCCTGATCAACATCCGCAGCATCAACCTGGTGGCCAACTTCAACACCCTGTTCGTGGCGATCCAGGCGGTCATCATCGGTGTGTTCATCTACCTGACCATCCGCGGCCTGCACAGCGGCGAAGGCCTGGGCACGACCTGGAGCCTGCTGCCGTTTGCCGGTGAAGACACCCACCTCAACGCCCTGGTCGCCGGCGCCACCATCCTGTGCTTCTCGTTCCTGGGCTTCGATGCGGTCACCACCCTGTCGGAAGAAACCGAGAACGCCGAGAAGGTCATCCCGCGGGCGATCTTCCTGATTGCGCTGATCGGCGGCCTGGTGTTCATCATCGTGTCGTTCTACATCCAGTCGTTCTTCCCGACCATGGACCGCTTCCAGGATCACGAAGCGGCCCTGCCGGAAATCGCCCTGTATGTCGGCGGCAAGCTGTTCCAGTCGATCTTCATCTGCTGCACCTTCATCAACACCCTGGCCTCGGGCCTGGCTTCGCAAGCCAGCGTGTCGCGCCTGCTGTACGTGATGGGCCGCGACAATGTGATCCCGAAACGCTACTTCGGCCGCCTGCATGACAAGTGGAAAACCCCGGCCATCAACATCGTCATCGTCGGTTTCATCTCGTTGTCGGCAATCTTCTTCGACCTGGTGACGGCCACTTCGGTGATCAACTTCGGCGCCCTGGTCGCCTTCAGCTTCGTCAACCTCTCGGTGATCGTGCACTGCTACCTGCGTGAAGGCCGCAGCAAGACCCTGGCCGACAAGCTCAAGTATCTGGTGGTGCCGACGATAGGCTTTTGTATCATCGCCATTTTGTGGCTGGACCTGGATGAACACTCGCTGTTGTTCGGCGGCGTCTGGGCGGCGCTGGGTGTGCTGTACCTGGCGTACCTGACCAAAGCCTTCAAGGTGGCGCCACCGAGTTTCATTGCCGAGTAAAGCGCTATAGAAAAATGGCCCGTCGTTATCGACGGGCTTTTGCTGTTCACTTACCTGAACCTACAAGGACGTCACCATGCTGCTGCGCCGCCTGCTCATCCAATGGAAGATCACCCTGCTCGCCGGCCTCTGCCTGCTGGTCATCGTGGTACTGCTGATGACCGCAGCGCTGTTTCAATCGAGCCGCAGCGCAGCACTGGTCAACACCGCCAACACGCAGATGCTCGACCAGAACGCCCGCCTGCGCCTGCAGACCTATGCCCAGTTGCAGGCGGTGCGTATCCAACGCTATTTCAAGGACGCCTACCTGTACGGCAATGGTGTCTCGCACCTGACGATGGTGCTCAAGGCCCAGGGCCTCGACAACCTGCGCCAGGCGCTCACCCAGCAAGCCAAGACGGCACTGGCCGACAACCCTGAGCTGCTTGGCCTGTACCTGGTGTTCCTGCCCGATGCCCTCGATGGCAAGGACGCCGCGTTCATCGATCAAGCCGATGTCGGCAGCAATGAAACCGGACGCTACTCCCTCTATTGGTCGCAACCGCAACCCGGCCAGCTGGAGTCCGAGGCGATGCCCGAATCGATGCTCGCCGACACCAGCCTCGGCGCCAACGGCTTTGCCTACAACCGCTGGCTGACCTGCCCGCTGGAGACCGGCGAAACCTGCGTGATCGACCCCTACTTCGACACCGTCGGCGACCGTACGCCGCTGATGACCAGCATTGCCATTCCGCTCAAGCAGGACGGCAAGGTCATCGGCGTCATGGGCCTGGATATCAGCCTCGACAACCTGCAACAGCTGAGCCTCGACGGGCGCCAGGAATTGTTCGACGGCAACGGTCAGATCAGCATCGTCAGCCCCGCCGGCCTGCTGGCCGGGCACAGCCGCGACGGCAGTCAGCTGAGCAAGAAAATCGAAGACGTGTTCGGTCAGCAGGCCAGCGCCCTGGCAGCGCAGATGCGCGCGGGCAAGGCGGCAGAATTCACCGTCGACGGCATGCTCCAGGTCAGCCAGTCGTTCGCCCCGGTGCCCGGTGCACAGCCGTGGAGCGTGTTGCTGGAGGTGCCCGAGCAGGTCCTGCAGGCGCCGGCCCTTGCGCTCAATGCCCGTCTGGACGCCCACAACAACAGCGCCAACCTCACCAGCCTGCTGATGGCTCTCGGCGCCGCCGTGCTGGGCCTGCTTGTGATCTGGATGACCGCCCGCGGCGTGACCCGGCCGATCCTCAAGGTCGCGGCAATGCTCAAAGACATCGCCAGCGGCGAAGGCGACCTGACCCGCCGCCTGGACTACGCCCGCGAGGATGAACTGGGTGAACTGGCGGGCTGGTTCAACCGCTTCCTCGACAAGCTGCAACCGGTGATCGCCGACGTCAAAGCTTCGGTCCAGGATGCCCGTGGCACCGCCGACCAGTCGGCGGCGATTGCCAGCCAGACCAGCGCCGGCATGCAGCAGCAGTACCGCGAAGTCGACCAGGTCGCCACCGCCTCGCAGGAAATGAGCGCCACCGCCCAGGACGTTGCGCGCAACGCCGCACAGGCCGCCGAGGCGGCCCGCGGTGCCGACCTTGCCACCCGCGAAGGCCTGGAGCTGATCCGCACCACGACCCGCGCGATCGAACAACTGGCCTGCGAAATGACCGCCGGCATGGAAGAAGTACAGCAGCTCGCCAACCGTAGCGAACAGATCGGCTCGGTGCTTGAGGTAATCCGCTCGATTGCCGAACAGACCAACCTGCTGGCCTTGAACGCTGCCATCGAAGCGGCGCGCGCCGGAGAGGCCGGGCGCGGTTTCGCCGTGGTCGCCGATGAAGTGCGCAACCTGGCGCGCCGCACCCAGGACTCGGTGGATGAGATCCGCGTGGTCATCGAAGGCCTGCAGCAAGGCACGCGCGAAGTGGTCGGCTCGATGCACAGCAGCCATCGCCAGGCCCAGGGCAGCGTCGCCCAGGCCGAACAGGCGGTACCGGCGCTGCAACGAATCGGCGATGCGGTGGCGGTGATCACCGACATGAACCTGCAGATCGCCTCGGCGGCCGAAGAGCAGAGCGCTGTGGCTGAGGAAGTGAACCGCAACGTCGCCAGCATTCGCGATGTGACCGAATCGCTGTCCGGGCAGGCACAAGAGTCGGCGCAGATCAGCCAGGCGCTGAACCGCCTGGCCAATCATCAGCAGGGGCTGATGGCGACGTTCAAGGTGTAGCGGTACTCGTTCGCACAGGTTAGCCGCGGCGCTGCAGAATCTCGGCAATCTTGCCGGGAACTGTGGCGTCGCCAGTGCTTTGCGACCACTGCATCCAGCTTGAGATCAGCTGCAACTGGCGCACCACCGAATCGAACTGACGCGCCGAAATGCGCTGGCCTGCCAGCGCATCATCGTAGCTATCAATGAGCTCGCGTTCGGTGAGGGCCACCTGCCCTGAGCCCCTGCCGGTGATAACAATCAACCAGCGGGTCAGTTGCACATCGGCCTTCATCAGCGCATCAAACACACCGAAGTAGCGTTTGTAGCGGGCCTGCGCCTCAGCCAGGCAGCGATCCAGCTCGGCAAACGACAGAGGCCCGGGACGGCACATCACTTCGAGTTGCAGCCGGTTGAGCGTGGCGTAGGGGTTCCAGTCGGATGCTGTTACGTCTTCGCCCTCGGCATAGGCCAGCCTGGCGGCGTCAAGGTGCTTTGCGATCAGCACATCCAGCTTCGCAGCCCTGGGCCCGGAGGTGCGCGGGTCGCTACGTTCCAGTAGTGCAATATGCAGCTGATGCTTGAGCACCCGCCCACGCATTACCTGACGACGCGCAAGCACTAGATCCGGCTTACCCACACACAGATCTCTCAAGCCATCTGCCCGCGCCTTGGCCATCTTGATCAATTTCTCGGCGCGCGCAAAATCGGCAGCGCCAGCACCAAAGCCCGGGGCCGCGGCCAGACAGGCCTGACGAATTTCCACGTCGATCAGCTTCTCCACCGCGGTCATCGGCACGCAGCCCCGGCCATTGAAGCGGGCTACCGCCTTGAGCAACGCCTCCCGGGCGCGCGCCAAGGCATCAGCTTCCCGCCACTCGCTATACAGCAGCCCCAACCCGTACTGGACTTCGGCCTGGCTGACCCAGCTCTCCGACAACCCCTTCAGCCGCTTGTCCACCAGTTCCCGTAGCTGTTTAAAGCCCATTACCGTTGCGGTGGGATTCGGGTTGGCAGCGATCAGCCTCTGCCCTTCAAGCCAGTCGAGCAGTTCTGGAGATCCACGCAGATCGGCGTTGCTACCATCACCAGAAGGCAACAACCTGAGCTGGAACAACGGGTCACCATAGGCCTGGTAAGCGCCCCAGGTATTGCACGCGGGAAACTGCGCGAGCGTCTCCCGGCGCGCGCAGGTGATAGCTTCGGCAAAAGGGTCGCCGTGAAGGGCCAGGCGACTGAAAAAAGTCTCGGAAAAGCAGCAGGCCGCGTTGTCTTCGACTTCCCACCCCGCCGCCACTACGCAACGTACACCCATACTGATCAGCTCTTGCGCCAGGCTCGCCGCCAGGCGGTTACCTCCAGGCTCGAAGCCGGTCACTTTGCCGAGGTGGCAGCAACTGAGAAACACCAGGTCCGGCACGGTCTCCATCCGGTCAATCTCGGCAGCTGTCAGGAGCAAGCCGTCGGATAACACCACCCCGCTGCGCAACTGCCCATTGCTGTCTTTGCTTTGAAACACACCATGGGCACAGATCACCAGGACCCGATACGGCCTGGCAAACAGTTGATCGAAGACCTCAACGGCACTGGCCCTCTCGAACAGACTCCAGGTAGCGTAGCCCGCCCCCTCCAGCACCCGGCTGACCGCCTGGCTTTCGCGCGTGGCCCCCGGCAGGTCCGCCAGGCAATCCGACAGGGGTTCCTGTCCCCTGACCCCGAACTGCTTGAAATAGCCCCGAGTATCCGGGTTGCCGACCACACAGGCATTCATGATGTCGGTGCGCAGCACTTCCCGACGGTACTGCTGAGTAATGAACTGACGCACCAGACGGGTCCGTTTGATTAACGGAACGCCGTCGCTTTCAAGCATTTCCCAGGGCAGGTTGGCGCTGCTGTCATCCAGCACCAGGATCAGATTGTCGGATTTGCGCACGGCGCTTTTGAAGCCGAGCGGGAGCATCAGCTGGAACAGGCTGTTACCGAAGAACGCCGTAGCGTCGTATCGCGTGCTGTGCCCGCGCAGGGCACTGTCGACCATTTTTTCCAGCAGCCCCGGCTGACGCTGATCGACCAGCGCCTCTACCCTCGCACGCTGCCCCATGTACAGGTAATTGAAGCGTTGCGCGGGTTTGCTGGCACCGTCGTCCAGGCGAACTTCAGCAACACCGTAACGTTGTCCGCCGTCGGCGTTGCTGACCTGCAAACGTGGCCAGTAATCACCTGGGGGGGTGACACTCAGGCGTGGCCTTGCCCCTTCGCCGAACTGCACCGCTTGCGCCAGCTCCAACCGGCTGTTGAGGCGCTGAAGTTCACCTGCCAGTTCATGGTCGAGGGTGGCCACCGCATGGCCGGCACAGATCGCCGCATCGACAAACATCTCGACAATATCCAGGCGCGTCACCGCCGCTGCACGCCCCTTGGGCCCTGCGCACACCGCGTCATATTCACGGTTGGCCTGCAATACACCCAGCGTAATGGCACGAATCGACTCATCAACCGTCAACTGAGCACTGGAGTTGGTCCCGAGCAGCAAGCTGGCGATATGCAGCGCCAGCGGCGAGTCGGGCTTGTCAGGATCGTCCAGGCGTTTTACCTGAGCGTACTGATCCACCGCGTTCAACAAGTAGCGCAACACGCCGCTGCGTACCGCCTGGGTGACTACTTCGGCCGTCAGCTCGCCCATGTCCCCAAGGCCTATCATCACCGCGCCACGACCGGTTTCACGACTCACTTCCTCGGCCGTGCGTGGGACCAACACCACCGTCGCGTTACCGAGTTCACCTGAGTACAAACCCAGGCGCTGGCGCTGGGACAACGCACCGTTGACCAGGGTCTGATCGATGGCGGCTTCGGCACCGGAAATCGGGTCGCCCCGGTAGTGCCCGCAGATCAACGGAACCTGGATGCAGCTCAGGTTCATCGCCAGCACATTGATCTGCAGGGTGATCAGTTCAGGTTTCGGCTCCAGGCTGTTGCTGCAACCGAGCACCTGGCCGAGAAGTTGGGCATCGGCCGGATAGGCCGGAGGCCCACCACGGAAACTCACCAGAGCACTCGCACGTTCAGCCCCGCGGCCGCTCGGCAGACGCTCCAGGCGTTTGGGCGTGCGATTGAGCAACAAGCTTTCGATCTCGGGAAAATAGCGCTCGGTGGATGCCAGTTCACCGTGCACCACCGGCATGTACCAATAACGATCTTCAGGCAGTTTTGCCAGTTGCCCTGAGCGCCAGGTCACGGTGCCGTCGCCCTGCGCCGTGCCGCGCAACATCAGTTGCTCGCCACTGATATCCAGCCCGCAGGGGGTGTTCCTGCCTTGACCGTAGATATAGCTGACCCGCTCGGGCTTTTCGTCGAGCCATTGGTTGGCTTCAAGTGTCTGCCAAAATTGCTTCACCTGCTCCAGCGTTGCAGCATCGGGACGTGCTCCCAGTTCGGCACCAAACCAGAAGTCATCGTTCTGCATGGCCAACTGACTCCAGCTGGCAGCCCCGAAGAAGTCCACCGGGCTGCGCCCGCCGACGTCCTCGAAACCGGGTGCGGGCAATAAGTGCAAAGCACCAGGAAATTTGCCCACGATCTGCAGAATATCCCGCAACGTATTGCGCATATCTACACGAGCCAGCATGCGCACGGTGTCGGACTGTCCGAGCAAGGTTTCAACCATGGAATAGGCGCCGTGGTTTGGTGTGCCCAACATCACCAGCAGGCCATCGGCATCCTTTACCAGCCTCGGCCATAGCGTTGCGTCGTGCGCGAACGCCGCGCGCACGACCAGGCCACCCATACTGTGAGCCAGTAAACGGATGTTTTTCTTCGGCTGGCTATTAAGCTGGTCGTTCAACACCCGGGCGAGGTTGCTGCCAAGTTGTTGCAATGGCTGGCGCCAGTCATAGTGATGGTCAATGACCTTATAGTGGGTGGCTTCAAGGTAGGTATGCAGATGCTTGTAAGCCAACTCAATCAGGCCTTGGCTCGTGACGTTTGGCACCTGTATGGCAACAGACCCCAAACCTTCCAAAGCAAGCTCCAACGGGTCGAGCCAGAGCGTATTGCCGTCAATGCCCAAGCGGCTGCCCATAATCCCGGGCACTATGTAGACGATCGCATCAGTCTCTTGCTGACGCTTGACCAGCAACGCTTCGCCAGCATCGCGAGAGGTTTCAGCCTTGCTGTCCCTGGAGACCAGGACCCTGTCCAGCAGCCAGTCGCTCAGGCTGCTGGGGAGTGGTCGATTACGGTACCTGACTGCATCGCGGAAATAATGGAAGTGGTTGACCTGCGGCCCTTCGACCGCCATGGCATGGGTTTCCTTGGCATGGCCGTAGACGCCGCCGTACATGGATTCGGTGTTGACCACCAGGTCATTGCGCGCCCGGTCGAACAGCGCCCAGTCGACGAACATATAGCCAATACGCTGAAGAATGCCGCTGGCTGATTCTTCGGAATCGCCAGCAACCACAGCCATTTTCAGATTCGGTAGCGGTGCGGCCCGCGCCAGCAGCATACCCATGGGGGCCTCCGGCAGCATCGCCTCGATACCGGGAACCACCTGCGGCTGCAGACGCTTGTCGGCGATCTCCAGAACCACCCGCTCAAGCAGCTTCAGGCTGCGGTCTGCCACTTTAGCCGTCGCACTTCCCGCGACCGGTGTAGCGACGGCACTCACCGCCGCACCAATACCCCAGGTGGCAAACTTGCGCACCAGACTCAGCAAACAGGACAGGAATACATCGAGGTTATCGGACAGCAGCGCGGTACCGCGGGCCGGAGCGGCCACGCGCACATAGTGGGTAACTTTAATGTTTTTACTTTTGAGAAGGCCTACAAGCTTATCGAGTTTGCGCTGCTCTTCCTTGGCAAAATCCTCGCGCTGCCTGACCAACGCCGGATCATGTTTTTCCCGCTCGACTTCATCGGGCCTGGGATCACGGCGATAGTTCTCGATCCAGGTCGACAAGTTAGGGCCGTCGGGGTCGATACAGAGCAAATCGGCAACCAGCCCGCCGCGCGAATGACTCACCAACTGCAATACGGCATTTTTCGGTAGCTGTTCGACAACCTCCAGGGCATTGTCGATCGGGCTTTGCGAGAAGGTGCGATGTTCAAACGCGGCAATCTGATTACCGAACTTCAGTTGCAAGTCTTTCCAGGCAGCGGTGCTGGGCAATTCACCGAAACTGCCAAGGGTGTGCGAACCCGTCCCATGGATGAACAACAACATGGGTTTATCGGCGTCCAGTATTGTGTTGCTTGAAATCATATCCTGCGGGCTTAACGCACCACCGTTCCAGCGATACAGCCCGGGCGGGCCAGCCAGCTGATTCTCGATGGCCTTCATCAGTGCTGTGGCGCCCTGTTGCGCCGCCCAGTCGACTGCCACACCGGCGACCTTGTCGGTGATCAATGCCTTGGCCGCCTCCGTGATGTCGTCATCTTCCAATGCCAATTGGCGGATCTGCCGCCAGATCCAGTCCGGCACACCCCGGCTCTTGCCCTGGATGTCGGTGAAACGGGCAAAATCCACCGCGCCCTCTCTATCCAGTACATCCGGGCGGGTGCGGCGCAGCTGCTCGACCAGCGCGTCGGCGCGAATGAAAATGGTCGAACCATCGTTGGCGTCCAGCGCCAGCAGCGCATGGGGATCGCTCAGGGTTTCACTGTGGGGGGCATCGCTGGAACGTGCCGCCGCTGTCAGCTGCCAGGTTTTCAACACCCGTACGTTATCCAGGGTGCTGGCTGGCACGCCGCTGGCGCTGCGGCTTGTCGATGCGGCGAATGTCTGAGGCGGCATGGCCGCAGCATCGGCGGAGTGCTCAAGAGGGAGTTTGATCAGCGGCGGGGCGTCAGTCGGTTTCATGAGGTATTCCCTCGGCATCCACCTCCTCACTACAGTTCATGCTTAGTTATATTTCAAGATCACCTTTATATTTAGCAGCCGCACAAAAAAACAAGTGTTTCAAAAACTTAACAAGCCATGCTTAGTTAATCGCGAAAACCATTAACCAGGCATGACTATTATCGCGCTTACTCCTGAGTAGTTTATAACCCGGGCAAAAAAAACTACTTAACAACTGCCAATAACTTGTTTAAGCATGCGCTTGAAGGTTTCGATCTGTTCCGGCGAAAAGTCCGCAAAGACCCTGCCCTGCTGCTCGGAGGCAATCGTCCACAGCGCTTCGGTTTGCTCGACGCCCTCAGCCGTCAGCGCGAAATAACCGCTGCTTCGATCCTCCACCAGCCCCTTGCGTTTGAGGATGTCCAGCGACTGTTCGATCTCACGCATGGGCATCGCCACCTCACGCTGCAAACCGTGCATGTCGAGGTCGCAATCATTCTCCAGGACCATGAGCATGCGCGCTTCGCTGGTGCGCAGGCCGCTGGCCAGCTGCCGTGGTTGATAGTCGGCCTGGTAACTGCGTACGGCCTGGGTCATCAGGTAATAGAGGTTATGGCTCAGGCGCCCCTGGAAGGCACTCTTGCGCGTACCTTCAGGGCGCGACGCCAGACGCGGATGCGGCAGCACCGAAGAGTAGGCACCCTGGTGATAAAGCAGCGGTGAACGGCCAAAGTCATCGAAGGCTATTACCTTGCCGATCAGAATCCAGTGATCGCCACCGTCGACCTGCTGGTGCATTTCACATTGAAAACGTGCCGCGCAGTCACTGAACAGCGGCGCGCCACCGGCGCCCTCCTCGCATTCGATGCCGGCGAACTTGTCGTCCTTGGGCCGGGCGAACTGGTTAGACAGGTCGATCTGATCAGCCGCCAGAATGTTCACGGCAAAGTGGCTGGCGTCGTTGAACACCTCATAGCTGGTCGAGCGTTTGTCGATGCTCCAGAGAATCAGCGCAGGGTCGAGTGAAACCGAGTTGAAGCTATTGGCGGTGACGCCGACTTTGCGAGTGCCGACAGCGGCGGTCATGATCGTCACACCGGTAGCGAAATTACCCAAGGCACGGCGAAAAGCGCGCGGGTCGAAGCCCGCATCTTGTTGGTCGGTCATGATGTCCTCAGTGCCGGGCGAACCCGGCAGGTCGATTCGGGAAAAAGAGTGAGGCCCTCAGACCATGCTCGGATCGGGCTCAAGGCCCATCAGCTCACGTCCCAGAATCTGGGTGCAGACGTCGTAGTCGGTGTAGGCATGGGCAGCGGTCATGTGCGAATCGCGCCACAAGCGCTGCAGCTCGTTGCTCTCCATCCAGGCAGTGCCGCCAGCGGCTTCGAACAGGCGATCGACAGCCTGCACGCACATTTTCACCGCATAGCCCTGGTTGGTGCGCCAGAACGCCAGGGTTTCACGGCTGGGGTACTCGTGGCGCTCGCCATGTTCGGCGTGGTCGCGCCAGGTTTTCTCCAGAAAGGCACGGGCGGCAGCGACCTGATGGGTCGATTCGGCCAGGCGCATCAGCGCTGGCGTCGCGGCCCCGACATTGACCCCGGTGTAGGCGCGAACGCGGTTGCGGGTTTTGTCCTTGAAGGCGTCGAGCATGCGTTCGGCAATACCCAGGCTGACGGTCGCAAAGCCGCTGGCGAAGTACGGCCGGTATGGGGTGTAGAAGATCTTGCTGTCCGGGTACAGACCGAAGCCGGCGGACTTGCCTTCCATCATGTCCTTGGCTTTCTGAATGCGGTGCTCGGGGACGAAGACATTGTCGATGGACAGGGTTTTGGTACCGCTGCCTTTCATGCCGACGGCGTACCAGTCATCGAGGATTGTGTAGTCGCTGCGCGGCAGCACGGCGAAGCAGTAATCCTGCGCGCCCTCGGCATTCACCCGGCGGCAACCGACGATGGCCCACTCGGCATGATCGCTGCCGCTACTCCAGCCCATCTGGCCGCTGAACCTGACGCCGCCCTCGACCTCCTCGACCTTGCCGAACGGCGCAATCGAACTGCTGGCCGTGGCGTCCGGGTTGGCACCCCAGATTTCATCCTGCAACTGTTTGGAGAACATCGCCAGTTGATGGCTGTGGGTGCACAGCAGACTCATGGCCCAGGCGGTGCTGGCGCAGGCACCAGCGAGCAAGGCGATGCAGTCGCAGAAGTCCGGCAGGGACATTTCCACGCCGCCATAGGCCTTGGGCAGGAACGCACGGTGCAGGCCGATGCCTTTGAGCATGGCGATGTTCTCGGCCGGGACCATGCGGTCTTTCTCGGCCTGAGCGGCATTGGCGGCAATGACAGGGAGAATCTCCTTGAGTGCTTCAAGGAGCGGGATTGGCTTTTTCATTGTTAGCGACCTTGTTGTTAGAAATTCGCTGGGCTGACCGGACCTGTGTGCAGTCAGACGCTGGAACGGATTATGCGCAGCCCGGGCACTGGCAAAAATGGACATTTCGAACTCTGCATTGCACTTTCCATGGCCATTGTGCCCCGCGAGGCGTTAACGCCTGCGGGGCCTCGAAAAAATTGTTAACAAGACAACGAAACCAGTACCATGACGCCCCCATCCGGCACCGGAGCCGTATTCAGTCATGCGTCACTGGCCCAGTTCCCTGCGCGCCCTGCGCCACCGCAATTTCCGCCTGTATTTCATTGGCCACGCGATTTCCACGTTGGGTACCTGGATCCAGCAGGTGGCGTTGTCCTGGCTGATCTACCGGCTGACCGACTCGGTCGCCCTGCTCGGCCTGACCACCTTCGCCGCGCTGATTCCGCAATTGCTGGTGGGGCCGTTTGCCGGTGCCTGGATCGACCGGCATGACAAGCGCCGCCTGCTGATCATGGTCGAAACGGCGCTCGCCCTGCAGGCGCTGATCCTCGCGGGGCTGACCGCCAGCGAACAGATAGGGCCAGCGCTGATCGTGACCATGGCTGCCCTGCTCGGTGTCCTCAATGCGGTGGACACGCCGTTACGTCAGTCCCTGCTCAGTCAGTTCGTCGACGACCGCCAGGACCTGCCCAACGCCCTGGCGCTCAATGCGCTGCTGTTCACCCTGTCGCGCTTCATCGGCCCGCCGCTGGCCGGGCTGCTGTTGGCGGTGGTCAGCGAGGCGGTGTGTTTCAGCCTCAACGCGGTGTCGTACCTGGCGTTGGTGATCGGCCTGGTTTGCGTGCGTCAGCTGCCCTCGACACGGGCCAGCGGTTCATTTCGCAATGTGTTCCGCGAAGGCCTGCGCTATGCGCTGGACAGCCAGCAGGTGAAGCAGCTGATGCTCAGCGTGATGGTGATCAACCTCACCGCTTCCAGCTATGTGGTGCTGTTACCGGTATTCGCCCGCGATATCTTTGCCGGTGACGCTCGCACGCTCGGCTGGCTGTGGGGGGCCGCCGGGCTGGGGTCGCTGATTGCCAGTGTGGTGCTGGCCGGTAATCGCAACACGGCGCCACTGGGCCGATTGATTCTTGCCAGTGCGGCGAGCAGTGCGCTGGCGATGTTGCTGTTCGCTGTCAGTACGCAGTTGTGGCTGTCACTGTTTGCCATGGCGGTGCTCGGTTTCGCTATCACTCTGTGCAACGTCGGCACCAACATCGTGCTGCAGAGTGAGGCACCCGAGGCGCTGCGGGGCCGGGTCGTGGCCTTGTATACCTCGACGCGCTTCGGTTTCGATGCCATTGGTGGCCTGCTTGCCGGCCTGCTCGCTGCGCATCTGGGCGCGCCTGCGGTGCTACTGGGTGCCGGTGCGTTGTTGCTCGTCTACTGCGGCTGGGCTGCGCACCGCCAGCGGGTTAAACACGCGTAAGGCGAAAAAAGGCCAGGAAGGCACAGATCTTTGGACTGGGGTTGGGATGCCGCGGTGGTGGGCTTATCCATTTGCTGTGGCGCCGCTGCCAAGGGACAGAACCAGCTTTACAAAGCACTCCAACGACGCTGATGTCGTGAAGAGAAGGTAGGAGCTGGCTTTGCCTGCGATGCAAGGCAAAGCCTTGCCAAACCCAGCCACCCCATAGTCGATCTGTAACATCGTTTGGCAGCCCTGCTCCAACGCTTGAATCCCACCCCCAACCCCGTTACCCTCCTCTACGTCGCTGTAAATCCAGCGACCAGGTTTGGTCACCTGCAAGAAATCAAGGCGCACAAGCGCCCCATCCGATTCAGCTGGCGCTTTTTTTGTGTCTGCTGTTTCGTGTTATGGCGGCTGTGCGCGGGGCGCCTTCGTGCGCGCCGGGTTCCTTGATTCCCGGTTGACCAACCTGCGTACAGTCGCCACCCATCGTTTGGTCACGGTTCGTGGCGGCTCCACCAATCAAGGAGCTCCACAATGACAAAAATAGTCCCCGATCCCCCACCCACCACGCAAACCAGCACCACCTTCGGCTCCTGCAATGGCAGCCACGATCCGCTCTTCTCTGTCCGTGCCGGTGTATCTTCCGAAGACGCCCTGGTCCACGCCTCCGTCCTGCTCAAAAGCGCCTACCAGACCAACGCCCACGCCTGTGGCATGGTCGAAGCACGCTCGGCAACCGCGGCAGTGCTGCGCCGCTCGCAGCAGGCGGATTCAGCCTCGGTGAAGGCATAACTGCAGGTTGCTTCAGGGCCGCCGATGCGGCCCACCCACACAGGCTATTGCGACAGAAAGCTGACCAGCTGACGACCATGGGTACTGAGCGACTCCCAGCCCTTGATGCACAGTCGCAATTCAAGCGTCGCCCAGCACTCTTCAAGCAGCACCACACGCACCGGCAGTTCTTGCTCCATGCGCCGCGCAGTGGTCTCCGGCAGCATGGCGATCCCGGCCCGCTGAGCGACCAATTGGGCGATGGCTTCAAAGCTGGGCGCACGCACGCGGATCTGCAGGGGCATGGCCAGTTTCATCGCCCGCTCTTCGACAAAACGTTGCATGGCCCGCTCGGCTGGCATGCCGATGAAGGGGTAACCCAGAGCATCGCGCAGGCGCGTCTGTTCGCGCTCGGCCAAGGGGTGCCCGGTAGGCACCAGTATCACCAGCCGCTCGCTGCGAAACGGCAACGACAGCACCCCATCGCTGATCACGCTGCCGTCATACACGCCGATTTCGCAATCGCCAGTGAGCACGGCACGCATGACATCAGCACTGCGGTATTCAGTCAGTTGCAGATCGACTTCCGGGTAGTCCGCCAGAAACGAGCCGAGCACGGCGGGCAACAGGCTGCTGGTAGTCACAGTGGTGGCGGCCAGCCGCAAGGTGATGCGGCGTTGGCCAGCGAGCTCCTTTAGCGTGTCCTGAAGCTTTTGCGCCTCGCCAAGTACGCTGCTGGCTGCCTCAAGCACCAAGCGACCGGTCGGAGTCAGTTGCATACCGCCAGCCGTGCGGGTGAATACGCTGACGCCGCAGCGCTCCTCGAACAGACGCAAGCGGGTGCTGGCGGCCGAGACGGCAACCGGGATGCTGGCTGCGGCCTTGCTCAGGCTGCCGGAGGCGGCAATGGCGCTCAGCAAGCGCAAATCGGAGAGGTCAAAGTGCACTGGGTTTCTCTTTTGGCGAAGGCTTCGTTCTGGAAAATGCGATTCTGCGCAGGTTGCCTTCACCTTAGAATAACGCCTGTACCTTCTCCTCTGTCGGGCTGCTGATGAATAAATTACGTGGGTTTTGCCAGCGTTGCGTCGTAAACGGCAGCCTGTTTGCGGTGCTTTCGGCACTCGGCTTCAGCCTCAAGGCGATTTTCGTCAAGCTGTCATATGCGGCCAGTGAGGTGGATGCGATCACCCTGCTGGCGATGCGCATGGGCTTGTCGTTGCCGCTGTTTGCCTGGCTGGTGTGGGCCAGCCGCGGCCCGGCCAATGCGCCCATGACCCTGGCTGACGGTGTGCGGGTGATGCTGCTGGGCTTGTTCGGCTATTACCTGGCGAGCCTGTTCGATTTCTACGGGTTGCAGTACATCAGCGCCGGGCTCGAGCGCCTGATTCTGTTCACTTACCCGACCCTGGTGCTGGTGTTCCAGGCCATCGCCCTGCGCGAACGCCCTACCCTGCGCACCCTGGTGGCGATGGGCCTGTGCTACCTGGGCCTGGGTGTCGCCTTCGTGCATGACGTCAGTGCCAGCGCAATGGGCGGCCAGGTGATGCTCGGCGCGGCGTGGGTGTTTGCCAGTGCAGTGACCTACGCGCTGTATTACTCAGGCACCGGCATGATGCTCAAGCGCATGAGCTCCATGCGTCTGGCCGGGCTGGCGGGCAGCGCGTCGGCGCTGATGGTGCTGGCGCACTATCTGCTGAGCACCGATACCCACCTGCTGTGGCAGCTGCCTTCTTCGGTATGGGTGTACGCAGCATTGATGGCAGTGGTATCCACGGTGTTGCCGATCTATTGGGTGGCACTGGCGATTCAGCGCATGGGGGCTACCTATACCGCGGCGGTCGGCAATCTGGGGCCGGTGCTGACGGTGCTGGCGTCATGGGCGGTGCTCCACGAGGACGTGTCGCTGTATCAGATGATCGGGCTGGCCTTGGTGTTGTTCGGGGTTTCGCGGCTCAAACCGGTGCGGGCCAAGGGCGAGACACAGGTGTCTGGACAGGCCAGCACGGCAGCGCAAAAAACATAGGTGGGCAGATCAACTAGACTGCAAGGTTCGGGTGCTGAATTTTCCTTGATGCACCCGTTCCCCAACAGTAGTTATTTCCACCGAGTTGACCTGAGTACACACCATCATGTGTAAATCATGTGATTCAACTTCCTCTTCAAACACCACTGATCGCCGTCGTTTTCTTCGCATTGCCGGACTTGGAGCAGGCGCCCTGCTGCTGGCCGGCGCGCTGCCCGACAAGCTTGTCACGGCCGTCGAAAAAACCGCTGCGCCCCCTAAACCACAAAACGCAATCAACCCCGACCAGGCGCTACAACGGCTGATTGCCGGCAATGAACGCTACGTCAGCGGAAATTCGGACACACACGATTTCAAGGACGAACGTGAAGCCTTGGTGTCCGGTCAGAACCCGTTCGTGGCGGTGCTCAGTTGCTCCGACTCGCGGATCGCCCCCGAATATGCGTTCGACACTGCACGCGGTGACCTTTTCGCGATTCGCGTGGCGGGCAACTTCGTCACCGGCGAAGGCCTGGCCAGCCTTGAATACGCCGTCGCAGTGCTCGGTGCGCCGTTGATTCTGGTGCTCGGCCATGAAAGCTGTGGCGCCATCGATGCCGGGATCAAAGCGCTGAAAGATCAAACCGTGTTCCCCGGGCACATTCCGAAACTGACGGAGGCGCTCAAGCCCTCTATCGAGAAGGTGCTCAAACAACCCGGCAACCTGATGGAAAATGCCACCGCGCAAAACGTTAAAGACTCGGTCCAGAGTCTTAAGGGCGCCACGCCCTTGATCACCGATGCGCTTGCCAAGGGCAAGTTGAAAATCGTCGGCGGCGTCTATCGCCTGGCCACCGGTAAGGTCGAGCTGATCGCCTGAGCGCAAGTACGGGCAAGGAAGCCCGGCTGACGAGGCGTCTACACTGTTTGTCCCCAGTCCCGGATTCGGAGACCCAAGATGACCAGCAAGAATACGATTTGCCTGTGGTTTGACGGCACGGCGCTGGACGCTGCGACGTTCTATGCCAAGACCTTCCCGGACAGCGCCGTGGTGGCCGTCCATCACGCGCCGGGCGATTACCCTTCGGGCAAAGAAGGCGATGTGCTGACGGTGGAGTTCACGGTGATGGGCATCCCCTGCCTGGGCCTTAACGGTGGTCCGATGTTCCAGCACAGCGAGGCGTTTTCGTTTCAGGTTGCCACCGATGACCAGGCCGAAACGGACCGGTTGTGGAAGGCAATCGTCGGCAATGGCGGTCGGGAAAGTGCCTGTGGCTGGTGCAAGGACAAGTGGGGGCTTTCCTGGCAGATCACCCCGCGCATCTTGACCGCGGCGATCAGCAACCCTGATCGGGCGGCGGCCAAGCGTGCGTTCGAGGCGATGATGGAAATGCGCAAGATTGATGTGGCGGCGATTGAGGCCGCGCTGAAGGGTTGAACGCTATCGCGGGGCAAGCCCGCTCCCACAGCGGCCCTACACAGGGGCCGTGTAAGGCCCCTGTGTAGGGATGATTACTGGCTGTAGACCGTTTTTCCGCGGAACACTGTCTGCAACACCTTGGTATCGGCAATCTGCTCGGGCTTGCCCTGCGCCACCAGGTCGAACAGGTTGCGGTCAAGGACGATGAAATCCGCCGACTTGCCCGCTTCGATCGAGCCGATCAGCTTGTCCTGGCGAACCGCGCGAGCGCCGTTGATGGTGTAGGCATCGAGCATCTGTTCCAGCGTCGCCGACTGTTCGGCGTTGTACGCCGGCTCCCCTGGAATCGCGCGGGTAATGCCAGCGGCAATGTTCATGAAGGGCCGTGGATCGCGGGAGTCGACCGGTGCGTCACTGCCGGCGACCAGAACTGCACCGGCCTTGTAAGAGCTTTGCACCGGGTAGGTGGCACTCCAGGTGTAGTTGTTTTTGTTGTAGAGCAGGTCGTTGATGTCCTGGCCCTTTTTGCTCTTCTCCAGGAACGGGGTGATCAGCACATCGTAGTCGGGCTGCTGGTTGATCCAGGCGTAGGTGTAGGTGAGGTACAAACCAAGCTCGCCAATGCGGCGCTGGTCGTCCGGGTGAATGACTTGCAGGTGGGCAATGGTGTGCGGAATGTGGCTGTCGCCATTGCGCTGGCGGGCAGCCTCCAGGGCATCGAGTGCGACACGCGTGGCGCGGTCACCAACGCTGTGGACGTGGATGCTGAAGCCATCGGCATCGAGCGCGCTGGCGTAGTTCTTGAAGTCTTCCGCCTTGTAATTGACGATGCCGTTCTTCTTCGAGTCCTCGCTGTCCTTGGTGACGGTGACAGCCCCGGTGTCGGCATTGAGCTTGAGGTGAGGCGTCTGATAGTTGTGCAACATGCCGGCATTGGGTGAGAACGGCGGCGTGCTGAAAGCGTCCCCTTCAAGCACACCGTCGGCGAAAATCTTCACCGCATCAGCCTTGATCAACGGGTTGTCAGCGAACGCGGCACGGACCTCCTGGGCTTTTTTCAGGTGCCCGGCAATATCCACCTTGCCCTTGTAATCGTCGTCAATGAAGCAGGTAGCGGCGGTGACACGCATGTTCAGCAGATCCTGCTTCTGCATCTTCACCAGCTGTTCGCGGATGAAATCATTGCTGCACGCATCCTGAATGCTGGTGATGCCGCTTTGCGCCATGACTTTGGCGACATCCGGCAGAATGTCGCCATAAACCTTCTCGCCGCGCGGGTCGCCGGGCTTTTGCGCAAACATGTCGAAGTTGCCTACAGGGATTTTCTCTTTGGCCGCGTCGCGCACGACGCCGGTGTCGAGGCTGACGTAGGGCGCCAGCTCGGCGAACACGCCCCCTTTGGCCAGGGTCTTGGCGTTGAAGCCAACAGGGTTGCCGTGCTGGTCCTCCGCCATGCTCAAGGCTTTGGAGTTGTAGGCGCTGGCATGGCCATCGACCCCGGACAAGATGATCGGGTGACCATCGGCAGCCGCATCGAGCGCCTGGCGTATGGTTTTGTAGTTGGCCGTCGGCTCATTGCCTTCATAGGGAACCCACTGATCGATCTTCAGCCAAGCGCCAGGTTCGCTGGCGTAGCGCGGCAAGCACTCCTTCACTTTGCTGGCCAGCTGATCGAGGTTTACCGCCTTGCCTTCAAGGTCACAGACATCCAGGGCGACGGTGCCCAGTACGTGGATATGGTTGTCGTGCAGGCCAGGCAACACCATCTTGCCGCCCAGATCGACCACCTTGAATCCCTCGCTGATGAAGCGCTCCGCGCCCTCACGGTTGCCGGTATAGACGAACCTGTCGTTGGCGACGGCGATGGCTTCGACCTTCCGGTGCTGGCCATCCTGGGTGTAGATCTCGCCGTTGAGGTACACCGTGTTGTTGCTGTTGTCGACGGTAGGGACAGGCGTCTGGCTGCAGCCAGTGATCCCGACGAGCAAGGCAATGGAGGAAAGCGTTAGGTGTTGTTTTTGTTTTAAGCGCATACGGGCTCCGGTTAAATTACAGTAATTACTGTAATTTGATCTTCTACCAGCGTTGCCTATTGGCGTCAATCGGTGAGATTGACGCCAATAGGCAAGACCATGTGAAATGCGGGCCAACCCACAACAAGGCTGAGCGTTCGATGACTTCGCTAGATTTGAAGATGCGCCGCGAGCCGCGCCAGCAACGCACCTTGGCGATCATCCAGAAGATTGAACAGGCGACGCTGGCACTGCTCAAGGAAGGCGGCATTACCCTGCTCAATACCAATGCCATCGCCGAACGCTGCGACATCGACATCAAGTCGCTGTACCGTTTTTTCCCGAACAAGGAAGCCATCGTTTACCGCCTGGCCGAGCAGTGGCTGGAGGAAATACGCCAGCGGGAACAGGCGATTTATCAAAGCGATCTGGGCCTGGTTGAAATCTGGGACGCGCTCGATGACATGATCGACGGGATCGAGCAGCAGTTTTCCGGCTATGGCGCACTCTGGCAGGCCATGGATGTCATTCCCGCTTTGCACGAGCTGGAGCAAGCCCATGAGGCGGTTCAGATAGACAACATGGTGGCGCTGCTGAGAAAGCATGGCTGCTGTTGGCCAGAGAAAGACGTCACCGAGCTGGCCAGGTATTTGTACCGGACCTGGGATGTGGTCAAGCAAGGCAGCATCGAGCAGGGCGAAGCCCGCGGACTGATGTGGCGTGCGCATAAGAAGTGGCAGCATCGGCTGCTGCTGTCGGCGGTTAAATGCCGGGACAGCGCCGAGTTTGAACTGGGGCTGTCCGATTAAGTGGCCACCGATGTACTCAAGGAGATGCACATGACATTGGCTGTCGACGGCTTGGTCAGCGTCACCATGACCCACCCCATAAACGCCGCAATCGCTTCACGCCTGCCAGCGTTAGGCTTGAATCAGTTAGCTGACGGCCGGCTGTCTTTTTCAGGCGGTGTGGAATCATCAGGCGAACCAGCCAACGGCGTGGGGCATCAAGGATTACGACGTTTTCTACTATCGGGCTGGATGTCGCAACCTGTGAGGTTTATGCCCCCTATGGTTTGACCGACATTGAACATGGGCTACTGCGGATCAATCCGAAAAACGCGCAGCCTGATCTGTTCGAAGAAAAGGCGAAAAGCTACCAGGCGCGCTGGCCCTGGCTGAAGATCCTGCCCCCTGCATAACCCTGTAGGAGCTGGCGACAGCCTGCGATCGAGCGCGTAGCGCTCGCAAATGCTGAGTCCCGAATTTAACTGACGCTCCGCATTCGCAGGTTTGCTGCCGCTTTGCGGCAGATCGCGGGCAAGGCCCGCTCCCACAGAAGGCCCGCGCCCAAAGAAACCCCGTCAGCCGAGCTCCGGCAGGCTATAGCGCTCGGCAAAGTACTGGCGGAAAAACTCCACCGCCACCCGCACCTTGGCCGAGCTGGCCAAGGGCGAGGTATACACCGCCCAGATATCCGCCGGCTGGTGATAGTCCCCCAATACCTGAACCAGACGCCCGTCCGCCAGGCTGTCATGTACATCCCACCACGAACGCAGCAAGATCCCACGCCCATCCAGGCACCACTGGTGCGCCACTTCGCCGTGGTTGCTCGACAGGCTGCCGGTCACCCGCACGCTCTCCTCGCCATTGGGCCCTTCCAGTTGCCAGATGCCGAAGGGATGGTCGCGCTCTTTGATCACCAGGCAATCATGGCTACCCAGCTCGGCCAGCACTTTCGGCGTTCCGCGCCGCGCCAGGTAGGCCGGTGAGGCGCACAACACCCGACGGTTCCTGGCCAGCGGCTTGGCAATCAGGTTGGGCGCAATCGTGTTGCCGACCCGGATATCCAGGTCGACGCCCTCTTCGATCAGGTCGACCAGACGATCGTGAACATCCAGACGAACGTCCAGGCGCGGATAACGCTCGGCCAGCTCCGACAACGCCGGTGCCACGAATCGCCGCCCCAGGCCCAGGCTGCTGGCAATACGCAGTTGCCCGGTCGGCTCCCGGTGCTGGGCGCTGATGTCGTCACCCATGCGCTGCACCGCATCGAAGATCTGCTGCGCCCACTGGTAAACCCGCTCGCCCTCCTCGCTCACGGTCACCCGTCGGGTGGTGCGATGCAACAGGCGCACCTCCAGGGTCTGTTCGAGCACACGGATACGTTTGCTGATGAACGCAGCCGACATGCCCAGTTCGTCGGCCACGGCCGCGAAGCTGGCGCGTTTGGCCACCTGGAGAAAGATATTGAGGTCGTCAAGGCTCGGTAGATTATTCACGTTTCGTGTTCTAAGAATCTATGAATGGCGAGATTATCTCTGAATGAAGCCCTTATAGCATGGTCCGCACCTGTTCCCTAGACAACGAGTGCGCCCCCCCATGAGCAAGACTTTCAGAATCGCCGCGATCCCTGGCGACGGCATCGGTATCGAAGTTCTCCCCGAAGGTATCCGCGTGGTCGAGGCCGCTGCGCGCAAGCATGGCCTGGACATCAGCTTCGAATTCTTCGAGTGGGCCAGCTGCGATTACTACCTGGCACACGGCAAAATGATGCCGGATGACTGGTTCGAACAACTGAAGGACTTCGACGCCCTGTACTTCGGTGCGGTCGGCTGGCCAGACAAGGTCCCGGACCACATCTCGCTGTGGGGTTCGCTGCTCAAGTTCCGCCGCGACTTCGACCAGTACGTCAACATCCGTCCCGTGCGCCTGTTCCCTGGCGTGCCCTGCCCGCTGGCCGGCCGCGAGCCGGGCGATATCGACTTCGTGGTGATCCGCGAGAACACCGAAGGCGAATACTCGTCCCTGGGCGGACGCATGTTCGAAGGCACCGAAAACGAGTTCGTCCTGCAGGAGTCGGTGTTCACCCGCCGTGGTGTCGACCGCATCCTCAAGTACGCCTTCGACGTGGCCCAGACCCGCGAGCGCAAACACGTCACCTCGGCGACCAAGTCCAACGGCATGGCCGTGAGCATGCCTTACTGGGACGAACGCACCGCCGCCATGGCTGCCAATTATCCGGAAATCAGCTGGGACAAGCAGCACATTGATATCCTCTGCGCCCGCTTCGTGCTGCAACCGGATCGCTTCGACGTGGTGGTGGCTTCGAACCTGTTCGGCGACATCCTCTCCGACCTCGGTCCGGCCTGCGCCGGCACCATCGGTATCGCACCATCGGCCAACCTCAACCCGGAGCGCAAGTTCCCGTCGCTGTTCGAGCCGGTACACGGCTCGGCCCCGGACATCTTCGGCAAGAACATCGCCAACCCGATCGCGATGATCTGGTCCGGCGCGCTGATGCTCGAGTTCCTCGGCAACGACGGCGCCGACCCACGTTACCGCGCCGCCCACGATGACATCCTCAAGGCTATCGAGCAGGTCATCGCTGCCGGTGACACCACCCGCGACATGGGCGGGCAGAAGTCCACCCAGGACGTGGGCCGGGCGATCACCGCACTGATCGAAGGTTGATGGGATGGGGCCGATTGTCTGAATTGTCAGACAAGACGGCCCTTTTCCTCTTGCGAGCGGCGCAGATTGTATGCAGAATCTGTTAACCGAAAGATTCACGTTAACTTTTAGTTAACAACCAAGGAAGGAGCGTTACCGCAACACCCCGGAATGCCTGCCGGGTATAGATAAGTACGCCAACGTCCAGGAGACGATGATGTCGCACAAAAATAAAAAGATAGATGTGTTCCTGATCACCGTGAGTCTGATTGCCGTGCTGCTCACGGTGATAGGCCTTGCAGCCTTCCCCGCCGAAGCGGAAAGCGCAGCCAACCAGTTGTTCGAACTGTCCACCCGAACCTTCGGCACCAGTGTTCAGGTGTTGGTGTTCGGTAGCTCCCTGGCCGTGCTGTACCTGGCCTTCAGCAAATACGGCAATATCCGCCTGGGCAGTGGCAAACCCGAGTACGCCACGGCGACCTGGGTGTTCATGTTCATCTGCGCCGGTATGGGCTCCTCGACCCTCTACTGGGGCGTCATGGAGTGGGCCTACTACTACCAGACCCCAGGTCTGAACATCGCCGCCGCCAGCCCGCAAGCCCTTGAGTACAGCGTCAGCTACTCGTTCTTCCACTGGGGCGTCAGCGCCTGGTCGATCTACGCCCTGGCTTCGCTGGCCATGGCCTATCACTTCCATGTGCGCAAGAAGAGCGGCCTGAATCTGGCCTCGATCGTCGAAGCGGTCACCGGTTTCAAGGCCACCGGCCCTGTCGGCCGTACTGTCGACCTGATCTTCCTGCTGACCATGATGGGCGCCCTGACCGTGTCGCTGGCCCTCACCGCCTCGACCCTGACCCGCGGCCTGCATGACCTGACCGGCACCCCGGACACCTTCACCGTGCAGTTGATGGTGATCGGCGCCGTCGCGGTGATGTTCTCGCTCAGCTCCTACATCGGTATCGACGGCGGCCTGCAGCGTCTGAGCAAAATGGTCTGCATCGGCGCCCTGGTGTTTGCCGGCGTGGTGCTGCTGGTCGGCCCGACCCAGTTCACCATCAACAACACCGCCAACTCGATTGGCCTGATGATCCAGAACTACGTACACATGAGCCTGTTCACCGACCCGGCCGGCGACGGTGCCTTCACCCGCAACTGGACGGTGTTCTACTGGCTGTGGTGGGTGTCCTACGCTCCAGGCGTGGCAATGTTCGTCACCCGTGTTTCGCGTGGCCGGCAGATCAAGGAAGTGGTCATGGCCCTGCTGCTCGGTGGCAGCTTCGGTTGCTGGTTCTTCTTCGGCGCGCTGGAAAGCTACAGCATGCACCAGTTCATCACCGGTGCCGTGGACGTGCCGAAAATGCTCAGCGAACAAGGCGGCGAATCGGCGGTAACCCACCTGCTGCTGGCATTGCCGTGGGGCCAGGTGTTCCTTGGCGTGTACCTGTTCATCATGGCGATCTTCTGCGCCTCGCACATGGACGCCGCGGCTTATGCAGTGGCTGCCACCAGCACCCGCAACCTGCGTGAAGGTGACGACCCGACGCCGACCCATCGCCTGTTCTGGTGTGTAGTGCTGACCCTGGTGCCGCTGGCCATGCTGTTTGCCAAAGCCTCGCTGTCGACCATGAAAACCGCTGTGGTACTGACTGCGATCCCGTTCATGGTGATCTTGCTGGTGAAGATCTACGGCTTCTTCAAATGGATGATCGAAGACTACGGCCAGGTACCGGCCTACCGCATTGAAGAAGAGGCGGCACGTATGGCTGGCGAAGAACCGCAAAACCAGGCCCCGCGCAGCGCTGCTGCCGTGCACTAAACACCCCCCTGTGGGAGCGGGCTTGCCCCGCGATGCGATTTGGCTGATCGATCGCAATCGCGGGGCAAGCCCGCTCCCACAGCAAGGCTGCCCCCACAGCAACCAAATTTTTTTGCCTGACTTGTTAACTGACAGATACACGTTAACTAACAACTAAAAACCGAGCTTGTGAGACCCGACCATGAATGACTTCAAACGCCTGCCCGCCGATTTCTGCGCCAACGCCGACGAGGCGTTCACCATCCCTGCCAGCTTCTACACCCAACCGGCAGTGTTCGAACACGAGAAAGAAAACATCTTCGCGCGCAGCTGGATCTGCGTCGGCCACCGCAGTGAAGTGGCAGACAACAACGCCTACATCACCCGCGAAGTGATCGGCGAAAGCATCATCGTTGTGCGCGGCCGCGACAGCGTACTGCGCGCTTTCTACAACGTCTGCCCGCACCGCGGCCACCAACTGCTCAGCGGCAGCGGCAAGGCCAAGAACGTCATCACCTGCCCGTACCACGCCTGGACCTTCAAGCTCGACGGCGACCTGGCCCACGCGCGCAACTGCGACAACGTGGTCAACTTCGACAAAGAGAACTCGTCGCTGGTGCAACTGCGCGTGGAAGAATACGCAGGCTTCATCTTCATCAATATGGACATGGAAGCAGGCTCCGTCGAAGACCAGCTGCCAGGCCTGCAAAAACGCATGCGTGAAGCCTGCGCGGTGATCGACGACCTGCACCTGGCCGCGCGTTTTGTCAGCGACACCCCGGCCAACTGGAAATCGATCGTCGACAACTACCTCGAGTGCTACCACTGCGCCCCGGCCCACCCAGGCTTCGCCGACTCGGTAGACGTCGGTCAATACAGCCACAACCTGCACGGCAACTGGACCCTGCAATACGGCCTGGCCAAGCCTTCCGAGCAGTCGTTCAAGTTTGACGAGAGCGTGAAAGATCCCTCCTTCGCCGGTTTCTGGGCCTGGCCGTGCACCATGTTCAACGTGCCGCCAGGAGCGAACTTCATGACCGTGATCTACGAGTTCCCGGTCGATGCCGAAACCACCCTGCAGCACTACGACATCTACTTCCTCAACAAGGACATCACTGAAGAGCAGCAGAAGCTGATCGACTGGTACCGCGAAGTGTTCCGTCCGGAAGACCTGCGCCTGGTGGAAAGCGTGCAGAAAGGCCTCAAGTCCCGTGGCTACCGTGGCCAGGGCCGGATCATGGCCGACCGCGAGCGCAGCGGCATGAGCGAGCACGGCATCGCCCACTTCCACAACCTGATCGCCGTCGCCCACCTCAACGACTGATAACCACCGCCGCAGGCTGCACAGACGGCCTGCGGCGGCTTTCGGAGTGCCTTGCGTGAAACTCAATGACATTAAGCTGTTCCGCCAGCAAGCCTACATCGCTGGGCGCTGGTGCGACGCCGATGACGGACGCAGCCTGCAGGTGAGCGATCCGGCCAACGGCGAGCTGCTCGGAAGCGTGCCGCTGATGGGCGGCGCCGAAGCGGTACGCGCCATCGAAGCCGCCGAAGCAGCTCTCGGCGACTGGCGCGCACGCACCGCCAAAGAGCGCGCACAGATTCTGCGCCGCTGGTTTGAACTGTTGCTCGAACACGAGCAGGACCTGGCCCGGCTGATGACCTTCGAACAGGGCAAGCCGCTGCACGAAGCCCTGGGCGAAATCCGCTATGCCGCCTCCTTCGTCGAGTGGTTCGCCGAAGAAGGCAAGCGCGTCTATGGCGACGTGATCCCGAGTCCGGCCAATGACAAGCGCCTGCTGGTGATCAAACAAGGCATCGGCGTGTGCACCGCGATTACTCCGTGGAACTTCCCGGCGGCGATGATCACCCGCAAGGTCGCCCCAGCTCTCGCGGCCGGCTGCACCATGGTGGTCAAACCGGCCAACGAAACACCGTTCTGCGCCCTGGCTCTGGTTGAACTGGCCGAACGCGCGGGTGTACCGGCTGGCGTGTTCAGCGTGGTCACCGGCGATGCGCCGGCGATTGGCGCGCAGTTCACCGGTCACCCTTCAGTGCGCAAACTGAGCTTCACCGGTTCCACCCCGGTCGGTCGCCTGCTGATGGGCCAGTGCGCTGAAACCATCAAGAAAGTCAGCCTGGAACTGGGCGGCAATGCACCGTTCATTGTCTTCGCCGACGCCGACATCGACGCCGCGGTCGAAGGCGCGTTGATCGCCAAGTACCGTAACGCCGGGCAAACCTGCGTGTGCGTCAACCGCTTCTACATCCATGACAGCGTCTACGCGCAGTTCAGTGAACGCTTCATCGAGCGCGTACGCCAGCTGGGTGTTGGCCATGGCAGTGCCGAAGGCACACAGATCGGTCCGCTGATCAGCGACAAGGCCGTGGCCAAAGTCCGCAGTCTGATTGACGACGCGGTCGGCAAAGGTGCCGAACTGGTCCTCGGCGGCCAGGCTCATGCCCTGGGCGGCAACTTCTTCGAGCCTACCGTGCTGGCCAATGTCGGCCCGGGCATGGAACTGCTGGAAGAAGAAATCTTCGGCCCGGTGGCGGCGCTGGTGCGTTTCAACAGCGACGAAGAAGTCATCGCCCTGGCCAACGCCACCCAGTACGGCCTGGCGGCGTACTTCTACAGCCGCGATATCGCCCGGGTGTTCAAGGTCGCCGAGCAGCTGGAATACGGCATGGTCGGGGTCAACACCGGGTTGATCTCCAACGAGGTCGCGCCGTTCGGTGGCATCAAACAATCGGGCCTGGGCCGTGAAGGCTCCAAGTACGGCATCGAAGATTATCTGGAAATCAAATACCTGTGCCTCGCCGTCTGAGCGAGCGTCGGGTTCCGGGACGCGGCAGGGCCTGCCGCGCGCCCCTGCAGTCGAGGTGAACCATGGCCAACAAATACGAAATGTTCAGCGTGCAAGTGACCGACGTGCAACAGGCCACGCCGCTGATCAAGCGCTTCACCCTGGCCCGCGAAGACGGCGCGCCGCTACCCGCCTTCACCGGTGGCAGCCATGTCATCGTGCAGATGCAGGGCGCCGACGGCAGCCAGTTCAGCAACGCCTACTCGCTGATGAGCGACCCGCGCGACACCCGCAGCTACCAGATCGGCGTGCGCCTGGAAGAGCAGTCCAAAGGCGGCTCGGCGTTCATGCACCAGCAGGTTGAAGTCGGCACCCGCTTGACCATCTCCTCGCCCAACAACCTGTTCGCCCTGGACCCCAGCGCCGGTCGCCATGTACTGATCGCCGGCGGCATCGGCATTACCCCGTTCCTGGCGCAACTGCATGAACTGGAAGGCGGCGCAGCCGACTACGAACTGCACTATGCCTTCCGCGCGCCGGAGCACGGTGCGTTCCAGGATCAGTTGGCCAGCGGGCCGCATGCTGACAACACCCATTTTTATATCGACAGCCTTGATCGCAAGCTCGACCTGGCCGCGCTGTGCGCCGGTCTGGCTGACGATGCGCACTTGTACGTGTGCGGTCCGAAACCGCTGATCGATGCGGTAATTGCCACGGCCGCCAAGGCGGGCATCGCCGAGCAGCGCGTGCATTGGGAACAGTTCGCCGCCGCCCCGGTGAGCGGCGCAGCCTTCACGGTGGTGCTGGCCCAATCGGGCATTGAACTGCAGGTCGAAGAAGGCATGACCATTCTTCAGGCCATCGAAAAATCCAAGGCCGCCAAGGTCGAGTGCCTGTGCCGTGAGGGTGTGTGTGGCACCTGTGAAACAGCGATCCTCGAAGGCGAAGCCGAACACTTTGACCAATACCTGAGCGATGAAGAAAAAGCAGCGCAGCAGAGCATGATGCTGTGTGTCTCGCGGGCGCGGACGGCGCGGTTGGTGCTGGATTTGTAAACTGTGTGAGCCGGCCTTGCCGGCGATGGGCCGCTAAGCAGCCCTGGCCCGGCGGTGCCGGGCATCGCCAGCAAGGCTGGCCAAAAAAAGTGAGGCTTTCAGCAACCCCATCCTTTCCATCAGTTGACTGACACATGTACTGTTGACTCGATCAGCCTCGTTTGCTGCCCATTCCAGCGCCAGTCGGAACATGTAACCGCGGCCGTCTGACCGCTGCCGCACGTCGCGCGGGTATTTAACCTCCAGCTCAAGGATCGGATTGTCCGTTGGGCTGTCAATCCAGACTTGCCAAAGACGGTGTTGATCTTT